>NZ_JACYUM010000004.1:0-448351 GCF_014841755.1 Aeromicrobium sp. CFBP 8757
CCAGCCGGTTCGGCTGGGGCCTCTGGCGTGTCGTCGGGCGGTCGGGGTCAGCCGACCTCGCGGTCGGACGCCAGCCGGTAGCCCACGCCCCGGACCGTCTCGATGAAGCGCGGCGTCGCCGAGGAGTCGCCGATCTTGCGCCGCAGGTTCGCCATGTGCACCTCGACGGCCCGCTTGTCGGCGTCGTTGACGTAGTACGTCGTCACGTAGGTCTCGCCGCGCAGCGCCAGCACCAGATCGGCCTTGCTGCGCACCCGGCGACCCGAGCCCATCAGCGTCGCGAGGAGGTCGAACTCGCTGCGCGTCAGCTCGACGCCACGGGCGTCGACCTGCACCAGGCGCGTCTGCGTGTTGAGCTGCAGGCCGCGGTGCTCGAGCCATCCGTCGGCCGACGGTGCCGGGGCCACGGACATGGGCTCCTGGACGGGCTGGCGGTAGGGCCGGTCGGGAGCCGGAGGGTGCTGCGGCGCCTGGTGCTGCGGCGTCGGGACCGGCGCGTAGACGGGCGGGGCCGGTGGTGGCGCGTAGGTGGGCGCCGGCTCGGCGGGAGCGACCGGAGGGTGCTCGACGACCGGGAAGGGCACGGTGGGCGGGGCCTGCTGGGCAGGCTGGGCGAACGGCTCGGGTGCCTGCTCGAAGGCCGGTTCGGCGGCACGGGCGGGAGCGGCGGAAGCCGCCGCCGGCGACGGAGACGGCGCGCTCGACCCGACGCCGGCGCGGTCACGGGGCCGGCGCAGCATCGTCTCGATGCGCGCGCGCAGCTCGCGCGGGCGGAACGGCTTGAGCAGGTAGTCGTCGGCGCCCGAGTCGAGGCCCTGCACGATGTCGATCTCGTCGGCCAGCGCCGTCAGCATCACGATGTACGTCGTGCTGAACTCGCGGATGCGCTTGGCGGCGGCGAACCCGTCCATGCCGGGCATCGAGACGTCGAGCGTCGTGAGGATCGGGTCGTGCGTGCGCACGGCCTCGATGCCATCGGCGCCGTTGGTCGTGAGGATCGTCTGGAACCCGCTCTGCGTCAGCACCGTCTTCAGCAGGTGCCGCACATCGGCATCGTCTTCGATGATGACCGCGAGCTTGGGCTCGCCTCCCTCAATCATGACCCCGATCCTAGTGGTCCGCGGGGACGAGCGGAGTCAACGCGGAGAACCGTGACGAGACGCATGTCTCACCACCCCGCGGCGCGCGCCATCGCCAGAGCGCGCTCGGTCCAGAACTGACCCGCCGGAGGGCCCCCGCCGCACGTGCCGTCGCTCTCGCCCGGGGGCTTGATCCACAGGTAGGCGTCGAGCGCGCCGTCGGTGCTCGCGGCGGGTTCGCGACCGAGGGCCCGGCCCTCCGGATTGCACCACTCGCCGTTCGACCCGGCACCGTTGCGCCCGGTGTCGGTGACGTAGTGCGCACCGTCCAGCGCGGTGCTGATGGTCTCGGCGTAGGTCCGCTCGTCGGCGTCCGACTCGTAGCCCGAGACGTTCGTCGAGAACCCCCGCGCCTTCTCGACCCCGGCGTCCCGCAGCAGGCCCGCCATGACCTGCGGGTCGGTCCAGCTCGCGTGGCCGGCGTCGAGGTACACCACGGCGCCCCGGTCGGCCAGCACCGTCACGGCGTCGCGCAGCAGGGTCGCGCGCTGCTCGCCCTGGCCGCACTCGGCAGCCGTGGCCAGCGCGTCGGGCTCGACGACGACGGCGGCGTCCGAGCCCATCGCGGACGCGATCTCGGCCACCCACGTCGGGTACTGGTCGGCGGGCAGGCCGCCGCTGGACTCCTCGCCGCTGCAGTCGCGGTCGGTGATGCCGTAGACGACGAACACCGGCGTGCGCTTCTCGACCTCGGCCTGCGCCGCGACCTTGGAGACCCGCGCGCCGACCTGGCCGACCGGGAAGGCCTCGGGCGTCAGCCACGTGCCCTGCGGCACCTTCGACAGACGGTCGAGCAGGTCTCGGTCGCCGCCGGACGCGCTGGCCGCCGCGCCGGCTGCCGCGGTGTCGGCGACGACGAGGGGCGGCCGGTCGACGAACGGGTTGCCCGGGGGGCCGCCACCGATCATGCGGGCGCCGATGAACACCACGACGAACAGGAGGACGGGGACGACGACCAGCAACGGCCGACGGAGCCCTCCACGCGCTTCGGACATGCGATCGACACCTTCCTCCACCTCGCGACGCCGGTTCGGGACGGCTCTACGATCCACTCGTCGCATGGTATCTCCCGCACCGGGCACGGGCTCCCCGATCGGTGCGGGGTGACGCAGGACACGAGGGCCGGGATCGCCCGTGGTTGACACCGATCGCGGCTAAAATGATCGCGTGTCGGAACCCCGCGGCACCGTCCCGGACGGAGATCCACACCCATGCTCGCTCGACGTCGCCCGCTCGTGGCCGCACTGCTGTCCGTCCTCGTGACGGTCGGCGCACTCGTGGGGGTCTCGACGCCTGCGCAGGCCGCCGGCCCCCAGGTCTACGGCCGCGTCACCGACGCCTCGACCGGGTCGCCCGTCAGCACCGTGCGGGTGCTGCTGTTCGACGCCAACTGGACCTACCTCAAGCGCGTCAAGGTCAGGGGCAACGGCATCTACCAGCTCGTGCCGCCCGGTCCCGGCAACTACCACCTGCAGTTCGTCGACGGCCGTCCCGCCTACAACACCAAGGCGTACGCGGCCCGTCTCGACGTGCGGGTCCGCGTCGGATCGGGTCCCGTCCAGAAGAACGTCCGCATGAAGCGCGGCGGGGCGATCGGCGGCGTCGTCAAGGTCCGGGGCAAGCGGGCGGCCAAGGCGCACATCCGCGCGGTCAGCAACGGCGGCCAGGTCATCGAGGTCGACGCCAACAAGAAGGGCGAGTACGCGCTCGGCGGTCTCGCCAAGGACGACTACCGGGTCTTCGCCTACGACGCGCGCAACCGCCGCGTGGGCAAGAGCAAGCTGATCCGCTCGGTCAAGCTGCGGACGTTCCGCCAGGCCTCGTTCAACCTGACGACCAAGCCCGGCGCGATCCGCGGCTTCCTGACGCTCGGCGGCGCACGGGCGCGGGGCGTCACCTACGTCACGGCGGTCAACAAGAAGTCGGGCGAGTACTGGGTCAAGAAGGTCTCGGCCGGCAACATCTCGCTGCGCGGCCTCACGCCCGGTCCGTACCGCCTCCAGGTGCCCGACACCAACGGCTACTTCGGCGGCTCGTTCACCATCGGCTCGGTCCGCGCCGGCGGCAAGCGCAACGTCACGATCGACCTCGGCACCCGCGGTGGCACGTTCACCGGCCAGGCCGTCGACAAGAACGGTGTCGGCATCCCCAACATCAGCGTGCGGATGACCGACGCGCAGGGCCGGGTCCTCGACGAACGACCGACCAACCAGGACGGAACCTTCGCGATCGGCGGGACGGCTCGTCAGCAGGGTGGCGTCACGGTCGTGGTGTTCCCGTACAGCACCATCCAGGGCCACACGTACCAGGCGTGGACGTCGTCGGTCCTCACGCTGTTCAACAACCAGGACCTGAGCCTCGGACGCATCACGCTCCAGCGCGAGCCCGATCCCGTGACGCCCACGACCACCGCGCCGACAACCCCGGCGCCGACCACTCCCGCGCCGACCACTCCCGCGCCGACCACTCCGGCACCGACGACCACCGCGCCGACGACTCCGGCGCCGACGACCAGCACCGCGCCCGCTCCGGTCGCCTAGGTCGTCCGCTCGGGTTCCCCGCGGGGCGGGTCGGCCTGATCGCCCGCCCGGGAGGCTTCGCTGCGGGCGGCTGCGCCGCGCGGCGCTCACGCTCCGCTAGCCTCCTTCGGCGCTCGCTCGCAGAGCTCGCTCGGCCTCAGGACTTGAACAGGCTGGTGACGCTTCCTTCTTCGAAGACCGCGGCGGACGCCTGCGCCAGCAGCGGGGCGATCGAGAGCACGGTGAGCTTGTCGAACCGCTTGTCGTCGGCGATCGGCAGCGTGTTGGTCACGATGACCTCGCGGGCCGTCGAGTTCTTGAGCCGGTCGACGGCGGGGCCCGAGAACACCGCGTGCGTCGCCGCGATCACGACGTCCTCGGCGCCGTCGGCCATCAGGGCCTCGGCGGCCTGGACGATCGTCCCGCCGGTGTCGATGAGGTCGTCGACCAGGATGCACACGCGCCCCGTGACGTCACCGACGACCCGGTTGGCCTTCGACTCGTTCGGGCGGCGCGGGTCACGGGTCTTGTGGATGAACGCCAGCGGCGCCCCACCGAGCGCGGCGGCCCACTGCTCGGCGACCTTGATGCGTCCGGCGTCGGGCGAGACCACCGCGAGGTCCTTGTTGCCGTAGTGCTTCTTGACGTGACGCGTCAGGATCGGCATCGCGAGCAGGTGGTCGACCGGCCCGTCGAAGAATCCCTGGATCTGCGCCGTGTGCAGGTCGACCGTCATGAGCCGGTCGGCGCCGGCGGTCAGGAACAGGTCGGCCATCAGACGGGCCGAGATCGGCTCGCGGCCCAGGTGCTTCTTGTCCTGGCGGGCGTAGCCGTAGAACGGCAGGATCACGGTGATGCGCTTGGCCGAGGCCCGCTTGAGGGCGTCGATCATGATGAGCTGCTCCATGATCGCCTCGTTGATCGGCGCGGCGTGGCTCTGCAGCACGAAGGCGTCGCAGCCGCGGACCGACTCGTCGAAGCGCACGTAGATCTCGCCGTTCGCGAAGTCGTAGGCCGTCGTCGGGACGACCTCGATCTCGAGCAGGTCGGCGACCTCCTGGGCCAGCGTGGGGTGCGCCCGTCCCGAGAAGAGCAGCAGGTTGCGGGTCGGGGTGCGGCGGGAAAGGCTACTCACCGGAGTCCTCCATGGTCGTTGCGCTGTCGGCCTCGCGCGCGGCTTGGTCTGACGGGGTGCCCGGACGCTTGCTGGCGACCCAGCCCCCCATGTTCCTCTGTCGGCCCGCGCTGACCGCCAGCGCCCCCGGCGGGACGTCCTCGCGGATCGTCGCGCCCGCTCCCGTGAAGGCGCCGTCGCCGACCGTCACGGGGGCCACGAACGTGTTGTTGGAGCTGGTCTTGGCGTGCCGGCCGATCGTCGACCGGTTCTTGTGGACGCCGTCGTAGTTGGCGAAGATCGTGCCGGCACCGATGTTGGCGCCCTCACCGATGTCGGCGTCCCCGACGTACGACAGGTGCGGCACCTTGGCTCCGGGGCCGATCGAGCTGTTCTTCACCTCGACGAACGTGCCGATCTTGCCGCCCTCGCCCAGCTCGGCGCCGGGCCGCAGGTACGCGAACGGGCCCACCGTGGCGTCGACGCCGATCACCGCGTCGGACCCGTGGGTGCGCTCGACCGTGGCCCCCGCCCCGACCTCGACGTTGCGCAGCGTCGTGTCGGGACCGATCGTCGCGCCCTCGCCGACCTCGGTCGCGCCCAGCAGCTGCGTGCCGGGCAGGAGGGTGACGTCGGGCGCCAGCGTGACGGCGGAGTCGATCCACGTGGTGGCGGGGTCGACGATCGTGACGCCCTCGGCCATCCAGTGCCGGGTGATGCGCCGGTTGAGCTCGTGGCCCAGCCGGGCCAGCTGGACGCGGTCGTTGACGCCCTCGGTCTGCCAGACGTCCTCGAGCACGTGCGCCCCGACGGGCCGTCCCTCGGCGACGGCGGTGCCGACGATGTCGGTGAGGTACAGCTCGCCCTGGGAGTTGTCGGACCTCAGCCGGGCGACGGCGTGGTCGAGGAACGGTCCGTCGACGACCAGGATGCCGCTGTTGATCTCACGGATCGCGAGCTCGTCGTCGGACGCGTCGCGGTGCTCGCGGATCGCCAGGACCGAGCCGTCGCGGTCGCGCACGATGCGCCCGTACCCCGTGGGGTCGGCCACCTCGGACGACAGGATCGTGACGGCCCGCCCGGCGGCGCGGTGGCCGACGACCAGCTCGGCGAGGGTCTGCGACGTCAGCAGCGGCACGTCGCCGTAGGTGACGACGACGGTGCCCGTGACGGGCGCGCCCAGCGCCTCGAGCGCGACGCGGACGGCGTGGCCCGTCCCGTTCTGCTCGTGCTGGACGGCCAGGACGATCGCGGGATCGTGCTCGGCGATCGCGGCCGACACCTGGTCGCGGTCGTGCCCGACGACCGCGACGGTCGTGTGGACGCCTGCCCCCGCGACGGCGGCGAGGGCGTGGCCGAGCATGCTGCGGCCGGCGATCTCGTGCAGGACCTTCGCGCGCTGCGAGCGCATCCGGGTGCCGGCACCGGCCGCCAGCACGATCGCGGTGACGGCGGTGGCGTCGGTGGAGTGCGGGCTCGTGGTCACAGGGCTCCTCGGTCGACGGCGGGGGTCCGCGCGGGCGCGGAGCGGTGGCGTGGCTCCCCGGGTAGGAGTCGAACCTACGTCGCTTGTCCGCATTCAAAGTGCGGCGGGCCCTGCCGGCAGACCAACCGGGGAACAACCGTCGGGGGTCGGCGGGCCGACCCGGGACAGCCCGCCCAGCGTACCGGAGTCAGTCCGTCCGGCGGGCGGCGGCGAAGACGCGGGCGAACGGCATGACGGTGCCCCAGGGCTGCGCCGGATAGGCGGCCCGCAGCGCCGCGCGGTACTCCTCGACGAACGCCTCGCGCAGCGGATCGGGCAGGGCGGCCAGCACCGGCCGGGCTCCCGTGCCGAAGATCCAGTCGAGGACCGGGTCCTCCCCGGGCAGCACGTGCAGGTAGGTGGTCTCCCACACGTCCGTCGCCCAGCCGAGACGGCTGAACAGGTCGAGGTAGGCCGCGGGCGGCGTGCCGCGGTCGTCGTGCAGGCCCTCGGTCAGGTCGCGGTACGGCGGCTGCGAGGCGATCTCGGACAGCAGCCGGTGGCTCGGCCCGCCGTAGTTGTTGGGGGTCTGCAGGGCGAACGTCCCACCCGGAGCGACGTGGGCCGCGAGGCGCTCGATGACGGTCAGCTGATCGGGCACCCACTGGAACAGGGCGTTCGAGACGATCAGGTCGACCGGGCCGTCGGGCTGCCACGTCGCGACGTCGGCCAGCTCGTACGACGTCCGGGCGTCGGTGTCGTCGGCCCGGGCCCGCTCGATCATCTCGGGCGACGAGTCGACGCCGACGATCGTCGCCTCGGGCCAGCGGGCCCGCAGGACGGCCGAGAGGTGGCCGGGGCCGCAGCCGAGGTCGACGATCGAGCGGGGCTCGCCCTCGATGCGGGCGACGAGCTCGACGAACGGCCGCGACCGCTCGTCGGCGTATCGCAGGTAGCGGTGGGGGTCCCAGTTCGTCATGCCCCGACGGTACGACGCATATATCTTGATGTCAAGATACTTGACGTCATGACACCGGCCGTCGCTCCCACTGGCCCGCCAGGGCCATGAGTCGCGCGTCGTCGCCGCGGCGCGCGACGAGCTGGATCGCGAGCGGCAGCCCGTCCTCGGTCGACCCCGACGGCATCGACACCGCCGGGACGCCCGCGTGGTTCCACTGCGCGGTGTACGGGTAGAACGCGTTCATCGCGAGCACCGTCGACAGCCCGCCCCGTCCCTTCCAGTGCTCGACCGGGATCGCCGGACCGCTCATGACCGGCGTCAGCAGCACGTCGACGTCCAGGACGTCGTGCACCGACCCGCCCCACGTCGCACCCTGCCGTCGCGACCACGCGACGGCGCGTCGCCCGAAGGGACGGCCGAGCCGGGCGATCGACCGCGTCCTGGCCTCGACCGCCTGCGGGTCGTCGAGGTCGGCGGCGGCCTGCGCGATGCCGCCGAGGTAGCGCGCGGTCAGCGCCTTGGCCGCCACGGGGTACGGGATGTCGACCTCGGTCACGGCGTGTCCCGCGTCGCGCAGGAACGTCGCGGCGCGCTCGACCTGCTGCCGCACCCGCGGGTCGAGGGGTGCCGCCTTGGTCGCGGCCGCGGCACTGAACGAGACGCCGATCCGCAGCGGGGCCGGGTCGGCGGACGCCGCCTCGACGAGGGACGTCCCGAAGCTCCCGAACGCGTCCAGGAACACGGCGCTGTCGACGACCCGGGCGGCCAGACACCCCTGCGTCGAGAGGTCGTGCCACCCGCCCGAGCTCGGCATGGTGCCTTGAGTCGGCTTGAAGCCCACCAGCCCGCAGCACGCGGCCGGGATGCGGATCGAGCCCGCGCCGTCGGACGCCGTCGCGAGGCCGACGGCTCCCGCGGCGACGAGGGCCGCCGAGCCGCCCGACGACCCACCGGGCGTGTGGCCCGGGTGGTGGGGGTTGCGGGTGACGCCGGTCAGCTCGGACTCGGTGAACCCCGTGATGGCCAGCTCCGGCAGCGTCGTCTTGGCCACCACGACCATGCCGGCGGCGCGCATCGCGGCGACGAGGTCGGCATCGGCGGTCGCCACCGCCGTGGCCCCTCGGCTGCCCCGGCCCGTCACGTGACCACGGATGTCCAGGTCGTCCTTGACCGCGACGGGGATGCCGAGCAATGGGCCCGACTCCCCCGCCGCACGCCGGCGGTCGGCGTCGTCGGCGGCCTCGAGCGCCTCCTCGGCCAGGACCGCGACGGTCGCGTTGATCGCGGGCTCCGCCGCCTCGATCGCGGCCACGGTTGCCTCCGTGAGGCGTCGTGACGTCAGGTCGCCGGCGCGCATCAGCTCGGCGAGGCGTGTGGGACCGGCGGCGACGAGGGCCGCGTCATCGAGGGACATCTCATGACCGTACCGCCGTGGCCCGGGCCGCGGCGGCGGTTCCGTCCGACCCCCAGGACGTTCGCGGGCCTGCCGTACGTGATCCCGCTACGGCGTGAACGCGTCCGAGCCGAGCACCTTCTCGCCGTCGGTGACGGCCCGGACGATGCGGGCGGCGACGGCGTCCGGGTCGAGCCCGGTCTTCATGCGCGGGGCGGTGCCGGCGAGCGGACGATCGGCCAGCCCCGTCTCGGTGTGCGGGGGCCGCACGTCGAGCAGCCTGACCTTCCGCCGACGCAGCTCGCTCGCGACCGCCGCACCGAATGCCGTGAGCCCGGCCTTGCTGGCGCTGTAGGCGGCCATCCCCGGCATCGGCCGCTCGGCCACGACGGCGCTGACCTGCACCACGAACCCGCCCTCGGCCAGATGCGGCGTGACCGCGCGCACGACCCGGATCGGCCCGATCAGGTTCAGCAGCAGCAGGTCGTCCAGCACGTCGTCCTCGAGGTCGACCACGTCACCGAAGGCCACGACGCCGGCTGCGAGCACCACCCCCGTCAGGGGCCCACCCTCCACGGCGGCGCCGACGACCTCGTCGGGACCGCCCGGCAGGCGGAGGTCCACGGCCGTGGTGCCCAGCACCGACGACCCCAGCTCGTCGGCCAGCGCGGCCAGACGGTCGCCGGACCGGGCGGACAGCCACACGTCGGCGCCTGCGGCCACGAGACGACGCACGACGGGAGCACCCAGGCCCCCGGTCGCGCCGAGCACGAGCACGCGGGCCCCCTCGAGTTCGGTCATGGTCCCATCGTCGTCCCGATCGACCGACGCCGCACGGCGTCGTGGGCGCCGCGGTCAAGAATCTCGACATCAAGAATCTTGACGAGCCTTGGTAGTCTGTCGGCATGGAGGACGACGTCGACCGGCTCATCGCCGCCTGGCAGCGCGAACGTCCCGACATGGACGTCACGCCGATGCACGTCCTCAGCCGGGTCTCGCGACTCGCCCTGCACCTCGACCGGGCCCGCAAGGAGGCCTTCGCGGGCCACGGGCTCGAGCCGTCCGAGTTCGACGTCCTCTCGGCGCTGCGCCGCTCCGGGGAGCCGTACCAGCTCTCCCCCGGTCAGCTCGTGCAGGAGACCCTCGTGACCAGCGGCACCATGACGAACCGGGTCGACCGTCTCGTCACGAAGGGGCTCGTCGAGCGCCTGCCCGATCCCGCCGACCGACGCGGCGTCCAGGTGCGGCTGACGCCGTCGGGGCGGCGCGCCGTCGACGGGGCCCTCGACGCCCTGATCTCCCGCGAGCGTGATCTGCTCGCGGGCCTGCCGGCCGACCGTGCCGCCGACCTCGCCGCCGCCCTGCGCATCCTGTCCCGCCCGTTCGACGCCTGAGGGCCCGCCCCTAGACTCGTGCAGTGGCACATCTCCTCGGCGTGGAACAGATCGCGCTCGACTTCCCGACCAAGACCGTCTTCGAGTCGGTGACGATCGGCATCGACGAGGGTGACCGCATCGGCATCGTCGGTCGCAACGGCGACGGCAAGTCGACCCTGCTGCGCATCTTCGCCGGGACGCTCCAGCCGGACTCCGGACGCGTCACGACCCGTGGCGGCGTCACGATCGGGATGCTCGACCAGACCGACGTGCTCGACCAGGCCGGGACCGTCGGACGCGCGATCGTCGGCGACATGCAGGACTACGAGTGGGCCGGCGACGCGAAGGTCCGCGACGTCATCGCGGGTCTGGTCTCCGACATCGCGTGGGACGCCACGGTCGGGACGCTCTCGGGCGGTCAGCGCCGCCGGGTCGCGCTGGCCCGCCTGCTGGTCGGCGACGACGACGTCCTGTTCCTCGACGAGCCGACCAACCACCTCGACGTCGAGGGCATCACGTGGCTCGCGGGGCACCTGAAGAAGCGGTGGTCCTCCAATGCCGGAGGGCTCCTCGTCGTGACGCACGACCGGTGGTTCCTCGACGAGGTGTGCACCGCGACGTGGGAGGTCCACGACGGGATCGTCGAGCCCTTCGAGGGCGGTTACGCGGCCTACGTCCTGCAGCGCGTCGAGCGCGACCGTCACGCGTCCGCCACCGAGTCGAAGCGCCAGAACCTCATGCGCAAGGAGCTCGCGTGGCTGCGCCGCGGCGCGCCGGCCCGCACGTCGAAGCCCAAGTTCCGCATCGACGCGGCCAACGAGCTGATCGCCGACGAGCCGCCGGCCCGCGACCCCATCCAGCTCAAGCAGATGGCCACGTCGCGCCTCGGCAAGGACGTCGTCGACATCCTCGACGTGTCGGTGTCGTACCCCGCCACGGGGTCGGAGACGGCCCCCAACGACGTGCTCAAGCAGATCGAGTGGCGCATCGGACCGGGCGAGCGCACCGGCATCCTCGGCGCCAACGGTGCCGGCAAGTCGACGCTCCTGGGCCTCGTGACCGGCAAGGTCGAGCCGACCTCCGGGCGGGTCAAGAAGGGCAAGACCGTCAAGGTCGTCACGCTGACGCAGGAGCTCGACGAGCTCAAGGACGTCGGCGCCGACCGCGTCAGCGACGTCGTCGGTCGTCAGCGCACGGCCTACGTGTCGGGCGGCAAGGAGATGACGCCGTCACAGCTGCTCGAGCGTCTCGGCTTCTCGAGCGCCCAGATGTCGACGCCGGTCCGCGACCTGTCGGGTGGCCAGAAGCGACGCCTGCAGCTGCTGCTGATCCTGCTCGACGAGCCGAACGTCCTGGTGCTCGACGAGCCGACCAACGACCTCGACACCGACATGCTGGCCGCGATGGAGGATCTCCTCGACTCGTGGCCCGGCACCCTGCTGGTCGTCTCGCACGACCGGTACCTGCTCGAGCGCATCACCGACCAGCAGTACGCGATCCTCGACGGCCGTTTCCGGCACCTGCCGGGCGGCGTCGACCAGTACCTCGAGCTGCGCCGTCAGCAGGACTCCCCCGCGGCCACCAATCCGTCCACCGCCGGCCACGTCAAGGTCTCACGCCTGTCGAGCGCCGAGGAGCGCACGACCCGCAAGGAGGTCGGCTCGCTCGAGCGCAGGATCGCCAAGCAGACCGCACGCATCGACGAGCTGCACGCCGAGCTCGCGACGCACGACCCGTCCGATGTCCCCGGCCTGCTCGCCCGCTCGAAGGAGGCCGACGAGCTCGCAGCTACCGTCAGCGGTCTCGAGGAGCGCTGGCTCGAGCTCACCGAGCTGCTCGAGGGCTGACGCGGCTCAGATCAGCCGCGCGCCGGGCACGGGTCCGCGCGACTGCACCACGTCGGCGCAGCCCGCCGCGCTGGTGAGCGCGAACGCGATGTCGAGACTGTGCTGCTCGTCCGACGCGAGGAACAGCGCCGTCGGACCCGAGCCCGACAAGATGGCTCCGAGCGCTCCCGCCTCGATCCCGATGCTGAGGGTGTCCTCGAGCTCGGGCCGCAACGACAGGGCCGCCTCGGTCAGGTCGTTCGACAGCGCATCACCCAGAGCCTCGGCATCGCCGGCCCGCAGCGCCGCCAGCAGGGCATCGGGGACAGCGGGCTCGGCCACGGTGCGTCCCTCGTTGATCCGGTCGAACTCGGCGAAGACCGCCTTGGTCGACAGTCCTTCGTGGGCCATCGCGAACACCCAGTGGTACGAACCCCTCGCCAGCACGGGGCTCACGGTCTCTCCGCGTCCTCCCCCGACGGCGTTGCCGCCGTGCAGCAGGAACGGGACGTCGCTGCCGAGCTGGCCGGCCAAGACCTCCAGCGCAGGTCTCGCCAGACCAGTGCCCCATGCCTCGTTGCACGCGACGAGCGACGCCGCGGCGTCGGCCGAGCCGCCCGCCATCCCGCCCGCCACAGGGATGACCTTGCGGATCGCGAGGTCAACACCTGCCGACACGCCCGTGCGATCGCGCAGGAGCCTGGCCGCCCTGACCGCGAGGTTGTCGTCGTCGACGGGCACCACTGCGACCTCGGAGCGGGCGTCCACGTCGGAGTGCACCGTCACGGTGATCGCATCGTCCTCCCGCACGACGGCCCGTACCTCGTCGTGCAGGTCGACGGCCTGGTAGACCGTCGCGAGCGGGTGGTAGCCGTCATCACGCACCGGCCCCACACCCAGGCAGAGGTTGATCTTGGCGGGCACACGGACGCTGACGGGACTCACCAGCCCAACCTATGGCACGGCGCGGCCGAGCTTGCACCGACGGTCGTGCCCGGACGCACGAATGGCCGGCCCCCGACGTGTGACGTCGTGAGCCGGCCATGAGGCACGCTGGTTTTCCCTGGGGAAATGCAGCGAGGCCGCCCCTGGGGGGCGGCCTCGCGCTAATGATTGTCCGGCGACGTCCTACTCTCCCACACCGTCTCCAGTGCAGTACCATCGGCGCTGAGAGGCTTGACTTCCGGGTTCGGAATGTTGCCGGGTATTTCCCTCTCGCCATGGTCGCCGAAACTCTATGGAGATATCAGTTAAACCTTCCCCCACGCCCCGTGTGGTTCCGATGAACCCGGGGTGTATTGGTGGGGGTGGTTCCCGATCATATCTCGGGAACCTCACAGTGGACGCGGTAGTGCAAACTTTGTAAGAAACAAGCCCTCGGCCTATTAGTACCGGTCGGCTCCACACATTGCTGTGCTTCCACCTCCGGCCTATCAACCCAGTGGTCTGCTGGGGGCCTTACCTGGTAAACCAGTGGGAAACCTCATCTTGAAACACGCTTCCCGCTTAGATGCTTTCAGCGGTTATCGCTTCCGAACGTAGCTAACCAGCAGTGCTCTTGGCAGAACAACTGGCACACCAGAGGTTCGTCCATCCCGGTCCTCTCGTACTAGGGACAGATTTTCTCAAGTTTCCTACGCGCGCGGCGGATAGGGACCGAACTGTCTCACGACGTTCTAAACCCAGCTCGCGTGCCGCTTTAATGGGCGAACAGCCCAACCCTTGGGACCTGCTACGGCCCCAGGATGCGACGAGCCGACATCGAGGTGCCAAACCATCCCGTCGATATGGACTCTTGGGGAAGATCAGCCTGTTATCCCCGGGGTACCTTTTATCCGTTGAGCGACGCCGCTTCCACTTGCCAGCGCCGGATCACTAGTTCCGACTTTCGTCCCTGCTCGAGCTGTCACTCTCACAGTCAAGCTCCCTTGTGCACTTACACTCGAAACCTGATTGCCAACCAGGCTGAGGGAACCTTTGAGCGCCTCCGTTACATTTTAGGAGGCAACCGCCCCAGTTAAACTACCCATCAGGCACTGTCCCTGATCCAGATAATGGACCTAGGTTAGATATCTAGTACAGCCAGAGTGGTATTTCAACGATGACTCCACACTCACTGGCGTGAATGCTTCACAGTCTCCCACCTATCCTACACAAACTGAACCAAACACCAATACCAAACTATAGTAAAGGTCCCGGGGTCTTTCCGTCCTGCCGCGCGTAACGAGCATCTTTACTCGTAGTGCAATTTCGCCGAGTCCATGGTTGAGACAGCGCCCAAGTCGTTACTCCATTCGTGCAGGTCGGAACTTACCCGACAAGGAATTTCGCTACCTTAGGATGGTTATAGTTACCACCGCCGTTTACTGGGGCTTAAGTTCTGTGCTTCGCTTGCGCTGACACGTCCCCTTAACCTTCCAGCACCGGGCAGGAGTCAGTCCGTATACGGCGTCTTTCGACTTAGCACGGACCTGTGTTTTTAGTAAACAGTCGCTTGGGCCTGGTCTCTGCGGCCGTCAACGCTTCTCACAGCAAGTGTGATAACGAATCGGGCCCCCCTTCTCCCGAAGTTACGGGGGCATTTTGCCGAGTTCCTTAACCATGGTTCACTCGATCACCTTAGTATTCTCTACCTGACCACCTGAGTCGGTTTGGGGTACGGGCGGCTCTAGATCTCGCTAGATGCTTTTCTCGGCAGCATAGGATCACTCACTTCGACTAAAACGTCTCCCCATCAGATCTCAGGCTATGTGAATGACGGATTTGCCTATCATTCGCCCTACATCCTTAGCCCGGGACAACCATCGCCCGGGATGAGCTACCTTCCTGCGTCACACCATTGCTTGCCTACTACCAGATCGGGTCATGCGCAGCACTGGCATCGCTCCGAAGAGTCCCGCCAGATTTGGGCACTTAGCATTTCTGGGTTCAGCATGGGCGATCTAATGCCGGTACGGGAATATCAGCCCGTTGTCCATCGACTACGCCTGTCGGCCTCGCCTTAGGTCCCGACTTACCCAGGGAAGATTAGCTTGACCCTGGAACCCTTGGTCATTCGGTGGAGGAGTTTCTCACTCCTCATTCGCTACTCATGCCTGCATTCTCACTCGTGTAGCCTCCACGGCTGGATCACTCCGCCGCTTCGCTGGCCACACGACGCTCCCCTACCGATCCATACGCCTGGACCACGAAGGCCTGGCTATTGCATGAATCCCATAGCTTCGGTGGATAACTTGAGCCCCGCTAAATTGTCGGCGCGGAATTACTTGACCAGTGAGCTATTACGCACTCTTTCAAGGGTGGCTGCTTCTAAGCCAACCTCCTGGTTGTCTCTGCGACTCCACATCCTTTTCCACTTAGTTATCGCTTTGGGACCTTAGCTGATGGTCTGGGCTGTTTCCCTCTCGACAATGGAGCTTATCCCCCACTGTCTCACTGCTGCGCTCTCACTTATCGGCATTCGGAGTTTGGCTGAGTTCAGTAAGCTTGTAGGCCCCCTAGCCCATCCAGTGCTCTACCTCCGACAAGAAACACGCAACGCTGCACCTAAATGCATTTCGGGGAGAACCAGCTATCACGGAGTTTGATTGGCCTTTCACCCCTATCCACAGCTCATCCCCCCAGTTTTTAACCTAGGTGGGTTCGGTCCTCCACGCGGTCTTACCCGCGCTTCAACCTGGCCATGGATAGATCACTCCGCTTCGGGTCTAGATCCTGCAACTATGGTCGCCCTATTCGGACTCGCTTTCGCTACGGCTACGGCTCAACGCCTTAACCTCGCTACAGAACGCTAACTCGCAGGCTCATTCTTCAAAAGGCACGCTGTCACCCGTCACAAGGACGAGCTCCAACGGATTGTATGCACATGGTTTCAGGTACTATTTCACTCCCCTCCCGGGGTACTTTTCACCTTTCCCTCACGGTACTAGTCCGCTATCGGTCATCGAGGAGTATTTAGGCTTAACGGGTGGTCCCGCCAGATTCACACCGAATTTCAGGGGTTCGGTGTTACTCGGGGTAACGCAAAAGAGCCATGAGCTTACGTGTACGGGGGTATCACCCTCTATGCCGCGACTTTCCAGTCGGCTTTCACTTCACTCATGGTTTATGACTCTTTGCCAGGTCGGCAGACCAGGCCATGCGGCCCCACAACACCCAAACGACAACGCCTGCCGGCTATCACATCGTCTAGGTTTAGCCTCTTCCAGTTTCGCTCGCCACTACTACCGGAATCACTGTTGTTTTCTCTTCCTGTGGGTACTGAGATGTTTCACTTCCCCACGTTCCCTCCTACTGCCCTATGTGTTCAGACAGAGGTACCTGGACTTTACTCCAGGTGGGTTTCCCCATTCGGACATCCCCGGATCACAGGTCGGTTGTCACCTTCCCGGGGCTTTTCGCAGACTCCAACGTCCTTCATCGGCTCTCGATGCCAAGGCATCCACCATGTGCACTTAGTAGCTTGTTGTTACTACAAAGATGCTCGCGTCCACTGTGAAGTTCTCAAAATACGATCGGTCCCACATACAAGTCCCACGCCTACCCGAACCGCCTCCCAAAGGAAACGAACCCGAATGGTTCATGGGGATATGTGGTCCGAGAAACCAACCCTCGCGGACTGATCCCTCAGGACCCAACAGTGTGCCTGATTCAATGAACACCCACCCAGCAAGGTTCCACTCCCCGAAGGGAAGTACTGACGCTGGAAGCATCCATCAAGCCAAATAATCGACGATCCACTAGTGAGCTGAGACCGCGTCAACACATTCGGCTGACAAACGACTCATGGACAACCACCACGATGGGCAGCTGCCAGATGCTCCTTAGAAAGGAGGTGATCCAGCCGCACCTTCCGGTACGGCTACCTTGTTACGACTTCGTCCCAATCGCCAGCCCCACCTTCGACAGCTCCCTCCGTAAACGGTTGGGCCACTGGCTTCGGGTGTTGCCGACTTTCATGACGTGACGGGCGGTGTGTACAAGGCCCGGGAACGTATTCACCGCAGCGTTGCTGATCTGCGATTACTAGCGACTCCGACTTCATGGGGTCGAGTTGCAGACCCCAATCCGAACTGAGACCGGCTTTTTGGGATTCGCTCCACCTTACAGTTTCGCAGCCCTTTGTACCGGCCATTGTAGCATGCTTGAAGCCCTGGACATAAGGGGCATGAAGACTTGACGTCATCCCCACCTTCCTCCGAGTTGACCCCGGCAGTCTCCTATGAGTCCCCACCATTACGTGCTGGCAACATAGAACGAGGGTTGCGCTCGTTGCGGGACTTAACCCAACATCTCACGACACGAGCTGACGACAGCCATGCACCACCTGTATACCGACCAAAAGGGGGCTACATCTCTGCAGCTTTCCGGTATATGTCAAACCCAGGTAAGGTTCTTCGCGTTGCATCGAATTAATCAGCATGCTCCGCCGCTTGTGCGGGCCCCCGTCAATTCCTTTGAGTTTTAGCCTTGCGGCCGTACTCCCCAGGCGGGGCGCTTAATGCGTTAGCTGCGGCACGGAAACCGTGGAAGGTCCCCACACCTAGCGCCCAACGTTTACGGCATGGACTACCAGGGTATCTAATCCTGTTCGCTCCCCATGCTTTCGCTCCTCAGCGTCAGGTAATGCCCAGAGAACCGCCTTCGCCACCGGTGTTCCTCCTGATATCTGCGCATTCCACCGCTACACCAGGAATTCCGTTCTCCCCTGCATACCTCTAGTCTGCCCGTATCGGAAGCACGCTCAGGGTTGAGCCCTGAGTTTTCACTCCCGACGCGACAAACCGCCTACGAGCCCTTTACGCCCAATAATTCCGGACAACGCTCGGACCCTACGTATTACCGCGGCTGCTGGCACGTAGTTGGCCGGTCCTTCTTCTGCAGGTACCGTCACTCTCGCTTCGTCCCTGCTGAAAGAGGTTTACAACCCGAAGGCCGTCATCCCTCACGCGGCGTTGCTGGATCAGGCTTTCGCCCATTGTCCAATATTCCCCACTGCTGCCTCCCGTAGGAGTCTGGGCCGTGTCTCAGTCCCAGTGTGGCCGGTCACCCTCTCAGGCCGGCTACCCGTCAATGCCTTGGTGAGCCATTACCTCACCAACAAGCTGATAGGCCGCGAGCTCATCCTTCTCCGCCGGAGCTTTCCAACCCCCAACATGCGAAGGGGGTTCATATTCGGCATTAGCCATCGTTTCCAATGGTTATTCCAAAGAGAAGGGCAGATTGCTCACGTGTTACTCACCCGTTCGCCGCTCGTGTACCCCGAAGGGCCTTACCGCTCGACTTGCATGTGTTAAGCACGCCGCCAGCGTTCGTCCTGAGCCAGGATCAAACTCTCCGTTGAAAGCCACAAAAGCGTGACTCAAACTTCAGTTCAACCTGACAAACTATTTGCTGACAAATAAATTGTCGGAATTGATTACCATCAAGATTCCGAACAACCCAAAGGCTGTTCGGCGGGATCTCGACGGGGTACTACTAATTAATCTCGTCGACTTTTGGCACACTGTTGAGTTCTCAAGAATCAGACGCACACCTCAGACCCGACCAAAAGCCAGACCTTCAGGGCAACTCGTCCAACTTACACGGCTCGTTTTCACCGGTCAAACCCGGGTCGGTCACCATGCTCAGCTTCCGTTCTCAGCGATCTGTCTCCGGGGGCTGTGAAGCACCGTGCCGTTGATCGTTTCGGTTCAGCTGATCGGAAGCTTCGGGGCCTTGCCCCCCGCTGTCCAACAAGAAGAACATTACGTGGACGTTTCCTCGCTCGTCAAATCGCCGTCCTGTGGTCCATGCCACAGCGGCTCGACCCCCTGCAATCGCAGGGATCAGCCGATCGAGACGCCCGAGACCGACCGTTTGCCTTTGCGGATCACGGCCCACGTGTTGTAGAGGAGCAGGTCGTCCGTGAGCACCAGATCGGGGTCGGTGACGCGCTCGTTGTTCAGGTACGCGCCCCCCTCCCCCACGGTGCGCCGGGCCGCCGAACGGCTGTCGGCCAGCCCGGAGGCGAGCAGGGCGTCGACGATCGTCGGACGGTCGGACGTGCTCAGCTCACCGGCACCCGCCTCGCGCAGCGCTGCGGCGAGCGTCGCCTCGGGCAGCTCGGCGAGCTCACCGCGCCCGAACAGCGCACGGGACGCCAGCTCGGCGGCCTGCACCTCGGCCTCGCCGTGCACGATCGTCGTCACCTCTGCGGCGAGACGCCGCTGCGCCCCGCGCAGGCCCGGCTTCTCGGCGTGCTCGGCCTCGATCCGGTCGATCTCGTCCAGCGGCAGGAAGGTGAACTGGCGCAGGTACTCCACGACCTTGGCGTCCTCGGCCTGCATCCACGACTGGTAGAAGGCGTAGGGGCTCATCAGCTCGGGATCGAGCCACACCGTGCCGCTCTCGGTCTTGCCGAACTTGGTGCCGTCGGCCTTGGTGATCAGGGGCGTCGCCAGGGCGTGCGCCTTCCGGCCGTCGGCGCGACGGATCAGCTCGACACCCGCGGTGATGTTGCCCCACTGGTCGCTGCCGCCCGTCTGCAGGACGCACCCGTGCCGGCGGTTGAGCTCGAGGAAGTCCATCGACTGCAGCAGCACGTAGCTGAACTCGGTGTAGCTGATGCCCGACTCCAGGCGGCTGCTGACGACGTCGCGGGCGAGCATCCGGTTGACCGGGAAGTGCTTGCCGATGTCGCGCAGGAAGTCGATCGTGCTGAGACCGGCGGTCCAGTCGAGGTTGTTGACGATCGCGGCCGCGTTGTCGCCCTCGACGTCGACGAAGCGCGAGACCTGCGACGCGATGCGGTCGACCCACTCCGCCACGGTCTCCTTGGTGTTCATGACCCGCTCGCCGGCCTCCTTGGGGTCGCCGATCAGCCCGGTCGATCCGCCGACCAGCAGCAGCGGCCGGTGCCCTGCCAGCTGGAGGCGCCGGGCCGTCAGGATCTGCAGGAGGTTGCCGATGTGCAGGCTCGGCGCCGTCGGGTCGAAGCCCACGTAGTACGTGATCGGCCCCGCTGACAGCTCCGCGCGCAGGGCGTCGCGGTCGGTCGAGTGCGCGATGAGTCCGCGCGCTTCGAGGTCGTCGAGTACGTGGGTCACGGGATGCCTTTCGAGCGGTGTCAGGTTCTGGGTGAGGGGGTTCCCCGGTCGGCGACCAGGGCGTCGAGGCGCGATCGCAGGATCGTCGCCGTCAGGTCGGCCGAGCGGGTCGCGGCCAGGTAGTCGCGGCCCGCCCGCCGGTCTCGTACCGCGTCGCGGCGCAGGCGCGCCCGATCGTCCACGAGACGCTCGAGGGTCGCGAGCCAGGCCTGCGGGTCCTCGGGCACGCGATCGACGAAGCCGTCGAGCTCCGCGACGCGATAGGGCTCGACGTCGGACACCACGGGGCGCGCACCCAGTGCCAGGTAGTCGAGGCACTTGATGTCGGACTTGGCGCGATTGAACGGCGAGTCGAGCAGCGGCGACAGCCCGACGTCGAACGGGCCCTGCTCGACCAGCCACGGCACGAACCGGTGGTACGAGCTGCTCGGGGGCTTGACCACGTGCATCCACGGCCGCTCGACCAGGCCCTTGGCGACGCCCACCATCACCACGCCGAACGCGCCCGGACGTGAGGCGTGCAGCCGTTCGAGCACCGGGGCCAGCATCGCGAGGTCGCCGTCGTGCGTTGTCGTGCCCATGTAGAGCATGCGGAGCGGGGCGTCGGGGTCGGGCGCCGTGGCAGGCTCGTCGGCGGGACGCCACAGGGCCAGGTCGAGCGTGTTGCGGACGACCCGGGCGTTCGGCAGGTCGTGCGCGCGGAGCAGGTCGTCGGTCGACAGCCAGACCTCGTCGGCGCGGCGCATGACGTCCTCGAGGACGCCCGCCCGAGCGATCTGCTGGTCGTACTGCGGGTGGTCGGGATCGAGGGTCGAGAATGCGTCGTCGCTGTCGACCACGACGACGCATTCCCTCCGGCGCGCCTCGTCGACGAACCGCTGCGCCGTCACCGGGTCGTCGAAGGCCGTCCGCTGGACGATGCAGACGTCGGAGCGCCGCGAGATCCACAGGTCCTTGTGGTCGACGACGTCGAGCCCCACGCGTCCGAACGCGGGACGCGACATGGGGCTCAGCAGCCGGATGTACGTCGAGCTCGTCGGCCGCTTGGCGCTGCGCAGGACGAGCGTGACGTTCAGACGTCGGCGCCCGTGCCCGGCGAACACGTAGTGCGGCAGTAGGTCCGACCGCCGCTCGGCGAGCCGAGCGGTCCGGCGCCGGCGTCGGGCCAGCGCATGCTGCAGGCGGCGCGGCGTCAGGGGGCTCACGATCGGCAAGCCTAGCGAGCCGCCCCGGAGGCGCCGCCCACGGCGTCCGGCGCGACGGGGCCCCCGACCCGGTGCGTCAGGGCTTGACGGCGACGACCGGGACGGACGCGTCGAGCAGGATCGACTGCGCGACGCTGCCCATCAGCATCTTGCCGACGGGGCTGCGCCGACGGATGCCGACCACGATCATCGTCGCGCCGGCCTGCTCGGCCTCGAACAGGACGGCCTCGGAGACGTTGTCGCCGACGGTCTGACGCACCTCGATCGACACGCCCTTGGACTTGAGGCCCTCGGTCATGTCCTGGATGTCGCGCCCGCGCGCGAACCCGGCGTCGAGGCGCGGCTCGCCCCGGCTGATGTTGATCACGATGATCGACTCGTCGACGGTGGTGGCGTGCTCCGCCGCCCACTCGAGGGCTGCGCGTCCGAACTCGTCAGGCCGGTAGGCCACGGCAATTGTCATGACATGAACCTACTCCTCCGAGGGGCCTGCGCGAAAGCGGAATAGTCCGGGGACGTCCCGGCGTTGTGGCGCACGTGAGCAACTCCGTCAAGGTCGACATCTGGTCCGACATCGCATGCCCCTGGTGCTACATCGGCAAGCGCCGCTTCGAGACGGCGGCCGCCGACTTCGCCGCCGCCGGCGGCGAGCTCGAGGTGGAGTACCACTCCTTCGAGCTCTCCCCCGACACCCCGGTCGACTTCGAGGGGTCCGAGGTCGACTTCCTCGTGTCGCACAAGCGTCTCGCCCCGCAGCAGGTCGAGCAGATGCTGGCGCAGATGACGCAGCTCGCCACGACCGAGGGGCTGTCGTACGACTTCGACGCGCTGCAGCACACCAACACCGTGCGGGCGCACGAGCTGCTGCACCTCGCCAAGGCCAAGGGGCGCCAGCTCGACCTCGTCGAGCGGCTGTTCGCGGCGTACTTCGAGGAGGGCCGCCACATCGGGCGCGTCGACGACCTCGCCGGCCTGGCGGCCGAGATCGGGCTCGACCGCGACGAGGCCGTCGAGGCCCTGACGTCGGGCACGTACCGCGCCGATGTCGACGCCGACAAGGACCAGGCGGTCGCCTACGGCATCAGCGGCGTGCCGTTCTTCGTGATCGACGGCCGTCTCGGCGTCTCCGGGGCGCAGGAGCCCTCGGTGTTCACCGACGTGCTGCGCGAGGCCGCCGGGCTGACCGCGGCGACGCCGTGAGCGGCCCGCTCGAGATCGTCGGGGAGCCCGACGCCCCGTCGTGCGCCGACGGCGTCTGCGAGGTCCCGGCCGCCGACGAGGAGGCGTCGCCGGCCGGTCCCCCGCCCGTCAGGCCCTGACCTCGGCCGTCCCGTAGGGCCGCAGGGTCACCGGCCCCACCAGGCCGTACCGCTGACGGGCCGACGAGCCGAACACGACGGCCTGCGCGGTCCGGAGGCGGTTGAGGAGCGTCGACGCCACCTCGACCTCGACGGTGTTGCGCCCCCTGCGCAGGGAATCGCCGAGGTCGACCACGGTGTCGAGCGGGTTGGTGCCGGGCACGCGACGGCCGTTGACCCTCACCCGGAACGAGCCCAGCACCGAGCCGAGGTCGAGGTGCGCACCGACGTGACGGGCGGCGTCCCAGTCGACCACGGTCGTGTAGCGACCGATGCCCGACACGTCCTCGAGGCCCGGGATCTCGAGCCACGGCACGAGCGCCGACAGGGTCCGCCGCACGACGGGCTTGCGGGTCGTCGACGGCCTGCTCCCGGGCTGCCAGTCCTCGACCTCGAGGGTCCACGACGTGAGCGGGCGCTCGGCCGGCACGGCGCCGACCGTGGTGCGCCGCGACCGGGAGTCGCCCAGGACCGTCACGAACGTCCCCTGCCTCGACGACCGCAGCACGAGGCGTGAACCGTCGACGCGGATGTCGTCCGCCTCCGTCGAGACGACCTGGGGCACGCGCCTCGACGAGGCGGCGGCCCACGACGACCCGGCGAGGACCACCACGGTGCTCTGGCCCGCGAGCAGCCGCAGACGGACGCCGATGCGGTCGCCGTCGCGCTGGTACCGGGCGATCCGTCGCACCTCGCCGGTCCACGCGTCGAGGACGAACGGCACCTGCCGCGCGTCGCGCCGGTCGAACCACACCGTCTGGTCGACGGTCTCGAGCTTGCGGTTCTCGGCGTGGCGGGCGTTGGCGACGTAGAAGAAGTCGGCATCGTCGGTGCGCCGGTGCACGTGCACCAGCGTCGACCGCTCATGGGTCACGTGCGGACGCACCCGCAGCGCCGCGAGCGCGCCCGGCACGTCGGCGGGCAGCGCCACGGTGCGGACGCTCGGACGTCCTTGCGCCGACCTGACGGCCGCCGCGACCGTCGCGTCGTCGGCCGCCGACCCGAGCCCCTCGGCCGTCGGGGTGCTCCAGTCGCCGAGGAAGACGATCGGGAAGCCGGCCGCCGCCAGCTCGGCCACGCGTCGAGCGGCCGCGACGGTCAGCGTGGCCCGCCGGCCGCGGAACGCGTCGCCCTCGATGATCATGGCCTTGTACGCCGGGCCGTCGGGCGCCAGACGTCCGCGCCGTAGCGACGCGGACCGCCAGCCCAGCACGTCGGAGCTGATGAAGCTGTGGCTCCAGCCCAGCGGGATGCCGTCGTTGGTGGCCCACAGCGCGCCGATGCCGGTGGCCGCCCAGCCCTTCTGGCGGTAGTAGACCAGGTCGACCGAGTTGGTGCCGGTCTGCAGCACCCACTGCGTCCGCTTGAGGTAGGCGGCGATGTCGGGCACGTGGGCCCACGACGGCTGGCGCGGACCCCATGCCTCGGAGAAGCCCGGCGTGTTGTTGCCGTAGGGCGAGAACGCGGCGAAGCCGGGCCAGGCGGCACCCGGTGCCTCGGCGTACGCGAAGCCGTGCAGCACGGCCTGGTTGACGCCGGCGGCGTAGATGCTGTTGACGGTCGTGAGCACGCGGTCCCACGTCACGTTGTAGGCCGAGCCGTTGTAGGCCGCCGCCTCGCACGACAGGATCGTGCGTCCGCCGAGGTCACGACCGCCCGCCATGACGCGGTAGTCGTCGAGGTTCTTGAACCCCAGCGACTCGGTCTCGGGGACGTCGAGCAGCCCGGAGTAGGCGAGCGTGTCGGTCTCGAGCCCGTATGCCTGGATCCTCAGCCGCAGCCCCTGCCGGTGGGCCCAGTCGCGGGCCGGGACGAGGTGGTGGTCGCGGTAGAGGTCGCTGAAGACCTGCGCGACGTCGTCGCGGACGCGGCTCGTGCGGTCGGTATCGAAGGTGTAGAGGTACTTCTCGTCGACCTCGAGCATGATCGGGAGGTACGGCGCGAGGTCGTACCCGCGGTTGGCGCGGAAGGCCTCGAGGAACCCGGGGGTCCAGATCGTCGCGTCGGTCTCGATCTCGAGCGAGTCCTCGAAGAACGTGCTGCCGGACCGGCGCAGGAGCCGCGCGATCCTCGGCGACAGGATGCGGCGGTCCCAGTAGGACGTGAGGGCGTCCGTCGCCGCCCGGCTGAAGTGGTCGATGACGTACGAGTCGGGCGACGTGTGCGGTCCTGCCTCGGGCATCTGGCCCGAGCCGCGCTCCCAGTAGGCCAGCAGCAGCCACGAGCCCTCGGTAGGCGCCGTCCAGGTGATCGTGCCCGCGACGACCCGATCGGTCAGGTCGATCAGCGACGCGCGGTCGAGGACGCTCTCGCGCGTCGACGGCGTCACGAGCCGCACGGCCTGCACCCGCACGAGGGTCGACCGCGTGACGCCCCTCGACGCCTCCACGACCGGGTCCGGCAGCCGTCCGTCGAAGGTCTGCCCCGCGGCGACGGTCGCGAGCCCGTGGGCGAGCTCGTGCGACGCGACCGGCGAGTCGGGCTGGACCGTGGGGACGGCCGCGGGCCACGACGGGCCCGCGGTGACGTCGATCGTGATGCCCTCGCGGCCCGCCTGCGTCAGCGCGGCGTCGAGGCCCGCGATCCACGGCTCGGTCGCCCAGCCGTGACCTGCGGGGTCGAGGCCGCTGCGGACGCTGTGGTGGACGTCGGCCACCTCGAGGCCGCCGAATCCGGCCTCCGCGACCTGCTTGACCTCACGGGCGATCTCGGACGGGGTCACGTGGCCGTTGGGCCACCACCACCGGAAGCGGGCACCCGCCGACGTCGGCGGCGAGGCGAACCGCCGCTCGAAGGAGCCGCCGCCTCCCGTCGCGGCTCCCGGGGAGCCCGGGAGCACCGGTGCGGCGAGCATCCCGAGCCCGGCCGCCGCACTCACCTGCAGCACCCGGCGGCGACTGGGACCGGAACCGGTCGTGGATGGGTCGGTCGTGTCGTCGTTCATGGGGCCCCCGAGCATTGAAACGATTTATTGGATCGATCCAAGACTATGGCGCCCGTCACACCGCGTCAACGCTCGCGAGACATGGTGTCCTCATCCGGCCAGGACCGGCACGACCCTAGGCACGCAGACCTCCGACGGTGCGCACCGCCGTCGCGAGCTCGGTGGCCGCGACCTCGAGGTCGCCGTCCGACGTGCCGCGTCCGAACGTGAACCGGACCGCGGTCTGGGCGACCTCGGGCTCGACGCCCATCGCCAGCAGCACGTGGGAGGGATCGTCGCTGCCGGCAGCGCAGGCCGATCCCGACGAGCAGACGACGCCGCGCGCCTGCAGCTCGAGCAGCACGGACTCCCCGCTCGTGCCGGGCAGCACGAACGATGCGCTCCCCGGCAGGCGGTCGTGAGGATGACCCGTCAGCCGGGCACCCGGCACGCCGGCCAGGACCCGCGCGACGAAGGCGTCGCGGCGGGCCACGACGTCGTCGACCGGGCCTCGTGCCAGCCTCAGCGCCGCTGCCATGCCGATCGCCGCGGCGACGTTCTCGGTGCCAGACCGTCGACCCGCCTCCTGCCCACCGCCGTGCACCAACGGCTCGACGGGGGTCCGGCGGGCGACGTGCAGCACGCCGATGCCCTTCGGCGCCCCCAGCTTGTGCCCCGAGATGCTCATGGCCTGGACACCCAGGCCGCCGACGTGCAGATCGAACCAACCGGCGGTCTGCACCGCGTCGGTGTGCAGGGGGACGCCGCGCTCGGCGGTCACGGCGGCGAGGTCGGCGATCGGCTGGACCGTGCCGACCTCGTTGTTGGCGTGCTGGATGCTCACGACCGCGGTGTCGTCGCGCAGTGCGCCGGCCAGGACGGCGGGATCGACCAGGCCGTCGCGGTCGACGGGGAGCACCGTGACGTCGTAGCCGAACCGCCCCAGCCACGCCGCCGACTCGAGGACGGCCGGGTGCTCGACCGCCGAGACGACGACGTGGCGTCCCGGCGAGGCCAGCGCGATCCCCTTGACCGCGGTGTTGTCGGACTCCGTGCCGCCGGACGTGAACGTGACCTCGGACGGCCGGCAGCCCAGCACGTCCGCGACGTCGGCCCGCGCCCGCTCGAGGCCCGATCGCGCCGACTCCCCCACCTCGTGATGGCTCGACGGGTTGCCGAACTCGGGCCCGAGGTAGGGCCACATGGCCTCGAGCACCTCGCGGCGCACCGGCGTCGTCGCCGCCTCGTCGAGATAGATCACGTGACGCTGATGTCGAGCCCGAGGTCGAGCGCCCGGACGCTGTGGGTCAGGGCGCCGACCGAGACGACGTCGACGCCCGTGGCCGCGACATCGGCGATCGTGTCGAGGGTGATGCCGCCACTGGCCTCGACGAGCGCTCGTCCGTCGATGTGCGCGACGCCGGCCCGCAGGTCGTCGAGGCTGAAGTTGTCGAGCATGATCGTGCCGACGACCCCCGCCGCGAGCACCGCGTCGAGCTGGTCGAGGCGGTCGACCTCGACCTCGATGTGCGTCGTGTGCGGCAGCTCGTCGGCGGCGCGGCGCAGCGCTGCGGTGAGGTCGGGGATCACCGCGAGGTGGTTGTCCTTGGCCATCACGGCGTCCGACAGCGAGTAGCGGTGGTTGTGCCCGCCGCCGCACCGCACGGCGTGGCGCTCGAGCGCGCGCAGCCCGGGCGTGGTCTTGCGGGTGTCGACGACGCGGGCACCCGTGCCCGCGACGGCCTCGACGTACGTGCGCGTCAGGGTCGCGATGCCGGTCATGCGCTGGACGAGGTTGAGCGCGACCCGCTCGGCCTGCAGCACGACCCGTGCGGGACCCTCGACGCTCGCGAGCACCGCGCCCGCGCCGAACACGTCGCCGTCGGCCGCGTGCAGCGTGACCTCGACGGACGGGTCGAGGGTCGTCATCGCGATCGCGAAGACCTCGACACCCGCCAGCACGCCCGGCTCGCGGGCGACGAGGTCGGCGTGCGCGACGGCCGACGCCGGCACGAGCGTCTGCGACGTGAGGTCGCCGAACGGGGCGTCCTCGTCGAGCGCCAGGTCGACGACGCGCTGGATCTGACGACGCTCAAGCACGGGGGGCTCCTTCGGCACGGACGATCGCGGAGTGGCGCGCCTGCGCGGGATCGGTGAGCGGGAAGTCGGTGCGGTAGTGCCCGCCGCGCGACTCGTGCCGGGCCAGCGCGCTCTCGACGACGGCGCGGGCCACGACGAGCAGGTTGGCGTCCTCGGCGGACTTGGCGTCGGTGACGTCGGGCGACTTCCACCGCCGCAGCTCGACGGCCGCCTGGCGCAGGTCGGCCCCGTCGCGGGCCAGGCCGGCGGCGTCCCACATGACCTGCTGCAGGTCGGCGCGGCTGACGTCGTGGGCGTCGGGGTCGTCCGTCAGGTCGAGGACCAGCGGAGCCGCCCAGTCGTCGTCGAAGACGTGCACGGGCGGCCCGGACCGCAGCCCCTCGACGACCCGCCGTCCGTAGACGGCGCCCTCGAGCAGGGAGTTGGACGCCAGGCGGTTGGCCCCGTGCACCCCGTTGCAGGCGACCTCGCCGACGGCGAGCAGGCCCGGCACCGAGGTGCGTCCCCACTCGTCGGTGCGCACGCCGCCCATGAAGTAGTGGGCCGCGGGCGCGACGGGGATCGGCACGCGAGCCCAGTCGAAGCCCTGGGCGCGGCAGGCGGCGTCGATCGTGGGGAAGCGACGCGCGAGGAAGTCGGCGCCGAGCGCCGTCGCGTCGAGCCGCACCGGCACACCCGGTTGCCGGTTCATCTGCTGGGCGATGCCGCGGGCCACGACGTCGCGCGGGGCCAGCTCGGCGTCGGGGTGCACGTCGGTCATGAAGCGGTGACCGTCGGCGTCGGCCAGCACCGCCCCCTCGCCGCGGACGGCCTCGGAGACCAGGAAGCTGCCCGGGGCGTCGAGCGCCGTGGGGTGGAACTGGTAGAACTCCAGGTCGGCCGCGACCGCGCCGGCGCGCAGCGCCATGCCGAGACCGTCGGCCGTCGCGACCTCGGGGTTGGTCGTGTGGGGGAACAGCTGACCCGCTCCCCCGGTCGCCAGGACGACTGCGTCGGCCCGCAGCTGCTCGCCGCCGAGCAGCTCGACGCCGACGCAGCGACCGCCGTCGAGGAGCAGGTCGACGACGGTCGTCCGCTCGCGCACCGTCACGGCGCTCTCGCGCACCCGCTGGATCAGGGCGTACGCGATCGCGGCACCCGTGGCGTCGCCGCCGGCGTGCAGGATGCGCGGGTGCGCGTGCGCCGCCTCGAGACCGTGCGACAGCTCGCCGTCGTGACGGTCGAACGGCACGCCGCGCGCGATGAGCCCGTCCATCGCGGCGGGGCCCTCGGCGCACAGGATGCCGACGGTGTCGGCGTCGCCGATCCCCGCTCCGGCGACGAGCGTGTCGGCGACGTGCGAGGCGACGGTGTCGCCCATCGTCGGCGCGCCGGGGTCGGCCATGTCGTCGATGACGACCGCGACGCCACCCTGCGCGTAGCGGGTGTTGCTCTCGGCGAGATCGGCCTTCGTGATCAGCGTGACGTCGTACGTGCCGGCGGCGTCGAGCGCCGTGGTCATGCCGGCGACGCCGCTGCCGACGACGACGAGGTGCTGGGCTCGGGTCATGTCAGTCTCCTTCGACGTCACTTCGGCAGCGCGGCGAGCATCCGCTCGAGCGCGACACGGGCGTGGGTGGCGACGTCGTCGGGGACGACGATCTGGTTGGTCACCTCGCCGGCCACGAGGCCGTCGAGCGTCCAGGCGAGGTAGCCGGGGTGGATGCGGTACATCGTCGAGCACGGGCACACGACCGGGTCGAGGCAGAAGATCGTGCGGTCGGGGAACTCGGCCGCGAGCCGGTTGACCATGTTGATCTCGGTGCCGATCGCGATGGTGTCGCCCGGCTCGGACGCGATGACGAACTTGCGGATGGCGTCGGTGGAGCCGGCCGCGTCGGCGGCGTCGACGACCGGCATGGGGCTCTCGGGGTGCACGATGATCTTGACGCCCGGGTGCTCGGTGCGAGCCTTGTCGATCTGTGCGACCGTGAACCGCTTGTGCACCGAGCAGAAGCCGTGCCACAGGATGACCTTGGCGTCGGCGAGCTCCTCGGCGGTGCTGCCGCCGAGCGGCTTGCGGGGGTTCCACATCGGCATCTGCTCGAGCGGCACGCCCATGGCCTTGGCGGTGTTGCGACCCAGGTGCTGGTCGGGGAAGAACAGCACCCGCTGACCGCGCTCGAAGGCCCACTCCAGCACCGTCGCGGCATTCGAGGACGTGCAGACGATGCCGCCGTTGCGGCCGCAGAAGGCCTTGAGGGCCGCCGAGGAGTTCATGTACGTCACGGGGATGACGGGCTGGCGTCCGTCGGCGTCCGGCTCGGAGCCGTACAGCTCCATGAGGTCCTCCCAGCACGCCTCGACCGAGTCCTCGTCGGCCATGTCGGCCATGGAGCAGCCGGCCGCGAGGTTGGGCAGGATGACCTTCTGCTCGGGACGCGCGAGGATGTCGGCCGTCTCGGCCATGAAGTGCACGCCGCAGAACACGATCGTCTCGGCGTCGGGCCTGGTCAGCGCCGCGTTGGCGAGCTGGAACGAGTCGCCCACGAAGTCGGCGTACTGGATGACCTCGTCGCGCTGGTAGAAGTGGCCCAGGATGACCAGCCTGTCGCCGAGCGTCCGCTTGGCCGCGACGATGCGGGCGTGCAGCTCGTCGGCGTCCATGCGCTGGTAGGCGGCCGGCAGCTGGCCGGGGCGCACGACGGGCTCGGGGATGACGTCGTCCTCGGACGCGCCCGGCCCGTATCCGGGCAGGGCGTCGAACTCCCAGGGCCCCTTGGCCAGCTCGACGTCGCAGCTCGCGGCGGGCTGCTCGACGATCAGGGTGTCGACGGACCTGCCGTGGGCGGGCTGGGTGGTGGATGTCGTCATCTACGCTCCTCGGGGGCGGGAGAGGCCGCGCCGGCCTCGAAGCGGTACAGCGCGGGGGGACGGTGGCTCGTGCCCGTCAGGCACGTGCCGGTGGGGACGAGGGTCTTGGTGGCGAGGGCCTGCCGGCGGAAGTTGGCGGGATCGAGCGTCGTCCGCAGCACCGCCTCGTGCACGGCCCGCAGGTCGGCCAGGGTGAACTCGGGGGGCAGGAACGCGTGCGCGATCGGCGTGTAGGTGATCTTGGCCCGTAGGCGCGCCAGCGCGTAGTCGACGATCTGGGCGTGGTCGAAGGCCAGCGGGGGCAGGTCGTCGGCCACGAACCACTCGACGTTCTCGCCGTCGACGGCCCGGGCGACCTCGTCCTGGCGCACCAGGGCCCAGTAGACGATCGAGACGACCCGGTCGTCGGGCGAGCGGTCGACGCGGCCGAAGGCGTAGAGCTGTTCGAGGTAGTTGGGGGCCAGGCCCGTCGTGCGCTCGAGGGTGTGCTGCGCGCTGGCCGCGAGGTCCTCGTCGGCCTCGAGCGGTCCGCCGGGCAGGGCCCACATGCCCTCGTACGGCTCGCGGATGCGGCGCACGAGCGGCAGCCACAGCGTCATGAGTCCCGACTCGGGGTGCGGTCGGAGGGCGAAGACGACGGTCGACACCGCGAGCGAGACGCGCTGGTCGATCGATGACGAGACCGTCATGGCGAACCCTCCTCGACTTAAAGTAGGTGTGACTCTAAGGTCACTCTAACGCCACCTTAAAGTCACGTCAACATTAAGCCCGCCCCCCGCGGTTCGCCGACGAGTCACGCACGCCCCGCGACGAGTCGCTCGCGCCCACCGACGAGTCGCTGCGGGCGGCCCGCCCTCGGCGGGAGTGACTCGTCGGCGGGAATCGGCGACTCGTCGGCGGGAATCGGCGACTCGTCGGCGTCGCGTGCGGGGAGCGGCGGGGACGGCGATGATGGACCGATGCTCCTCGCCGACGTCGTCGCCACCTCGCTCGCCGTCGCCGCGACACGGTCGCGCATCGCCAAGGTCGCGGTGCTGGCCGAGCTGCTCGCGCGCCTCGACGACCCGGACGACGTCGTCACCGTCACGTCGTACGTGGCCGGATCGCTGCGGCAGCGTCGCACGGGCCTGGGCTGGCGCTCGCTGCAGCACCTGCCCGCACCCGCCGACGAGCCGAGCCTGACGGTCGCCGACGTCCACGCCGCCTTCGAGCACCTCTCGACGGTGGCCGGCCCCGGCTCGCAGGTCGCGCGCGCCGCTGCGACGGCCGACCTGTTCGGGCGCGCGACGCCCGACGAGCAGGTCTGGCTGCGCAGCATCGTGACGGGCGAGGTGCGACAGGGTGCGCTCGACTCGCTGGTGCAGGAGGCCCTCGCCGCGGCCGGAGACGTCCCCGCCGCCAGCGTCCGGCGTGCCGCGATGATGGCCGGCTCGACGGTCGACGTCGCGGTCGCGGCACTGACCGGCGGCGAGGAGGCGCTGTCGGCGTTCGTGCTGCAGGTCGGACGTCCCGTGCTGCCGATGCTGGCCTCGTCGGCGACGACCGTCGGGGAGGCGATGGCCAAGGCCGGCGGCGGGACCGTCGCGATCGACACGAAGCTCGACGGCGTCCGCATCCAGGTGCACCGCCACGGCGACGACGTGCTGGTGGTCACGCGATCGCTCGACGACGTCACGGGTCGGCACCCCGAGGTCGTCGAGGTCGCCCGCACCCTGCCGTGCCAGAACGTGGTCCTCGACGGCGAGGTGCTGGCACTGGGCCCCGACGGGCGCCCGAGGCCGTTCCAGGAGACCGCGTCGCGGGCCGCCTCCGCGTCCGGTGTCGAGCTGACCCCGGCCTTCTTCGACGTGCTGCACCTCGACGGCCGCGACCTGGTCGACTCCCCCACGCACGAGCGGCTCGACGTGCTGGAGTCGTTGGTCCGGCCCGAGCACCTCGTGCCGCGCGTCCTCACCGACGACGAGGCCGAGGCCGAGGCGTTCACAGCCCGCGTGCTCGACCTCGGCCACGAGGGCGTCGTCGTCAAGAGCCTCTCGGCGCCCTATGCCGCGGGCCGCCGTGGCGCGACGTGGGTCAAGGTCAAGCCCGTCCACACGCTCGACCTCGTCGTGCTCGCGGTCGAGCGGGGCTCGGGCCGGCGCAGCCAGTGGCTGTCGAACATCCACCTCGGCGCCCGCGACGGCGACGAGCTGGTGATGCTGGGCAAGACGTTCAAGGGGATGACCGACGAGGTGCTGCGTTGGCAGACCGAGCGGTTCGGTGAGCTGCAGACGTCCGACGACGGCCACGTCGTGACGGTGCGGCCCGAGCAGGTCGTCGAGATCGCGTTCGACGGCGTGCAGCGCTCGACCCGCTACCCCGGGGGCGTCGCGCTGCGCTTCGCCCGCGTGATCGGCTACCGCGACGACAAGACCGTCGCCGAGGCCGACACGCTCGACACCGTCCGGTCGCACCTGCCCTGACCTCGCGATCGCGTCACTGGAAGTCGCGGCCGCGGTGCTTGGGCGAGATCGCGCGGCCCGCCTCGGGGTAGACCTCCTCGATGCGCATGAGCTTGTCGGCCACGAGGTTGACGACGCCCTCGGCGCTGCGCTCGAGGATGCCGCGGATGACCATGCCCGCGGCATTGCGCCCGACGACGCGGTAGCGCGCCCACAGGGCCTGGGAGCACACGACGTTGAGCATGCCGGTCTCGTCCTCGAGGTTGAGGAACGTGACGCCGGACGCCGTCGCCGGACGCTGGCGGTGCGTGATGAGCCCCGCGACCTTGACCCGTCGGTCGGCCTCGGCCGTCACGGTGTCGGCGACCGACAGGATGCCCTCGCGCCGCAGCAGGGGGCGCAGGTGCTCGACGGGATGGGTCTCGGGTGAGATGCGGGTCGCCCACAGATCGGCCATCGTGACCTCGACGTCGCTCATGCCGGGCAGCATCGGTGGCGGCGCCGTGACCGCCGTGCCGTCGAGCTGGTCGGCGCTCTCGACGTAGCCGGCGTTCCAGAGCGCCTGCCGCCGGGTGATGCCGAAGCCGTCGAAGGCACCGGCCGTGGCCAGCGACTCCATCTGCGCGACCGACAGACCCGTGCGGCGGGCGACGTCGGCCATGTCGGCGAAGGGACGCTCGGCGCGGGCCGCCACGATCTGCCGCGCGACGTCCGGGCCGATGCCCTGCACCTCGTCGAGGCCCAGGCGGACGGCGAAGTGCCCGTCGCGCCGGTGCTCGGGCGTCGGATCGGGTGTGCCCCGGACGAACCGGCCGACCGGCGGCTGCTCGTGCTCGAGGCACGCATCGCGCCCGGTCGCTCCGGCGGCGTCGCCGACCTGCTCGAGATCGGCCTGCGCCCCCGACCACATGATGTCGGGACGCAGCACCGTCACCCCGTGCCGCCGCGCATCGGTCGTGAGCGACTGCGGCGAGTAGAAGCCCATCGGCTGGTTGCGCAGCAGCGCCGCGAGGAACGCCGCCGGGTAGTGCAGCTTGAGCCACGAGCTGGCGTAGACCAGCAGCGAGAAGCTCAGGGCGTGGCTCTCGGCGAAGCCGAAGTTGGCGAACGACTTGATCTTGACGTAGATCGCCTCGGCCTCCTCGTCGGTCAGGCCGTGGCGGGCCATGCCCGCGAAGAGCTTGTCCTCGAGCGACTCGATGCGCTCGATGCCGCGCTTGGACCCCATGGCGCGGCGCAGCAGATCGGCCTCGTCGCCCGTGCAGTCGCCGATCGCGATCGCCATCTGCATCAGCTGCTCCTGGAACAGCGGGACCCCCATCGTCCGCTCGAGCACGGGCTGCAGGATCGGGTGCGGGTACGTGACGGGCTCCTTGCCCATCGCACGGCGGATGTAGGGGTGCACCGCACCGCCCTGGATGGGACCGGGACGGATCAGGGCGATCTCGATCGCGAGGTCGTACGCACGCCGGGGCTGCAGTCGCGGCAGGGTGCCGATCTGGGCACGGCTCTCGACCTGGAAGACACCGATCGAGTCGGCCCGGCACAGCATGTCGTAGACCGCCGCCTCCTCCTTCGGCATCGCGTCGAGGTCCCACTGCTCGCCCAGGTGCTCGGCGACGATGCGCATCGTGTGGTCGAGCGCCCCTAGCATGCCGAGACCCAGCAGGTCGAACTTGACCAGCCCCATGTACTCGCAGGCGTCCTTGTCCCACTGCAGCACCGTGCGCTTGTCCATGCGGCCGCGCTCGATGGGGCACACCTCGCCGATGGGGCGCTCGGTCAGGATCATGCCGCCCGAGTGGATGCCCAGGTGCCGGGGCGCGGTCATCATCTGCCGGGCCAGCGACGTGACCGGCGCGGGGATGCCCTCGACGTCCTCGCTGCCCATCGGCCCCCAGCCGTCGATCTGCTTGGACCACGCGTCCTGCTGGCCGACCGAGTAGCCGAGGGCCTTGGACGCGTCGCGGATCGCCGACCGCGGACGGTAGCTGATGACGTTGGCGACCTGCGCGGCGTTGTGCCGGCCGTACTGGTCGTAGACCCACTGGATGACCTCCTCGCGACGGTCGGAGTCGAAGTCGACGTCGATGTCGGGCTCCTCCTCGCGGGTCGTGGCGAGGAAGCGCTCGAACGGCAGGTCGAAGAAGATCGAGTCGATCGCGGTGATCTCGAGGGCGTAGCAGAGCGCGGAGTTGGCCGACGAGCCCCGCCCCTGGCAGAGGATGCCCCGGCCCCGGGCGAACTGCACGATGTCGTGGACGATCAGGAAGTAGCCCGGGAAGTCCTTCTCCTCGATGACCGCGAGCTCGCGCTCGATGCGCTCGCGGGCCGCTGCCTGGTTGTTCGCGTAGCGCTTGCGGATGCCCCGATCGGCCAGCACCCGCAGCCAGCTCATGGCCGTGTGACCCTCGGGGATGCCGCGCTTGGGCAGTCGGGGGGTGGCGGCCCGCAGGTCGAAGGCGAGCTCGTCGGCCAGCGGGACGGTGCGTGCGACGGCGCCCGGGTAGCGCCGGAAGAGCTGCTGCATCTCGGCGCCGGAGCGCAGGTGTGCCGCCCCCGTCGCGGGCAGCCAGCCGTCCATCTCGGCCAGGCTGCGCCGCGCGCGGACGGCCGCCGTGGCCGCCGCGAGCCGGCCGTTGGCGGGTCGCGCGAAGTGGACGTTGTTGGTCGCGACCGTCGCGAGACCGTGGTCGCGGGCCAGGTCGGCCAGGACGTCGTTGGTCGCGCTGTCGGTCGCGAAGCCGTGGTCGACGAGCTCGACGCCCACCCCGTCGAGACCGAAGCGCTGCGTCAGCAGGTCGAGCGCCGAGGCCGCCGCCTCGCGTCCGCCCGCGGCGAGCGCCTGGCGCACGTGCCCCTTGCGGCACCCCGTCAGGACGACCCAGTGGTCGCGGCCCCGCTCGGCGAGCTCGTCGAGGTCGTAGACGGGGCGGCCCTTCTCGTCGCCGCGGAGCTGGGCATCGGTGATCGCGGCGGCCAGCCGGTGGTAGCCCTCGACGCCCCGGGCCAGGACGAGCAGGTGGGTGCCCTCGGGATCGGCGACCCCGTTCTGGGGAGCGTGCAGGCCCAGCGAGAGCTCGGCGCCGTAGACCGTCCGCAGGCCGGCCGCCGGGTACTTGGCTGCCTCCTCGGCGAACCGCGGGGCCCCGTAGAAGCCGTCGTGATCGGTGATCGCCAGCCCGTGCAGCCCCAGCGAGATCGACTCCTCGACCAGGTCGCCCGGTCCGCTCGCCCCGTCGAGGAAGCTGAAGTGGGTGTGGCAGTGCAGCTCGGCATAGGGCACGACGGGACCCGACGGCTGCTCGATCTCGCGGGGACCGGTCTTCCTGCGCTTGCGCGACCACCCGGGCGCGTCGCCGCCGTCGGGCTCGGGCCGCCCGGACAGTCGCCGCTCGAGCTCGCCCCACGAGACGTTCGGGTTGTTCCAGCCCATCGCTACACGGCTCCCGCGTGGTCAGTCATAGGTGGCCTCGGTCCACCAGTGACCGCCCTCGACGATCATCAGGAAGGCGCTGCCGTCGACGCCGACGACCTGGAACCGGGCGAGCCTGCGGGCCGCGGCCTCGTCCCACCACTGGTCGTCGACGGGCCACGGCCCCGCCCACGACGCGACGGGCTGCCACGCCTGGTCGGCCGCGGCCCGGAAGCGGGCCGGCTCGCCCGTGACCAGGCCCCGCCCCGTGACGCCGATCGTCTGCCCCTCGGCACCGACGACCATCGCCTGGCGCGGCTCGCGGTAGACCGTCGCGGGCGCCGGGGCCGGCAGGCTGCCGGGCCACGGCAGGCTGCCGGGGCGCGTGGGCATCGGCCGCTCGCCCCACGGTGTCAGCAGCCGGCGCTCGGCCGGACCACGACCGCCCTGCACCGTGACCGACACGACAGCCTCGTGCCCGACGATGCTCTGCACCCGGGCGACACCCCGCTCGACCCGCTCGTCGGGCCCACCGCCGAAGAGGCTGTCGGCGTGATCGCCCAGCGGCTCGGTGACCTCGGGGATCAGCCGCACGGCGTCGACGGGGGCACGGATGGCCCCGTCGACGGACAGCTGCCAGCGCACCCGGTCGACCAGGTCGGTCGCACCGAACCAGCGCGGGTGCATCCAGCGGCGCGAGGTCGCGAGCGAGCCGTCGGCGTCGACCTCGATCAGCACCGTCGTGCAGACCAGGCCGTGGTCGGCCAGATCGCTGACGAAGGCCTCGGCCGTCGTGCGCAGGCTGAACGCGATCGGCTCGACGTTGTCGAGCGGCGGCTCGAGCAGCAGCGTCGCGTCGAACTCCGGCGGCACCTGCCGACGGCTGATGAGCTGGGGGTCGAGACCGCGGGCGAGCCGGTGCAGCAGCGCCCCGTGCGTGCCGAAGCGGGTGTGGACGTCGGCGGGCGGCAGCGAGGCGAAGTCGCCCAGCGTCAGCAGACCCATGCGCCGCAGCAGCCCCACGAGCGAGGCGTCGTCGAGGGCCTCGACGGGCAGATCGCGCAGGAACTGCGCCGACCCGCGCTCGGGCACGACGATGCTGTCCTGCGCCAGGGCGCGACGGGCGGCCTGCTCGGCGGCGAACAGCCCGTCGGCGACGCCGGCGCGGACGTCCCACACCCCGAGCTCGACGAGCCGCTCGGCGATGACGGCCGCCGCCTCGGCCTCGCCGCCGTAGAACCGGGCCGGCACCTCGAGCGCGCACAGACCCGGACGCAACGGCGCGACGCCCGGACTGAGCTGCTCGATCGCCGTCAGGACGGCCTCGAAGGCCCGGGCGTCGACATCGGGGTGGTGGTCGTGCAGGACGAGCTCGGGGCACCGCGACTGGGCGTCGCGCCGCCGCATGCCCCGGCGCACGCCCTCGGCACGGGCCGCCTGCGAGCAGGCCAGCACCGAGCCCTTGTCGAGCACGACCGCCGGGACGGACGCCGGGACGTCGACCGCCACGATCGGCCAGTCGGGCGCCCACAGCACCATCGTGCGGGCCATCAGGACACGCTCCGCAGACGCGCGGGCGCCTCGGACGGCACCGCGGTGACGACGTCCTCGGCCCTACGGATGACCTGGGCGGCATCGGGCATCCACAGTCGGCGCCGGCGGGCCGGCGCCGTGCCCCGCCGCACCTCGACGGTGGCTCGGCGGGCCTGCAGGTGGCCGTGACCCTGACCGACGCCGACCCACTCGACCTCGCTCATCGACAGGCGTGCTTCGCTGCGCGGCCAGTCGCCGTGGGCGATCAGGATGCCGCCGCGCTGGCGCAGGCGGGCACTGACGCGGCTGACGTCCTTGGGTGCGACGTGGGCGGGCGCCCGCAGCACGACGACGCCGAGCACGTCGATCAACGCGGCCGTGACCTCGAGCCACGCCTCGCCCGGATCGGGCACCAGGATCGTGCGGCGCAGCTCGACGCCGGCGGCCGCGGCGGCCTCGAGACCGAGCTCGGCGGTGCCGACCACGCCACACCAGGCGCCGTCGGCGGACGGCCCGGCCATCAGGGTGACCGCGAGGCTCATGGAGTCGACCGAGTAGGTACCGCCGGCCTGCAGCTGCAGGAGCCCGGCCAGGGCCGGGTGGGTCGCGACGGGCTGGGCCGCGGGGCGCCCCTGCATCTGGTCGACGCGCGCTCGCAGCTCGCTCAGGGTGGGGGCTGCGACGGCGTTCATGACTCCATGATCGAACATCTGTTCGAACGAGTCAATCTCGCGTCCACATCCTCCCGAGGGGCGGACACCGGAGCGCAGAGCGCCCTCGCGAGTGGTGCGTTCACGTCCCCGAGCGGTGCGTCCTGGTCAGACACGCCGTCCCGGAAAGACCAGAACGCACCACTCGCCGACTCGCCGTGCCGGCGGGAGACACCCCCGGCGGACTAGGCGCCGAGGGGGATCGAGCCTCCGGGGATCGCGTCGAGCAGACGACGCGTGTACTCCTCGCGGGGGCTGTCGAACACCGTCGAGACCGAGGCCGACTCCACGATGCCGCCGTTCTGCATGACCAGGACGTTGTCGGCGATCTGCCGGACGACCGCCAGATCGTGCGTGATGAACAGATAGCTCAGGCCCAGCTCGCCCTGCAGGTCGTTCAGCAGCTTCAGGATCTGCGCCTGCACCAGCACGTCGAGCGCCGAGACCGCCTCGTCGAGCACGACGACCTCCGGCTCGAGCGCCAGGGCGCGCGCGATCGCGACGCGCTGGCGCTGACCGCCCGACAGCTCGTTGGGATAGCGCCGCATGACCGCCGCCGGCAGCGAGACCTTGTCGAGCAGGTCGCGGATGCGCGCCTCGCGCTCCTTGTCGTTGCCGATGCCGTGCGTGCGCAGCGGCTCCTCGATCGACCGGTAGATCGAGTACAGCGGGTCGAGCGAGGCGTACGGGTTCTGGAACACCGGCTGCATCTGCCGGCGCAGCGCGAGCTGCTGCTTCTTGCCCGACAGCGTCGTGATGTCGACGCCGTCGAACTCGACGGTGCCCGACGTCGCGTCGAGCAGCCCCAGCACCATGCGGGCCACGGTGGACTTGCCCGATCCGGACTCCCCCACGATCGCCGTGGTGGTGCCGCGGGCCAGCGTGAACGACACGTCGTCGACCGCGCGGAACGCCGACGACGACCCCGGACGTCCGCCGGGCAGCGTGAAGTCCTTCGTCAGGTTCTTGGCCTCGACGACGGTGGCCTGGCCCACGCCGAACTCGTCGGCGTGCGTCGCGACCTCCTCGGCGATCTCGGCCGCGGTCTGCACGGCCTGCTCGCGGACCTCGACGCGCGCCCGCTCCGACGACAGCCGCTGCGACGCCAGCGACGGCGCCGACGACACGAGCCGCTGGGTGTACGGGTGACGGGGGTCCTGCAGGATCTGACGTGCCGGACCCGACTCGACGACCTGGCCCTTGTACATCACGACCAGGTGGTCGGCCCGCTCGGCGGCCAGGCCGAGGTCGTGCGTGATCAGCAGCACCGCGACGCCCAGCTCGTCGGTCAACGAGTCGAGGTGGTCGAGGATCTGCTTCTGCACCGTGACGTCGAGGGCCGAGGTCGGCTCGTCGGCGATCAGCAGCTTGGGCCGGGCCGCCAGGCCCATCGCGATCAGCGCACGCTGCCGCATGCCGCCGGAGTACTCGTGCGGGAACTGGCGAGCACGACGCTCGGCGTCGGGCAGACCGGCCTCCTCGAGCAGCTCGACGACACGACGGTCGGCGTCCTTGCCCTTGGCGACCCCGTTGGCGACCAGCGCCTCCTTGATCTGGGCGCCGACCCGCCACAGCGGGTTGAGGTTGGTCATGGGGTCCTGGGGCACCAGGCCGATCGACGAGCCGCGCAGCGCGAGGATGTCGCCCTTCTTGGCGCCGACGACGTCCTTGCCCTCGAACAGGATCTCGCCGCCGGTCACGACACCCGTGCCCGGCAGCAGGTCGATGATCGCGTGGGCCGTGGTCGACTTGCCCGATCCCGACTCCCCCACGATCGCGACGGTCTGACCGGGGTAGACGACGAGGCTGGCGCCCCGGACGGCGGGGATGAGCTTCTTGCCGGCGCGGAACGCGACCTGCAGATCCTTGATCTGCAGCACGGGGGTGGTCACTCGGTCCTCCTCTTGGGGTTGAGGGCGTCGCTGACGGCATCACCCAGCAGGATGAATCCGAGCGCCGTGAACGCCAGGGCGCCGGCGGGCCAGAACATCACGCCGATGCGCTGACCCGAACGGATCTGGTTCTGCGCGGCGTTGATGTCGTTGCCCCACGAGACGACGCCCGGGGGCAGGCCGATGCCGAGGAACGACAACGTCGCCTCGGCGACGATCAGGATGCCCAGCGAGACCGTCGCGGTCACGATGACCGGCGGCAGCGAGTTGGGGATGACGTGGCGCAGCAGGTTGCTGCGCTTGGTCGCGCCGATCGCGCGCGCGGCGTCGATGAACTCCATGTTCTTGACCTGCAGCACCTGCCCGCGCGTGATGCGGGTGATCTGCGGCCAGCCGAAGACACCGAGGGCGATGACCACGGCGACGATGCCGCCGAACTCACCGCGGTCGGGGAACAGGTTGTTGATGACCGACAGGCCGACCAGCGCGCCCAGCAGCAGCGGGATCGCGAAGAAGATGTCGGCGATGCGCGAGATGACCGAGTCGACCCAGCCGCCGTAGAAGCCGGCGACGGCTCCCGTGATCAGGCCGACCACGACGATCAGGATCGTCGTGAGCACGCCGACCAGCACCGAGGCGCGGGCACCGTAGATCATGCGGGCGAAGACGTCGTAGCCCTGCTTGTCGTAGCCCGCGATGTGGCCGCTGCTGCCCGGGTCGAGGCTCTTGGACAGATCGGCGTACGACGGGTCGAGGTTCGTGAACAGACCCGGTGCGATCACGACGACCGCGACGAGCAGGATCATGGCGCCGGAGACCCAGAACAGCCAGTTGCGGCGCAGCTCCTTCCAGGCCTCCTTCCACTGGCTCTCGGGCGGCGACGACGTGTCGAGCGCGCCGGTCTCCTGCAGCGGGGTCTCGTCGAGGGGGGCCAGGAACCGCTCCTGGCCGGGCAGTGGTGTGGTCTCAGGCATAACGGATCCTCGGGTCGAGCCAGGCGTAGAGAAGGTCGACGACCAGACTCATCACGACGTAGATGAGCACCATCAGCGTCACGATCGAGACGACGGTCGAGCCCTCGCCACGGTTGATGGCGCGGAAGGCCAGGTTGCCGATGCCCGGGACGTTGAAGATGCCCTCGGTGACGATGGCACCGGCCATCAGCGTTCCGAGATCGGCGCCGAGGTAGGTCACGACGGGGATCATCGAGTTGCGCAGCACGTGGCGGCTGTTGACCGAGCGGTCGCTGAGCCCCTTGGCGCGTGCGGTGCGCACGTGGTCGGCCGTCAGGTTCTCGACGACCGACGTGCGGGTCAGGCGCAGGATGTAGGCGAACGACACGAGACCGAGGACGATCGCCGGCAGCATCAGGTTCTTGATCGAGGCGTCACCTCCGACCGTGATGGGCGCCCAGCCGAGCTTGACGCCGAAGATCAGCTGCATCAGGAAGCCGAAGACGAAGATCGGGACGGCGATGACCAGCAGCGACACGATGAGCATCGTGGAGTCGAACAGCTTGCCCTTGCGCAGTCCGGCGTAGAAGCCGGCCGCGACGCCGAGGACCGACTCGATGATCAGGGCCATGACCGCGAGCTTCAGCGTCACGGGGAAGGCGTCGCCGATGACCTGCGACACGGGCTGCTGGGCGTACGTCAGGCCGAAGTCGCCGGTGAGGGCGTTGCCGAGGTACTTGAGCCACTGGATGAGGAAGGGGTCGTCGAGGTTGTACTGCGCCGCGATCGAGGCCCGGATGGTCTCGTTGACGGGCTTCTCGCCGAACAGTGCCTTGATGGGGTCGCCCGGTTGCAGGAAGACCATTGCGTAGATCAGGAGTGTCGCTCCGAGCACGACAGGGATTGCCTGCAGTGCTCGACGACCGATGTACCACCACATGAGGAGTGCGCCTCTCGTCAAGAAAAGGGTCGCCCGCACAGGGTGGGGCGGGAACCCGAAGGTTCCCGCCCCACTCTAGACGCGGACGTCGAGGACTACTTGGTGATGTCCTGGAGCTCCGGCTTGTTCTGCCAGTTGAACTTGACGTTCTTGACACCGTCGGCGGCAGCCGCCGAGATGCTGGTGTTCCACAGCGGGATCGCCGGCAGGTCCTTGAACAGGATCGCCTGCGCGTCGGCGTACAGCTTGTAGCGCTCGGTGTCGTCCTGCGCACCCGAGGCCTGCTGCAGCAGGGCGTCGAGGTCCTTGTTGCTGTAGTCGCCGTCGTTCGAACCCGCACCCGTGCCGAAGATCGGCGCGATGTAGTTGTAGATCGACGGGTAGTCGGGCTGCCAACCGGTACGGAACGCCGTGCCGATCGTGCGGTCGGTGACCTCGGTGCGCAGCTCGGCGAACGTCGGGAACGCCTTGGGCTCGACGTTGATGCCGAGGTTGTTCTTGAGCTGGTTGGTCAGGGCCTCGACCCACTCCTTGTTGCCCGGTCCGTCGGCGTTGTACGCGACGACGAACTTGCCCTCGAAGGGCTTGATCGCGTCGGCCTGGGCCCAGAGGTCCTTGGCGCCGGCGGCGTCGAAGTCGAGGACGTCCTGTCCCTCGATGTCCTCGGTGAAGCCCGGCATCAGCGGCGAGCTGAAGTCGGTCGACGGGATGCGCGAGCCGTCGAAGATCTTGTCGGTGATCTCCTCACGGTTGATGGCCTTGGAGATGGCCTGACGACGCAGGTTGCCCTCCTCGCCCTTCTCGAAGCCGGGCAGCGACTCGGGGATCGTGATCGTCGAGTTCGGCGAGCCGGGCTCGCTGAAGGCCTGGATCGAGTTGTCGTCCTTGTAGGTCGTCAGCGCGCTCGGCGGGACCTGGTCGAGGACGTCGAGGTTGCCGGCCTGCACGTCGGAGAACGCCGTGTCGGGGTTCTCGTAGAACTTCAGCGTGACGCCGCCGTTCTTGGCCGGACGGACGCCCTCGTAGGTCTTGCTCGGTGTGAGCACGGCCTCGACGTTGTCGGTCATCGACGCGAAGTCGTAGGGGCCGTTGCCGATCGGCTTCTTGCCGAACGCGTCCATGTCGTCGAAGGCCGACGCGGGCAGCGGGAAGAACGCCGAGTAGCCCAGGCGCGACGGGAAGTCGGACTCGGCCTGCTTGAGCTCGATCGTGAACGTCGAGTCGTCGACGACCTTGAGGCCCGAGATCGTCTTGCCGCCGTCGGGGATCGTGCCCTCGTCGTCGGTGCCGGCGATCGGGTAGAAGAAGTAGGCCGAGAGCTGCTCGTTGGCGGCGTCGGCGCCGTAGTTCCAGGCGTCGACGAACGAGTTCGCGGTGACGTCGGTGCCGTCGGAGAACTTCCAGCCCGACTTGATCTTGACGGTCCACAGCTTGTTGTCGTCGGAGGTGATGGAGTCGGCGACCTCGTTCTCGCTCGAGCCATCGGTCTTGTACGAGATCAGACCGGCGAAGATCAGGTCCACGATGTTGCCGCCGCCGACCTCGTTGGTGTTGGTCGGGATCAGCGGGTTCTGGGGCTGGGTGCTGAAGGACGTGATGACCGCGTCGGACGAACCGCCGCTGCCACCGCCCTCGCTGTCACTGCCGCCGCCGCACGCTGCCAGGGTGAGGCTGGCGGCGGCGATCATGGCCACTCCCGCTAGGCGTGTTCGCCGGGTGAGTCGCATGTAGTCCTCCTGTGGATGAGTCAGGTGCACGCTGGCGCGCGCCCCCTATGACTATCACCGCGGACCGCCCGCCGAACAGCACCTGGGCGATGCTTAATCAAAGTGACACCTAACAAGTCAATAGTTCCGGGGTGTCATCCGGCATGGCTCACATGGTGAGGAGCTGTCTCACATGACAAGACGGCGGCCGGTCCGCACCAAGGTGCGAACCGGCCGCCGAGGGGCGCTGCTAGATCAGCCCTTGCGCTTCTTGACCTCGTCGGTCGCGGCGGGCAGGACGGCCTTGAGGTCGCCCACGACGCCGAAGTCGACGAGCTCGAAGATCGGCGCCTCGTCGTCCTTGTTGACCGCGATGATCGTCTTGGACGTCTGCATGCCGGCGCGGTGCTGGATCGCGCCCGAGATGCCGTTGGCGACGTACAGCTGCGGCGAGACCGTCTTGCCGGTCTGCCCCACCTGGAACGAGTGCGGGTACCAGCCGGAGTCGACCGCGGCGCGCGAGGCGCCCACGGCGGCGCCGAGGCTGTCGGCGAACGCCTCGACCTCGGTGAAGTCGCCGCCGGTGCCACGACCACCCGAGACCACGATGGCGGCCTCGGTCAGCTCGGGACGGCCCGAGGCGGCCTTCTCCTTGGACGACGTGATCTTTGCGCCCTTGGCGCCGTCGGAGATCTCGGCCGACTTGGCCTCGACCGTCCCGGCACCCGCGGCGGCCTCGGGGGCCGTCGAGTTGGGCTTGACCGAGATGACCGGCGCGCCCTGCGTCACGTTCGACTTGACCGTGAAGTTGCCGGCGAAGACCGACTGCGTCGTGGTGATGGTGCCGCCGTCGGCCTGGACGTCGACGGCGTCGCCGATCCAACCCGACTCGGTCTTCAGCGCCACGCGGGCGCTGATCTCCTTGCCCTCGGTGCTGGCGCCGGTGAGCACCGCGGCGGGGCTCGTCTCGGCGACGAGCTGCGCCAGGGCCTCGGCCTTGGGGCCGACGAGGTACTCGCCGTAGACGGCGTCGTCGTAGGTGTAGATCTTCTCGGCGCCGTACTCGGCCAGGACGCCGGTGTCGGCGGTGCCGAAGACGACGGCCGAGGGCTCGCCGATGCGGCGGGCGATCGTGAGCAGCTCGAGCGAGGGCTTGGTGACCTTGCCGTCGGGAGCGTCGATGAGAACGAGAACTTCAGTCATGTGGGATTCCTCAGCCTTCTCAGACGAACTTCTTGGACGCGAGGAACTCGACGAGCTTGGTGCCGCCGTCTCCCTCGTCGGTGACGATCTCGCCGGCCGTGCGCGGCGGGCGGGGCTCGTACGACTCGACCTTGGTCCAGGCGTTGTCGAGACCGACCTTGCTCGCGTCGAGGCCCAGGTCGGCCAGCGACCACTCCTCGACCGGCTTCTTCTTGGCGGCCATGATGCCCTTGAAGGACGGGTAGCGGGCCTCGCCGGTCTGGTCGGTGACCGAGACGACGAGCTTGCCCGTGCCCACGATCTCCTGCGTCGCGACGTCGCCGTCGCGGCGGATCGTGACGGTGTCGCCGTCGACCGTGATCTCGGAGGCGAACGTGACGGCAGGCAGGCCGAGGCGCTCGGCGACCAGCGTCGGGACGACGCCCAGGCCGGCGTCGGTCGACGCCATGCCGAAGAACAGCAGGTCGTAGTCGCCGACCTTCTCGATGGCCTTGGCGAGGATCTCGGACGTCGCGAAGGCGTCGGACCCGTGGATCGCGTCGTCCTGGACGTGGATGCCGGCGTGCGCGCCCATCTGCAGGGCCTTGCGCACCGCGTCGGCGGCCTGCTCGGGACCGACGGTCAGGACGGTGACCTCACCGTCACCGGCCTCGATGGTCTGCAGCGCCTGCTCGACCGCGTACTCGTCGAGCTCGGACAGCAGACCGTCGACACCGACGCGATCGACGGTGTTATCGGCGCTGAACGTCCGGTCGGCCGTGGCGTCCGGGACATACTTCACAGCGACAACGATTTTGGTCACGAGGACCCTCCTGCGCATCAGGGGCACGACGACCAGACGGCCGTCGCGTCAGTCAGTGGACTGGTGGGCACCGTGGCCCGCCGCGAGGCGGGTGAGGCGACCCTTCTTCACCTGAATGTTACCCACTCGTAGTAATGAGGGCGACAGGTGTGTGACATGCGGTAGATCACATCGGGCGGCCGCCACCCACGCGCGGCTGCCTGCGGCGGTCGAGCACGACGTCGACCATCGAGCCGTCGTCGAGCGAGGCCGCGCGGCGGGTGCTGATCAGCAGGGCGGCGGCGACGGACAGCACGAAGGCCGCGACGACCGCCGTCGCGACGAGGGAGAGGAGCATGTGGGGGTCCGTTCGTTGGTGTCACGCGCCGTGACACCAGTGCAGAACCTCGCGGCCCCCGATCATGACGCGATCGCGCCGACCGTCTCAGTCCTCGACCGTCGACCGGAGCAGCGACTGCGCGACCACGCCGACCACGAGGTACGCGATCGCGCCGGCTCCCCAGGCCACCAGCGCCTCCTTCATGGCGGCGTTCTCGCCGGAGAACGAGACGGCGCCGCGCAACGGGCCGACGAGGGCGTCGCAGATGCCCGACACGGTGTCGTAGACCGATCCGTCGGTCGAGTCGAGCGCCACGAGCAGGGCGCCGAACGCCAATACGACCGAGCACACGAGCCCGACCGCGCCGAGCAGGCCGGCCAGCGCCACGACGAGGCGTCGCCGGCCCTGCCCGTCGCCACGGGGACGTAGCCGCTGCGACAACGGCACCGCGGGCTCGCGGGGAGCCTCGACGATGCCGTCGTCGTCGGGCGTGGCGGGGATCGTGACGGCGACGCGTGCCGGCGCGGGAGCCGGACGGTCGTCCGCGGGCGACGTCTCGGGGGCGGGCGACGTCTCCTCGGCGCTCGCGCCGGCCGACGCACGGTCCGCCGGCAGCAGGTCGTCGTCGTCCTCGACGTGGAGGGCCTGCTCGACCCGCTCGTCGTCGGCGGGCGGTTCGGGCTCCGGCTCTGGCTCCGGCTCCGGCTCCGGCTCGGGTTCGGGTTCGGGCGCGTGCTCGGGTTCCGGCTCGGGCCGGGGCGCGACCACCTCGTCGTGGTGCGTCACGACCTCGGGTGACTCCTGGGCCGCGGTCTCGTCGTCGACGCGCTCCGCGGCGGCCGCCGGCGCCGCCTCGCGCCGCGCCACCGCAGCGGCCTCGACCGCCGCCGCCCTGGCCTCGGCCCGTCGCTGCCGGGCCTCGAGCTTGGCCGCACGCCGCGACTCGCGCGCCCGTCGTCGCTCCTCGGCCCGGTCGCTCGCGGACTGGTCGACGGCCCGCCCACGGTCGGACGGCTCGGGCAGCGGCGCGTGCTCGGACGCGTCGACCGCCACGCGGTGCGGCAGCGCGGTGATCGTCGCCGCGCAGGGGCGCGGGCTCAGCTCATCGGCGTCGGACGACTCTTTTTTTGATCTTGGGGGCGAGTGCCCCGGACTCGTCGCTCACCTCTTCGGGCGTGCGGTCGTCGCCGTCGTGCTGGGCGGGCGCCTCGTCGACGTACTCGTCCACGAGCGGCTGCGGCGCCGAGAGAGGCGTCGCGGCCGACGAGTGGTTCGCCATCACGATGTGCGCCTGCGCGACCCGCTCGGCCTCGGCCTCCGCGGCCGCGACCCACTCGAGGGCCGTGCGCTCGGCCTCCTGCAGCTTCTCCTCGGCCGCGGACCGCGCCGCGGCCACCGCCTGGCTGAGCCGCTCCTGGGCGTCGCGCTTGGACTGCAGCGTGACCCTCTCGGCCTCGGCCTCGGCGGCCGCGACGCGCTGGCGGGCGTCCTGCTCGGCCTTCTCGGCGACGCGTCGGGCCTCCTCCTGCGCGGCCTCGACGCGGGCCGCGGCATCGCGCTCGGCCTCGGCGATCTTGCGCTCGGCGTCGAGGCGCGCGGCCTCGACGTCGGTCGCCAGCTTTCGCTCGGCCTCGTCGCGGGCGGCGGCGGCGAGCCGGTTGGACTCCGCTGCGTCCGCGGCGACCCGCTCGGCGTCGGCCTCGGCGGACCGGATCTTCTCGGCCGCGTACCGCTCGGCCTCGGCCAGCTTGGCCGCGGCGTCGGCACGCTCGGCCTCGGCCTCGCGCGCCAGTGCCGCGGCCTCCTCGGTCGCGCGGTCGACGCGCGCCTTGGCCTCGTCGCGCTCCCGGGCGAGCTGGGCGGTGGCCTCCTCGTGCCGCTGGGCGGCCTCGGCGGCCAGTCGGTCGGCCTGCACCTTGGCCGCGGTGAGCTTCTCCTCGGCGGCACGCTCGGCGTCGGCGACCCGCACCGCGATCGCGACCCGCTCGGCCGCGGTCTCCTGCGCGTACTTCTCGGCCTCGCCCTTCGCGGCGGCGACGTGGCTGGCGGCCGACTCCTCGGCGTCCCTGATCGTCGCCTCGGCCTGTCGCCTGACCTCGGCGAGGCGGGCATCGGCCTCCTCGCGCTCTCGGGCCAGCCGCGCGATGGCGGCCTCGCGCTCGGCGGCGGCCTGCGCCGCGACCTTGCCGGCCTCGGCACGCGCCTCCTCGACACGGCGCTGGGCGTCCTGCTCGGCGAGCTCGAGCCGGCGCTGGGCGGCCTCCTCGGCGGCCTTCTCGGACTCGGCCAGGCGCCGCTCGGCAGTGATCTTGGCCTCGGCCTCGGCCTGCTCGGCGAGTCGGCGCGCCTCGGCCTCGGCCTGCTCGATGCGCTGCTGCGCCTCGGCCTCGGCCTTCGCCTTGGCCTCGGCGACCCGGGCGTCGGCCTCGCGCTGGAGCTGGGCGATCTTGGCGGCGGCGGCCTCGCGCTCGCGGGCGATCTCGGCCGCGACGCGGTCGGCCTCCTGCTGGGCGGCGCTGACGCGCTCGGCGGCGGCCTGCTCGGCGGCCTTGAGCTTGGCGGCGGTGACCTCGCGCTGGGCGGCCTCGTCGGCGGTCAGCCGGGCCGAGACCTCGGCACGTTCACGAGCGGCCTCCTCCATCAGGCGCGCGGCCTCGGCGCGTGCCGCGGCGACGCGCTGCTGCGCCGCGGCGCTGGCGGCCGCGAGCTTCTCGGCGAACGTCACGGGAGCCGGGTCGGCGGGCGCGGCGGGACGGGAGGCCTCGACCGGGACGGGCTCGGGCTCCGACTCGTGCTCCTTCTCGGCAACCGGCTCCGGCTCGGGCTCCGGCTCCACGACGGGCTCGGGCGTCTCGTCCACGACCGGCTCGGGCTCGGGCTCGGGCTCCTCGTCGACGATCGTCTCGACGACGCGCTCCTCGACGACGACCGGACCGGCCTCCTGCTGCTCCTCGGCCGGCTCCTCGACGACGGCGGTGTCGGACGGCTCGTCGTCGCCCGGGCCCTCGGCAGCGGGCTGCTCGGCGGTCGGCTGCTCGGCGGTGGGCTGCTCGGCGGTCTCGGCCGACAGCTGCGCCGCGGTGGGCGCACTGCCCAGACGCCCGAACACGGACGTCTCGCGGGCGGGGGGCTCGGTGCGTCCCTCGTCGGCGGAGGTCGCCGGCGAGGACCCGACGGCGTCGAACGTGCTGGTCGACACGACCGTCTCGTCGGGGCGGGGCTGCTCGGCGGGGCGCGGCTGCTCGGCCGGTCCGGTCGCGGTCGCGGACGCGGACGCGCCGCGGGCCGCGGCCAGCCGCTGGGCCAGGGTCTGCTCGACGGGGGGCTGGGGGGACGCGTCGGCGTCACGGCTCGACGACGGCGCGGCGGTCGGTGCCGATCCGGCGGACGGGGCGGCGTCGGTGGCCTGCGCGGTGTCGGCCTCGGCGGCGCGGCCCGGCTGGCGCCTCGACGAGGCGAAGCTCTTGGCGGCGGCACGCTCGGCCCGGCGCTTCTCCGCGGCAGCCTGGCGCGCCGCCCGTGCCGCGGCGCGGCGTGCCCGCGGGCTGTCGTCGGCGGCGGCCGCCTCGCGCCCCGCGTCGGCGCCGTCGCGACGTGACGGCGGGGTGTCGGACGTGGCCGGAGTCGACGACTCGCCGTTCTCCTGGTCGATCATCTCGGCGGCTACCTGCAGGGGATCTGCACGCCGACGGTCGACCTGCTGGGGGGACTGTGAGTCGGTCATGACTCCCTTTCATCTACCGCTGGTGGCACGTCGTGGATCAGTATGCCCCATGTGTTACTCCCGTCACATGGGAATCGAGCCGCGCCGATCGACGGGACGGCACGGGGCCGCGACGTCGTCACGGCGGCTCGAAGGCCTCAACGAGCGGACCGGCCGAAGGTCCCGCACGACCTGCGGACGGTCGACGACACGGCCGACGCGGCGACGACGGCGGCCACCCGGCATGATGGACCTCTACCCATCAGTAACCGAGGAGGTCGGGTGCGGATAGCGCTGCTGTCATACCGGACGAAGGAGCACTGCGGTGGTCAGGGCGTCTACGTCCGGCACCTGAGCCGCGGACTCGCCGAGCTCGGCCACGAGGTCGAGATCTTCTCCGGCCAGCCGTACCCCGAGGACCTCGACCCCCGGGTCAGGCTCACGAAGGTCCCGAGCATGGACTTCTTCCGCGAGCCCGACCCGTTCCGCACGCCCCGCCCCGGCGAGTTCCGCAGCGCCACCGACGTGCTCGAGTACGCGCTGACGCTGACCGGGTGCTTCGCCGAGCCGCTGACGTTCACGCTGCGGGCCGCGAAGATCCTCAAGCACCGCGCCGACGAGTTCGACGTCGTCCACGACAACCAGAGCCTCGGCTACGGGCTGCTCGCGATCATGCGCCGCGGCATGCCGGTCGCGGCGACCGTGCACCATCCCATCACGCGCGACCGGCAGGTCGAGCTGGCCGAGGCCCGGGGCCTGCGCAAGCGGCTGTCGGTGTCGCGGTGGTACAGCTTCGTCCCGATGCAGGCCCGCGTCGCCCGACGCATCCCGGTCGTGCTGGCCGTGGCCGGCACGTCGGCCGCCGACTCCGTGGCCGACTTCGACCTCGACGCCCGGCAGATGCGGGTCGTGCCCCTCGGCGTCGACACCGACGTCTTCGCACCGCGCGAGACCCGCGTGCCCGGCCGCATCGTCGCGATCGCGAGCGCCGACAAGCCGCTCAAGGGCGTCGTCCACCTGCTCGAGGCGATCGCCAAGGTGCGCACCGAGCACGACGTCCACCTCGAGCTCGTCTCGCACCTCGAGCCCGGCGGCGCGACCGAGCGGCGCATCGCCGAGCTCGGGATCGCCGATGCCGTGCACGTCGCGAACGGCATCTCCGACGACGACCTCGGCGAGCTGCTGGCCTCGGCCGAGATCATGTGCGTGCCATCGCTCTACGAGGGCTTCTCGCTGCCGACCGTCGAGGCGATGTCGTGCGGCACGCCGGTCGTCGCGACCCGCGCGGGGGCACTGCCCGAGGTCGTCGGCGTCGACGACGACGGAGCCAGCGAGTGCGCCGTGCTGGTCGAGCCGGGCGACGCCGAGGCGCTCGCCGCCGCGATCCGCACGCTCGTCGAGTCGCCCGAGACGCGCGAGCGGCTCGGTGCGGCCGGACGCCGCCGCGCGCTCGAGCGCTACAGCTGGACGGCGGTCGCCGAGAAGACCGTCGAGGCCTACGCCGAGGCCGTCGCCGCCGCACGGACCAGCCACCCCTGACCACCGCCACCCCTGACCACGAGGACGACCCCATGCTGACCGTTGACTTCGACCGCCTGCGGGTCGGCCGACGCACCCGCTTCATCGACGTCGGTGCCGGAGCCGGCCGCCACTCCTACGAGGCCCTGCGCCGCGGCGCCGACGTGACGGCGTTCGACATGGACGAGGTCGAGCTCAAGGGCGTCGACGACATGTTCGGCGCGATGGCCGAGGTCGGCGAGGTGCCGCCCGGCGGAACGGCCCGTGTCACGGTCGGCACGATCCTCGACATGCCCTACGACGACGGCGAGTTCGACGTCGTGCTGGCCTCGGAGATCCTCGAGCACGTGCCCGAGATCGAGCAGGCCGTCGCAGAGCTCGTGCGCATCACGGCCCCCGGCGGCACCCTGGCCGTCACGGTGCCGCGGTGGCTGCCCGAGCGCATCTGCTGGGCGCTGTCGGACGAGTACCACGCCAACGAGGGCGGGCACATCCGCATCTTCAAGGCCGACGAGCTGCAGGCCATGGTCGAGGCGCACGGGCTGACCACGACGCACCGCCACCACGCGCACGCCCTGCACTCCCCCTACTGGTGGATCAAGTGCGCCGTCGGCGTCGACCGCGACCAGCACCCCCTCGTGCGCGCCTACCACCGCCTGCTGGTGTGGGACATGATGAAGGCCCCGGCGGCGACGCGCCTGGCCGAGCGGGCGCTCGACCCCGTCATCGGCAAGAGCGTCGCGCTCTACTTCACCAAGCCGTTCTGAATGCCGCACCCGCTCCCCCACGTCGCAGGCGTCCTGACCGCCGCGCAGGTCGCGCAGACGGCTGACGCGATCGCCCGGACGCAGCTCGCGTCCGGCGCGATCCCGTGGTTCGAGGGCGGTCACACCGATCCGTGGGACCACGTGCAGGCGGCGATGGGGCTCAGCGCCGCGGGCCGGCTCGACGAGGCGGCCCGCGCGTACGAGTGGTCGCGGTCGACCCAGCGCGACGACGGCTCGTGGGCGATCCGCTACGACGGCGAGGTCGTCACCGACGCGCACGTCGACTCCAACTTCTGCGCGTACGTCGCCACCGGCGTGTGGCACCACTGGCTCGTGACGGGCGACCGGACGTTCGCCGAGACGATGTGGCCCGTCGTCGAGCGGGGGCTCGACGCCGCCCTGATGATGCAGCGCGACGACGGCGCGGTCGTGTGGGCGTCCGCCGACGGCCGGCTGGTCTCCGAGGCGCTCGTGACGGGCAACGCCAGCATCCACCTGAGCCTGCGATGCGGTGTCGCGCTGGCCGAGCTCGTGGGGGCGGCGCGCCCCGACTGGGAGCTCGCGGCCGCGCGACTGCGTCACGCGCTCGACGAGCACCCCGGGGTGTTCGTCGAGAAGCCGCACTCGATGGACTGGTACTACCCGGTGCTGGGCGGCGCGATGTCCGCGGACGCGGCCGGTGCACGCCTGCACGACCGGTGGGACGACTACGTCGTGCCGGGGCGCGGTGTGCGCTGCGTGACGCCGAACAACTGGGTCACGGGCGCCGAGACGTGCGAGCTCGTGCTGGCCCTCGACGCCGTCGGGCGCGGCGACGACGCCGTCGCCCTGCTGGCCGACATGCAGCACCTGCGCGACCCGGACGGCTCCTACTGGACCGGCCTGGTCTACGAGGACGACGTCAGGTGGCCCGTCGAGCGCACCACCTGGACCGCCGCCACCGTCGTGCTCGCCGCCGACGCGCTGTCGCGCACCACGCCGGGCAGCGGGCTGTTCCGCGGCACCGGCCTGCCCCTGCTCCGCGACTGGAAGGTCGAGACCCCGTGTCCCCTGTGACCCCCTCCCCCCAGGCACCCGACGACCGCGCACCCGGCGCCGATGCCTCCGCCGCCGCCCCGGCTCCCGTGACGCTGCCCGACGCGCTGGTCTCGCTGGTCGAGGCGACCAAGGGGTTCATGCCCGCCGACGAGGGGCTGGCCCTGCACGCCGCCGCGGTCGAGCACCTGCGCGAGGGCGGCGTCGCGCTCGAGATCGGCACGTACTGCGGCAAGTCGACGATCTACCTCGCCCACGCGGCGTCGGTGACGGGCTCGACCGTCGTGACGATCGACCACCACCGCGGCTCGGAGGAGCAGCAGCCGGGCTGGGAGTACCACGACGAGTCGCTCGTCGACCCGCACGTGGGACTGATGGACACCCTGCCGTTCGCCCGGCGCGCGATCGCCGACTCGGGCCTCGAGGACGTCGTGGTCGCGATGGTGGGTCGCTCGTCGGCGATCTCGCGGTGGTGGCAGACGCCGCTCGACCTGGTCTTCGTCGACGGCGGCCACACCGACGAGGCCGCGCAGGCCGACTTCCGGGGCTGGGCGCCGCAGGTGCGGCTCGGGGGCGTCCTGGTGATCCACGACGTCTTCCCCGACCCGGCCGACGGCGGCCAGGCGCCCTACCGCATCTACCGTCAGGCCCTCGACGGCGGTGAGTTCGTCGAGCGGTCGGTCACGGGCTCGCTGCGCGTGCTGCAGCGCGTCGTGCTGTCCGCCCACCACCACTAGGGGCGCGCGGGCTACGCCCGCAGGCGACTCCGTCGCCTCCACGCTTCGCGTGGGCGCCAGCCTCGCTGCGCTCGGCCCATGGTGGGGGCCGAGCACAGCCGGATCAGGTGGTCGGGGTCAGCCAGAGGACGCCGCTCGGGGGCAGCTGCAGCACCGCTGAGTGCTCGAAGCCGTGCAGCGGGACGTCCTCGGCCTCGACCGCGCCGAGGTTGCCGACGCCCGAGCCGCCGTAGATCTCGGCATCGGTGTTGAGCACCTCGCGCCACGTGCCTCCCGACGGCAGGCCGATGCGGTAGTCGTGGTGCGGCTCCCCCGCGAAGCTCGCGACGCAGGCGACCTGCGAGCCGTCCGACCCCGTGCGCACGAAGGCGATGACGTTGCCCGCGGTGTCGCTGGCGTCGATCCACCGGAACCCCTCGGGACGGTCGTCGATCGTCCACAGCGCGGGTGCCGAGCGGTAGAACGCGTTGAGGTCGGTCACGAGGTGCAGGATGCCCAGGTGCAGGGGGTCGTCGAGCTGGCCCCAGTCGAGCGAGCGCGACTCGGCCCACTCCGACTCCTGGCCGAACTCGCCGCCCATGAACAGCATCTGCTTGCCCGGGTGGGCCCACATGAACGCCAGCAGCCCGCGGACGCCGGCCGCCTTGTTCCACGCGTCGCCCGGCATGCGGCCCCACAGGGAGCCCTTGCCGTGCACGACCTCGTCGTGCGACAGCGGGAGCACGAAGTTCTCGGTGAACGCGTAGTCGATCGAGAACGTCATCTCGCCGTGGTGGTACGAGCGGTGGATGGGGTCGTGGCCGAGGTACGACAGCGTGTCGTGCATCCAGCCCATGTTCCACTTGAAGCCGAAGCCGAGCCCCCCGCCGTCGGTCGGACGGCTGACGCCGGGCCACGCCGTCGACTCCTCGGCGATCATCATGACGTCCGGGTGGTGCTTGTAGACCGTCGCGTTGAGCTCCTGCAGCAGCTGGACGGCCTCGAGGTTCTCGCGGCCGCCGTGCTGGTTCGGCACCCACTCGCCGTCGTTGCGCGAGTAGTCGAGGTAGAGCATCGACGCGACCGCGTCGACGCGCAGGCCGTCGAGGTGGAACTCCTCGAACCAGTACAGCGCGTTGGCGACGAGGAAGTTGCGCACCTCGCGACGTCCGAAGTCGAACACGTACGTGCCCCAGTCGGGCTGCTCGCCCCGGCGCGGGTCGGGGTGCTCGTAGAGCGGGGTGCCGTCGAAGCGGGCCAGCGCGAACTCGTCCTTCGGGAAGTGCGCGGGCACCCAGTCGACGATGACGCCGATGCCGCGCTGGTGCAGCTGGTCGACGAACCAGCGGAAGTCGTCGGGCGACCCGAACCGCGACGTCGGCGCGTAGTACGACGTCACCTGGTAGCCCCACGACCCGCCGAACGGGTGCTCGGCGACCGGCATCAGCTCGACGTGCGTGAAGCCCGTCTCGGTCAGGTAGTCGCCGAGCTCGTCGGCCAGCTCGCGGTAGTCGAGCCCGGGACGCCACGACCCGAGGTGCACCTCGTAGATGCTCATGGGCGAGGCGAGCGGCGTGCGGGACGCACGGTCGGCGATCCACGCGTCGTCGGCCCACCGGTGGGTGGCGGTCGTGACGACCGAGGCCGTCGCGGGCGGCACCTCGGTGCCGAACGCCATCGGGTCGGCCTTCTCGTGCCACGCGCCGTCGGGTCCCTCGATGCGGAACTTGTAGGCCGTGCCGGCGCCGACACCCGGGACGAACAGGTCCCACACCCCGGCGCCGATCGGACGCATCGCGTGGTCGCCGCCGCCCCAGAAGTTGAAGTCGCCGATGACCTGCACCGCGCGGGCGTGGGGTGCCCACACCGCGAACGACGTGCCGTCGACCGCGGTGCCATCGGCGTCGTCGAGGGTGCGGACGTGCGCGCCGAGGACGTCCCAGAGCCGTTCGTGGCGCCCCTCGCCGATCAGGTGGAGGTCGAGCTCGCCGATGCTGGCCGGCCAGTCGTGCTGCGTGGTCATGAGGGTCCTTCGGTCATGAGGCGCTCGATCGACGCGAGGGGCACCGAGAGCCAGTCGGGACGGTTGGCGTGCTCGTACGCGACCTCGTACACGGCCTTGTCGAGCTCGAGCGCGCGCAGCAGGACGGCGGCGTCGCGCGGGTCGGTGCCCGCGACCTCGGCGTAGCCGTCGCAGAACGCGTCGCGGTTGCGCCGCGCCCACCGCATCGCGACGTCGGCGAGCACGGGGTCGTCGGGCCCGCCGACCAGCAGCTGCTGCGCCGCGTAGTCGAACGAGCGCAGCATGCCGGCGACGTCGCGCAGCGCCGACCGCAGCCGTGAGCGCTCGGCCACCGAGGCGGCGGGCTCGCCCTCGAAGTCGAGGATCAGCCAGCCGCTCAGCGTGCGCAGCACCTGGCCGAGGTGCAGGTCGCCGTGGATGGACTGCATCTGCACGGGCACCTCGTGGTGCCGCATCGCGTCGAACGCGGCGCGCAGCCCGGGGACGTGCGGGACGAGCTCGGGGACGTCGTCCGCGACGCGGTCGAGCCGCTCGAGCATCACCGTCACGGTGCGCTCGAGCTCGGCGGCGTCGGCGTCCTCCGTGCCGAGCGCGGCCCGCAGGTCGGCGTGGACGTCGGCGACCGCGCGACCCAGCCGCGAGGCCTCGCCGGCGAAGTCGCCGCCGAGGTCCTCGGGCGAGACCGAGGGATCGGCCATCAGGTCGCGCACGCTGGTGCTCGCCATGACCCAGCCGTCGACGGCGTCGGGCATGAACCGCTGCAGCATGCCGATCGTCGTGGGCTCGCCGTCGAGCGTGCCGCTGATCGACCCGAGCGGCTCGGCGATGTGCTGCGAGCCGACCTCGCGCAGGGCGCGGTGCAGGCGCAGGTCCTTGTTGAGGCCGGGCGACAGCTTGCGGAACAGCTTGAGGATGTACTGCGACCCGTACACCAGCGAGGTGTTGCTCTGCTCGGTCGTGATGGGGTGGGCGCGCAGGCCCGCCGTCAGCTCGGCGCCGGGCTCGGTCTCGAACAGCAGGCCGTCGACCAGGGCGCCGTCGACCATCCGGTCGAGCAGCGCGGCGGTGAGGTCGGCGTCGCCGGACGCCTCGTAGTACGTCGCGCCGTCGACCTCGCCGATCGTCGCGGACGCCGCCACGTCGGGAACCTCCGCACGGCGGCTGCCGACCAGCAGCTGGTACGGCTCGAGACGGCCGTCCTGCTCGACCTCGACGACGAGGTGCAGCAGCAGGGGGTCGCCCTCCGTGACGGTCGTGCAGCTCAGCGCGCGCACGGCCGTGATGTCGCGGTCCTTGCCCGCGAACCACCGCTGCGTCGGCAGCCACTCGGGCAGCAGCGCCGCGAGCGCGTCCGCCACCCCGTCGTGCGTCTCGCCGCCGGTCTCGGTGGTGTCCAGGGGTCCGCTCATACCTTGCTCCTCCGCTCGCCCTCGTCGCCGCGCTCCGACAGCTGGAACCAGTAGAAGCCGTGGCCCGGCAGCGTCAGCAGGTACGGCAGCTCGCCGATCCGGGGGAACCGGACGTTGCCGGTCAGCTCGGCCGGCGTGAATCCCTCGTACGTCCCGAGCTCGAGCTCGACAGGCTGCGGGAACCTCGACAGGTTGTTGACGCACAGCACGACGTCGAGCTCGCCGTCCGGACGCTCCCAGCGCCGCAGGTAGGCCAGCACGCTGGGGTTGGAGCCGCCCAGGTCGATGAACTCGCCCTCGGCGAACGCGCTGTGCTGCTTGCGGATCGCGATCATGCGGCGGGTCCAGTTGAGCAGCGACGCGGCGTTGTCCTGCTGCGCCTCGACGTTGATCGCCTCGTAGCCGTACGTCGGGTCCATGATCGGCGGCAGGTAGACCCGGCCCGGGTCGGAGCGCGAGAAGCCCGCGTTGCGGTCGGGCGACCACTGCATCGGCGTGCGGACCGCGTCGCGGTCGCCCAGCCAGATGTTGTCGCCCATGCCGATCTCGTCGCCGTAGTAGAGGACGGGCGAGCCGGGCAGGCTCAGCAGCATCGCCGTGAACAGCTCGAGCTGGTTGCGGTCGTTGTCGAGCAGCGGCGCGAGCCGGCGTCGGATGCCGATGTTGGCCTTCATGCGCGGGTCCTTGGCGTACTCCGCGTACATGTAGTCGCGCTCCTCGTCCGAGACCATCTCGAGCGTCAGCTCGTCGTGGTTGCGCAGGAAGATGCCCCACTGCGTGCCGGACGGGATCTCGGGCGTCTGCTGCAGGATCTCCGAGATCGGGAAGCGCGACTCGCGGCGCACCGCCATGAAGATGCGCGGCATCAGCGGGAAGTGGAACGCCATGTGGCACTCGTCGCCGCCGACGGCCGGGTCGCCGAAGTACTCCACGACGTCGGCGGGCCACTGGTTGGCCTCGGCCAGCAGGATGCGGCCGGGGTACTCGCGGTCGATCGTGGCGCGCACCTCGCGCAGGTACTCGTGCGTGCGCGGGAGGTTCTCGCCGTTGGTGCCCTCCTCCTCGAACAGGTAGGGCACGGCGTCGAGGCGGAACCCGTCGATGCCGAGGTCGAGCCAGAAGCGCAGGACGTCGATCATCGCCTCGCGCACCTCGGCGTTCTCGAAGTTCAGGTCGGGCTGGTGGCTGAAGAACCGGTGCCAGAAGAACTGGCCCCGCACGGGGTCGTAGGTCCAGTTCGACGTCTCGGTGTCGACGAAGATGATGCGCGCGTCGGAGTACTTCGAGTCGTCGTCGCTCCACACGTAGTAGTCGCCGTACGGGCCCTCGGGGTCGTTGCGCGACTGCTGGAACCACGGGTGCGCGTCGGACGTGTGGTTGAGGACGAGGTCGGTGATGACGCGGATGTCGCGCTTGTGCGCCTCCTCGAGCAGGAAGACGAAGTCGTCGACCGTGCCGAACTCGGGCAGCACCGCGCGGAAGTCGCTGATGTCGTAGCCGCCGTCGCGCAGGGGCGAGGCGTAGAACGGCGGCAGCCACAGGCAGTCGACGCCGAGCCACTGCAGGTAGTCGAGCTTGCCCGCCAGACCGCGCAGGTCGCCCGTGCCGTCGCCGTTGGAGTCGGCGAAGGCGCGCACGAGCACCTCGTAGAACACGGCGTGCTTGAACCAGTCGGGCCTGGCGGCGGCCTGGTGGGCGTGCTCGAAGTCGTCCGAGTTCGGCTGGACGAGCGTGCCGTCCTCCTCGACGCCCTCACCCGTGTGCGGGATGTCGTCGAGCCCGTCGAGGGCCGCGTCGGGGGCGGGCGCGTCGTTCGCCTCGGTGGTCAGGTCGTCGGTCATGTGAGCTCTCTCTCGGGCTGCTCAGGCTTGCGCTGAAGGGTGATGATGTGGGCGACGGCACGGTGCGGGTCGAGTCTCACGTAGTTCTCGGCCCCCCACTCGTACGTCTCGCCGGTGACCTCGTCGTGGGCGACCAGGCGGTCGTCCCAGCGCAGACCGAGGGCCGGCAGGTCGAGGTGGATCGTGCCCTCGCGGGCCTCGTGCGGGTCGAGCGAGACGATGACGAGCACCGTGTCGCCCGTCGCGGGGTCCTGCTTGGAGTAGGCGACCAGGGCGTCGTGGTCGACGTCGTGGACGTGCAGGGTGCGCATCTGCTGCAGCGCCGGGTGGGCCCGCCGGATCTCGTTGAGGCGCGTGAGCCACGGCTCGAGCGAGCGTCCCTCGGCCAGAGCGGCCGCCCAGTCGCGGGGCCTGAGCTCGAACTTCTCCGAGTGCAGGTACTCCTCGCTGCCGGGCTTCTGCGGCTCGTGCTCGAACAGCTCGAAGCCGGAGTACACGCCCCACGTCGGCGACAGCGTCGACGCGAGCGCCGCACGGATCGCGAACATCGCGGGCCCGCCGACCTGCAGGTGCTCGGGCAGGATGTCGGGGGTGTTGACGAACAGGTTGGCCCGCGACTCGTCCCAGCGGTCGCGGATCTCCTCGGCGAACTCCACGATCTCGGCCTTCGTGGTGCGCCACGTGAAGTACGTGTAGCTCTGCGTGAAGCCCGCGCGGCCCAGCCCGTAGAGGCGGGCCGGCCGGGTGAACGCCTCGGCGAGGAACAGCACGTCGGGATGGGTCTGCTTGACCGTCGCGATGAGCCACGCCCAGAAGCTCGTCGGCTTGGTGTGCGGGTTGTCGACGCGGAAGATGCGCACGCCCCGCTCGACCCAGACCATCGTGATGCGCAGCATCTCGGCGAATGCCGCGTCGGGATCGTTGTCGAAGTTCAGGGGGTAGATGTCCTGGTACTTCTTGGGCGGGTTCTCGGCGTACGCGATCGTGCCGTCGGGCAGCACCGTGAAGAACTCGGGGTGCTCGGACGCCCACGGGTGGTCGGGGGCGGCCTGCAGCGCGAGGTCGAGCGCGACCTCGAGGCCGAGCTTCGCGGCGCGGCGCACGAGGGCGTCGAAGTCCTTGAAGGTGCCGAGCGCGGGGTGGACGGCGTCGTGCCCGCCCTCGGCCGCGCCGATGGCCCACGGCGACCCGACGTCGTCGGGCGTCGGCGTGAGCGTGTTGTCCCTGCCCTTGCGGTTGAGCCGCCCGATGGGGTGGATCGGCGGGAAGTACACGACGTCGAAGCCCATCTGCGCGACTCGGTCGAGCGCCTTCGCGGTGGTCTTGAACGTGCCGTGGCGGGCAACGCCGTTCTTGTCGACGCCACCGGTCGACCGCGGGAACAGCTCGTACCAGGAGCCGAAGGCGGCGCGGGTGCGGTCGACCGTCAGCGTGTGCGGCACGCCCTGGGTCAGCAGCTCGCGGACGGGCTCGTCGTGCATCGCCGCCTGCACGACGTCGCCCAGCGCCGGGGCGAGACGCTCGTCGAGCGGCAGGGTCGCGTCGCGCAGCGCCGCGGCGGCATCGCTCAGCGACGCGGCGTGCCCGGCCCGCAGGTCGAGGAGGCGGGCGCCGATCTCGAGGTCGTTCGCGAGCTCGGCCGCGCTCTGGCCGGCGGCCTGCTTGACCGACGCGGCGTGCGTCCACGTGGCCCACGGATCGCCCCAGGCGTCGACGCGGAACGTCCAGGTGCCGGGTGCGTCGGGCACGATCGTCGTCGCGAAGCGGTCGAGGCCGGTGCCGACCTCGGCCATGCGGGACGTGCGCTCGGCACCGTCCGGCCCCCACCAGACGACCGTGGCGGCGACGGCGTCGTGCCCCTCGCGCCAGACCGTCGCCGTGACGGGGACGTGCTCACCCACCACGGCCTTCGCGGGGTCGCGTCCCCCTGCCACCTCGGGGGTGACGTCGTCGATGCCCAGACGGCCAGTCATGCACGCTCCTGTGTGGTCGGTCCTGTCGTGCTCTTGGAAGTCCGGTACCCAGCCTTCCATGCCTGGCTCGTGATGCAACAACCCGCCGATCAGATCTCAATCGGGGACTCCCCCGCCAGCGCCTGCGCCACGACACCACGGGGTGTGCGGTCGTCGAGCAGCGTCGCCGCGGCGAAGTCGGCGGCGAGCCGCTCGAACTCGCGGCCCCGCCGCAGCATGGCGTGCTTGCCACCGGAGACGCGGACGTACGAGACGTCGGCGGAGCGGGCGAGGCGCCGCGCGGCGTCGGCGGAGCGGTCGGCGGGCGCGATGCGGTCGTCGGTGCCGTGCACGACCAGCACCCGCCGGCCGTGCAGGTCGATGTCGCCGTCGGTCGGGTAGACCCACGGGTTGAGCGCCACGACGCTGCGCACCTCGGGACGATCGGCGGCCAGGATCGCGGCCCGCCCTCCGAGCGAGTGGCCCACGAGCCCGACCGGCAGGTCGGAACCGAATCCGTGGCGCAGCTGGTCGATCGCCCAGTGGACGTCGTCGACCGGCGTGTGGCGGGTGTCCCAGCCCCTCGTCGAGTTGAGCAGGCGGTACACCGCGATGCGGCGCCGGTCGGCCTTCGCGACGCGCTGCGCGATCGGGATCATGCGCAGCACCGAGAGCTGCGTCGGGCTGACGCGCGGGTCGTCCCGCCGGCTCGCCCCGCCGTGCAGGACTAGGACGACGGCCTCGGCGCGGCGGGGCTCGGCGACGGCGATGAGACGTGGGCTGTTGGTCACGGGCGATGCTGTACCCGCCCACGCCCGGTCTCACACTGTGTCATCGCTCTCGCGGGGCCTCCAGCAGCAGCAGCGACCGCCCTGCGAGCGTCACGACGGCACCGGCCGGCAGGGGCTCGTCGGACCGCGGCGCGCCGTCGGGCGTGGTGGTGTCGAGCACCGGCTCGAACGTCGTCCCGAACTCGGCGCCGGGCAGCGTCACCTCGACCGGCTCGGCGCCGGCGTGCATCAGCAGCAGCCACGAGTGATCGGCCTGCAGCTCGCCCTCGCGGGTGCGCGACTGGCTGTTGGAGCCGTCGATCCACATGCCGAGCGTGCGGCACTCGTCGGCGGCCCACGCCTCCTCGTCCATCTCCTGGCCGTCGGGCCTCAGCCAGATCAGGTCGGGACGACCCGTGGGCGTGGTGCGCCCGTCGAAGAACTCGGGCTGGCGCAGCGCGGGGCTGTTGGCGCGCAGGAACACGACCCGCCGGGCGAACGCCAGCATCTGCTCGGACTCCGGCGACTCGTCCCAGTCGACCCACGACGTCGGGTCGTCGAGGCAGTACGCGTTGTTGTTGCCGTGCTGGGTGCGCCAGCGCTCGTCGCCGGCCACGAACATCGGGGTGCCGGTCGACAGCAGCAGCGTCGCGAACAGGTTGCGCGCCTGGCGGGCCCGCAGCGCCGTCACGTCGGCGTCGTCGGTCTCGCCCTCGACGCCGTGGTTCCACGAGCGGTTGTCGTTGGTGCCGTCGCGGTTGTCCTCGCCGTTGGCCTCGTTGTGCTTCTCGTCGTACGACACGAGGTCGCGCAGCGTGAACCCGTCGTGGGCGTTGACGAAGTTGATCGACTGCCACGGACGGCGCAGCGTGTGGTCGTAGAGGTCGGACGAGCCCGAGAGCCGGTACGCCAGGTCGTCGACACCCGTCGCGCCGCGCCAGAAGTCGCGGACGGTGTCGCGGTAGACGCCGTTCCACTCGGCCCACTGGGCCGCGAAGAAGCCGACCTTGTAGCCCTCGCCCGTCGCGTCCCACGGCTCGGCGACGAGCTTGCACCGCGAGAGGACCGGATCGGTCGTGATCGCGGTCAGCAGCGCCGAGTCGGCGTCGAACGCGCCACCGCGCGGACGTCCCATGGTGCTGGCGAGGTCGAACCGGAAGCCGTCGACGCCGAGCTCGGTCGTCCAGTAGCGCAGCGAGTCGGTGACCAGGCGGATGACGGTCGGCGAGCTCGCCTCGAGCGTGTTGCCGCACCCCGTGATGTCGGCCATGTGGCCGTCGTCGTCGTGCAGGTAGTAGGCCGTGGCCTCGTAGCCGCGGAAGCTCACGGTCGGCCCGTCGGGGCCGCCCTCGCACGTGTGGTTGTAGACGACGTCGACGATGACCTCGATGTTGGCGGCGTGCAGTGCCGCGACCATCGTGCGGAACTCCTCGACCTCGCGACCCGCTTCGCTGGCGTAGCCCGCGTGGGGGGCGAAGTAGCCGAGCGGCGAGTAGCCCCAGTAGTTGTGGCGTCCGTCGCGCACCAGCGACGGCTCGTCGCTGAACGCCTGCACCGGCAGGAGCTCGACGGCCGTGACGCCGAGGCGCACCAGGTAGTCGATGACGGCCGGGTGTGCCAGACCGAGGTAGGTGCCGCGCAACGCCTCGGGGACGTCGGGGTGCCGCGCCGTGAACCCCTTGACGTGCAGCTCGTAGACCACGGTCTCCTCGAACGGGATCTCGGGCTTGACGCCGGTGTCGGGCCCGCCGGGGCTGGTCACCACGCTGAGCGGCACGCTGCCGAGCGAGTCGACCGTGCTCGGGGGCCCGTCCGGGTCGTCGGCGTACCCGAGGGCGGCGTCGAGATCGGTCGTCGTGCCGCTGATGCGGCGCGCGTACGGGTCGACCAGGATCTTGTGCGGATTGCACCGCAGCCCCGTCGCCGGGTCGTACGGACCGTGGACGCGGAAGCCGTACTTCTGGCCGGGCGTGACACCCGGGACCAGGCCGTGCCAGACGCCGAACGTCCGCTCGGTCAGCTCGATGCGGCGCTCGGCGCCCTCGTCGTCGACGAGGCACAGCTCGACACGCTCGGCGACGCGGCTCGCGACCGCGAACCGGACGCCGCCCGCCTCGGGGTGGGCACCCAGCGGGAACGGGCGGCCGGCGAGCACCTGGGCGTCGGGCGTGGGGTGGGTGGCCATGGGGTCCAGTGTCGCAGGCCCCCGTGGCACCCGGCCCCGCCCGGCCGCGGGTCGATCAGTGCGAGGAGGCCTTCGCGAGGGTCTTGGCAGCCTTCTTCTTGGCCTTCTTGGTCGACTTCTTCAGCGCCTTCTTCTGCTTCTTCGACACGAGGCCGTCGGAGGAGTTCTTGCGCTCGAGGCGAGCGGCCTTGCGCTCGGCGCGGGCCGTCTTGCGCTCGGCCTTGCGCACCTTGTGGCTGTCGCCGCTGCCGTCGATCACGAGGCTGCTGCCGATGCCGAGCAGCCAGACGTCCTTGGCGATCGCGGTGCCCTGCTGCGTCGGGCGGATGCCGTCGCGCATGCCGGGCGTCTTGGCGTACAGGCCGAGCAGGCCGCCCGAGAACGCGACGAGACCGGCGCCGGCCTTGGTCGACGACACGCCGGGCAGCAGCAGCGCCGCGCCGAGGGCGATCTCGCCGGCGGCGAGGGCCTTGACGAAGATGGGCGGCTCGACCTTCTGGACCGCGGGGTACGTGCCGGCGGCGAAGCCGTGCAGCTGCTGCGCGGTCTCGGCGTCGGCCGACCACTTCGACAGGCCGGAGTTGAGGATGAAGGACCCGGCGGTCAGACGCAGCGGGACGTGGGACAGGCGGAACGACATGGGACCTCCAGGTAAGTGACGGTGCGAGCTCGTCCCCCACCGTACGGGTCACGCCCCCACCCCGCGCGTCAGGCCGTGATGGGGAACTTCGACGTCACCGTGTCCGTCGAGGTGACGCGACCATGCCTGAGACATCAGGGTCGCTGGGACGACCCCAACCTCTCAGGATCGTGCGTCCCGATCACACGACGTGCGTCGATAGGGTCGGGGCATGCGGTTCACCCAGGTCGACGTGTTCACCGACGAGCTCATGTACGGCAACCCCGTCGCCGTGGTGCACGACGCCGACGGGCTGGACGACGAGCAGATGGCCGCCTTCGCGCGCTGGACCAACCTGTCCGAGACCACGTTCCTGCTCGCCCCGACCGATCCCGCCGCCGACTACCGGCTGCGCATCTTCACGACGGGTGGCGAGCTGCCCTTCGCGGGCCACCCCACGCTGGGGTCGGCGCGGGCGTGGCTCGCCGCCGGCGGCGAGCCTCAGCGGCCCGGACAGCTGGTGCAGGAGTGCGGTGCCGGTCTGGTGCGGGTGCGCGAGGACGGCTCACGGCTCGCCTTCGCGGCTCCCCCGCTGCGCCGCGGCGGACCGGTCGACGAGGCGGACGTGCGGCAGGTCGCCGACGCGCTCGGCATCGACCGCGCCGACGTCATCGGCGCGCAGTGGGCCGACAACGGCCCGGGATGGATCGCGCTGCTGCTGCGCAGCGCCGACGCCGTCCTCGCGATCGAGCCCCGCGGCTTCGGCGAGCTCGACAAGGTCGGCGTCGTCGGACCCCACGCCCCCGGCGGACCCGCCGACGTCGAGGTGCGCGCCTTCTACCCGGGCTCGCCCGGCGAGGACCCCGTCACCGGCAGCCTCAACGCCGCGATCGGCCAGTGGCTGATCGGATCGGGCCTGGCCACCGACTCCTACGTCGCGGCCCAGGGCACGCGGCTCGGGCGGCGAGGCCGCGTGCACGTCGAGCGGGTCGACGACGACGTCTGGGTCGGCGGCGACACCGTCGTGGGCGTCAGCGGCACCGTCGCGCTGTAGTCGTCCGGACCGGCCGGACGACGACGCGCGTCAGAAGTGCGGGAACCAGAGCGCGATCTCGCGCGCCGACGACTCCTCGGAGTCGGACGCGTGCACCAGGTTCTCGCGGTTCGACAGCGACAGGTCGCCGCGGATCGTGCCGGGGGCGGCGGCGCGGCCGTCGGTCACGCCGTTGAGCAGGCGGACGACCGAGATCGCCTCGTCGCCCTCGAGCACCAGCGCCACGAGCGGGCCGGACGTCGCGAAGTCGCGCAGCGGCGGGTACCACGGCTGCTCGACGTGCTCGGCGTAGTGGGCGTCGGCCTGGGCCGCGTCGATCGTGCGCTGCTCGAGCGCCACGAGGGTCAGTCCCTTCGACTCGAAGCGCGACAGGATCTGGCCGACGAGTCCCCGACGCACTGCGTCGGGCTTGATCAGGACGAGGGTACGTTGCGACATGTTCAGTAACGTAGCGTGCGACCGGGAGGACCCGACCATGACCATCACGCCCTGGTGGCGCGACGCCGTGATCTACCAGATCTACCCCCGGTCGTGGGCCGACTCCGACGGCGACGGGATCGGCGACCTGCCCGGCATCACGTCGAGGCTCCCGCACCTGGCCGAGCTGGGCGTCGACGCCGTGTGGCTGTCCCCCTTCTACACGTCGCCGCAGAACGACGCGGGCTACGACGTCGCCGACTACCGCGACGTCGACCCCGTCTTCGGCACGCTCGACGACTTCGACGCACTCGTCGCGCGGGCCCACGAGCTCGACCTGCGGGTCGTCGTCGACATCGTCCCCAACCACACCTCGAGCGAGCACCCGTGGTTCCGGGCGGCCCTCGCGGCGGCCCCGGGCAGCCCCGAGCGCGCCCGCTATCTGTTCCGCGACGGCCTCGGCGAGTCCGGCGAGCTGCCGCCCAACAACTGGCCCAGCAAGTTCGGCGGACGCGCGTGGACCCGCGTCACCGAGCCCGACGGCCGGCCCGGCCAGTGGTACCTGCACATGTTCGACACCAGCCAGCCCGACCTCGACTGGACGAACCCCGAGGTGCGCGATGAGATGCAGGGCGTCCTGCGCTTCTGGCTCGACCGTGACGTCGACGGCTTCCGCATCGACGTCGCGCACGGGATGGTCAAGGCCGACGGCCTGCCCGACGCCGACGTGGACGACGACGACTCCGTCAGCCCGACGTCCCGGCTGCCCATGTGGGACCAGCCGGGCGTCCACGAGATCTACCGCGACTGGCGGCGCATCGCCGACTCGTACGCGCGAGAGGGAGAGGACGCCGACCGCATCCTGTGCGCCGAGGCGTGGGTGCTGCCGGGCGAGGCGCTGGCGCGCTACGTCCGCCCCGACGAGCTGCACCAGTCGTTCAACTTCGAGTACCTCATGACGCCGTGGCTCGCGGCCGACCAGCGCGAGACCATCACGCACTCGCTCGAGCAGGTCGCCGCGATCGGGGCTCCGCAGACGTGGGTGCTGTCGAACCACGACGTCGTCCGCCACGCCTCGCGGCTGGGGTACCCGCAGCACCCGGGCCTGCAGAAGATCGCCGGCATCGGGCCGGACGACCCGCAGCCCGACGCGGTGGTCGGCCTGCGACGCGCCCGCGCCGCGACGGCCGTGATGCTCGCACTGCCGGGCTCGGCCTACCTCTTCCAGGGCGAGGAGCTCGGCCTGCCCGAGGCCACGCAGCTGCCCGACGACTCGCGGCAGGACCCCACGTTCGCGCGCACCGGCGGCGCGTCGAAGGGGCGCGACGGGTGCCGGGTGCCCGTCGCGTGGGAGGGCGGCGACCCGTCGTACGGCTTCGGCCCCGGCGCGCAGTCGTGGCTCCCCCAGCCCGCCGAGTACGGTGCGCTCGCCGCCGACCGCCAGCGCGGCGTCGTCGGCTCGACCCTCGACGTCTACACGACGCTGCTGCGCCTGCGCCGCGAGCGTCGTCTCGGTCGCGGCGAGCTCACGTGGCTCGACGGCCACCCCGCCGACGTCCTGGCCTTCACGGTCACGTCCGACGAGGGGGCCGTCACGGTGCTGGCCAACCTCGGCGCGATGCCCGTCGAGCTGCCCGAGGACGCCGTCATCCTGGCCACGAGCAGCGACATCGAGCCCGTGCGCCTGCTGGGTGCCGACGAGGCGGTCTGGCTCGACGCCTGACCCGATGTTGCGGCCGTCCGGACACGCGGATAGGTTCGTCAGCACCCTGTGACCCGTGTCACTGACGCGGGACGTGACAGGGCCGGTAGGGGGAGACATGACGAGACGACCAGCCCGCAGGACCACCAGGAGCACGAGGGCCACCGTCGGCCTCGCGGCCGCCGCGCTGTCGATGAGCGTCCTCGCCGCGTGCGGCGGAGGCGGCGGCAAGCCCACGCTGAACTGGTACATCAACCCGGACGGCCAGGACACGCTCAACGCCCTGGCCAAGAGCTGCAGCACCGACGACTACACGATCAAGATCCAGCTGCTGCCCTCCAGCGCGACCGACCAGCGCACGCAGCTCGCGCGCCGCCTGGCAGCCAAGGACAGCTCGACCGATCTCATGAGCCTCGACCCGGTCTTCGTGCCGGAGTTCGCCAACGCGAACTGGCTGCTGCCGTTCGAGGGCGAGCTCGCCGACCAGGTGCTCGACGATGACGTGCTGAAGGGGGCCGGCGAGACCGTCACGTGGGAGGACAAGGTCGTCGCGGCTCCGCAGTGGGCCAACACGCAGGTGCTCTGGTACCGCAAGTCGCTCGCGCAGGCCGCCGGTCTCGACATGACGCAGCCCGTCACATGGGACCAGGTCATCGACGCCGCCGCCGACAACGACGGCACGGTCGGCGTGCAGGCCAACAAGTACGAGGCCTACGTCGTGTGGATCAATTCGCTGATCCAGGGCGCCGGCGGCAACATCCTCGACCCCGAGACCGTCGAGGACGGCCGCGACGCCAAGGTCACGATCGACTCCAAGGCCGGCGAGGACGCCGCCGCCGTGATCGAGAAGCTCGCGAAGTCCGGTGCCACCCAGCCCGACTTCACGACGTCCAACGAGGGCACGAGCCTCGGCCGGATGTTCCCCGAGAACGGTGCCGGTGAGTTCATGACGAACTGGACGTTCGTCTACAAGAACTACGAAGGGCTGATCGGCAAGCCCGGCGGCCCGAAGGACGAGGCCGAGCTCGGCGACCTCGGCTTCGCGCGTTACCCCCAGACCGTCCAGGGCGAGGAGTCCAAGCCCCCCATCGGCGGCATCGACATCGGTGTCGGCGCGTACAGCAAGCACCCCGAGCTCGCCCAGCAGGCCGCGGTCTGCGTCACGAGCGCGCAGGCCCAGACCGACCTGGCCGTCAACGAGGGCCTGATGCCGTCGCGTCAGTCGGTCTACGGCTCCGACGAGCTCAAGGAGGCGTACCCCGCCGAGCTCCTGACGCTGTGGAGCGAGAGCGTCGACTCGGGCGGACCCCGCCCGAAGAGCGCCTTCTACAGCCAGGTGTCGAGCGCGATCCAGTCGCGCTGGCACTCCCCGACGTCCGTCGGACCCTCGACGCCGGCGAAGTCGGCCGCCTTCCTCGAGGCGGTCCTGAGCGGGAAGGCGCTGCTATGACCTCCGTGATCGCCAACGAGGCGAAGGCCGGCAACGGCAAGAAGGACAAGGAACCGACGTCCGACCGCTCGCGCTCGGAGAACCGGCTGGCCCTCAAGCTCGTCGCGCTGCCGCTGGCGCTGATGCTGCTGGTGACGGCGTTCCCGATGCTGCGGGCGCTGTACCTGTCGCTGTTCACGTACTCGCTGACGGCGCCCGACGACCGCAAGTTCATCGGCATCGACAACTACGTCACGGCGCTGACCGACGGCCTGTTCTGGCGCGACACCCTCGTCACGGTCATCATCATGATCGTCACGGTCGCGTTCGAGCTCGTCATCGGCTTCGCGTTCGCGATGGTCATGCACAAGGTGATCTTCGCCCGCGGAGTCATCCGCACGTCGATCCTGATCCCGTACGGCGTCATCACCGTGGTGTCGGGCTTCGCGTGGCAGTTCGCCTTCTCCAACACCAACGGCTTCGTCAACGACTGGCTGCCGTTCATCGGCACCGACTTCAACTGGTTCGCCGAGCGCAACTCGTCGCTGATCGCGATCATGGCGTCCGAGATCTGGAAGACGACGCCGTTCATGTCGCTGCTGCTGCTCGCGGGCCTGGCCCAGGTGTCGGAGGACATGCTCGAGGCCGCCAAGGTCGACGGGGCCACGTGGTTCCAGCGGCTCTACAAGGTGATCCTGCCCAACATGCGGGCCGCGATCATGGTCGCGGTGCTGTTCCGCGCGCTGGACGCCTACCGCATCTTCGACAACATCTTCGTCATGACGGCCGGCGCCAACGGCACCGAGTCGATCTCGTTCCTGACCTACCGGCAGGTGATCGAGCAGTTCCAGCTCGGCATCGGATCGGCGCTCTCGGTGCTGCTGTTCCTGTCGGTGCTGGTGGTGGCGTTCATCATCGTCAAGCTGTTCAAGGTCAATCTCGCCGACGCACGGCAGGAGGGCTGACATGCCGAAGACACTGACCGGCCTCAAGAACAACATCGGCACCGTCATCGGCTGCGCGCTGATCCTCGTCTGGTGCCTGCTGCCGGTGGCGTGGATCATCTCGCTGTCGTTCAAGTCGCAGGAGTCCGTCACCAACGGCTCCCCCGGCTTCTTCCCGTCCGGCGGTGGCGGCGCGGGGTGGAGCAACTACGCCGACGTGCTGCAGGACGACCAGTTCCGCCGCTCGATCATCAACTCGATCGGCATCTCGCTGATCGCCACGATCCTGTCGGTGACGCTCGCGACCCTCGCCGCCTACGCGATCGCGCGCCTGGAGTTCAAGGGCAAGAAGTTCGTGCTCACGACGGCCCTCGTGATCGCGATGTTCCCCGTCGTCTCGCTGGTCGGCCCGCTGTTCGACATGTGGCGCACGATCGGCATCTACGACACGTGGCTCGGCCTGATCATCCCGTACATGTCGTTCACGCTGCCGCTCGCGATCTGGACGCTGTCGGCGTTCTTCCGCGAGATCCCGTGGGAGATGGAGCAGGCCGCCCAGGTCGACGGCGCGACGTCGTGGCAGGCGTTCCGCAAGGTCATCGTGCCGCTCGCGGCGCCCGGCGTGTTCACCGCGGCGATCCTGACGTTCTTCTTCGCGTGGAACGACTTCGTCTTCGGCATCTCGCTGACCTCGACCGAGAACGCCCGCCCGATCCCCGCGGCCCTGTCGTTCTTCGTCGGCGCCGATCCGTTCAACCGGCCCGCGTCGCTCCTCGCGGCGGGCGCCGTCGTGGCGACGATCCCGATCGTCGTCCTCGTCCTGTTCTTCCAGCGCAAGATCGTCGCCGGCCTGACCGCCGGCGCAGTGAAGGGTTGATCACATGGCCACCATCGAGATGAAGAACATCGTCAAGAAGTACGGCGACGGGTTCCCGGCCGTCAACGACGTCAGCATCGACGTCGCCGACGGGGAGTTCCTGATCCTCGTCGGCCCCTCGGGCTGCGGAAAGTCCACGCTCCTGCGCATGATCGTCGGCCTCGAGGACATCACGTCGGGCGACATGCTGATCGGCGGCGAGCGGGTCAACGACCTGGCTCCCCGCGACCGCAACCTGTCGATGGTCTTCCAGAACTACGCGCTCTACCCGCACCTCACGGTGTACGAGAACATCGCGTTCCCGCTGCGCCTGGCCAAGTGGAGCGACAAGGACATCGACGCCAAGGTGCGCGAGGCCAGCAGGACGCTCGACCTCGACGAGCACCTCGAGCGCAAGCCCGCCAACCTGTCGGGCGGCCAGCGCCAGCGCGTCGCGATGGGACGCGCGATCGTCCGCGACGCCAAGGCCTTCCTGTTCGACGAGCCCCTGTCGAACCTCGACGCCAAGCTGCGCGGGCAGATGCGCACCGAGATCGCCCGCCTGCAGAAGAAGCTCGGCATCACGACGGTCTACGTCACGCACGACCAGACCGAGGCCATGACGCTCGGCGACCGGGTCGCCGTCATGAAGCGCGGCGTGCTGCAGCAGCTGGCCACGCCCCGCGAGCTCTACGAGCAGCCCGTCAACCTGTTCGTCGCCGGGTTCATCGGCTCGCCGCCCATGAACTTCCTGCCCGCGACGGTCGAGAACGGCCAGGTCACGCTGCCGTTCGGCACGTTCCCGCTGGCCGCCGACAAGGCCGCGAAGACCGAGGGCAAGGGCCTGCTGATGGCCGGCATCCGTCCCGAGCACTTCGAGGACGTCTCGGTGATCGAGGAGGGCAAGCTCGACTCGTCGCGCACGTTCGCGGCACACATCGACGTCCGCGAGTGGCTCGGCGACCAGCAGTACGCGTACGTGCCGTACGAGGCCGAGGCCAAGGTGCAGGACCAGCTCAAGGAGCTCGCCCGCGAGTCCGACAGCGACTCCCTGCGCACGCAGCTCGTGGTGTCGCTCGACGCCTCCAGCAACGCCGCGGAGGACAGCGACACGACGCTGTTCATCGACACCGACCAGATGCACCTCTTCGACCCGGCCACCGGCGACAACCTGACGGTCGGCCTGTAACCCCGGCCCGGAAGTGCGCAGAAGCGGACCGGATCCCCACCGGGATCCGGTCCGCCTGCTCGTGTCCGGGGCCTAGCGCTTCTTCTTGTTCTTCTTGATGGTCGCCAGCACCTCGGCGTTCCACTCGTGCTCGCGGATCAGGCGGTAGCGCTCGCACGCGACCCGCACGTAGGCCTCGGCGGGGCGCTCGTCGTCGCCGCGGACGCCGGCCTCCTCGATCATGTCGACGACCGGCCGGAACTCCTCGGCGTACCAGCGGGCCGCCATCGTCTCGCGGTCCATGTAGGCGCCCTCGGCGTGCATCGCGCGGGCCGCCCAGGCCTCGGCCGCCTCGGCGATCTCGCCGTACATCGACGGCTCGTTGACGGCGACCGCAGCGCGCGCCTCGCCCGAGAACGGCACGCGCTGCAGCATCAGCCGACGCCAGAACTTGAGCTCGAGCGCGGCCCGGGCCTCGATGCCGACGGGCGCCAGGAACGTCTCGATCGCCGTCACCCTCGCCTCGATGAGGTCGACCCGCAGGCTGCGTGCCACCGAGACGCGGTGGTGCCCGTCGCGGACGAAGTAGTAGTCGCCGACCTGGTAGACGTCGATCGGCGGGATGACCTCGCCGACGCGGCTCGCCCGCGCCAGGCGTTCCCACCGCTGCCGGCTGACGGTCGACGTCGGACGGAACCGGCGGTCGAAGTCGCGCACCTTGTCGACCGAGCCGACGATCGCGTCGAGCGGGATGACCTTGGTGCCGACGTAGTGCTCGGCGCGGCGACCCAGGGCGTCGACGACCTCGTCGAACGACATCGCCTGCACGACGTCCTCGGTGTCGCCGGTCAGCCGGGCCGCGAGCCCCGACAGCACCTGGTGACGGCGGGCGCGCATGAAGTCGCTCTCGGCGTCGACGCGCGGTGATCCCGAGCTGCTGGCCACGTCAGGCCCCTCTCCGCACGGCGGCCGCGGCGGCCCGCGGCTCGACCTCGACGACGTGCCACGGGATGACGTTGCGCACCGTCGTCGGCCCGACCTGTCGATCGCCCTTGACCATGCCGAACGGGTGGATGTGGCCGTGCAGGTGCCAGGTCGGACGCAGCGACTCGAGCACGCCGTGCAGCGCCGCGATCCCCACGTGGCTCGGGTCGTCGTCGTCGCCGAGCCCGAGCGGCGGCGCGTGCGTCAGCAGGACGTCGACCGGGGCGTCGTCGCGGTCGTGCGCCAGCATCGCGCGGGCCCGCCGCTCGTACTGCGCCTGCGTGTACTGGTGCGCACCGCCGTTGTAGCGCACGCACCCGCCGAGACCGGCGACGCGCAGCCCGCCGACCGTGACGATGCGCTCGTCGACGGCGACGAAGCCGCGCGGGCCGGTGGACGTCCGCGAGACGACCGGGTCGTGGTTGCCGGGCACGAACGCCGCGGGGGCGTCGACCTCGGCGGCGACCCGCTCCAGGTAGTCCCACGGCAGGTCGCCGGCCGCGAGCAGCAGGTCGATCCGCAGGTCACGGAGCCGCGAGCGCACCGCGAGGACCTCCTCGTCGGCGACCGCCAGCACCCTGACCATGTCACCGACCCTACCGCCGCCGACGCTCCCGCGACATGCCCGCGCGACGGCTACGCTCGCTGCATGCTGCGCATCCTGGTCGTCGAGGACGACGACGACATCCGCGCGGGCCTGACCCGTGCCCTGACGCAGCAGGGCGTCACGGTCGCGGCCGTCGCACGGGGCGGCGACGCGCTGGGCCGTCTCGGCGACTTCGCGCCCGACGCCGTGATCCTCGACCTCGGGCTGCCCGACCTCGACGGCGCCGACGTGCTCGCGATGATCCGCTCGCTCGGCGACGTGCCGGTGCTGGTCGCGACGGCACGCGACGACGAGCGCGAGATCGTGCGCCTGCTCGACGCCGGCGCCGACGACTACCTCATCAAGCCCTACTCGGCCGCACAGGTGCTGGCCCGCGTCCGCGCCGTGCTGCGCCGGGGCCGCACCGACGCGCACGAGCACGTCGGCACGGTCGACGTCGCCGAGCTCAGCATCGACCCGCAGGGCCGCGAGGCACACCTCGCGGGCACACCGCTCGTGCTGACCCGCAAGGAGTTCGACCTGCTGCTGTACCTCGCGCAGCGTCCGGGGCAGGTCGTGTCGAAGCGCGACCTGCTCGCCGACGTGTGGAACCTGCCGTGGGGTGGCGGCGACCGCACCGTCGACGTCCACGTGTCGTGGCTGCGTCGCAAGCTCGGCGAGTCGGCCGCCGAGCCCCGCTTCCTGCACAGCGTCCGCGGGGTGGGCGTCAAGCTGGTCGATCCGTCATGACGTTGCGCCGCCGCATCCTGCTCCTCGCGACGGGGCTCACGGCGCTCGTGCTGGTGCTGTTCGCGGTGCCACTGGCGATCGCGCTGAAGCAGTCGGCGTCCGACCGGGTCGTCCGCGAGACCGAGTACGTCGCCCAGGGCGTCGCGGACTACCTGACGACCAACGCCTACACGGGCGTGCAGGCCGGCAAGTACGTCGACCGCGTCAACGAGCGCACCGACACCGCCGTGACGGTGCTGCTGCCCGACGGCACGTCGGTCGGCGCGGCCCTGCCGGACGACGTGCCCGACGCGCCGGACGGCCCTCGACGCGGCGACGGCGACGAGGACGGCGACGACGACCGCGACGACCTCGGCAAGGTCTCGGCGCCCCGCACCGAGCGCGTCGACGGCGGCTGGCTCGTCGACATCGGCGCCGACAGCACGTCGGGACGCGCGCTCGTGCGGGCCTTCGTCAGCGACGGGGACGTCGACCACGAGGTGCACGAGCGGTGGGCCGTGATCGGCGGTGGCGCCCTCGCTTTGCTGCTGGTGGCGGTCGTCGGTGCCGAGGTCGTGTCACGTCGCCTGACCCGGCCGCTGGTCGCGACGGCCGCGACCGCCACCGAGCTGAGCGCCGGGCACCTCGACGCGCGGGCACCGGTGTCGGGTGCGCGCGAGGTCGCCCAGGTCTCGACGGCGCTCAACCAGCTGGCCGGGCGCATCGAGGAGCTGCTGGCGTCCGAGCGCGAGACGATCGCCGACCTGTCGCACCGGCTGCGCACCCCCATGACGGCGATCCGGCTCGACGTCGAGGCCCTCCCCGACTCCGAGCGCTCGCGCGAGCTCGCCCGGCACGTCGCGGTGCTCGAGCGGACGCTGACCGCCGTCATCCAGCACGCCCGTCTGCCCCGCGCCGAGCGCGACGACCGGTCGTGCGACGCCCGCGAGGTGCTGCGGGAGCGGGTGGCGTTCTGGACGCCGCTCGCCGAGGACCAGGCCCGCGACGTCACGGTCGTCGACCCCGGCACCGCCGCGACGGTGGGGTGCACGGCCGACGAGCTCGCCGCCGCGCTCGACGCCCTGATCGAGAACGTCGTCGCGCACACCCCCGAGGGCAGCGCCCTGGCCGTGGTCCTGCGGCGCACCGACGTCGGCGCCGACATCGACGTCGTCGACCACGGGCCGGGGATCCCGCTCGGCGCCGCCCGCCGCGGGCGCAGCGACCGCGGGTCGAGCGGCCTGGGGCTCGACATCGCCCGCAGCTGCGCCGAGTCGACCGGCGGGCACCTCGACGTGCTCTCGAACGACGACGGGTCGCACACGGTCCGCCTCGTCCTGCAGGCTCCTCACAGCATCATTTGACCGGCATTTGACGTTCGGCTGAGGCGCGCCTGACGCCCCGGCGACGACGCTGGACGCATGACCACCACACCTCACGGCCCCCGAGCCCACCTGATGGCGCGGTCGCGCCGGCACCTCGCCGCGATCGCTGCCACGAGCATCCTGATGACCGGTGCGCTGACGGCGTGCGCCGCCCGCGACGACGACGCGTCCGAGAGCTCCACGCCGACCGACTCCACCTCGACCGGCACGACGTCGACGGCGACGGACTCCGGCTCGACCTCCGGGTCGAGCTCGTCCGACTCCGGCACGACCGACTCCGGGTCGACCTCGACCGGCTCGGGCCTCACGAGCGCCGACGCCGGCAGCTCGAGCAGCTCGTCCGACGGCGGGAGCAACGCGTCATGACCGCGTCGGCGATCTGGACCGACTGGTCGTGCCGCGTGCGGGTGACCGTCACGCGCCCCGATGCGCTGATGGCGGCCAAGCAGCAGGTCGTGGCGCTCATGGCCGACGTCGCGCTGTCGGCCGACCGGTTCACCGCGACGTCCGACGTGTCGCGGGTCAACCGGGCCGCGGGTCGGCTCGTGCCCGTCCGCCGCCGCACGATGGAGCTGCTCGACGTCGCGCTGGCCGCGGCCGAGGAGTCGGGCGGGGCCGTCGACCCCACGATCGGCGCCCACCTGCTGCGCGCCGGGTACGCCGACGACATCACGGCGGTCCGCGACCTGCTGGTCATGACGGACGACGAGCCCCTCCCCCGCGCCGACTGGACCTCGGTGCGCACCGACCGGACGCTGTCGCTCGTCGGGCTGCCGACCGACGTGAGCCTCGACCTCGGCGCGACCGCCAAGGCGTGGACCGCCGACGTCGCGGCGCGCCGCGTCGCGAGGTCGCTCGACACCGCGGTGCTGGTCGAGATCGGCGGCGACGTCGCGATCGCCGGCTCGCGCAGCAGGCCCTGGCAGGTGCAGGTCAGCGAGCGGTCGGGCGAGCCCGGGCAGCCCGTCGGCCTCGAGCGCGGCGGTCTCGCGACGTCGTCCACGATCTCGCGGCGCTGGCGCACCCCGTCCGGCGCTGCGCACCACGTGATCGACCCGCGCACGGGTCGTCCGGCCGAGGGGCCGTGGCGCACCGTCACGGTCTGGGCCCCCACCGCCGTCCGGGCCAACACCGCGAGCACGGCGGCCCTCGTGCTGGGCGACGACGCGGTGCCGCACCTGCACAGCCTCGACGTCGCGGCGCGCCTGGTCGGACGCGACGGCACCGTGCAGCACGTCGGCGACTGGCCGGCCGAGACGCGGGCGGCGTAGCCATGATCTGGTACCTCGCACGCGCCACCGGCATGGTCGCCCTGATCGCGTTCACGGCGTCGACGGCGATGGGTGCCCTGGCGTCCCGTCACCGCGCGCGCCCCACCGAGCGACAGCTCGACCGCCGGTTCCTCGTGCAGGTGGCGCACCGCTCCGCCGCGGTGCTCGGGCTGACGACGCTGCTGGCCCACGCGGTGCTGATCGTCCTCGACGTCTACGTCGACGTCTCCCTCACCTCGACCGTCGTGCCGTTCACGGCCGGCTACCGTCCGCTCGCCCTCGGCCTCGGGACGCTCGCGGTCTACGCGTTCGTGGTCGTCGCGGTGTCGGGCGCCGCCCGCGGACGTCTCGCGACCTCGGCGCGGGCCACCCGCACGTGGCGCCGCGTGCACCTGGCCGCGTACGCCGGATGGGCCGCGGCGATGGCCCACGGCATCCTCGCCGGCACCGACACCGGCGCCTCGTGGACGACCGCGATCTACGCCGCCTGCGGCCTCGCCGTCGCCGTCGCGGTGGGTCTGCGCCTGCGCGACCACGCGACCGCCCGCCGCGCACCCCTCACCACCGCCCGCACCCTCGTCAGGAGCCACCCATGACCGTCGTCCTCGACTCCCCCACGACGCCCGTCTCGTCGATCGGCGCCCCCCGCCTGCTCGCCGGGGTCGCCGAGCACGGCCGCGTCGACCACGCCCGGCACCTGCTGCTGCACGGCGCGCCCGTGCTGCGCCGACGCAGCTGGCTCGTGGCCGCGACGCGCGACGTCAACCTGCTCGGCCGCGGCGGCGGAGCCTTCCCCGTCACCGCCAAGCTCGCCGCCATGCCGTCCGGACGCGACGTCGCGGTGCTGCTCAACGGCAGCGAGGGCGAGCCCGCGAGCCGCAAGGACCGCGTGCTCATGACGTGCGCGCCGCACCTCGTGATCGACGGAGCGCTGGTCGTCGCGGACGCGCTCGGCACGGCGAACGTCACGATCGTGGTGCACGACGCCGCCGCCCACGACTCGCTCGTGCACGCCGTCGCGGAGCGGACCGACGCGACCGCCGTGCGGGTCGTCCGCGCCGCAGAGAGCGGGTTCGTCGGTGGCGAGATCCGTGCCGTCGTCAACGGCCTGCGAACCGGACGGGCGGTGCCGGGCGGCCGCCGGGTGCTGCCGCACGTCTCGGGCGTCGACGGCCTGCCGACGTTCGGCTCGAACGTCGAGACGTTCGCCCACCTCGCGCTGCTGAGCCGCATGGGCGTCGACGAGTACGCCCGCACCGGCAGCACCGCCGAGCCGGGGACGAGCCTGCTGACCGTGCTGGGCGACGCGGCCGTCCGCGGTGTCGTCGAGGTGCCGAACGGCACGCCGCTGTCGGTGCTGCTTCCGGCGACGACGGCCCCCGTGCTGGTCGGCGGCTACCACGGCACGTGGCGCCGCGACGTCGACGGGCTGACGGTCGACCGGGCCGCCCTGCGCGCCGCGGGCTCACCCCTCGGCGCCGGCGTCATCGCCCGCCCCCACCCCGGCACGTGCGTCGTCGACGAGGTCGTCCGGGTCGCGCGCTGGCTCGCCGCGGAGTCCGCCGGGCAGTGCGGGCCGTGCTTCTTCGGGCTGCCGGCGATCGCGGACGACCTCGCGGCCCTGGCGGCGGGCGCGGGCGCAGACCGTGCCGCGTCGGCCCGCCGGCGGCTCGCGCTCGTCCGCGGACGGGGCGCCTGCGCACACCCCGACGGATCGGCGGCCTTCGTCGGCTCGGCACTGGACGCGCTCGCCGACGAGCTCGCCGTCCACCAGCACCACGGTCGGTGCGGCCTGCCCGCCTCGACCGTCCTGCCGACCCCCGAGGAGGGATCGCGATGAGCACGATCGACGTCGACTGGACCCGGTGCGACGCGCACGGGCTGTGCTCGCGGCTGCTGCCGGAGAAGATCACGCTCGACGAGTGGGGTTTCCCCGTCGTCGACGGTCGCGAGCTGCCGGACGACCTGGTGCGCGCGGCCCGGTCAGCCGCGCTGGCCTGCCCCGCGCTGGCCCTGCGGGTGGGGTCTCACGACGCGGGCTGAGCGCCGTCGTCGTCCTGTCCCTCGGCCTGGGCGGCCTCGCGGGCCCAGCGGGCCTTGTCGTCCTCGATGCGGCGACCCAGGAAGAACGCCCCGAACCACAGGGCCGCGAACATCAGCCCGACGAAGAACATCGCCGGCACGAGGAAGCCCAGCGCGATCGTGCCGGCCTGGATCGCGTGACCGACCCAGTACGCCTGCGGGCGGCGCAGGGATCCCGCGACCAGCACGCACAGCACCGCCAGGCCGAGCCCGAGGATCAGCGCGAGCGTCTTGTGGACGTCCTCGACCGCGATCATGACCGGCACCGACAGGCCCAGGATGATGGCCTGCAGCGACAGCATCGCGGCACACATGCCTCTCATGCGACGACTCCTCTCATGCGACGGTCCCGCCCAGCAGCACGCGGGCCTCGCCGACCGTGACGACCGAGCCCGTGACGAGCACGCCGCCGCTGCCGATCGCGTCGTCGCCACCGTCGCCGCCGTCGGCCATCGCGACGGCCCGCTCGATCGCGTCGTCGAGCCGCGGCACCACGACGACCCGCTCGTCGCCGAAGACGTCGCCGGCCAGCTCGGCCAGCTCGTCGGCCGGCATCGCGCGGTCGGTGCTGTTCTGCGTCACGACGATCTCGGCCATGACGGGCTCGAAGATCCGGAGCATCTCCTCGACGTCCTTGTCGGCCATGACGCCGACGACCCCGATCAGGGGGCTGAACGAGAACGAGTCCTGCACCGCGGCGATCGTCGCCTCGGCGCCGTGGGGGTTGTGCGCGGCGTCGAGCAGCACGGTGGGGCTGCGACGCACGACCTCGAGCCGTCCCGGCGACGTCACCTGCGCGAACGCGCCGCGCACCAGGTCGGGATCGAGCTGCTTGTTGCCCGTGAACGCCTCGACCGCCGCCAGGGCGTACGCCGCGTTGTGCGCCTGGTGCGCGCCGTGCAGCGGCAGGAAGATCTCGTCGTACGAGCCCGACAGGCCCTGCAGGCCGACCAGCTGCCCGCCGAGCGCCGTGACCCGGTCGTTGACGCCGAACTCGATGCCCTCGCGCAGCGCGATCGCGCCGACGTCGACGGCGCGGCGCATCAGGACGTCCATGACCTCGGGCGACTGCTCGGCCAGCACGGCGTGCGAGCCGGCCTTGATGATGCCGGACTTCTCGACCGCGATGAGCTCGGGCAGGTCGCCCAGGTAGGCCGCGTGGTCGACGCCGATCGGCGTGACGACGGCGACCTGGCCGGTGGCGACGTTCGTCGCGTCCCACGAGCCGCCCATGCCGACCTCGACGACCGCGACGTCGACGGGCGCGTCGGCGAACGCGGCGTACGCCATCGCGACCATCGTCTCGAAGTACGACAGCGGGTGCTGCGACGAGTCGTCGACGATCTGGGCGTAGGCGGCGACGTCGGCGAACGCGTCGACGAACTGCGCCTCGGTCAGCGGCACGCCGTCGAGCGAGATGCGCTCGGTCATCGACTGCAGGTGGGGGCTCGTGAAGCGTCCCGTGCGCAGGTCGAGCGCCCGCAGCAGCGTGTCGATCATGCGGCTCGTCGACGTCTTGCCGTTCGTGCCCGTCAGGTGGACGACCGCGTAGGCGTCCTGGGGATCGCCGAGGAGTCGGCAGATCGCGGCGATGCGATCGAGGGAGGGCTCGAGACGGATCTCGGGCCAGCGGCCGAGGAGCGCGCGCTCGACCTCCGCGTACGTGGGTGTCATCCCCACCAGTATCGCAGGACGAAGGGGATGACTCAGGGTCGCCACGGGCGTAGCCTGAAGCCGGGGTGCCGGTACCACGTTCTCGCTGCCTTCTCACCCCCTGGAGCACCGATGTCCCGCAACGTCGCCACCTGGGTCACCCACCGCTGGACCACCTGGATCGTCCTCGGCGTGTCGCTCGTCTTCCTCATGGGCATGGGTGCCCTCGGAGGCAAGCTCACGTCGGTCGTCGACAACGACATCGCGTCGTGGCTGCCCGGCGACGCCGAGTCGACCGAGGTCATCGAACGGGCGGCGGCCTTCTCCGATCCCGACGACATCCCGGCGATCGTCCTGTACGTCCGCGACGGCGGCACGACCGCCGCCGACCTGGCCAAGGCCACGGCCGACGTCGCGTCGCTCGCGAACGTCGACGACGTCGCCCGCGTCGAGGGCCCCGTCCCGTCCCAGGACGGGCAGGCCCTCCAGGTGACCGCCACGATCCGCATGAGCGACGACGGGTGGGAGATGCTGCCCGACCGGGTCGACGACATCGCGGCGATCGCCGATCGTGACGCCGCCGGGCTCGACGTCAGCCTGGCCGGCCCGGCGGCCCTCGGTGCCGACCAGGCCGAGGCCTTCTCGGGCATCGACGGCATCCTGCTGTTCTCGGCCGTCGCGATCGTGTTCGTGATCCTGCTCATCACGTACCGCAGCCTGCAGCTGGCGATCCTGTTCCTGTTCTGCGGTGTCGGGGCGGTCGGCATCGCCCAGGGCGTCGTGTACCTGCTGGCCAAGAACGCCGATCTGACGGTCAACGGGCAGAGCCAGGGCATCCTGAGCGTCCTCGTGCTCGGGGCCGGGGTCGACTACGCGCTGCTGCTCGTGGCCCGCTACCGCGAGGAGCTGCACCGCTACCGGGACCGCCGCGAGGCGATGGCCCACGCCCTGCACCGGGCGGCGCCCGCGATCCTGGCCAGCGGCGCCACCGTCATCATCGGGCTGCTGTGCCTGACGTTCGCGCAGATGAACTCGACCGCCAGCCTCGGGCCGGTCGGCGCCGCCGGGATCGCCTGCGCCCTGCTGGTCATGCTGGTCATGCTGCCGGCGCTGCTCGTCGTGGTCGGCCGCTGGATCTTCTGGCCCTTCGTGCCGCGCTTCGGCGAGCCGGTCAGGAGCGAGACCGGGCTCTGGGCGAAGGTCGGCCGCCGCATCGCACGGGCCCCGCGCGCGGTCTGGGTCGTGACGACCCTGGTGCTGGTGGGCCTGTCGTTCGGCATCGTCCAGCTCGACGCCGACGGGCTGACCAACGAGCAGAGCTTCACCAAGGAGCAGCCGTCCGTGGTGGCCGAGAAGAAGCTGGCCGAGCACTTCCCCGGCGGCGCGGGGTCGCCCGTCGCCGTCATCGCCGACGGCGACCGGGCCGATGCCGTCGCCGACACCCTGGCCGGGGTCGACGGCATCGATCCCGCGAGCGTCGCCGTCCGGAGCCCCGCCGGCAGCCCGGTCGCCTACATCGAGGGCACGCTGACGTCCGCGCCCGACTCGGCGACCGCGTTCGCCACGATCGACCGGGCGCGCGACGCGGTGGACGCCGTCGACGGCGCCGATGCGCTGGTCGGCGGCAACACGGCCGTCAACAAGGACGTCCAGGAGGCCTCCCGCGCCGACAACCGGCTCATCATCCCCGTGATCCTCGTCGTGGTGCTGCTGATCCTGGCCCTGCTGCTGCGCTCGATCGCCGCCCCATTGATGCTGCTGCTCACCGTCGTGGTCTCGTTCGCCGCCGCGATCGGCATCAGCGCCCTGGTGTTCCGTCACGTGTTCGGGTTCGAGGGAGCCGACTCGTCGTTCCCCCTGTTCGCGTTCGTGTTCCTCGTCGCGCTCGGCATCGACTACAACATCTTCCTGATGACGAGGGTGCGCGAGGAGTCGCTGCGGCACGGGACGCGTCGCGGTGCGCTGATCGGTCTCGCCGCGACGGGCGGCGTCATCACGTCCGCGGGCTTCGTCCTGGCCGGCACCTTCACGGCCCTGGCGACCCTGCCCATCGTGTTCCTGGCCGAGCTCGGCTTCGTCGTGGCGGTCGGCGTGCTGCTCGACACGATCATCGTCCGCTCGGTGCTCGTGACGGCGCTCACCCTCGACATCGGCCGGCACGTCTGGTGGCCCAGCGCCCTGTGGCGCACCGACGGGTCCGGCCACCACCCCGGCCCGGCGGACCTCGCCGACGCCGTGCCGGCGCCCCCCGAACCGGCGCACCGGGCGTAGGGGCGTGGGCCCGGCGCGCCCCGCCCCATAGACTTGCCTGTCGTGAGCAACGAACTGCGCGGCGTCCCCGAAAAGCCCGTCCTCGAAGGCCTCGAAGCCGCCTGGTCCGCCCGGTGGGCCGAGCAGGGCACGTACGCCTTCGACCGCTCGAGGTCGCGCGACGAGATCTACTCGATCGACACGCCGCCGCCGACCGTCTCGGGCTCGCTGCACGTCGGCCACGTCTTCTCGTACACGCACACCGACCTGATCGCGCGCTACCAGCGCATGCGCGGCAAGGAGGTGTTCTACCCCATGGGGTGGGACGACAACGGCCTGCCGACCGAGCGGCGCGTGCAGAACTACTTCGGCGTCCGCTGCGACCCGACCCTGCCCTACGAGGCCGACTTCGTCCGGCCCGAGAAGCCCGACCCGAAGAAGCAGGTGCCGATCAGCCGGCGCAACTTCATCGAGCTGTGCAACGAGCTGGTGCTGCAGGACGAGAAGGTCTTCGAGCAGCTGTGGCGCACGCTCGGCCTCAGCGTCGACTGGACGCAGACCTACACGACGATCGGCGACAACGCCCAGGTCGTGTCGCAGCGGGCCTTCCTGCGCAACGTCGGCCGCGGGGAGGCGTACACGCAGGACGCCCCGACGCTGTGGGACGTCACGTTCCAGACCGCCGTCGCGCAGGCCGAGCTCGAGGCCCGCGACTACCCCGGCGCCTACCACCGCGTCGCGTACCACTTCTCCGACGGCTCGACCCACCACGTCGAGACGACCCGACCCGAGCTCACGCCGGCGGCCGTCGCGATCATCGCCCACCCCGACGACGAGCGGTACCGGCACCTGTTCGGCACCAGCGCCACGTCGCCGATCTTCGGCGTCGAGGTGCCGGTCCTGGCCAGCACGCTCGCCGACCCCGAGAAGGGATCGGGCATCGTGCACTGCTGCACGTTCGGCGACCTGACCGACGTGCAGTGGTGGCGTGAGTTCCAGCTCGCCAACCGCACCGTCATCGGCCGCGACGGCCGCATCCTGCGCGAGGTGCCCGAGTGGATCGCCACCGAGGCCGGACGTGAGCTGTTCGCCGAGCTGGCCGGCAAGACGACGTTCTCGGCCCGCGAGCTCGTCGTGGCGGCCCTGCGCGACAGCGGCGACCTCGACGGCGAGCCCACGCCGACGCAGCGCGTCGCCAACTTCTACGAGAAGGGCGACAAGCCCCTCGAGATCGTCTCCACGCGTCAGTGGTACATCCGCAACGGTGGACGCGACGCCGACCTGCGCTCGGCCCTCGTGGCCCGCGGCGACGAGATCGAGTGGGTCCCGTCGTACATGCAGTCGCGCCTGACCAACTGGATCGAGGGCCTCAACGGCGACTGGCTCGTCAGCCGCCAGCGGTTCTTCGGCATCCCGTTCCCCGTCTGGTACCGGCTCGACGCCGACGGCGAGCCCGACTACGACGACCCGATCTTCGCCGCCGAGGAGACGCTGCCGGTCGACCCGGCCTCGCAGACACCCCCGGGCTTCGAGGAGTCGCAGCGCGGCGTGGCCGGCGGCTTCGCCGCCGATCCCGACGTCCTCGACACGTGGGCGACGTCGTCCCTGACCCCGCAGCTCGTGTGCGGGTGGGAGCGCGATCCCGAGCTGTTCGCCAAGACGTTCCCGATGGACCTGCGACCGCAGGCCCACGACATCATCCGCACGTGGCTGTTCTCGTCGGTCGTCCGGTCCCACCAGGAGTTCGGCACCGCCCCGTGGACGCACGCCTCGATCTCGGGCTTCGTGGTCGACCCCGACCGCAAGAAGATGAGCAAGTCGGTCGGCAACGTCGTCGTCCCCGACACGATCCTCGCCACGTACGGTGCCGACGCCGTGCGGTGGCGCGCGGCCGGTGCCCGACCGGGCGCCGACTCCCCGTTCGACGAGCAGCAGATGAAGGTCGGGCGCCGCCTGGCCATGAAGGTGCTCAACGCCAGCAAGTTCGTGCTGGCCCCCGAGGAGCAGTACGGCCTCGGTGCCGACGCCTCGCACCTCGACGCCGCGCGCGTCACCGAGGCGATCGACCAGGCGATGCTGAGCCGGCTGCGCGGTGTCGTCGACGAGGCCACCGCGGCCTTCGACGCCTACGACTACGCGACGGCCCTCGAGGTCACCGAGAAGTTCTTCTGGGACTTCTGCGACGACTACCTCGAGCTCGTCAAGGAGCGCGCCCGGCGCGACGACGCCGGCGGCACGTCGGCGAAGGCCGCGTTCGTGCTGGCGCTGTCGGTGCAGCTGCGCCTGCTGGCACCGTTCCTGCCCTACGTCACCGAGGAGGTCTGGTCGTGGTGGCAGGAGGGCTCGATCCACCGCGCCGCGTGGCCCGTCGCGTCGACCGACCTGACGACTCCCGAGCAGGACCCGGGCGTGCTGGCCGCGGCGGCGACCGTCCTGGCCGACATCCGCGGCGCGAAGTCGGTCGCGAAGGTCAGCCAGAAGACCGAGATCTCCGAGCTGACGGTCACCGGCAGCCAGGCCCAGCTCGACCTCCTCGCCGCGGCCTTCGCCGACGTCCGGGCCGCCGGCCGCGTCACGGCCGAGCCGACCCTCACCGCCGACGAGTCCGCGACGGGCTTCACGGTCGTCGCGACCCCCACCCCCGCCTGACCCCGACCCGCGAGTGGTGCGTCCTGGACGTTCTGGGACGGCGTGTCCGTCCACACCGCACCACTCCGGGGCCGGGATGCACCACTCGGCGAACCGTCAGAGCGTGCGGAACGTGATGCCCGCGTCGCGCAGGCGCGTGATGAGGGCGTCGCCCATCGCGACGGCAGTGGTGGTCTGGCCCGAGACGTCAGGCAGGTCGTCGAAGGCCAGGCACAGCGCCGACTCGCTCAGCATCTTGGCGGTCTCGGTGTAGCCCGGGTCGCCGCCCGAGACCTCCGTCGTGACCGTCGTGCCACCGCCCTCGCCGATCAGGCGCAGCGAGAACCACGACGAGGCGCGCTTCTGCTCGTCCGGACCGTCGCCCTGCGACTTGAGCTTGAGCAGCAGCGCCCGGGTCGGGGGCAGCTGCGCACCTGCCATGAGCACCGCGCCACCACCGATCGTGGCGGCCAGCATCGGCAGCCTCTTGAACTGGGCGAAGTGCGAGTAGGTGAACTCCGGTCCGTACCGCTCCAGCGACCGGGCCGAGCGCAGCACGATCTGCGGATCGATCGTCGGCAGCGGCAGCGCCCACCCCCTGCCGCCGGCACCGCGCCCGATCGTGCCGCCGCCGCGCACGCGGCGGCCGTCAGGACGTCCCTCGAGCCGCTTGCGCTCCCCCGCCGTCCGGGCCGACTGGCGCAGGCGCGAGAACGCCCCGATCGCGGAGTGGTACGTGCCACCCGACGCCGTGCCGCCGGCGCGGATGTAGCCCTTGACGTCCAGGGGGACGCCCTCGGGCAGCTGCTCGACCGTGAACAGCACGCCGAGGTCGTACGGGATCGAGTCGAATCCGCAGGCGTGCACGAGCCGCGCACCCGTGCGCTGCGCCGTCTCGTGGTACTTCAGCCACATCGCGTCGACGAACTCCGGCTCGCCGGTCAGGTCGACGTACGCGATGCCGGCCTCGGCCGCGGCCTTCACGGCCGGCTCTCCCAGCTGGACGTACGGGCCGACCGTCGTCATCAGCACCCGGGTGCTGCCGGCCAGCGCGGCCATCGAGTCGGCGTTGCCGGTCTCGGCCGAGATGATCTCGGGGCGCACGCCGCCGAGGGTCTCGACCCGGTCGGCGACGGCCTCGAGCTTGGCCTGGTTGCGTCCCGCGATCGCCCACGAGGCACCGGGCGGCAGGTGCGTGCCGAGGTAGTCGGCGGTCAGGCCGCCGGTGAATCCGGTGGCTCCCAGCAGGGCGATGTCGACGGAGGTCATGCGACCAACGTAGCGGTCCGGGGCGGTGCGCCAAGGGCTGCGGTGATCGCACTCAGCCGCCCAACGGCACCCGCCGATCGAGGAAGTCGAGCTGGTCGGCCACGGCGGGACCGCACCACGGATCCTGGTAGATCGCGAAGTGCCCGGTCTCGTACGTCCTGATCTCGACGTCCGGGGCGCGACGCAGCTGCCGCAGGGCGGTGCGGGACGGCGCGACGGTGTCGTGCAGGCACACGGCGGCGAAGATCGGCACCCGGGCGCGGCGCAGCCGTCGACCGGGTCGGTAGCCCATGATGCGCAGGCCGATGCGCGCCGCCGCCCGGTTGACGAACCGGCCGGACGCCTCGGGCGGCACCAGGGCCAGGAAGCCCGGCACGGCGTCGTGGGACGTCATGAGGGCCGCGGCGTGCGGCGGGCCCGCCGTCGGGATCATGATCGGACGGCGCCCCAGGCGGGCGCCGACGAGATCGGCGAGGGCACGCGGGCCCACCCGCAGGGCGCTCGACGGGCTCATCACGGCCGCCGAGGCGATGCCGTCGGTGAACGGGCACTGCGCCATCGCCGCGACGACTCCCGGCGGCTGCTCGGCCGCCAGCGTCAACGCGTGTCCGCCGCCGAACGAGGTGCCCCACACCACGACGCGGGCGGGGTCGACGCCCGGCAGCGTCCGCGCGAAGGCGATCGCGGCACGCCAGTCGTCGAGCTGCCGTGCGACGTCGATGACCTGGCGCGGCTCGCCCGTGCTGGCACCGAACGAGCGGTGGTCGAAGGCCAGAGCGGCGAAGCCGTGCTCCTGGAACGCCGTGGCGTACCGGTCGAGGCCCATCTCCTTGATCGAGCCGAGGCCGATGCCGAGGACCACGACGGGGGCCGGGGCCGATCCGCTGCGGGGTGGGTAGAACCAGGCGGCACAGCGCTCGTCGTCGGACGAGAACTCCACGTCATGACGGGTCACGACGTGGAGTATGGCAGCCCCGCGGACGGCTAGGAAGCCTTCTTGGCTGCCTCGTCGTGCGTCAGGATCTGCGGGCCCTCGGTGCCGGCCACCGTGGCCGCGTTGACGATGACCTTCGCGACGTCGTCGCGGCTCGGGATCTCGTACATGACCGGCTCGAGCACCGACTCGATGATCGAGCGCAGGCCACGGGCGCCCGTGCCGCGCGCCAGGGCCAGATCGGCCATGGCCTCGCTGGCGTCGGCGCTGAACTCGAGCTCGACGCCGTCGATCTCGAACAGGCGGACGTACTGCTTGGTCAGGGCGTTGCGCGGCTGGGTCAGGATCGCGACCAGCGCGTCCTTGTCGAGGTTGTCGACGGCCGCGATGACCGGGAGACGACCGATGAACTCGGGGATCAGGCCGAACTTCAGCAGGTCCTCGGGCAGCACCTTGCTGTAGAGCTTGTGCGGCTCGGCCTTGGCGCCGATGTCCTGCTGCGCCGCGCTGAAGCCCAGCGCCATCTTGCCGCTGCGCTGCTCGATGATCTGGTCGAGGCCCGCGAAGGCGCCGCCCACGATGAACAGCACGTTGGTCGTGTCGATCTGGATGAACTCCTGGTGCGGGTGCTTGCGCCCGCCCTGCGGCGGCACCGAGGCCGTCGTGCCCTCAAGGATCTTGAGCAGCGCCTGCTGCACGCCCTCGCCCGACACGTCGCGGGTGATCGAGGGGTTCTCGCTCTTGCGCGAGATCTTGTCGACCTCGTCGATGTAGATGATGCCCGTCTCGGCCTTCTTGACGTCGTAGTCGGCGGCCTGGATGAGCTTGAGCAGGATGTTCTCGACGTCCTCGCCGACGTAGCCGGCCTCGGTCAGCGCCGTGGCGTCGGCGATCGCGAAGGGCACGTTGAGCATGCGCGCGAGCGTCTGGGCCAGGTAGGTCTTGCCGCAGCCCGTGGGGCCGACCATCAGGATGTTGGACTTGGCCAGCTCGACCTGGTCGTCCTTGCCACGCCCGCCCGAGGTCTGCGCCTGCACGCGCTTGTAGTGGTTGTAGACCGCGACGGCCAGCGACTTCTTGGCGCCGTCCTGACCGATCACGTAGCCGTTGAGGAAGTCGTAGATCTCGTGCGGCTTGGGCAGCTCGCCCAGGCTCAGCTCGGCACCCTCGGCGAGCTCCTCCTCGATGATCTCGTTGCACAGGTCGATGCACTCGTCGCAGATGTACACGCCGGGGCCCGCGATGAGCTTCTTGACCTGCTTCTGGCTCTTTCCGCAGAACGAGCACTTCAGCAGATCGGCGGTTTCACCAATGCGTGCCATGGGGAGAGTCCCTTCTTGCCGTGAGGCGGGTGTTGCTGAAGCGGCGCACCATCGGCCGCTGTCGTGACGGGGGGCCGGACCCGGAGCGACCGAGACGACGTGGCATCCACGGTAGCGGCGAAATGCCTCGTCGTCTCGGTCACAGGCCGGATGTCGCGATCCGAGTTGATCAGATGGCGGGGGTCTTCAGCGTGTCGAGGACCTCGTCGACGAGTCCGTACTCGACGGCCTGCTGAGCCGTCAGGATCTTGTCGCGGTCGACGTCCTTGCTGACCTCCTCGATCGACTTGCCGGTGGCGTCGGAGATCATCTTCTCCATCAGCTCACGCATGCGGAAGATTTCGTTGGCCTGGATCTCGAGGTCGGAGATCTGGCCGCCGGTGCCCTCGGTGTAGGGCTGGTGGATCAGGATGCGGCTGTTGGGCAGTGCCAGGCGCTTGCCCGGCGTGCCGGCGGCCAGCAGGATCGCGGCGGCCGAGGCGGCCTGGCCCAGGCACAGCGTCTGCACGTCGGGCTTGATGTACCGGATCGTGTCGTAGATCGCGGTCAGCGCCGTGAACGAGCCACCGGGGCTGTTGATGTAGATGCTGATGTCGCGGTCGGGGTCCATGGCCTGCAGCGACATGAGCTGCGCCATGACGGCGTTGGCGACGTCGTCGCTGATCGGGGTGCCCAGCATGATGATGCGGTCCTCGAACAGCTTGGTGTAGGGGTCGATGCGACGGAAGCCGTAGGACGTGCGCTCTTCCCACTGCGGGATGTAGTAGCTCATGCGGTCAGGTCTCCTGCGCTCTTGACGACGTGGTCGATCAGGCCGTACTCCTTGGCCTGCTCGGGCGTGAACCAGCGGTCGCGGTCGGAGTCGAGCTCGATCTGCTCGACGGTCTGGCCGCTGTGCACCGACTGCAGCTGGTTGAGCTGCTTCTTGAGCAGGACGCTCTGCTCGGCCTGGATCTTGATGTCGGAGGCCGAGCCGCCGATGCCGCCGGACGGCTGGTGCATCATGATGCGCGCGTGCGGCAGGGCGTAGCGCTTGCCCGCGGTGCCGGCGGCGAGCAGGAACTGGCCCATCGAGGCCGCCAAGCCCATGCCGAACGTCGCGACGTCGTTGGAGATGAACTGCATCGTGTCGTAGATGGCCATGCCCGCGTCGACCGAGCCACCCGGCGAGTTGATGTAGAGGAAGATGTCGGCCTGGGGATCCTCTGCGTTGAGCAGCAGCATCTGGGCGGCGATCGCGTTGGAGTTGGAGTCGCGGACCTCGGACCCGAGGAACACGATGCGCTCCTTGAGCAGGCGCTGGTAGATGTGTCCGTCGAGATCCGAGGGACCGGCCTCGCCGGCCATCCTCGGCGACAGTGGGCTGGAGCTGTCAGATGTGTTCACGCCACAAACCTAGACGGCGCCGGGGACGAACACACGCCAAAACACGGCTGTTCGCTGATGGCATACTCGCCCCCGCCGCCGCAGGTCAGTCCGATCCCCCGACGACGTGCTGGTCCCAGTCGATGACCGAGCCCGTCACGACGCCGCTGCGGTCCGACAGCAGCAGCACCGCCAGCGCCGCCATGTCGTCGACCTGTCCCAGCCGTCCCATGGGCTGCGAGGCGTTCGCCGTCTCGAGCCAGGTGTCGTCGGCGTCGTGGAACTCGCGCTGCACCGCGTCCTCGCCCTCGGTCTGGGTCCAGCCGATGTTGATGCCGTTGACGCGCACGCGGTCCCACCGGTGGGCGTGCGCCGCGTTGCGCGTCAGGCCGGCCAACCCGGCCTTGCTCGCGACGTAGGGCGCGAGGTACGGCTGCCCGCCGTGCGACGACATCGTCAGGACGTTGACGACGGTCCCGCCGGCCCCGCGCCGCACCATGTCGGCGACGGCCGCCTGCATCAGGAAGAACGGTCCCTTGAGATTGACCGCGACGTGCTGGTCGAACAGCTCGGGCGTCGTGTCGAGCAGCGTGCCGCGGCTGGTGAGGCCGGCCGCGTTGACCAGGCAGTCGATGCGTCCGTGACGCTCGATCGTCGTCGCGACGGCCCCGCGGGCCTGCTCGACGTCGGCGACGTCGCACGCGACGAAGCTCGCCGCCGGGCCGAGGGACGCCGCGAACGCCTCCCCCACGTCGGGACGACGTCCGGTCACGACGACCGTCGCGCCCTCGGCGACGGCCGCCCGGGCGATGCCGCCGCCGACCCCCTGCGTGCCCCCGCTGACGAGGACGACCTTGTCGGCCAGCAGCGGCTCAGCCATCGGTGCGCCGCCGTCCGTCGTAGGCGTCGACGGCGGCGTCGAGCTGCTCGGGCGTCCAACCCTCGGCGAGCGCCCGGTGGACGACCTCGGCCTGCGACAGCGGCGTGAGGCCGTTGACGTTGGCGTCACGGTCGAGGTTGGTCGGGAACGGATACCCCTCGGCCGACGACGCGACCGCGTTCGCGACGAGATCGGCGTCGGTGCCCTCGGCGAGACGCGCGAGCAGCGCGGGGTAGACCGCCTTGGAGACCCGGGAGCGGTCGACCGTCTCCATCGCGCGTCCGAAGCCCGACGAGACCTGCAGCAGGTTGGCCATGCGCTGCACGTCGGTCGAGACGTTCGAGCCCGCACCGTGGAACAGGGCCGGGTTGAAGAAGGCCGCGTCGCCCCGGGCGAGCGGGAGCTGCACGTGGTGCTCGGCGAAGTACTCGCGGAACTCCGGCAGGCGCCACGCGAGGTAGCCGGGGACGTACTTGTGCGAGTGCGGGAGGTACATCGTCGGACCGCTCTCGACGGGCATGTCGGAGTGCGCGACGGCCCCCTGCAGCGTCAGCACCGGCGAGAGCAGGTGGACGTGGGCGGGGTACTGCTCGACGACCTCGTTCGACAGGAAGCCGAGGTGGTAGTCGCGGTGCGGGTCCTGCGCGACGCCACCGGGGCGCACGACGTTGACCTGCGACGTCACCTGGTACGCCGGGCCCAGCCAGGCCCGCGAGACCAGCGCGAGGACGTCGTTGGCGTAGTAGTCGACGAAGGCCTCGGGGTCGCGCACCGCGAGCTTCTCGAGGGCGTTCCAGACCCGGCTGTTGGCGCCGGGCTTCGCGAAGTGGTCGCCGGGGGCGGTGCCGGCGGCGCGCTCGTCGACGATGATCTCGTCGAAGACCGCCGTGACGCGGTCGACCACCGACGGGTCGGGGAAGGCGCCCTTGAGCGCCACGACGCCGGGACCCTCGCTCAGGGCGCGCACGAGCTCGCCCTCGACCTCGACGGCGCCCTCGGGGGTCGACGCCGCGGCGCGCAGCACGGCCGAGTCGTAGACCAGCACGCCCTGCTCGACGTGGTCGGCGTGCGGGTAGTCGGCGACGTCGGTGGTCTGCTGGACGACGGCGGCGAAGTCGTCGACGCTGCAGTCGGCCTCGCGCAGGCGGGACGACCGGCTGGCGGCGCTGTCGATGGTGGCGGTCATGGTGCTCTCCTCGGTGGCGGGTACACCCCGACGCTAGTCGCGGCCCTATGCTCCGTGGTGGGTCGGAACACCTCAAGAACACCTCAGGGAGACGTGCAGCACGCATGGGACACCGCTACCGCATGCGCGAGATCGCGCAGCAGTCCGGACTGAGTCTCGCGACGGTCGACCGCGTGCTGAACCGCCGTCCGGGCGTCCGCCCCGGCACGGTCGCCGAGGTCGAGCAGGCGATCGCCGAGCTCGATCGGCAGGCGTCGCAGGTGCGGGTCGCGGGACGCACGTTCCTGGTCGACCTCGTGATGCAGACGCCGGCGCGCTTCTCGTCGGCCGTGCGCGCGGCGCTCGAGGCCGAGCTGCCGCACCTGCGGCCCGCCGTCATCCGCGCACGGTTCCACCTGCAGGAGACGAGCTCGCCGCCCGAGGTCGTCCGGACGCTCCGCACCATCGCGCGGCGCGGCTCGCAGGGCGTCGTCCTCAAGGCACCCGACGACCCCGCGGTCGTGGACGCGGTCGACGAGCTCGTCGCCGCCGGCATCCCCGTCGTGACGCTCGTGACGGACGTGCCGGACAGCCGGCGGATCGCCTACGTCGGCATCGACAACCGGGCCGCGGGGGCCACGGCCGCGTATTTGCTGTCGCAGTGGACGCGCGACGGCGACGGCGCGGCCCTGACGACGCTGAGCAGCGCCGCGTTCCGCGGGGAGGACGACCGCGGGGCCGGCTTCCGCGCGGCGTGGGCCGAGCTCGCGCCCGGGCGCCCCGTGCTCGAGGTGGCCGAGACCGACGGTCTCGACGCGACGATGCTCGACGCGGTCGCGGCGGCTCTCGAGGCCGATGCGTCGATCGACACGGTGTACTCGATCGGCGGCGGCAACGTCGCGACGCTCGAGGCGTTCCGGCGGGCGGGCCGCACGTGCCGGGCGTTCGTCGCGCACGACCTCGACGCCGACAACGCCGGGCTGCTGCGGTCGCGCCGGCTGTCGGCCGTCCTGCACCACGACCTGCGCGACGACATGCGGCGAGCCTGCCGGGTCGTCATGCAGGCCCACGGCGCCCTGCCCGGGCCGGTCCACTCCCTGCCGTCGCACATCCAGGTCGTGACGCCCTACAACGAGCCCGGCGCCTTCCTCCCCCACCGCTGACGAGGGGGTTACCGCCCTCCGAGGAGAGGACGGCAACCCTCTCGCCGAGGGGCCGCAACCCCCTCCTCGGCAGACGGGGGGCGGGGGGCGGGTCAGACGGTGAAGGCCGTGCGGAAGGCCTCGAGGGCTCGGTCGCTGCCCTCGACCGACGGGTCGATCGCGAAGGCCTCCATCGCCACGACGCCGTCGTAGCCGGCGTCGGCCAGCGCCCGGGCGACGAACGACCAGCGCACCTCGCCCGTGCCGGGCTCGCAGCGGCCCGGGACGTCCGCGACCTGCACCTCGCCCACGTGCGGGACGGCCCGCCGGATCAGCTCGACGAGGTTCCCCTCGCCGATCTGCGCGTGGTAGAGGTCGAGGTTCATCCTCAGGTGCGGGCTGTCGACGGCAGCGACGAGCGCCAGCGTGTCGGCGGCTCTCGCGAACGGCGTGCCCGGGTGGTCGACCTCGGTGTTGAGGTTCTCGAGCACGAACGTGACGCCGTGCGTGGCGCCCAGCTCCGCGACGCGCGACAGCGTCCTCTCGGCCGCGAGCCACATGTCGCCCGTCACGACCTCGACGGGACGCACGGGGATCCCGCCCTCGCCGAGACCCGTGCCGTGCAGGTTGAGCGACGGGCAGCCGATCGCCTGGGCGAACGGGATCGACAGCTCGGCTGTGCGCAGCAGGTCGTCGGCACCCTCGGGCGTGACGAGGTCGCCCGTGACGTAACCGGTCATCGACGTGAACCGGGCACCCGTCGCGACGAGCGCCTGGGCGTCCTTCTGCGTCCAGTCCCAGATCTCGGCGGCGAAGCCGGCGGCGTGGATGCGCTCGACGCGCTCGAGGTGCGGCAGGTCGGTGTAGACCATCTCCGAGCAGATCGCGAGGTCGAAGGTCATCGTGCGACCTCCGCCCGGGCGCCGGACGTCATCGAGTCGATGCACGCCTGGGCGATCGCGAACGCCGCGAAGGCGTCGTCGCCCGTGACGGACGGCGTGCGCCCGTCGCGGACCGCCTGCGCGAACTCGGCGAACTCGCCCGTGTAGGCGTCGATCAGCAGATCGGTGTCGCTGTGCGACGTGGCGGCCACGCGACCGTCGGCGTTGTGCAGGCGCAGGGACGACTGCGCGCCCTCGCCCATCGTGACCATGCCCTCCGAGCCCAGCACCTCGCCGCGGACGTCGTAGCCGTACGTCGCGGCGAAGCTCGCCTCGGCCGTCGCGATGGCCCCGTTGCTGTAGCGGATCACGACGGTCGCGTGGTCGAGCAGCGTCGGGTGGCCGGGGGCCGTCAGCGAGTCGGCCGTCGCGACGACGTCGACCGCGTGGGCGCCGGGGTTGAGCCAGTTGAGGGTGTCGAAGTCGTGGATCAGGGTCTGCGTGAAGATCGTCCACGGCGGGACGACGTCGGGGTCGGACGGCCCGCGGCCCGGGTCGCGGGTCAGCGACCGGAGCTGCCAGACGGTGCCGAGCCGGCCCGCCACGACGGCATCGTGTGCCGCGGCGAACTCGCGGGCGAAGCGACGGTTGAAGCCGACCTGGAAGGCGACGCCCGCGGTGGCGGTCGCGGATCGCGCGGCGTCGATCTCGTCGAGCGTCATGCCGGCGGGCTTCTCGCTGAAGACGTGCTTGCCCGCGCGGGCGGCGGCGACGATCAGCTCGGCGTGAGCGACGGAGGACGCGGCGATCACGACGGCGTCGACGTCGTCGGCGGCCAGCACGGCGTCGACGGAGGTCTCGCCCCGCGCACCGAGCGGCTCGGCGAGATCGGCCGCGACGCCGGGACGGGGGTCGACGACCGCGACGAGGGTCGCCTCGGGGACGCGGCGGGCGATGACGTCGGCGTGCGAGGCGCCGATGCGACCGGCACCGATCAGGCCGATGCGGACGGGGGTGGTGGTCATGGGCTTCCTTCGCGACTAGAACGTTCTAGATGAGCGACGATAGACTCCCCGCACCGCGTCGTCAACCACGTCGACGCGTCCCCCACGACCCGAGGACGACGCATGACGCAACCCGGCACGAGGCGGACGGGCGCGGCCCGGCCGACCCTCGCCGACGTCGCCCGCGAGGCCGGCGTCTCGACGGCCCTGGTCTCGATCGTGATGCGGGGCGTGCCCGGCGCCAGCGACGCGACGCGCACCCGCGTGCGGGCCATCGCCGACGACATGGGCTACGTCCGCGACGAGCGCGCCCGCAAGCTGCGCCAGTCGAGCTCGCGGCTGATCGGCGTCACGTTCGACCTGCAGCAGGCCTTCCACGGCGACCTCGTCGAGCACCTCTACGGCGCCGCCTCGGCCCGGGGCTACGACCTCGCGATCAGCGCGGTGGCACCCAGCCGGCGCGAGGACGTCGCGATCCAGGCCCTGCTGCGCGAGCGGTGCGAGGTCGCGGTGCTGCTGGGCTCGGCGCTGGCCGACGACGAGCTCGCGACGACCGCCGGCCGCGTCCCGCTCCTGCTCGTGGCCCGGCGCAGCGAGGTCGCCGGCGTCTCGTCGGTGCACAGCGACGACGCGGGCGGCGTGGGCCTGGCGGTCGACCACCTCGTGGCCCTGGGGCACCGCCGGCTCGTGCACGTCGATGGTGGCGACGCCCCGGGCGCGGACGACCGACGACGCGGGTTTGCCCTCGCCGTCGAGCGTCACGGTCTGGGCGCGGACGCCCGCGTGGTCGCCGGCGGGCCCACCGAGCACGACGGCTCGCGCGCGGCCGAGGGCCTGCTCGACTCCCCCACGTCGCCCACGGGCGTCGTCGCGTTCAACGACCGGTGCGCCGCGGGGGTCCTCGACCTGCTGGTGCGGCGACGCGTCGACGTCCCCGCCGAGGTGTCGGTCATCGGCTACGACGACTCACGCCTGGCGGTGGGGCCACACGCCCAGATGTCGACGATCTCGCAGAACGCCGCCGAGATGGCCGAGGCCGCGATCGACGGGGCCCTCGACCTGCTGGACGGCGGCGCCCCCCGCGAGGTCGTCCTGGCACCCCACCTCGTGGCCCGCAGCACGACCGGCCCCGCGAGTGGCGCAGGACTGCTGGGCTGAGAGTGCTGCGCCAACAGTCCTGCGCCACTCGCGCGCCGAGCGCGCGCTAGGCGTAGAGCGCGGGGCGGGGCTTCAGCTCGACGGGCTCGCGGGCGCCGGACGCCAGCGACGCGACACCGGCCTCGGCGACGGCGTTGGCGACGTAGCCGTCCCACGCGCTCGGGCCCGTGGTGCGGCCCGCCAGGGCCTCGCCGGCCCACGTCGCCAGCTCGATGCGGTACGCGTCGGAGAAGTGCGCCACGAAGTCGTCGCGCACCGGCACGCCGTCGACGCCCGCGACCCGCGTGCTGACCGCCTCGGACGGAGCCAGCGAGGCGGTGCCCCTCGAGCCGACGACCTCGCAGCGGACGTCGTAGCCGTAGCCCGCGTTGACGAAGACCTCGGCGGTGACCATCACGCCGCCGCTGGTCCAGATCGTCGCGAGCTGCGGGTCGCGGAACCCCTCGACGACGGGCGACTCGACCCGGATCGCCGAGATCTGGTCGTCGAGCAGCCACGGGATCGTGTCGAGCTCGTGGATCATCGAGCCCGTGATGAGGCCCGCGTCGTCGGTGCTCGTGCTGCTCGACGCGTTGCGGTGGATCGCGTGCACCAGCCGCACGTCGCCCACGACCCCGTCGGTGATCGTGCGCTTGAGCGCGACGAAGCCGGGGTCGTAGCGGCGCATGAAGCCGACCTGCAGCAGCCGGCGTCCGCCGACGACCTCGGCCTCGACGACGCCGTAGGCCTCGTCGGCCGTGACGGCCAGCGGCTTCTCGCACAGCACCTGCTTGCCCGCCGCGAGGCACGCGCGGACCAGGTCGGCGTGCGTGCGGTCGGGCGAGGCGATGATGACGGCGTCGACCGACGAGGAGTCGATGAGCTCCTCGGCCGATCCGACGACGTCGGCCCCGACGGGCGACGCGGCCGCACGGGCCGTGTCGGTGTTGAAGTCGTAGACCGCCGACACGCGCGCCGAGGGCACGCTGGTCGAGATGGTCCGGATGTGGTCGGCGCCCATCGCGCCCGCACCGATGACACCCACGCGAAGACTCACAGCGACGCCTCCGTCGAGGAGGAGCAACGGTACGCAGCCGCCGCCGTGACACGGTCCTGATGGTTCGCTCGCTGGCGCTCGCTCACAGGGAGACCCACTTTCGTTCGTTCGATGACTCGATCATGGCGTCCAGCACCTTCGCCGTCGCCAGTGCGTCGTGGATCGTCGCGCCCACCGGCGTGCCGGTGGCGATCGACTCGACGAGCCGGCGCGCCTCGACGACCTTCAGGTCGTCGAAGCCGATCGGGTTGTTGGTGCCGGGCTGGAACCTGCTGAGCTCGCCGTCGCCGGGGCCCGCGTACTCGGTCGTGTAGAAGCTGTTGAGGTAGTCCTGGCCCGCGGCGGGGTCGACGCTCGTGACCCGCAGCTCGTTCATGCGCCGGAAGTCCCACTGCACGGCGCCGTGCGTGCCGTGCACCTCGAAGCCGTACGTGTTCTGCTCGCCGACCGCGGTGCGGCTCGACTCGAGGATGCCGCGCGAGCCGTCCGTCAGACGGAACAGCGCATTGACGTAGTCCTCGTTCTCGACGTCGCCGAGGTCGCCGGCGCCCTTCTCGTAGTGCATCGCGCCCGGCAGGGCCGCGCGCCGCTGCGGGATGAACGTGGCCCGGTCGACGACGAGCTCGTCGATCGGGGCGACGACGTGCTGCACGAGGTCGGCCGCGTGGCTGACGAGGTCGCCCAGCACGCCCGAGCCCGAGAACTCGTTCTGGAACCGCCACGACAGCGCGGCGTCCGGATCGGCCGAGTAGTCGGCGAGGAAGCGAACCACGGTGTGCTCGACGCTGCCGATGCGACCCGACGCGACGATCTCGCGGGCACGGTCGACCGCCGGCACGTTGCGGTAGTTGAACCCCGTGGCCGCCTGGACGCCCGCGGCCTCGACGGCCGCGACGATCTCGGCGGTCTCGCCGGCGTTGCGACCCGCGGGCTTCTCGACCCACAGGTGCTTGCCGGCCTCGGCCGCCGCGACGGCGACGTCGCGGTGGATGAAGTTGGGGCCGGTCACGCAGACCAGGTCGATCTCGTCGTGCGTGACGAGCTCGCGCCAGTCGGACAGCAGGTGCTCGAAGCCGTACGCGTCGGCGGCCCGCTTGGTGCGGTCGTCGGGCGCGTTGTCGGCCACGGCCACCAGACGGGGTGCCAGGGGCGCGTCGGGGTAGTGCTGCAGCAGACGGGACAGGGCACGGGCGTGCACCTGTCCCATCCAGCCGAAGCCCACGATCCCGACGCGCAGCGCGGGCTGGCCCGTCGCTGCGCCGGCGCTCACGTGACGTCGGCCTTCAACGTCTGCGCCACCTCGGAGTCGGGACCCATCGTCTTCTCGAGCTCGTGCGCGAGCGACTCCAGCTCGGCGCCGCCGGCCATCATCGACGTCAGCTCCTCGAGCGTCATCTCGGCCTTCGGGAAGTCGCCCATGCTCTTGCCGCGACGCAGCAGCATGAAGCGGTCGCCCACGGGGTAGGCGTGGTGCGGGTTGTGCGTGATGAAGACGACGCCGAGCCCACGGTCGCGGGCCTTGGCGATGTACTTCAGCACGACGCCCGACTGCTTGACGCCGAGGGCCGCGGTGGGCTCGTCGAGGATCAGCACGCGGGCACCGAAGTACACGGCGCGGGCGATCGCGACGCACTGGCGCTCACCGCCCGACAGGGTGCCGATCGGCTGCTCGACGTCGCGCAGGTCGATGCCCATGGCCGCGAGCTCGTCCTTGGTGATGCGCTTCATCTCGTCGACGTCGAGCTTCTTGAACGGGCCGACGCCCTTGGTGATCTCGCTGCCGAGGAAGAAGTTGCGCCACACCGGCATGAGCGGGACGACCGCGAGGTCCTGGTAGACCGTCGCGATGCCGAGCTCGAGGGCCGCACGGGGGCTCGAGAGCGTCGTGGCCTCGCCGTCGATCAGCAGGCTGCCGTCGCTGTGCTCGTGGGCACCCGCGAGGATCTTGATGAACGTCGACTTGCCGGCGCCGTTGTCGCCCAGCACGCAGGTGACCTCGCCCGCGCGCACCGACGTCGAGACGTCGCTCAGCGCGATGATGTTGCCGTACCGCTTGCCGATGTCCTTGACCTCGATGACCGCGGTGCCGTTGGCCGCCGGGGCCGTCAGGACCGTCGCCGTGCCGCCGTCGGTGGACTGGTTGGATGTCTTGCTCATCGTGCCGTCTCCGCTCGCTTGCGAACCCACTCGTTGAGGAGCACCGCTCCCAGGAGCATGACTCCCAGGAAGGCCTTGAGCCAGTTGTTGTCCCAGCCCGAGTAGACGATGCCCTGGTTGACCATGCCGTAGATCAGGGCGCCGAGGGCGGCGCCGATCGCCGAGCCGTAGCCGCCCGTCATGAGGCAGCCTCCGACCACGGCGCAGATGATGTAGATGAACTCCTGGCCGACGCCCGTGTTGCTCTGGACGGTCGACGTCGTGAACAGCAGGAGCATGCCGACGAGCCAGCCGGCGCCCGCGGTCGTCATGAACAGGCCGACCTTGGTCTTGAAGACCGGGACGCCGATCTGACGGGCCGCGGTCTGCTGGCCGCCGACCGAGAAGATCCAGTTGCCGGTGCGCGTGCGCAGCAGGATCCACGTCGCGATCGCCGTGACGGCGATCCACCAGAAGACCGAGGCGTACACGAGTCCGCCGCCGATGTCGGCCGCCGATCCGAAGACCTTCTTGGCCTGGTCGTAGTAGGGGACGCTCGACATGCCCTGGATCGCGACCTGGCCGATCAGCGCCTTGGTGCCGGCGAGGTCGATGCCCTGCAGCACGAAGAACGTGCCGAGCGTGACGATGAAGCTCGGTAGCCCCGTCTTCATGACGAGCACCCCGTTGATGAAGCCCACGAGGAGCGCGAGCGCCAGCGACACGACGATCGCGGCCCAGATGTTGAGGCCGTACTCGGTCGTCAGGACACCCACGACGAGGCCCGTGAAGCCCGTCATGGCACCGGCCGACAGGTCGAACTCGCCACCGATCATCAGCAGGGCGACGGCGACGGCCATGATGCCGATCGTCGAGGCGCCGCGCAGCCAGGTGCTGGCTCCCGGAGCTGTCGCGAAGACGCTCGTCGTGGCGGCGAAGAACACGAAGATGACGATGGTCGCGACGAGCGCGCCGATCTCCGGTCGTTTCAAGAGCTTGGTGACGGTGGACGTCCGCGCGATGCGCTCGTCCGTCACGGTGGCGGTGGTCATGTGGGTGCTCCCTGGGTGGGCTGAAGAGCTGTGTGGATGGAGAGGGTGAAAGGTGGTGCCGTGCTGCTGGTGGTGCGGCGGTGCTGGTGGTGCCGCGGTGCTGGTGGTGCTGGTCGTGCTGTGGCCCCCGGGGGCCCGGATCGCTCCGGGCCCCCGGGGATCAGGTCAGCGCGTGCCGTTCGAGGCGAACTTCAGGACGGCGTCCGCGTTCTCCTTGGTGATGAAGGCCGGGCCCGAGTTGATGGGCTGGCCGCCACCGATGTCGTTGCCGTTGATCGACTTGAGGTACAGACCCGTCACGCCGAGGAATCCCTGGACGTAGGGCTGCTGGTCGACCGCAAACAGGATCGTCCCGGCCTGGATGTCCTTGATGACGTCCTCGGACAGGTCGAAGGTCGCGACCTTGGCGCTGCTGCCGGAGTCCTTGACCGCGGCGACGGCGTCGATGGCGTACTGGCCACCGAGCGTCACGACGGTGTCGATGTCGGTGTTGCTCTGCAGCTTCGAGGTGATCGTGGCCTGGACGGCGTTGTCGTCCGTGCCGTCGACCTGCAGGTTCTCGACCGTGCCGCCCATCGTCTCGGCGACCGCCTTGCAGCGCTCCTCCAGGCCGACGTTGCCGGCCTCCTGGATGACGCAGATGGCGTTCTTCGAACCGGCCTCCTTGAGCTTCTCGCCGACGGCCTGGCCCGCGATCGTCTCGGTCTGGCCGATGTGCGTGATGGCGCCGAAGTCCTTGAACTGGTCGACACCGGAGTTGATCGTGATGACCGGGACGCCGGCCGCGACGGCCTTCTTGACGCTGGCCTCGACACCGTCGGGGTTGGCCATCGAGACGACGATGCCGTCGACCTTGTCGGCGACCGCGCCGTCGATCAGCTGCGACTGCTTGGCCGGATCGGCGTCGGAGGCGTAGTTGACCTTGACGCCGTAGTCCTTGCCGGCCTGCTCGGCGCCGGACTTGACCCGGTCCCAGAAGGCGTCGCCGGGCGCGCCGTGCGTGATGACGGCGTACGTGTAGTCCTTGGAGGCCGTGTCGGCCGTGCCGCTGTCGCTGCCGGTGCCGCTGCAAGCGCCCAGCAGGGTGCCGGCGGCGAGGATCGCACCGACGATCTTGATCTTCTTCATGATGGATGTGTTCCTGTCTTGTGGGTTTTTCCCGAGCCGGTGAGGGCAGGGCTAGTGAGCCGTCGGGAAGTTGAGCTGAGCGAGCGATTCCTCGCTGACGTGGGGCCACCTGGTGGTGACGACCTTCGCCTGCGTGTAGAACCTCACACCTTCGGGACCATGGATGTGGTGGTCGCCGAAGAGTGAGTCCTTCCAGCCTCCGAAGGAGTGGAACGCCATGGGGACCGGGACCGGCACGTTGATGCCGATCATGCCCACATGGACCTTCCGCTGGAAAGTCCGTGCCACCTCACCCGAGGAAGTGAACACCGCTGTGCCGTTGCCGTACGGGTTCGAGTTGATGAGCTCGATCGCGGCATCCAGCGTCGGAACCCGTAGCACGGTGAGCACGGGTCCGAAGATCTCGTCGGTGTAGACCGACATGTCAGGGGTGACCTGGTCGAGCAGCGAGGGGCCCACGAAGAAGCCCTCCTCGTACTCGTCGACGACCAGGTCGCGGCCGTCGACGACGACCGTCGCGCCGGCCGCCTCGCCCTGGCCGATGTAGTCGACGATGCGGTCGCGCGACGCCTTGGTCACGACGGGACCCATCTCGGCGTCGGGGTCGGTGCCCACGCTGACCTTCAGGTCGGTCGAGCGCTCGCGGATCTTCTCGACCAGCGTGTCGGCCACGGGGCCGACCGCGACGACGGCCGAGATCGCCATGCAGCGCTGACCGGCCGAGCCGTAGCCCGCGGCCACGATGTGGTCGGCGGCGAAGTCGAGGTTCGCGTCGGGCATCACGACGGCGTGGTTCTTGGCGCCGCCGAGGGCCTGGACGCGCTTGCCGGTGCGGGTCGCGTTCTCGTGGACGTACTTGGCGATCGGCGTGGAGCCGACGAACGAGACGCCCGCGATGTCGCGGTGCTCGAGGATCGCGTCGACCGCGACCTTGTCGCCGTGCACGACGTTGAACACGCCGTCGGGCAGACCGGCCTTCGTGTAGAGGCGGGCCACCAGGTCGGACGCGCCGGGGACGCGCTCGGACGGCTTGAGGATGAACGTGTTGCCCGTCGCGATCGCGACGGGGTGCATCCACAGCGGCACCATGATCGGGAAGTTGAAGGGCGTGATGCCCGCGACGACGCCGATCGGCTGACGGAACGTGTGCGAGTCGACGCTGCCCGAGACGCTGTCGGAGTACTCGCCCTTGAGCAGCTGCGGGATGCCCGCCGCGAACTCGACGACCTCGCGGCCGCGGACGACCTCGCCCTTGGCGTCGTCGATCGTCTTGCCGTGCTCGGAGCTGATGATCGCCGCGAGCTCGTCCTCGTGCTCGACCAGCAGCTGGCGGAAGTCGAACATGATGCGCGAGCGCGCCGTCACCGACGTCTCGCTCCAGGTCTGGAACGCCTTCAGCGACGACGCCACGACGGCGTCGACGTCGCCGGTCGTCGCGAGCCGCACCTGCGACTTCGCGACGCCGCGCGCGGGGTCGAACACGTCGCCGAAGCGGTCGCTCTCGCCCTGGAACGGCGCGCCGTCCAGGTAGTGGTCGTACTGCGTCATGAGTGGTCCTTCGTGTCGGAGGCGGGTGTCAGGTAGGGACGCTGGCGGGACTTGTGGTCCTCGTAGACGCGGCGGGCCTGCTGCGTCGACTCGAGGACGGACACCTCGGAGACCGGGACGTCCCACCAGGCGGGGCTGTCGGGGGCCGGCACCAGTGGATCGGTGTCGACGTGGATGACGGTCGTGCGGGTCGACTCCTTGGCCGTGAGCACCGCGGCCCGGAAGTCGTCGATGCCCGCCACCTGCAGGACGTCGGCGCCGAGGCTGGCCGCGTTGGCCGCGAGGTCGACCGGCAGCGTGCCGCCGTCGAGCCCCCTCTCGGTGCGGTAACGGTACGCCGTGCCGAACCGCTGGGAGCCCAATGACTGCGACAGCGCGCCGATCGAGGCGTAGCCGTGGTTCTGCACCAGCACGATGATGACCTTGATGCCCTCGGCGACGGCCGTGACGATCTCGGTGTTCATCATGAGGTAGCTGCCGTCGCCGACCATGACGAAGACGTCGCGCGCCGCGGCGCCCTCGGCGTGCTCCTGGTCGAGCGCCGCGAGCTTGACCCCGAGGCCGCCCGCGATCTCGTATCCCATGCACGAGAAGCCGTACTCGACGTGGTAGCCCTTGCGGTCGCGGGTGCGCCACAGCTTGTGCAGGTCGCCGGGCATCGAGCCGGCGGCGCACAGGACGACGTCGCGCGGGGCGGACAACTCGTTGACCGCACCGATGACCTGCGACTGGATCGCGAGCCCGTCGGCCACCGCGGGGGCGCCCTCGCCGGTGTAGGCCCGCTCGACCGTCGCGTCCCACGCGGCCGCGAGCTCGGTGGCCCGGGCCGTGTAGGCCTCGTCGGCGCGCCAGCCGTCGAGCGCGTCCGTCAGGGCCGTGAGGCCCTCGCGGGCGTCGGCGACCAGGCCGATGGCGGAGTGCTTGTGGGTGTCGAACGCCGAGACGTTCAGGTTCACGAACCGCACGCCCGCGTCCTGGAACACGGTGCGCGAGGCCGTCGTGAAGTCGCTGTAGCGGGTGCCGACGCCGATCACGACGTCCGCCTCCTCGGCCAGCGCGTTGGCGGCCGTCGTGCCGGTGGCACCGATCGCGCCGACCGACTGCGGGTGGTCGTACGGGAGCGCGCCCTTGCCGGCCTGCGACTCCCCCACCGGGATGCCGGTGGCCTCGACGAACGCCGTCAGGGCGTCGTTGGCCTGCGAGTACGTGACGCCGCCGCCGGCGACGACCAGCGGGCGGCGGGCCGAACGGATGGCCTCGACGGCGCGGGCCAGGGCCGCGGGCTGCGGGACGGTGCGCGCGACGTGCCAGACCCGCCTGGCGAACAGCTCGTCGGGGAAGTCGTACGACTCGGCCTGGACGTCCTGCGGCAGCGCCAGCGTGACGGCGCCGGTCTCGGCCGGGTCGGTCAGGATGCGGGTCGCGTGCAGCAGCGCCGAGGCGAGCTGCTCGGGGCGGTCGATGCGGTCGAAGTGCACCGAGACCGGACGGAAGATGTCGTTGACCGAGATGTCGCCCTGCTGGACGTTCTCGAGCTCCTGCAGCACGGGGCTCGCGACGCGGGTCGCGAACGTGTCGCCGGGCAGCAGCAGCACGGGCAGCCGGTTGATCGTGGCCAGCGCGGCACCCGTGACCATGTTGGTCGCACCGGGGCCGACCGACGCCGTCACGGCCATCGCGGCGAGGCGGTCGCGCTGACGGGCGTACGCCACGGCGGCGTGCACCATGGCCTGCTCGTTGCGGCCGTGGAAGAAGCGCAGGTGGCTGGGGTCGCCGGACTGCTCGCGCTCGAGCAGCGCCTGGCCGACGCCCGCGACGTTGCCGTGGCCGAAGATGCCCCAGCAGCCGGCGAAGAACGGCGTCTCGACGCCGTCGCGCTCGGTGTGCTGGGCCTCGAGGAATCGGACGGTCGCCTGGGCGACGGTCAGGACGGTCATGCTTCTCCTCCGAAGGACTCTGCCGTGAAGGGCAGGCGGGGGTCGACGGACTGGTCGGCCCAGGTGTCGCGGATCCAGGTGTGCGCGGGATCGTCGCAGATGAGCCAGGCCCGCTCGTCGCCGGGACCGGCCATCACGTTGAGGTAGTACAGGTCGTAGCCGGGCGCGGCGATCGACGGCCCGTGCCACCCGTGCGGGATCAGGACGGCGTCGCCGGAGCGCACCTCGGCCGAGACGTCGATGTCGGCGCCCTGGTGGCCGTAGACGCGCTGGAACCCGATGCCGGGACCGTTGGGGCCGTCGGCGACCTCGAAGTAGTAGATCTCCTCGAGACGCGTCTCGCCCTCGCGCTCCTCGTCGTGCTTGTGCGGCGGGTACGACGACCAGTTGCCGCCGGGGGTCAGCACCTCGCACGCGATGATGTTGACGGCGTCGAGCACCCCGGGCACGCCGAAGTTGTTGACCTGGCGGCTCGACTGGCCCGCTCCGCGCATCTCGACCGGCACGTCGCCCTTCGGCAGGTACGCCGGCTCGAGACGCTCGTGGCACACCGCGGAGGCCAGGGCGAAGCGTCCGCCCTCGGCGCTGGCGATCGTCAGCGAGGCGTCACGGGGTGCGTAGACGACGTCGCTGGGCCCGGCGAAGACGCTGTGGCGTCCCTCGAGCGAGAAGGCGTGGTCGTCGACCGTCACGTCGGCGGAGCCGCCCAGCGACAGCACCATGACCTCGGAGTCGCCGGTGTCGAGCTGCTCGGACCGGCCGGCGGCGAGCTCGAGGACCCGCAGGCCGCTGAACTCCCAGCCCGCGACCGTCGGGGTGATCTCGAGCGAGAACGGGCCGCTGGCCGCCTCGCCCGATCGCAGGACGTTGTCGGTCATCGGTGCATCAGCCCCACGGTCGCGTCGACGGCTTCCTCGACGGTGCCGGTCGGCGGGAACAGGAGGCTGCGGCCGACGATCATGCCGCGCACGACGGGATTGGCCAGCGCCTTCGACCACGTCGCGAGCTGCGCGCCCTGGTCGGCCGAGACCTCGCCGCCGAGCAGCAGCACCGGCAGGGTCGTGGCGGCCAGCACGGCGTCCATGTCGTCGACGACCGGCAGCTTGAGCCACGTGTACGCGCTCGTCGGCGCGAGTCCGGCCGCGACCGTCGCCGAGCGGATGACGGCCGCCGTCGACAGGTCGTTGCGGACCTTGCCGTCGTCGCCACGTCCGGAGATGAAGGGCTCGACCATCGCCATGAGACCGCGCGACGCCAGGTCGGACACGGCGTTCGCGGTGGCCTCCATGGTGTGCACCGTCGACGCGTCGTCGGGGTCGATGCGGAACAGCATCTTGCCGCCCTGGAAGCCGAACGCCTCGATCGTCGCGGCGTCGTGGCCGGTGTAGCGGTCGTCCATCTCGAAGACCGTGCCCGCGAGCCCGCCGCGGTTCATCGAGCCGATGACGACCTTGTCGTCGAGCGCTCCGAGCAGCAGCAGGTCCTCGATGACGTCGGCGGTGCCGAGCACGCCGTCGACGCCGGGACGCGACAGGGCGCGGACCATGCGGTCGAGCAGGTCGGACCGGTCGCCCATCGCCAGGGCGTCGTCGCCGGCCCGCAGCGCGCCGCGGGCGGGGTGGTCGGCGGCGATCAGCATGAGCCGTCCGTCGGGGTTCTGCCCGACCAGCCCGTTCGCGGGCTGACGTCGCTCGGCCCAGAGGCGCGCGATGCGACCCGGGTCGGTGGCACGCGTCGTGGTGATCGCCTGCACGTCGGCGGCGGTCACGGTGGTGGGTGCGGTCATCGGCCGTTCTCCTGGAGATAGGTCTCGAGCTGGGCCACGGTGGGCATGGCGTCGGCGCAGGACAGCTGTCCCGCGACGAACGACCCGGCGGCGTTGGCGCCGGCGAGGGTGTCGGTGAGGCTGGCCCCGGTCAGCAGGCCGTGCACGAGCGCGCCGCCGAAGGCGTCGCCGGCGCCGAGGCCGTTGACGACGTCGACGGGCACGGGCGGCACGACGACCGAATCGTCGCCGCGCACGCCCAGGACCCCGAGCGGGCCCTGCTTGACGATCGCGAGCTCGATGCCCGCGTCCTGCAGCGCCCTGGCGGCCGCGTGGGGCTCGGTCTCGCCGATCGCGACCTGGCACTCCTCCTTGTTGCCGACCGCGACGGTCGCGTAGGGCAGCGCCTTGGCGATCTCGGCGGTCGCCGCCTCGGGCGACTCCCAGAACATCGGGCGGTAGTCGAGGTCGATGACCGTCGTGCCGTGACCCTTGCGGGCCTCGAGCGCGGCGAGGTGCGCCTCGCGGCTGGGCTCCTGCGACAGCCCCGTCACGGTCACCCAGAAGATGTCGGCCGCGCGGATCGCGTCGTAGTCGAGGTCGTCCGCGCTGATGTGGAGGTCGGGCGCCTTCGGACCGCGGTAGAAGTACAGCGGGAAGTCGTCCGGCGGGAAGATCTCGCAGAACACGACCGGCGTCGGCACGCCGGGCACCGACGTGACGTACTGGTCGTCGACCCCGAAGCCCTGCAGCGCCTGGTGGATGAAGCGCCCGAACGGGTCGTCGCCCGTGCGGGTCACGACCGCCGAGCGGTGACCCAGACGGGCCGCGGCGACCGCGACGTTGGTCGCGCTGCCGCCGAGGAACTTGCCGAACGACGAGACCTCCTCGAGGCCGACGCCGATCTGCTCGGGGTAGATGTCGACGCCGACGCGTCCCATCGTGATGAGCTCGTGGTGGCCGTCAGTCACGCCAGTGCATCCTTCACGAAGTCGAGGCACGAGCGTACGTCGGAGACGGGTCCGTCGCCCTCGGGCGCGCCGTCCTTGAACATGACGTCCTGCTCCAGGACGTACCAGCCGTCGTAGCCGTGGCTGCGCAGCGCGTCGATCATGGCGCGGATGTCGACGTCGCCCTGCCCCAGCACCTGCCACATGCCGGCGGCGACGGCGTCGGCGAAGGCGACCTCGCCCGAGACGACCTTGGCCGCGGCGGCGGCGTCGACGTCCTTGAGGTGGACGTGCCGGACGCGGTCGAGGTTCGCGAGCGTGATCGCGACCGGGTCGGCGCCGGCGGCGGCGAGGTGACCCGTGTCGACGCACAGGCCGACGTGCGAGCCGTCGAGGACGCGCTGGACGTCGTCGGCGTTCTCGACGAGCGTGCCGATGTGCGGGTGGATCGCGGCGACGACGCCGCGCGACTGCGCGTGGTCGGCGATGCGGTCGAGGTTGGCGAGCAGGGTCTTCCACTGCAGCTCGTCGAGGACGGGACGCGCGTCGTAGCCGTCCAGGCCCGTCGACGCGGCCAGCACGACGACGCCGGCGCCGGAGGCCAGGCACGCGTCGATGAACGGATCGACGTCGACCATGGGGTCGTGCGACGGGTCGTGCAGCACGACGGGCAGGAAGCCGCCGACGGCCTGCAGCCCGTAGCCCTCGAGGAACGCGGCCTTCTCGGCCGGGTCCTCGGGCAGGAAGCCGTCGGGACCGAACTCCGTCGCGCCGAGGCCGAGCGACTGCATCTCGGTGAGGACGCGGTCGGCGGGCATCTGGTAGCCCCAGCCCGGGACTTCGCACACGCCCCACGAGATGGGGGCGCCAGCGATGCGGAGGGGGGTCTGGCCCTGGGGCTCAAGGGTCGTCGACACGGGATCCTCGGTTTCTGTGTGGTGAGCTGTGTTTGTCGTGACAAAGTCGGTCACCCGAGTGTGTCTCACGACACAGAGCGTGTCAAGCGTTTGTCATGACATATGGACATATGGGACAAACCCGATAGATTGTCCGCATGCCCGGGCCCGCGTTCACCCTCGACCGATCCAGCCCCGTGCCCCTGTACTTCCAGGTCGCCGAGCAGTTCGAGCGCGCGATCCTCGAGGGCACGATCGCCCCCGGTGAGCGCATCGACAACGAGGTCGCCCTCGCCCAGCGCCTCGGGTTGTCGCGCCCGACGATGCGCCAGGCCATCCAGGTGCTCGTCGACAAGGGCATGCTGGTGCGCAAGCGAGGCGTCGGCACGCAGGTCGTCCACGGCAAGATCCGCCGGTCGGTCGAGCTGACGAGCCTGCACGACGACCTCAGCGCGGCGGGCCAGAAGCCCCGCACCGAGGTCATCGCGGTCGGCCGGGTCGAGGCCGACGAGGACGTCGCCCGCGAGCTGCAGCTCACCAAGGGCGCGGACGTCTGGTCGCTCGAGCGGCTGCGATTCGTCGATCGCCAGCCCCTCGCGCACATGCACAACTACCTGCCCGTCGACGTCGTCGACCTCGACGCGATCGACCTGTCGGAGACGGGCCTCTACGCGCACCTGCGGGCGTCCGGCATCGTGATGCGGGTCGCCCGGCAGCGCATCGGCGCACGGGGTGCGTCGGTCGACGAGGCGCGGCTGCTGGGCGAGCGCAAGGGCGCTCCCCTGCTGACGATGCAGCGCACCGCCTACGACAACGCGGGCCGCGCCGTCGAGTACGGCCGCCACGCCTACCGTCCCGACCTCTACGCGTTCGAGCTCACCCTCGTCGACCGCTGACCCCTGCCGACGAGGGGGTTGCCGCCCCTCGAGGAGAGGCGCAGCGCCCTCGGCAGGGGCCACGACCCCCTCGCCGGGGGGCGACAACCCCCTCCTCAGCTGCGGGTGTCGGCGGCGAGGGCCTCGAGGGTGCGGTGCATGCCGTCGAGCAGCTCGGTGTCGTGCTGGTCGGCGCCGCCCATCGCGTAGCGGGCCGTCAGGCGCACGAGCAGCGACGGGCTCGGCAGCGCGCTGCGCCGCTCCGTCACGATCGTGCCGGTGCCGTCGGCCGTCGGCACGAGCTCGTAGGACCACTCGACGTCGGTGGGCCAGACGTGGAACGCCAGCGCCCCGCGCCCGCCGTCGTGGGCCGGGTCCTTCCAGCGGGTGATGCGGCTCGCCGTGGGCCACACGACGGCCCGCCGACGGTTCAGGTGCACCGCGCGCCGACCGACGCGCGGTGCACCCACCATGAGCGTGCCGACCAGCTCGGGACTGCGCCGGCTCATCGAGCGCAGGTCGGACAGCACGGCCCACACACCGGCCGGCGGCACGGAGATCTCGATCGACGCCTCGAGCGGCGGCTGGCCGGCCATCAGGCGGCCTCCGCCGCGGCCCTGATGCGTCCGAGCGTGTGCCTGATGCCGTCCGACAGGGATGACTCGAACGGCTCGGTGCCGCCCAGCCCCACCCGGACCAGGACGTTCGACACCCTCGAGATGCCCGCCGGGGCGCGGCGGCTCTCGGTCAGGAGCGTGCCGGTCGCGGTGGGCTCGAGCTCGTACGTCCAGACCGACCGGTTGGCAGGGATGCGGAACGCCAGGGTCTGCTCGGGCTCGAACACCACGACGCGCGCCGTCGTGGGCCATCGCTTCCAGCCCTGCCGGTTCAGGTTGACCGTGCGCGTGCCGACCCCGACCTCGCGCCCCAGCACCGCCATGCGGACGCACTGGGGGCTCCACTCCCCCATGCGGCGCAGGTCGGACACGATGGCCCACACCGCCGCGGGCGGCGCGGCGATCTCGATGCTGTGCTGGATGAGCGGCTGGTTCGGCACGGTTGCTCCTGGCGCTGGGGTGGGCTGAGCCTACCCATCGGGCGGACGGCTGTCAGGCCCTGCGCGAGGCCTCGATCGCGCGCGGGTCGCGGGTGCGGGCGGTGATCCACTCGACGATCCAGTCGCCGATCTGCGGGTGGTTGAGCAGCGCGAAGTGGTGGGCGCTCGGCAGGTACTCGAAGCGGGCCCCCTCGACGATCGGCCCGGTGCGTCCGACCCCCGTGGCCGACGAGAAGTGCACCAGCAGGTCGCCCAGCACCGAGCTGAGCGGGTGCTTCTGCGACGCCCCGAGCGTCGCCGCGACGAAGTGGTACTCGGCGTGCGGCAGCGGGGCGGCGGCGATGCGGTCGAGACCCCACTGCCCCGTCAGGTCCTGGCCCTCCCACTCGTCGCGGGTGATGTAGCCGTGGCGCAGGTCGACGATGCCCGCCGAGCGGGCGTCGAGGATCGTGCCGAACGGCGTCGACTCGGGCCAGAAGCGCAGGAGCCGCGACCCCAGGTGCGCGACCTTCTCGAGGTTGGCGCCCGCGTGGGGGGTGCCGAGGCAGATGACGTCGCGGACGAGGTGCTGCCACGTCTGGCCCGCGGCGGTCGCGTGGTTGGTGGCCGCGCGGGCCACCAGGCCGCCCATCGAGTGACCCACCAGCGTGATGCGGGTGACGTCGACCGGCCAGTGCTCGACGAGCTGCTGCACGAGGGCGTCGAGGTGCTTGCCGTTCTCGGAGATGTGCAGGCCCGTGTTGTAGCGGACCATGACGGGCGTGCCGTCGGTCTCGGCGGCGATGCGCTCGGCGTACGTCGTGCCGATCGTGCGGCGACCGTTCGACCACGACTCGTCGTTCTCGCACAGGCCGTGCAGGAAGATCACGGGGTGGCTCGTGGCGTCGCGGAACGCCTCGGCGAGCGGCCAGCCGGTCGCGGGGACGTCGGCACCCTCGACGCGGACCGCCATCGTGATGGCCTGCGGGTCGTCGAGCATGCGCAGCTCGTCGCCGATCAGGCCGTTGATCGCCGCGACGACCAGGCGTCCGCGGGGGCCCGACTCGATCGGGCGTCCGACCCCGCGCGAGGCCATCGCGCGGACCGAGCCGCTCGTGACGCGCAGCGTGCCGGAGATCGCGCCGTAGACCGAGGTCACGACGGCGTCGTGCAGCGACTCGGGGACCCGCCCGCCCACGAGGCGCGTCGCGCGGAACACGCGCGAGGAGACGGCCTGGTGCAGGTCACGGGCCGTTCCGACGATCAGTCGGTCGCCGTAGTCGAGAGCCAGCGCCGCGACGTCCGTGGTGCGTGCGGGTTCGGCGGGCATGTTTCCCATACTGCCGGTATCCGGCCGGGATGTGAACCTCCCCGAGGGGAGGGATGCATCACCCCGGCCGGACCGGACGGACTACTTGGTGTCGTCGCCCTCGGCGGCGTCGTCGTCAGCCTCGGCGGCGTCGGACTCGTCGGCGAAGGTGCCGTCGGCCTGCAGGCGCGCCAGGTCGATGACGTTGCCGGACTTGTCGCTGACCTTGGCGCCCTCGACCAGCGAGGCCAGGGCCTTGCCGCGCAGCACCTCGCTCACCATCTCGGGCACGTGGTTGTGCTCCATGATGTGCTGGATGTACGAGTTCGGGTCCTCGCCCGACTGCTGGGCGCGGCGCATGATGTGCTGCGACAGCTCGTTGTCGTCGATGCCGAACTCCTGGTCGGCCACGATCTGGTCGAGCACGAACTGGGCGACCAGCGAGTCGCGGACGCGCTTCTCGAGCTCGGCCTCGAACTCGTCGACGGTCTGCTCCTCGTCGTCGAGGTACTGCTGGAACGGCACGCCGGCCATCGCGAGCTGCTGCTCGATCTGCTGGCGACGGCTCGTGAGCTCCTCGGTGACGAGGCTCTCGGGCAGCGGGGCGTCGATCTTGCTGACGATCTCGTCGAGGACGAGGTCGCGCGCCTCGTTGGCCTGCTCCATGCGCTTGCCGCGCGTGACCCGGTCGGTCAGGTCGGCCTTGAGCTCGTCGATCGTGTCGAACTCCGACGCGGTCTGGGCGAACTCCTCGTCGAGCTCGGGCAGCTGCTGCTCCTTGACGTCCTTGACCGTGACGGTCACGTCGACGTCCTGGCCCGCGAGCTCTCCGCCGACCAGCTGGGTCGTGAAGGTCTTGGTCTCGCCGGCCGACAGGCCGATGACGGCCTCGTCGAGACCGTCGAGCATCGTCGCCTTGCCGACCGTGTACGGCATGCCGGCAGCCTGCGCCTCGGGGATCTCCTCGCCGTTCTGAGCGGCCGACAGGTCGATCGTCAGGAAGTCGCCCTCGGCGACGGCGCGGTCGACCTCGGCGAACGTCGCGAAGCGCTCCTGCAGGGCCGTCAGCTGCTCGGTGACGTCGTCGTCGGAGACCTCGGCGTCCTCGACCGTGACCTCGATCGTGGAGATGTCGGGGATCGTGAGCTCGGGACGCACGTCGAGCTCGGCGGTGATCTCGATCGGCTCGCCGTCCTCGAACTTCGACAGGTCGATCTCGGGCTGGCTCAGCGGCTGGAGGTTGGTGTCCTGCAGGGCCTGGCTGTACCAGCCGGGCAGGGCGGCGTTGATGGCCTCGTCGAGGACCGGGCCGCGGCCGACGCGCTGGTCGACGATCGCCGCGGGGACCTTGCCCTTGCGGAAGCCGGGGATCGTGATCTGCGAGCCGATGGTCTTGTAGGCGGCGTCAAGACTGGGCTTGAACTCCTCGAACGGCACCTCGATGGTGAGCTTGACCCGTGTCGGGCTCAGTGTCTCGGTGGTGCTTTTCACGTGGGTGACTCCTGCATGATCTCGGTGGGGGGTCGATGTGACCCGTTGCGGCCGTGGTCGGCCGTCAAAGCGTCCCTTCAGTCTCTCATGCGAGCGATTTGACGCCGAATGCACCTGCTGGCGCGCGACGGCCCCCGGACGTCGCCGGGAGGGTCAGCCGGAAGCGGGCGCCCACGGGCGAGTCCTCGCACGTCAGCCGTCCGCCGTGCGCCTCGGCGATGCCGCGGGCGACCGGCAGGCCGAGGCCGACCCCACCGGCGTGACGGTCGCGCCCCTCGTCGAGGCGCACCATGCGCTCGAAGATGCGCTCGCGGTCGGCGGGCGGCACGCCCGGACCGTCGTCGGTGACCTCGAGGACGACCTGCGGTCCGTCGGTGCGGACGTCGACGCGGACGTGCTCCGCGACCCGCGACGCGTTGGCGAGCAGGTTGCCGAGCACCTGCGCCACCCGGTCGGCGTCGGCCGACACCCACGCCTCGTCGCCCGTGACGTCGACGACCGTCCCGCCGAGCGGCAGGGGCCGCGAGGCCGCCGACCGTGCCGCGGCGACGAGGTCGAGCGGCTCGCGCACCAGGTCCAGGCCCTGGTCGACACGCGACATCAGCAGCATGTCGTCGACGAGCCGCGCGGCGTGCCGCGCCTCGCGGACGACCTGGACGGCCAGCATCTCCCGGTCGGCCCGCGACGTCTGGTTGCGCAGCAGGCTCTCGGCGGCGGCCTGCATGCCGGTCACGGGGGTGCGCAGCTCGTGCGCGGCGTCCGACAGGAAGTCGCGGAGCCGCTGCTCGGCCTGCAGGGCCGACTGCTCGGCCCCCTCGACCTCGTCGAGCATCTCGTCGAAGGCCGACGCGGTGCGCCCGATGTCGGTCCGCGGACGATCCGGGCGCAGACGGCGTCCGCGGTCGCCGGACGTGATCGAGCGGGCCACGCGCGTCATGTCGTCGAGGGGCGACAGCGACCGCCTCACGACGACGGTGAGCACCGCCGCGGCGAGCAGCAGCGCCGCCGCCGATGCCGTCACGAGCACCGTGCGCAGCTGCGCCAGGGTCGCCTCGACCTGGCTGGAGTCGGCCGCGACCCTGACGATCGAGCCGTCGGTCAGCTCGGCGTCGAGCGTCAGCACCGAGCCCATCTCGACGATGCGGCCGCTGGTGGCGGTCGGATCGGGCGGGCCCGGCGTGCCGCGGCCGCGGGTCGGGGGCGGCCCGGCGGCATCGGCTCCGGGATCGGTCTGGGCCGTGATCTCCTCCGGCGACGGACCCGAGGTGTGCACCTCGCCGTCCGCCGAGCGCAGGTAGGCCGAGACGCCCTGGCCCGACAGCCGGCGCACCAGCACGTCGTCGCTGACCGAGCCGCTCAGCGCCTGCGCGGTCTCGACCCGGTCCTGCAGCCGCTGCTCGATCTCACCGCGCAGCCGCGACCCCAGCGCCGTGTCGACCGCGACCCCGAGCACCAGCAGCAGGGCCGTCAGCACCAGCAGCACCGACGCGACGGTGCGGGTGCGCAGCGACCGCGTGCGCACCCGGTCCCTGACCGCCGTCCTCACGCGGCCCTCAGGACGTAGCCGATGCCGCGGACGGTCTGGATGAGCCGCGGTCCACCCCGCTCCTCGAGCTTGCGCCGCAGCGAGCTGACGTGGACCTCGACGAGGTTGGGGTCGTAGCTGTCGTAGCCCCACACCTGGGTCAGGATCTGCGTCTTCGACAGCGTGCGGCCCCGCTCCCCCGCCAGGAACGCGAGGAGACGCAGCTCGGTGCCCGTCAGGGTCACCGGCTCGCCGGCGCGCACGACGGCGCCGGCGTCGAGGTCGAGCAGCAGGTCGCCGATCTCGACGACGCCGGGCGCCCGCCCGCGGCGGCGCAGGATCGCGGTCATGCGGGCCACGAGCTCGGCCATCACGAAGGGCTTGGCCAGGTAGTCGTCGACGCCGACGCCGAAGCCCCGCAGCTTGTCGTCGACGCCGTCGCGGGCCGTCAGCAGGATCATGCCCGCGTCGCCCGACGCCGACACGACCCGGGCCAGCTCGATCCCCGAGCGTCCCGGGAGCATCCAGTCGAGCACCACGAGATCGGGCCGGAACGTGCCGAGCAGCTGCTCGAGCCCCTCGCCGTCGGGCACGGCCGTCGCGACCCAGCCGCGCGACTCCACCGCCGCGACGAGGGCCGATCGGATCGTGTCGTCGTCCTCGACGACCAGGACGCGGGCGGGGTTGACCATGCCCCCATCCTGCTCACCCCGGCTGAAGCCTGGCTGAAGATGACCTGTCCCCGACCTGTGCTTCAGGTCGGCTTCAGCCTGGGTGCCCATCGTCGGTGGGGAGGCACCAGAGCGGTGCCACGGAAGGACACCATGAACGACAACGGCATGAACGACACCGCCCCCCTCGAGCCCGTCCCGCCGGCGCCGAAGAAGGCCGCCCCGCGCCGCCGCACGATGCTGCTGGTGGGAGCGGCCGCCGCCGTCGGCGTCACGGCCCTGGGCGTCACCGCGGCCGTGGCCGGCTCGTCCGGTCCCGCGCCGACCGCCGCGTCCCGCACCTACGCCACCCAGGACGCGGAGGGGGCGACCCCGCCCACCCCGGGCGCCGAGGGCGGCACGGGCGCGCCGGCCGCAGAGGGCTCGGCGCCCGCTGCCCCCGAGGGCTGCGGACCGGACGCCAAGGGGCCCGGCCCGAAGGGTGACGGCATGAAGGGGCCCGCGGGCGAGGGCCCGGCGAAGGGCGAGGGCCCGAAGGCCCCCGGGGCCGAGGGCGACGAGCGCCCCACGCCGCCGGCCGACGGCGAGAAGCCGCAGCCGCCGAAGGCGCCGAAGGACGGCTCCGCGCCGACCCCGCCCGCACCGAGGACCGACGCCGCGGAGTAGGACGCCGGTCAGGCCGGCACCGGGACGTGCACGGGTCCGACCCGTGCGCTCCCGGCGGTCACGGCCCACGACGCGATGACGTGCGTCGTGGCCCGCGGGTCGCGGCGGTCGCTGATCGCGTGCCAGTCCATCTGCAGCCGCTCGTCCGTCACGTGCAGCACCGTGAAGCCGTGGTCGTCCAGGTTGACCCAGCGGACGTGGGGGTTGACCTCCTGGATCGCCGCCTCCATCACCAGCGACGTCGTCCGGGGCCGCGTCCCCATGAAGTCGTCGACGTTGTTGCTGGTCAACGAGCTGCAGACCAGCTCGACGGCCATCGGTCGACCCGTCCGCGGCGACGGGACCTCGGTCGCCCACGCCGAGTGCACGTCGCCGGTCAGGAACACCGTGTCGGTGACGCCGTCGTCCTCGAGGCGTCCCAGCAGCCGGTCCCGGTCGGACGTGTACCCGTTCCACGTGTCGGTGTTGGGCTCGGCGGTGCCGCGGCTCACGAAGCCGATGTGCTCGCTCATCGCGTCCTGCTCGGCCTGCGGGCGCGGCGGCATCATGACCGGTGCCACCATGACGGGGTTGCCGACGAGCTTCCAGCGGCACGGCGACGTGCTGAGGTTGTCGCCGAGCCACGCGAGCTGGTGCTCGCCCGCGATCGTGCGGCCGACGTCGTCGATCGCGGGGTCGCCCGGGTCGACCCTCTTGCTGCGGTAGCTCCGCAGGTCGAGCATCGACAGGTCGACGAGCCGGCCGAACTGCAGCCGGCGGTAGATGCGCTCGCCGTCGCCCGCCACGGCGGTGCCCGAGATGCGCACGGGCATCCACTCGTCGTACGCCCGGTGGGCCGCGCGGACGCGCCGTCGCCACGGCCCCTCGGTCGCGGGCTGGTGCTCGAACGCGCCGCCCGACCAGTTGCCGTCGGCCACCTCGTGGTCGTCCCACGTGACGACGAACGGCACGGCGGCGTGGAGCGCCTGCAGGTCGGGATCGGTCTTGTACTGCGCGTGCCGGCGGCGGTAGTCGCGCAGGCTGACGGTCTCGCGCTGCGGGTCGTGCAGGCGGACGTCGACCTGGTCGTGGCCGTAGGAGTACTTGCCGGGCTGGTACTCGTACAGGTAGTCGCCGAGGTGGATCACGGCGTCGAGGTCGCCGCGCTCGGCCAGGTGCCGGTACGACGTGAACCAGCCGGCCTGCCAGTTGGCGCACGAGACGACGCCGAAGCGCAACCCGTCGGGCGAGTCGCCCGGCGCGGGCGCCGTGCGCGTGCGCCCCGTCGGCGACGCGTGCACGTCCCAGACGAACCGGTAGCGGTAGTCGGTGCCGGGCTCGAGACCCGTCGCGTCCACCTTGACGGTGTGGTCCTGGCTCGGCCCCGTGCGCACGGTGCCGCTCGCCACGACGTCGTCGAACCCGTCGTCGCGAGCGACCTCCCAGACGACGTCGACGTCAGGACCGCGACCGGCACCGGGGAGGCACTCGGCCGTCGGCGTGACCCGCGTCCAGAGCACGACGGCGTCGGGGAGCGGGTCGCCCGAGGCAACGCCGTGCCCGAACACCCGGGGTGGGGCCGACGACGCGGACGTCGCGATCGCGGCCGGGCCGATGACGCCCAGTCCCGCGGCGACGCCGACACCACTCATCAGGAACCTACGGCGGCCGAGTAGATCAGCCGATGCGCTGCTCACGTACCTCAGTGCCGCAGACCAGCACGTCCTGCGTGACAGGTGCCGGTGAACGTCGGGCGTCGGATCGGCGTCGGTTCGACCCCGACGCCGGGGTCGGGTGCCCGGTGTGTCGGGATGACAGGATTCGAACCTGCGACCTCACCGCCCCAAACGGCGCGCGCTACCAAGCTGCGCTACATCCCGTAGCCGCGTCAGTCTAGTGGACACTGGGGGCGTGGCATCCCACTGGTACGAGCCCGTCGTCGCCCGCCTCGAGGACCGTCAGCCCGCGTGCGGCACGACGACCGTCGTGGCCGTCGACGGTCCGAGCGGATCGGGCAAGACCAGCTTCGTCGCGGGTCTGGCGGACGTCACCGGGGCCGACGTCCTGCACCTCGAGGACCTCTACCCCGGGTGGCACGGGCTGGCCGCGACGCCGGACGTCGTCGCGCGGGTGCTCGCGTCGGTCGCGGTCGGCGACACCGGCACGGCCCGCCGGTGGGACTGGGCGGCCGGCGCCCCGGGGTCGCTGCTGCACGTGCCGCCGACGCGCCTGCTGCTGCTCGACGGGGTGGGCAGCGGGGCGTCGGTCGTCCGCCCCTTCCTGAGCCTGCTGATCTGGCTCGAGGCGCCCGCCGACGTCCGCAAGGAGCGCGCGCTGACCCGCGACGGCGACACGTTCGCGCCGTTCTGGGACGTCTGGGCCGAGCAGGAGGCCCGACACTTCGCGGCCGAGGGCACCCGCGGTCGCGCCGACCTCGTCGTCCGCACCTAGCGACCGCGCCCGGGGCGTCGTGTGGCATCATGGTTCCGCTGCTTCGGCAGCACCTGCGGACGTAACTCAATTGGCTAGAGTCTCTGCCTTCCAAGCAGAATGTTGCGAGTTCGAGTCTCGTCGTCCGCTCCACCGAAGGGCCCCTCGTCGAGGGGCCCTTCGTCGTTCCCGCACCGCTCAGGCGTCCTGGTGCGTCGCGGCCGGGTCGTCGGGCGAGACGGGGGCGGCGGCAGCGACGGCGACGGCGACCGCGGTGCGGTTGAGGATCAGCACGGCGCGGTCGTCGTCGCCGGCCGTGACCTGCTTGATGATCTTGCGCGAGGCCTGGTCGAACCCCTTCGCGACGATGTCGCCGGCAGTCGCACGGAGCCACTCGATGCCCGACGTGAAGTCCTGCGTGCGGGTCTCGACGACACCGTCGGTGTAGAACATGAGGGCGTCGCCGACGCCCAGCGTGCCGGTCGTCTGGTGGAAGTCGGCGAGCTTGGTGATGCCGAGGGCGGTCCCCCGCGCACCGTCGACGACCCAGTCGCGGTCCGCGGCGTCCCAGCGCAGCGCCGGCGGGTGCCCCGCGTTGGTGATCGAGTAGTCGCCCGTCCGCAGGTCGATCAGCACGTGCACCGCCGTCGCGAAGCCCTCGTCCCACTTCTGCCGCAGCAGGAAGTCGTTGCCGGCCGAGAACAGGCCCAGGGGCGGCAGCGCGCCGATCAGGCCACCGAGGGCCCCCGCGAACTGCAACGACTGCGTGCCGGCCGCGACGCCCTTGCCGCACACGTCGACCATGACCATCTCGAGGCGGGTCTCGTCGTCCGAGAGGTTGGCCACCAGGAAGTCGCCCGCGAACTTGGTGCCCCCCGACGACACCATGGCCGACTGCGCCGACCAGCCCTCCGGCAGCATCGGCACGACGCCCTGCGCCTGCAGGCGGTCGCGCAGGTCGACCAGCATCGCCTCGCCGAGCGGCCCCGGCAGCCCGCTGCGGTGCCGGCTCGACTCGAACAGCACCAGGGTCGCGACGACCGCCATCGTGACGAGCGTGCTGACGCGGCCGCCGGTGATGCCCGGCTGCCCGGCGTCGACCGCGCGCAGGTACTCGTTCGTCACGGTCACGGCGACGCACACCACGATGAACAGCACCAGCGTCAGCAGGGGCCGGTAGCGCAGCAGCATCGTGCCCAGCAGCAGCGGGATGACGAACGTCGGCGCCGGGAACGTCGAGTAGGTCGCGAGCGATCCGGCCAGGATGACGACCGCGAGGGCCACCAGCGCCACGAGCACCGCGACCTGACCCTCGCTCGTGCCGGTGCGCCACCGCACGATCCGCTGGTCGAGGTACCCCGCCACGGAGGGCAGGGCTCGGCGCAGACGGGACGTCACCTGCTCGAGCCTAATCGCGTTGCTGGCAGGACGGGCACCAAAAGAGGTTTCTGCCCGCGAGGACGCTCGTGACGACGGGCGTGCCGCAGACCAGGCACGGCTGACCCGTGCGCCGGTACACGTACGACTCGCCTCCGCGCCGCCGCCGTCCGCGCCCCGCGGGGCCCTGCGAGTCGTCCGGGCGGACCGTCAGGATGCGGCCCTTGGCGACGCCGACCTTCATCAGCTCGACGATGTCGTCCCACATCGCGTTCCAGACGCTCTCGTCGAGCTCGCGACCCGGTGTCGTGGGGTCGACGCCGTGCCGGAACAGCAGCTCGGCCCGGTAGACGTTGCCGATGCCCGCGATGACGGCCTGGTCCATCAGCAGCGTCGCGATCGGTGCCCGGGAGGCGTGGATGCGTCGCCAGGCCCGTCCGGGATCGGCGTCCTTGCGCAGGGGGTCCGGCCCGAGCCGGCCCAGCAGGGCGTCGACGGCCGGCGGGTCGAGCAGCTCGCAGGCCGTCGGACCCCGCAGGTCGGCGGTCACCCCCGGCGCCGTCAGCCGCCACCGCACCTGCCCGACCACGGGCACGTCGTCGGAGCGCGTGACGGTGAACTTGCCGTAGAGGCCGAGGTGGACGTGCACCGTGGCGTCGGTCGCCTCGACCGGCACCAGGAGGTGCTTGCCCCACGCCTGGGCGCGCCCGAAGGTCGTGCCGTCGACGAGGGCGGCACCGACGGCGAACCGCCCCTGCGGGCTCGACGAGCCCACCACCTGCCGTCCGAACGTGCGGTTGAGCGTGCGGGCCAGCCGGTGGAGCGTGTGTCCCTCAGGCAAACCGGCCGGTCTTCTCGTAGGCCAGGAGCATGTCGATGCGACGCTGGTGGCGCGCGGCCTCGCTCCACGGCGTCGTCAGGAAGGCCTCGACGATCGCGGTGGCCTCGTCGGCCGTGTGCATGCGGGCGCCCACGGCGACGACCTGGGCGTTGTTGTGCTGACGGGCCAGCGACGCCGTCTCGGTGCTCCAGGCCAGCGCCGCGCGGGCACCCTCGACCTTGTTGGCCGCGATCTGCTCGCCGTTGCCCGAGCCACCGATCACCACCGCGAGCGAGCCGGGCTCGGCGACCGCGGCCGCCGCGGCGGCGACGCAGAACGGCGGGTAGTCGTCCTCGGCGTCGTAGGCGTGCGCGCCGTGGTCGACGGGCTCGTGGCCGTTGTCGGTCAGCCAGGCGATGAGGTGGGTCTTGAGCTCGAAGCCGGCGTGGTCGGCGGCGATGTGGATGCGCATGGGGTCCAGTGTTCCAGCCCCCACCGTCACGGTGCGACCCCGGCGAAGCGCTCGTGGAAGTAGGCGGCGAAGGCCTCCGCCGACTCGCGCCCCGTGAAGCCCCCGAGGACCCGCACCCGCAGCTCGTCGCGCGGACCGCGCATCGAGTCGGGGCCGAGCATGTCGGCGATCACCTCGTGGGCGTCCTCGAGGTCTCGCGTCAGGACGTAGGCCCCCCGCGCGACGGGGAACCGCTCGCGGAACTCGTCGACCGGCCACTTGGTGCTGACCATCGCGTACGGCTTGCCCGACTGCAGCCAGTCGGACACGACGCTCGACACGTCGGAGACGAGGGCGTCGGCGCGGTTCATGCACTCGTTGAGCGACCACGTGCGGTTCGGCAGGTCGCCGATGAGGTGACGGCCGGGCGTCTCGGGGTCCTGCGTGTCGAGCGCCAGCACGACCTCGGTGCGCCGCACGAAGTGCTCGAGCCGCGGGTGGCGCTTCGACAGGGGGTGGGGACGGAAGATCACGTCGGCGCCGGCCTCGATCAGCGCCTCGACGATCTCGGCACCGAAGCGCAGCGACGAGAAGTTGACCCGCATGCGCTTGCCCTGCCAGGTCGGCGCGTAGAGCACGACCGGGCGCTCGACGTCGGTGATGCTGCGGGTCGCCGCCTCGATCTCCTGCACCTGCGGGCGCCCCAGGACGACGAACTTCTCGGCCGGGATCTGGACCCCGCCCGTCGCGTACCGCTCGATCGCGGCGGTGCCCGAGACGACCAGCAGGTCGTAGTCGGCGTGCCGGCCGAACACGCTCGCCGGCTTGTCTGAGTCGCCGTGCCCCAGCCACACGTGCGTGACCTTCTTGATCGCCATGTACCGGTAGTTCGACTTGGCGTTGTGCAGGTAGAAGAAGTACCGGAGCGTCGGCACGACCAGCACCTGCAGGTCGCGGACCGCGTCGGTGCTCAGCTGGACGAACGGGGACGTCAGGTCGGTGTTCTCGCGCAGGTACCCGCAGTACTTCTCGCGGTAGTTGAACACGACCCCCGGGAAGCCCGCGCTGAGCAGCGGGTCCTCCCACATCGTCAGGTGCGTCGGACCGCCGCCGTAGCCCGCGTACGCGATCGCGAAGCGCGGCTGGTGGGCGGCGAGCGCGCGGGCGATCGCAACGGTGCGGCGACGCACGACGACCATGTAGAGCGCGACGCGGCCGGCTAGCACCACGACGGCCGCCAGCGGAACCGCGACGAACGCCGGCCCGAGCCCGACCGCGACGGCCAGCAGCGTCAGCGGGCCGGCGATCCTGCTGCCGATCACCCACGGGCCCATGTCGGGGTGGTCGGTCGGGCAGGGGCCGTGGGCGTCGCCGGGGACGCCGGGCAGCCCGTGCGCGTGGGGTGCCGGGGCGGGACGGCGCAGCGCCACGACGGTCAGGACCGTCGCGGCGACCGCCGCGACGACGTCGAGCACGCCCGGCGCGCCGTCGACCAGGGCGTGGACGCCGAGCGCCAGCACGAGCAGGACCGTCGCGACGCCCCACACCAGCGCGGTCGCACCGCGCCTGAACTTGAGGCTGATGCGGTGCCGGTGGATGAAGTCGGCACGCTGGCGGGCGTAGGAGGACTGGTCTGGCACCCGCACAGTATGCCAGTCAGCGACGGCGTGACCGGTGGGCGTCGAGCAGCGCGCCGACCACCGTGACGGTCGACCGCGACGCGTCGAACAGCGCCGGCTGGCGCCAGAACGAGTGGACCATCCCGAGCGCCCGGTGCGCGAGGACGTCGACGCCGGCCTCGGCGAGGCGTGCGGCGTGCTCCTCGCCCTGGTCGCGCAGCACGTCGTGCTCCGCGGTCACGACGTAGGCCGGCGGCTGGCCGGACAGGTCGGTCGCCCGCGCGGGCGACACGTCCGGGAGGTCGGCGAGGTCGCCCGGCGCGTAGGCGTCCCAGAACCAGTCCATCGTCGGAGCTTCGAGGGCGGCGTTGCCCAGCCCGATCGGCAGCTCGGCGCGACGGTCGACCGGCGGGTAGAGCAGCACCTGGGCGTCGACCGCACCGGCGTCGCGCACGCACAGGCCCGCGACGAGGTTGGCGCCCGACGAGTCGCCGATCGCGGGCATGAACGACGCGTCGACCCGGTGCCCGCGGTCGTGCTCGCGGAGCCAGGCCCCGGCGGTCTGGACGTCGTCGAGCGGCGCGGGGTACGGGTGCTCGGGGGCGCGGCGGTAGTCGACCGCCAGCAGGGCCCACCCCGTCTGGTGGGCGAGGTGGCGGCAGAACGCGTCGTGCGTCTCGAGGTCGTGCAGCACCCATCCGCCTCCGTGCACGTACAGCGCGACCGGCGCGCCCTGACGCGGGCGGTACAGACGGCACGGCACCCCGTCGGCGTCGACGTCGACGACGTGGTCGAGCCCGATGCGCGGCCCGGACAGGGCGGCCTCGCGGGCGTCGGACCGCAGGGCGCGGACGACCTCGAGCGTCATCTCGACGGCGTCCGCGCCCTCGCCCATGGCCTCGAGGAGAGCGCGCGACTGGGGGTGCAGGGTCATGCGGCCAGCCTAGGCCCGCCGACCCCCTCGCCGACTAGCTGAAGTCGAGGTCGCCCTTGCGGGTGCGCTTGAGCTCGAAGAAGTCGGGGAAGCCCGCGAGCAGCCGCGCGCCGTCGAAGACCGATCCGGCGGTCTCGCCCTTGGGGATGCTCTGCAGCACCGGACCGAAGAACGCGATGCCCGCGATCTCGATGACGGGGGTGCCGACGTCCTCGCCGACCTTGTCGATGCCGACCTGGTGCGAGGCACGGACGGCGTCGTCGAGCGACGAGTCGTCGGCTGCCTGGGCGAGCTCGGCCGGGAGGCCGATCTCGTCGAGCACGGCGGCGAACAGCTCGGGCGTGAACTCCTGCTGCTCGTTGTGCTTCTTGGTGCCGATCGCGGTGTAGTAGTCGCGCAGCGCCTGCTGGCCGTGCTGCTGCTCGATCGCGATGGCCAGGCGGACGGGACCCCATCCGCGCTTCATCATGTCCTGGTACTCCTCGGGCAGGTCGCGACCCTCGTTGAGCACCGACAGGCTCATGACGTGGAAGTGCGTCTCGACGTCGCGCACCGTCTCGACCTCCAGCATCCAGCGGGAGGTGATCCAGGCGAACGGGCACAGGGGGTCGAACCAGAAGTCGACGATCTCGGTGGACGAGTCGGTGGTCTCGGGCGCGGTCGTGTCTGAAGAGGTCATGACGGGTGCAACACCGGACGTCCCGCTCGCATTTCCTCGACCAGCGATCCGACGACGGCGTCGAGCTCGCCGCCGTTGAGGGCGGCCACGCGGCGCTGCCGCTGGTACGACGCTCCCCCCGCGATGATGTCGTGGATGCCGCCGAGCTCGTCGACGCACCCGAGCCGCTCGGCGACCGGTTCGAGGCGTTCGAGCAGGCGGTGCAGATCGGTCGTGATGAGGTCCTCGTGACCGTTCTTGTCGAGGATCAGGATCGCGTCCATGCCGTAGCGGGCCGACCGCCACTTGTTCTCCTGCGCGAACCACGGCGGGATCGTCGGCAGCTCGCGGCCCGCGTCGAGCTCGGACGAGAAGTGCTCGACCAGGCAGTGCGTCAGCGCCGAGACGCTCATGAGCTCGGACATCGTCGGGATGCCGTCGCACACGCGCACCTCGAGCGTCCCGAACTTGGGCGACGGCCGCAGGTCCCACCGGATCTCGTCGAAGACGTCGATGACGCCCGTGTGCAGCATGTCGTCGACGTAGCCCTCGAGCTGGCTCCACAGCTCGAACTGGAACGGCAGCCCCGCGGTCGGCAGCTGCTGGAACATCAGCGCCCGGTTGGACGCGTAGCCCGTCTCCTTGCCACCCCAGAACGGCGACGACGCGCTCAGCGCCTGCAGGTGCCCGTAGTAGGCCAGCATCGCGCGGCTGATCGGCAGCACCTTGTCGCGGTCCTCGATGCCGACGTGCACGTGGACGCCATAGATCAGCATCTGGCGGCCCCACCACTGCGTGCGGTCGATCAGCGTCGCGTAGCGCTCCTTGTCGGTGACCTTCTGGTGCGTCCAGTTCGCGAACGGGTGCGTGCCGGCGCACATCAGCTCGACCCGCAGCGGGTCGGTGACCTCGCGGATCTCGTCGATCGCCCGCTGCAGGTCGGCGCCGGCCTCGGCGACGGTGTGGCACACGCCCGACACGACCTCGACGGTGTTGAGCAGCAGCTCCTGGCGGATGTGCGGGTGCTGGTCGAGACCCGCGGGCTGCACCTCGTCGAGGACGGTCTGCGCGACCTGGCGCAGGTCGCCCGAGTCGGAGTCGACCAGGGCGAGCTCCCACTCGATGCCGACGGTGGAGCGCTCGGACGTCGCGAACGGGATCTGGGCCATGCCTCCATCCTGCCCGAGCGCACTCGGTCGGCCCGCCTCGCATCCGGCGCCTGCGGCGCGTCACGCACACGCGTCGCTGGCGCATGGCCTCCGCTCGCGCGCTGCGCGCGCTCGGTCGGCCACGCCTCGCCCGTGTCGTGGGCACGTGACAGCATGGCGACCATGCCTGGTACCAATCTCACCCGCGAAGAAGCCAGCGAGCGCGCGTCCGTCGTCTCCACCCAGACCTACGACGTCCGGCTCGACCTCACCCTCGACACCGACGAGCGCTTCGGCTCGGTCACGACGATCCGTTTCGGCGCCACCGCCGGCGCGTCGACGTTCGTCGACCTCGTCGACGGCGACGTCTCCGAGATCACCCTGAACGGCGATCCCGTCGACGTCTCCGCCTACGCCGACAGCCGCATCGCGCTGACGGGCCTGGCCGAGACCAACGAGCTCGTCGTCGCGGCGACGCTGCCGTACTCGCACTCCGGCGAGGGCCTGCACCGCTTCGTCGACCCGGTCGACGGCAAGGTCTACCTCTACACGCAGTTCGAGGTCCCCGACGCCCGCCGCGTGTTCGCGACGTTCGAGCAGCCCGACCTGAAGGCCACCTTCGTCTTCCACGTCACGGCTCCGTCGCACTGGGCCGTCGTGTCCAACTCCCCCACTCCCGAGCCCGAGCCCGCCGCCGAGGGCACCAGCACGTGGCACTTCGCCGAGACGAAGACGATGTCGACGTACATCACGGCGCTGATCGCGGGCGAGTACGTGTCGGTCACCGACTCCTACCGCGGCGCGTACGACGAGATCCCGCTGGGCGTCTTCTGCCGCCAGTCGGTGCGTGAGCACCTCGACGCCGACGACATCTTCCTCATCACCAAGCAGGGCTTCGAGTTCTTCGAGGGCGTCTTCCAGATGGGGTACCCGTTCGGCAAGTACGACCAGCTGTTCGTCCCGGAGTACAACATGGGCGCGATGGAGAACGCCGGCGCGGTGACGTTCCGCGACGAGATGATCTTCCGCAGCCGCCAGACCGTCGCGGCCTACGAGAGCCGCGCCAACACGATCCTGCACGAGATGGCGCACATGTGGTTCGGCGACCTCGTCACGATGAGGTGGTGGGACGACCTGTGGCTCAACGAGTCGTTCGCCGAGTTCGCGGCGTCCCACGCCTCGACCAACGCGACCCGCTTCACCGACGCCTGGACGAGCTTCACCAACGCCCGCAAGAACTGGGCGTACCGCCAGGACCAGCTGCCCTCGACGCACCCCGTCGCGGCCGACAACTACGACCTGCACGCGGTCGAGGCCAACTTCGACGGCATCACGTACGCCAAGGGCGCCTCGGCACTCAAGCAGCTCGTCGCCTGGGTCGGCGAGGAGGACTTCTTCGCGGGCCTGCGCGCCTACTTCGGCAAGCACGCGTACGGCAACACCGAGCTGTCCGACCTGCTGGTCGAGCTCGAGGCCGCGTCCGGGCGCGAGCTCGGCGACTGGACCAAGGAGTGGCTGCAGACGTCGGGCGTCAACACGCTGCGCGCCGCGTTCACGACCGACGACTCGGGCGCGTTCACGTCGTTCTCGGTCGAGCAGTCCGCGATCGAGGCCTATCCGACGCTGCGCCGTCACCGCATCGCGATCGGCCTGTACAACCGGGTCGACGGCACGCTGGTGCGCACCCACCGGGTCGAGACCGACATCCGCGGCGCGTCGACGTCGATCGACGAGCTCGTCGGCACGGTGCAGCCCGATCTGATCCTGCTGAACGACGACGACCTCACCTACGCCAAGATCCGTCTCGACGAGCGGTCGTTCACGACGCTGACCGAGAGCATCGCGACATTCGAGGACTCGCTGCCCCGGGCGCTCAGCTGGGGCTCCGCGTGGGACATGACGCGCGACGCCGAGCTCTCGGGCGCCGATTTCGTGACCCTCGTGCTGGCCGGCGTCGGCTCCGAGACCGACCTCACGGCGGTCAGCTCGCTGCTGCGCCAGGGCAACAGCGCCGTCAACCTCTACACCGCGCCCGACGCCCGACCGGCGCTGGCCCAGCGGTGGCAGGCCGGCCTGTCCGAGCTGGTCGACGCCGCCGAGCCGGGCAGCGACCACCAGCTCGCGCTCGTGCGGGCGTTCGCGTCGGCGGCGTCCACCCCCGAGCGCCTGCGCTCGATCCTGGCCGGCGAGCTCGACGGGCTGACCCTCGACACCGACCTGCGGTGGACGATCGTGACGGCCCTGGCCCGCATCGGCGACGCCGACGAGGCCGAGATCGCCGCCGAGCTCGAGCGCGACAACACGATCTCGGGCCAGGAGAACGCCTCGGCCGCGCGGGCCATCCGCCCGTCCGCCGACGCCAAGGAGACCGCGTGGCGGATCGCGGCGGTCGACCGGACGACACCCAACGAGACCCGGCGCTCCACGGCGCTGGCCTTCCAGGTGTCCGGCCAGGCCGACCTCCTCGAGCCGTACGTCGACCGCTACCTCGACCTCGCGAGCACCGTCGTCGACGACATGGGCGTCTGGATCGGGCAGGTCGCGCTGGTCTACCTGTTCCCGCTGGCCAACCCCTCGCAGGCGACGCTCGACAAGGTCGACGCGTGGCTCGCGTCGACGTCGGCCAACCCGGCGGCGAAGCGCTACGTCTCGGAGGGACGCGACGACCTGGCACGCGCCCTGCGGGCCCAGGCCGCGTCCTGACGCGTCCGCGACACCGCACCACCGAGGCCGTTCCCGTCAGCGCGACGGGGACGGCCTCGTCCGTCGCCGGTCCCCCTCGGCGGGTCCGGCCCGGGCGTAGGACAATCGACCGGGGCGCATCGTGCGTCCACCGAGCCGAGAGGTGAGCGATGCCGGTCGACCTGACGTTCCGCGGCCGCCGCGTGCAGCGTGACCGGGCCCTGGTCATGGCGATCGTCAACCGCACGCCCGACTCGTTCTACGACCGTGGCGCGACGTTCGACGACGGCCCCGCCCGCGAGGCCGTGCGCCGGGCGATCGACGCCGGCGCCGACATCATCGACGTCGGCGGCGTGAAGGCCGGGCCGGGCGACGACGTCGACGTCACCGAGGAGATCCGCCGCACCGTCCCGTTCGTCGCCGCCGTGCGCGACGAGTTCCCCGACGCCCTGCTCAGCATCGACACGTGGCGGGCCGAGGTCGGCCGCCACTGCGCCGACGCCGGCGCCGACATCATCAACGACACCTGGGCCGGCAGCGACCGCGCCCTCGGCGACGTCGCCGCCGAGTTCGGCTGCGGCTACGTCTGCTCGCACACGGGTGGCGCCGTGCCCCGCACCCGTCCGCACCGGGTGCGCTACGACGACGTCGTGCGCGACGTCGTCGACCAGACGACCCGGGCCGCGGACGACCTGGTCGCCCGGGGCGTGCCCCGCGGGGGCATCCTGATCGACCCGACGCACGATTTCGGCAAGAACACGTGGCACGGCCTGGAGCTGCTGCGCCGCGTCGACGAGCTCGTCGCGACCGGGTGGCCGGTCCTCATGGCGCTGTCCAACAAGGACTTCATCGGCGAGACCCTCGGCCAGCCCGTCGACCAGCGGCACGAGGGCACGCTGGCGGCCACGGCGCTGGCCGCGGCGGCCGGTGCGGCGGTCTTCCGCGCGCACGACGTCGTCGCGACGCGTCGCGTGCTCGAGATGACCGCCAGCATCCGCGGCGACCGCCAGCCGTCCCGGGTGGTGCGCGGTCTTGCCTGACTCCTCGTCCGTGCGGCGCTGGTTCGATACCCGCACCTTCGGGCTCGCCCAGTTCGACGCGGCGACGCTCGCCGTCGCCAAGGCCGGTCGACGCGTCAGCGTCCTGATCCCGGCGCGCGACGAGGAGGCGACGGTCGGCGACATCGTGGCGACCCTGCGGTCCGAGCTGGTCGAGCGCGTGCCGCTCGTCGACGAGATCGTCGTCGTCGACTCCCACTCCACCGATGCGACGGCCGAGGTCGCGCGGGCCGCGGGCGCCACGGTCGTCCACGTCGACGAGATCGTGCCGCAGGTCGGCAGCCGCACCGGCAAGGGCGAGGCCATGTGGAAGGCCCTGGCGGTCATGACCGGCGACCTCGGCATCTACCTCGACGCCGACGTGCAGGAGTTCACGGCCGACTTCGTCGTCGGACTGCTGGGCCCCCTGCTGACCGACGACTCGATCGTGTTCGTCAAGGCCTTCTACGACCGCCCGTGGACGGCCGGCGCCTCGCGGTCGTCGGGTGGTGGGCGGGTCACCGAGCTCGTCGCCCGTCCGCTGATCCTCGACCGCGCGCCCCTGCTGGCGGGCTTCGTCCAGCCGCTGGCCGGCGAGTGCGCGTTCCGCGTCGAGGCGCTGCGGTCGGTGCCGTTCGTCTCCGACTACGGCGTCGACATCGGCCTGATGATCGACGTCCTGCGCGACCACGGCCTCGACGCGATGGCCCAGGTCGACCTCGGGCTGCGCCTGCACCGGCACCAGGACCTCGCGGCACTGAGCGCGATGACGCAGCACGTGCGGGCCGCCTTCGACCTGCGGGTCGCACCCGACGGGCGCGACGAGGTCGTCAGCACCGCCACGATCTTCCGTCGCGAGGACGCCGCGATGCGTCTGGTCGAGCGCACCACCACGACGGTCCAGCGGCCCCCGATGGACGGCGTGCTGGGCCGCCGGCGGACCAGTTGACGCAGCTTCCCGGGTGAACCCCGGTTCCGGCCCGCCCACAGGACGATGACGGGGTGCGCCCGGGAACCATGCGCCTCACCCCTGGTGCGACCGGGGCGAGGCGCAGCAATCCGGGGTGGACCCCGAGAACTTCCGGGGTCCACCTGGGAAACCGCCGGCGCCGGGGCCGGCTCAGACGACGAGGCTCGGCAGGCGCCCGATGATCTCCTCGGCGTCGGCGACGACCTGGTCGACGACCTGCCGGACCGTGGCGATCTCGTGGATCAGGCCCTGCGTCTGGCCGGCCCACCACATGCCGTCCTCCATGTCGCCGTCGGTCAGGACGTTCTGCCGTCCGCGGACGCCCGAGGCGAGCGCGGCGATGTCGTCGAACGTCGCCCCCTCTCGCTCGGAGATCTCGACGATCTGCTCGGAGATCGTGTTGCGGACGACACGCGCGGTGTTGTGGAACCGGCGGAACACCAGCACCGTCGACCGCTCGTCGTTGGCGACGATCTGCTGCTTGACGTTGTCGTGGATCGGGGCCTCGGCGGTCGCCATGAACCGGGTGCCCATGTTGACCGCGACCGCGCCGAGGGCCAGCGCGGCGGCGAGTCCCTGCCCGGACGCGATGCCGCCCGAGGCGATGACGGGGATCGACAGCTGACGCACGGCGGCCGGGATCAGGATCAGGCCCGGCACGTCGTCCTCGCCGGGGTGACCGGCGCACTCGAAGCCGTCGATGCTGATCGCGTCGACGCCCTTGCGCTCGGCCGAGAGGGCGTGGCGGACGCTCGTGGCCTTGTGGATCACCTTGATCCCCGCACCGTGGAAGTCGGGCAGGTGGGGCTCGGGGCTCGACCCGGCGGTCTCGACGACCGTGATGCCGGCATCGATGATCGCCGCGCGGTACTCGTCGTACGGGACCGGGTCGATCGTGGGCAGGATCGTCAGGTTGACGCCGAACGGACGGTCGGTCATCTCGCGCGTGCGGGCGATCTCCTTCGACAGCGCCTCCGGCGTCGGTTGGGTGAGCGCGGTCAGGAAGCCGAGGGCGCCGGCCTCGGCGACGGGCGCGATGAGCTCGGCGGTGCCGAGACCCGTCATGCCGCCGCACAGGATGGGGTGGTCGACACCGAACTGCTCGGTGAACGTCGTACGGATCATGGCGGGTCCTTCGGATCGGTCGGTCAGGGGCGGGTCGGGGTGTCGTGGGGCGGGGTGTCGTGGGGCGGGGCGGACGTCCCCGCGAGGATCAGCCCGGCCAGCGCGCGGTACGCCGCCGAGTCGTCGAGCCCGGTGGCCCGTGCGACGTCGCCGCGATGGATCGACTCCATCACGAGTCGGGCGACCGCGCCGAGGAACGTCGGGTCGATGCCGGGCGCGGCCTCCAGGACCAGCTCCTGCACGCGCGTCGCGGCGATCTCGGTGTTCTGCCGGTAGATGTCGCCCGCGGGGGCGAAGTGCTCGAGATCGGCGAAGAAGGCCGGCGACGCCGGCGCGAGCTCGACCGAGACGGCGGTGAGGTAGGCACCGATGCGGTCGATCGCGGGAGCACCGGGGTCGACCGCTGCCTCGACCCGCTCGGTCGCCCTCCGGAAGAACGTCCGGACGATCGACACGAGCAGCTGCTCCTTGCTCGGCGCGATCGCGTACAGCGTCGACTTCGAGCAGTTGAGCCGGGCGGCCAGATCCGACATCTGGACGTCGCGGAAGCCCTCGCCGAGCACGATGTCGATCAGGGCGTCGCGCAGGGCGGCCGTGCGCCCGCTCATCGCGTCCCGCACCTCGACCATGGGCCGACCGTACCAGAACTGGTTCTGCAGTACAGTGACGCGTACATCACTGCGAGGGAGCCCCATGCCTGCCGAACGCCTCATGCCCACCGAGGAGTCGCACGACCTCATCGCCCTGACGCGCGACATCGTCGACCACGAGCTGCGCCCCGTCGTCGCCGGCCTCGACGCACGCGCCGAGTTCCCCCGGGACGTCTTCCGCACGCTCGGCCGCGCGGGCCTCATGAGCCTGCCGTACCCCGAGGAGCTCGGCGGCGGCGGACAGTCGTACGAGGTCTACCTGCAGGCCCTCGAGGAGATCGCCTCGGCGTCGGCCAGCGTCGGCGTGGGCGTCAGCGTGCACGCCCTGTCGTGCTTCGGCCTGTTCACGGCCGGCACCGACGAGCAGCGCGCCGACTGGCTGCCCGAGATGCTGTCGGGCGAGCTGCTCGGGGCGTACTGCCTGTCGGAGGCGCACGCCGGGTCCGATCCCGCGGCGATGCGCACACGAGCGGTCCGCGACGGCGACGACTACGTCATCGACGGCGCCAAGGCGTGGACGACGCACGGCGGCGAGGCCGACTTCTACAAGGTCATGGCGCGCACCAGTGACGACGGCGGGCGCGGGATCTCGTGCTTCCTCGTGCCGGCCGACACCCCCGGCCTGACCGCCGACCACCCCGAGCAGAAGATGGGCCTGATGTCGTCGACCACCGCCACGATGCTGTTCGACGGCGTCCGCGTGCCGGCGTCCCGTCGGCTCGGCGCGGAGGGACAGGGCCTGCCGATCGCGCTGTCCGGTCTCGACGCCGGCCGGCTCGGCATCGCGGCGGTCGCGACGGGCCTGGCGCAGGAGGCGCTCGACGTCGCGGTGGCCTACGCGAAGCAGCGCGAGGCGTTCGGCAAGGCCGTCATCGACCACCAGGGGCTCGCCTTCGTGCTCGCCGACATGGCCGCCGCCGTCGAGTCGGCGCGGGCGACCTACCTCGCCGCCGCCCGCCTCAAGGACGCCGGGCGGCCCTACTCGCGACAGGCCTCGATCGCCAAGCTCGTGTGCACCGACAACGCCATGAAGGTCACGACCGACGCCGTCCAGGTGCTCGGCGGGGCGGGCTACACCAAGGACTTCCCGGTCGAGCGCTTCATGCGCGAGGCCAAGGTCATGCAGATCTTCGAGGGCACCAACCAGATCCAGCGGCTCGTCATCAGCCGCGACCTCGCCCGCTGACACCCACCACCCAAGGAGAACCATGCAGCTCGACGACACCTCCGCGATCGTGACCGGCGGGGCCTCCGGCCTCGGCGCCGCGACCGCCGCCCACCTCGCCTCGCTCGGCGCGTCGGTCTTCGCGATCGACCTGCAGGGCTCGATCGACGACGCGCCCGCCGTCGACGGCGTCACCTACCTGGCCGCCGACGTCACCGACGAGCAGCAGGTGCGTGCGGCGGTCGCGACGGCGTCCGAGACCCTCCCCCTGCGCACCGTCGTCAACTGCGCGGGCATCGGCCCGTCGGCGCGCATCCTCGGCCGCAAGGGCGTCCACGACCTCGCGCTCTACGCCAAGATCGTCCACGTCAACCTGGTCGGCAGCTTCACGGTGCTGGCGCTCGCCGCCGAGGCGATCGCGCAGACCGAGCCCGATGCGAACGGCCAGCGCGGCGTCGTCGTCAACACCGCCTCGATCGCGGCGTACGACGGGCAGATCGGCCAGGTCGCGTACGCGTCGTCGAAGGGCGGCATCGTCGGCATGACCCTGCCCGCGGCCCGCGACCTGGCCCAGCACGGCATCCGCGTGTGCACGATCGCACCCGGCATCGTCAACACGCCGATGCTCGCGACGGTCAGTGACGAGTTCCGCGCGGGTCTCGCGGCGGGGGTGCCGTTCCCGCAGCGGCTCTGCGAACCCGCCGAGTACGCGAAGCTCGTGGCCATGATCGTCGACCACGACTACCTCAACGGCGAGACGATCCGCATGGACGGTGCGCTGCGCATGGCACCGCGCTGACCGAGGACGACGTCAGGCCCGGACGGCCCCGCGTGCCCTCAGTGGTGCGCGGGGCGGTGGTCGCCCACGGGCTCGAGCTCGGTGCTCGGTGCCGGGGGGACGTAGTTGTTGCGGGCCGTCAGCAGGCCGAACAGCGCGACGACGATGAACAGGCCGACCGTGCCGCCGCCGAACAGGATGATGGTGTCGAGGACGCTCCTGCCCTCGCCCTCCGGCCAGGCGCCGCCCGTGGGGGCGTCGGCGAAGGCAGCGCCCGAGCCGGCGATGAACGTCACGACGGTGGCGAGCACGAGTCCGAGCACGCGAGCAGGAGTCTTCATGGCCCCATCGTATCCACCCGTAGGGTGGAGGAATGCCTGACCTCGACATCAACTGGAACCTGCCGGAGGGCAAGGCCTACGACTGGTTCGTCGCCGTCCCCGGCAGGATCCTGCTCATCATCGTCATCGGCCTGGTGCTGCGCTGGTTCATCAACCGCGCGGTCGACCGGCTCGTCCACCGCGCGGGACGCGGCAACGTGCCCGGCTTCATCGCCGACAGCCGCGCCGGCGAGTTCCTCGACGGGCTCAAGCCCGCCAACCACGCCCGGCGCCAGCAGCGCACCGAGACCATGGGATCGCTGCTCAAGAGCATCAGCACCGGCATCATCCTGGCCGTCGTGGTCGTCACGACGCTGTCGACGTTCGGGATCGACATCGCGCCGATCATCGCGAGCGCCGGCATCGTCGGCGTGGCCCTCGGCTTCGGTGCGCAGAACCTCGTCAAGGACTTCCTGTCGGGCATCTTCATGATCCTCGAGGACCAGTACGGCGTCGGCGACACCGTCGACCTCGGCGAGGCCACCGGCACCGTCGAGGCCGTGAGCCTGCGCATCACGCGGCTGCGCGACGTCAACGGCACGGTCTGGTACGTCCGCAACGGCGAGATCCTGCGCGTCGGCAACCAGAGCCAGAACTGGGCCCGGACGGTCCTCGACGTCACGGTCTCGTACGACGCCGACCTCGACCAGGTGCAGCGCATCCTGCAGGAGGTCGCGACGACGACGTACGAGAACGAGCAGTTCCACGACGTCATCATCGAGGCGCCCGAGGTCTGGGGCGTCGAGCGGTTCGACAAGGACGGCGTCGTCGTGCGCGTCGTCCTGAAGACGGCGCCCGCGCAGCAGTGGCTCGTGGCCCGTGCGATGCGTCAGCGCATCAAGGCCGAGTTCGACCGCGCCGGCATCACGATGCCGACGACGTTCCCCGTGACCACGATCCAGGAGAGGTCATGACCGAGCAGACCCAGCAGACGTTCTACGACGCCATCGGCGGGCACGACACCATCAAGCTCGTCGTCGACACCTTCTACGACGGTGTCGCCGGCGACGAGGTGCTGCGCCCCCTCTACCCCGAGGAGGACCTCGGGCCGGCGGCCCACCGCTTCACGATGTTCCTCGAGCAGTACTGGGGCGGCCCGACGACGTACTCCGAGCAGCGCGGCCACCCGCGCCTGCGCATGCGACACGCCCCGTTCGCGGTCACGCCGGAGGCGCGCGACGCCTGGCTGCACCACTTCCGCGCGGGCCTCGACGCGGCGCACCTCTCCCCCGAGCACGACGCCCAGTTCTGGGCCTACGCCCAGCACGCGGCGCAGTTCATGGTGAACTCCGCGTAGACCCTGCAGCACCCCGTCGGGAGGTGCTAGGGGATCAGCGAGCGCAGCTGGTCGCGCTCGGCGTCGTCGAAGGTCTTGGCCGTCTGGCTGGCGGGGTCGAAGCCCACGAGCGTCGTGGTCGAGTCGGCCAGCACCCCGGTGCCGTCCGACAGCTCGGAGCGCATCTCGAACGACCCGTTGCCGACGCGGCTGATCCAGGCGGACGTCCGCAGCGGCTCGGGGCGCCACCGGATGTCGTCGCGGAACGTCACGGACGACGTGCCGACGACGAACCGTCCGGGTCGCATCGTGGCCAGCAGCGACGAGATGTGCAGCACGCGGGTCTCCTGGAACAGCTCGAAGACCTTCGTGGCGGTCGCGGCTCCGTCGGCGTCGAGGTCGTCGCGCCGCAGGCTCATCGGCAGGGTCGCGACGTCGGGGTGCACGTCGGCCGCGGCGCGCCGGCCCATCGTCGTCGTGACCTCGGCGAAGACCGTCCGGCCCGCCTCGCCGTCGAGCGCGATCTGCTGCACGACGTCGTCGCCGTCGACCGTGCCGGCCACCAGGACGGGACGCCGGCCGAGGCGCAGCGGCCGCAGGAACCGCACCGTCATGGTGACGGGCGTCAGGCCCGGTGCGAGGGCACCGTCGGCGACCATCGCGGCGCGGCCCTCGGCGGCGTAGGCCAGGTAGACGACGTTGTTGACGTGCTGCAGCGAGTCGAGGTCTGCCCAGCGCATCGGGACGAGGTGTTCGTGCACGCCGCCGATGATGTCAGACGGGGCCCGGACGGTCAGGCGCCGGCGGTCTCGTCGATCTCGACGATCGGGTCGCCCTCCTGCACGATCTGGCCGAGCTCGACCAGGATCCTGCTGACGTGGCCGTTGACGGTCGCGACGAGCGGGATCTCCATCTTCATGGACTCCAGCACCGCCAGGACGTCACCGGGACCGACCTGGTCGCCCTCGCGGGCCTCGATCTTCCAGACGTTCGACACGATCTCGGCACGGGCGAGGTGCATCATGCCCCCGATCCGTGCGTCAGCATGCGCAGCGCGGCGACCATGCGGTCGCGAGTCTCCTCCGGGAGGATGACGTCGTCGACGATGCCGGCCTCCGCGGCCAGGTACGGCCGGGCGACCTCCTCGCGGTAGACCGCGGCGAGCTCGTCGCGCAGGACCGTCGGCTCCTCGGCCTCCTTGAGCGCGCGACGGTGCAGCAGCGCGACGGCGCCACCGGGACCCATCACGGCGATCTCGGAGTTGGCCCACGCCCAGTTGGCGTGGGCCCCGAGCGACGCCGACCCCATCGCGATGTACGCGCCGCCGTACGACTTGCGGACGACGACCGTGAGCTTGGGGCTCTTGGTGTCGACGTACGCCTTGAGGAGCTTGGCGCCATGCGTGATGACGCCTCGCCCCTCCTCGACGGTGCCGGGCAGGAAGCCGGGCACGTCGACGAACGTGAGCACGGGCAGGTCGAAGCGTCCGCAGAACTCGACGAAGCGGGCGGCCTTGACCGACGCCTTCGAGTCGAGGATGCCGCCGCGTGCGTTCGGCTGGTTGGCCAGGACGCCGACGGCGTGACCGTCGATCCGGGCGAACAGCGTCAGGATGCTGGGGGCGTGCTCGGGCATCAGCTCGAGGCGGGCGCCGTTGTCGAGCACGCCGTCGAGCAGCTTGTTCATGTCGAACACGATGCTGGACTTCTCGGGCACCAGGGTCGGCAGCGCCGCCACGGAGTGCGGGTTGGCCGGCACGGGGTCGTGGCGCTTCTGCGCGCCGCCCTTGTGCGTCGGCAGGAACGACAGCAGCAGACGGGTCGCGTCGAAGGCGTCCTCCTCGCTGTCGACCTCGAGGTGGGCCACGCCGCTGACCTTGGTGTGCAGCGCGGAGCCGCCGATGTCCTCGGCCGAGGCGTCCTCGCCCGTCGCGGCCTTGACGATGTCGGGGCCGGTCAGGAACATCTGCCCCTGCTCCTTGACCATGATCGTCCAGTCCGTGAGCGCCGGGGAGTACGCCGCGGCACCGGCGCACGGGCCGAGGATCAGCGAGATCTGCGGGATGCGGCTCTGCGCCTCGATGTTCAGCGCGAAGATCCCGCCGCAGCCGTGCAGCGCGAAGATGCCGTCGTGGATGCGCGCTCCACCCGAGTCGTTGATGTAGACGATCGGGTAGCCCTTGTCGATCGCGAAGCGCTGCGCCTTCTGGATCGCCTCGGCCATGACCGCACCGATCGCACCCGAGGCGACGGCCGCGTCGTGCGAGACGACGACGACCGAGTGGCCGTCGGTCGTGCCCCAGCCCGAGACGACTCCGCTGCCGGCGCCGGGGGACGCCGAGCGCATCGGCGTCATCTCGACGAACGAACCCGGGTCGACGAGCATCTCGGCGCGCTCGCGGGCCGTGAAGACGCGCTTGCCCTTGGGCTCGACCCGCGCGAAGCGGCTGGCGCGACGGTCGGCGAGCACGCTGCGCTGGTCGGGCAGCGCCTGCGGTTCGGCCGGCGGGGCGGCGACCGGACGATCGAGCTTCGGCACATCGACTCCTAGAACATGAGGTTTTCCTCAACTATACACAAAGATGAGGAACCCCTCATATTCCTCCGACGTGTCGCCCGGTGATCTCGCGCACTCCCCCGTCGGTGCGATAACGTGCTGGAGTCCTGACTAAGCAAGCGCTTAGAACACATGGCCCCGAGGAGAACACCGTGACCGAATCCCGTACCGCGATCGTGACCGGAGCCGCCCGCGGCATCGGCGCGGCCGTCGCCCAGCGCCTCGCCTCCGACGGCTTCAAGGTCGCCGTCGTCGACCTCGACGAGTCCGCGTGCGCGTCGACCGTCGACGCCATCACCGCGGCCGGCGGCAGCGCCCTGGCCGTCGGCGCCGACGTCAGCGACGAGGAGCAGGTCAAAGCCGCGATCGACCGCATCGCCGCCGAGCTCGGCGCCCCGACCGTCCTGGTCAACAACGCCGGCATCCTGCGCGACAACCTGCTGTTCAAGATGACGGTCGAGGACTGGGACCTCGTCATGGGTGTGCACCTGCGCGGCTCGTTCCTCATGACGAAGTACGCCCAGAAGCACATGACCGAGGCGGGCTACGGGCGCGTCGTCAACCTGTCGAGCACGTCGGCGCTCGGCAATCGCGGCCAGGCCAACTACTCCGCCGCCAAGGCCGGGCTGCAGGGCTTCACCAAGACCCTCGCGATCGAGCTCGGCAAGTTCGGCGTCACGGCCAACGCGATCGCACCGGGCTTCATCCAGACCGACATGACGGCCGCGACCGCCGCCCGCATGAAGGTCGACTTCGACGACTTCATCAAGTTCAGCGCCGACCAGATCCCCGTCCAGCGCGTCGGCCAGCCCGAGGACATCGCCCACACGGCGTCGTTCCTCGTCAGCGAGGGCGCCGGCTTCGTGTCGGGCCAGGTCATCTACGTCGCCGGCGGACCGAAGGACTGACGCCACCATGAGCACCGACCCCCAGGGGCTGGACACGCGCGCCGTCGCCGACTGGCTGGCGAGCGTCTCGGCCGACGCCGTCGCCGGACCGTTCGAGGCGTCGCTGATCACCGGCGGCAAGTCGAACCTGACCTACCTGGTCACCGACGGCACGCACGAGTACGTCGTGCGGCGTCCGCCCCTGGGGCACGTGCTCGCGACGGCCCACGACATGTCGCGCGAGCACCGCGTCATGGCGGCGCTGACGTCGACCCCCGTGCCGGTGCCCGCGATGGTCGCCCTGTGCGACGACGTCGACGTCATCGGCGCGCCGTTCTACGTCATGGAGCGCGTGGAGGGAACCCCCTACAGCCGCGCGTCGCAGCTCGAGCCGCTCGGCCCCGAGCGCACGCGCCTGATCAGCGAGCGCCTCGTCGACACGCTCGTCGACCTGCACGCCGTCGACTACCGCGCCGTGGGGCTCGGCGAGTTCGGCCGGCCCGACGGCTACATCGGACGGCAGGTGTCGCGCTGGAAGAAGCAGCTCGCGGCATCGACGAGCCGCGAGCTGCCCGGCATGGACGAGCTCGTCGCCCACCTCGACGCGGGGGTGCCCGAGAGCGGCGAGGGCACGATCGTCCACGGCGACTACCGGCTCGACAACGCGCTGGTGCAGGACGACCGCATCACCGCGGTGCTCGACTGGGAGATGAGCACGCTCGGTGACCCGTTGTCGGACGTCGCCCTGATGCTGGCCTACCAGGGTCTGGCCGAGCTCAACCCCGGCTCCGGCGCCCTCGTCACCGATGCCGCCAACGCCCCCGGCTACCTCGACCGCGACGCCGTCATCGCCCGCTACTCGGCCGGTTCCGGACGCGACGTCAGCGACATGGGCTACCACCTGTCGCTCGCGTACTTCAAGCTCGCGGTGATCCTCGAGGGCATCCACTACCGTCACGCGCACGGCCAGACGGTCGGCAGCGGCTTCGACGGCATCGGTGACGCGATCGGCCCGTTGATCGAGGCAGGTCTCGCCGCTTCACGCTAGGGTGGCGCGCGTGACGGCCGAGATCCTCGAACCCCGGCGCCGCCCGACGCAGGAGCGGAGCCACAAGAAGTTCGACCACCTGCTCCTGGTGTCGCGCGAGCTCCTGCTCGAGGTCGGGTTCGAGTCGTTCACGTGCGAGGAGGTCGCGTCGCGGGCGGGGCTGCCGATCGGCACGCTCTACCAGTTCTTCCAGAACAAGTACGTCATCGTGTGCGAGCTCGACCGCGTCGACGCCGTCGCGGTGCGGCGCGAGCTGTGGTCGTTCGCCGAGGCCATCCCGACGCTCGACTGGCTCAAGTTCCTCGACCGCCTGGTCGACCACCTGGCGGCCCTGTGGGTGCGCGACCCGTCCCGCCGCGCGGTGTGGCTCGCGGTGCAGTCGACGCCCGCGACGCGCGCCACCGCCGCCGTCACCGAGCGCGAGCTGGCCTTCGAGGTGGCGCGGGCCCTGGCGCCCCTGACGCCGGGCACGCCCCGCGAGCGCCGCACGATCATGGCCGAGGTGCTGGTGCACGTCGCGTACTCGATGCTCAACTTCTCGATCCGCGACGGCCAGGAGCACAGCGAGTCGATCATCGAGCTCAAGCGCCTGCTGGCGTCCTACCTCCTCAGCGCCGAGCACGGCTGACCCTCCCCGCCGCGGTTTACCACGGTCCCGTGGTAAACCCCGTCCGCCCGGGGCAAGTCTCCCGGGGGCGGACGCAGCTTGCCCCGGGCGGACGGGTTGTCCACCGCCTCGGCGCGACCTCGTCTCGTCCACAGGCCGTCGCGAAGGGGGATCGCCGACGCGCAGGAGCCACCACCGTGGCGACATGGACGATCTCCTCCGCATCGCAGACGCCAACGGCGGCTACCTCCTGCGTCACCAGCTCAACGACCTCGGCTACCGCGACTCCGCCATCCGGCAGGCCACCCGCGCCGGCGTCCTGCGTCGCGTCCGTCACGGCACCTACGTGTTCGCCGCGGTGTGGGACCTCCTGTCCGCGCCCGAACGTCTCGCGACGCTGACTCGATCCGTTCTCGACAAGCTCGGGCCCGCCGTGGTCGCCACGCACCAGTCCGCGTCAGCACTGCACGGGCACGACCTGTGGGGTGCCGACCTCACCACCGTGCACGTCTCCGTCCTCGACGGCCGGCGCGGCCGAACGGAAGCGGGCGTCGTCTATCACGAGGGCTCCATCGACGTCGAGGACGACATCGTGCAGGTGGACGACCGCCAGGTCATCGAGCCGCGCCGGGCGGTCTTCGAGTCCTGCAGCCTGCTGGGGATCGAGAGCGGCATGGTCCTGGCCACCTCGGCCATGCGCGACCTCGGGATCTCGCGCGAGGAGCTGGAAGCCGACGGACGCAGGTTCGAGCACTGGCCCGGCACGAGGAACGCCCGGATGTCGATCCGGTTGGCCGACCCTCGCCTCGAGTCCGTCGGCGAGGTGCGCTCACTGTTCATGATGTGGAGCAACGGGGTTCCCCGTCCCGAGCTGCAGTGGGAGATCGTGACGTCCGGTGGCGTGCTGGTGGCACGGGTCGACTTCGCCTGGATCGACGACCACCACACCGGCGAGTTCGACGGACTCGTGAAGTACGGCTCAACCCCCACGCCACGGACGTGGGCCGGGTACTCGTCGACGAGAAGTGGCGCGAGGACGCGGTCCGCGCCGAGTCCCTGGGCATGAGCAGGTGGGGTTGGGCCGACCTCGGCGGCGCGAAGGGCACCGCCACGGCTCTGCGCATCAACCGTGGTCGGGCGCAGTCGCGGCGACTCCACTCGCGCAACCGCACCACGATCGTCTGACGTCCGCCCGGGGGAACGCGCAACTCCCCGGGGAAGACTTGCCCCGGGGGGACGCGGTTTACCACGGTCCCGTGGTAAACCGCGATCGCGGAGCGAGGTCAGGTCGACAGGACGACGTAGGCGATCGCGTAGTCGCCGTCGTGGCTCAGCGAGACCTCGAGCGCGTGGCCCGCCAGATGGCGGGCCACCTCGCCGTGCAGGCGGACGCGCGGACGTCCCCAGGCGTCGGCGACGAGCTCGATCAGGTGGTGGACGTGCTCGGACGCCACGGGTGCCTCCCCGTGCATCGACGCCGACCACGCCTTGACGACGGCCTCCTTGGCCGCCCAGCGGGCCGCGAGGTGGCGCCCGGGGTCGGTCGTGCGACCCCGGGCGTCGCGCAGCTCACCGGGCAGGAAGACGCCCTCGAAGCGCGTGCCGGGCAGGTCGAGCTGGTCCACGAACGACGGCACGTGGACCAGGTCGACCCCGACCCCGACGACCGTCACTCGCAGGCAGCCCCGAAGTAGGCGCCGTCGTCGCCGAGGCGCGCCGCGGGGTCGAGCAGCATGCCCGCCTCCCGCGTGCGCACGCCGGCCGAGCCCAGCCGGCGGTCGCCCGGACGCGAGTACAGCGGGTCGCCGCCGTACATCGCCCGGACGAGCCGCATGCGGCCCTCGATCAGACGCTCCTCGGCCCGCGCCAGGTACGCGTCGCGCTCGTCGTCCGACAACGTCGCGACGAAGCCCTGCGGGTGGACGATCGCGAGCAGTCCGGCGACGTGCCCGAAGCCGAGGCTCGTGACCAGACCGGCCTTGAGCTGACCCGTCGCGAGCGGCTCCCGCAGCCACACGAGGTGCTCGTGCTCGGCGAGGTCGTCCATGACGCAGTCGAGGCTGCGGTTGGGCGGCACGACGCCTCCGGTCAGCACCTGGCACAGCCCGATGATCTGGAACGCCGCCGCACCTCCCTTGGCGTGCCCCGTCAATGTCTTCTGCGACACGACGAACAGCGGGTTGCCGTCGCTGCGACCGATCGCCGCCGCGAGCCGCTCGTGCAGCTCGGACTCGTTGCGCTCGTTGACGCCCGTCGACGTGTCGTGCTTCGACAGCACCGCGACGTCGTCGGCCGTCAGGCCCACCGACGCCAGACCGCGCGCCAGCGCCGACCGGCGTCCGCCGAGGCCCGCCGCCAGCGCACCGATGCCGGGCGCCGGGATCGACGTGTGGACGCCGTCGGCGAACGAGCCGGCGTAGGCTACGACACCCAGGACGGGCAGACCCATGCGGGCCGCCACGTCGCCGCGCGCCAGGAGGATCGTGCCGCCACCCTGCGACTCGACGAAGCCGCCGTAGCGACGGTCGTTGCCGCGGCTGAAGTAGCGGTCCTCGAGCCCCTTGGCGCTCATCGCGGCCGAGTCGGCAGTCGCCGACATGTCCGCGAAGCCGACGATGCCCTCGATGCTCAGGTCGTCGAAGCCGCCCGACACGACGAACTCCGCCTTGCCGAGCCGGATCTTGTCGACACCCTCTTCGACCGAGACGGCCGTCGTGGCGCAGGCCGCGACGGGGTGCACCATCGCACCGTACGAGCCGACGTACGACTGCACGACGTGCGCCGCGATGACGTTCGGCAGCGCCTCCTGCAGGATGTCGTTGGCCTTGCTCTCGCCCAGCAGCGTGTCGATGTACAGCGACTGCATCGACTGCATGCCGCCCATGCCGGTGCCCTGCGTGTTGGCCACGAGCGCGGGGTGCACCCACTTCATGAGCTCGGACGGCGTGAAGCCGCTCGACAGGAACGCGTCGACGGTGCAGATCAGGTTCCAGAGCGCGACGCGGTCGATCGACTCGACCATCTCGGCCGGGACGCCCCACACCGTCGGGTCGAAGCCCGTCGGGACCTGGCCGCCGACCGTGCGGGTGAGCTTCATGCGGCGCGGCACGCGGATCTCGGTGCCGGCCTTGCGCGTCACGGTCCAGTCGCCGTCCGCCGAGGCGGAGACGACGGTGCGCTCGGGATCGGCGTCGCGCAGGGCACGCGCCTCGGCCTCGGTGCCGACCGTGAACGACAGGTCCTGGTCGAGGTACACCGACGTCAGCAGCGGGGCCGTGTTGTCGACCATCGCGCCCTCGTCGACGTAGCGGCGGATGCCGACGGCCTCGCGGACCGTCTCCTCGTACCGCTCCACGAGGTCGGCCTCGTCGACCGCCTCGGACGTCGCGGTGTCGAACCAGCCGCCACCCTGCTCGTCCCAGCTGACCAGGCCGGTCGACCAGGCGAGCTCAAGGACGCCGGCGGCCGACAGCTCGTCGGACACCTCGACCTCGAAGCGCGTGCGGGCCGAGCCGTACGGGCCGAGCTCGCCGGCGCCGACGATGACCACGAGGTCCTCGGGGCGCGTGTCGACGGGGGCCCAGTCGAGCTGCTCGACGCGGTCGAGCTGCCCCGGCGACGGGGCGAGCGCCGTGATGGTGGCGGTGTCGTCCTGCGCGACGGCCGCCGGACGCTCGATGCCCTCGGCGAGCGCCTTCATGTCGATCGTCGTGCCGCCGAGGCCGCCCGTCAGGTCGATCGTCAGGGGCTCGGTCAGCGCGGCGGTGCGCGCCGCGGGCTCGCACGTCGCGAGCAGCGCGGCCGCCATGTCGTACGGGGTCCAGGTGCGGACGCCCGCGGCCTCGACGGCCTCGACCAGCGGGTCGTTGGCGCCCATCAGCCCGGTGCCGCGCACCCAGCCGATGATCGCGTGGGCCAGCGTCACGCGCTCGCCCCACGTGCGCTCGGCCGACCAGCGCGAGACCAGCGCGTCGAGCGACGCCTTGGCCTCGCCGTAGCCGCCGTCGCCGCCGAACATGCCGCGGTTGGGCGAGCCGGGCAGGACGACGTGCAGCTTCGCGTCGATGTCGTGGTCCTGGCCGTGTGCCGACATCGCACCGATGAGGCGCTCGACCGACCACAGCAGGATGCGCATGTCGACCTCGGTGCGGCTGCCGGCGTCGGTGAGGTCACCGGCGACCCGTCCGGCCGCGAAGGGGAACAGCAGCGTCGGCGTCATGGCGGGCTTGAGCACCGTCGTGGCACCGGCTCGCGTCTGCGTCTGCTCGCCGTTGATCCACGCGACGAGCGCGTCGACGTCGGCGAACGAGGCCATGTTGGCCGGCACGACCCACAGGGCTGCTCCGTGGACGGCGTGCGTCCGGTACAGGTCCTTGAAGAAGGCGAGCTTGCGGGCGTCGAGCCCGGACGTCGTGGCGACGACCGTGGCGCCCCCGGCGAGCAGCTGCGCCGTCACGCCGGCGGCGATCGAGCCCTTGCTGGCACCCGTCACCACCGCGAGGTCGTCGGACCACTGGCCGGCCGTCGACGCGAGCGCGTCGCGGGCGATCGACCGGAAGCGCTCGGCCAGGTCGACGTCGTCGACGTGACCGGCCCACCACGTGGCCTGGGCCGACACGACCGCGCCGGCGCCCACGAACGAGGCGTCGACGGTCTGGCCCACGGCCAGGCGTGCGAGGTCCTCGCGGGCCGAGGCCCAGCGGTCGTCGAACACGACCGCCTTGAGGGGGTCGAACGCCGGGGCCGTGAGCTTGGCCCAGTCGCTGCCGAGCTCGGACTCGACGCGCGCGAGCACCTCGGCGTCGGCGGCGTCGGGCTCGACGACCGTCGGCACCGCCGAGAGTCCCAGCTGGTCGAGCACGAGGCGCGCCGAGGAGGCGAGGACGCCGTCGGGGCCCGTGATCTGCGCCGTGAACTCGCCGAGGGCGGCCGCGTCGATCGTGGCCTCTCCCCCGCCGGTCGACGGCAGCGCGACGCTGACGCCGTGGCGTGCGGCGACGGCCTGGACGCTCGCGTCGACCGCGGCGTCGACGTCGGCGGCCGACGCGATCGAGGTCAGCGAGCCGAACTCGCCGCCCCGGACGCTCGAGCCGTCGCGGCTCGACATCGCGAGCTCGGCGAGCACGTGGCTCGCCCAGCCGGCGCCGAGCTGCCACACGTCGGTGACGCGCTCGGAGATCGCGGCCTGGCGCTTGCCCGTCGGGCCGAGCACCTTCTTGAGGTGGTCGCCGATCGCCTCGGTCAGCACCGGGCCGAACGGCTTGTAGCCGCGGGCCAGGCCCTTGACCTGTGCCGACAGCGCGGGGATGTCGGCGTCGGCGGCACCGTCGATGGCACCGAGCCCCAGCTCGCCGCCCAGGTCGACCAGCAGCTGGTTGCGGCGCGACGACGCACCGTCGCACAGCGACTCGATCGAGTCGGCGGCACCGATCTGGTCCAGACGCATCTTGGTCCACCACGCGATCAGCAGCTGGGTGGCGTCGGACGCGTCGTACGTCACGTCGGCGGGACGCGGCCCACTGCTCGTCGGCGCCGACGCGGCGGCGGGAGCGGCGGTCGGGGCGGACGCGGAGGCGTCCTCGACCGGCGCGGCAGGTGCCTCGTCCTCGACGGGTGCCTGCTCCTCGTCGGTCGAGAAGACCGCCGCGTTGTCGCGCTCGAAGTTGAGCACCTGGACGGCGGGGCCGAAGCGACCCGGCAGCTTCAGCGTCGACGACGCGAGGTTCGCGACGGTCGGCGACTGGCCGACGCCGATCTCGACGAATCGCTCGACACCGAGGCCTCCCTCGGCGACCGAGGTGAAGAACAGGTCCTGCGTCTCGATCCAGCGCACGGGGCTGGCGAACTGCCAGGCCAGCAGCTCGATCAGCACGACGCGGCACAGCTCGCCGGGGCGCGCGATCCACGCGTCGTAGTCGGCCAGCACCTCGTCGAGGGGCTCGGACGGGACCAGGTCGGCGATCTCCTGCAGGAACGCGCGGTCGAGCGTGAACGGCCGCGGCACGAGGTTCGGCACGTACCGGCCCTCGAGGATCGTCGGGTCGATCGTCGCGGGCAGCAGCTCGCGCAGGCGGTCGCGGAAGTCGGGCACGCCGCCGTGCAGGACCGTGGAGTGGAACGGGACGTCGATGCCCGGCACGAGGATGAACGCACCCTTGCCGCCGAACTCGGCGCGGCGCCGGTTGACCTCGGTCTCGAGCACCTCCAGGCCCGCGACGGTGCCGGCGATCGCGTACTGCGAGTCCTTCAGGTTGTAGTTCACGATCTGCAGGAACTCGCCCGTGCTGCCGGCGATGCCGTCGACGAACGCCGTGACGTCGGCGTCGGTCAGACCGATCTGCGACGGACGGATCGCGGCCAGGCGGTAGTCGCTGCGGCCGGCGGCGTCGCGCGGCACCAGGCCGTGCATGACCGAGCCGCGCTGGAACACGACCTCGACGACGGCCTCGAGCGGGATGACGCCCGACACCGCGGCGAGCGCGTTGTACTCGCCGACGGAGTGGCCCGCGAGGACCGATCCCTCGACGAACGACCCCGACTCGCGCAGCTCGGCCATCTGCGCGGCACCGAGCACCGCCATCGCGACCTGCGTGAACTGCGTCAGGAACAGCACGCCGTCGGGGTGCTTGTGGGTGACGCCGCGGGTCACGAACGTCGTCGGGTTGTCGCGGACGACCGTGAGGATCGAGAAGCCGAGGGCCTCGCGGGTGTGCGCGTCGGCACGGTCCCAGATCTCGCGGGCGGCCTTCGAGCGCTGGTAGGCCGCCATGCCCATGCCGGGGTGCTGGATGCCCTGGCCCGGGAAGGCGTACGCCGTCCGCGGGGCCTCGAGACGCGCCGTGGCCGACATGACCACGTCGCCGCCGGAGCGCACCGTGACGTCGACGACCTCGGCGCCGGCGTCGAGGCCGACGCGGTCGGCCTGCACGGCGACCGGGGCACCCGGGGCCAGGGGCGACATGAAGCGGGTCGTCCAGCCCGTGATGCGGCGCGTGCCGGCGCCGCCGACGGCGAGCACCTGCTGCGCGGCGGCCGAGATCCACATGCCGTGGACGATCGGGTCCCCGAGGCCGGCCAGACGTGCCGCGGCGACGCTGGTGTGGATCGGGTTGTGGTCGCCCGTCACCGCGGCGAAGGCGCGCAGGTCGGTCGGCGCGACGAGCGAGGCCGAGGCACGTCCCTTGCGGGGGGTGTCGTGGACGTCGTCGCCGAGCGAGCCGCCGGCACGCTCGGGGTCGGCCAGCTGGCCGGCGCCCGTGCGGCCGCGGATCGCGAACCGCTCGCGCAGGGTCGCGACGTCGCCGCTCGCCGAGGTCACGGTCACGTCGACCGCGACGACCCGGCCGAAGTCGGTGTCCTCGATCGAGTCCAGGACCGACGAGATCGTGAGCTGCGTCGGCGCGAGCGGCAGCGTGCCGGTCAGGCGGATCGCGTGGTCGAGGTGCACCAGGTCGAGCATGCCCTCGATGACGGGCGTGCCGTCGGCGGTGGACGCGTCGCCGAGGACGGCGAAGACGGACGGCCACGCGAGACCCACGAGCACGTCGGGCACGGGGTGCGTCGGCACCGAGCCACCGGTGACGCCGGCGTGGTCGGCGACCAGGTCGGGGTCCCACTCGACCGTGACGGACGCGCGACCGGCCGAGACCGAGGGGACGGTCCCGCCCGCGGCACCGACGACCAGGGCGCCCATCGCCTCGGCCGCGGCGTCGGTCGTGACGACCGGGGCGGCACCGACGAGGACCGAGCGGTCGACCGCGATGCGCAGCGTCAGCGGACGCGCCATCGGCACCGTCAGCTCGGCGACGTCGGCCGAGACCTGCACCAGCGTGGCACCCGTCTCGGGGTGCTCGGCGCGCTGCGGATCGACCACGACCCAGCCGGCGCCGAGGCGGTGGACGGGATTGCGGACCGTGCGACCGGCCCACACGAGGTCGGTCGCGGCGAGGACCAGCGACAGCGCCTCGGCGGCGTCGTCGTCGACGCGGCGGCGGCCCGCGACGCGCTGCGGCGAGCGGCCCGAGGCGAGCAGGCCGTCGATCGCGGCGTCCTCGAAGCGGCGCAGCAGCTCGGCGACGGGCTCGTCGACGCGGTCGATGCCGGCGACCGCGAGGGTCCCGGGGATGATGCAGACCTCGTCGGCGGTGTAGCGGGCGTCGTGCGCCTGCCACAGCGAGTCCGAGCGCCACCAGCGGCGCACGTCCTGGTCGAGGACCGGCACGAAGTTGACGGGCTTGCCGGGCGTGCGGCACTGGTCGACGAAGAACAGCACGTCGGCCGGGTGCAGCACGACGTCGTCGGCGGCCGGGTAGGCGTCGCGCAGCCGCTGCAGCGCGGCGGCGCCGTCGTCCACCGTCGAGGCGTCGCCGAACAGCGTCCCGATGGGGCCGCGGTCGGCCTCGTTCAGGCGCGCCTCGGCGCGCTGGAGCATCGCGACGAAGCGGTTGCGCAACGTCACGTCGAGCCATTCGGGCGTGCCCGACAGCTCGAGGAAGCGCGCGAGCCACCGGCCGTACGTCATGGTCTCGACGTCGCCGAAGTACGGCTTCGCGGTGCGGTTGAGGGCCTCGACGATCTCGTCGCGGCGCGCGGCGACCGCCTCGGCGTCACCCGCGACCTCGTCGAGCAGGCGCCCCGTGCGTGACGCGGCGTTGTCGATCTCGTGGATGTCGGCGCCGAGCTGGCTGCGGCCCGAGGCCATGCCGCCCTTCGCCGTGCCGGCGCCGACCCAGGAGCCGGTGCCGGTCGTCTCGACCAGCAGCTGCTTGACGGCCGGCGAGGTCGTGGCCTCGAGCGTCGCCATCGCGGCGGTGCCGACCAGGACGCCGTCGAGCGGCATGCGCGGGAAGCCGTGGCGCGCGGCCCAGTCGCCCGTCAGGTACGCCGCGGCGACCTCGGGCGTCCCGATGCCGCCGCCGACGCACACCACGACGTTGTCGAGCGCACGCAGGTCGCCGTACGTCGCGATCAGCAGCTCGTCGAGGTCCTCCCACGAGTGGTGACCGCCGGCCTTGCCGCCCTCGATCTGGACGTGGACCGCGGTCGGCGCGACGGCCTTGGCGATCGCGACGACCTGGCGGATCTGCTTGACCGTGCCCGGCTTGAAGACGACGTGCGTGATGCCGGCCTCGGTGAGCTCCTCGACCAGGGCGACGGCCTCGTCGAGCTCGGGGATGCCGGCCGTCACGATGACGCCGTCGACCGGCGAGCCCGCGGCCCGCGCCCGCTGCACGAGGCGCTTCTGGCCCAGCTGCAGCTTCCACAGGTACGGGTCGAGGAACAGCGAGTTGAACTGGTACGTGCTGCCGGGCGTCAGCAGCTCGCCCAGGCGCTCGACGTTCTCGGCGAAGATCTGCTCGGTCACCTGTCCGCCACCGGCCAGCTCGGCCCAGAAGCCGGCGTTGGCGGCGGCCGCCACGATGGCGGGGTCGACCGTCGTCGGGGTCATGCCGGCCAGCAGCACGGGCGACTTGCCCGTCAGCCGGGTGAAGCGGGTCTCGACGTGCAGCGAGCCGTCCGCGAGCGTCACGACGGTGGGCTCGTACGCCGACCACGGGGTCGACGGGCGCGGGGCGGCACCGGCGGCGGTGAGCTCGCGGTGGCCGCGACGCGTCGTCGTGGCGACGACCGAGGCGCCGCGGACCTGCAGCTCACGGGCCGACAGGCGCGCGGCGAGGTCGCCCGGGCCGAGGTCGAGCACCCACGACGCACCGGAGTCCATCGCGTGCTCGAGCGAGGCGACCCAGTCGACGGGGTCGACGATCGAGCGCATCGTCAGCGAGCGGGCCGTGTCGGCGTCGATGCCGCACGCGGCCGCCCAGGTCGCGACGAGGTCGGCGGCCTCGGCCAGGTCGGGGTGGTGGAACGCGAGCTGCGACGGCAGCGGCTCGAGGACGGGGGCGAACGGCGAGCCGCCCGAGACCTTGCGGTCGCGGTCGGCCTTCTCGGCCGCGGCGATCTCGTCGAAGCGAGCCTCGACGACGCGCAGGCCCTCGGCCGGGCCCGACAGCACGACGCTGCGACGTCCGTTGCGCAGGCGCGACACGACGCGCAGCGACGCCGGCAGCTCGGCGAGGATCTCGTCGATCCGGCTCGGGACGACGTTCGAGACGCTCAGCATGGTGTCGCCCAGCAGGCCGCGGCGGCGACCGACGAGCTGGGCGGCGGCACCGATCAGGCGCGCGACGGCGAGCAGCTCGGCGTCCGGGACGCCCACCAGCGACTGCGTCGCGAGGTATCCCTGGGAGTGGCCGATGACGGCGCTCGGCGCGAGCGTCTCGGGATCGACGCCCTGGCGGCGCAGCGCGCGGATGCCGGCCAGCTGGGCCAGCAGGATGCCGGGCACCGACGCTCCGGGTGTATCCAGCACCGCGGAGGTCGGCAGCTCGGGGGCGTCCTCGTCGTCGGCGGACTCCGACGAGGCGAGGACGTCGGCCCATGCGAGCGGCGTGAACGTCACGCCGACACGGGCCAGCTCGGGGGCGACGGGCTCGAGGAGTCCCTCGGCGCGCTCGACGAGGGCCTCGAGCTCCGCCTCGAGGGCGAAGTCGCGGATGAGCCCGGCCAGGGGCTCCAGCCACGCGGCCCCCTGTCCGCCGAACGCGATCGCGTAGGGCGTCCCCGCCATCAGGCGGTCGACGAGCGCGGAGGCCCTGCGGCGCTCGGAGGACTGGTGGGCGGCGAGCGGGGTGTCGAACGTGGTCACGTGGTTCCCTTTGGCGTCACTGCCGTCGCTGGATCGACGGGCGGTCCCACCATCTTCGCAAAACATGAGGGGTTCCTCAACTTTAACGCGAGGGATTCCTCATGTTTTTCTGAGAAGTCGATCACGTCCCGCTCGCGAGTCACGCACGCCCGCTCGCGAGTCGCCGAGGCCCGGCGACGAATCACTCGGGTGACTCGTCGCCGGGCCTACGCGACTCGTCGCCGGGCGTGCGTGACTCGTCGGCGTCAGACGCCGCCGGTGAGCAGGACGCCGCCGTCGATCGTCAGCGTCTGGCCTGTCATCCAGGCCGAGTCGTCCGACAGCAGGAACGCCACGACCGAGCCGATGTCGGACGGCACGCCGAGCCGCTTGAGCGGGTACGGCGCCGCGACCTCGTCCTCGCGCCCCTCGTACAGGGCCTTCGCGAAGTTGGTCTTGACGACGGCCGGGGCCACGGCGTTGACGCGGATGTCGGGGCCCAGCTCGACCGCGAGCTCCTCGGTGACGTGGATCAGCGCGGCCTTCGAGGCCCCGTAGACCCCGATGCCGGGCGCGGGACGCTGACCGGCGACGGACGCGACGTTGACGATCGCTCCCCCACGCTCGGCCATCGACGACCGGTACACCTTCTGCGCCCAGGCGATCGAGGCGACGACGTTGACCTGGAAGATCTTGTTGGCAGCCTCCAGGTCGACGTCGATCATGCGCCCGTACGCGGGGTTGATGCCCGTGTTGTTGACGAGGAAGTCGATCGGCCCGAACGCCTCGGTCGTGGCGGACACGACCTCGTCCTGGTGCGCCGCGTCGTCGGCGGCACCCGCGACGAACATCGCGTGCTCGGAGCCGCCCAGGGACTCGACGGCCTCGGCCAGCGCATCGGCCTTGCGGGCCGTGATGCAGACGCGTCCACCGTCGGCGACGATGCGCTCGGCGATCGCCAGGCCGATGCCCCGGCTCGCGCCCGTGACGACCGCGACCTTGCCGGTGAACCGTCCCGTGTCCTCCGAGGGGAGCATGCCGGCCGTCATCAGGAGAGCCGCTCGAGGACCATGGCCATGCCCATGCCGCCGCCGACGCACATCGACTCGACGCCGAACTGCTGGTCGTGGTGCTGCAGCGAGTTGATCAGCGTGCTCGTGATGCGCGCGCCGGTCATGCCGAAGGGGTGGCCCACGGCGATCGCGCCGCCATTGACGTTGAGCTTGTCGAGCGGGATGCCGAGCACCTTGGCCGAGCCCCACGCCTGCACGGCGAAGGCCTCGTTGATCTCGAACAGGTCGATGTCGTCCAGGCCCATGCCGGCGTTGCGCAGCGCGGCCGGGATGGCCTCGACGGGGCCGAGGCCCATGACCTCGGGCGACAGGCCCGTGACGGCCGTCGACACGATGCGCGCCAGCGGCGTCAGGCCCAGCTCCTTGGCCTTGGTGTCGCTCATGACGACGACCGTCGCGGCGCCGTCGTTGAGCGGGCACGCGTTGCCCGCGGTCACGGTGCCGTCGGGACGGAACACGGGCTTGAGGCCGCTGATGCCCTCGAGCGTCGTGCCGGCGCGCGGTCCGTCGTCGGTGCTGACGACGGTGCCGTCGGGCAGCGTGACGGGCGTGATGTCCTTGGCCCAGAAGCCGTCGGCGATGCCCTTCTCGGCCAGGTTCTGGCTGCGGACGGCGAACTCGTCCTGCTCCTGGCGGCTCATGCCGAGGTGCTGCGCGACGTTCTCGGCCGTCTGGCCCATCGCGATGTACTGGTCGGGCAGCTGGCCCGACTCGCGCGGGTCGGTCCACGTGTCGGCGCCGCCCTCGGCACGCCTCGCGGTGCGGGCGACGGCGTCGGCGAACAGCGGGTTCTCCGAGCCGGGCAGGTCGGCGAAGCCGTTGGCGAACCGGCTGACGGTCTCGACGCCGGCCGAGATATAGACGTCTCCCTCGCCGGCCTTGATCGCGTGGAACGCCATGCGCGTGGTCTGCAGCGACGACGAGCAGTAGCGGTTGACCGTGACGCCCGGCAGGTGGTCCATGCCGGCGAGCACCGCGACGACGCGGGCCAGGTTGTGCCCGGCCTCGCCGGCGGGCTGGCCGACGCCGAGGTGCAGGTCGGTGATGTCGCGCGGGTCGAGGCCCGGGACCTTCGCGAGGGCGGCCTGGAGCATCTGCACCGACAGGTCGTCAGGGCGCATGTCCTTGAGCGATCCCTTGACGGCGCGGCCGATCGGCGAGCGGGCTGTGGAGACGATGACTGCTTCGGGCATGGACGTGCCTTTCGGGTGGGGTCGTGTCGATGTCTAGGGGCGGTGCCGACCGTCGGGTCAGAAGCCGAGGTCGCGGCCGATGAGCTCTTTCATGATCTCGTTGGAGCCGGCCCAGATCTTGCTGACGCGGGCGTCGCGCCACGCACGGGCGACGCGGTACTCGTTCATGAAGCCGTACCCGCCGTGCAGCTGGACGCAGTGGTCGAGGACGTCGTTCTGGATCTCCGACGACCACCACTTGGCCTTGGCCGCATCGGTCGCGGTCGCCTCGCCGGAGGTGTGGGCGAGCACGGCCTGGTCGACGTACGCCTCGGCGACCTCGATCTTGGTCACGAGCTCGGCGAGCAGGAACTTGTTGTGCTGCAGGCTGCCGATCGACTGCTTGAACGCCTGACGGTCGTGGGCGTACTGGACGGTCTCGGCCAGGATCTGCTTGGCGTGCGCGACGTTGGACACGGCGCACGACAGACGCTCTTGCGGGAGCCGCTCCATCATGTAGATGAAGCCGCGGTCGACCTCGCCGATGATGCGGTCGTCGCCGACGCGGACGTCCTCGAAGAACAGCTCGGCGGTGTCGGCCTCGGCCTGGCCGACCTTGTCGAGCTTGCGGCCGCGGCTGAAGCCGGGGTCGGTCGCCTCGAGCGCGAACATCGTGATGCCCTTCGCGCCCTTCTCGGGCGACGTGCGCACCGCCGTCAGGACCAGGTCGGCCGAGAAGCCGTTGGTGATGAACGTCTTGGACCCGTTGATGACCCAGCCGTCGCCGTCGCGCACCGCGGTGGTCTTGAGCGCCGCGAGGTCGGAGCCCCCGCTGGGCTCGGTCATGCCGATCGCGGTGACGATCTCGCCGGTCGCGCAGCGCGGGAGCCAGCGCTCCTTCTGCTCCTGCGTGCCGAGGTCGACGATGTAGGGCACCGCGATGTCGGAGTGGATGCCGACGCACGAGGCGAGGGCCGCGTTGAGCTTGCTGAGCTCCTCGGCCCAGACGGCGTTGAAGCGGAAGTCACCGGCCTCGGAGCCGCCGAACTCCTCGGGGATCTCGAGACCGAGGTAGCCCTCGTCGCCGGCGGCGCGCCAGAACTCGCGCGGCAACGCCTTGTCGTCGAGGTACGTCTCGAGGTTCGGGGTGACGTGCTTGGTCAGGAAGGCGGCGCACGAGTCGCGGAACGCGTCGTGGTCCTCGTCGAAGATCATCCGCTTCATGTCATGCCACCTCGTGCTCGAACGTCCGTCAGATGCCTCACGCACTAAGCGCTTGCTTAGCATGCAAGCAGTCCGTCATGCTGTCAACCGACGAAGGAGCGACATGACGACGATCACGGCCCGCGAACGGCTCATCAACGCCGCCGTCGAGGCGTTCGCCGAGAAGGGCTTCGCCGCGACGACGACGCGCGACATCGCGTCGCGCGCGGGCATGAGCCCCGCCGCGGTCTACGTCCACCACGACTCCAAGGAGAGCCTGCTCTACACCGTGAGCCTGCAGGGGCACCTGAGCGCCCTCGACATCATCGGCCGGGCGGCGCAGGCCAGCACCGAGCCCGTCGAGCGCATCCGCACGATGGTCTACCAGTTCAGCCTGTGGCACGCCGACCACAGCCGGGTCGGTCGGATCGTCCAGTGGGAGTACCACGCCCTGACACCCGAGCACCGCGCCGAGGTCGGCGCGATCCGGCGTGACATCGAGCGGACGATGCAGGACGCCCTGGCCGACGGGGTCGGTCAGGGCGTCCTGGATGTCGTCGACATCCCCGGCACGGCGTTCTCGCTGCTGTCGCTGGGGGTCGATCTGGTGCGGTGGTTCGAGCCCGGCGGGTCGCGCACGGGCGAGGACCTCGCGGCCCTCCACGCCGACCTCGCGGTCCGCATGGTCGTCGCGCACTGACGCCGGCGGCACAGGGGCGCCCGGTCTCGGGGGGATGGACCGGGCGCCCGTGAGCCGCCGGCGACGCGACGCGACGGCGGGGGGTCGTCAGGCCTGGAGCACGGCCTCGGCGACGATGTTGATCGTGATCTTGTCGCCGATCATGAGCTTGTCGGCGCCGTCGACCGGGATGTTGAAGTCGATGCCGAAGTCCTTGCGGCTGATCGTCGTCGTGGCCTCGAGGCCGACGCGCGTGCCGCCCCACGGGTCGCCGCCCTCGCCGAGGAACTCGGTGGCCAGGTCGACCGACTTGGTCGTGCCCTTGATCGTCAGGTCGCCGGTGACGACGAACTCGCCCTCGGCCTTCTCGACGATGCCGGTGGAGACGAACGTCATCTTCGGGTTCTCCTCGGCGTTGAAGAAGTCACCCGAGCGCAGGTGCGCGTCGCGGTCGGCGGTGCCGGTGTTCACCGAGGCGAGGTCGACCGAGACGTTGACCGTCGAGGCGGTGACGTCGTCGGCGCTCGTGATGGTGCCCTCGAAGGTCTCGAACTTGCCGCGGACCTTGCTGACGAGGTGACGGACCGTGAAGCCGATCTCCGTGTGGCTGGGGTCGAGCGCCCAGGTGCCGGTGGTCACTGCGGTGCTGGTCATGTGGTGCTCCTTGGAAGACTGTAGTTGACTGTTCAACGACATTGAATGTAGCACGCAATTCAAGATTCAACCAGCACCTTCCCGACGTAGGATGGATCACATGGAGACAGGCACCGACACCCCGTGGCTCGACGCCGAGCAGCAGCGCATCTGGCGCGTGTTCCTGGGCGGCACCACGGTCCTGATGGACCGGCTCGACCGCGACCTGCGCACGCAGCACGGCATCTCGATGCCCGAGTACGAGATCCTCGTCCGGCTCTCTGAGGCCCCCGGCCGAGCCATCCGCATGGCCGAGCTCGCCGACGCCGTCTCGCACTCCCGCAGCCGGGTGACGCACACGATCGCGCGCCTCGAGCGCGAGGGGATCGTGCTGCGCGGCCAGTGCTCCGACGACGGACGCGGCGTGTCGGCCGTCCTGACCGACCACGGCTTCGGCGTGCTCGAGCAGGCCGCGCACACCCACGTCACGGGCGTCCACACCTACCTGATCGCCAATGCCGAGCCCGACGAGCTGAAGGCCCTGGGCACCATCATGGAGCGGGTCATGCAGACCCTGCACGGCCGCAACTTCTGACCGACTGACGCCACCCCACCCCGCACTCAGCCCAGAAATGCGGAGAAGCGGACACTTTCGGAACCACTGAGAGGTGCGGTCCTCCGCACTTCTGGCGTCCACAGCTGAGTGCGGCGTACCGGTCGTCCACACGTGGGACGTCGAGGGCTGCCGAGCACGCGGCGCGCCGCCAGCGTGGGTCCATGCGATCCATACCCGCCCAGCTCTCGGGCCGTCCGTTCGCCCTTGCCGAGGCCGAACGGCTCGGCCTGACCCGCCGCATGCTGAGCGGCGATCGATTCGTCCGCGTCCGGCGCGGCGTCTACCGCTGCATCGACACGCCTCCGACGCTCCGACTGCAGGTGCAGGCCGCGCTCCTCGTACTACCTCCGGGCACGGCGGCCAGCCACACGACCGCGCTGGCCCTGGGAGGGCTCACCATCGGACGTCACGACGCGCTGCACTTCTCCGGCCACGGGCGTCCCGAGCACGACATCGAGGGAGTCGTGCTGCACCGCCGCCGCGTCCGCCTGAACACCGTGCTGGTCGACGGCGTGCCGGCACTGGGACCGCTGCGGACGTTCGTCGACGCGGCGACTGTGCTGTCGATGCGCGACCTGCTCGCGGTCGGCGACTGGCTGGTCTTCCACGAGCACGTCGACGTCCTCGACCTGCGCGCGTACGCCATCGCCTCACACCTCGACGGCGTGCGCACGGCCCGTCGCGTCGCGCCGCTCGTCCGCGAGCGGGTGGCGTCGGTCTACGAGAGCTACGTGCGCTGGGACCTCCACGCAGCGGGGCTGCCGGAGCCGGAGGTCAACGTCGACATCCTGGACGACCACGGCACGTGGCTCGCGCGCGGCGATCTGGTCTACCGGCCGTGGAGGATCTTGGTCGAGTACGACGGCTGGCAGCACGAGCGCGACGCCCAGCAACGCCAGCGCGACCACCTGCGTCGCGAGGCCCTCGAGGCGGCGGGCTGGCGCGTCATCGTCATCACGGTGGAGGACATGCGCAGGCCCGGCACCGTCGTCAGCCGCGTTCGCCAGGCCATCCGCCAAGCAGCCTGATGCACCCACCCGGCCCAGAAATGCGGAGAAGCGGACGCTCTCGGGTGTCCGAAAGGGTCCGCTTATCCGCAATTCTGGGCTGGGTCCGTGGGCTCAGTCGCGCGTCAGGCGACGGTGCGTGACGCGGTGCGGACGGGCCGCGTCGGCGCCCAGACGCTCGATCTTGTTGTCCTCGTACGACTGGAAGTTGCCCTCGAACCAGAACCAGCCGGCGGGGTTCTCGTCGGTGCCCTCCCACGCCAGGATGTGCGTCGCGATGCGGTCGAGGAACCAGCGGTCGTGCGACGTGACCACGGCGCAGCCGGGGAAGTCGAGCAGCGCGTCCTCGAGCGACGACAGCGTCTCGACGTCCAGGTCGTTGGTCGGCTCGTCGAGCAGCAGCAGGTTTCCGCCCTGCTTGAGCGTCAGCGCCAGGTTGAGACGGTTGCGCTCACCACCGGACAGCACGCCGGCCTTCTTCTGCTGGTCGGGGCCCTTGAAGCCGAACGACGCGACGTACGCGCGGCTGTTCATCTCGAAGTTGGCGACCTTGATGAAGTCGAGCCCCTCGGAGACGACCTCCCACACGTTCTTGTCGCCCGCGATCTCGCCGCGGCTCTGGTCGGCGTAGCTGATCTTGACGGTCTTGCCGACCTCGAGCGCGCCCGCATCGGGCGTCTCCTCGCCCGTGATCATGCGGAACAGCGTCGTCTTGCCGACACCGTTGGGCCCGACGACGCCGACGATGCCGGCCCGCGGCAGCGTGAACGAGATGTCGTCCCACAGCAGACGCCCGTCGTAGCCCTTGGTCAGGCCCTTCGCGTCGAGCACGACGTCGCCGAGTCGCGGACCGGCCGGGATGTTGATCTCGCTGGTGTCGACCTTGCGCGACTTCTCGGCCTCGGCCGCGAGCTCCTCGTAGCGGGCCAGACGCGACTTCGACTTGGTCTGGCGACCCTTGGCGTTCGAGCGCACCCAGTCGAGCTCGCGCTCGAGCATCTTGGCGCGCTTGGCGTCCTTCTGGCCCTCGATCTTGAGGCGTTCCTTCTTGCTCTCGAGGTACGTCGTGTAGTTGCCCTCGTAGCCGTGGATCTGGCCGCGGTCGACCTCGGCGATCCACTCGGCGACGTTGTCGAGGAAGTACCGGTCGTGGGTCACGGCCAGGACCGCGCCGGGGTAGTTCTTCAGGTGGCCCTCGAGCCACTGCACGCTCTCGGCGTCCAGGTGGTTGGTGGGCTCGTCGAGCAGCAGCAGGTCGGGCTGCTGCAGCAGCAGCTTGCACAGCGCGACGCGGCGGCGCTCACCACCCGACAGGTGGTCGACGAGCTCGTCGGCCGGCGGGCAGCGCAGGGCGTCCATCGCCTGGTCGAGGCGCGAGTCGAGCTCCCACGCGTTGTGGGTGTCGAGATCGGTCTGCAGGTCGCCCATCTCGGCGAGCAGCGTGTCGTAGTCGGCGTCGGGCTCGGCGAGCTCCTCGCTGATCTTGTTGTAGCGGTCGAGCTTGCCCTTGATCTCGGCGACGGCCTCCTCGACGTTCTCGAGGACGGTCTTGCCCTCGCTCAGCGGCGGCTCCTGCTGGAGCATGCCGACGGTCGCGTCGGGATCGCGGACGATGTCGCCGTTGTTGGGGTGGTCGAGCCCGGCCATGAGCTTGAGCAGCGACGACTTGCCCATGCCGTTGGGGCCGACGACGCCGATCTTCGCACCGTGGAGGAAGGACAGGGTGACGTTGTCGAGCACCACCTTGTCGCCATGGGCCTTGCGGATGTTCTGCAGTGCGAGGACGTATTCAGCCATGCGGTCAAGACTAACGAGGGCACGGCGACGGCCCCACGGCGGTCAGGAGAGCGCGTCGGCGATGCCGGAGCGGTACGTGGCGTACCGGTCGAGCTCGGCCTCGACGGGCGCGACGACCCGCTCGGACGCCGTCGAGCCGATCGCGGACCGCAGCGCCTCGTCGGCGCGCTGCGCCTTGCGTCGGGCACCGGCGCGAGCGGCGGCACCCGACCCGACCGCGAGCAGGGGTCCGCCCAGCAGCGCGACGACCAGGACGACCGCCGCGGTCGGGACGGGGCCGACCGAACCGAGGTCGGGCAGGTCGATCGACGTCAGGCTCGCGACGCCCTGGACGACGAGCCACACCAGAGCGAGGACGGCCGCCACCACCGCGACCAGCTGCACGACCTTCACGACCCGCCACCAGGGGGCCGGACGGGCGACGTCGACGCTGGCAGCGCGGACCGCGGCGTCGAGCTCGTCGACGACGTCGCGGTCGCGGGGGTTCGCGGCGTCGCGGACGGCATCGCGCCACGGTCGCTCGAGACCCGACGAGACGTGCTCGGCGAGGTCGCGGACCGCCAGCTCCGCGCCGGCCCGCTGCACCCGCGCCGCCTCGGGCGCGATCGCCCTGGCCAGCGACGCCGGCGACAGGTCACCGCCGAGGGCGAGCTCGTCGGACGACTCGTCTCCCCCGCGCCCGAGCCAGCGCAGCACGGGCCAGCCGGTGGCCAACGCGGCACGTCGCCGGGTGGACGACTCGATCGCCTCGACGATCTGCGGGACGCCCGCGCTGTCGACCAGCGCGTCGTCGAGCGAGCGGCGGGCCGCCTCGGAGATGCCGGGGGCCTCGGCCGATCCGCCGACCTGCTCGATGACGGCGGCGGCCGCGGCGATGTCGGACGTCAGGCGCGCCTTCGCGGACGACTTGGCGCGGATGCGCGCCGCCAGCTCGCGCTTGAGGTCGTCGACCCCGTCGCCGCGGGTCGCGGACACGCCGATCACGGGCACGTCGGGCAGTCCCTCGTCGGCCAGGATGCGGCGGACGTCGGCCAGTGCGCGGTCTCGCTGCTCGAACGGGATGCGGTCGATCTGGTTCAGCACGACCAGCGTCACGTCGCTGTACGAGGCCATGGGCCGGATGTAGCGGTCGTGGATCGCGGCATCGGCGTACTTCTGGGGGTCGAGCACCCACACGAGCAGATCGGCGTGCGTGACCAACCGGTCCATCTCGACGTGGTGCGACACCTCGGTCGAGTCGTGGTCGGGCAGGTCGAGCAGCACGAGGCCGTCGAGCTTGGTGTCCTCCGCCGACCGGTCGAGCATGCTCATGCGCGAGACCTGGTGCCGGGCGGGGATGCCCATCCACTCGAGCAGGCCCTGGGCGCCGTCGGGGCCCCAGGCGCAGGCCAGCGCCCACGACGTCGTGGGGCGGCGGACGCCGACGCCGGCGAGCTCGAGGTCCGTCAACGAGTTGAACAGGGACGACTTGCCCGACCCGGTCGCGCCCGCGAGCGCGACGATCGTGTGCTGGCCCGACAGCGTCAGCCGCTCGGTGGCGCGCTCGGACAGCATCTCGGCGGGTGCGAGGATCTCGTCGTCGATGCGGCCGCGTGCCGCGGTGACGGCGCTTGTCAGGCCGTCCAGACGGCGGGACACGTCGCTGCCACTGCCCGCGAACACCGGGGCATTGGACGGCGCCGGGGTCGTCATGACGTCGTCCCTCCGTTCAGGAAGTCGGCGTGCCGCGAGTACTCGGCCTGGCGGGCCGCGTCCCGCAGCGCGGTCTGGTGGCCCCTGAGACTATCGGGCGCCTCGAGCAGCGCGTGGTAGCGCGCCAGGTCGGACTCGAGCAGGGTCGTGGCCCGCGAGACGAGGTCGGCGTGGGCCGCGTCGAGCAACCGGTCGACGACCGGCGCGCCGAAGATCGCGTCGAGCAGGCGCCGCCCCAGCACCGCGCCCGAGCCGCCCCCGGACGTCGGGGAGTCGCCGTCGCGCGCGAGCATCGCGACCATCACGGCGACCGCGATGCCGTTGACGCCGAAGGCCAGGAACTTGGCGGTCATGCGCTTGTCGGCGCCCTCGACGCGCACGAGCTCGACGACGCCCTGGCGCCAGTCGTGCACCAGCCGCTCGGCCCGCACGCGGACGTCGCGCGACGCGCGGTCGAGCCCGGGCCCGTCGGCGGCGTCGAGCAGGCGACGTCCGGCCGGCGTGGCGTTCCAGGCGCGCGAGACCGTCTCGGCGGTCGCCTCGGACTGCTCGGTCAGGAGCATCCGGACGCCGGTCTCGATCGCCTCGACGACCTCGGTGGACCGGGTGCGACGTCCGGTCATGCCGCCCACGAAGCGGTCACGGATGCGGCTGACCTTCTCCTCGACCGACGAGAGCAGCTCACCGGTGCCGACGAACTCCTGCCACGTGGCGAGCAGGTCGCCGCGCATCAGCGTGCCGTCGGAGGTCTGGCGGGCGACGCGCTCGACCGTCGCACGGTAGGCGTCGTCGGCGGTGCCGAAGAGCGTCTCGGCGACCTCGATCTGACCGTCCATCGCGTCGCCGACGTCGTGCGCGCGCAGGACGAGGTGGCGGACCGCGCCGTCGAGGGTGCGGTGCACGACCATCTGCCGGGCGACGGGGTCGGCCGCGAGCTCGGCCAGCCAGTCGATCATGGGCAGCACCGACACGCGCGGCAGCAGTCCGTCGGTGTCGAGGTTCGACTCGGGCACCGTGAACAGGGGCGAGTCGGACAGGCCGCGCGACGTCATCATGCGGGCGAGGTGACCGCGCACCTCGATCAGGGCGTCGTCGCTCGTGCGGTCGAGGACGACGGCCACCGACGTGCTGCGCTCGGCCGCGTGGCGCAGGTAGTCCCACGGCACCTGGTCGGCGTAGCGGGCCGCCGACGTCACGAACAGCCAGAGGTCGGCCGCGGCGAGCAGCTGCGTGGCGAGCTCGCGGTTGCCCTTGTCGATCGAGTCGACGTCGGGCGCGTCGAGGATCGCCAGCCCCTGCGGGATGCGGTCGGTCGAGGCGAGCCGCAGGGCGTACGAGCCGTTGCCCTGCTCGGTCGTGCGGGGCAGGTCGGGCAGGATGCGGTCGGGCTGGAACCACTCGGCGTCGTCGGGGTGGTGCACCAGCACGGGCGAGCGCGTCGTGGGGCGCAGGACGCCCGACTCGGTGACCCGCTCCCCCACCAGCGAGTTGACCAGCGTCGACTTGCCGGCGCCGGTGGATCCGCCCACCACGGCGAGCAGCGGGGCGTCGAGCTGCACGAGGCGCGGCAGGATGTAGTCGGACAGCTGGTCGACGACGTCCGACCGGGTGCGACGGGCACGGTCGACACCGTCGGCCTGCAGGTCGAGCGGGGCGTCGCGGACGCTCAGCAGGAGCGAGCTCATGGCCGCGAGGAGCTCGGCCGGAGCGTGGTCGCCAGGCACGATGAGCTCCTCTCGTCGACGCGGTGGTTCAGCGGGTGGGGTTCAGCGGGTGGGTGGTACGCACAGATTAGTCGACTTGGGGACTCCCCGCGTCCACCGCATCTGTGACGCGGGGGTCAGGAGTGACGCGCGTAGCGGTGGAGCGCCGGGGGCAGCCGCAGGTCGGGCCGCAGGGCGTACATCGAGTCGAGCAACGCATACGTCCGCTCGACGCCCTGGGGCCTGCTGTGGCCGCTCATGAGGGAGTCGTGCAGGAAGGCCATCTCGGTCGCGAGGCGCTGGTAACGCGTCACGACCTTGGCGGCCTGCTTGCCGTGGTTGTCGCGGGCGTAGCGTCGCGCGGCCTTGCGGTAGCCGAACCGTGACAGGTAGGGGATCTCGGCGGGGTGGATCCAGCCGCGGTCGGCGACGTACGACAGCGAGCGCTCGAGCACCCGCACCTGCCGCACCCGCACGATGATCGCGATCGTCGCGAGGACGACGAGCAGCGCCGCCATCGCGAGGTACGCCAGGACGAAGCCCAGGCCGTTGGACGGCCCGTAGCTGAGCGAGCCGTTCCACAGCCCGTGCAGCGCGATGCTGAGGGCCAGGCCGATCGTGCAGATCAGCACGCGGACGATCTTCGAGCGCCGGCCGACCGCCAGCCCGATCGCGATGCCGAAGGCGGCGGTGAACAGCGGGTGGGCGAAGGGGCTGAAGACGCCGCGGACGACGAACGTCGTGGTGGCGCCCTCGGAGCCGGCCAGGGCGATGTCGGGCGAGCCGATGTAGCTGCTGGCGTAGTAGCCGATGTTCTCGACGAACGCGAAGCCGATGCCCACGATGCCGGCGTAGATCAGGCCGTCGAGGACGCCGTCGATGACCCGCCGCGACCGCACGAACGTCAGCAGCAGGAACAGGCACTTGGCCGGCTCCTCGGCCAGCGGTGCGGCGAAGGAGGCCGCCGCCTCGTCGCTGAGGTCGAAGGCGTTCTGCGCCCACACCTCGAGGGCCAGCGCGATCGCCACCGCGACGACGCCTCCCCAGACGAAGGCGGCGAGCTTGTAGCGCAGCGGCTCGGGCTCGTACCGGTCGAGCCACCAGAAGCAGAACCACAGGAACGGCAGCGGGATCATGGCGTAGAAGATCGACAGGCCCGCGCCCTCGGAGTCGCCGGCGCTGAGCGACAGCACGACACCGCCGACGACACCGGCGATCGCGACGAGCGCGAACAGCACGATGAGCGCGGTGCGCCCCTTCTGCCGGATCGGCTGGCGGGCCGGGGTCGACGCGGGCCGGAACGGGGCGGCCGTGGCTTCTGTCACCCGCCACATCGTAGGGGATCGTGGCGGCCCCGCCACCGCTCCGACGCGCGCCGATACGCTGGTGCCACGGGCGCCCGTAGCTCAGCTGGATAGAGCAAGAGCCTTCTAATCTCTAGGTCGCAGGTTCGAGTCCTGCCGGGCGCGCTCACTTCCTCCTCAGCAACTGTCCGCACCCCCCATCTGCCAGGGAGCGCAGCGACCGTCCCCACCCCCCCCCCGTTCGCCAGGGAGCGCAGCTGGGGGCCCGTGAGGGCGAAGCCCGAGGCGAACCAAGCGATCTGGCTTGCGCGAGTCCCCCTCGCTCCGCTCACGGGCCCCCTACTCGCAGAGCTCGTGGGGGGACCCCCAGGCCGCAGGCGGCCTCCCTGGGGGACGAGGAGTCCCGTTCGCCAGGGAGCGCAACTGGGGGTACCTCCCGCGAGCGCAGCGAGTGGGGGCCCGTGAGGGCGAAGCCCGAGGCGAACCAAGCGATCTGGCTTGCGCGAGTCCCCCTCGCTCCGCTCACGGGCCCCCTACTCGCAGAGCTCGTGGGGGGACCCCCAGGCCGCAGGCGGCCTCCCTGGGGGACGAGGGGTTGCGCTCCCTGGCGACCGCGTGCGTCACCAGCTGGACGTCGTGATGCCGGGCAGCTCGCCGCGGTGCGCGGCCTCACGGAAGCGGATGCGCGACAGGCCCGCGACGCCGACGTGCCCGCGGGGACGTCCGTCGACCTGGTCGCGGTTGCGCACCCGGACGGGTGAGGAGTCACGGGGCATCGCGGCGAGGGCACGCCCGGCGGCCATGCGCTCCTCGATCGGCAGGCGGACGTCCTTCGCCGCGGCCCGCAGCTCGTCCCGGCGGTCGGCGAGCCGCTCGACGAGCTCACGGCGTCGGTCGTTGGCGACGATCTTGCTGCGCTTGGCCATCAGCGCTCCTCCCTGAAGTCGACGTGGCGGCGCACGACGGGATCGAACTTGCGCAGCACGAGGCGGTCGGGGTCGTTGCGGCGGTTCTTGCGGGTGACGTACGTGAATCCGGTGCCGGCGGTCGAGCGCAGCTTGACGATCGGTCGGACGTCGCTGCCCTTCGACGCCATCAGAGCACCCCTCCCCGGGCGCGGATGTCGGCGACGACGGCGTCGATGCCCCGGACGTCGATGGTCTTGATGCCGCGCGCGCTGAGGCGCAGCGTGACGTGCCGGCCGAGGCTCGGCACCCAATACCTCTTCTTCTGGATGTTGACGTCGAAGCGCCGGTTGGTGCGTCGGTGCGAGTGCGAGACGTTGCGCCCGAACCCCACCTCTGCCCCGGTGACCTGGCAGATCCGTGACATGTCGTGGTCCTCTCTTGCGTGCTGGTGTAGAATGACAATCATTATCATTAAGTCTACCCACAGGAGCAGCTCGTGAAGAAGGGCATCCACCCCGCCTACGCCCCCGTCGCGTTCCGGGACCGGTCGGGCGACCTCGTGTTCGTCTCGTCGTCGACGCTGGCCGGCGGCCTCGTCGAGGGCGGCGAGACCGTCGAGGTCGACGGCACGACGTACCCCGTCGTCGACGTCGACGTGTCGACCGCCAGCCATCCCTTCTGGACGGGCCGGGGCCGGGTGCTCGACACCGAGGGTCGCGTCGAGAAGTTCAACCGTCGCTACGGGACGGGCGCATGACGACGACCCCGCTGGTGGTGCTGACGGGCCTCGACGCCGACGCGATGGCCTCGGCCATGATGGCGCTGCAGTGGGACGCCCCGCGGGCCGTGACGGTGCGGCACACGATCGACGTCGAGGCCCAGCGGCTGACCCGGCTCGTCAGCGACGTCGACGGCGTCGTCGAGCACGTGCACGTCGACCTCGACCACGCCTGCGTCGGGTGCGCACTGCGCGAGGACGTCATGCCGACCCTCGAGCGGCTGGCCGACGACGGACGGTGGGGCTCGATCATCGCCCACCTGCCGGTCGCGTCGGGCGCCGAGCAGGTGTGCGCGATCCTGATGCACGACCAGGTGCTGTCGGCCAAGCTCCACGTCGCGTCGGTCCTGGCCGTCGTGGCAGGCCCGACCGCCCGCGACGACGTGCTCGGTGACGACCTGCTGCGCGAGCGTCGGCTGCACACGTCGGTCGACGACACCCGCGGCGTGGCCGAGGTGCAGGCCGCGCAGGTCGAGTACGCCGACGCCGTCGTCGTGGTCGGGGACGTCGACCGCACGGATCGCCACCTGCTCGAGATGCTGATGCGCCCGGGCGCCCGGGACGTCATCGACCACCTCGCGCTCGACACCGCCGCGATCGTCGGCGGCAGGCGCCCGCACGAGGACGCCGAGGCGTGGGTCGACCCGAGCCACGCCGCACCCGTCGGTCTGGTCGAGTCGGGCGGGGCGTGGACCGTCGAGCTGACGTCCGACCGGCCGTTCCACCCCGAGCGGCTGATGGCCAACCTCGAGGCCCTCGGGGGCGGGGCGCGACGGTCGCGCGGCTGCTTCTGGCTGCCGACCCGTCACGACCAGGTGTGCGAGTGGGACGGCGCCGGCGGCCAGCTCAGCGTCGGCCCGTGCCAGCACGGCTCGACCGAGCCCCACACGCGGCTGCTCGTCACCGGCATCGACGACGACCGCGCCGAGCTCGTCGCGACGTTCACGGCCTGCCTGCTGACCGACGCCGAGCTCGCCGAGCGCGGCGCGATCTGGGAGAGCCGTGAGGACGGCTTCGAGCCGTGGCTGGGGCCCACGCGCCAGCCCGCCTGATCCCCACCCCCCTCCCCCGTCCGTCCCGATCACCGAGGAGAACCATGGCCGTCCCGAAGCGCAAGATGTCGCGCAGCAACACCCGTCATCGTCGCTCGAGCTGGAAGGCGACGCCCGTCGCCCTCGTGCCCGTCACGGTCGACGGCACGACGCACCGCGTCCCCCGCCGCCTGGTCCGTGCCGTCCAGCGCGGACTCGTCGACCCCGTCACCATCACCGCCACCACCAGGAGGAACCCATGAAGGTCCGCAACTCGCTCAGGTCGCTCAAGGAGCAGCCCGGCGCGCAGGTCGTGCGCCGCCGCGGACGCACGTTCGTGATCAACAAGCAGAACCCCCGCATGAAGGGCCGTCAGGGCTGACGCGCCCCGCCCCCGCCCTCAGAGCAGGTGGNCAGTGCAGCTCGACGTCGACGTGCTGCCCCGGGTCGAGCTCGACGAGCCGGCCCCGTCGCTCGGGCTCGTCGGACTGCTCGTGCGGCAGGACGGCCCACCCCAGCCCCAGCACGACGGCCTCGGCGAAGTCGGCCGAGGCCGGCACGTGGTGGCGCGGCGGGGTGAGCCGCCGGGAGGTCCGACGCCGCAGGTACCGCTCCTGCAGGTCGTCGTTGCGGTCGAAGACGACCATCGGCGCGACCGCGAGCGCGTCGACCGTCACGCCCTCGGAGAACCACCGGTCGACGAACCCGGGCGTGGCCATCGGCCGGTAGCGCGTCACGCCGAGCCGTTCGGAGCGGCACCCCTGCACCGGCTCGTCGACCGACGTGATCGCCGCCATGACCGTCCCGGCCCTGAGCAGGTCGGCGGTGCGCGACTGGTCGTCGCGGTGCAGGTCGAAGCAGACGCCCGGGCCCACCGTCGCGAGCGCCGGCAGCACCCACGTCGCCATCGAGTCGGCGCTGAGCGCGATCGGGACGGTGACGGGCGCGACGTCCCGACCGTCGCCGTCGGCACGGGTCTCGACCGCGGCCTCCCGCACGAGCGCGTCGATCTGCCGCGCCAGGCGCAGGTAGGCCTCCCCCGGGCCGGTCACCGCGGTGGGGCGGGTGCGTCGCACCAGCACCTGACCGGCCGACTGCTCGAGCGCCTTGATGCGCTGGCTGACGGCCGACGGCGTCAGGTGCAGCGCTGCCGCTGCGGCGTCGAACGACCCCTCGTCGACGACGGCGGCCAGCGCGGTCAGCTGCGACAGGTCCATGTGAAGCGATGCTAATGCACCGTGAGAATCATTCGTTGGACTTCACCCTGCGGTACTCCTACCGTCGAGTCATGACGCACGACGCCGCGCTCGCGGTCGCCTCCGGGCTCGGCTTCGGCCTCTCGCTGATCGTCGCGATCGGAGCGCAGAACGCCTTCGTCCTGCGCCAGGGACTGCTGCGCCAGCACGTCCTGCCGGTCGTGGCGGTGTGCGCCGTGTCGGACGCCGTGCTGATCGTCGCCGGCATCGCCGGACTCGGCTCGCTGCTCGACCTGGCACCGTGGCTCGTGGACGTCCTGCGCGTCGCGGGCGCGGCCTTCCTGCTGACGTACGCGGCGCTCGCGGCCCGCCGCGCGTGGCGCCCGGGCGCGATCGACGCCCGCGCGGACGGCTCCGGAGCCGCAGCGCTGTGGCCCGTCGCGAGCACCGCGGTGGCACTGACGTGGCTCAACCCGCACGTCTACCTCGACACCGTGGTCCTGCTGGGTTCGGTGGCCGGCACGCACGGCGACGAGCGCTGGTGGTTCGGCGCCGGCGCTGTCCTCGGCAGCATCATGTGGTTCACGGCGCTCGGCTTCGGCGCACGCCTGCTGCAGCCGGTCTTCGCCAGGCCATCGGCGTGGCGGGTGCTCGACGCGGTCATCGCCGTCGTCATGGTCGTCATCGCGGCGACCCTCCTGCACGGCCTCGGCGCCCGATGACCGCCCCTCCACGGGGCGTGGTCTGATGGGCTCATGAAGCTGTTCTGGCTGGTCGTCGCGGGTGGCGCGGCGGGGTCGCTGACGCGGTACGGCGTCAGCGAGTGGCTCAACCCCGGGCACGACCTGCCGGTCGGGACGCTCGCCGTCAACGTGACGGGCTCGTTCGTCCTGGGTGCCCTGCTGGCCGTGCTGACGTTGCGCGGCGACGACTCGGGCGGACGACGTCGGGCCCGCCTGCTGCTGGGCACCGGCTTCCTCGGGGGCTACACGACGTACAGCGCGCTGGCCGTCGAGACCGAGACCCTCATGCGCGACGGCCACGTCGCCCTCGGTGCCGGCTACGCGATCGGCAGCGTCGTGCTGGGCGTGGTCGCGGCGCTGGCCGGCGTCGCCACGGGCCGGGCGGTGGCGCGATGACGCCCCTGTGGCTGGCCCTGGCCGGGGGGCTCGGCGCCGGCACGCGCTACCTGCTCGACCTGTGGGTCCGACCCCGCGTGTCGGCCCGGCTGCCGTGGTCGACGCTGCTGATCAACGTGACCGGATCGTTCGCGCTCGGCCTGCTGGTGGGCGTGGGCGCCGACGACACGTGGCGCACGATCCTCGGCACCGGCTTCCTCGGTGGCTACACGACGTTCAGCACCGCGAGCGTCGAGACCGCGCACCTGCTGCTCGACCGCAGACACGCAGCAGCCGCCGTCAACGCCGTGGTCATGCTGACCGTGAGCGTCGCGGCGGCTGCCGGTGGGTACGCGCTGGGCGCCTAGCTCTTCTTGGCGGCGTCGATCGCCGCCTGCAGGTCGGCGACGGTCGCGATCGTGTTGTTCGCGCCGCTGACGTCCTTGCCGTCGATGCGGATCGTCGGGGTGCCGGACACGCCGTCGTCCTGGCCCTTCTCGCGGGCGTCCTCGATCCACTTGCCGTACGTCTGCTTGTTGATGCAGGCGTCGATGCCGGTGACGCCGGCCTGCTTCGCGAAGTCGATCAGCTCGTCGTCCTCGGGGCCGGCCGTGCCCTCCTCGGGCTGGTTGGCGAACAGGATGTCGTGGAAGGCCTTGAACGCCTTGGCGCCGCCCTTGTCGTTGACGCAGGCCGCCGCGTTCCACGCGCGCTGCGAGTACTCGTTGGTGCTCTGCTGCAGGAGGAACGAGTAGGGGCGGTACTCGATCGCGATCTCGCCGCTCTCGACCGCGCTGCTCAGGAACGAGCCGGCGGTCTGCTCGAGGGCGCCGCAGCCCGGGCACAGGAAGTCCTCGTACAGGACGACCTTGACCGGCTCGGCCGCGTCGGCAGCCGGCGCCGTGCCGGTGGCGGCCTGCTGGTCGTAGAGGATGCCGTAGTCGGAGTTGACGTTCGCCGGGGTGTTCAGGGCGGTGTCGATGGCGTTGTCGTCACTGGCCTTCTTGATGCCGTAGCCGCCGACGGCGATCAGGGCGACGACCACGACGACGATCGCCACGGAGATCAGGTTGCGCTGCTTGCGATCGGCCTTCTCGCGCTCCTTGCGCATCTGCTCTGCGCGCGCTGCTCGGTTCTGTCGGTCGTTGCTCACTGCTGTCTCCTGGTTCGGGTGGTCACCACCTGACCAACGCTGCACCTGCGGCGAAGGTTCCTGCCGAGCGTACCGGCCCGATCACAGGCGTCCCGTCACCGCCGTGCCGGCTGGACTAGTGTGCGAGGCGTGAATGACAAGCTGGTGTGGATCGACTGCGAGATGACCGGGCTCGACCTCGAGGCGGACGCCCTCGTGGAGGTGGCGGCCCTCGTGACCGACTACGACCTCAACGTCCTGGGCGACGGCATCGACCTCGTCATCAAGCCCCCGCAGGCCGCGCTCGACCAGATGAACGACTTCGTGACGCAGATGCACACGACGTCGGGCCTCATCACCGAGCTCGAGGCGGGGCTGAGCCTGCGCGACGCCGAGGAGCAGGTGCTCGCGTACGTCCGCGAGTTCGTCACCGAGCCGCGCAAGGCGCCCATGGCCGGCAACACGATCGGCACCGATCGCTCGTTCCTGGCGCGCGACATGGTCGAGCTCGAGGGCTGGCTGCACTACCGCGTCATCGACGTCTCGTCGATCAAGGAGCTGTCGCGCCAGTGGTTCCCGCGGGCCTACTTCGCGGCACCGGCCAAGGGCGGCGAGCACCGCGCGCTGGTCGACATCCAGGAGTCGATCGAGGAGCTGCGCTACTACCGACGGGCCGTCTTCACGCCCGATCCGGGCATCGACTCCGACTCGGCGAAGGCCATCGCGGCCGAGGTGTCGGGCTCGGTGACGGGCCGGTCCTGAGCACGCCGAGGCTTGCGTTAGACTTCTTCTCGCCGTGTCGGGCGCATGCCCGGCACGCGTGGTGGGTGTAGCTCAGTTGGTAGAGCACCGCCTTGTGGTGGCGGTGGTCGCGGGTTCGAGTCCCGTCACTCACCCCGATGCGCAAGACCCCCGGACCTCATCGGTCCGGGGGTCTTGTCGTTCCTGCGCTCCGACGACCTCAGCGGCGCGACAGCGAGATGTCGCCCGAGTCGGTCGTGGCGCGGATGAAGCCGTCGCCGTCCTCGTCGGAGTCGATCGACGACGACACGTCGCCCGACTCGGAGGTGGCCGTCACGTCGTACGTGCGCTTGCCACCGGCGAGGGTCGCGGTGATGTCGCCCTCGCGGGACGTCGCCTTGACGGCGAACGGCTGCGACGCGAACGTCGCTGTGATGTCGCCCGTGCCGGTCTGCACCGCGAGCTCGTCGAGCTCGAGCCCGGAGGCCCGGACGTCGCCGCTGCCGCTCTGGATCGTCAGGACTCCCTCGGTGACGTCGCGCACCGAGACGTCGCCGGACGTCGTGCGGACGACGACCGGGAAGCCCTTCGGGATCTCGAGCGTCGTGTCGACGCCGCAGCCCGGGTTGAGCCAAGTCTGGCAGCCCGAGACGATCTTGATCTGGTCGCCGCGCCGGCCGATCTCGAAGTCCGTCTTGCGCAGGCCGCTCGTGATGCGCGCCGAGACCCGGACGAGGTCCTCCGTGCCCTGGACGATCCGCAGGTCGGACGATCCCGCGTCCACGACGATCTGCGCCGACCGGCCGATCTCGATGTCGCTCGTGGACGTCGTGGTGCTGCGCTGGAGGATCGAGAAGCCCAGCACGAGGCCGGCGACGACCGTCACCGCCAGGACCGTCCCGACGACCGTGAGCAGGGTGCGCGACGCCGGCGAGCGGACGTCGTAGTCGGCGACGACCTCCTCGTCGGTGACGGCGGTGCCGTTCGTCATGGTCTCGTCGTCGGCGCTCATGCCATGCCCTGCCCGTCTCGCGTCGACACCGGCACGACGTCGTCGGCGCCCATGCGGGCGGCGTCGGCGGTCTCGTCGTCCGGCATGGTCTGGCTCTCGCGCTCGGCCTCGACCCGCTTGAGGTAGTGGTCGACCTCGTTGTCGCGCTGCTCGGCGGTCCACCCGAGCACACCGCCCATCAGGTCGGCGACCTCGGCGGCGACGTCGACGCCGCGGTCGAACGTCTCGATCGAGATGCGGGTGCGCCGGGCGATCGCGTCGTCGAGGTGCCGAGCGCCCTCGTGGCTCGCGGCGTAGACGATCTCGGCACGCAGGTAGTCGTCGGCGCCGGTCAGCGGGGCCGCGAGGTCGGGGCGCGCCTCGATCAGGTCGAGCACCTCGGAGATCAGCGATCCGTAGCGGTGCAGCAGGTGCTCGACGCGTCCGACGCCGAGACCGCTGGTGCGGGCGATCTGGTGGCGCTGGTTCCACATCGCGCCGTAGCCGTCGGCACCGAGCAGCGGGACGTCCTCGGTCACCGAGGGCGGCACGCCGCGGTCGGACACCGCGGACATGCCGTGCACCGCCGCGTCGACGGCGTCCTTGGCCATGACGCGGTACGTCGTGTACTTGCCGCCCGCGATCACGACCAGGCCCTTGACGCTCGTGCCGACCGCGTGCTCGCGCGACAGCTTGCTGGTGGCCTCGTCCTCGCCGGCCAGGAGCGGACGCAGCCCGGCGTAGACGCCCTCGACGTCGGCGTGCGTCAACGGCTCGACCAGCACGGCGTTGACGTGGTCGAGCAGGTAGTCGATGTCGCTGCGGCTCGCGGCGGGGTGGTCCTTCGACAGCGACCAGTCGGTGTCGGTCGTGCCGATGATCCAGTGGCGTCCCCACGGGATCACGAACAGCACCGACTTCTCGGTGCGCAGGATCAGCCCCGACTCGCCGCGGATGCGGTCGCGGGGCACGACGAGGTGGACGCCCTTGCTGGCCCGGACGTGGAACTGGCCGCGCTCCCCCGCGAACGACTGCGTCTCGTCCGTCCACACGCCGCTGGCGTTGACGACCTGCTTGGCGAGGATGTCGAACTCGGCGCCCGACTCGAGGTCCTTGACGCGCGCGCCGACGACCCGGTCGCCGTCGCGGACGAGGTCGACGACCCGCGTGCGGCTCGCGACGTGGGCCCCGTAGGCCGCGGCGGTGCGCGACAGGAACATCGTGTGGCGGGCGTCGTCGACCTGGCCGTCGTAGTAGTGCAGGGCGCCGACGAGCGCGTCCTTCTTGAGCGCGGGCATGATCCGGCGGGCACCGCGACGCGTCAGGTGGCGGTGCAGCGGGACGTCCTGGCCGTATCCGGACGCCTTGCTCATGGCGTCGTACAGGGCCACGCCGGAGCCGGCGTAGAACCGCTCCCACACCCGGTGCGTCAACGGGTAGATGAAGCCGACCTCGTGGACGAGGTGGGGCGCGAGCTTCTGCAGGCTCAGACCGCGCTCCTTGAGCGCCTCGGCCACGAGCCGGAAGTCGAGCATCTCGAGGTAGCGCAGCCCACCGTGCATCAGCTTGCTCGACCGGCTCGAGGTGCCGGACGCGAAGTCGCGGGCCTCGACCAGGCCGACGGTCAGGCCGCGGGTCGCGGCGTCGAGGGCGGCCCCGCCACCGACGACGCCGCCGCCGATCACGAGGATGTCGAGCGGTGTGGACGCCATCGCGTCGAGCGCGGCGTGGCGGTTCTCGGGCGACAGGGCGACGGGACGCATGCTGACAGTCAATCAGTCCTGTCACAGCGCGGCTAATGCCCGCGACCCGATGTGACCCAGCAGACGCCTCCCGGCACGGCGCTAGTCGAGGTCGACCCATCCCATCGTGCGCTCGACGGCCTTCTTCCACTGCGCGTGCCCCGTGTCGCGGTCGTCCTGGGTCGACGTCGGCTCCCACCGCCTCGACTCGTTCCAGTTGGCGACCAGCTCGTCGGTCGTCGACCAGAAGCCGACCGCCAGACCGGCCGCGTACGCCGAGCCGAGGGCCGTCGTCTCGGCCACCACCGGGCGGCTGACGGGCACGCCGAGCACGTCGGCCTGGATCTGCATGCACAGCTCGTTGGCCGTCACCCCGCCGTCGACGCGCAGGATCTGCAGGTCGAGGTCGGCGTCCGCGATCATCGCGTCGACGACGTCGCGGCTCTGGTAGCAGATCGCCTCGAGCGCGGCGCGCGCCACGTGGGCACCGGTGTTGTAGCGCGAGAGGCCGACGATGACGCCGCGGGCGTCCGAGCGCCAGTAGGGCGCGAACAGGCCCGAGAAGGCCGGGACGAAGCTGACGCCACCGTTGTCGTCGACGCTCGCGGCGAGGGCCTCGGAGTCGCCCGCGGCCTTGATGATGCCGAGCTGGTCGCGCAGCCACTGGATCGCCGAGCCCGTCACGGCGATCGACCCCTCGAGCGCGTAGACCGCGGGCGCGTCGCCGAGCTGGTAGGCGACGGTCGTGAGCAGGCCGTGCGTCGAGCGGACGATCTCGGTGCCGGTGTTGAGCACCAGGAAGTTGCCCGTGCCGTAGGTGTTCTTGAGCTCACCGGGCTCGAAGCAGACCTGGCCGACGAGGGCCGCGTGCTGGTCGCCGAGGTCTCCGGCGATCGCGACGGCGCCCGAGAACGGCCCGTCGTCCGTCGTGTGGCCGTACACCTCCGACGACGACCTGATCTCGGGCAGCATCGCGCGGGGGACGTCGAAGATCGCGAGCAGCTCGTCGTCCCAGGCGAGGGTCTCGAGGTCCATCAGCATCGTCCGGCTCGCGTTCGTGACGTCGGTCAGGTGCAGACCGCCGTCGGGGCCTCCCGTGAGCCACCAGATCAGCCACGTGTCGATCGTGCCGAAGATCGCGTGGCCGGCGTCGGCGTCGGCGCGCACCCCGTCGACGTTCTCGAGGATCCACTGCAGCTTGCCGCCGGCGAAGTAGGGCGCGGGCGGCAGGCCCGCACGCTCGCAGATCAGCGCGCCCGCGTCACCGCGGTTGAGCGCGTTCGCGATCTTGTCGGTGCGCGTGTCCTGCCACACGATCGCGTTGTAGTAGGGCTCACCGGTGCGGCGGTCCCACACGACGGTGGTCTCGCGCTGGTTGGTGATGCCGATCGCCGCGAGCCCGTCGGCCTCGATGCCGGCCCGGCCCATCGCGGCCTGGACGACGTCCTGCGTCGCCTCCCAGATCTCGTGCGGGTCGTGCTCGACCCAGCCGGCCTCCGGCATGATCTGCTCGTGCTCGAGCTGGTGCCGGGCGACCTCGTTGCCGTCGTGGTCGAAGACCATGAACCGCGTGCTGGTCGTGCCCTGGTCGATCGCGCCGACATACTTCGCCATGGGCAGACCCTATCCGTAGCGCGCCGACCCCTCCGTAGGCTTCGGTCATGCGCCTGATCCTCGTCCGCCACGGGCAGACCCCCGCCAACGTCGACGGCATCCTCGAGTCGACCGTGCCCGGGCCGGGCCTGACGTCCCTCGGCTCAGAGCAGGCCGAACAGCTCGTCGGGGCGCTCGCGGACCAGCCGATCGACGCGCTCTACGTCTCGACGATGGTGCGCACGCACCTGACTGCGGCACCGCTCGTGGCCGCCCGCGGCCTCGAGCCGGTCGAGCGCGCCGGCCTGCGCGAGATCGCGGCCGGCGACGTCGAGGGGCTCAGCGACGATGCGTCGGTGCACCAGTACGTGTCGACGCTGTTCGCGTGGTGCGGCGGCGACCTCGACCTGCGCATGCCGGGCGCGCAGACCGGGCGCGAGGTCGTCGAGCGGTTCGACGAGGTCGTGGCCGAGGTCGAGGCGTCCGGTGCCGAGAACGTCGCGCTCGTCAGCCACGGCGCGATCATCCGCGCGTGGTGCGCCGTGCGGGCCGACAACGTCGACCTCGACTTCGTCACCGACCACTACGTCACCAACACCGGCGTCGTCGTGGTGGACGGCTCGACGGCCGAGGGATGGACCGTCACGTCGTGGCTCGGTCAGAGCGTGTCCGAGGCCGCCGCGCAGGGCGTGTCCGCCGATCACAGCCCCGCCTCGGAGCACCTCGACGACTAACCAACCGCCGCGTCGTTCGTTGAAGTGACCATGGGTCGGACGAGACGTGACAGGACGCGGACGGTGGCGGCGGTCGCGGCCGTCTCGGGCGTGGTGGTGATGGGCTTCGCCCTGTCGACCCTCCTGCTCGGAGGCTCGGAGGCCGAGCCGCGCGCCGAGACGACCGTGGCCGTCCCCTCGGTCGACACCCCCGAGTACGTCGCGCCGTCCGACGCCGCCGACACCGATCGGGCCGGCTCGCCGACGAGCGGCCTCACCGGCATCCCGGGCTTCCCCGGCGCGGGTGCCACCCTGACGGGGCTCGGCGGCGAGGGCGGAGTCAAGGGGCTGCCGAAGATGCGCATCACGCTGAGCATGACCTCGGCCGCCCCGATCGCCTACGTCGGCTACATCGTGCCGACGAGCCTCGACAGCTCGACCGGCACCGTCGAGAGCCCCGGGACGTCGTGGTCGATGACGACGATCGGCTACGGCCCGCCCGACTACGCGCAGCTGTTCTCGATCGCCGGTCCGGCCGGCATCCCGGTCACGTGCACCATCACGGTCAACGGCGAGGTCACCGAGCAGCGGACAACGACCGGGCCGTACGACCAGATGTTCTGCCAGGGCTGACCGGACCGGCGCGGGCCGCTACTCCGGCAGCAGCTCGCCGTGGACGTCGTCGTGCGGGACCGTCGGGATCGTGCCGAGCCGTCCCTTCTGGAAGTCGGCGAACGCCTGGGCGACCTCGGCCTTGGTGTTCATGACGAACGGCCCGGCCCAGGCGATCGGCTCCCGGATCGGCAGGCCGCCGAGCAGCACGACCTCCATCGCGGGGTCCTTGCCGGCCTGCTGACGGTCGGCGCCGACCGTGACGGTCTCGCCGTGGCCGAGCACCGCGAGCTGGCCCGCGCGCAGCGGACGTCGCTCGCGCCCGACGTGGCCCGTGCCGCCCATGACGTAGACCAGCGCGTTGAAGTCGGTGCGCCACGGCACCGTCATCTCGGCGCCGGGCAGCACCGTCGCGTGGACCATCGTCATCGGCGTGTGGGTCGAGCCCGGGCCCTCGACGCCGTCGACCTCGCCGGCGATGACGCGCAGCAGGGCTCCGGCGTCAGGGGTCGACGCGAGGCCGACGTCGGTGCCGCGGATGTCCTGGTAGTGCGGCGGCAGCCACTTCGAGGCCTTCGGCAGGTTGACCCACAGCTGCAGACCGTGGAACACGCCGCCCTTGACGACGAGCCACTCGGGCGGGGTCTCGATGTGCAGCAGGCCCGATCCGGCGGTCATCCACTGGGTGTCGCCGTCGGTGATGGAGCCGCCGCCACCGTGGGTGTCCTGGTGGTCCATGACGCCGTCGATCATGTAGGTCACGGTCTCGAAGCCGCGGTGCGGGTGCCACGGGGTGCCCTTGGGCTCACCGGGCTGGTACTCGACCTCGCCCATCTGGTCCATGTGGATGAAGGGATCGAGCTGGCGGGCGTCGACACCGGCGAAGGCGCGGTGCACGGGGAAGCCCTCCCCCTCGTAGCCGATCGGCGCGGTCGTGACGCTGACCGGCGCGCGGTCCTCGGTCTGGGTCGGCGTCGCGATGACGCGCGGCAGGACGGTCCAGTCGGCAGCGGTGACAGCAGGCATCGGGTTCTCCTCGGTAGGTGTCTCAACCTAATTCAACATTCAACTACCGTCAAGCATTCCCCGACCGCGGAGCCGCATCGGTGCCCACACGTACGGACGCGGCGGACCGCCCGACCCTAGGCTGGACGCCATGACGCAGACCCCGCCCGCCCGTGCCGACGCCGTGATCGTCGGTGGCGGCCACAACGCCCTGGTCGCCGCCACCTACCTGGCCCGCGCCGGCCGCGACGTCGTCGTCCTCGAGCGCCTGCTGCACGTCGGCGGCGCGGCGATCAGCGCCCAGACGTTCGAGGGCCTCGACGCACGCCTGTCGCGCTACTCGTACCTCGTCAGCCTGATGCCCCAGCAGCTGATCGACGAGCTGGGTCTGCGCCTCGAGCTGCGCTCGCGCGACACGGCGTCGTACACCCCGTACGGCGACTCCGGACTGCTCGTCGAGACCACCGAGGGGCCGGCGACCCGCGACTCGTTCCGCGCCCTCACCGGCTCCGACGACGACCTCGACGCGTGGCGACGGTTCTACGCCGAGGTCGCCGACCTCGCCGGCGTCGTCGCGCCGACGCTGCTCGAGCCGCTCCCCCACATCGGCAACCTGCGCGACCTCAGCGACATGGCCGTGTGGACCGACGTCGTCGACGAGCCCCTCGGCGCCGCGATCGAGCGGCGGTTCTCGCACGACCTCGTCCGGGGCGTCGTCGGGACCGATGCGCTGATCGGCACGTTCGCGTCGCTGCACGACCCCTCGCTCGTCCAGAACCGCTGCTTCCTCTACCACCTGATCGGCAACGGGACGGGCGAGTGGCGGGTTCCCGTGGGCGGCATGGGTGCCGTGACGGGCGAGCTCGAACGCGTCGCCCGCGAGGCCGGGGCGACGATCGTCACCGGCGCCAGCGTCACGACGGTCACGGCGTCGGACGACGGCGTGGTGGTCGCCGGCGACGGCTTCTCGGTCGACGCCGACGTCGTGCTGAGCGGCGTCGCGCCGTACGTGCTGGCCGGGCTGATGGGACGACCCGCGCCGCCCAAGCCGTCCGGCTCGCAGTTCAAGGTCAACCTGCTCGTCTCCCGGCTGCCCCGTCTGCGGTCGGGCGTCGACCCCGCGATCGCGTTCGCCGGCACGTTCCACCTCGGGGAGTCGATGAGCGAGCTCGAGACCGCGTGGCGTCAGGCGTCGGACGGCGAGCTGCCGGACCGCGCCGCCGGCGAGCTGTACTGCCACACGCTGACCGACCGCTCGATCCTCGGCCCGGAGCTCGTCGCGAGCGACGCGCAGACCCTGACGTACTTCGGCCTGCACACGCCGTACGAGGTGCTGCCGGACGCGGCCGCGGCCGAGCGGGCGTACCGCCAGGTCGTCGACGCGCTCGAGGAGCACCTCGCCGAGCCGTTCGAGCCACTGGTGCTCGGCGTCGAGCACAAGACGCCCGCGCAGATCGAGGCCGCCCTGGGCATGCCGGGCGGGCACATCTTCCACGGCGACCTGCAGTGGCCGTGGCTCGAGGAGGACGAACGCCCCCGCTCGGCGGCGGCCCGCTGGGGCGTCGAGACGTCCCACCCCCGGGTGCTGATGTGCGGCAGCGGAGCCCGCCGCGGAGGCGCAGTCAGCGGAATTGCAGGGCACAACGCGGCCCACGCGGTGCTCGAGGGAGGCCTGGTTTCGAGAACCACCTGACCCCCTGCTAACGTTTCTCTCGCTTCGTGGCTCAGCCACTCGGCGGCATTAGCTCAATTGGCAGAGCAGCTGACTCTTAATCAGCGGGTTCGGGGTTCGAGTCCCTGATGCCGCACTGTGAAGGCCCCGTTCCTCGCCGAACGGGGCCTTTGCTCTTTTCAGAGCAGTCTCTTTTCAGAGCAGTCTCTTCTCGGAGCAGTCTCCTTCTCGACGAGGTGCACGCGATGGACACCGGCACCGCGACGACCGTGCTCGAGGCCGAGCGCGTTGCGTCGCAGCGACTGCTCGCCTCGTTGACGCGCGACTTCGACGGCATCGTCGAGGCGTCCGCCGACTCCAACGCCGACGACGAGCACGACCCCGAGGGCTCCACGATCGCCTTCGAGCGCTCGCAGGTCAGCACGATGGTCGGGCAGGTGCGCGGACGGCTCGTCGAGATCGATGCGGCCCTCGAGCGCGTGCGTGCCGGGACGTACGGGGTGTGCGAGCGGTGCGGGGCGACGATCCCCGACGGACGGCTCGAGGCACGGCCCGTGGCCCGCCGGTGCGTCCCCTGCTCGTGACGTCTGGCTCCTCGAGCGCGCTGGCGAGGCCGTGCGGCTCGACGTAACGTGGGTCACATGGCGAGCCGACGGTCACCCGAGTCGCGGGCCCTCGAGGCGCTCGTGGTGCTCGCGGTCGGACTCGTCGTCCTGACGGTCGTGGCCGCCGTGCTCTACCGACCCGGGGCACCGCGGTGGACGCACGTCCTGGTCGACGGGGTCGGCTGGATGCTGATCGTCGCGACCGGCACCGTGCTGACGGTGTCGGCGGTCGAGAAGCTCGTCCAGCTCACCCGTCGCCACCCCGGCCACTGACCTGCGGGAACTCTGGCAGCTCGACGCGAGTTGGTCAGGTATGAAGTGCCCCACCGACAGCGCCACCCTCGTGATGAGCGAGCGGGCCGGCATCGAGATCGACTACTGCCCGGAGTGCCGGGGGGTGTGGCTCGACCGCGGCGAGCTCGACAAGATCCTCGAGCGGGCCGCCGCGGACGTCCCCGCCGCGCCCGCCGCCCCCTCCCCCGTGCCCCAGCAGCAGTACGCCGAGCCGCGGTACGACGCTCCCCGCCGTGACGAGTCCCCCCGGTACGACGACCGGCGTGGCGGCTACGGGCAGCAGCCGTACCGCAAGAAGAAGAAGGAGCACTGGCTCTCGGAGATCTTCGACTGACGCGGAATACCGTCGGTATGGTCCCGGTTGACGCAGGCATGAAGATCTTGCTCACCGGCTCCACCGGACTCATCGGATCGGCCGTCACGGCGGCACTCGTCGCGCAGGGACACCAGGTCACCGCGGTCGTCCGCAGCCAGCAGTCGTCGCTCAAGGCCAGCGACCTCGGCGCGACCGGCGTCATCGGCGACCTGTTCGACGCCCCGTGGCTCGCCTCCGAGCTGCGCACGCACGACGGCCTCGTGCACACCGCCGCCGGCGGGGACGAGCGCGACGCCGAGCTCAACGACTCGGTGATCACCGCTGCTCTCGACGCCTTCGGCGGCACCGACAAGCCGTTCGTGCACACCGGTGGCATCTGGACGTACGGCTCGGGCGACGCGATCGTCGAGACCCAGGAGCCGCATGCCCCCACGATCACGTCGTGGCGGCCGGCCGGCGAGCAGCGCGTCCTGACCTCGGACGTCAAGGGGTCGGTCGTGCAGCCGGGCATCGTCTACGGCCGCGGAGCCGGCATCCCCGCGATGCTGGCCGGCGGCGTCGACGGCGGCACCCTGACCCTGATCGGCAGCGGTGAGCAGCACTGGACGACGGTCCACGTCGACGACCTGGCCGATCTCTACGTGCGGGTCCTGACCCGGGCACCGGGCGGCAAGGCGTACATCGCGGCGTCCGGGGACAACCCCACGGTCCGCGAGCTCGGCGAGGCGGTGACCCCGACGGTCGAGCCGGAGTCGGACGACGCGACGCTCGAGCGGCTCGGAGCGTTCGGCGAGGCGCTCCTGCTCGACCAGCAGGCGACGGGCGAGCGCGCCCGGAGCGAGCTCGGCTGGACGCCCACGCGTCCGACCCTCGTCGAGCTGCTGACGAAGGGCTACCCCGCCGACGCATGAGCGGCGGACGCGACGGCACGTGGGTCGGCTGGATCTCGTTCGACCTGCTGCTGGGCGACGTGCACTCCCTCAAGCAGAAGCGGTCGGTGGTCCGTCCCCTGATCGCCGACCTGCGGCGGACGTTCTCGGTCTCGGCGGCCGAGACGGCCGCCCTCGACCTGCACCGACGAGCAGGGATCGCCGTCTCGGTGGTGGCGGCCGACAGCCAGCACGTGAACGACGTCCTCGACCGGGTCGAGGACCTGGTCGCCCGCCGACCGGAGATCGAGCTGCTCTCGGCCCTGCGGCGCGTCGTGCGCGCCGATGACCTGTGACGCTCCCGGGCGTTCAGGAGCTCGACGTCACCAGGCGGTAGCCGATGCCGGGATCGGTCAGGAACATCGTGGGGCGGGACGGATCGGACTCGAGCTTGCGGCGGATCTGCGCGAGGTAGACGCGCAGGTAGTTGGTCTCGCGGTCGTAGCCGGGGCCCCACACCTCGTGCAGCAGATCGGCCTGGCGGACGAGCCGGCCCTGTCGCCTGGCCAGCACCTCGACGACGTGCCACTCGGTCGGCGTGAGCCGCACCTCGTCGCCGCCGCGGGTGGCGCGGCGCTCCGTGACGTCGAGACGCACGTCGCCGGCCGTCACGACGAGCGCCGCCTCCCCCGCCCCGGACCTCCGGATGGCCGAGCGGACGCGGGCGAGCAGCTCCTCCATGTCGAACGGCTTGGTGACGTAGTCGTCGGCACCCTCGTCGAGCGCCTCGACCTTGTCGTCGGACTCGTGACGGGCCGACAGCACCACGACGGGCACCTGCGTGAACGTCCGCAGCCGCTTCAGCACCGCGACGCCGTCGAGATCGGGCAGACCGAGGTCGAGGATCACCGCATCGGGCATCCGCTCGTCGACGACCTGCAGCGCCGAGCGTCCGTCGCCGGCGGTCTCGACGTCGTAGCCGCGGGCTCGCAGGTTGATCGACAGCGTGCGCAGGATCGCGGGGTCGTCGTCGACGGCCAGCACGAACGTCATCGTCCGCCCCTCCTCATCGTCCGCCGCCCGCCGCGGGCAGGTCGAGGACGAACGTCAGCCCGCCGCCGGGCGTGTCCTCGGCCGTCAACGTACCGCCCATGGCCTCGGTGAGCCCGCGGGCCACGGCCAGGCCCAGGCCGACACCCTCGCCGCGCGGCACGTCGCCCAGCCGCTGGAACGGCTCGAACAGCCCGCCCCTCTGCGCCGCCGGCACCCCGGGACCGCGGTCGACGACGCGGACGACGACGCGTCGGCCGGTGGCCGGCGTCGCCTCGACCGCGACCCGGGTGCCGTCCGGCGTGTAGGCCACGGCGTTGCCGACGACGTTCGCCAGGACCCGCTCGAGCAGCCCCGCGTCCGCCCCGACCAGCGCAGCATCGGGGTCGACCGTCACGTCGACCCGCGAGCGTCCCGCCAGCGGCGTGACGGCCGCGTGGACCACATCCTCGAGCTCGACCTCGTCGACGTGCGCCTTGACCGCGCCCATCTGGATGCGGCTCATGTCGAGCAGGTTCGAGACCAGCTCGTCGAGCCGGTCGGCCCCCTCCTCGACGGTCTCGAGCAGCGCGGCCTCGTCGTCGGCCGACCACTCGATGTCGGTGTTGCGCAGGCTGCTGACCGCCGCCTTGACCGCCGACAGGGGCGACCGCAGGTCGTGCGACACCGCCGCCAGCAGGGCGGTGCGCGTGCGGTCGGTCTCGGCCAGCACCCGTCGCTCGCTGCTCTCCCTGGCGGCCTGGCGACGCTCCTCCAGCACCGAGGCGTGCGCCGCGTACGCCTTGAGCAGACGCTGGTCGGCGGCCGGCAGCGACCGTCCCACGAGCACGAGGCTCGAGTCGTCGTCGATCGGCATGACGACGTCGGCCGTCGCGGCGTCGACCGTCTCGCCGTGGGCGTGCCGCACCTCGCCGTCGGCCGCGACGATCGCCGCCCCCTTCATGCCGAACAGCTCGCAGGCGCCGGCCAGCAGCGTGCCGAAGTCGCCCGCGTGCAGCAGGCTGTGCGACAGCACCGTCAGGGCGTCCGCCTCGGCGCTGGCCTTCTCGGCCTGGGCCGAGCGCCGGGCGGCCAGGCCGACGACCGACGACACCGCGACGCCGACCACGACGAACAGCACGACCGCGAAGGCGTTCTCGCCGCTCGCGATCGTGACGGTGCGCAGCGGTGGCGTGAAGAAGAAGTTGAGCGCGAAGCCGCTGACGAACGAGCAGACGATCGCGGGCCACCGTCCTCCGACGATCGCCGAGCCCACCACGAGCGCCATGAACAGCATCGCCTCGGTCGGCAACCCGTGGACGTCGGGTGTCGCGAGCAGCAGGGCGGTCAGCGCGAACGGGCCCAGCGCACCGATCGCGTACCCGCCGGCGCGCCGGCGCCAGCCGAGATCGGGCGAGGTGCGCACGGTCCCACGCTTCCGGCGTGCCTCGTCGTGCGTCACGATGTGGACGTCGATGTCGCCCGACTCGGCGATCACGATCTCGCCGACACCCGGGTTCGCGAGCGTCGAGAGGCGCCCGCGCCGGCTCGCGCCGATCAGCACCTGCGTCGCGTTCTCGCCCTTGGCGAAGTCGAGGATCGCGGTGGCGGTGTCGTCGCCGACGACGGAGTGGAACGTGCCGCCCATGTCGGTCGTCATGGCGTGCAGGCGGTGCAGCCGGTCGGGATCCATCTGGACGAGCCCGTCTCCGCGCGTCACGTACAGGGCGGCCCACTGCCCCCCACCGGTCCGCGACGCGATGCGCGCCGCCCGCCGCATCAGCACCTCCGACTCCGGACCGCCGGTGACCGCGACGACGATGCGCTCGCGGGCGGCCCACGTTGAGTCGATCTCGTGCTGCGCGCGGTAGCGTCCCAGGCCCTCGTCGACGCGATCGGCCAGCCACAGCAGCGCCAGCTCGCGCAGCGCCGTCAGGTTGCCCTCGCGGAAGAACTGCGACAGCGCGGCGTCGACCTTGTCGGCCGCGTAGACGTTGCCGTGCGCCATGCGACGGCGCAACGACTGCGGGCTCATGTCGACGAGCTCGATCGCGTCGGCCCGCCGCACGAACGTGTCGGGCACCGTCTCGCGCTGCCGGATGCCGGTGATGGCCTCGACGACGTCGTTGAGCGACTCGAGGTGCTGGATGTTGACGGTCGTGATGACGCAGATGCCGGCCTCCAGCAGCTGCTCGACGTCCTGCCACCGCTTGGCGTTGTCCGCCCCGTCGGCATTCGTGTGGGCCAGCTCGTCGACCAGGGCGACCTGGGGGGCCCGGGCGATCACGGCGGCGACGTCGAGCTCCTCCTGCGCCGAGCCGTGGTGGTCGAGCACGCGGCGCGGCACCACCTCGAGGTCGCCGACCTGCTCGATCGTGCGCTCGCGGCCGTGCGTCTCGACCAGGCCGATCACGACGTCGGTGCCGCGGGCGGCCCGTCGCCGGCCCTCGTCGAGCATCGCGTACGTCTTGCCGACGCCCGGCGACGCACCGAGGTAGACACGGAGACTGCCCCTGGTCGGCGAGTCCCCGGTGCGCGGTGCTGGTTCCACGCTCACAGTGTGCACCCGTGCGCCGCGAGGACGTCCGCCAGCGCCGACCTCACGGGCCCCACGGTGCCGATCGGCGACGGCGTCGGCATACTGGCCGGTAGTTTTGACGTCCGGCACCCCCCGACGCCACCACTCGACGCCCACCTGCCTCGACAGAGAGTTGACCCGCGTGCGCAATCCCCGAGCATTCCTCCGCCCCCTCGCCGTCGGCGCGCCGACGCCGCTCGCGGACATCCCGTTCCGCCCGAGCCGCATGATCCACTTCTTCGACCCGAGCAACCCGAAGATGGCCGACAAGGTCCCCGACATCGCGAAGAAGGTCGACATCATCCTCGGCAACCTCGAGGACGCGATCAAGACCGAGAACAAGGAGGCCGCGCGTCAGGGCCTGGTCGACATCGCCCGGAAGACCGAGTTCGGCGACACGCAGCTCTGGACGCGCATCAACAGCCTCGACTCCCCGTGGGCGCTCGACGACCTCATCACGCTCGTGACCGAGATCGGCGACAAGCTCGACGTCGTCATGGTGCCGAAGGTCGAGGGCGCCCAGGACATCCACTACGTCGACCGCATCCTGGCCCAGCTCGAGGCCCGGGCGGGCCTGACCCGGCCGATCCTCGTGCACGCGATCCTCGAGACCGCCGAGGGCATGACGAACGTCGAGGAGATCGCGGCCGCGAGCCCCCGCATGCAGGGCATCTCGCTCGGCCCCGCCGACCTGGCCGCGTCCCGCCGCATGAAGACGACCCGCGTCGGCGGCGGCCACCCCGGCTACCTCGTGCGCGAGGACCCCACGGGCGACGACCTGACCCAGGGACGCACGACGTACCAGCAGGACCTGTGGCACTACACGATCGCGCGCATGGTCGACGCGTGCGCCGGCAACGACATCCTTCCGTTCTACGGACCGTTCGGCGACATCAAGGACGTCGTGGCGTGCGAGGACCAGTTCCGCAACGCGTTCCTGCTCGGCTGCGTCGGCGCGTGGAGCCTGCACCCCGTGCAGATCGACATCGCCAAGAAGGTCTTCTCCCCCGATCCCGCCGACGTCGCGCACGCCAAGGAGGTCGTCGAGGCCATGGGCGACGGCTCGGGAGCCGTCATGATCAACGGCAAGATGGAGGACGACGCCTCCTGCAAGCAGTGCATCGTGATGCTCGACCTGGCCCGTGCGCTCGCCGAGCGCGACCCCGAGCTGGCCGCCGCCTACGACCTCTGAGGACCGACATGACCGACACCGCCACCGTCCTGCGCCCCCGGCGCTCCGTCCTCTACATGCCGGGAGCCAACGAGCGCGCGCTCGAGAAGGCCAAGGGCATCGACGCCGACGCCCTGATCCTCGATCTCGAGGACGCCGTGTCGCCCGACGCCAAGCCCGAGGCGCGCGACCGGGTGTGCGCCGCCGTGCAGTCGGGTGAGTACGGCCACCGCGAGCTCGCGATCCGCGTCAACGGCATCGGCACGCAGTGGCACGACGCCGACATCGCCGCGGCCGCCGCGGCCGGGCCCGACGCCGTCCTGGTGCCCAAGGTCAACTCCGCCGCCGAGGTGCTGCAGCTCGTGGCGGCGCTCGAGGCGGCCGGCGCACCCGACCGGACCCAGCTGTGGGCCATGATCGAGACGCCCGTCGCGCTGCTGCACGCCGAGGAGATCTGCGCCGCCCACGAGCGTCTGACCGTCATCGTCATGGGCACCAACGACGTCGTCAACGAGACGTTCGGCCTGCACGTCCCCGGGCGCAACCCGTTGGTGCTGACGGCCCTGTCGCTGTCGCTGCTCGCGGCGCGCGCCGCCGGCAAGGTCATCATCGACGGCGTCTACAACGACGTGAAGAACCTCGAGGGATTCGACGCCGAGGCCCGGCAGGGACGCGAGATGGGCTTCGACGGCAAGACCCTGATCCACCCGGGTCAGGTCGAGCCGGCCAATGCGGCGTTCGCGCCGTCCGAGGCCGACATCGAGCACGCGCAGTCGATGATCGAGACCTTCGAGCAGGCCCAGGCGGCCGGCCAGGGCGTCGTGACGTTCAACGGCCGGATGGTCGAGGAGCTGCACGTGCGCGACGCGCGGCGCATCCTGGCCTTCGCCGACGCCATCGCCTCGCGCTGACGCCTGACGACGTCGTCCCCGGCGGGTGCCTGACGGCTCGCCGGGGACGACGTCGCTGACGGGTCAGCGGTTGCTGCGGATTCCGTGGACCTGGGTGTAGATCGTCTGCTTCTGCTGCTGGAGCCTGCGGCGCTGACGCACCGACTCCAGGAGCACAGTTCGATCGATCTCGGACAGCTCGTCCCAGGCGCGCGTCTCACGGCCCTTGCGGGACTCGAAGAGTGCCACTGCCTTCACCCCCTCTCCGTCGTGTTCGTCCGTGGACGGGCATTCGTGGATGTGCTGAGCGGGCATGACGTGGTCGAGCGTGGTGTTCATGGCGCGCCTCCTTTCAGAAGGTTCGGGTGGGTGGGTCGAGGACGGCTCGTCCCTGGGGCGAAGGCCCCGGGAACGACGAAAAACCGCCCCGGATCGACGATCCGGAGCGGCAGAAGTGCCAACAGACGTGGGCTACTTCAGGTGCGGTGCTCCGGAGGTGTGACCGGCGAAGGACGAGACGACGTGGAAGGACGTCACGGTCGTCATCGGGGTGATGATCTGATCCATGGGTCCACCTCTTCCGTCGTCAGGCCCCCGGTCGGGAGCAGCTCCAGCAACGTAGCGCACCCTGGCGGAGGGTGTCCACCTCCGCCGTCCGGGCCCATCCGGCTCAGTCGAAGTCGAGGCTCTGGTCGATCTCGTCGCGGGTCGCGCCGCTGGCGTACAGCAGGTCGGCGGCCAGCGACCGCACCTGCGCCGCGATCGCGGCCGAGTTCATCGTCATCGCGGCGGGCAGCGCCGTGACCGCGATCCGGGCTGCCTCGACGAGCTGCTCGCGCGCCTCGGCGAAGTCGTCGTGCTCCGACAGGTCGTCGGCGAAGATCTCGACGGCGCGGGCGAGGCAGTCGATCGCCCGGTGCATGTCGGCCGGCGCGGACTCACCGTGGCGCAGCATCGCCGCGGTGCGCCGCGCCAGCACCCGGGCGTCGCGGATCGCGTTGTCGAGGTCCCTGACGGCACCGACGTAGAGGTCGAGGTGGTCGCGCTGCTTCCAGCGCATCGGCGACATCTTGGCGATCTCGGTGACGTTGACCGCCGTCGACTCGAGGGCCTGCAGGTCGGGCTGCATCGCGCGGGCCTCGGTCAGGGCCTTCTCGGCGAGGTCGGCGTCGGCCAGGCGCATCGCCTCGGCGCAGCGCGAGAGGACGGCCGAGAGACGTCGCAGCAGCTCCTGCGTCTCGACGTCGATGTCGCGAACGGGGTTGCGCGGCACCAGCAGGATCAGCGCCAGGCCGCAGCAGCCGCCGATGAACGCGTCCAGGAAGCGCGTGACCGCCGGATTGCCGGCGTTCGCGGCCGGCACGACGGCCGCGAGCAGCACCGACGAGTTGGCCGCCTGCGTCAGCGCGAGGCCCTTGATGCCCACCAGGGTGCTGATGACGACGGTCAGGACGACGACCAGCGCGATCTGCCACGTGCCCCGGCCGATCGTGAGGATCAGCAGCTCGCCGACCAGCACGCCGAGGGCCACGCCGAGCACCAGCTCGAACAGCGTCCGCGCTCGCACGCCGGCTCCGGCCACGATCACGATGACCGCCGAGATCGGCGCGAAGAAGGCCTGCGAGTGCCCCAGCAGGTGCGTCGAGATGAAGAAGGCGAGCGCCGTCGAGACGCTGAGCCGCAGCAGCAGCCGCCAGCGCTTGCGCACCAGCCGCAGGCGGTCGTCGAGGCTCAGCGTCGGACGGCGCAGACGGATGCGCCGCAGCGGGACGTCGCGCGACGGGCTCACGATGCGGCGGACGCCCTCGTGCCGGGCATGATCAGCGCAGGAACCGGCGCAGCACGACGATGCCCGCGACGACGGCGAGAGCGCCACCGACGAGCGGCGCGATCGTCTCGAGGCGCGGCGAACCGGTCTCGTCGACGAAGTGCGCCTTGAGGTCGGCCAGGCTGCGGCGGGCGACGTTCTTGGGGTTGGACCGGTCGATCAGGGCATCGACGGTGTCCGCCAGACGGTCGCGGATCACATCGATCTCGTCGACCAGATCATCGGGTTTGGCGTTCGCCACGTCGTGCCTCGCTCACTCGGTCGTTCACGGAGGTGCGGGCCGGCTGCCCGCACACGTACGTCAGGATAGTCCGCATGACGACCCGACTGCAGGCAGGCGACACCGCACCCGACTTCACGCTGACCGACGACACCGGACAGCAGGCCACGCTGTCCGACCAGCAGGGCAAGGTCATCGTCTACTTCTACCCCGCCGCGATGACCCCGGGATGCACCAAGCAGGCCTGCGACTTCAGCGACTCGCTCGACCGACTGCAGTCCGAGGGCTACACCGTCCTCGGCATCTCGCCCGACAAGCCGGAGAAGCTGGCACGCTTCCGCGAGAACGACGGCCTGACCATCACGCTGCTGTCGGACCCCGAGAAGGAGGTCCTCACGGCGTGGGGCGCGTTCGGCGAGAAGAAGCTCTACGGCAAGGTCGTGCAGGGCGTCATCCGGTCGACGTTCGTCGTCGAGGACGGCACGGTGCAGCTCGCGCAGTACAACGTCAAGGCCACGGGTCACGTCGCCAAGCTGCGCAAGGACCTCGGCCTCGAGTCCTGAGCGCCCGCGTCCGACTAGGATCGGTCGCGCAAGCCGATGTGGTGAAACTGGTAGACACGCAGGGTTTAGGTCTCTGTGCTTTCGAGCGTGCAGGTTCAAGTCCTGTCATCGGCACTCGCCGGAACCGTCGTTCGTTGTCATGTCACGACCCACGAAAGGCACGCCATGAAGTCAGAGCTCTTCGCCCAGGCCCACCACGAGGTGCAGACCTCGGAGCGGTTCACGCTGCAGAACCCACGGATGCTCAAGGTCACGCTGGGCGCGCCCGTGCTCGCGACCAAGGGCGTCATGGTCGCCTACCAGGGCCAGGTCACGTTCGAGCACAAGTCGGCCGGCAGCCTCGGCAAGCTCATGAAGAAGGTCGTCACGAGCGAGGACAACCCGCTCATGACGGTGGCCGGGCAGGGCGAGGTGTTCTTCGCCGACACCGCCAAGAACGTGTTCGTCCTGACCCTCGAGGGTGACGGCATCTCGATCAACGGGCGCAACCTGCTGGCGTTCGACGCGTCGCTCGACCACGACATCCGCCGGGTCAAGGGCGTCGGCGTCGCGGCGGGCGGGCTGTTCAACACGATCGTGTCGGGCACGGGCCAGGTCGCGCTGGTCGCCGACGGCGACCCCATGATCCTCGACTGCTCGCAGCAGCCGACGTACGTCGACATCAACGCCGCGGTGTGCTGGTCGGCCAACCTGACGCCGCAGCTCCACAACAGCATGTCGATGCGGTCGTCACTGCGCGGCGGATCCGGCGAGGCGTTCCAGTACGCCTTCCAGGGCCCGGGCTTCGTCGTCGTGCAGCCGTCCGAGGGGCCCGCCTACCCACAGGGTGGCGGCGGCAACGGCGGGGCGGTCGCGGGTGCTGCCGTCGGCGGCGGCATCCTCGGCGGCATCCTGAGCTGAGCCGTCACGTGACCGACCCGGTGTACCGCGCTCCCCTGCGCTCGCGGCGCGACGACGTCGACCACGCGGCGGCCGTCGAGCACGCCCTGCGCAACGGTCTCGTCGGCGTCGGCGAGGCCACCGACGAGCGGTCCGAGCGTCGGCTCGAGCGGTTCGCCGCGGTGCCCTCGGGAGCCTTCGTCTGGACCCGGCACCCGGACGGTCGCACGTTCCTCGGACGCATCACGGGGCCGTGGCGACGCGACGACGAGGGGGCGTCGGTCGACCTCGTGAACGTCCGCGACTGCGACTGGGTCGACGAGCCGGTCGACGCCGCCGTGACACCGGCCGCCGTGCAGCAGACGTTCGCGCGCGGCGGCCGGAACTTCCAGCAGACTCACCCCGGTGACGTGGAGTCGGCCACGGCGCACGTCTGGCGGCGGCTCAACGCCTGACGGCGAGCAGCGTGACGCCGGCGAGCAGCGCCGCGAGCCCCGCCCAGCCCGCCGCGGACAGCTGCTCGCCGAGCAGCGCCAGGCCCAGCACGCACGCCGTCAGCGGCTCGACCAGCGTCAGCGTCGACACCGACGACGCCGACAGCGACCGCAGCCCCGCGGCGAACAGCACGTACGCGATCACGACCGTCACGATCGCGAGCCAGGCGATCATCGCGACCCCCGACGTGCTCGTCGTCCACGACAGGTCGACCAGCAGCAGGAACGGTGCCGCCATCACGGCGGCCGTCGCGAACACGCTGCCGATCGCGGCGGTGGCGCTCCATCCGTCCGCCAGCAGCCGTTTCGCCGCGAGCGTGTAGACCGCGTACGACAGCGCGGCGCCGAGCGACCCGGCGAGCCCCGCCGCGCTCACGGCCTGGCCGGCGCCGTCGACCAGCCCGCCGATCAGCGCGACGCCCGCCACCGCGCACGAGGTGCCCACGAACCACGCGCGGGTGGGCACCTGCCGCGTCAGCACCCACTCGAGCAGGCCGGTCAGCACGGGAGCGGCGCCGAGCGTCACGACCGCGCCGACCGCGACACCGTTGAGCCGTGCGCCCGCGAAGAACGTCGGCTGGTACGCCAGTACCCCGGCACCGCCGACCAGCACCGCGACGAGCTGGGGACGCCCGAGGGTCGGCGGGACGAGCCGCGACCGTCGCGCGAGCCAGCACGCCACGCCGCCCAGCAACAGCCCGCCGACGACGATGCGCGTCAGGCCGACGGCACTGCTCGAGGCGGCGCCGGGCCCGTAGGCCTGGGCCGTGCCGGTCGTCCCGAAGCAGACCGCCGCCGCGAGGACGAACAGGATCGGGCGCACACCCGATTCTGGCACCTGCGTTACGGCGTCAGCTTGCCGATGCCCTTGCCGATCGCCTTCTGCAGGATCGTGCCGACGACGGCCGCCATGCCGGGCACCGCGGCGTCGAAGCCGATCGTGTAGTCGAGCTGCGTGCCGCCGTCGGGCGTCGGCGTCAGGATCTGGCGTCCCCAGTGACCCGTGAGGGGGCTCCCCTGCGTGATCCGGTACTCGATCAGGCTGTCGGGCTCGGCGACCGTCGTGGTCTCGTGGAACGCCGGGAGCGGGCCGATCTTCAGGCTGCGCGTGGATCCGACGCCGTTGCGCGTGGTGTCGCCGTCGCGGACGCGCCTGATCTTCGCGCCGAAGACCGGGCCGAGGTTCTCGTGCTCGGAGAGCTTCTCGAACACCGTGGCGGGATCGGACGTGAACGTGTGGACGACGTGGACGCGCTGGGGAGAGGCCATGGTCGGTGAGTCTAGGGCGAACCGTGCCCTAGGGTGAATGGCCATGGAGCAGGAGGCGGCCGCCGGCCACGGTCGTGGCGGTCTGCAGCAACCCGTCAGCGCCGGCGTCATCGCGGTCCTGGTCGGCTACACCAGCACCTTCGCGGTCGTCCTGACCGGCCTGCGCGCCGTCGGCGCGAGCCCCGCCCAGGCGGCCTCGGGGCTCTTCGCGCTGTGCCTGACGCAGGCCGTCGGCATGATCTGGCTGAGCCGCCGTCACCGCATCCCGCTGGTGCTCGCGTGGTCGACGCCCGGTGCCGCGCTGCTCGCCGGCACGGCGCCCCTCGACGGGGGCTGGGCCGTCGCGGTCGGCGCCTTCCTCGCGGCGGGCGCCGCGTACGTCCTGACGGGCCTGTGGCCCGCCCTCGGCCGCCTCATCGGGCTGATCCCCGCGCCGATCGCGCAGGCGATGCTCGCGGGCGTGCTGCTCGAGCTGTGCCTGGCACCCGTCCGGGCGCTGACCGACGACCCGTGGACGATCCTGCCCGTCGTGGTCGTCTGGCTGGCGGGTGTGCGGTTCGCGCCGCGCTGGGCCGCTCCGGCCGCGTTCGTGACGGCGGGCGTCGTGATCGGCGTCGACATGGTCCGCACGGGCACGACGATCGCCGGATCCGACCTGGTGCCGCGGCTGACGCTGACGGCGCCCGAGTGGAGCTGGGCCGCCATGATCGGCATCGCGCTGCCGCTGTACGTCGTCACGATGGCGTCGCAGAACGTGCCGGGCTTCGCGATCATGAAGTCGCTCGGCTACGACCTCCCGTGGCGCGGCTCGCTCGTCACGGCCGGTGTCGCGACGATGCTGGGCGCCGGGGCCGGCGGCCACTCGGTCAACCTCGCGGCCATCAGCGCGGCGCTCGCCGGTGGCCCGCCGGCCGGCCCCGACCCCCGACGTCGGTGGATCGCCGCCCAGTCGGGCGGCTGGACGTACGTCGTCCTCGCGATCGCCTCGGCGGCCCTCGCGGCGCTCGTGGCGGTCGCACCCACCGGCGTCATCGCGACCGTCGCGGGCCTGGCACTGCTCGGCACCCTCGCTGCCGCGTTCGAGGGGGCCGTGTCGGAGCGGACGGGCCGCGAGGCCGCCGTCGTGACGTTCCTGGTCGCCGCGTCCGGCGTCACGGTGCTGGGCATCGGATCGGCGTTCTGGGCGTTGATCGCGGGGCTCGTCGTCCACGTCGTCCTGATCCCCCGCTCACCGTCACCCCCGGCCGGAAGGCACCGCTGAATGTTCCGCATCCTGTTCCACGAGCCGCGCATCGCCGGCAACACCGGCGCCGCGATCCGGCTCGCCGCCGTCACGGGGGCCGAGCTGCACCTCGTCGAACCGCTCGGCTTCGACCTGTCGGAGTCCAAGCTCAAGCGCGCCGGTCTCGACTACCACGACCTCGCCGTCATGACGGTCCACGCCGATCTCGACGCGGCCCTGGCGGCCCTCGCGCCGTGCCGCGTCTTCGCGTTCACCGCGAAGGGCGACGAGGTCTACACCGACGTCCACTACGAGCCCGGCGACGTCCTCATGTTCGGCGCCGAGCCCACCGGGCTGCCGCAGGAGGTGCTGGACGACCCGCGCCTCACGGCACTGGTCCGACTGCCGATGCTGCCCGGCCGACGCTCGATGAACCTGGCCAACACCGCATCCGTCGCGGTGTACGAGGCCTGGCGGCAGCAGGGGTTCGCCCTGCCCGAGTAGGCGCTCGCATGGCCCGGAAGAACCATTTTCGGTGACAACTCGACGGACATGCGAGATTCGCTCCGACGGGGGCGCGCGGCGGACGTACAGTGCTGCTCTCGGGAACGAAGGATGCACCATGACGACACCACGCAGGTCTGCGCGCAGATCCGCCGCCCTCGCGGTCGTCGTCGCCCTGCTCGTCGGCCCGTTCGTCGCGTGGCAGGGCGCTCAGGGTGGCCAGTCGCAGGCCGTGTCGGTGATCGCCCCCGACGGCATCGTCGTGGTGGGCGACTCGATCTCGGCCCGCTACGACGACGACCCCGGTAGCGCCGACCAGGCGTGGTGGAGCGTCACCGGACGCCGCTTCGACGCCCACGTGCGGACGTACGCGCAGTCGGGCTCGGGCTACCTGCGTCCGGGCCAGCGTTGCACCGGCAACCGGTTCATCGACCGGCCCGATGCCTACACGGGCCCCGCGCCGTCGATCCTGATCGTCGAGGGCGGGCGCAACGACTGGGCCCGGTGCGTCGACGGCGGCTTCGTCCCGTCGACCGACGCCGAGGTGCGGCACGCCGTCGACACGTACCTCGACGTGCTGACGACGTACCTGCCGCGCTCGACCCGCATCGTCGTGCTCGGGCCGCCGTGGGGCCCGCTCGACCGCGCCGACGGCGTCCGCGTCACGCGCGTCATCGCCGACGAGGCGCGGGCGCACGGGCTGCAGTTCGTCAGCACCCACGGCGCCCTGACGGCCGATCGCGTCATCGACGGCATCCACCCCAACCGCGACGGAAGCCTGGCCATCGCGCGCCGCGTCATCCGGGCGCTCGAGAAGCCCGCGCTGCCGCGCTAGCCGTCCTCGTCGTCAGACCAGGGCGGCGACGATCGCGGGGGCCATCGCCGTCAGCGCCGTGCCGCGGTGGCTGATGCGGTCCTTCTCGCCCGGCGGCAGCTCAGCGGTCGAGACGTCGTACCCGTCGGCCCCGAAGAGGGGGTCGTAGCCGAACCCTCCGCCGCCGTGCTCGGCCTCGAGCACCCGACCGGCCATGACGCCCTCCTGCACGAGCTCGTGGCCGTCCGGCGTGCACAGCGCCATGACGCAGCGGAACTGGGCGGTACGGCGCGCGGCAGGGACCTCCGACAGCTGGCTCAGCAGCAGCCGGTTGTTGGCCGCGTCGCCCCCGTCGGCCTTCGGCACGCCCGACCAGCGCGCCGACAGCACGCCGGGCATGCCGTTGAGCGCGTCGACGCACAGGCCCGAGTCGTCGGCCAGCGACGGCAGACCCGTGACGGCCAGGCACGCGCGCGCCTTGATCAGGGCGTTGCCCTCGAACGTCGGCTCGGTCTCGGCGGGTTCGTCGTAGGCCGGGAAGTCGGCCAGGCCGAGCACCTCGACCCCCGGCACGAGCGGCTCGAGGATGCGACGCAGCTCGGCGAGCTTCTTGGCGTTGTTGGACGCCAGGACGACGCGGGCCGTCATCGTCCGAGCGCCTCCGTCTGGAGACGGGTCAGGTCGACGCAGCCCTTGGCCGCGAGCTCGAGCAGGGCGTCGAGCTCGGCCTTGTCGAACGGCGCGCCCTCGGCGGTGCCCTGCACCTCGACGAACTTGCCGGAGCCCGTCATGACGACGTTCATGTCGGTCTCGGCGCGCACGTCCTCGACGTACGGCAGGTCGAGCAGCGGCACGCCGTCGATGATGCCGACGCTGATCGCGGCGACCGACTCGACGAGCGGCTCGCCCGCCAGCGCGCCCTTGGCCCGCAGGTGCTCGACCGCGTCGGCGAGCGCGACGTACGCGCCCGTGATGGCGGCGGTGCGGGTGCCGCCGTCGGCCTGCAGGACGTCGCAGTCGATCGTGATGGTGTTCTCGCCGAGCGCCTTGTCGTCGATCGCCATGCGCAGCGACCGGCCGACGAGGCGGGAGATCTCGTGCGTGCGGCCACCGATGCGACCCTTGACCGACTCGCGGGCGGACCGGTCGTGCGTGGCCTGCGGCAGCATCGCGTACTCGGCCGTGACCCAGCCGAGGCCCGAGCCCTTGCGCCAGCGCGGCACGCCCTCGCTGGCGCTCGCGGCGCACAGCACCTTCGTCCTGCCGAACTCGATCAGGCACGAGCCCTGGGCGTGGTCGAGCCAGTTGCGGGTGATGGTCACGGGGCGGAGCTCGTCGGCGGCGCGGCCGTCTTCACGGGTCATGCCTCGAGCCTAACGGCCCTCAGAGCTGGTACGTCGCCCCGGCGGTGACGATGTCGTACGGGCCGGACCACGTCGTGCGGACGTCGGCCTCGACCTCGTCGCGATCGGTCCACGTGGGGATGTGCGTCACGAGCAGCCGCTGCACCGAGCAGACCGTCGCGTAGTGCCCGGCCTCGGCGCCCGTCAGGTGCAGGTTGGGCGGGTTGTCGCCCGACTCGACGAACGACGCCTCGCACAGGAACAGGTCGACGCCCTCGACGAGCTCGAGCAGCGCATCGGTGGGGCCGGTGTCTCCCGAGTAGGCGATCGCGTGGTCGTCCGTCGCGATCCGCAGGGCGAAGGCCGGCACGGGGTGGTTGACCAGCACCGACGTCACGGTGAACGGGCCGAGCTGCACCGTGCCACCGTCCTGCCAGGGGTTGAACGCGAACTGCTGCTGCATGCCCTGACGCTCCTCGACGCCGTAGGCCGCGACGAGGAAGTCGCCGGCCCCCTCGGGGGCGTGGACGGGGATCTGGTCGAAGGCGCCCTCGGGGTGGTAGCGGCTCACGACGTAGAAGCCCGACATGTCGAAGCAGTGGTCGGCGTGCAGGTGCGACAGCGCGATCGCGTCGATGTCGCGGATCGTGCTGTGGCGCTGCAGCGGGCCGAACGCACCGCTGCCGAGGTCGACGAGCAGGCGGTACGTGCGACCCTCGAACGGCGCCTCGACGAGGTAGCAGCTGGCGGGCGAGTCGGGGCCCGCGAACGATCCGGCGCAGCCGATGACGGTCAGCTTCATGACACCCCCACCCACGAGAACTGCTCGGCCGCGGCGATCTCGGGGCCGAGGAACCGGCGCCCGAGGCGGGCGAAGTCGTCGGGGCGCCCCGTCGTCAGGAAGCGGTGGTGCGGCGCCGGCAGCGTGCGGTCGCGCTCGAGGTCGTCGCGCACCAGCAGGCCGTAGACGTCCTTGGCCGTCTCCTCGGCGCTCGAGACGAGCGTGACGGCGTCACCCATGACGTAGGAGAGTACGCCGGTCAGCAACGGGTAGTGGGTGCACCCGAGCACCAGCGTGTCGACCCCGAGGCCGATGAGGGGCCGCAGGTACTCCTCGGCGGCCGCCAGCAGCTCGGGGCCGCTCGTGACGCCCTGCTCGACGAGGTCGACGAAGGCGGGGCAGGCCTGCGTGTGCAGCGTGATGCCGGGATTGGCGGCGAAGGCGTCGTCGTAGGCACGCGACGTCGCGGTCGCCTCGGTGCAGATGACGCCGACGACGCCGTTGCGGGTCGCGCTGACGGCGCGACGCGTCGCCGGCACGATGACCTCGACGACCGGGACGTCGTACCGCTCGCGGGCGTCGCGCAGCACCGCGGCGCTGGCCGAGTTGCACGCGATCACGAGGGCCTTGACGCCCTGGGCGACGAGGTGGTCGAGGCACTCGAGGGCGTACTCGCGCACCTCGGAGATCGGCTTGGGACCGTACGGCTGACGGGCCGTGTCGCCGAGGTAGAGCACCGGCTCGTGCGGAAGCTGGTCGAGCACGGCCCGTGCGACCGTCAGGCCACCGAAGCCCGAGTCGAAGATTCCGATGGGTGCGTCCACAAGCCACGACCCTACGTCCCCCGGCGCGTCCGGCGACAGCGAACCGGCCGACATCACACTCCGCCCGTCGGACCCGGGACGTCGGACCCGGGACCTGCAGCCGTCAGAGCGGCAGCTTGGGCTGCGGGGGCGCGTGGGCCGGGTCGACGCCGTCGAACAGCGACGAGACGGACTCCCCCGCGTGGATGCGGGCGATCGCCTCGGCGAACAGGCCCGCGACCGACCTCACCTGCAGCTCGGGCCAGTCGGCCGGCGGCGGGACGGTGTCGGTCGTGACGACCTCGGTGATCGAGGGGTGGCCGCGCAGGCGCTCGACGGCGTTGCCGGTGAACAGGCCGTGCGTGCAGGCGACGGAGGCCTCGACGCAGCCCTCCTCGCGCAGCTTGTTCATGAGCTCGACGATCGACCCGCCGGTCGCGATCTCGTCGTCGAGGACGATCGCCTTCTTGCCCGCGACGTCGCCCACGATCGCGTCGATCACGACGCGGTCGTCGGCCTGGCGCTGCTTGCTGCCGGCCGCGACCGGCACGCCGAGCAGGCGGGCGAACAGCGACGCGGTCTTGGCGTTGCCGAGGTCGGGCGACACCACGACGGTGTCGGTGAGGTCGCGGCTGCGGTAGTGGTCGGCGATCTCGCCGATCGCGGTCAGGTGGTCGACGGGGACGCTGAAGAACCCGTGCACCTGCGGCGCGTGCAGCGTCATCGTGACGACCCGGTCGGCGCCCGCGGTCGTCAGCATGTCGGCCACGAGACGACCGCCGATCGAGATGCGCGAGGCGTCCTTCTTGTCGGAGCGCGCGTAGGCGTAGTGCGGGATGACCGCGGTGACGGACGCCGCGCTGGCCCCGCGCGCCGCGTCGATCATCAGCAGCAGCTCCATCAGGTGGTCCTGCGTCGGCGGCACCAGCGGCTGGATGATGAAGACGTCCTTCTTGCGGCAGTTGGCCAGCAGCTGTACCTGGAGGCAGTCGTTGCTGAACCGCATCGTGTCCGACGCCGACAGGGGCTGCCCGAGCTCGGAGCAGATCTTCTCGGCAAGGGGACGGTGCGCGCTTCCGGAGAAGACCACGATCTGACTCACGCCCCGAGGGTAGTCGACGGGCACCCGAGGACGGTAGGAATGACGTGCCGACCCCATCACACCGGATCCGGAGGCGCGCAGCTCCGAGCGGTGACCTGGCGACCTCTCGCGGTCACTGAAAGGTCGCCACGTCACCGCCAGAGGGCGCCACCGGGAGCGGGGACGGCGCTAGGCCCAGAGCTGGCCGTCGAGCCTGTCCTCGGCCTCGTCGAGGGTGCCTTCGTAGGCGCCGGTCGACAGGTACTTCCAGCCGCCGTCGCAGACGATGAAGACGATGTCGGCCTTCTCGCCGGCCTTGACGCACTTGGCCGCCTGCGCCAGCGCGGCGTGCAGGATCGCGCCGGTCGAGATGCCCGCGAAGATCCCCTCGGACTCGACCAGCTCGCGCACCCGGCGGACGGCGTCGCGCGGGCCCACCGAGAACCGTGCGTCGATCATCGACGCGTCGTACAGCTCGGGGATGAAGCCCTCGTCGAGGTTGCGCAGCCCGTACACGAGCTCGCCGTAGCGAGGCTCGGCCGCGACGATGCGCACCTCGGGCTTGTGCTCGCGGAAGAACCGGCCGGCGCCCATCAGCGTGCCGGTCGTGCCGAGCCCGGCGACGAAGTGCGTCACCTCGGGGAGGTCGCCGAGGATCTCGGGGCCGGTGCCCTCGTAGTGCGCGTCGGCGTTGGCGGGGTTGCCGTACTGGTAGAGCATGACCCAGTCGGGGTGCTCGGCCGCGAGCCCCTTGGCGACCCGCACCGCCTCGTTCGATCCGCCCGCCGCGGGCGACGGGATGATCTCGGCGCCCCACATCGTCAGCAGCTGCGTGCGCTCGATCGACGTGTTCTCGGGCATGACGCAGATGATCCGGTAGCCGCGCTGCCGCGCCACCATGGCCAGCGAGATGCCGGTGTTGCCGCTCGTCGGCTCGAGGATCGTCGCGCCGGGGTGCAGGCGACCCTCCTTCTCGGCGCGCAGGATCATGCTCAGCGCCGCACGGTCCTTGATCGACCCGGTGGGGTTCTGGTCCTCGAGCTTGGCCCACAGCCGGACGTCCGGCGAGGGCGACAGCGTCGGGAGCCCGACCAGCGGCGTGCGGCCGACGGAGTCGATCAGCGAGTCGAAGCGCATGCGGTGCGGATCAGACCCCTGCGGACCCACCGGCGACCGCCGGCAGGATCACGACGGTGTCGCCGTCGGCGACGGGGGTACCGAGGTTGCCGGTGAAGCGGATGTCCTCGTCGTTGACGTAGATGTTGACGAAGCGGCGGGCCTCGCCGTTCTCGACCAGACGGTCCTTGATGCCCGCGTGATCGGTCTCGAGCTGGTCGATCACCTCGGTGACGGTCGACCCGGAGCCCTCGACGACGCGCTCACCGTCGGTGTACGTGCGCAGGATGGTGGGGATGCGGACCTCGATGGCCATCAGTGTTCTGCCTTCTGTTGGGTGACTTCTCCGTGGTCATAACCGTCGACGACCCGGACTTCTTCCTCGGTGACTTCGCCGTCCACGATCCGGTACGACCGGAAGTCGACCGGACCGCTCTCGTGGGCACCGTCGCGCGTCGAGACCAGGACGTAGTGGGCGCCCGGCTCCCCCGCGAGGTTGACGTCGGTGCGCGACGGATAGGCCTCGGTCGACGTGTGCGAGTGGTAGATCACGACGGGCTCCTCGTCGTTGTCGTCCATCTCGCGGTAGAGCCGCAGCAGGTCGCCGGAGTCGAACTCGTAGAACGTCGGCGACATCGCGGCGTTCAGCATCGGGATCAGGCGGGCGGGGACGTCGGAGCCGATGGGCCCGGCGACGACGCCACAGGCCTCGTCGGGGTGGTCGCGGCGGGCATGCGCGACGATCGCGTCATGCGTGGCCCGGTCGATGGTCAGCACCCGCCGAGTTTATCGGCTGGGGCGCCGCCCGCCCGGGACCGGCCAGCACGCAAGACGCGCCGGTCAGTCGAGCGCCGAGACCAGCGTCTCCTGGACGTAGCCGAGCCAGTCGAAGATGTCGGACATCGCCGCGATCGCCGCGTCCTCTGACTGCGCCACGTGGAAGGCGTCGTCGTCGGTCTCGATGCCGAGCCGCACCGCCAGCGACAGCCGGACGTCGGTCAGCGCGCGCAGCCATGCCTGCACCTCGTCGTCGTCGAGCTCGACCTCGACCCGGTCGCCGTCGTCGCCCGTGAGCTCGTCGGGCAGCTCGCCGAACGTGAGGCCGCCGTCGACCAGGGATCCGATCAGCGTCTCGGCGTTCAGCACCTTGGCGGACGTCAGCGAGCGCTCGGTGAACCGGCGGAACTCTCCCGCGTCGTCGGGGTCGTCCCGGTACGCGTCGGGCAGCAGGCGTTGCAGGACCGGGTCCTCCGGCGGCAGCGAGGGTCCGCCCATGCCGAGCTGCGCGGCGAGCGGGTCGGCGTCCGACTCCTCGGCACCGTTGCGGTCGCGCAGCAGCTCGACGACCTGCCCGGCCAGATTCGCCAGCAGGTGCGCCTCGCCGATCTCGAACGTCGCGGAGATGCCGCCGCGACGCCTCTTCTTGAAGGGCTTCATCAGGCGTCCTGCCGCTCGAGGGTCGCCCACAGGCCGTACTCGTGCATGGCCTGCACGTGCCGCTCCATCTGCTCGCGACGGCCACTGGAGACGACGGTCCTGCCGTCGTTGTGCACCTCGAGCATCAGCTCGTGCGCCTTCTCGTCGGTGTAGCCGAAGTAGTTGCGGAACACGTAGGCGACGTACGACATGAGGTTGACGGGGTCGTTCCAGACGATCGTGACCCACGGGTCCTCGAGCTCGACGACGCTGGAGACGTCGGGCTCGGCGATCTCGACGGGGGTCGGGGTGCTCACCCCACCATTGTGACGCAGGCACCCGCCGTGGCCAACGGCCGCGCCCCCTCCCCCCGCCCTGACCTAGGCTGAACGGGTGACCGCCACCCGGAGCACCGCGCTGCTGACCGACCGCTACGAGCTCACGATGCTGCAGTCGACGCTGCGCAACGGCACCGCGGACCGCCACTCGGTGTTCGAGCTGTTCGCCCGCCGCCTGTCAGGAGGACGTCGCTACGGCGTCGTCGCCGGCGTCGGCCGGGCCCTCGACGCGTTGGCCGACTTCCGCTTCGGCGACGCCGAGCTGACGTGGCTGCGCGAGGCGGACGTCGTCGACGCCGCGACCTTGGCGTGGCTCGCGGACTACCGCTTCGGCGGCTCGATCTGGGGCTACCCCGACGGCGAGGTGTACTTCCCGCAGTCGCCCGTCATGGTCGTGGAGGGGACGTTCGCCGAGTGCGTCGTGCTCGAGACGCTCCTGCTGTCGGTGCTCAACCACGACTCCGCCATCGCGACGGCCGCCTCGCGCATGATCACCGCGGCCGGCGACCGTCCGTGCATCGAGATGGGGTCGCGCCGCACGCACGAGGCGTCGGCCGTCGCCGCGGCCCGCGCGGCCTACATCGCGGGGTTCGCCGCGACGTCGAACCTCGAGGCGGGCCGCACCCACGGCATCCCCACGACCGGCACCAGCGCACACTCCTTCACGCTGCTCCACGACACCGAGCGCGACGCCTTCGAGGCCCAGATCGCGTCCCTCGGGCCGGGCACGACGCTGCTCGTCGACACGTACGACATCCCCGAGGCGATCCGCACCGCGGTGGGGCTCGCGGGGCACGAGCTCGGCGGCGTCCGGCTCGACTCGGGCGACCTGGTGTCGCTCGCGCGCGCGGTGCGGCAGCAGCTCGACGGGCTGGGCGCGACGTCGACGCGCATCACCGTCACCAGCGACCTCGACGAGCACGCGATCGCCGCCCTCGCGGTCGCCCCGGTCGACGGCTACGGCGTCGGCACCTCGCTCGTCACGGGCTCGGGGGTTCCCACCAGCGGCTTCGTCTACAAGCTCGTCTCGCGCGCCGGCGACGACGGCGCGATGGTGCCCGTCGCGAAGAAGAGCCAGGACAAGGTCTCGGTCGGGGGTCGCAAGCACGCCCTGCGCCGCCTCGACGCGACGGGTCGCGCCCAGGCCGAGGTCATCGGCATCGGCGACGTGCCCGACCGGGACGGCGACGACCGGCCGCTGCTGGTCGAGCTGGTGCGCGACGGCGAGCGCGTCCACCACGACACGCTCGACGACGCCCGCACGCGCCTGCGCACGGCCCTGGCCGAGCTGCCCGCCGCCGCCCGGCAGCTGTCGAAGGGCGATCCCGTCCTCGACACGATCTACGAGACCACCGACTGACCGGGAGGCACCATGACCACCGCACTGATCGTCGTCGACGTGCAGAACGACTTCTGCGAGGGCGGCTCGCTCGCCGTCGTGGGCGGGGCGAGGGTCGCGACCGACGTCGCCGCCCTGATCGCCACGGGCGCCTACGAGACCGTGGTCGCGACCCGCGACCACCACATCGACCCCGGGGCGCACTTCTCCGAGACGCCCGACTTCGTCGACTCGTGGCCCCGCCACTGCGTCGTCGGCACCGAGGGCGAGCAGCTGCACGCTCCGCTCGAGCCCGGCCTGTTCGACGAGACCTTCCTGAAGGGCGAGTACGAGGCTGCCTACTCGGGCTTCGAGGGGTCGTCCGCGTCCGGGACGCGGCTGGCCGACTGGTTGAGGGATGCCGGAATCGACGCGGTCGACGTGTGCGGCATCGCGACCGACCACTGCGTCCGGGCCACCGCGCTCGACGCGGCCCGCGAGGGGTTCGACGTGCGCGTGCTCGCCTCGCTGACCGCCGCGGTCTCGCCCGGCACCCTGTCGTCGGTGCACCGTGAGTGGGCCGAGGCTGGCGTGGTGCTGGCCGACTGACACGTCGTAGGTTGGCGGCGTGACCTCCCCGCACCTCGCCCTGCCGATCGACGAGACGTCCGCGGCGCACCTCGCCCGGCAGCACCTCACGATGCGCCTCGTCGACACCGCCGACGCGGCCGATCACACCGCCTGGTCGGACGCCGTCACGCGCGGCTTCCTCGGCCCCGCGGCACCCGCCGACCAGACCGAGGCGCGGCGCGCCCACGTGCTCGACGACCGGCTGGTCGGCGTCTACGACGAGACGTCCGCCGTGCCCGCCGAGCCCGTCGCCTCGACCCACTGCTGGCCCGCCGAGCTGACCCTTCCGGGCGGGCACGCCGTGCCGTCGTGGGCGATCAGCGGCGTGACGGTCTCGCAGACCCACCGCCGACGAGGCATCGCACGCCAGCTGCTCGAGGCCGAGCTGCGCACGGCGTCCGCGCTGGGTCTGCCGATCGCGATGCTGACGGTCTCGGAGTCGACGATCTACTCGCGCTTCGGCTTCTCACCCGCGGCGTTCGCCCGCGACCTCACGATCTCGACGCGCCGGGTGCGCTGGACGGGTCCGCCGACGACGGGACGCATCCACCACGTGACCCCCGACCAGCTGCGGCACGACGGCCACGCGATCGTCGAGCGCGTCCGCGCCCTGCGGGCCGGCGAGGTGTCCCACGCGGCCGACGGCAACCTCTGGCTGCGGCGGATCGGGCTCGGCATCGGCGACGACAACGCCAAGAACCTTCGTCTGGTGCGCCACGACGACGTCGACGGCGTCCCGCAGGGCTTCGCGGTCTACCAGCTCGTCGAGAACGAGGCCGACTTCACCGATCACACGCTCCGGCTGCACACCCTCGTCGCGGCGACCCCCGACGCGTACGCCGCCCTGTGGCGGTTCGTGCTCGAGATGGACCTCGTCTCGACCGTCACGGCCCACCTCCGTCCGGTCGACGAGCCGCTGCGCTGGCTGATCGACGACTTCCGCGCCGTGCACGTCGACGAGGTCGACCACCTCTGGGTGCGGGTGCTCGACGTGCCCGGGGCCCTGTCGGCCCGCACGTACTCCGCGAGCGGACGGGTCGTCGTCCGGGTGACTGACGACCTGGGGTTCGCCGCCGGCACCTACGCCCTCGAGGTCGACGACGACCGTCGCGCGGTCGTCAGCGCGACGGACGGGCCGCCCGACGCGACGGTCACCGTCAACGCCCTGGGGTCGCTGCTGCTGGGCGGCGTGTCGGCACGGACGCTGCAGGCCACGGGAGGCGTCACGGGCGACGCCGGGCGGCTCGACGAGCTGTTCCGCTCCCCGGTCGAGCCGTTCCTGAGCTTCTGGTTCTAGGACGCCTGCGCGTCACGCAGGGTGGGCGCCAGCACCGTGGCGAGAGCCCCCACGGCGACGCCCACGACCGCCGGACCGCCGATCGAACGGAGCAGCAGCGAGGCACGGGACGGGCGGGAGCGCCGGTGTGCGGGCGCCGCGATGATCTCGGTCATGGCACCGACCCTGCCCCGCGCAGGGCAACGCCCGTCCACCGTGGGGTGAACGGGCGTCGACGCGCGGGACAATCCCTACAGCAGCTCCTTGGCGAGCAGCTCGAGCGTGCGCTCGCGGCCCGGGGCCGTCGAGGGGTCGGTGCCGCGGTGCGCCGAGGCGATCGGGTTGACCATGACCTCGTCGACGCCGAACCGGTCGGCCAGACGACGCAGCTGGTCGGCGGCGTCGGCCGGCGTTCCGACGACGGCTCGCGCGTAGCCGTCGTCGATGATCGTCTGCAGCTGCGGGTGCGTCGGCACGGCCTGCGCGTCCTCGACCAGCGACAGCGCCGTGAGCGGCTGGCCCGTGCGCAGCTGCGACATCATCTGCATGTTCGGCAGCGCCAGCGCCCGCGCCTCCTCGTCGGTGTCGGCCACCGCGACGTTGACGGTCAGGAACGTGACGGGCTCGGACGCCACGTCGCTGGGCCGGAACTCCGATCGGTACACCGCGAGGGCCTCGGCGGTGCCGTGGCCCGAGAAGTGGTGCGCGAACACGTACGGCAGCCCCTTGGCCGCGGCGAGGTGCGCCGAGTACATCGACGAGCCGAGCAGCCACATGCGCGGCTCCGACGCGGCCGCCGGGGTGGCCTTCAGCACGTACTGCTGGCGCGGCACCGCGACCCGCACGCCCTCGGTGCCCATCAGCGCCACGACGTCGTCGAGGTACTGCGGGAAGTTCTCGACGTCGGTGTCGTCGCGGCCGGCGGCACCCCGCAGCGCCATCGACGTGACGGGGTCGGAGCCGGGAGCGCGGCCGATGCCGAGGTCGATGCGTCCGGGGGTCGCCGCCTCGAGCAGCGCGAACTGCTCGGCGACCGCGAGCGGCGCGTGGTTGGGCAGCATGACGCCACCCGAGCCGAGCCGGATGCGATCGGTGTTGGCGCCGAGGATGCCGATCAGCACCGGCGGCGAGGTCGCTGCGACGGCGGGCATGTTGTGGTGCTCGGCCACCCAGAAACGGGTGAACCCGGCCCGGTCGGCGACCTGCGCGAGCGAGATCGTCGACGCGACGGCGTCGCGGGTCGTCTGGTCGGAGCGGACGGGGACGAGATCGAGCACGGAGAGCCTCACACCGGGTCCAACGCCCTCCGCGACCGGAACCTTCCCCGCCTCGCCCCGACCGGACGGCTCAGCGCGCCGGGGCGCGGGTGATCCAGTAGGCGGCCGTCTCGGGCGCGGGCGTGCCGAAGCGGGCGTTGACGGCGTACAGCGAGCCCTTCAGCAGCGCGACGGTCGAGGGCACGTCGACGTCCGACGCGAAGTCGCGACGGCCGATCGTGTCGACGACCTTCGCCGACCGTGCCTTCGTCCCGAGCGAGAGGACGCGGATGCGGTTGTCGCGGTTCTGGACGACGTACAGGGTGCCGCCGGGGCCGGGCTCGAGACCGTCGCCGTTGACGAACGTCGTGCCGCCCGTCCGGACCCTAGTGGTGCGGCCCGACCGGGGATCGATCGTGAACAGGCGGCCGGTGTTGCTCTGGACGGCCACGAGCGTGCCGCGGGTGCTGACGATGCCGTTGAGGTTGTTGCCCTCGGCCAGCTTCAGGTCGCCGTTCAGCGACCGGGTCGTGGCGCGCCACGCGGCCGGCAGCTTCTTCGTGCGGGTCGAGAGCGGCACGACCAGCAGCTCGCGGCTGAGCGAGTCGGTCGCGTAGACCGCGGTGGGCGTGACCGTGACGTCGTTGACGAAGCGGTTGCCGGCGCTCGGGAAGCGGTACGTGCGCAGCACCTTTCCGGTGTCGGCGTCCTGGGCGCGCAGCTCCTTGCCCGCTCCGCCGGCCACCCAGAGGACGTCGCGCCGGCTGTCGTGGTCGAGGCCCACCGCGATGCGGCCCGGTGCGCCCGCGAACGTCCGGCGCTGGCCCGTGCGCACCGTGATCTTCTGGATCGCCCCGTCGGCGCGCGAGCCGGAGAACAGGTTCTTGCCGTCGGTCGTGATGCCCTCGGGCAACCAGCCGTTCGGCAGCTCGATGCGGTCGGGCGAGGACGACCGGTCGGACGGGGCGGCCTGGGCCGGCGCACCGCCCGCGGACAGGGCGATCGCGGCGGTGAGGGCGAGGACGGGGGTGATGCGCTTCACGGGGGCTCCTGGGGTCGGGACTCCCTCCATCGTGCGCTGCGCCGGGCGGACCGCAACCCGGTTCCGGTCAGACGCGTCCGGGCTCGGCGTCGTCGCGCGGCATCGTCGCGGGGAACGTGCCGAGGTGCTCGATCATGAAGCCGCCCGGGTACGTCCGCACGCGGTGCGTGTCGCGCAGCAGCGACGGCCGGCGGCGGGCGGGGAAGAAGCGCAGCAGCCGGCCGCGCGCCACCAGCGACCCGTGCGCCAGTGCCGACATCGCGCGCGTGGGCCGCGGGTAGCGGAACGTCTCGCGCAGGTGGTCGTCGAGCAGGGCGATCGCGAACCGGCGCATGACACGGCGCAGCGGTCGCGGGTAGAACGTCACGAACAGGTCGAGCGTCGAGTCGGCGACGGCCCGGGCCTTCGGGTCGAACACGTACGTCTCGCGCTCGTAGGCGTCCATCAGGTCGGAGAATCCCTGGTAGTCGACCGGGACGTCGGTGATGCCCATGAGCCGGCCGAGCCGCTGGTAGTAGCGCACCGTGGCGGTCTTCTCGGCCTCCGTGCCGTCGCGCCACCCGTACCGCTCGATCCACCGCACCGGTGTCACGACGAAGGTCGCGAGCACGTAGCGCATGTCGTCGTTCGAGATGTCGTAGCTGCCGTGCATCTGGTTCATGCGGCGCACGCCGGCTCGGCCGTCGGGCGACTCCAGGCCCCTCTCGGCGATCGTCTCGAGGAGGATCGCGGTGTCGTCGTGCCGCTTCTGCACCGAACCCGTGAACTCGCCGGTGTCGTAGAGGAGCCGGCCCACCGTCGGGACGGCGTAGGTGCGGAACAGTGCGAAGCTCAACGCCTGCTGCGAGTCCCACGGGAACTCGTGCATCGCGGTGATGCGCGCGATCTGCTCGTAGTCGGTCTCGGGATCGAGCCGTGCGATCTGCTGCTGCCAGTGGTCTCGCCTCATGAACGGACCGTACCGTGACAGCGACACTGTCACAATGGTCTGGCGCAGATTCGCCGGGACCGGGCTAGAGCACCTCGCGCAAGAAGTCGACGATGTCGTCGAGGGCGCGGCGCGCGACGGGCACGACGCCCGGCAGGCTCATGAAGCCGTGGATCGCCCCGTCGTACTCGACGTAGCGGACGGGCACGCCTGCCTCGACGAGCGCGTCGCGGTAACGGCTGCCGTTGTCGAGCAGCGGATCGGCCTCGGCCGTCAGGATGAACGCCTTGGGCAGGTCGGCGTGCGAGGCCGCCCGGATCGGCGAGGCCCGGAAGTCCTCGGTGCCGTGCTGCTCGCCGAGGTACAGCCGCGCGAACGCCCGCATGTTGGCCGACGTCAGCACGGGGGCGTCGGCGTTGCGGTCCTCCGACGGCCAGCGGTCGTACATCTCGACGCCGGGGTAGATCAGCACCTGCGCGCGGATGGGCGGACCGCCCGCGTCGCGCGCCATCAGCGAGACGACCGCCGCCAGGTTCCCACCGGCGCTGTCGCCCATCACCGCGATGCGCTGGGGGTCGACGCCGAGCTCCTCGGCGTGCTCGACGACCCACGCGAGGCTGTCGCGGGCGTCGTCGACGCCGGCCGGGAACTCGTGCTCGGGGGCCAGGCGGTACGCCGGCGACACCACGACGACGCGGCCCCGCACGGCGATGCGGCTCGCGAGCCACGCGGACTGCTCGGGGTTGCCCTGCACCCAGCCGCCCCCGTGGAAGTTCACGACGCACGGCAGCGGACCGATCGCGTCCTCGGGCCGGTGCACCAGGGCACGCTGGCCCGTGCCGATCACGAGCTCGTCGACCGTGGCGGCCGGATCGGGGCGTCCGAAGATCAGCCCGCCGATCGCGGTGCGCTGCAGCTTCACCCGCTTGGCCCGGTGCGCCGGGAGGTCGACGACGTCCTCGATGCCCTTCTCGGAGATCTTCAGGAGCCGTCCGAACAGACGGGTGCGCAGGGCCATCGACGAAGTCACCCCGAGAGCCTAGCCCGACGCCTTGAGCGCCCAGGTGCGCAGCGCGTCGATGCGGGCCTGCAGCTGCTCGGTCGAGGCCTGGGCCGCGGCGGGTCCGCCGCACTGGGACCGCAGACGGCTGTGGGTCACGCCGTGCGGCGCACCCGTGCGGTGGTGCCACGCGCCGACCAGCGCCTGCAGCTCGCGCCGCAGCTCACCGCGCTTCTCGAAGGCGACGTCGGCGGCCGGCGCCGACGGCTCGGCGGCCTTGGCCTGCGCACGCTTGGCCCGCGACGTGCGGAGCAGCTCGGCGACCTGCGCGGGATCGAGCAGGCCCGGGATGCCGAGGAAGTCGAGCTCGCCCTCGTCGTCCGACAGCGAGTCGTAGCCGAACTCGCCACCGTCGTAGACCAGTCGGTCGAAGTCGGCGTCGCTGGCCAGGGCGCGGTACTCCCCCAGCAGGTCGTCGGACGCGCCCTGGTCCTCCTGGGCCTTGGCGATCAGCTCGGCCTCGGCGGCGAACAGGTCGTCCTCGTCCTTGACGGGCCGGCCCACGACGTGGTCGCGCTGCGTCTCGAGGTCGGACGCGAGGGCCAGCAGGCGCGGCACGCTCGGCACGAAGATCGACGCGGTCTCGCCCTTGCGGCGCGCCCGCACGAAGCGCCCGACGGCCTGCGCGAAGTACAGCGGGGTCGAGGTCGTCGTGGCGTAGACGCCGACCGACAGCCGCGGCACGTCGACGCCCTCGCTGACCATGCGCACCGCGACCATCCACGGGTCCATGCCGGCCGAGAACTCCGAGATCTTGGCGCTGCTGCCGGCCTCGTCGGACAGCACGACGGTCGGGGCCGCACCCGTGATCTCGGCCAGCACCGCGGCATAGGCCCGCGCGCTGTCCTGGTCGCTGGCGATGACCAGCCCGCCCGCGTCGGGCACGTGGCGACGCACCTCGAGCAGGCGGGTGTGGGCCGCGCTGAGCACCTCGGGGATCCACGACCCGTTCGGGTCGAGGGCCGTGCGCAGCGCCTGGGCCGTCGCGGCGCGGTCGAGGGGCTCGCCGAGCCGGGCCGCGACCTCGTCGCCGGCCCGGGTCCGCCAGTGCATCTGACCCGAGTAGGCCATGAACAGCACGGGACGCACGACGCCGTCCTTGAGCGCGTGGCCGTAGCCGTACGAGTAGTCGGCGACGCTGACCTTCGAGCCGTCGGTCTGCGGCGCGTAGGTCACGAACGGGATGGGGTTGTCGTCGGAGCGGAACGGGGTGCCCGTCAGCGCGAGGCGCCGCACCGCGGGCTCGCAGGCCTCCTGCACGCCGTCGCCCCACGTGAGCGCGTCGCCCGCGTGGTGCACCTCGTCCATGATGACCATCGTCGAGCGGTGCTCGATGCGGTTGCGGTACGCGTTGGGGTTGACCGCGATGCCCGCGTACGTCACCGCGAAGCCCTGGAACCCGGACCCGAGCACGCCGCGGCTCGGCAGCGCGGGGTCGATCATGATGCCGATGCCGGCGGCAGCCAGGGCCCACTGCGTCTTGAGGTGGTCGGTCGGCGTGACGATGACGATGCGCTCGACGATGCCGCGCGCGAGCAGGTCGGCCGCGATCGTCAGCGCGAACGTCGTCTTTCCGGCGCCGGGCGTCGCGACGGTCAGGAAGTCGCTCGGTTGCGTGCGCTGGTAGAGGTCGAACGCCTCTCGCTGCCAGACCCGGAGGTGCTGGCTACGCGTCACCCGAGCCGTCTCCCTCGTCGCCCTTGTCCATGCTCTCCCAGATGTCCTTGCACTCGGGGCAGACCGGGAAGCGCTGCGGGTCGCGACTCGGCGTCCAGACCTTGCCGCACAGCGCGATCACCGGGGTGCCCATGACCATCGCCTCGGTCAGCTCGGCCTTGGGGACGTAGTGCGAGAACTTCTCGTGATCGCCCTCCTCGGTGCGCTGGTCGACGCGCTCGTCGGTGCGCTCGTCGAGAGCCGTCTGCGAACCACGCTGGAAGAAAGCCACGCGAGGAGTCTAACGACCTCGACCGGCACGTCCTAGTCGATGACCTAGTTGGTCGACGGGTCGTCCGGGAATGTCGCCCAGAACCGGACGTCGCCCTCCTGGCGTCGCAGCACCTCGCGCCACAGCAGCTCGGGCTGGGGCGAGATGAGGTCCTTGTCACGCGCGTCGACGACCATCCACGCGCCCTCGTCGAGCTCGTCGGCGAGCTGGCCCGGGCCCCATCCGGCGTACCCCGCGAAGACCCGCATGCCGATCAGCTCGGTGCCGGCGGGCACGGGCCCGTCGAGGTCGACCAGGCCCACCCGGCCGGTCATGCGACGCCAGCCCGCGGGAGCCGCGGGGGCGTCCGACGGATCGGCCACGATGCCCAGGCCCAGCGCCGAGTCGACCCCCACCGGGCCGCCGTCGAACAGGCACACGGGCGCGTTGACGAGCCCCGCCCAGTCGGGCAGGACGTCCTCGACGTCGGACGGCAGCGGCCGGTTGACGATGACGCCGAGGGTCCCGTCGGCGTCGTGGTCGAGCACGAAGACGACGCTGCGCAGGAACGGCCCCGAGTCGATCGCCGGGGTCGCCACCAGCAGCCTGCCGATCAGCTCGTCCATGGCCTCCATCATGCCCCCGCGACGCTCGGCACGGCAGAAGCCACCCTGCGGCCTATGATGCGTCCATGCCCGCCGACGCCACCTCCCCCGAGGAGAACGCCCCTCAGGAGTACACGGTCGACGAGCTCGCGGCACGTGCGCAGATGACGGTGCGCAACGTGCGGGCGTACGCGGGGCGCGGTCTCATCGAGGCGCCCCGGCTGGCCGGACGCACGGGCTACTACAACCGCGAGCACCTCCAGCGCCTTCAGCTCATCCGGCAGCTGCTCGACCGGGGCTTCACGCTCGCCGCGGTCGAGAAGGCGATCCAGAGCGCCCCCCAGAGCGCCGCGGGGCACACGCTCGACCTCATGACGATCCTCGACCTGCCCGAGGCGGACGAGGCCGAGATCATGTCGCGCGACGACCTCGCGGCACTGGCCGGCGTGGCCCGCGACGCCTCCCTCGTCGACTCGATGGTCGAGCTGGGCCTGGTCGAGGCCCTCGAGGGCGACCGCGTGAGGCTCGTCGAGCCCGCCGTCGTCCGGGCCGGCGCCGCCGCGGTGTCGATGGGGCTGGCGCCCAGCACCGTCATCGGCCTGTTCCCGACGCTGCAGGAGCACCTGCGGGCCATCACCGACACGTTCGTGCGCGACGTCGTGACCGAGCTGATCCAGCCGTTCATCGACGCCGGCTTCCCCGAGGACGACTGGGAGCGCATCATCGCGCTGGTCGACGGGCTGCTGCCGATCGCCAGCCAGGTCACGCTCGGCGTGTTCCGCAGCGAGTTCCGCCAGTCGATCGACGTCGAGATCGGCGAGCAGATCACCGGCCTCGCGTCACAGCGCCACTAGGCGGCTGCAGCCCCACCTCGCCTCTCCAGGACGCGGACATCCCCGCCCGGCACAGGAGGGAGGGAGCGTGCCGGACGGGGACGAGTGGGAGCCGCTCAGGCGGCGATCGCGTTGCGCAGACGCGTGATCAGACCCGGCCGGGCGTCGTCGCGGAGCGGGACGACCGGGGCCGCGGCGAGCTGCTCGCGGGCGGTCTCCTGGATGCGACGACCGTGCGTCGTCAGGTCGGCGCCGACGACCGAGCCGGCGGAGATCGCGAGGTAGGCGAGCTCCTTGGCGAACGCCTTGCGCAGCGCGGGGTCGTCGCGGTGGGCGTCGAGCAGCGCGCGGGCGCCGGGCAGCTCGGCCGCGGTCGTGACCCAGGCCGTGACGGGGACGAGCTCGGGCGTCTCGGAGTCGCCGGACAGCAGGCGGTCCATCTGGCCGCTGAGTCGCTGGAACCAGGTCATCTGCAGGTCGAACAGCGCATCGGTCTCGGTCGGGAAGGCCTCGCGGGCCCCGTCGACCGTGTCGAGCAGCTCGGTGAGCGTCGTGCCGGGGCGCCGGTCGGCGACCTCCAGCATCTCGCGGAGGGCGTTCTTGCGACGGTTGTAAGCATCCCAGGTCATGGTGTGCTCCTTTCTGGTCCGTCGGACCGGGGCCACATACCCGCGGTACGTACTCTCAGTATGTTGGGGCGTGCAGGCCATGGCAAACCGCAGGTATGTGATTCGGCGCACGACGCGCGCGTCCCCGTAGACTCGGACCCATGTCCCACCCCGCACGCGTGACCAAGAGCGTCCTGCGCACCGCCCGCAAGACCACCAAGACCTCGCGTCGGCAGGACTACTCCTCCAGCACCAAGCGGGCCCTGCTCGACAGCGCCACGACCCTGTTCACCGACCACGGCTACGCCGGCACCTCGCTCGACGAGGTCGTCGCCGCCGCGCGGGTCACCAAGGGTGCGCTCTACCACCACTTCCCCAGCAAGCTGGCCCTGTTCGAGAACGTCTTCCTGCGCGTGCAGGAGTCCACGACGACCGAGATCGGCAAGGCCATCAACACGTCGAAGGACCCGTGGGAGCGCGCCCAGACGGGCCTGCAGAAGTTCCTCGAGGTGTGCCGCCAGCCCGAGTTCCGCCGCATCTGCATGCAGGAGGGCCCCGTCGCGCTCGGCCACGAGCGCTGGCAGGAGGCCGAGAAGGCATCGTCGTACGGCATCGTGCAGAGCATCGTCGAGGAGCTCCTGGCCGATCTCGGCAACGCCGACCAGCTCGGCGAGGCGTTCACGGCGGTGTTCTACGGGGCCATCCGGTCGGCGTCGGAGTACGTCTCCGACGCGGAGGACCCGGAGGCCGCCAGCGACGACGTCCAGGCCACGATCGGCGCCCTGCTGGCCGGCCTGAGGCTCCTGCCGACCGTCGAGTGAGGGCCGGCGCGGACGCCGTGCCGATCAGCCCAGCGTGACCGAGCCGGCGTCCTTGGGCACGAGCTCGATGAACACCTTGCCCGGGTCGATCGTGTAGGGCGAGCCGTCGGCCGCCGTGAACGACAGCCCCTCGTCGAGGCTCGGCTTGCGCCACGTCACGGTGTCGACCTGACCGCCGTGGAACACCATGGCCTCGCCCTTGCCCTCGAACACCGTCTCGGGGACGGGGTTGCCGGCCGGGTCGGTGTAGCCCGCGTCGCCGACCTTGGCGAACACGACGATCATCGTGTCGGCCTCGAAGTCCTTGTTCGGGGAGGCGTGCCCGTTGGTGCGCGTCCACTTGCCGCCGTCGAGCTTCCACGTCGTCGACGTCGCGTTCGAGAACCGCACCGTCGCCGCCGTGGCCGCCTTGCCGGTCGCGGCAGCGGCGGCGGGTGCGTCGGCGGGCGTCCAGGGCAGGTACGGGCCCTTGATCGTGCTGCGCTTGGCCTTCTTGGCGACCGTCTTGAGATTGATCAACCGGTTGTACGGGCGGTACTTGGCGGGGTCGCTGCTGAAGCCGGCGGATCCGGCGTCCTCCGAGAAGACCGTGATGCCGGACTTCTCGACCTTGTTGTAGGCGCCGCTGGCGCCGCCCGAGGCCACGATCTGGCCGGCGACGGGGCCGGCGATGCCGATGTCGCTGGTGCGCAGCGACCGGACGTGGCCGACCTTCGACGGGATGCTGGAGTAGAAGAACGCCGCGAGGCGGGTCAACCCGCCCTCGACGAGCTCCTCGAGCACGAGGTCGGCCTTGTCCAGACCGTACTGCGGCGCACCGGCGGCGGTGTTCTCGATCTTGACGACGAAGACGGGGTTGTCGGGTCGTCCCTTCGAGAGCGCCAGGCCCGTGAGCGGTGAGATCTCGACGAGCGGGGTGGCGGTGGCCGCGGACGCGTCGGGGGCCGCGGGCTTCTCGCCGCCGTCCGACGAGGACGACGAGCACGCGGACAGGGCCAGGGCAGCGGCGGACACCGCCGCGACGAGACGCAGCTTCATGGGCGACAGCATGCCTCACGCGACGGGTCCGGCGGTGGTGCCACTCTGTCGGGCGTCAGCCGTTCTTGGGTCGGCGCAGACCAGCCTGCTCGGCCGCCTCGGCGCTCGTGAACCACAGCGCGGCGGTGGTGCGGGCGAAGGCGGGGCTCGTCGACGCGTGGTAGATCTTCGAGCCACGGCTGACCTTGACGACGTACTCGTCCGAGGGAGCGGCGCCGTCGGCCAGCGGCAGCGCCGAACCGGGGTGCGGGCCGGGGACGACGGGCGGCCGCGCCTCGGGCTCGGAGGCCGGCGGCCCGGCCGCCGGCTCCGGCGCGCCACCCTCCGCCATCACGACCTCGGGTGCGGGGGTAGGGGTCGGATCGGGTGCGGGTGCCGGGGTTGGAGCCGGGGTGGGGACGGAGGCGGGGGTCGGCTGGTGCCGCGCCCGCAGCACCAGCTCGCGCACGAGCCAGCCCAGCACGAAGCCGAGCGCCGCGGCGAGCAGCAACCAGAGGCCGATCTCGCCGATCGTGTACCCCGACATCGTCAGGCCCCCTTCCGCGGGGCCGACGCGACCCGCAGCGTCTGGACGAGCCGCAGCCCCGGCAGCGCCTGCGCGACCTGCTCGACGACCCGGGCGCGCGTCGTGCGGTCGGCGACCTGCCCGCCGAGCACGACCGTGCCGTCGCCCGGGACGTCGAGCGCCAGGCCCTCGACCCCGGCCACGATCTCGAGCACGTCCGGCACGGCGGCGACCCACGGCTCGGACGGCACCGAGCGGACGACCCTCACGTCGCCCGTGACGGTCGTGCGCAGCGTCGTCGCGACCGCGACCTTGATCGCGGCGGCGTCGTCGGGCGAGGGGACGGCGCCGCTGATCTCGACGTCGTCGCCCGCCCGGTCGAGCTCGAAGTGCGCGGCGTCCGCGACGACAGGACGCGGACGGCGGTCGACCTCGACCCGCCGGACGCCGGGCAGGGTGCGCACCAGCGACGCGGCGAGCCGCGCCTCGACGTCGTTGCCGCCGCGGAGCTCGGCCTCGCGGCCCGTGAAGTCGACGCGTACGTCGGCCAGGTCGGCGGCCTGCAGCGCCGCCGTGGACCGATCGCCCAGGTCGGCGGCGACCGATCGCGACCCCATCACGGCGCCGGCGACGATCACGGCGACGAGGCACGCCGCGACGGCCGCGACGAGTCGCTTGAGCGCTGGGCCCGCGGGGTTCGGATCGGACACGGAGCGAGGTCTCCCGGCTAGATCGGCACGACGAAGGTCCACCGTACCGGCCGGCACCCCCGTCCCGGATGCGGTCTCGAGCACATGTCGGCGGCGGCTGGGACGATGGGCTCATGACGTCGGCACTCGATCGCTTCGCCCCCGCCACCCGTGCGTGGTTCGGCGAGTCGTTCGACGGACCGACCCCCGCACAGGAGGGTGCCTGGCTCGGCGTCGAGGGCGATGAGCACGTCCTGGTCGTCGCGCCCACCGGCTCGGGCAAGACCCTGGCGGCGTTCCTGTCGGCGATCGACCGGCTCATGCACGCCGGCGACCCGGCCGAGGCCACGTCGCCCGACGATCGGGCGCCCGGCACCCGCGTGCTCTACATCTCGCCGCTCAAGGCGCTGGCCGTCGACGTCGAGCGCAACCTGCGGTCACCCCTGGTCGGCATCACGCAGGCGGCGGCGCGCCGGGGCGATTCGTTCCGCGACGTCACGGTCGGCGTGCGCTCGGGCGACACGACCCAGCGCGACCGGCGCGCGCTGATCACCCGGCCGCCCGACATCCTCATCACGACCCCCGAGTCGCTGTTCCTGATGCTGACGTCGGCGGCGCGCGAGACGCTGCGCGACGTCGACACCGTCATCATCGACGAGATCCACGCCGTCGCCGGCACCAAGCGCGGCGCCCACCTGGCGGTCTCGCTCGAGCGGCTCGACACCCTGCTCGAGGCGCCGGCGCGGCGCATCGGGCTCAGCGCCACGGTCCGCCCGCACGACGAGGTCGCCCGCTTCCTGGCCGGCTCGGCGCGGGTCACGGTCGTCGCCCCCGAGGCACCCACCCGCCTGGCGCTCGAGGTCGAGGTGCCGGTCGACGACATGACCAAGATCCCGGCACCCCCGCGCGACGAGGGCAGCGGCGCCCGTTCGCTCGCGCCCGGTGACGACGAGCAGCCGCGCGGCAGCATCTGGCCGCACGTCGAGGAGGCGATCATGCACCGCGTGCTCGGCCACCGCTCGACGATCATCTTCGTCAACTCGCGCGGGGTGTCCGAGCGGCTCACGGCACGCCTCAACGAGGCCTACGCGGCGCACCTCGGGCACGTCGACTCCCCCGACGGCGCCACGCCGGCCCGCGCGCCCGCGCAGAAGGGCAGCAGCACCCAGACGACCGCCGCGTCGTCCGACGACCCCGAGCTCGTGCTGGCCCGGGCCCACCACGGCTCGGTCAGCAAGGAGCAGCGCTCGCTGATCGAGGACGACCTCAAGTCGGGACGTCTGCGCTGCGTCGTCGCGACGTCGAGCCTCGAGCTCGGCATCGACATGGGTGCGGTCGACCTCGTCATCCAGGTGTCGTCGCCGCCGTCGGTCGCCAGCGGCCTGCAGCGGGTCGGACGAGCCGGCCACCAGGTCGGCGAGGTGTCGCAGGGCGTCACCTACCCGACGTCGCGCCCCGACCTGCTCGGCTCGGCCGTCACGACGTCGCGCATGCAGGCCGGCCTGATCGAGCGACTCGACATCCCCGCCAACCCCCTCGACATCCTGGCCCAGCACACCGTCGCGGCCACGGCGCTCGAGGGCATCGACGTCGAGGAGTGGTTCGACACCGTGCGCCGCAGCGCCCCGTTCGCGACGCTGCCGCGCTCGGCGTACGACGCGACGCTCGACCTGCTGTCGGGCCGCTACCCGTCCGACGAGTTCGCCGAGCTGCGTCCCCGCATCGTGTGGGACCGCGACGCCGGCACCATCACGGGCCGCCCCGGTGCGCAGCGGCTCGCCGTCACGAGCGGCGGCACGATCCCCGACCGCGGCATGTTCGGCGTGTTCCTGGCCGCCGGCACCGAGGAGAGCGGCTCCCGCAAGGTCGGCGAGCTCGACGAGGAGATGGTCTACGAGTCGCGCATCAACGACGTCTTCGCCCTCGGCGCGACGAGCTGGCGCATCCAGGAGATCACCCACGACCGGGTCAACGTGGTTCCCGCCTTCGGCCAGCCGGCCCGGCTCCCGTTCTGGAAGGGCGACGCGATCGGGCGGCCCTACGAGCTCGGCGAGGCGATCGGCGCGTTCGTCCGCGAGGCCTCGGCCCTGGCTCCCGACGCCCTCGCCGAGCGCACCGCCGGCCTGGGCCTCGACCGCCGGGCGGCCGACAACCTCGGCGCGTACCTGCGCGACCAGAAGGAGGCCACGGGCCAGGTGCCGTCCGACCGCACCCTGCTGGTCGAGCGGTTCCGCGACGAGCTCGGCGACTGGCGGGTCGTCCTGCACTCCCCCTTCGGCCGTCGGGTGCACGCCCCGTGGGCCCTCGCGGTGGCCGCCCGCATCATCGAGCGCTACGGCATGGACGGCTCGGTCGTGGCCAGCGACGACGGCATCGTGGCGCGCATCCCCGACACCGAGACCGAACCACCGGGCGCCGAGCTGTTCGTGTTCGAGACCGACGAGCTCGACACCATCGTGACGGCCGAGGTCGGCGGCTCGGCGCTGTTCGCGTCCCGCTTCCGCGAGTGCGCCTCGCGCGCCCTGCTGCTGCCGCGCCGCAACCCCGGCTCGCGCGCACCCCTGTGGCAGCAGCGGCAGCGGTCGGCGCAGCTGCTCGACGTCGCCCGCAAGTACCCGTCGTTCCCGATCCTGCTCGAGACGGCCCGCGAGTGCCTGCAGGACGTCTACGACCTGCCGGCGCTCACGATGCTGTCGAAGAAGCTGACCTCCCGCGAGGTGCAGATCGCCGAGGTCACGACCGAGCGGGCGTCACCCTTCGCGCAGAACCTGCTGTTCGGCTACGTGGCGGCCTTCCTCTACGAGGGCGACACCCCGTTGGCCGAGCGCCGCGCCTCGGCCCTGACCCTCGACCCCACGCTGCTGGCCGAGCTGCTGGGTCGCGCCGAGCTGCGCGAACTGCTCGACCCCGAGGTGCTCGAGCACCTCGAGCTCGAGCTGCAGCGGCTCACCGACGACCGTCAGGCCAAGGACGTCGAGGGGGTCGCCGACCTGCTGCGCCTGCTGGGCCCGCTGTCGTCCGACGAGGTGCGTGCCCGCGTCCAGCCCGATCTCGCCGGCGAGGTCGCCGGGTGGCTCGGCGAGCTGCAGAACGCCCGCCGCGCGATCGAGGTCGCGGTGGCCGGCGACGTGCGGTGGGCCGTCGTCGAGGACGCCGGCCGACTGCGCGACGCGCTCGGGGTCGTGGTGCCGATGGGCGTCTCCGAGGCGCACCTCGAGGTCGTCGCCGACCCGCTGCTCGACCTCGTCTCGCGGCACACCCGCACCCACGGCCCGTTCACGAGCGCCGACGTCGCGACGCGATTCGGCATCGGCGTCGCGATCGCCGACCAGGTGCTGCGTCGCCTGTCGCGCGACGGCCGGCTCACCGAGGGCGAGTTCCGGCCGCAGGCCACCGGCAGCGAGTGGGTCGAGCCCGGCGTGCTGCGCCGTCTGCGCTCGCGCTCGCTCGCGGCGGCCCGTCAGCAGGTCGAGCCCGTCGACCCGCTGACGTTCGCGCGGTTCCTGCCCGCGTGGCAGGGCGTCGGCGGCACGGTGCGGGGCACCGAGGGCGTGCTCGCCACGATCGACCAGCTCGCGGGCCTGGCGCTGCCCGCCTCGTCGTGGGAGTCGCTCGTGCTGCCCGCCCGCGTGCGCGACTACTCCCCCGCGATGCTCGACGAGCTCACCTCGGCCGGCGAGGTCGTCTGGTCGGGAGCCGGCTCGCTGCCCGGCAACGACGGGTGGGTGCAGCTGCACCCCGCCGACTTCGTGCTGCGCGCCGCCGGCGCCCAGGGCGTCGAGCCCCTCGACCCCGACGCGCTGCCGGCCACGATCGCCCAGGCGCTCGACGGCGGCGGGGCGTTCCTGTTCCGCCAGCTCGTCGAGGTGCTCGCGGCGCTGGGGCCCGACACCGTCGACCACGCCGACGTCGCCGCCGCGCTGTGGGACCTCGTGTGGTCGGGGCGCATCAGCAACGACACCTTCGCCCCCGTGCGCACGCTGGTCGGCCGCGGCGGCGCCCACCGCACGACGCGGCCGGCTCCCCGCGCCCGGCTGCACGGTCGCCGCATCCGCTCGCCGCGGGTCGCCCAGCAGGGCCCCCCGACCGTCAGCGGTCGGTGGTTCTCGCTCACCGAGACCGCCGACGACCCGACGACCCTGCAGCTGTCCCGGGCCGAGTCGCTCGTCGGGCGGTACGGCGTCGTGACCCGCGGATCGGTCATGGCCGAGCAGACGCCCGGTGGCTTCGCGGCGATCTACCGCGTCCTGCGCGAGCTCGAGCAGAGCGGCTCGGTGCTGCGCGGCTACTACATCGAGACACTCGGCGCCGCGCAGTTCGGGGCGCCCGCAACGGTCGACCGCATGCGCGCCTTCGTCCTCGAGGACGACCGGCCCACCGACGCCGCGGCCGTCACGCTGGCCGCCACCGATCCGGCCAACCCGTACGGTGCCGCGCTGCCGTGGCCCGACCGGCCCGTCGACGAGGCGAGCACCCGGCACCGTCCAGCCCGCAAGGCCGGCTCCCTCGTCGTGCTGCACGACGGGCACCTCGTGCTGTACCTCGAGCGCGGCGGCAAGAAGGCGCTGGTGTTCGACGACGACCCGGCACGGCTCGAGGCGGCGGGTCGCTCGCTCGCGACCCTCGTGCGGGCCAGACGCATGAGCCGGCTGACGGTCGAGACCGCCGACGGTCGTCCCGTCGCGTCCTCGCCGCTCGGTGCCGCCCTGCTCGAGGCCGGCTTCGAGCAGACCATCAAGGGGGTGCGGATCGATGCCTGAGGGAGACACCGTCTGGCGCACGGCCCACCACCTGCACGAGGCCCTCGCGGGGCGCGAGCTGACGCGCACCGACTTCAGGGTGCCGGCCTTCGCGACGCTCGACCTGTCGGGCGAGGTCGTCGACGAGGTCGCGAGCCACGGCAAGCACCTGCTGATCCGCACGCCCCGGCACTCGATCCACTCGCACCTCAAGATGGAGGGCGCCTGGCACGTCCAGCGGCTCGAGTCGCCGTGGCGGCGACCCGGCCACTCGGCACGGGCCGTGCTCGAGAACGACGAGTGGCAGGCGATCGGCTACTCCCTGGGCATCCTCGAGGTGCTCGACATCGACGACGAGGAGTCCGCGATCGGTTACCTCGGCCCCGATCTGTTGGGGGCCGACTGGGATCTCGAGCTGGCCGTCGCCAACACCGCCGCCGATCCCGACCGCCCGGTCTTCCTGGCCCTGCTCGACCAGCGCAACCTCGCGGGCTTCGGCAACGAGTACGTCAACGAGCTGCTGTTCATCATGGGCCTGCTGCCGACCCGTCCGATCGGCGAGGTGCCCGACCTGACGCGCGTCATCTCGCGCGGCCAGCGCATGCTCGACGTCAACAAGGCGCGCGTCGAGCGTTCGTTCACCGGCAGCACCCGTACCGGCGAGGACCGCTGGGTCTACAACCGCGAGCGCGCCCGATGTCGCCGGTGCGGCACCCGACTGCGCAACGGCAAGCTGGGCGACCGCCCCACCACCGAGCGCGACTGCTTCTGGTGCCCCCACTGCCAGACCTGACGCAGATGGTTGCGGGGTCGTTCTAGGATCACTGTCATGACTGACGCGATGGTGGCCGACCGGACCGACCTCGACACGTATGAGCGCTCCGATCGCGGACTCGGCCTGCTGCTGCTGATCGGTGGTGCGATCGGCCTGCTGTCGGCCGCGGTGCTGCTCATCGACAAGGTCAAGTTCCTCCAGGACGAGGCCGACGGCAAGACGGCCCAGCTGGCCTGCGACATCAACGCCTTCGTCAGCTGTGGCGGGGTCATCAACACCGACCAGGCCTCGGCGTTCGGCTTCCCCAACCCGATCATCGGTGTGGCCGGCTTCGCGATCGTCGTGACCCTCGGCGTCCTGATGGTCGCGCGGGTGCAGCTGCCCGGCTTCGTCTGGCTCGGCCTGCAGGCGGGCGCCCTGTTCGGCATCGGCTTCGTGACGTGGCTGCAGTCGCAGAGCATCTACGAGATCGGCAAGCTCTGCCCCTGGTGCATGGTCGTCTGGACCGTCATGATCCCGATCTTCGTGTGGCTCACGGCGCGCAACCTGGCGGTCTTCGCACCCGGCAACCCGGTCTCCCGGTTCGTCGGCGACTGGACGCTGCTGATCAACGTGCTCTGGTACGTCGCGGTCATCTCGGCGATCTGGTTCAAGTTCGGCTCCGACCTCTGGGCCTGAGCCCGTCCGCGCGGCTCAGCTGGCGGCGGCGACGCGCTCCAGCACACGGGCCAGCTGCACGTCGCGATCGGTGACGCCCCCGACGTCGTGGCTGCTCAGCCGGATGTCGACGCGGTTGTAGACGTTGGTCCACTCGGGGTGGTGGTCCATCTCGTCGATCGACCCCGCCGCCTTGTTGATGAACGAGATCGCGGCCATGAAGTCGGCGAACTCGAACGACTTCACGATCGCCTCGCCCTCCTGCGACCACGCCGGCAGTCCGTCGAGCGCTTCTTCGATCTGGGCATCGGTGTAGGACGTCATTCGTCCACGCTATCGCCGGGACGGTGAGGGGCAAGGCGGTGCTCACGATCCGACCGCGCCCGGCGGTGCCCGATGCGCAGGCTCGGCAGCAGGACCAGCGCCGACATCAGCGTCACCGAGGCCGGGACGGCGACCATCCGGAGGTGCTCGCGTGAATCCGACACGCAGGCGCCGTCGTGCGCCGCCTGGTCCGGTCGGAGCTCGCCGCCACGGTAGGCGTCGCCCGTGACCAGCACGTGCAGCACGCTGCCGCACTGCTCGACGCCGCCGGCCGTCCGTGCCTGCGCCTCGGACGACAGGATCTGCCACCCCCACACGAGCGAGGCTGCGAGGACGATCGCCGCCGCAGCGGCGGCCCACCCAGACCTGGTCATGAGCGTCCGACCTCTCGGTTCGCGCGACCGGGACACCGTTGCGCCGTCGCCCACCAGACTCTAGGCGCCGACGGGGGCCACTCGACCCACCGTGCTGCCGTCCGGCACGACAGAGCCCCGCTCGCCCCCGATGGGGGCGAGCGGGGCTCTGTCGTTCAGTGGAGCTGCGGGGAATCGAACCCCGGTCCTACGGCGCTGAGTCAGGGCTTCTCCGGGTGCAGTCTGTCTGGTCGCTTTTCTCAGCCCCGGCGCTCGAACAGACGCGTCGCCGACGGGCTCAGTCACAGAAAAGTCCCGATCACACGCTGTGACGCCGTGTGACCAGCAAGCCTCCTAAATGAGACTGGCGATCCGGAGCGGAAGCTCCCCCGGGCCAGCCCTTCACCTATCGCTTAAGCAGCGAGGGCGAAGTCAGTGCGCTTTGAATCGGCACTTGTTGGTTTCCAGAGATCGTTTAAGAGATAACCCTGGATCCTCTACCCGCTTCACCTGAATCGAACGACCTTAGTCGAAACCGATCAGCCCCTCTTGAGTTGTCAACCACCGTCGCATCGAGCTTCGTGCCGCGCCGGCGTGTCCATCCTACTCCTGCCCAACGCCAGGGCCGAGCCGATCATTCCGCGACGTCGTTCGAGTGCTGCATTCCCGTCCCCGAACGGTGCAGCGTGGTCGGACTCGCCGTCTCACTCTGTCCGCTCCGCACCACTCGCGGGTCCGGGGGCGGGGAGGCGGTGGATCAGGGTGACGGCGCACGCGGCGGCGAGCACCAGCATGCCGACGCAGATCAGGGTGCCGGTGCGGAAGCCCGGGCCGAACACGGCCGGGTCGGCGAAGTCTCGACCCGTGATCCCCGCGATCGGCGGGATCGCGGCCACCGCCAGCAGCGACGCGGTGCGCGAGACGGCGTTGTTGATGCCCGACGCGATGCCGGTCTGCTGCATCGGCGCGGCCGCCAGCACCGCGGTCGTCAGGGGTGCGACCAGCACCGTCAGGCCGATGCCGAACACGATGGAGGCGGGCAGCACGTCGGTCACGAAGCTCGCGTCGTCGCCGATCCGCAGCATCAGCAGCAGACCGGCCGCCGCGACCAGCGGGCCGATCGTCAGCGGCAGCCGCGGACCGATGCGCGTGCCGAGCGCTCCCGCGCGCGACGAGAACAGCAGCATGATGATCGTCATCGGCACGCTCGCCAGCCCCGCCACCAGGGGCGAGAACCCCGAGACGTACTGCAGCTGCTGCACCAGCAGGAAGCTCGACGCCGCCAGCGCCCCGTAGATCGCGAACGTGCAGATGTTGGCGGCCGTGAACACCCGGTCGGCGAACAGCTGCATCGGCACCAGCGCGTGCGGCGCGACCCGCTGGTGCAGCACGAACACGACCATCAGCACGGCACCGACAGTCCCCCACAGCCACGACCCGTCGACCAGCCCGTACGTCAGCGCGGCGAGCCCGAGCGCCGTCAGCGCGGCCCCCACGTAGTCGATCGGGTCGTCCTCACCGGTCGTCTCGGGCACGTGCCGCACGGCCAGCCACACCACGGCGACGGCCAGCGGGACGTTGATCCAGAAGATGCCACGCCAGCCCGTGGTGTCGACCAGCCAGCCGCCGACCAGCGGACCGATCGCCGTCGTCACGCCGGCCAGCCCCGACCAGAGGCCGATCGCGCTCCCCCGGTCCTCGGGCGCGAACGACGCCGAGATGATCGCGAGGCTGCCGGGCGTCAGGAGCGCCGCGCCCACGCCCTGCAGGCCGCGCGACGCGACCAGCACCTCGAGCGTCGGCGCCGCCGCGCACAGCACCGACGCGCCAGCGAACAGCACGACCCCGGCCACGAACACGCGGCGCCGTCCGAGCCGGTCGCCCAGCGACCCCCCGACCAGGATCAGCGCGGCGAGCATCAACGTGTAGCCGTTCACGATCCACTGCACGCCCGCGGCACCCGCCTCGAGGTCGGACCGCATCGCCGGCAGCGCGAGCCCCACGATCGAGCCGTCGAGGAACGACATCCCCGAGCCGAGGATCATCGCGGCGAGCAACCACCGCCCCTGGGCGGTCGCGAGGCGGATCGTGCCGGCGTCGGCACTCACACGGCGACCCCGAACAACCGCGAACCGTTGCCCCACAGCACGCTGCGCAACCAGTCGTCGCCCAGCTCGAGCCGCTGCAGCACCTCGACCTGGTGGGCGTACGCGTACGGGATGTTCGGGAAGTCGGTGCCGAACAGCACCCGGTCCTGCAGCTGGCCCAGCCGTGCCGGGACGCCGTCGGGCACCGGCGCGTCCCAGAAGTCGACGAAGGCCATCGTGGTGTCGAGCTGGACGTTTGGGTACTGCTCGGCGAGGTCGAGGAACTCGTCGATCTCGGGCATGCCGAGGTGGGCGATCACGAGCGCCAGGTCGGGGTGCCTCGACAGCACGTCGGCGACCCCCGCGGGACCTGTGTGGTGGCCCGGGGCCGGCCCGGAGCCCGCGTGCAGGACGATCGGGGTGCCGCTCTCGGCGAGCACGCCCCACACCGGCTCGAGCAACGGGTCGTTCGGGGCGAAGTCGCCGACCTGCACGTGCACCTTGAAGACCTCGACCCCCTCGTCGAGCAGCCGCGGGACGTACTGCGCGGCCTCGGGCTCGGGGTAGAACGTCGCCGAGCGCAGTGCGTCGGGGGTGCGGTCGGCGAACGCCAGCGTCCAGTCGTTCATGAAGCCCGCGACACCGGGACGGTGCGCGTACGACAGGGCCGAGAACCTCTTCACGCCGATCGAGCGCAGGTGGGCGACACGCTCCTCGTCGCTCCACCGGTACGTGATGGGCCACGGACGACCGAGCATCGGCCCCGCGGCGTCGAAGTAGGCCCAGACCTTCTCGAGGATCTGGGGCGCCATGAAGTGCGTGTGGACGTCGACGATGCCGGGCAGGCCCAGCGCGGCGACGAGCCCGGGGAGGTCGTCGTCCTGGAGCCCGCCTCCCACTAGTGGATGCCCTTGAGCCGCCGGCCCAGGTCGCGCTCGGCCTCGCGCGTCGCCGTGCGCTCGGCGATCGCGTGGCGCTTGTCGTACGTCTTCTTGCCGCGGGCCAGGGCGATCTCGACCTTGGCGCGTCCGTCCTTGAAGTACAGCGACAGCGGGACGATCGTCAGGCCCTTCTCGGACGTCCGACGCTCGATGCGGTCGATCTCGGAGCGGTTCAGCAGCAACTTGCGGCGCCGCCGCGTCTCGTGGTTCGTCCACGTGCCCTGGGTGTACTCGGGGATGTGGACGCCCAGCAGCCACGCCTCACCACGCTCGATCTCGCCGAACCCGTCGACCAGGGACGCGCGTCCCGCCCGCAGCGACTTGACCTCGGTGCCGGTCAGCACCATGCCGGCCTCGAACGTGTCCTCGATGTGGTAGTCGTGGCGCGCCTTCTTGTTCTGCGCTACGAGCTTTCGCCCCGTCTCCTTGGCCATCCCTCCATTGTGTCACGCGCCCGTCAGGCGTCGCGGGCACCGACGGCCGCCACGACGACGGGGTCGGCGCACCCGCGGGCGAAGCCGGCGATGCGTCGGTCGATGTCACGGCGCAGCACGACGGCGCCGACCCGCTCGGCCAGCGGCGCGAGCCACGACGGCCGGCACGTGAAGCTGTAGCGCCAGGTCGCGCGACACCGACCGTCCGGCTCGGGGGCGAAGCGCCAGCCACCGGCGAACGAGGCGAAGAACCACGGCCCCTGGACCATCGTCATGCCGACGTTGGTGGGCGGGTTGTACGAGACGTACTCGCTCACCATGCGCAGGCGCGAGCGGTGTCGCGTCTGCGTGCGCACCCCCTTGCCGGGGGCCGTCGCGCCGTCGAGGAAGTGCTGCTCGTGGATGAACGGGTCCCACCGCAGGCGGGTGGCGCCCGTCGACTGCGAGATCGCGAACGCCGTCGCCGGGTCGACGTCGACCACGACGCTCGACTCGGTGCGGGTCACAACCAGCCGGCGGGGTTCGTCGTCGAGCCGTTGACCAGGACCATGAAGTGCAGGTGGCAGCCGGTCGAGTAGCCGGTCGAGCCCGAGTAGCCGATGACCTGGCCGCGCTGCACCTTCGTGCCGGCCTTCAGCGCGAACCGCGTCAGGTGGTTGTAGGTCGTGACGACGCTGACGCCGCGCTTGACGCCGTTGTTGAGGATGATGCGGTTGCCGTAGGCGCCGTTGAAGTACTGCTGGATGATCGTGCCGGCGGCGGCCGCCTTGACGGGGGTGCCGCACGCCACGCCGAAGTCCATGCCGTCGTGCAGCTTGTACACGCCCGTGATGGGGTGCACGCGCATGCCGTACGGCGACGTGATCGGGCCCGACACCGGACGCGTGAGCGTGCCGCCGCTGTCGCCGGTCGGCGGATCGGGGTCCTCCGTGCTGCTGCCCCCGCCGCCCTTGGCCTTGCGCTGGCGCTCGCGCTCGGCGCGCTCCTTGGCCTTGCGCAGCTCCTCGTCGGCGATCTTCTGCAGCTCGGCGGCGAGCCGTGACGTCTCGGCCTCGCGCTCGCGGACGATCCGCTCGTCGTCGGCCTGGGCCGCGGCCGCCGTGGAGGCGGCGCCCTCGCGGACCGTCACGAGCGAGGCGACCTCGGTCGCCTGCTGCTCGGCGGCGGCCTCGAGCTGCTGCTTCTCGACCAGGTTGGCGGCGGCCTCGGCGCGCTGCACCTTGACCTTGTCGCGCAGCTTCTGCACCTTCTGCCGGTTCAGCTTGAGGATCACGCGCGTCGCCTCGAGGCGCTGCATCGTCGCGAGCTGGTCGTCGCTGACGGCGCCGTTGAGGCTGACCTCCTCGCCGTACGTCGAGGGGTCCTCCCCCTGCAGCAGGCCGCTGAGCGCGCGCAGCCCGCGATCGCCCTCGAGGTAGTCCTGCACCGCGAACTCCTCGACCGACTTCTCGGACCGCACGAGTCGCCTCTCGCCCTGGTCGAGCTCCTTGCGCGCCGACCGGAGCGCGGCCTGGCTCTTCTCGAGCTTGGCCTGCATCTGGGTGTCGAACGCCGCCGCGACCGCGACCTTGCCGCGCGTCTGGTCGAGCGTCGCCTGCGCCGAGCCGAGCTTCGCCTCGGCGTCCTGCAGGGCTGCGGCGGCCTCGGCGAACTCCTTGGTGGACGCGTCGAGGTCCTTCTGCGCCTGCTGCGCCGCCCCGCTCGCCTCCTTCTTCTGACGCTCGAGATCGTCCTTGCGGTCGGCGAACGACGGTGACGTCAGGCCGGCGAGCAGCGCGACCGAGAGCAGCGCAGCGAGCAGCGCGGAGCGGGTGTGGGAAGACATGACCTCGACCTTGGGGGAAGGATCCCCGGGCGGGCCCGGGGACGTGTCGACGAGCGTGCTGACGTGTCGTGCTGAAAGTATCAAGCCCGACTTTAGGCTATGAACCTCACACGTCGAGGTATTTGCGCGTCAGGAAGAGTGTCGGGATCAGCGCGAGCAGCAGCGCGAGCACCGTCGTCATGCCCATGACCTGCACCGCGTCGCCCCAGCCGACCCACGTCGTGATCTTGCCGAGGGTGTCGCGCAGGTAGCCGTAGACGACAAAGTGGACGAACGCGGCGAGCCCTGCCGCGGCCAGCGCGGCGGAGATGAGGGCCGCCAGCATCGACTCCAGGATGAACGGCAGCTGGATGTGCCAGCTCGACGCGCCGACCAGCCGCATGATGCCGATCTCGCGGCGCCGGGCGTACGCCGTCATGCGGATCGTGTTGGAGACCTGCAGCACCGCGGCGAAGATCAGCAGCGCCGAGATGGCCAGGGCGCCGTTGCGCAGCTTGTCAAGCGCCGAGAACAGCGGTCCCAGCAGCTCCTTGAGCGAGCTGACGTTGCCGACCCCGTCCATGCCGGACACCTGGCTGACGACCGCGTCGTACTTCTGCGGGTCGTTGAGGGTCACGAAGTACGAGACGGGGAACGAGTCGGGGCTCAGCGTCTCGAGCTGCTTGCGGCCGGTCTCGGACTGGCCGAACAGGACGCGTGCCTGGTCGTAGTTCTCCTGCGGCGTGCGGATGTCGAACGACTTGACCTGCGAGTTGCCGCGCAGGGCCTCCTGCACCGCGGTCTGCTGGTCGTCGGTCGCGGCGCCGCCGATGCACGTCGGCGCCAGCGAGTTCTTGGTGCACAGGTTGACCTGCAGCTGCAGCTTGTCGCCGAAGTACTTCTCGGTGCGCTGCGACTGGGCCAGGATCAGCAGGCCGAGCGCGGCGAGCAGCAGCGACACCGTCATCGTGACGATCAGGGAGACGGTCATGGACTTGTTGCGAGAAAGGCTCTGGCCCAGCTCGCTGAGAGTGCTACGCATGTGGTCCTCTTCGCCGGGTCAGTTCTGGTAGCCGTAGATGCCACGGGCCTCGTCGCGGACGATGAGCCCCGACTCGAGCTCGATGACGCGCTTGCGCATCTGGTCGACGATCGTCGAGTCGTGCGTGGCCATGACGACGGTGGTGTCGGTGCGGTTGATCCGGTCGAGCAGCTTCATGATGCCGACGCTGGTCGCGGGGTCGAGGTTGCCGGTGGGCTCGTCGGCGATCAGGATCATCGGTCGGTTGACGAACGCGCGGGCGACCGCGACACGCTGCTGCTCGCCGCCGGACAGCTCGTCGGGCATGCGGTGCCCCTTGCCCTCGAGGCCGACCATCTCGAGCGTCTCGGGCACGAGGGAGTTGATCTCGGCGCGCGACTTGCCGATGACCTGCAGCGCGAATGCGACGTTCTCGGTGACGGTCTTGTTGGGCAGCAGCCGGAAGTCCTGGAAGACCGTGCCGACCTGGCGGCGCAGCTTGGGCACCTTCCAGCTCGACAGCTTGTTGATCTCCTTGCCGGCGACGTAGACGCGTCCGCTCGTGGGGCGCGCCTCGCGCAGGATCAGCCGCAGGAACGTGGACTTGCCCGAGCCCGAGGCACCGACCAGGAAGACGAACTCGCCCTTCTCGATCTCGAGGTCGACGCCGTCGAGCGCGGCGCGCTTCTGGCCGGGGTAGGTCTTGGTGACCTTGTCGAATCGAATCACTGAGCCACTGTAGGCAGCCGGGACCCAGAGTCGTGGGACGTCGCGCCGTGGACGGGTCAGGCGGTGCGGCTCGCGACGTAGGCGTCGACGGCCCTCGGCGCCAGCACGGCGTCGATGACCATCGCGCTGGCCCCCAGGATGCCGCCGCGGCTGCCGGCCGAGGTGCTGACGATGCGCAGGTCGTTGGTCGCGAGCGGCAGCGACCGCTGGTAGACGACCTCACGGACGCCCGCCAGCAGGTACTCCCCCGCCTCCGAGAGCTTGCCGCCGATCACGATGACCGACGGGTTGAGCAGGTTGACGCACGTGGCCAGCACCGAGCCGAGGTCGCGCCCGGCCTCGCGGACGGCCTGCAGCGCGGCGATCTCGCCGGCCGCGACGGCGTCGACGATGCCCTGCGACCCCTCGACGTCCAGGCCCTTGGCCCGCAGGGTCGCCGCGATCGCGGGCCCCGCGGCCACGGCCTCGAGGCACCCGATGTTGCCGCAGCGGCACACGACGTCGTCGGGCGCGCCGGCCACCTGGACGTGCCCGAGGTCGCCGGCCGAGCCGAGCGCACCGCGCAGCAGGCGTCCGTCGGTGACGATGCCCGCACCGATGCCCGTCGCGACCTTGACCAGCAGCAGGTGGCGGGACGCCTGCCACGACGTGACGTACTCGCCCAGCGCCATCAGGTTGACGTCGTTGTCGACGAGGACGGGCCCGCTGAACCGCCGGCCGAGCCGCTCGGGGATGTCGACGTCGTGCCAACCGGGCATGATCGGCGGGTTCGCCGGACGTCCGGTGGCGTGCTCGACGGGGCCGGGCACGCCGATGCCGACGCCGGCGACGTCGGGCACGGCGCGGCCGAGATCGGCCAGCAGCTCGGTGCCGATGTCGGCGACGCGGTCGAGGACGATCTCGGGTCCGTCGGCGATGTCGCAGGCGACGGTGCGCTCGCCCAGCACCTCGCCCGACAGGTCGCTGACGGCGACCGTCGCGTGCGACGCGCCGAGGTCGATCGCGAGGACGACCCGGTCGTGGCGGTTGAGCGCGAAGCGGGTGGGCGGACGTCCGCCGGTCGAGGCGGCCTCGCCGACCGGGGCGAGCAGGCCCGAGGCCAGTAGGGCGTCGACGCGCGTCGTGATGGTCGAGCGGGCGAGCGACGACAGCGTCGACAGCTCGCCCCGGGTCCGTGGACGACCGTCGCGCAGCAGCTGGAACAGGTCTCCCGTGCCGACGAGCGCCGGCGGCAGCCCGACGGGCGCAGTCATGGTCATGAGTCAACCAGACCGTGTTTCGACGCCGACGTCAAGCATCCATGTCGGCGAACTTCTGACTTTTGCTTGACGGCCGACAAAACCTGTGACTAGGGTCACTCCCATGCGACAGACCGTCACCCCGCTGCTCGAGATGCGCGGCATCGTCAAACAGTTCCCCGGGGTCCGAGCCCTCGACGGCGTCGACCTCGTGGTCCGCGCCGGTGAGGTGCACTGCCTGCTGGGCCAGAACGGCGCCGGCAAGTCGACGCTGATCAAGGTGCTCGCCGGTGCCCACCCGATCGACGAGGGCACGATCCTGTGGGACGGCGAGCCGATCTCGTTCGCGAACCCGCAGGACGCCCTGGCCACCGGCGTCGCGACGATCTACCAGGAGCTCGACCTCGTCGACGGCCTCACCGTCGCCCACAACATCTTCCTCGGGCACGAGCGGGCGCGCGGCGGCATGACCCGCGACGCCGAGATGAACCGGGCCGCCCGCGAGCTGCTCGCCACCCTGGGCCACTCCGAGATCCGCCCGACCCGCGAGGTCGGCAGCCTGTCGGCCGCCGGGAAGCAGATCGTGTCGATGGCCCGGGCGCTGTCGCGCGACGCCAAGGTCATCGTGATGGACGAGCCCTCGGCGGTGCTCGACGCCGACGAGGTCGACGGCCTGTTCCGCGTCGTCGACGACCTGCGCGCCTCCGGCACCGCGATCATCTACATCTCGCACCGGCTCGAGGAGATCCGTCGCATCGGCGACCGCCTGACGGTCCTCAAGGACGGCGCGACGGTCGCGACGGATCTCTCGGCGCAGGACACCCCGACGTCCGAGCTCATCACGCTCATGACCGGTCGCACCGTCACGTCGGTCTTCCCGCGGCGCACCGCGCCGGTCCCCGATGCCGCGCCCGTCCTGTCGGTCGACTCCCTCTCGCGGGTCGGCGAGTTCACGGACGTGTCGTTCGACCTGCGCCCCGGCGAGATCATCGGACTGGCCGGTCTGGTGGGAGCCGGTCGCAGCGAGATCGTCGAGACGATCTACGGCGCGCGGCGGGCCACGAGCGGCACGGTCACGGTCGGGGGGACGACGCTGCGCAACGGGTCGGTCGACGCCGCGGTGGGCGCCGGTCTCGGCCTGTGCCCCGAGGAGCGCAAGTCGCAGGGCCTGATCCTCGACGAGGCCGTCTACCGCAACATCTCGCTCGCGAGCTTCTCCCGCTTCGCCCGCGGCGGCTTCTCCAACGAGGCGGCCGAACGGCGCGCCGCCCATGACGCGGCCCGCTCCGTCGACGTACGGCCCGACGCCCCCGACCGGATCATCCGCACACTCTCGGGCGGCAACCAGCAGAAGGTCGTCCTGGCCCGCTGGCTGCTGCGGTCGTGCACGATCCTGCTGCTCGACGAGCCGACCCGCGGTGTCGACGTCGGCGCGCGGGCCGAGATCTACTCGCTGATCCGCGAGCTGGCCGACTCCGGCGTCGCCGTCGTGGTCGTCTCGAGCGACATCGACGAAGTGCTCGGCCTGTCCGACCGCGTGCTCGTCGTCGCCGAGGGCTCCGTCGTCCACGACGGTCCCAGCGACGCCATCGACGCCGCCGGCGTCCTCGACCGCATCCTCGCCACCCACGACCACGACAAGGAAGGGGCAGCGTGAGCGCCTCCCTGAAGGACCCGTCCCTGACCGTCCCCACCCCGCCGAAGGGCGATCGTGGCGGTTCCGTCGGCATCGCGCGCAACCTCGGCCTCGTCATCGCCCTCGTCATCCTGTGCGTCGTCGGCGTCGTGACGGCCGGGGAACGCTTCGCGAGCACCGACAACATCGTCACGATCCTGCGTCTGGCCACCGTCACCGGTGTCGTCGCGATCGGCATGACCTTCGTGATCACCGGCGGTGGCATCGACCTGTCGGTCGGCGCGATCGTCGCCCTCGCCTCCGTCTGGGCCACCACCACCGGCACCCAGGCCATGGCCGATGACGTGCACTGGATCGTGATCGTGCTCAGCGCGATCCTGGTCGGCACCGCCTGCGGGGTCATCAACGGCCTGCTGGTGGCCTACGGCAGGATCGTGCCCTTCGTCGCGACCCTCGCGATGCTCGCGTCGGCCCGCGCGCTCGCCGAGCTCATCGCGGACCGCAAGACGCAGATCCTGCGCAACCAGGGCTTCACCGACTTCTTCGGCGCCGAGCCGCTCGGCATCCCCGTCATCGTCATCATCTTCGCGCTCGTGACGGTCGGTGGCTGGTTCCTGCTGAACCGGACGACCTTCGGCCGCCGCACGTTCGCGGTCGGCGGCAACCCGGAGGCGGCCCGCCTGGCCGGCATCAAGGTGCAGCGCCACACGGTCTACCTCTACGCCCTGCTGGGCATGACCTGCGGCATCGCCGCCCTGATCGTGATGTCACGCACCACGACCGGCTCGTCGACGCACGGCACGCTCCTCGAGCTCGACGTCATCGCTGCCGTCGTCATCGGCGGCACGTTGCTGAGCGGCGGACGCGGCACGGTCGTCGGCACCCTCTTCGGCGTCCTGATCTTCACGACCCTCACCAACGTCTTCACGCTGAACAACCTCTCGACGTCGACCCAGAACGTCGCGAAGGGCGTGATCATCGTGATCGCCGTGCTCCTGCAGCAGCGCATCGCGAACCGCAAGCCGTGACGGAAGACCCGCACAGCCCCGCACCATCGCACCACCTCACCCCCACCAGGAGTACACATGTCCACCATCCCGTCCCGCCGCCGCGGACTCGCCGTCTTCGGCGCCTTCGCCGCCGCCACGCTCGTCCTCGGCGCCTGCACCAACAGCTCGAGCGACGGTGACGACACCAGCGCCGCCGTCACCAAGAGCGGCACCGACAACGACAAGAGCGGTGACAAGGTCGTCATCGGCTTCTCGGCCCCGGCCGCCGACCACGGGTGGATGGGTGCCATCACGAAGGCCGCCGTCGCACAGGCCGAGCAGTACGACGACGTCGAGCTCAAGGTCGCCGAGGGCACCAACGACGTCAACCTGCAGATCTCGCAGGTCGAGACCTTCATCAACGACAAGGTCGACGCGATCGTGCTGCTGCCGTTCGACGGCGCCGCCATGACGCAGGTCGCCCGCAAGGCCATGGACGCCGGCATCACGGTCGTCAACGTCGACCGCGAGTTCGACTCCCCGTTCGCCGCCCGCACGACGGTGCTGGGCGACAACTACGGCATGGGCGTCTCGGCCGGCACCTTCGTCTGCGAGGACGCCAAGGGCGCGAAGGACAAGGTCGTCGCCGAGATCGCCGGCATCGACTCGCTGCCGCTGACCCAGGAGCGCTCGCAGGGCTTCGAGGACGCGCTCAAGGCCTGCGGTCTCGACGTCGACAACCGTGTCGCCGCCGAGTTCACGGTCGAGTCGGGCGAGAAGGTCGCCTCCAACCTGCTGCAGGCCGCGCCGAAGATCGACTACCTGTGGAACCACGACGACGACCAGGGCGTCGGCGTCCTCGCGGCGATCAACAACGCCAACCGCGACGAGTTCACGATGATCGGCGGCGCCGGCTCGGCCGACGTCATGGAGGCGATCAAGGCCGGCGACTCGGTGCTCAAGGCCACCGTCGTCTACCCGTCGACGCAGGCCGCCGACGGCGTCAAGCTGGCCCGTCTGCTGGTGCAGGACAAGTCGCTGTCGGACCTCGCCGAGATCGAGGTGCCGCGCCAGCTCAAGCTCGCCGCGCCCGTCGTGACGGCCGACAACGTCGACACGTACCTGCCGTCGGCCTTCCGGTCCTGATCTGATCGGCTGGGGTCCGCGGCCACCGCCGCGGGCCCCGGCCCCTCTCCGTCCACCACCGCCGCCCCAAGGAATCCTCATGACCGACACACGGCCCGACCTGGGCATCGCGATGGTCGGCTACGCCTTCATGGGCGCCGCCCACTCGCAGGCCTGGCGCACGGCCCCCGCGTTCTTCGACCTGCCCCTGCGTCCCCGCCTCCGCGCCGTCTGCGGACGCAACGAGGACGCCGCCGGCGAGGTCGCCCGCCGCTTCGGCTGGGAGTCGGTCGAGACCGACTGGCGCGCCCTGCTGACCCGCGACGACGTCGACGTCATCGACGTCTGCACCCCCGGCAACACCCACGCCGAGATCGCGATCGCGGCCCTCGAGGCCGGCAAGCACGTCCTGTGCGAGAAGCCGCTGGCCAACACCGTCGAGGAGGCCGAGGCGATGACCGAGGCCGCCACAGCCGCCGCCGAGCGCGGGGTCCGCGCGATGGTCGGCTTCACGTACCGCCGCACCCCCGCCGTGGCCCTGGCCCGCCAGCTCGTGGCATCGGGCCGGCTCGGCACGATCCGCCACGTCCGCGGGCAGTACCTGCAGGACTGGCTCGCCGACGAGAACGCGCCGCTCAGCTGGCGCCTCGACAAGTCGCTCGCGGGCTCCGGCGCGCTCGGCGACATCGGCGCCCACATCATCGACATGGCGCAGTTCGTGACCGGCACGTCGATCGCGTCGGTCAGCGGTCTCATGGAGACGTTCGTCCAGACCCGCCCCCTCGGGGGCGACCACGCCACGCTCGGCGGCTCCTCCTCCGTGGACGCCGAGCGTGGTCCGGTGACCGTCGACGATGCGGCCGCCTTCACCGCCCGCTTCGTCGGCGGCGCCATCGGCGTCTTCGAGGCCACGCGCTTCGCCACGGGCCGCAAGAACGCGTTGCGCCTCGAGATCAACGGGACGCTCGGTTCGCTCGCGTTCGACTTCGAGGACATGAACGTCCTCGAGTTCTTCGACGCCACCGAGGACCCGTCCGTCGCGGGCTTCCGCCGCATCATCGTCACCGAGGCGAGTCACCCGTACGTCGCCGCGTGGTGGCCGCCCGGCCACGGGCTCGGCTACGAGCACGGCTTCACGCACCAGGTCGTCGACCTCGTCACCGACATCGCCAAGGGCGCCAACCCGGCACCGTCGTTCGCCGACGGGCTCGCGGTGCAGCGCGTCCTCGCCGCCGTCGAGGCGTCCGCCGCCAGCGGCACCACCCAGACCCTCTGACCACCCGACCCAGGAGCTCCGCATGACGCGTCCGATCACCCTGTTCACCGGCCAGTGGGCCGACCTGCCGTTCGAGGAGGTCGCGCGACTCGCGGCCGGATGGGGATACGACGGCCTCGAGATCGCGTGCTGGGGCGACCATCTCGACCCGTGGGCCGCGGTCGAGGACCCGTCGTACATCCAGACCCGCCTCGACATCCTCGACCAGCACGGCCTGCAGGTGCACGCGATCTCGAACCACCTCAAGGGCCAGGCGGTCTGCGACGACCCGATCGACGAGCGTCACCACGACATCCTCTCGGCGCGGGTGTGGGGAGACGGCGACCCCGAGGGCGTCCGTCAGCGCGCCGCCGAGGAGATGAAGCACACCGCGCGGGCCGCCCGCATGCTCGGCGTCGACACCGTCGTCGGGTTCACGGGCTCGTCCATATGGAAGTACGTCGCGATGTTCCCGCCGGCGTCCGAGGCGATGATCGCGGCGGGCTACCAGGACTTCGCCGACCGCTGGAACCCGATCCTCGACGTGTTCGACGAGGAGGGCGTGCGCTTCGCCCACGAGGTGCACCCCAGCGAGATCGCGTACGACTACTGGACGACCCACGCCGCGCTCGAGGCGATCGGTCACCGCGAGGCGTTCGGGCTCAACTGGGACCCGTCCCACTTCATGTGGCAGGACCTCGACCCCCTGGGGTTCCTGTGGGACTTCAAGGACCGGATCTACCACGTCGACTGCAAGGACGCGAAGAAGCAGGTCGGCAACGGGCGCAACGGGATCCTCGGCTCGCACCTGCCGTGGGCCGATCCGCGGCGCGGGTGGGACTTCGTGTCGACGGGGCGCGGCGACGTCCCCTGGGAGGCGTGCTTCCGGATGCTCAACACGATCGGCTACGACGGCCCCGTCTCGATCGAGTGGGAGGACGCCGGCATGGACCGTCTGCTCGGCGCGCCCGAGGCGCTGGCATACGTCAGGGCCAACCTGTTCGACGCCCCGACGGCCGCCTTCGACGCCGCCTTCAGCACCCAGTCCTGACCCCTTCGCGGTAAACCGGAGTTGCCCTGACGGACATGAGCGGGGTGGGGACGACCCCGATAACGTGGGCGGATGCGACTGCCTCTTCCTGATCCCCGCGACGCCGTGACGCTCATGGGTCAGGCCCGCCAGCTGGTCGAGGACGTCGCGGGCGCCCTCCCCCGCGCCCTGACGCTGCTGGGTCAGGCCGAGGCGCTCATCGCGCGCGTCGACGGCCTGATCGACCGCATCGAGCAGACCCGCCGCTCGGCCGACGACGTCGTGGTGCGCGTCGGCGAGACGATCGACCGGGCCGACGAGTCGGTCGAGCGCATCGACCGGACGATCACGAGCGCCGACAAGCTCGTGCTGCGCGCCGCGGGCCTGGTCGGCAGCATCGAGCCCACCGTCAACCGCGCCCAGCACCTGCTCGACTCGTTCGCCCCGTCGCTCGAGATGCTGCAGCCGACCCTCGACCGCCTGGCCAAGAGCACCAGCCCCGACGAGGTCGAGGCGCTCGTGCGGCTCATCGACCACACGCCCGAGCTGGTCGACCGCCTGGTCGCCGACATCCTGCCGATCGTCGAGAACATGCAGTCCGTGGCACCCGACATCCACGACATGCTCGACACGATGCACGAGCTCAACGAGATGATCGCCAAGATCCCCGGCATGGGCCGCATCCGCCAGCGGGTCGAGGACAAGCAGGCGTCCGAGGGCTGACCCGCGACCCGATCAAGATGAGGCTTGCCTTACCTTGGTCGGGTGACCTCCCCCTCGGCGATCCAGCTGCGCGCGACCGGCCTGGTGGCCGGATACCGCCGCGCGACCGTCGTGCACGGGGTCGACGTCGCGTTGCGCGCCGGGTGCGTCACGGCCCTGATCGGCCCCAACGGATCGGGCAAGTCGACGCTGCTGCGGTCGATGGCCGACCTGCACTCCCCCAGCGACGGCCGGGTCGAGCTGGGTGACGGCACCCCCGTGTCCGAGCTGTCGGGACGCGACCTGGCCACGCGCCTGACGCTGCTGTCGCAGTCGCGCAGCGTCCCCGGTGGCGTCTCGGTGCGCGAGGTCGTCGAGTACGGACGGCACCCGCACCGCGCCCGCTGGAGCGGCTCCGACCCCGACGGCCACGCGGTCGTCGAGCGCGTCATGGCGATGTGCGGTGTCGACGAGCTGGCCGGACGCCCCGTCGACGCGCTGTCGGGCGGTCAGCTGCAGCGCGTCTGGCTGGCCAGCTGCCTGGCCCAGGACACCGCGGTACTGCTGCTCGACGAGCCCACGACGTTCCTCGACCTGCGCTACCAGGTCGAGCTGCTCGACACCGTCCGTGACCTCGCCGACCACCACGGCATCGCGGTCGGCGTCGTCCTGCACGACCTCGACCAGGCGGCGGCGATCGCCGACGAGATCGTCCTGCTCGTCGACGGACGCGTCGACGCCGCCGGGACGCCCGCCGAGGTCCTGACGTCCGAGCGCCTCAGCGCCGCCTACGGCATCCGGGTCGACGTCGCCGTCGACCCCGCGACCGGTCACGTGCGCACCCGCGCCGTGGCCCGGCACCACACCCGTGCCACCACCTCGAAGGAGAACCCGTGAAGTCCACCCGTCTCTCGATCCTGACCGCCACCGCGCTGCTCGCGACCACGCTCGCCGCCTGCGGCACCACCGAGTCGTCCGACGACGGCTCGTCGACGTCCGGCGCCGGCGCCGACGGCGGGGAGAAGATCACCGTCACCGACGCCCGCGGCAAGAAGGTCACGCTCGACGGGCCGGCCGAGCGGGTCGGCGCCACGGAGTGGAACGCCGCGGAGTACCTGGTCTCGCTCGGCGTGCAGCCCGTCGGCGTCTCGGACGTCAAGGGCTTCACGACGTGGGACAGCGCCGTCACCCTCGACGCCGACGTGACCGACCTCGGCACCCGCGGCGAGCCCAGCATCGACCAGCTCGCCTCGCTCGACCTCGACGTCCTCTTCGTGACCGACAGTCTCACCGGCGACGCCGTCGAGCAGATCGAGAAGACGATCCCGGTCGTCGTGCTGCCGGGCGGCAAGGCCGGGGAGCAGATCACGCAGATGTTCGACAACATCGACACCGTCGCGAAGGTCACGGGCACCGAGGACGAGGCCGCGACGCTGCGCACCGAGTTCGACGCCGCGCTCGACGAGACGAAGAAGACCGTCGCCGACTCCGACTTCGCGGGGGCGACGGTCGCCTTCAGCGACGCCTACGACACCGGCGACGCCGTCTCGGTGCGTCCGTACACCGCGACGTCGCAGCTCGGCACCCTGCTCGGCGAGCTGGGCTTCACCAACGCGTGGGACTCGATCGACGGGCTCGAGCCCGACAAGGCGTACGGCCTGGCGCAGACCGACGTCGAGGGGCTCACGAAGCTGCCGGCCGACACGAAGTACTGGTACATCGCCAACGAGTCGGAGACCGACCCGTACGTCGACACCCTGAAGGACAACGCGGTGTGGACGTCGCTGCCGTTCGTCGCGGACGACGGCGTCGTGCGCTTCCCCGACAGCATCTGGATGTTCGGCGGGCCGAAGTCGATGGAGCAGTTCCTCGACGCCGTCAGCGCGACGGTCAGCTGACCGACGCATCCCTGACGACTCCCTCCTCGCCATGACCCTGACGGACGACCGCCCCGGCGCCGACGAGCTCGTCTCGTCGGCGCCGGTCGACGAGCCGACCTCACCGTGGCGGGTCGCGGCGGTCGCCGCGGGGCTGGTCGTGGTGGTCGCGGTGGTCTCGGCGATCCACGTCGTCCAGGGCACCGCGGCGGTCGGCGTCCCCGAGCTGTGGGGATGGCTGACCGGCACGGGGTCCGACCAGTCCGCCGCCGTCGTCGTCGAGTCGCGGCTGCCGCGGCTCGCGGCCGGGCTCGTCGTGGGCGTCTGCCTCGGCGTCGCGGGTGCCGCGATGCAGTCGGTGGCGCGCAACATGCTGGCGTCGCCCGACACCCTGGCGGTCAACTCCGGCGCCTACCTCGCCGTCACGGTCGGCGCGACCGTCGGCGTGCCGTCGGCGATCGCGGGCGACCTCGTCCTGGCCTTCGGCGGCGGTCTCGTCGCGGCGCTGGTCGTGTTCGTCCTGGCCGGCACCGAGTACGGCACGGTGCGGCTGGTGCTGGCCGGCACCGTCATCTCGCTGGGGTTCACGGCGATCTCGACGATGCTCATCATCCTCAACCCGCTCGAGGCGATCGGCCTGCAGGCCTGGGAGGCCGGCACCCTGAGCCAGAACGGCTTCGGCACGCTGCGCCTGATGGCGCCGCTGATGGTCGTCGTCGTGGCGGCGGTCATGGTCTTCTGCCGCCGGCTCGACCTGCTGACGCTGGGCGACGACGAGGCCCGGTCGCTGGGCGTGCCGGTGCGCCGGACGCAGCTGACCGTCATCGTCCTGGCGGTGCTGCTGTCGGCGGTGTCGGTCACGGTCGCCGGGCCGATCGGCTTCATCGGGCTCGTCGCACCGGCGCTCGTCCGCCTCGGCACGTCACGCGTGAGGGGGCTGCACCGCCACCGGGCCCTCGTGCCGCTGTCGGGCCTGGCGGGCGTCGCGATCGTCCTGCTCGCGGACGTCGTCGTGCGGGCCGTGATGGGCTCGCAGCGGGCCGTGCAGGTGCCGACGGGGGTCGCCACGACGCTGCTCGGCGCCGTCGTGCTGGTCGCGTTCGCACTGCGCCTGCGCGCGTCACGCCTCGACGAGGGCGGCAACGCGCTCGACGTCCGCGGGCTGGGGCTCAGGCACCCGGTCGTCCTGATCGCTGCGCTCGTCGCGCTGCTGGTCGCGGTGGCGGGGGCGTCGATGCTGGTCGGCGACCGCATGTTCCTGCTCGGCGACCTCGTCAACTGGGTCACCGGACGTGCCGGGCCCATCACGACCAACGTCATGGACGCCCGCGCGCCCCGCGTGCTGGCGGCCGTGCTGGCCGGCGTCGCGCTGGCGGTGTCGGGCGTGCTGATCCAGGCCGTCACCCGCAACCCGCTGGCCGATCCGACGCTGCTCGGCGTCTCGGGCGGCGGGTCGGTCGGCGCCGTGATCGTCGTGACGGCGGTGCCGACCGCGAGCTTCTGGGCCATCTCGGGCGCCAGCGCGGCGGGGGCGGTCGTCGCGTCGGTCATCGTGTTCGGGCTCGCGGCCCGCAGCGGCTTCGCGACCGACCGCCTCGTGCTGCTGGGCGTCGGCGTCGCCTACGCCGCCACCGCGACGGTCACGGTGCTGATCGTCGCGACCGACCCGTTCAACGCCGCGAAGGCACTCACCTGGCTGTCGGGCTCGACGTACGGGCGGGCGTACGAGCACCTCTGGCCGCTCGTCGTGGCGTGTGCCGTCCTGCTGCCGCTGTCGTGGACGGCGGCGCGCCAGCTCGACCTGCTGTCGGTCGACGAGGACACGCCCCGCGTGCTCGGCGTGAACCCAGCCCGCGCCCGCCTGCTGCTGCTCGGCAGCGGCACCCTGATGGCAGCGGCCGCCGTGGCGGTCATCGGCGTCGTCGGCTTCGTGGGGCTCGTCGCGCCCCACGCCGCGCGGTCGCTGGTCGGACGCCGTCACCGCCTGGTGCTGCCCGTCGCCGCGCTGCTCGGCGCGGTCGTGCTGAGCCTGTCGGACCTGCTCGGCCGCACCGTCGTCGCGCCGACCCAGCTGTCGGCGAGCCTGCTCACCGCGGCGATCGGCACGCCGTACTTCCTGTTCCTGCTGCACCGCTCGCGCCGGCACTGAGCCGGGGCCCCGGCTCCTCCTGCGACCTAGGCGTCGACCTGGTTGCGGCGCCAGCGGATGCCGGCCTCGATGAAGTCGTCGATCTCGCCGTCGAGGACGCCCTGCGTGTTGCCGCTCTCGTACTCGGTGCGCAGGTCCTTGACCATCTGGTACGGGTTGAGGACGTAGTTGCGCATCTGGTCGCCCCACGACGCCTGCACGTCGCCGCGCAGCTCGTCGAGGTGCGCGCGCTCCTCGGCCTTCTTGAGTGCCAGCAGCTTGGCCTTGAGGATCACCATCGCGCTGGCCTTGTTCTGCAGCTGGCTCTTCTCGTTCTGGCAGCTCACGACCGTGCCGGTCGGGATGTGCGTCAGGCGCACCGCCGAGTCGGTCGTGTTGACGCTCTGGCCGCCGGGGCCCGACGAGCGGTAGACGTCGACGCGGATCTCCTCGTCGGGCACGTCGATCTCGTCGGTCTGCTCCAGCACCGGGACGACCTCGATCGCCGCGAACGACGTCTGGCGACGACCCTGGTTGTCGAACGGCGAGATGCGCACGAGGCGGTGGGTGCCGGCCTCGACCGACAGCGTGCCGTAGGCGTAGGGGGCCTTGACGGCGAACGTCGTCGACTTGAGGCCCGCCTCCTCGGCGTACGACGTGTCGTAGACCTCGACGGTGTAGCCGTGGCGCTCGGCCCAGCGGATGTACATGCGCTGCAGCATCAGCGCGAAGTCGGCGGCGTCGACGCCACCGGCGCCCGAGCGGATCGACACGAGGGCGTCGCGCTCGTCGTACTCGCCCGACAGCAGCGTGCGCACCTCGAGCGAGTCGATCGTCTTCTTGATGCGGACGAGCTCGCGGTCGACCTCGGCCGCCGTCTCGTCGTCGCCCTCCTCGACCGCCATCTCGTGCATCAGGCCGACGTCGTCGAGGCGCGTGCGCAGGCCCGTCACACGCTCGACCTGCGCCTGCAGCGTCGACAACCGGCTGGTCACCCGCTGGGCGTTGGCCTGGTCGTCCCACAGCTGGGGGTCGCCGACCTCGACCTGCAGGTCGTCGATCTCCTTGCGGACGGCGTCGAGGTCGAGCACCTTCTCGATCGACGTCAGGGTCGCGTCGAGGGCCTTGGTCTGCTCTGCGAAGTCTGGTGCTGCCACGTCCCGAGGTTACAGGCTCGGCCCGTGGGGGTCGCGCCGCGGCGTCGCGCCGACCGATGCGGGCATTCCGCCCCGCACGACAGGCTGTCGCCGTAAACTGGTGCGTCGGGAGCGTGAGTCGTGGGTGTCGTCAGAGTGCTGGTCGTGGTCGTCGTCATGGCGACCGCCCTCGTCGCGCCCGCCACCGCCACCGCGGCAGCGGGCGGCGTGACGATCGCGCCGTCTTCGCGCGCGCCGGCCGTCGGTCAGACCGTGACGTTGACCGGCAGCGTCCGCAGCACGACCCGCCCCCGGCAGGTGCGGCTGCAGCGCTGGACCGGACGCTCGTGGAGCACGCTGCGCACCACCACGACGTCGCGCCGCGGAGCCTTCTCGTTCCGCCACGTGGCCGGCGCGCCAGTGTCGCTGCGGGCGACGGCTCCCGCCGTCAAGCGCTCAGGCAAGCGCCTGCCGACCCGCACGTCGTCGACGCTGCGCCTGCGCCCCGTCGCGCCCGCGCTCTCCGCGACTCCCGCACCCGCGCCCTCCCCCGCCGTCACTCCCGCCCCGACGCCGGCGCCCAGCCCCACGCCGACCCCGACCCCGGACCCCGGGCCGACCACCGATCCCGAGCCGGTCGAGGTGCTGCCGCGGGTCGACGTCACGACGACGACGGGCGAGCCGATCGCGAGCCTCGAGCTCTACCAGACCGCCACGATGACGATCGACCCCCGCGGATCGACGCTGGCCGCGAGCACCACGCCGCTGCGCATCCGGGTGCGCGGCAACGTCACGTCGTGGGTCTCGATCAAGCTGCCCTACAAGATCAAGACCGACAAGAAGGCGTCGCTGCTCGGCATGCCCGCGAGCAAGAACTGGGCGCTGCTGGCGAACTTCTACGACCGGTCGATGCTGCGCAACCAGCTCGCCTTCGAGACCAGTCGGCGCGCCGGCCTGCCGTGGACGCCCCGCACGCAGCACGTCGAGCTGTGGGTCGACGGCGGCTACCGCGGGCTCTACCAGCTCGCCGAGAACGTCGAGGCCGAGCCGGACCGCGTCGTCGTGCCCGAGGGAGGCCACCTGCTCGAGGCCGACTCGTACCCCGACGACTCCACACCGTCCTTCCGCACGCCGCGCGGCATCCAGATCTTCCTCAAGGGCGACGAGACCGCGGCCGAGCGCGACGTCGTCGCCGGGCAGGTCGGCGCCTTCGAGGACGCCCTCTACGGCGACGGATTCACCGGGCCCGACGGGTGGGCGTCGCACGCCGACGTCGACTCGTTCGTGGACTGGTACATCGTCAACGAGCTGACCAAGAACATCGACGCGTCGCTGCGCAACAGCGTGTGGATGACGATCGACGCGCAGGGGCGGCTGTCGATGGGGCCCGTGTGGGACTTCGACTTCAGCGCGGGCAACCGCAGCAACTGGTCCACCGACCAGCCGAGCGGGTGGTTCCTGCGCACCAACTGGTTCGACCCCACGTGGCCGCAGACCGCGCCCACGCAGGTCAACAGCGCCGAGGCGGGGCCGGACGGGCACTGGTTCGTCCGGCTGTTCGACGACCCCGCGTTCGAGCAGCGGGTGCGCGAGCGCTGGAACGAGCTGTCGGACGACCTGGCGACCCTGCCGGCGTACGTGCGGTCGCAGGCCGAGCTGGTCGCTCCGGCCGCGGCCCGCAACTTCGCCGAGGGGTCGAACGGCACGGGTCTGCCGATCGGGCCGACGTTCCTCGACCCCGAGCCCGACCACGTGTTCGCGGGCTCGTGGGACGGCGAGGTCGACCTGCTCGCGACGTGGATCGGCGCCCGCCGGTCGTGGATCGACCAGCAGCTCGACGACTGAGGTGCGCGGCCGGGGCCGCGACCGTCAGACGCTCTTGCGGCGGAACTCCGGTGCCGTCGTGGGCCCCGTGGCGCCGTGCGACTTCTCGCTGCCGTCGTGCTCGGCACCCTCTGCGGTCGCGTGGTGCTGGTTCTTCTTCTTGTCGAGCGCCTCGCGGAACTTGGCCTTCATGTCGGTCTTCGCGTCGTTGCCTTCGTTGTCAGCCATGTCTCACCCTAACCCCGGATGTGATGGACTCGACCCATGAGCGCCACCCGCCCTGCCGACGACGGCTGCCTGTTCTGCCGCATCGTCTCCGGCGAGGCCGAGGCGCACCGGGTGCTCGAGACCGACGACGTCGTGGGATTCCTCGACGTCCGGCCCGTGTTCAAGGGGCACGTGCTGCTGGTGCCACGCGAGCACGTCGCGACGCTGCCCGATCTGCCCGAGCCCCTGATCGTCCCGCTGTTCTCGACCGCGCAACGGGTCGCCGACGCGCTGACGTCCGGGCTGGGCGCGCAGGGCACGTTCGTCGCGATGAACAACGTCGTGTCGCAGAGCGTGCCGCACCTGCACGTGCACGTCGTCCCGCGCACGAAGGGCGACGGGCTGCGGGGGTTCTTCTGGCCGCGCACGAAGTACGCCGACGGCGAGGCCGCGACCTACGCCGCCACGATCGAGGAGGCCCTGGCATGACGACGACCCGCGACGAGGCGGCGGCGAAGGCCCGGCAGGTGCTGGGCGTCGACGCCGTCGAGCCGTACCCCGACAGCGAGCTCGAGGACGACGCGGTGTGCGGCGGCTTCGCCTTCTTGGCAGGCGACGTGGCGGCGATCATCGGCCACCGCGGCGGCTACCAGACCAGCCTGCTCGAGGAGTCGGGCGAGACGATCGAGACGCTGATCCTCGGCTGGCTGGTCGAGCAGCGGCACGAGTACGGCATCGCGGCACCCGTCGGGGCGACCCACCCGTGCCCGATCTGCGGCACCCCCACCGCGCACGAGGACCGCTACCCCGCCGCGGTGTGCGCCGACTGCCAGCGCCGTGCCGCCGACCTCGACGGACGGCGCATCGTCGGCTACAACGAGGGCTTCGGCGGCGGGCTGATCGTCTTCTACGCCGAGTCGCCGAGCGGCCCGCAGACCGAGATCGCCGGCGACGTGCTCGAGACCGGACGCTGCTGGATCGACGGCATCGCGTGCACCATCACCGAGGCCCGCTTCGGCGGCGTCGTGGTGCAGCGGGCGGACTGACGCCATCACTGCCCCGTCCTGAGCTGGGCGGTGGCCTCGGACACGATCGTGGTGCGCGACCGCCAGCCCGGCGGGGCGAGGGCCAGGTCGACCGACCGCTCGAGCCGCACTCGCACCTGGTCGCCGTCGGTGCGCACCCAGGCGATGCGGACGTCCGGGGAGCCGACGTACGCCGCGACGAGCTCGCGGGCCTGCGAGCCGTCGAGCTCGATCGTCCCCTCGCGGTAGAACACCTCGCGGCTCAACCCGTCGGCCGCCGATCGCGCCGCCCCGTCGGCCAGGTTGTCGAGCTGCTGACGTTGCAGGAACGCGGCGGACGAGTTCACGACCACGACCGTCAGCAGCGCCAGGAACAGCAGGAACCCGATCGTCATGACCGTGATCGTCCCCGCCTCACGCTCTGCCGACCGCGGGGTCATCGCCGCGCCCGGTAGCTGCCGTAGGGCTCGGTGTGGGTGCTGTCGACCGTGACGCCCCCGAGCTGCGACCCCAGCGCCCGTGGTGTCAACGGCAGCCGCTGCGTCGCCCGCACGACGACCCGCACCGACGAGCCGGGCTCGAAGCACTCCGTCGGGGCGGGCAGGCACGTCACCCGGACGCTGGCACCGTCGATGCCTTGGTCGGCCAGCGCCGCATCGGCCGCGACCCGCGCCCGCTGCTCACCCGACGCGGGGTCGGTCGACTGCAGGAACGCCACCGCCGCCGCGCGGCTCGCGGCCGAGACCCCGTACGCGGCCCGTTGCGCGTCGAACACCGCCACCACGACGTAGACCAGCGGCACCAGCAGCAGCAACGACAGCCAGACGAACTCGACCGTCGCGGTGCCGTCGTCGCGCCTCACGGCTCGACCTCGCGCACCGCGTGACCCGTCACCGTCAGCGGCACCGACGGCCCGAACATGCCCAGGGCGGGCACCCGGGCGCGCACCTCGACCACGGCACCGGGCAGCCCGTCGACGGACGTCCACGACGACGTCACCTGCTGGGCATAGCGGTCGTCGAGCGCCGCGCGGATCATCGACCGGGTGCGCGCCGCCCCGTCCGCCGGCGTGGCACCCAAGGGCGAGGACGCCCGTGCCCCCTCGGAGGCCGCAGCAGCCAGCGTGTTGCGGACGTGCAGGACGAGCGCGACCTGGGCGATGCCCAGCACCAGCGGGACGAGCAGCACCATCACCAGCACGAACTCGACCACGGCCGCACCGCGCTCGCGACCGGCCACGTCTCAGCCGCCGACCGCCGACAACGCCTGCGTCAGCATCGTCTGCAGCCGCGGCCCGGCGACGGCCGTGATGAGCGCGACGAGCCCGGCCGACATGACCGTGATCATGACCCAGCCCGGGACGTCGCCCCGCTCGTCGTGGCGGTGTGACTCGAGGATCGACATGACAGTTCCTTTCCTAGGTGCCTGAGGTGAGGTGCAGGCCGACGAATCCGGGGAAGAACGCGAAGACGACGGTGACCGGCAGGATGAGGAACACAACGGGGATCATCATCGTGACCTCCTTGCGTCCGCCCGCCTCGATGAGCTCGCGGCGGGCCGACTCCCGGACGTCTGCGGCCTGGGCGTGCAGCACGTCGACCAGCGGCGTGCCCCGCTCGACCGCGATCGCGAGGCCCTCCGCGAAGCGCGCGATGCTGCCCACCCCCGTCCGCGACGCCAAGGCGTCGAAGGCGTCGGCGATGGGTGTGCCGGTGCGGATGTCGGCGACGACCCCGCCGAGCTCGTCGGCCAGCGCGCCCCGGCACACCCGCATGACGCGGTCGAGGCCCGCCACGGGGCTCTCGCCGGCCGCGACCGCCAGGGCCAGCAGGTCGGCGACGACCGGGAACTCCTCCTGCATCGCCTGCTCCCGTGCGGCGACACGGTTCGACAGGTGCTGGTCGCACCACAGCACCCCGGCCACGAACCCGAGCGCGCAGACGACCAGCAGCACCGGCCCGCCGGCTCGTCCCGTCGTCCACAGCACGCTCGAGAGCGCCACCGCGGCGCCCAGACCCGCGGCGCCCCACCCGACCTGCCTGACCCTGAACTCGTCGACCGTCGTCGTCGACCCCATCCGGGTCAGCCGGCGCGAGACGCTGGCGCTGCCGCCGAGCACCTCGCCCACGACGGTCCCGACGCGCCGCACGGCGGGGCCGAGCACCGCCTCCACCGTCGACGAGGCCCGCGCGGGAGCGGGCAGCTGCGGCAGGACGTCGCGGACGTAGGGCAGCACCCTCTGCTCGATCGACGGCCGACGCGTGCGCACCCAGCCGGACACCACCAGCAGCATCCCGCTGGAGAGGCAGAAGCCGATCACCGCGCCCGTCACGCGAGGATCCGCCGCTCGGTCGGAAGCCGTCCGATCCACATCATCAGCCGGTACGCGGTCACGCACAGGCCGGCGCCCGTCACCAGGACCACGAGCCCCACCCCGGTCGCGAAGCGCTGGACCACCTCGCCCTGCAGGCACATCAGCAGCAGGACGAGCCACGGTGCCGCCACGGCCAGCCGGGCGCCGTTCACGGTCCACGACTGCCGCGACTCCAGCTCCCCGCGCGTCCGGAGGTCGTCGCGCAGGAATCCCGAGAGCGATCTCAGCATGCGTCCGAGGTCGCCGCCGCCGACCTCGCGGGCGATGCGCAGCGCCTCGACGACGCGGTCACCCACGGGGTCGGCCAGGCGGTCCTTCAGCAGGTCGAGCGACTCGTGGAAGCGCCCCGTCGCCTGGTAGTCGCGGCCGAACTGGACGAACGCGTCACGCAGCCCCTCCGGCCCGCGCTCGCCCAGCTGGATCAGCGCCTCGGGCAGCGACAACCCGGCCCGCACCGCCGAGGTCAGGTTGTCGACGGCGTCCGGCCACACCGCGGCGTGCTCGCGCAACCGCCGCTGCGCCCGGCCGCGCAGGATCGCGACCGGCGACCCCGCCGCCATCAGGCCGAACACCAGACCGATCGCCGCCACGCCGGACACCCCGGTCATCACGACCGCCGTGATCACGAAGGCGACCGCGCACAGGCCGACGACCTGGGCCGGCGCGATGCCCTGCACCCCGGCCCGCGCCAACAGGTCGGCGAGGCGTCCCGGCCCTCGGCGCTTCCGGCGCGTCGGTCGCCAGTGCGGATCGGTGATCGTCCAGGCGACCAGGAGCAGCCCCAGGCCCGCCATGAAACCGGTCAGGGCGCCCATCGGCCGACCCCCATGACCTCGTCGAGATCGATGCCGGCCTGCTCGAACGCCTCGCGGCGCAGCGGCATGCCGTGCCCGCGCTCGAGACGGCCGGACCGACGGACGAACACCGGGTCGGCCTCGATCAGCCCGTTCTCGACCCGGCCGGTGACGGCGACGACTTCGCGGACCGCGCGGCTGCCGTCGGCGTCGAGGCCCGTGTGGACGACGAGGTCGACGGACGCCGCCACCGTCGGCACGACGAAGCGCGAGCCGATGTTGTCGCCGGCCAGCAGCGGCAGCGTGCACAGCTTGACCAGCGCCTGACGGGCCGAGTTGGCGTGGATGCTCGCCATGCCCGGCAGGCCCGCGTTGAGGGCGAGCAGCAGGTCGAGGCACTCGGCCGCCCGCACCTCACCGATGATGATGCGCGACGGACGCATGCGCAGCGCCTCCTTGACGAGCGCCCGCAGGTCGATCTCGCCCGTGCCCTCCAGCCCGGCCTGGCGCGTCTGCATCGCGACCCAGTCGGGGTGTCCTGTCTGCAGCTCGAAGACCTCCTCGGCCGAGATCAGTCGCTGCGAGCCGGGGATCGAGGCGGCGAGGCAGTTGAGCAGCGTCGTCTTGCCGGCCTGCGTGCCTCCGGAGACGACGACGTTCAGCCCCGCCCTGACGCTCGCGTCGAGGAACGCCGCGGTGGGGGTGTCGAGGGTGCCGAGGCCCACGAGGTCGGTCAGCGAGTGGGCCCGGGCCACGAACTTGCGGACGTTGACGGCCGCGAACCCGCGGGCGATGCCGTCGAGGACGACGTGCAGCCGGTGCCCGCCCGGAAGCATCGCGTCGACGAACGGCTGGCTGACGTCGAGCCGCCGCCCCGACGACGACAGCATGCGCTCGACGAGCTCGCGCACCTGCTCGGGCGTCAGCATCAGCGACGTCAGCTCGTGGCGTCCGTGCCGGGCGACGAAGACCCGCGACGGCTCGTTGATCCAGATCTCCTCGACCGTCTCGTCGTCCAGCAGTGACTGCAGCGGCCCGAAGCCCGACACGTCGGCGACGATCTGGCCGATCACGACCTCGGGGTCGTCGAGCGTCGCGACCGCACCGGTCAGGCTGCGGGCCTCGTGCTCGGCGATCGCGTCGCGCGCCGCCAACCGCACCGAGGCGGCGTCATTGCGCGGGTCGACGCGTCGCTGGCGCACCAGGTCGCGCACGCGCTCGGTCAGCGCCGACGTCGACGACTGCATCGCGATCACCCCTTCCCCGCAGGAATGCCTGCGATCAGAGTGGCGAAACCTCCGCGGGTTGTGAAGACACCATCGGCCGGCCTGGGGATTTCTTGTCACGCGCATGACAAATAACGAGCCGGACGTGACCGGGCTCACGTGCTCCCGGCCGCCCGATCGCCGGTACCTGCCGATAGGTTGAACGCGAACATACTCGCGGTATGGACTGAGAGGGGGCCGCCGAGTGATCGTGCGGCGCACGAAGATCCAACTGATGGTCTTCGCCCTCGTGACCCTGCTGGGCGGCGTGTTCGTCGGCGGGCGCTACGCCCAGCTCGACCGGCTCGTGGTCGACCGCACCTACACCGTGCAGGCCCACTTCACCGACTCCGGCGGCATCTTCGACGGCGCCCCCGTGACGTACCGCGGCATCGAGGTCGGACGCGTCGGACGTCTGACGCCCGAGCCCGACGGCGTCCTGGTCGACCTCGACATCGAGAAGAGCGCGCCCCGCATCTCGGCCGACGCCCAGCTCGTCGTCGCCAACAAGTCGGCGATCGGCGAGCAGTTCGTCGACATCCGCCCCCGCGGCACCACGGCCCCCTACCTCGCGCAGGGCACCGAGATCGCGGTCGAGAACACCGCCATCCCGATCTCGTCGACCCAGCTGCTGACGGACGTCAACACCCTCGTCACCTCGGTGAACACCGACAACCTGCAGACCGTGATCTCCGAGCTGGGCCAGGCGTTCGAAGGCACCGGCCCCGACCTGGCGCGCATCCTCGACACGACGTCGACGTTCATCCAGACCGCTGATGCCAACATCGACGTGACCCGCTCGCTGATCCGCAACTCCGACAGCGTGCTGCAGACGCAGATCGACCAGCGCGGCGCGATCTCGGAGTTCTCCGACAACCTCGCCAAGCTCTCCGACACCCTCGTCGACGCCGACCCCGACGTGCGACGCCTGCTCGACAAGGGCGGGGACGCGGCCGCGACGGTCAACGCCGTCGTCGACGAGAACGCGGCCGACCTCGGCACGATCCTGCGCGACCTGCGCACCGCCAACGAGCCGCTGCTGGCCAACCTGACGGGCATCCAGACGATCTTCGTGCTCTACCCCTACCTGCTCGAGGGCACGTTCTCGGTGCTGGAACCCAACGGCGACAACTGGGACGCGGCCTTCGGCCTCGCCCTGACCGACACGACCCCCACCTGCACCTACGCCAAGGACGGCGGCGCGTCGAGCGGCTACCAGAAGCGTCGTCCCGAGGGTGCGATCAGCGACCGCGAGCTGCCGCCCGGCACCGACTGCCTCGTGCCCAACGACATCGCGCGGCAGCCGTCGAAGGCCTCGCTCAACCGCGCCAGCACCGCCTCGGTCGCCACGTTCTCCGACGTCCTGCTGCAGCCCGCCATTCGCTGACCCCGGCAGGACGGCGCACCGCGGCCGAGGTGGGACGATCGAGCCATGACCTGGCTCTCCCCCACCCCCGACCCCGTCGACGGCCCCACGGCGGGGGCCGAGCGTCCGATCCTCGAGGGCATGCTGTCGCACCAGCGCCGCACGCTCGTCAACGTCTGCGCCGGGCTCACGGCCGACCAGCTCGCCCTGCGCCCCATCGCTTCGTCGAACCTCAGCCTGCTGGGGCTCGTGCGGCACCTCGCGAAGGTCGAGCGCATCTGGCTGCGCAAGCGCGTCGCCGGCGAGGACGTCGAGCACCTGCACGACTTCGAGGCGCACGACGACACCGACTTCAACCGGATCGACCCCGCCGACGCACCGGGAGCCGTCGACCAGCTGCGCGACGAGTGGACGCACGCCGACCGCGCCGTCGCGGGCATCGACCTCGACCACACGATCGACGTGCACGGCCACGCGATGTCGCTGCGCATGGTCTACGTGCACCTGGTGCAGGAGTACGCGCGGCACAACGGCCACGCCGACCTGCTGCGCGAGTCGATCGACGGCACGACCGGCCGCTAGCCTCACGCGGCTCACGGCGGCGACGAGGCATCATGTGCTCATGACGCGTACACGACTGGTCGCCACCGCTCTCGCGACCTCGACGGTGCTGCTGCTCGGCGCCTGCGGATCCGACGGCGACGCCGACACGGCGGCTCCCTCGACGTCCACCGACTCCCCCACCGCGACCGACGCGCCCACCACCCCGGCACCCACGAAGACCAGCACGACGAAGGAGCCGTCCCCGACGGCGACGACGAAGGAGCCGGCCGTCAAGCCCGGCACCTACATCGACTACGAGGCCGTCGACGAGGACGGCATCACGATCGCCGCGGTGTCCGACGTCTCGAAGCTCTCCGGCGCGCCCCTCGACTTCAAGACCTTCATCGCCGCCTCGATCGCGAAGCAGTCCGCGCAGGGCGTGGAGGGCTGCACCGAGGCGCCCCGCATCACCGTGACGCAGCTCGACACCGGCGGCTGGGCCCGCGGCGGCTACTCCGCCCCGGGGTGCGGCGGCTCGGCCGTGCTGTGGGCGAAGTCGGGCGGTGCGTGGACGCAGGCGTGGACGGGCCAGTCGCTCGTCGACTGCGCGACGCTCGAGCGGTACGACTTCCCGTCACGCCTGGCCGGCAGCACGTGCGACGCCGGCGGCGACTCCCGGCCCTACTCGAACTGACGGGCCGAGGCCCGGGGCCGGCTCAGCCCTGGGCCTTGTCGAACGCCTCGATGACCTCGGCCTTGATGCGGCCGCGCTCGCTGACGTCGTGGCCGTTGTCCTTGGCCCACGCGCGGATGTGCGCGAGCTCCTCGGACGAACGCCCCGAGCCCGACGGCTTGCGGGCCGACGAGGTCGACTGCGTGCCGCGCGAGCTCGCGCGCGACGCGACCTTGACGTAGCGGTCGAACGTGGAGCGGAACTCGTCGGCCTCGGCGTCCGTCAGGTCGATCGAGTAGTCGGCCCCACCCACCGAGAAGATGATCGTCTCGCCCTGACCCGGCTCGAGCTCGTCGCCCGAGAGATCACTGGTGATGACTTCGATGGTCCTCTTCGCCACGGCACTGCTCCTGTCGATGGGCGGTTGTCGTGACCGAGTATAAGGTCCCGCGATCCCGTGACGCCGGTTGGAATCGCACTTTCGCGCCGGTGGACGCCGGGTGACTAGATCGTGGCAGTGCTGCCGTCGTCGACCGGGTCGCCGCCCGACGGCGCGCCGCCCGTGCCGGGCGCCTGCCCGGGCACCTGCTGCCGACCCTGGGCGGGAGGCTGACCGGGGAGCTGTCCCGGTTGCTGTCCCTGGCCCTGGCCGACGCCCGGCTGCCCGAGCTGCCCGCGCATCTGGCCCGGAGCACCACCGGGGAACCCGCCCCGGCCGCCACCGAAGCCGCCGCTGCCGGCGTCCCCGCCCGCGCTGCCGAGGGCCGCCCCGGCCCCCGCGCCCAGCGCCACCGTGACGACCGCGGCGACGACGAGCGTCCGGGTCGACCACGTGCCCGACGACGAGCGCTCCGCGTCCTGCACCTCTGACCTCTGCACATCACTCATGGCCCCACGGTCCGTCGCCCACCTGTCAGGAACCTGTGCGCACGCTCGCCGTCGGCTGGGTCGCACGTTCACAGGTTTCTCACAGCGGACACCCATGCGCTGCCCGGCCAGCCCGTCCACACTGTCCTCATGGCTTCCTCACTGACTCGCGCCGACGGGTCCCCGCTGCGCGTCCTCGTCGTCGACGACGAGGTCAACATCGCCGAGCTGCTCCAGATGGCCCTGCGCTACGAGGGGTGGGAGATCCGCACCGCCGGGACGGGCCGCAAGGCCGTCGCGGCGGCCAAGGAGTTCGCTCCCGACGCGATCGTGCTCGACATGATGCTGCCCGACTACGACGGCATGGAGGTGCTGCGCAAGGTGCGCGCCTTCGCGCCCGGGATCCCCGTGCTGTTCCTGACCGCCCGCGACTCCGTCGAGGACCGCGTCGCGGGGCTCACGGCGGGCGGCGACGACTACGTCACCAAGCCGTTCAGCCTCGAGGAGGTCATCGCCCGCCTGCGCGGCCTGATGCGGCGCGCCGGCGCGATGGACGAGCGCCCCAGCTCGGTCATCGAGGTCGGCGACCTCACCCTCGACGAGGACAGCCACGACGTCGTCCGCGCCGGGCGCGAGATCGACCTCACGGCGACCGAGTTCGAGCTGCTGCGCTTCATGATGCGCAACCCGCGCCGGGTGCTGTCGAAGGCGCAGATCCTCGACCGGGTGTGGGACTACGACTTCGGCGGGCAGGACAACGTCGTCGAGCTCTACATCTCGTACCTGCGCAAGAAGATCGACGCCGGCCACGAGCCGATGATCCACACCAAGCGCGGTGCGGGGTACGTCCTGAAGCCGGTCGGCTGACGTGCGCCGGCTGCTGCCGTCGTCCCTGACCGGACGCCTCATCGTCACGGTCGTCGCGCTCGTCGCCGTCGTGAGCGTGCTGGTCGCGCTGACCGCGACGCTCGTCATGCGGTCGTACCTGACGGGGCAGCTCGACCGGCAGGTCGAGGGATCGCTCGAGCGCAGCAGCATGGCCGCCAACGGCGGGGTGCCCGGCATCGACCCGACGACGCCGCGCTCGGGCATCGGACCGCCGCCCGACGCCCGCGGCAACCGCGAGGGCAGCCTGACCGCCGTCTACCGCGACGGCTCGGCCACCGGGCGGTCGATCACGTCGTCGGGCAGCCGCCGGGAGATGTCGACGTCGGCGCTCGACTCGCTCGAGGACGTCGTCCCCGGGCGCGACCCGGTCACGGTGCAGGTGACGGGCCTCGGCTCGTTCCGCGTCGCCGCGACGACCCTCAGCAGCGGCGACGTGCTCGTGCAGGGCATCCCCACCGAGGACGTCGACGGCACGATCCAGGCGCTCGTCTGGTGGGAGTCGCTGCTCGCCGTGCTCGGCATCGGCGTCGCCGCCGTCGCCGGGCGCATCCTCGTCCGACGCCAGCTGCAGCCCCTGCGCGACGTCGCGCAGACCGCGCACCAGGTGACCGCGATGCCGCTGTCGTCGGGCGAGGTCGGCGAGACCGTCCGCGTCCCCGACACGCTGACCGACCCCGGCACCGAGGTCGGCCAGGTCGGCGAGGCGCTCAACCAGCTGCTCGGCCACGTCGAGCAGGCGCTCGACGCCCGCCACGAGAGCGAGCAGCAGGTGCGCCAGTTCCTCGCCGACGCCTCCCACGAGCTGCGCACCCCCCTGTCGACGATCAAGGGCTACGCCGAGCTGAGCCGGCGCACGGGCCGCGCCGACCCCGACCAGATCCTGGCGAAGGTCGAGTCGGAGGCCGGACGCATGTCGACGCTCGTCGAGGACATGCTGCTGCTGGCCCGCCTCGACGCGGGACGCGGCGTCGACCGCCGCCCCGTCGACGTGACGCGCCTGGTCGTCGAGGCCGTCGACGACGCCCGGGTGCGCGACCCCGAGCGGCGCTGGACGTTCGACGTCCCCGACGAGCCCGTCACCGTCACGGGCGACGAGCAGCGGCTGCACCAGGCCGTCACGAACCTCGTCACCAACGCGACCCGCCACACGCCCCCGGGCACGACGGTGTCGGTGCGGCTCTCGAGCGCGGACGTCGTGCGCGTCGACGTCCACGACGACGGCCCCGGCATCGACCCCGCCCTGCTGCCGACGGTGTTCGAGCGCTTCACCCGCGGCGACTCGTCGCGCACCCGCGCGTCGGGCGGCGCGGGGCTCGGCATGTCGCTCGTCAAGGCGATCATGCACGCCCACGGAGGCGACGCGACCGTCCGCAGCGTGCCGGGCGACACGACGTTCACACTGACGCTGCCGACCGCCTGACGCTCACAGACTCGGCACAGACTCAGCACACCCTCGCCCCAACCTGCGATCGCATCGTGGGGGCATGACCCAGACCACGATCTCGGCCCCCACGCCGACACCCCGACGCGACGCCACCGCACCGGCCGCTCCTCCGGCCCCGTCCCGCGCCCACCGCCTCTGGCGCGGCCGCGAGGACGACTCCCCGCTCGTCCGGCCGGCCCTGCTGGGGCTGCTGCTGGCCACGGCCCTGCTCTACCTGTGGGGCCTCGGCGCCTCGGGCTGGGCCAACTCGTTCTACGCCGCGGCCGCGCAGGCCGGGTCGGAGTCGTGGAAGGCGTTCTTCTTCGGCTCGTCCGACGCCGCGAGCTCGATCACGGTCGACAAGACGCCGATGTCGCTGTGGCCCATGTCGCTGTCGGTGCGCGTCTTCGGCCTGTCGTCGTGGGCCATGCTCGTGCCTCAGGCGCTGATGGGCGTCGCATCGGTCGGGCTGCTGTACGCGACGGTCCGCCGCACGACGCACAACGCCTGGGCGTCCCTGCTCGCCGGAGCGGCGCTCGCGCTGACCCCCGTGGCGGTGCTGATGTTCCGCTTCAACAACCCGGACGCCCTGCTGACGCTGCTGCTGATCGGCGCCGTGCACGCGACGATCCGCGCGATCGAGAACCCCGCGCGCGCCGTGCGGTGGCTCGCGCTCGGCGGCGCGCTCGTCGGCTTCGCCTTCCTGACCAAGATGCTGCAGGCCTTCCTGGTGCTGCCCCCGCTCGCGCTGGTCTACCTGGTGGCCGCGCGCGTCGGTGTCGTGACGCGGCTCAAGCACCTGCTGGTCGCGTTCGGAGCCATGATCCTGGCCGGCGGCTGGTGGATCGCGATCGTCGAGCTGTGGCCCGCCTCGAGCCGCCCCTACATCGGCGGCTCGCAGGACAACTCGATCCTCGAGCTGACGCTCGGCTACAACGGCCTCGGCCGCCTCAACGGGAACGAGACCGGCTCGGTCGGCGGCGGGGGCGGCTGGGGCCAGACCGGCATCCTGCGCCTCTTCACGTCCGAGATCGGCGGCCAGGTGGCCTGGCTGCTGCCCGCCGCGCTGGTGCTGCTGGGTCTCGGCCTGTGGTTCCGCAAGGGCGCCGGACGCTCCGACCGTCAGCTCACGGGCCTGGTCGTGTGGGGCGGCTGGCTGCTGGTCACGGGCCTGACGTTCAGCTTCATGGCCGGCATCTTCCACGCCTACTACACCGTGGCGCTGGCACCGGCGATCGCCGCGCTGGTCGGCATCGGCGCGAGCATCCTGTGGGACAAGCGCGAGTCGCCCGTCGCGGCGCTCGGCGCGGCCTTCGTCATCGCGATGACGTCCGTCATGGGCTTCGTCCTGCTCGACCGCGCGACCGACTTCGTGCCGTGGCTCAAGTACGTCGTCGTCGCCGCGGGCACGGCCGCCGCGTTCCTGGTCGTCCTGCACCGGCTGCTGCCGCGTCGCGCCGTCGTCGCCGTCATCGCGACGTCCCTCGCAGCCGTCCTCGTCGGACCGGCGGCCTACGCCGTCGACACCGCGTCGACCGCGCACACGGGCTCCATCCCGTCGGCCGGTCCCAGCACCGGGGGCGGCATGGGCGGCCCGGGCGGCGGACGCATGGACGGGATGGGCCGTCCCCCGGGCATGACGCAGGGGCAGGGACAGGGACAGGGGCAGGGGCAGACGCAGACGCCCACCGCGCCGAACGGGACGCCGTCCCGCGGCGGCGGAGGAGGCGCGGGCGGACTGCTCAACGGCTCGGAGTCGACCGCCGAGATCAACGCCCTGCTCGAGACCGACGCCGACTCGTACACCTGGGTCGCCGCGGCCGTCGGCTCCAACACCGCGGCCGGCTACCAGCTCGCGACCGAGCTGCCCGTCATGGCGATCGGCGGCTTCAACGGCTCCGACCCCAGCCCGACGCTCGCCGAGTTCGAGCAGCGGGTCGCCGACGGCGAGATCCACTACTTCATCGGCGGTGGCGGCGGGTTCGGCGGAGGCGGTGGCGGCCAGACCGGCGGCAGCAGCTCCAGCTCCGACATCGCCGCCTGGGTCGCCGACAACTTCACGGCCCAGACCGTCGACGGCGTCACGCTCTACGACCTCAGCGGAGGTGTCCAGTGACCGCCACGGCCACGGCTCCCGGCAGCCGCCCCTCCCCCGGCCGCGCACCCGTCCTCGACATCGTCATCCCGGTGTTCAACGAGGAGAAGGCGCTCGTCGCCTCCGTCGAGAAGGTCAGGGACCACCTGCGCACCCTGCCGTTCGAGCACCGCATCACGATCGCCGACAACGCCAGCACCGACGCGACGAGCCTGCTGGCCCACCAGCTGGCCCACCGCTTCGACGACGTCCGCGTCGTCAGCCTGACCCGCAAGGGACGGGGCCGGGCGCTGAAGGAGGCGTGGTCGCACTCGGACGCCGAGGTGCTGGTCTACATGGACGTCGACCTGTCGACCGACCTGAACGCCCTGCTGCCGCTCGTCGCCCCCCTGCTGTCGGGCCACTCCGACCTGGCGATCGGCTCGCGGCTGGCCCGCACGTCGCGGACGACCCGCGGGCCGCGTCGCGAGGTCATCTCGCGCGGCTACAACGTCCTGCTGCGCGGCGCCCTGCGGGCCCGGTTCTCGGACGCCCAGTGCGGCTTCAAGGCCATCCGGCGCGACGTCGCCGCCCAGCTGCTGCCGCTGATCGAGGACGACGAGTGGTTCTTCGACACCGAGCTGCTGGTCGTCGCCGAGCGCGCCGGCCTGCGCATCCACGAGGTGCCCGTCGACTGGGTCGACGACCCCGACAGCCGGGTCGACATCGCCCGGACGGCAGCGGCCGACCTGCGCGGCATGGGACGGCTCGGGTGGTCGCTCGTGCGCGGACGCATCCCGCTCGCGGACGTCGCCGAGGCCCTCGGCCGCGCCACGACCAGCAGCGCCGGCGGGCGGCTCAGCGCCCAGATGGTCGTCTTCGCCCTGATCGGTGTCCTGTCGACCGCCGCGTACGGGCTGCTGTACGTGCTGCTGCGCGGCAGCCTCGGCGCCTTCGAGGCCAATGCCGTGGCGCTGGCCGTCACGGCGATCGCCAACACCGCCGCCAACCGGCGGTTCACGTTCGGCCTGCGCGGGCCGTCCGGAGCGTTGCGCCACCAGCTCCAGGGCCTGCTGGTGTTCGGCTGCGGGCTCGCCGTGACGAGCGGCGCGATCTGGGTGCTGCGGGCGCTGCAGGGCGACGGGCACCCGCTCGTCGAGGTCGTCGTGCTGACCGCCGCGAACCTGTTCGTGACCGTCATGCGCTTCGTGCTGATGCGCACGTGGATCTTCAGGACGTCCCGTCGGCACCTCCCGTCCGTCGCCTGAGACGCCCGCCGGCCCTCGATCTGTTGTCTCGTCACCGGTGATGCAGCAAGATCGAGGGCGACGGCATCCTCCAGAGTTCGCCGACTGACGAAAGTGACGGACCCCTGATGGCACAGAAACAGTCCATCCTCGGGCGCATCGGTCAGCTGACCCGCGCCAACATCAACTCGCTCCTCGACAAGGCCGAGGACCCCGAGAAGATGCTCGACCAGCTCGTGCGCGACTACACGTCCTCGATCGCCGAGGCGCAGGACGCCGTCGCCCAGACGATCGGCAACCTGCGGCTCGCCGAGGCCGATCACGCCGAGGACGTCGCCGCCGTCAAGGAGTGGGGCAGCAAGGCCATCGCCGCCTCGCAGAAGGCCGACGCCCTGCGCGCCGCCGGCCAGACCGGCGAGGCCGACAAGTTCGACTCGCTCGCCAAGGTCGCGCTGAGCAAGCAGATCGGCTTCGAGAACGAGGCCAAGGCCGCCGCCCCGCAGATCGCCGCCCAGAACCAGACCGTCGAGCAGCTCAAGGCCGGCCTCGTCAACATGCAGGGCAAGCTCGGCGAGCTCAAGACCAAGCGCGACCAGCTCGTGGCGCGGGCCAAGACCGCCGAGGCGCAGGCCAAGGTGCAGAGCGCCGTGTCGTCGATCAACGTCCTCGACCCCACGAGCGAGCTGTCACGCTTCGAGGAGAAGGTGCGCCGCGACGAGGCGCAGGTCGCCGGGCAGGCCGAGCTCGCCGCGTCGAGCCTCGACGCCCAGTTCGCCGAGCTCGAGGGCGACACCACGCAGACCGAGGTCGAGGCTCGCCTGTCCGAGCTCAAGGCCCTCGCCGCCGGCGACCAGCAGGCCGCCGAATGAAGCTGACCGAGAAGTTCTCCTACCGCGACTCCGGCGTCGACGCGGTCTACGGCCTGCTCGTCGACCAGGCGTTCCGCACCGAGTCGTGCGTCAACCAGGGCGCCAGCGACTACGAGGTCACGGTCGAGCCGAAGGGCGAGGGCGCGACGGTCACGATCGTGCGCACCCAGCCCGCCGACATGCCCGACTTCGTCAAGAAGCTCACGGGCAGCACCGTCAAGGTCAAGCAGACCGAGGTCTGGAGCGGGCCCGACGCGTCGGGCAACCGCACCGCCGACGTCAAGGTCAGCATCATCGGTCAGCCCGCCGAGATGGTGGGCAGGGCCAGGCTCTTCGCCGTCGAGGGCGGCGCCGACTTCACCGTCGACGGCGACGTGACGGTCAAGATCCCGTTCCTCGGCAAGAAGATCGAGCCCGAGGTCGCCAAGGCCATCCGCGCCTCGCTGCGCGAAGAGGTCGAGTACGGGATGTCGAAGCTCTAGCGACGCACCAGCTCGATGACGGCGGCGATCTCCTGTGGTGCGAACCACGCGAGGTCGCCGCTGTCGTCGAGGTCGAGGTGCAGCGAGGCCACGTCGATCAGCGCGACGGGCCCGTCGGGGTCGTCGACCTCGGCCGCGGCCGCGACGGCGCCGTGCTCGGCCGCCTCCTCGAGCGCCGCGAGCTCGTCCTCCTCGTCGGTCGAGGCCGCGACGAACGACTCGGCGGGCGTCACCGATCCGCCGGCCTCGAGCGCGACCAGCTCGTCGACGTCGAGTCCCAGGTAGACCCTCATGCTCGTCCTCTCGTGGGGTGCGTGCTGCTCATGGGCGTGCCGGACGCTGACGTCCACGCGGTGCGCGGGTGCGCCGGTCCTCGACCGACTCGACGAGCTCGGCGAGCGCGTCCTCGACGCACTGCGCGAGCACGTCGACGTCCGGGATCGCCTCGCGGTCGGCGACGATGCCGAAGAAGACCTGGCCGTGGTACGACGTCACGCCGATCGCGACCGCGCGCCGACCGCTGAGCGGGATGCACGGGTAGACCTCGGCGACCGCCTCGCCGGCCAGGTACAGCGCCTCCTGCGGGCCGGGCACGTTCGTGATGACGATCTGGTGCCCGCGTCCGGCGCCCGCGTCGGCGACCCGCGCCCCGACGGCGTGGAACGTCGAGGTCGCGAAGCCCGGCAGGCCGGCCAGCTTGCTCGCGGCGACGGCCGAGCCGGTCTCGCGGTGGTCCTTCAGCGCGTACGACACCTGGTGCAGGCGCACGACGGGATTGGACTCGCCGACCGGCAGCGACAGCAGGTGGCCGCGCACCTTCGAGCCCAGCGACGTCGGCAGGCCGTCCTTCGCGACGACCGACATCGGCACCATCGCCCGGAAGCTCGTCTTGGCGGTCACGGGCTCGGCGCGGGTCAGCATCCAGCCGCGGATGCCACCGGCGATGCACGCGAGGATGACGTCGTTGACGGTGCCGCCGTGGTACTCGCGGATGCGTCGCAGGTCGTCGAGGCTGACGGCCAGCGAGGCGAAGCGCCGGTGACGGCTCAGCTCGGTCGACAGGACGCCGTGGGGCGCCTGGGCGTCCGATCCCACGACGGGCAGCTTGCGGGCCAGGCGTCCGAGGTTGTGCTCGGTGATGCGCAGGGCCTCGGCGGGGCGCCGCACGTTGCGGCTGACGGTCTCGACCAGCAGCTCGGCGCCGTTGGGCGCGGGGCGCGGGTTCCACTCCTCGAACGGGATGTCGCGCTCGTGCGCGGTCTCCTCGAGCAGCACCTGCGCGAGGTCGACGGTCTCCGAGCCGTCGACGAGCGCCTGGTGCGACTTGAACAGCAGGGCGACGCGTCCGTTCTCGAGGCCCTCGATCAGGTAGAGCTCCCACAGCGGGCGGTCGAGGTCGAGCCGGCGGGCGATGAGCCGCCCGACCAGCTCGTGCAGCGCGTCGACCGTGCCGGGACGCGGCAGCGCCGAGCGGCGCACGTGCAGGGAGATGTCGAAGCTCTCGTCGTCGACCCACACCGGGGTGCCGAGGGCGCCGGGGACGGAGCGCGGGATCTGCCGGTAGCGGGGGACGAGGTCGATGCGCTCGTTGATGACGTGGATCAGCCGGTCGTAGTCGAGCCGACCCCCGGCCTCGAGGATCGCGAGCGAGGCCACCTGGCGGGGGACGGTCGGGCTGTCCTGCTGCAGGAACATCGCGTCCAGGGGGCTCAACCTCTGCATGACTCTCCTCAAGACGACTTGCAGAGAAGTTACCACCGGGTCAGTGGGTCGACCCCGCGAGCGCGTCGGGCGAGACGAGCCGGTCGAGCACGTGCGACGTCAGCACCTCGACGCGGGCCACGAACGGCGACGACGGGGCCGCCTCGCGCGGGCTGCGGCCGCTGACGGCGGCCAGGTCGAGGCCCGACTGGTCGTGCGGCAGGTGGACGACGGGCTCGACACCGGCCAGGCGCAGCACCGTCGCGCGGACCTCGCGCTCGTGCCAGCCGAGCGTCGAGCGCATCTGGTTGACGACCACGACGGGCCGGACGTCCGGGAGTGCCTCCGCGAGCTCGTGGACCGAACGGACGAGACGCGACAGGCCGACGGGATCGGGCCGTCCGACCACCACCACGACATCGGCCGACTCGAGCACCTGCCGGGTCGTCTGGTGGCGCGACGGCCCCGGGCCCGGGGCCGTCTCGATCGGCGCGCCGACGTCAGCGACCACCAGCTGCGACCGGTCGCGCAGCTCGTCGAGCACGACCTGCATCGCCGCGGTGCGCACCTGCGACCACATGTCGGCCCGCGGCAGCCCGGTCAGCAGCCGCAGCGACGGGTCGATCCCGAGCAGGTGGTCGGCGACCTCGCTCGCGCGTCCGTTGTTGGCGGCCCGGCACGCGGCCACGAGACCGCTGACGTCGTCGAGCACGCTGAGCATCTGGCCCAGGGCACCGCCGTGGGTGTCGGCGTCGACCAGGACCGTGTCGACGCCCCGGGCCGCGGCGGACGATGCCAGGCCCAGCGCCACGGTGCTGCGCCCGGGCGCCCCGCCGGGACCCCAGACGGCGACGAGGGGCGTGCGGCGGGCGGCGTCTGCGGCGGGCGGCGTCCTTTGCTCACGAGCGAGCTCGTCGAGGTCGCCGAGACGCAGCGTGCGGCCGATGCCGAGCGCCGCGACCCGCTCGGTGGCGGGCCCGATCGTCACGACCTCGATGCCGTCGCCCCGCAGGCGCGCGACCGTGTCGACGTCGAGACCCGCGAGATCGACCGAGACGATCGCGGCGGCGGCGCGCCCGGTGTGCGCGATCGCGAGCAGGTCGGCGACGTCGACGCACCGGCGGGCGAGGCGCAGCGCCGTGGACGCCTCGACCTCGCGGATCGCCGGCTCCTCCCACGCTGCGCCACCGGCCGCGATCACGACGTCCACGTCAGACGATCCTGACGAGGGTGACGTGCCCCGTCGCGACGGCGCTGACGACCTCGGTGCCGAGTCGGTCCTGGTCGACGTCGACCAGCACCGTCCGGGCCAGCGACCCGCCCGCCGCGACGGCGTCGCCACCGGTGCGCAGCACCCGCACGCCCTCGAGCACCCGGACGGCCGGCCCACCGGAGTCGTCGCCCGGACCCGGACCCACCCAGACGTCGACGACGTCGCCGTGGGCGAGGTCGGACGGCGCCGCGCCCTGCGCCACGCTCAGCGGGAGCTCGCCGCGGGGCGTCGACGACCTGCTGACGAGGGCGTCGCGCCCCACCAACGAGCCGGACGTCACCCGGTGCGCCCAGACCAGGTCCTCCAGCGGCGCGTCGAACGCCTCGTCGGTGCGGATGTAGTTGTCGGCGGCACCGTCGGGAAGCCGTACCTCGACGGCTCGCAGGTCGTCGCGCGAGACCGTGTCGCCCGGGGTGGCGCCGTCGCCGACGGCCCAGTACTCGACCCGGTCGTCGCCCGCCGCGGCCAGGCGCGCACCCAGCACCGTCGCGCCCAGCACGAGCATGATCCCGAGGACGAGGCGCGGGTCGCGCCAACGTCTGATCTGCAGTCGTGGTGCCGTTCTGCCTGTGCTCGCAGGCCCCCGCCAGTTCGTCATGGCACGGTTCTACCGAGTTCGGCGCCTCCCGTCCAGACCCCCTCGGCGTCGTCCACAGATCTCACGACCTCGCGGACACCTGACACCGGGGCATGGGAAACTGGACGCATGCCTTCCTCCAGCCAGCGGTTCCTCACGCTGGCGGACGTCGCCGAGGTGCTCAACGTCACGGTGCGCCAGGTCTACGCGCTCGTCCGCTCCGGCGAGCTGCGCGGCATCCAGATCGGCGGCCGCGGCCAGTGGCGCATCGAGAACGACCAGCTCGAGGACTACATCTCCCGGCAGTACGCGCGGGCCGACCACGACGCCCGCGAGATGCTCGACGCCTCGGCGGACGACGACGTCACGTCCGACCGCTGACCACCACGATCGCGGCCCACACGACGTCCTGAGCCAGTCCCGCGGGCGTCACGACCCGCACGAAGTCGGCACCGACGGCCGCGACGACCCCCTCGCGTGAGCTGCCGTCGACCAGTCGCAGCACGACGTCCTGCCCCGCGTCGCGCAGGGCGCGGAACACGTGGCCCCACCCCAGGGCCGCCGCGACGCGTCCCGTCCCGTCGGCGCGCCGCTCGGCGGCGTGCACCACCGTCACGGCGCCCGCGGCCACGACGTGGTCGGTGCGGTCACCCGCGACCTGGACCAGCGTCTGGTTGACGAGCGTGACCGTGCCGGTCAGGCGTGCACCCCCGACCAGCTCGAGCGTCACGATCCCGCCCAGCAGGTCGCGCCACCCCGTCTCGGACCAGTCGCCGTCACGCAGCTCGTCGGCGAGCGCGTCACGCTCGTCACGCTCCATCTCCTCGGCCTGCGCCTCGAGATCGTCGAACAACCTGTCCCATCGCACGGGCCGCACGCTACCGGATGTCCACACCTCTCAGGCGTGAGACGTTGACACTCGTTTCGATTCGTACTTCGATGTCATCAAACGTATTCAAACGTCACGGAGCGTGCTCATGCAAATCTCGGCCAGCGGATGGACCCTCGTGGCGACCTCCGTCGTCGCATCGGTCCTGCTGGCCCCGACCGCGCCGTCCCTCGCGTCCGACCTGACCGACCGCTCCTTCCCGGTTGCAGCCGTCGCGGCGGGCTCGCTGGTGGTGCTCGGCCTCGCGTGCTGGACGCTCCTGGTCGCAGCGGCGGTCCTGGTCGGCGCGTCGTCCCGCGTCGTCACCGCGGTCACGCCCGTCGCGCTGCGACGCGCGCTGCTCGTGGGGGCGGCCGGCGCGCTCACGATCGCGCCGGCGCACGCCGAGCAGGTGCCGGCACCCACCGCACCACGGCACGTCGTCAGCGGGCTGGCGCTGCCCGACCGGCCCGACTCCCCCGCGACGTCCCACCGCATCGCGACGTCCGCCGCCGCTCCGGCCTCCGCCCGCCCCGCGGCCGAGGTGCGGGTGTGCCCCGGCAACACGCTCTGGGCGATCGCCGCGCGGTCCCTGCCCTCCGACGCCTCCGACGCCGCCGTCGCCGATGCGACCGCCGCGTGGCACCGCGCCAATCTCGACGTCATCGGCGCCGACCCCGATCTGATCAGACCGGATCAGCTGCTCGTGCCACCGCCCACGAAGGAGCCCTCATGAAGAATGCGACCACGCTGCTCGCACCCGTGCCCGTCACGCCCTTCGTCGGACCCACCACCGAAGCCGTCGAGCCGTCCCCGGGCCAGATCCCCCTGCCGTTCCCGGGCATGAGTCCCGTCCTGCCCGCCCCCGTCGAACGGGGCGACGCGCGGGCCATCCGGGAGCGGGCCGCGCGGTTCATGCAGGCGCTCGTCGAGGTGCTGTCGGGCGAGCGGCCCGTCCGCCAGATGGCCGCCTGGATGGCTCCGGACGTCTACGCCCAGCTCACCGCACGACTCACCCTGCACGCCCGGGTGCCGCTGCGCGCCCGCTCCGGGCGGGGCGCCCGGATCGTCTCGGTGCACGTGGCGATGGTGCACGACGAGGCCGCCGAGATCGCGGGGCGCATGGTGCACCGCGGCCGCTCGCGGGCCATCGCGGTGCGCCTCGAGCTGCAGACCACGCATCGCGGCGAGAAGGTCTGGAAGTGCACGGCCCTCGTCTGGGCTTGAGGCACGACGACAGAACTCGCCCGACCCATGAGGTGACCATGGGCCGAGCGAGCTTGATCCCTTGCCACGCCTCGCAGGCCGACGCCTTCGGCGTGAGACGCTCACGCTTCGCTGGCGCGCTTCGACGCTCGGCCGCAAGCGGCCTCGGTCTCAGCGGTTGTTCTTGCGGCTCTTGCGCTGCTGCTTGGCCTTCTGACGGGCCTTGTTCTTGCTGTTGGCCACGCGCCGCGCCTCCGACTCGGGCGAGTCGTCCTCGACGGTCTCGCCGTGCACCTCGACGTCGCCGTCCTCGGTGGGCGCCGAGTACGTCAGGTTCTGCGGCGCCGACTTCACGCCGAGACCCTTGGCCGAGAGCTGCATGACCTCGTCGGCCTCGTCGTCGTTCTCCTCGACCTGGACGTCGAGGTTGAACAGGAAGCCGACCGACTCCTCGGCGATGCCCTCCATCATGGCGTTGAACAGCTCGAAGCCCTCGCGCTGGTACTCGACCAGCGGATCGCGCTGCGAGTACGCGCGCAGGCCGATGCCCTCGCGCAGGTAGTCCATCTCGTAGAGGTGCTCGCGCCACTTGCGGTCGAGCACGCTCAGCACGACCCGACGCTCGAGCTCGCGCACGACCTCGGACCCCAGCTCGTCCTCGCGCCGGCCGTAGGCCGCCAGGGCGTCCTCGGTGACCTGATCGGTCAGCAGCTCGCGGCTCAGACCCTCGCGGCCACCGGCCTCGTCCTCGACCTGCTCGATCGTCAGGCCGACGGGGTACAGCGTGCCGAGCGCCGTCCACAGCTGCTCGAGCTCCCACTCCTCGGGGAAGCCCTCGGTCGCGCCGGCGACGTACGCGCCCGTGACCTCGGAGATCCGCGTGCGGACCCACTCGCTCATGTCCTTGCCCTCGAGCACCTCGCGGCGCTCGGTGTAGATGACCTCACGCTGGCGGCTCATGACGTCGTCGTACTTGAGGATGTTCTTGCGGGTGTCGAAGTTCTGCGCCTCGACCTGGGCCTGCGCCGAGGCGATGGCACCCGTGACGCGCTTGTTCTCGATCGGCACGTCGTCGGGGATCTTCATGGTCTGCAGCACCCAGTTGACCCAGTCGGCCTTGAACAGGCGCATCAGGTCGTCCTCGAGCGACAGGTAGAAGCGGGTCACGCCCGGATCGCCTTGACGCCCCGACCGACCGCGCAGCTGGTTGTCGATGCGGCGCGACTCGTGGCGCTCGGTGCCGATGACCGCCAGACCGCCGGCCTCGGCGACGGCGACCTTCTCGGCCTTGACCTGGTCCTCCATCTGCTGCAGCGTCTCGGGCCACGCGGCCTCGTACGCCTCGGAGTCCTCGAGCGGGTCGAGGCCCTTCTTGCGCAGTGCCGCGTCGGCCAAGAACTCGACGCTTCCGCCGAGCATGATGTCGGTGCCTCGCCCGGCCATGTTGGTGGCCACCGTGACGGCGCCCTTGTGACCGGCCATCGCGACGATCGCGGCCTCGCGGTCGTGCTGCTTGGCGTTGAGGACCTCGTGCGGGACGCCGCGCTTCTTGAGCTGCTTGCTCAGGCGCTCGCTCTTCTCGACGCTGGTCGTGCCGACCAGGATCGGCTGGCCGTTCGCGTGCCGCTCGACGATGTCCTCGACGACGGCGTTGAACTTGGCCTCCTCGGTGCGGTACACGAGGTCGGGCTCGTCGACGCGCGCGACGGTGCGGTTGGTCGGGATCGGGACGACGCCGAGCTTGTAGATCTTGTCGAACTCGGAGGCCTCGGTCATCGCCGTGCCGGTCATGCCGCCGAGCTTGTCGTACAGGCGGAAGTAGTTCTGCAGCGTGATCGTGGCGAGGGTCTGGTACTCCTCGCGGATGCGCACGCCCTCCTTGGCCTCGATCGCCTGGTGCAGGCCCTCGTTGTAGCGACGGCCGTCGAGGATGCGGCCCGTGTGCTCGTCGACGATCAGGACCTCGCCCTCCATGACGACGTAGTCCTTGTCGTTCTTGAACAGCTCCTTGGCCTTGATCGCGTTGTTCAGGAAGCTGATGAGCGGGGTGTTGACCGCGTCGTAGAGGTTGTCGATGCCGAGCTGGTCCTCGACCTTGTCGATGCCCTCCTCGGTGACCGAGATCGTGCGCTTCTTCTCGTCGACCTCGTAGTGCTCATCGATCGTCATGGCGCCGACGATGCGGGCGAACTCGCCGTACCACTTGACCTCGTCCTCGGTGGGGCCCGAGATGATCAGCGGCGTGCGGGCCTCGTCGATCAGGATCGAGTCGACCTCGTCGACGACCGCGAAGTTGTGGCCGCGCTGCACGCAGTCGTCGATGTCGTCGGCCATGTTGTCGCGCAGGTAGTCGAAGCCGAACTCGTTGTTGGTGCCGTACGTGATGTCGGCGGCGTACGACTCGCGCCGCTCGTTGGGCGACATGCTGGGCAGGATCTGGCCGACAGTCAGGCCGAGGAAGTGGTGGACGCGTCCCATCCACTCGGCGTGGTACTTGGCCAGGTAGTCGTTGACCGTGACGACGTGGACGCCCTTGCCCGACAGGGCGTTGAGGTACGCCGGCAGCGTCGAGACGAGGGTCTTGCCCTCACCGGTCTTCATCTCGGCGATGTTGCCGAGGTGCAGCGCGGCGCCACCCATGATCTGGACGTCGAAGTGACGCTGGCCGAGCACGCGGAACGCGGCCTCGCGGACCGTCGCGAAGGCCTCGGGCATGAGGTCGTCAAGCGACTCCCCCGCCTCGAGGCGGTCGCGGAACTCCTGCGTCATGCCGCGCAGCTCGTCGTCGCTCATCGCGCGGAACTCGTCCTCGATCGCGTTGACCTGCTTGGCGATCGCCTCGAGCTGCTTGAGGACCTTGCCTTCGCCCATGCGAAGGATCTTGTCGATGACCTTGGGCACGAAATGCACTCCTGGAACGGCGTGGGCCGCACAGTGGCGACTGAGCGGACGGTAAGCCTTGTCAGTCTAGGCCAGAGGCCAGACGGGCCGTGAGTTCCCCGGCCAGATCGCCCCTGACGGGCGGGGCGACGGTCTCGAGACCCAGCCAGCGGGCCAGGAGCCGCAGCTCGGCGGCGAGCTCGGCCGCCGTGCTCTCGGGGGCGTGCGTCTCGGCCCAGGCGCCGTGCACGACCAGGACGCCCTCGCGGCGATCGGCCTTCAGGTCGACCCGCGCCACGAGCCGGTCGCCCAGCAGGAACGGCAGGACGTAGTAGCCGTGGACCCTCTGGTCGGCCGGCACGTAGATCTCGATGCGGTAGCGGAAGTCGAAGAGACGCTCGGTCCGGGTGCGCTCGAACACCAGCGGGTCGAACGGGCTCAGCAGCGCCCGGGCGGCGACCCGGCGCGGCAGGACGGCGTCGCGGTGCAGGTAGGCGGGCCGCTTCCAGCCCGCGATCGTCGCGGGCAGCAGCTCGCCGGTCTCGACGAGGCCCTCGACCGCAGCCCTGGTCTGCGCCGGATCCATCCGGAAGTAGTCGCGCAGGCACTGCATCGTGCCCACCCCCAGCGCGCCGGCAGCGTGGCTGACGAGCACCCGGTGCGCCTCGGCGGCGTCCATCGGCGGCTCGTCGAGGCGGGCGCGCGGGATGACGCGCTCGGGCAGGTCGTAGACGCGCTCGAACGCCGCGTTGCGCCGGGCCGCGGTGACCTGCCCCTTGTAGAACAGGTACTCGAGCGCGAGCTTGACCTCCGACCAGTTCCAGCCCCAGTGGTCGCGGACACGGGGCACGTCGTGCTCGATCTCGCGCGCCGTCAGCGGCCCGCGCGACCGCACCTCGTCGAGCACCCACGCGACGAGCTCGGGTCGCTCGCGGGCGATGCGGTCCATGCCGCCCCACATCCGCGCGCCACTCTCCATGCGGAACTGGAACGCCTGCCACAGCCGGACGTCGACGAGCGCCGCCTCGTGGGCCCAGTACTCGAACAGGCGGCGGGGCGCCCGCGAGGCGGCACGGTGCAGCAGGTCGACGTCGTACGGCCCGAGGCGCGAGTACAGCGGCAGGTAGTGGGCGCGCTGCAGCACGGTGACCGAGTCGATCTGGAAGAAGCCGAGCCGTTCGACGACCGCCGCGACGTGGCGTGCCGTGACCGGCCGCTCGAGCCCCGGACGAGGACGCGTGAAGCCCTGTGCGGCCAGCGCGATGCGTCGGGCCTGGAGGACCGTGAGCTGCCGGGTCACGCCGGTCGTGCAGGGACGGTCACGGCAGGTCGTCGACGAGCTTGCTGCGCACGGCGTACATGGCAGCCTCCATCCGCGACTTCATCTGCAGCTTCTCGAGGATGTTGCGGATGTGGTTCTTGACCGTGTTCTCGCTGATGAACAGCGCCTCGGCGATCTCGCGGTTGCTCAGGCCGCGGGCGACGTGCCGCAGCACACCGAGCTCGCGCGGCGTCAGGTTGGTGGTCGGCGCAGGGCTCTTGGACATCTGGACGAACTCGTCGAGCAGCTTGGTCGCCATGCTGGGACTGATGAGCGACTGCCCGGACGCCACGAGCCGCACCGCCTCGGCCACCTGCTCGTAGGTGGAACCGTCCTTGAGCAGGTAGCCGGAGGCGCCGCTGCGGATCGACTCGTACAGATCGGACTCGTCGTCGCTGGCCGTCAGCATGATGATGCCGGTCGTCGGCGAGATCTGCTTGATCGCGGCGCAGACCTCGACCCCGCTGCGCCCGGGCATCCGCACGTCGAGCAACACGATGTCGAACGGGTTCTCGGCCACCAGCTCGAGCGCCTTGTCGCCGTCGTCGACCTCTTCGAGCTCGAGCGTGTCGTCGGCGCCCAGGACCATCTTGACGCCACGTCGGAAGAGCTCTTGGTCATCGACCAGCAGGACGCGGATGCTGTCGGCCCGGGAAGTCACGCGTCGATCATGCCACGGAACACGGGAAGTTGTGCGTCTGACTCAGTCGACGACATCGAGGTGGATCACCCCGTAGTCGTAGCCCTTGCGCAGGTAGACGACGCTCGGGCGCATCGAGTCCTTCTCGAGGAACAGGAAGAAGTCGTGGCCGACGAGCTCCATCTCGTACAGCGCCTGCTCGAGCGTCATCGGGCTGCCCTGGTGGGTCTTCTCGCGCACGACCAGCGGGCTCTCGCCCTGCACGTCGATCGGGCCGACCTTGGTCCACGGCACCTCGTCCGAGGACGGCTCGTCGAGGACGAGGTCCTCGATCGGCAGCGAGGCCGTGGCCTCGGCGACCGACGTGGGCCGCTTGTCGCCGTGGTGGATGCGCCGACGGTCGCCGGCCTTGCGCAGCCGGGACTCCAGCTTGTCGATCGCGGCGTCGAGCGCCGAGTGCTGGTCGGTGGAGGCCGCCTCGGCCCGCACGGCGGGACCACGCGAGCGCAACGTCATCTCGACCTTGGCCGCCTTGTCGTGCTGGCGCGGGTTCTTCTCGTGCGTGACCTCGACCTCGACGCGGTTGATCTTCTGGCGCGCGTCGTACTTCTCGAGCCGGAGGAGCTTTTCCTCGACGTGCTCCCTGAAGCGCTCGGAGATCTCGCTGTTGCGACCGTTGACGACAATTTCCATGTGGACTCCTCGTGTCGGTGTCACGCTTCTGAGGCGCTGCTTCATGCCATGCCTAGGACGTTAGTCCACCCTCGTGCTGAGGACCAGCATTGGTCCGAAGTTCATCCGCACGTCTCAGGATTGACGCGGCGTGGCCGCGACGACCGCGATGCCGACGGGCGGCCGACCCGCCGCCGAGAGCGCCCGGACGGCCTCGCGGGTCGTCGCCCCGGTCGTCAGGACGTCGTCGACCACGACGACCCGGCGGGGCGACGAGCCGGTGCGCGGACGCGCCACCAGGGCGCCGTCGAGGTTCGCGCGGCGTGCCGCGGCGTCGAGCCCCGCCTGGTCGTCGGTCCGGCGCGTGTAGGTCAGGGCCTGCACGACGACCGCGTCGACACCGACCTCGGTCAGCAGCCTCGCCCCGGCGCGGGCGACGTCGTCGACGAGATCGGCGCCGCGCCGTCGTCTGCTGCGCCGGGACGTCGGCACCGGCACGATCGCCACCGGAATCCCGTCGGCCACGAGCGGTACGACGGCGGCGGCCACGTGGTGGCGCAGCACGTCGGTGAGCCGGGTGACGCCCTCCTCCTTCCACGCCACGACGACCCGGCGCAGCACCCCGACGTTGAGGCCCGCTGCCACGGCGGGCACGTCGCCGGCCTCGACCGGCGTCGGGTCGGGACGCACCAGCAGCCCGCACGAGCGGCACAGCACGAGGGCCGGACCGCCGCAGCCGGCGCACCGCGCGCCGAGCAGCAGGTCGGCAGCGGGGACCACGAGCGAGCGCACCGCTCGAGCGTCCCCCGCGGCCGCGGCCGGCACCACACCGCGGCGCCGACCTGTGGACTCAGCGACCCGTCGCGAGGGCCGTGACCGGCGGGGTGTCGAGGGCGCGCCACGAGCCGCCGGGCGCCAGGTACCAGAGGGCGCCGTCCCGGTCGGTGACGTACAGGAACTCCGACCGTCCCTGGCCGATCGCGAGCGTGGCCGCTCCGACGTCGGGCAGCAGCGACCCGCTGCGCGACACCTCGCTGGTCGTCGCTGAGCCGTCGATCGCGACCTGGTAGACCTGCCGGCCGGCCTGGCTGTCGCCGAGGAACGACAGCTCGGTCGTCGACGACCACGACGCCGACCGGGGCGACGTGACCGTCGTCGGGACGCGCACGGGGTCGCCCAGACCCATGACCTGGTCGGTCACGTCGCGCAGCACCCGGCCCACGTAGAGCTCCCCGCCGCCCGCTCCCGTCACGGTGACGGCGTACCGGGTGCCGTCGGGCGAGATCGTGAGGTCGTCGACGGCCAGCCCCGCGACACCCCGGACGTCGAGCGCCCGCTCGTCGGCGCTCCCGTCGACGATCCTGACCCTGGTGGTGCCGCCCGCGCGGTCGACGAGCCACAGCTTGCCGTCGGGGTCCCAGTCGGGGGCGATCAGGTCGTTGCCGCGGATCGTGCGCGGTCTCGTGCCCTGCCGCGTCGTCAGCCGCACCGCGTCGCCGCCCGGCAGGACCCCCGCGACGCCGGACTCGGCGACCGCCACCTGCTGCACGCCGCGCGCGTCGCGACCCCACGACCCGCTGATCGGCTCGATCTGGCCGTCGGCGACCTCGACGACCCTGTCGTCGACGACGGCGTAGGCCCGGCCGCGAGCCGTGCTGGGACCGAACCCTCCCCAGGCCTGGACGGGCTGCGCCTCGTCGCCGCCGGCCGACAGCGCGGTCGTCCCGCCGACAACCTGCACGGCCTCGATGCCGGGGACCTGCCGGAGCGTCCACACGACCTGCGCCGACAACCGGTCGCGCGTCGACCCGCTGAGGTCGGCGAAGTCGTCGGTGAACTCGACGTCGGCGACGCCGCGCGACGACACGGGCACCGACGGCCGGAGCACGGTGCGCGACGGCACGTACGTGCGCGTGGCCTCGCGGGCCGACGCCGCCGGTCCGCCGGCCAGGCTCGACACCAGGCTCGTCGCGAGCTGGTCGCCGACCACGAGGTACACCGGGTCGGGCACCAGGCGGCGCCCGGGACGGTCGAAGAAGTAGAGGTCGAACGAGCGGAAGTAGTCGGTGAAGAACTTCTGGGTGACCAGCAGGCCGTCCTGCGGATCGGTGATGCGCCACTCGCCGTCGACCTGCTCGAGGGAGTACGACATCGACCGCGGGCGACCCACGCCGGTGTAGCGGCCCTGCCGGTCGAGCTGCGCGTCCTCGATGAATCCCAGCCGCACGGCGGTGCGGCCCGCGACCTGCTCGTCCGGGTCGTTGCGCGCCGACGACTGCGGCGTGGCCGAGACCGCCGACTGCGAGTAGACGCGCACCTGCGACGTGGGCGCCCACCCCTTGGCCGCCTCGGGCGTGAGGAAGGCCGACGCCGTGCGCGACGACGACGGGAACGCCAGCATCGCGTCGAGGTAGCCGCGCACGACCTGCTCGGGCGTCGCCCCCTGCTGGGGCCCGGCCGGCGCGTAGCGCACCGCGCTCTGGCCGAGGTCGCCGTCGTCGGCCACCTTGACGACCGGACCCGACGACGGGATGCCGGCGCAGCCCGCCATCACCGCGGCGACGACGACCGCCGCGACCGTCCCGGCGACGCTCCGGCGGGTCATGCGTACACCGGGTCGAGGGCGGGGTTCCTGGCCGAGCCCTCGGGCTTCGGGATCGTCAGGATGAACTCGCTGCCCTCGCCGGCGCGTCCCCAGGCCAGCAGCGTCCCGCCGTGGAGCGCGGCGTCCTCCCGCGAGATCGCCAGGCCCAGGCCCGTCCCGCCCTGCGTCCGGGCCGGGTCGGCGCGCCAGAAGCGGTCGAACACGCGGACGTTCTCGTCGCCCGACAGCCCCACGCCGAAGTCGCGGACCGCGAGCGAGACCGACTCGTCGTTCTGTGCGACCTCGATCTCGACGACGTCCGAACCGCTGTACTTGGCGGCGTTGGTCAGCAGGTTGCGCACGATGCGGTCGATGCGGCGCATGTCGGCCTCGACGACGGCCGGTGCCTCGACGCCGACCAGCCGCACACCGATGCCGGCGCGCGCCAGGCCCGCGTCGCCCGCCGCCGCGCGGGCGACCTGGGACATGTCGATCGTGTCGAGCTCGAGCTGCGCCGCGCCGGCGTCGAAGCGGCTCAGGTCGAGCAGGTCGGACAGCAGGCTCTCGAACCGGTCGAGCTCGCCCTTGAGCAGCTCGGCGGACCGCGCCGTCTGCGGGTCGAATCCCTCGCGCGAGTCGTACAGCACCTCGCTGGCCATCTGCACCGTCGTGAGCGGCGTGCGCAGCTCGTGCGAGACGTCGGACACGAAGCGCTGCTGCAGGCGTGACAGGTTCTCGAGCCGCCTGATCTGGCGCTGCAGGCTCGCGGCCATCTGGTTGAACGACGTGCTGAGTCGCGCGATGTCGTCCTCGCCGCTGACGTGCATGCGCTGCTCGAGGTTGCCGCTCGCGTAGCGCTCGGCGATGCGTCGCGCCATGCGGACCGGGTCGAGCACCTGCCGCGACACCAGCCAGGCCACGCCGCCGACCATCAGGATCATCGCGAGACCGCCCAGCAGCAGGGCTCGTCGCACGAGGTCGAGCGTCTCCTGCTGGTCCTCCAGCGAGAACAGGTAGAACAGGGCGTACGTGTCGCCGCTGCCGGGCGCCCGCAGCTGGCTGCCCACGACGACGGACGGATCGCTCGTCGTCGAGCCCAGCAGCGCCAGGTCGGAGTACCGCCAGAACGTGCCGGGGCCCGTGCGGACGGCGTCGGCCAGGTCGGTCGGCAGCGAGCCGGCACCGATCGCGGCGGACGACCGCACCGGCACCTCGCCGTCGTCGGTCAGCAGCGGGCCCTCGAGCACCAGCTCGTACGTGCGCTGCGCCCCGCGCGAACGGGTCAGCGAGTCGACCATCTGCGTCAGCGCCTGCGACTGCGTCGACTGCTCGGTCTCGACCGTCGCGTCGAGCTGCGTCTGCGCGTAGTCGAAGCCCGACCGCGCCTCGGAGACGGCGGCCGCCCGGCGGCTGTCGGCGAGGCCGCTGGCGACGTCGCGCAGCAGCGCCCACCCCGTCAGCGCGACGACGAGCGTGCTCAGCAGGATCGTGCTGGTCACGACCCGGGTCTGGATGGAACGGCGCCACACGCGGGCGAGGCGCCCCATCACACGACCGTCATGCGTCCGGGAGGATCGCCTGGTAGCCGACGCCCCGGACCGTGCGGATGACCCGGGGGTCGTCGGCGTCGTCCTCGATCTTGGACCGCAGCCGCGTCATGTGGACGTTCACGAGCTTGGTGTCGCCCGGGTGGTGGTAGCCCCAGACCTTCTGCAGCAGCGTCTCGCGGGTGAAGACCTGCGACGGATCGCTCAGCAGGCACGCCAGCAGGTCGAACTCGAGCGGCGTGAGCTCGAGGGGCTCGCCCTTGCGCGAGACCGTGTGGCCCGCGGGGTCGAGCACGATGTCGCCGAACTCGAGCGGCTCGGCGAGCTGGTCGGAGCGCCGCAGACGGGCCCGGAGTCGGGCGACCAGCTCGGTGTTCTTGAACGGCTTGGTGATGTAGTCGTCGGCACCGGCCTCGAGCCCGGCCACGACGTCGGGGGTGTCGGCCTTGGCCGTCAGCATGATGATGGGCACCTCGGACGCCGCACGGATCTGCCGGCACACGCTCATGCCGTCCAGCCCCGGCAGCATCAGGTCGAGCAGCACGACGTCGGGCTTGAACTGCGTGAACGCCGCCATGACCCGGTCGCCCGAGCGGCACACCGCCGTCGTGAGGCCCTCGCCCTCCAGGACGATCGTCAGCATCTCGGCCAGGGAAGCGTCGTCGTCGACGACGAGCACACGGTCGCGTTTGGTCCGCCTGTAGCTCATGTCGTCACACCCGCTCGCTCATAGGCGTCCCATGATACGGAGCCGACAACAGGACGAGCGCCCGGATCGTGACCCGGGCGCTCGTTCTGGGTGGTGCGTCGTGCGTCGTGCCGACCGCTCAGTAGCGGTAGAGGTCCGACTTGAACGGGCCCTCGATCGGCACGCCGAGGTAGGCGGCCTGCTCCTTGGTCAGCTCCGTCAGCTCGACACCGAGGGCGTCGAGGTGCAGGCGGGCGACCTCCTCGTCGAGGTGCTTGGGCAGCACGTGGACGCCGAGCTCGTACTCGTCGGCCTTCGTGAACAGCTCGATCTGCGCCAGGACCTGGTTGGTGAACGAGTTCGACATGACGAACGACGGGTGGCCCGTCGCGTTGCCGAGGTTCAGCAGGCGTCCCTCCGACAGCACGATGATCTTCTTGCCGTCCTCGAAGATCCACTGGTGGACCTGCGGCTTGATCTCGTCCTTGACGATGTTCGGGATCTTGGCCAGACCGGCCATGTTGATCTCGTTGTCGAAGTGACCGATGTTGCCGACGATCGCCTGGTGCTTCATCTTCTGGAAGTGCTCGACCGTGATGATGTCGAAGTTTCCGGTCGTCGTGATGAAGATGTCGGCGGTCTCGACGACCGACTCGAGGCGCTTGACCTCGTAGCCGTCCATCGCGGCCTGCAGCGCGCAGATCGGGTCGATCTCGGTGACGATGACGCGAGCGCCCTGGCCGCGGAGCGACTCGGCCGAGCCCTTGCCCACGTCGCCGTAGCCGCACACGACGGCGACCTTGCCGCCGATCATGACGTCGGTGGCGCGGTTCAGGCCGTCGATCAGCGAGTGGCGGCAGCCGTACTTGTTGTCGAACTTGCTCTTGGTGACCGAGTCGTTGACGTTGATGGCGGGGAACAGCAGCGTGCCCTCGCGGAAGCGGTCGTACAGACGCAGGACACCGGTGGTGGTCTCCTCGGAGACGCCCTTGATGTCCTTCGAGATCTTGGTCCAGTGGTCGGGCTTCGCGGCGACCGAACGGGCCAGGACGCGCAGCACCTCCTTGAACTCCTCGTTGTCGGTGCTGTCCTGCGAGGGGACGACGCCGGTCTTCTCGAACTCGACGCCTAGGTGCAGCAGCATCGTGATGTCGCCACCGTCGTCGAGCAGGACGTTGGGTCCGCCCTCGGCGAAGTCGAAGACCTTCTCGGCCTCGTCCCAGTACTCGGCCAGCGTCTCGCCCTTCCAGGCGAAGACGGGCGTGCCCTGGGGGTTCTCGGGGGTGCCGTCACGACCGACGACGACCGCCGCGGCGGCGTGGTCCTGCGTCGAGAAGATGTTGCAGGTCGCCCAGCGCACGTCGGCGCCCAGCTCGACCAGCGTCTCGATGAGCACGGCGGTCTGAATCGTCATGTGCAGCGAACCGGCGATGCGGGCTCCGGCGAGCGGCTTGCTCTTGCCGTAGCGCTCACGCATGGCCACCAGGCCCGGCATCTCGTGCTCGGCGAGGTCGATCTCCTTGCGACCGTACTCCGCGAGGGAGAGGTCTGCGACGTTGTAATCCATGCCTCCAGCCTAACGCCGGGTGGGCATTATGGCCGAATTGAAGAGGCCTCGACGGTGTGACGCTTCGCGCGTCCCGCGGGCGGGACGTCGGCGCGCCGTGCTCGTTGGTCCAACGGGGACCGGTACGGCCCGATCAGGCCAGCGACCGGGACTCGTCGACGAGCATGACCGGGATGTCGCGACGCACGGGGTACGCCAGCGCGCACGCGTTGCAGACGAGCTCGCTCGCGTCGTCGTCGACGAACAGGGTCGCACGGCACTGCGGGCACACGAGGATCTCGAGGAGAGCCGGGTCGAGGTTCATGCGCCCACCCTAGTCGGTGCCGGGGCCGACGCGCGGTCGCCCGCGCTGCTCGTTCAGTCCCCGCGGATGACGGCGAGGACGTCGTCGCGGACCGCGGACATCGTCGCCTCGTCGTCGCCCTCGACGTTCAGGCGCAACAGCGGCTCGGTGTTGGACGCCCGCACGTTGAACCACCACGTGTCGGCCGTGACCGTCAGCCCGTCCATCGTGTCCTGGTCGAGCTCGGCGTAGTCGTCGCGGAGCCGGTCGAGGATCGCGGGGCCGTCGTCGACCGTGCTGTTGATCTCGCCCGAGGCGACGTACCGCTCGTACTGCGCCATGAGCTGCGACACCGTGCCGTCGGTCTCGGCCAGCGCTGCCATGACGTGCAGGGCCGCGATCATGCCGGAGTCGGCGAGGAAGAAGTCCTTGAAGTAGAAGTGCCCCGAGTGCTCGCCGCCGAACACGGCGCCGGTGCGGGCCATCTCGGCCTTGATCAGCGAGTGGCCGACCGGCGTGCGCACCGCGGTGCCGCCGTTCTCGGCGACGATCTCGGGCACGGCCCTGGACGTGATGACGTTGTGCAGGATCGTCGCGCCGGGCGTCGTCAGGAGCGCGCGGTGCGCGATCAGGCCCGTGATGGCCGAGGGCGACACGACGTCGCCGCGCTCGTCGACCACGAAGCAGCGGTCGGCGTCGCCGTCGAAGGCCAGCCCGATGTCGGCGCCGGTCTCGCGGACCTTCGCCTGCAGGTCGACAAGCGTCGTGTGGTCGAGCGGGTTGGCGTCGTGGTTCGGGAACGTGCCGTCGAGCTCGAAGTACATCGGCGTGAGCTCGACGTCGAGCGAGGCGAACACCGACGGGACGGTGTGGCCCGCCATGCCGTTGCCGGCGTCGGCGACGACCTTCAGGCGACGCCCCGCGGGAACCGGCACGATCTCGTGCAGGTACTCGGCGTAGCGGCTCAGCGCGTCGCGCTCGCTGTACGAGCCGGTCGGCTCGGGCAGCTCGGTGCGCTGCAGCAGGGTCGTGGCGTGCTCGGCGATCGCCGACAGCCCCGTGTCGTAGCCGATCGGCTTGGCGCCGGCCCGGCACAGCTTGATGCCGTTGTACGCGGCCGGGTTGTGGCTGGCCGTGATCATGGCGCCCGGCAGGTCGAGGTCGCCCGAGGCGAAGTAGAGCAGATCGGTCGACGCCAGCCCGATCGCGACGACGTCGCCACCCTGGGCCCGCACGCCGTCGGAGAAGGCCTCGACCAGCACGGGCGAGGTGTCGCGCATGTCGTGGCCGATGACCGCCGCGCCGCGTCCGCCGGCGATGCCGGTCTCGACCGCGAAGGCCTCGCCGAGGGCCCGGGTCAGGGTGGGGTCGAGCTGTTCGGGCGAGCGGCCGCGCACGTCGTACGCCTTGACCACCTGCTCCAGGCGGGGGTCGATCACTGATCAGGCCTCACGAGTCGAAGGGAAGGTGGTCCGTCGGGGGCCGGGGCGGGCGGACGACCCGCCTCGCGGACGGCGTCGGCCAGCGCCAGCAGGTCGTCGCGGTTCGGCTCGGCCGCGGTCGGGTCGGGGGCGAGCCGCAGGACGCTCCAGCCCTGGGGCGCCGACATGCGCTGCGAGTGCGCCTCGCAGAGGTCGTAGGTGTGCGGCTCGGCGTACGTCGCCAACGGCCCGAGGACAGCGGTCTGGTCGGCGTAGACGTACGTCAACGTCGCCACCGCGGCCTGCGAGCACGTCGAGCGCGTGCACCGTCGAACTGTTCCCACGTGGCGAGGCTAGCGGGCCGGTCCGCACCACGGCGTTAGGCTCACCGCATGACATCGCGCACCGATGGCGAGGCCTCCGGCCCGACCTCCCGCTGGGGAGGGGTCGTCAGCGGTCCCCGGCCCGGACGCATGCGCGACCGGCGTGGTCGCGGGCCTCGCGGACCCGTCGCGCTGCCCGGTCCGCTGTCGCCCGACAGCATCCCGACCCACCGCCCGTCGCGGGAGTCGTTCGGCCTGCTCGTCGAGGAGATCTGCACCGCGCTCGAGCCGCACTTCACGGTCGAGCCCGACCACGTCGAGATCGTCGTCGACGAGGCTCCCCTGCTGCCGCCCGAGTGGACCGACGAGGTGCCGCTCAGCATCGTCGCCGCGATCCCCGGCGGTCACCGCATCCTGGTGTTCCGCATCCCGATCACGCACCGCTGCGTGACGGAGCGGGACCTCGAGGAGATCGTGTGGTCGGTGATCCTCGACCGGCTCGCCGAGGTGTGGCACATGTCGCCCGACGACCTCGACCCGCGGCCCCGCTGACCGGCGACGCTCAGCGCGCCGGCCGCACCTGGGGAGCCTCGGCCGACACGGGGGCCGCCGACAGCGCCAGCGAGCTGACCCGGTCGCCGTCGGTGTAGGTGGCGGCGGCCACGACCCGGCCCGTCGGTCGCAGGACGAGGTAGGCCGCCCCCTCGACGTCGGGCCGCACGGCGGTCGTCGTCCCGGCGGCCAGGGTCACGGTGGTCGGGGACCCGACGGGCGCCATCGACGCGTCGAAGGCCTGCACCTCGACCGAGGCCGCGTCCTCGGCCGCCGTCAGCACCAGCTGCGGCACCGACGAGCGGTCGCCCAGCGCGACCGGGACGACGGTCGGCCCCGAGAGTGCCGGGGTCGACTCCGCGTACGCGACGTCGGTGGCCGTCGGGGCCGACCTGACGGTCGCCGACACGGGCTGGTCGGACGTCAGCCGCAGCGCCTGCGGCTCGGCCCCGGCGGAGGCGGGGATCGTGACCGCCTGCACCGTGCCACCCGCGACCGAGACCTGCTCGAGGCCCTCGGGCGTGAACGTGCCCTTCTGCCCGACGACCTCGACGTCGACCCGGGCGGTAGACGTGCCGGGGTTCAGCACCAGCAGCGTGCGTCCGGAGGCACCTGCGACGAGCCCGCCGACGACCTGGGTGCGACGCGGCGACTGCGCGGCCGAGATCGGCTCGGTGCCCCGGGGCGCCGACGTCGAGGTGTCGTTGACGACCGCCGAGACCGAGCCCCGGCGGCGGGTCAGGTGCACCGCCACCTCGGACTCCCCCGCAGCCAGCTCGTCGAGGCGGATGCGCCGCACCGAGTGCGGCTCGACGACGATGCCGTCGGCATCGACGGCGTCGATGGGGCCCTCGGGCCCCCACAGCGACAGGTCGACCGAGGCGGTCGAGCCCGCGAGATTCGTCAGGATGAGGGTCGAGAAGTGACCGTTGCCCGAGCCGAGACCGAGGAGCCAGGCGTCGTCGACGATGCCCGTGCACGCGCCGACCACCAGGCCCCCGCCACCCGAGGCCGGCGCGGTGCCGGAGAAGTAGCCGACGGCCCCCGATCCCGTGCCCTGCTGGTCGACGACGACGCCCTCGCCGTCGACGACCGCCGTGCGCCACCCGTCGGCGCCGGCGAGCCCCGACGCGGGCGTGCGGGACGGCAGGACCTCGGCCGTCGCGGACGTCCCGGCCTCGACCTGCCCCGACGCCACCGTGATGATCGAGCCCGCGGGGCACGCGTACGACGACTGCGTCACCGGGACCGACGTCGGACGCCGAGCGCCGTCGCCGTCGCCGTCGCCGTCGGCGCCCGGCGCCAGCACGGCGGCGAGCACGAGGACGACGGCGAGCGCCGGGAAGGCCGCCGCCTTGAGGACGTCGAGCGGTCCATGGGACGGGGTCATGCGGAGACCTCCTCGACGTCGCCGGGCAACGGGGCGGGCTCGGCACGTCGGCGCACCGGAGCGGTCAGCACGATCGCGACGAGCCAGAGCAGCACCTGCAGGCCCGTCAGCGGCCGGTGCCACCACGGTGCGGACGACCGGTCGGCGGCGGGGGCCGACTCGAGGGTCCACACGCGCGAGTCGGGGTCGTCGCTGCCGGACGGCTCGAGGGCCGGGGTCGCGTCGATGCGGCGGACGAGCTCGGGGTCGGCCCGCGGCGCGTAGATCGCGTCGATGCCGGCGGCGGCGAGTCGCTCGACCTCGGCGCCGGTGGACTGGGCCAGCAGGCGGCGCACCGCCCGGGCGACGCGCTCGGTCGCCTCGGACGAGGCCGCGACGGCTTCCTGGCCGAGGAACGGCCCGTCGCCCGTCACGACGTCGATCTCGACACCCGACGCGATCGAGCCCGTGACGACGAGCGTGTCGCCCGGACGGTCGGCGACGAACGCCGGGACGACGGCCCGCGGCTCGTCGTCGAGCGGGTCGGCCGTGCCGCGGGCGATCCACCACACGCCGGTGCCGATCGGCATCACGAGCGCGACGACGACGGCGGCGACGACCACGGGACGCCCGCGGTCGACGACGGCGGGCACGGCCAGCAGCACCGCGGTCGCCAGCCCACCGATCCACAGCCCGGTCGGCACGCCGACCCAGGCCGTCACGGACGCGGCGCCGTCGGCGGACGAGTAGCTCACGAAGGTGCCGGCGAGCGCGACCCCGAGCCCGATCAGCGCGACGGTCCACGCCAGCTGCACGCCCGCGCGGGTGCGTGTGGGCACGAGCGCCAGGACCGCGAGCACCAGCAGGCCGACCGTCAGCACACCGGGAGCGGCGCCCGGACCTCCCGCGCGGCCGAGGACGACGTCGGTGACCGAGGCGCTGCCGGGCACGGGCAGGCCCGCCTCCCACCACATCTGCCACGGACGGAGCGCGCGCTGCGCGAGCCACGGCCCGAGCAGCACGAGGGGCGTCACGACGGCGACGAGCAGCTGGCGGCTCACCCAGCGGCCCTCCGACCACCACAGCACCAGCAGGCCCGCGAGCCCGAGCACGAGGACGATCGGGGCGAACGCCGCCGCCAGCGACATCCAGATGCCGAGGCGCAGGGCCAGCTGCCATCCCGGCTGCTCGGCGAGCTGCCACGCGGTGTTGACGACGATCGGCAGGACGATCAGCGCCACGACGGTGCCGATGCGTCCTTGGGCGACGGCACCCGTCGCGACGACGGCGAGACCGTACGACACGGCCCACACGAGACGCGGCAGACGGTGCGGGCTGATCTGCCGGCCCAGCCGGTGCGCCGTGAGCGCGGCGAGCGGGACGGCGAGCACCATGACGACCGTGACGACGAGGCCGGGGTGGAACCAGACCGGGGTCGCGACGACGGCCAGCGGCAGCGCGAACAGCGGCGGCAGGGACGTGCTGCCCAGGCCGACGTCGTGACGCTGCTCGAACAGCAGGCCCCACCAGCCGCCGGCCGTGCCGGGCGCCGGCAGCAGGGCGCCACCGTCGAGGCCACCCCCGAGCAGACCGCGCCCCGCGACGAGCGACAGCACGACGAGCGTCAGGACGGCGGTCAGCCACGGACGTCGCAGCAGCAGCGACGGGCCGTCGTCGAGGTCGACCGCCTCGTCGGGTGCGTGCTCGACGGCGGTCGACCGGCGGCCGACCGACGAGGCGGCCTCGGGCTTGACGAGGGCCGTCACGGTCTCGCGCAGGACGTCGTACCCGTGCTGGTACGGCAGCCAGTACGGCGGGAACAGGTCGCGGATCGCGCGGTGCGACCGGCGGCTGGTGCGGGCCCTGCGGCGGCGTGCCCGCAGGAGCCGGACGGGGTGCAGGTAGGTCGAGCGGAGCGCCAGCAGCTCGTCGCCCGCGGCCTCGGGGTCCTTGCCGATCAGGAGGCCGACGACGCGCACGAGCGAGCCGACGAACAGACGGACGTACTGCCACACGAAGTGCGGCATCGGGGTGTTGGCGAGCAGCGTGTGCAGCGCCGCGCGGCGCAGCTCCCAGTGCGGCCGGTCGCCCGGTGCATGTGGGCGGGTCCCGCGGCGGCTCGACTCGGCGTGGAACAGCACGGCCGTCGGTGCGGTGCGGGTGCGGTAGCCGGCGCGGGCGAGGCGCCAGCCGAGGTCGACGTCGTCGAAGTGCAGCGGCAGGTCGGGGTCGAGCCCGCCGAGCTCGTCCCAGACGTCGCGCCGCACCAGCATGCCGGCGGTGTTGACGGCGAGGACGTCGCGGGGTCGGTCGTGCTGTCCGGCGTCCGGCTCACCCGTCTCGAGGCCCGTCTCGCGCGCGCCGGTCGACGTGACGGTCACGCCGACCTCGAGGAGGCGACGCAACGACGGCCACTCGCGGATCTTGGGGCCGACCATCGCGATGTCGGTGGCCGAGGTGGCGGTGTCGAGCAGGCCCGACAGCGTGCCGGGCAGCACCGCTGCGTCGTCGTGCAGGAGCCAGAGCCAGTCGGTCTCGGGCAGATCGGCCAGCCCGAGCCGGACGGCGTCGCCGAACCCGGTGCCGGCAGGGGCGTGGGTCACGCGGTCGGCGCCGAAGAAGTCGGCGAGCAGCTCGGCGCTGCCGTCGGTCGATCCGACGTCGACGGCCCGCCAGGCGGTGGGCGCGTGGAACATGTGCGTCAGGGACGCGAGGACCTTCGGCAGCCAGCGGGCCCCGTTGTGGGCGACCAGCACGGCACCGACGGTGGGTGGGTCGTCGAGCCAGTGGCGCGTCGCGCCGACCTCGTCCTCACCGACCCCGTCCACAACGGCCAACCCTAGGCCATCTCCCCCAACCGCGGGTCCGGCCCGATGTCAGCTCCTCACCCCGCAGGCGCGTACCTGAGCGGGCTGGCGCCCGGCTGGCAAGGCAGAGGAGGGAAGGCGCACCGGTCTTGTGCGCCGACCGACGATAACGCCGCCAGGCGGGATGCCAGGTCGTTCAGGCTCGTTTCTTGAGCTTGCGGCGCTCGCGCTCGGACAACCCGCCCCAGATGCCGAAGCGCTCGTCGTGGGCGAGGGCGTAGTCGAGGCACTCGCCGCGGACGTCGCAGGTCAGGCAGACGCGCTTGGCCTCGCGGGTCGAGCCGCCCTTCTCGGGGAAGAACGCCTCGGGGTCGGTCTGGGCGCACAGCGCACGCTCCTGCCACATGAGTTCCTCATCGGGCTCGTGCGACAGTTCCAGATCGAATGACATAGATGGAATTACAGTCCCGTGACCTCTCACATGTCAAGCCGATTGGCAAGATCCACGCGATTCGCGGCGTGTCGTGGCCGCCGGTCGACGGTGCGCCGGGTCAGGACACAATGGCCGGATGCGGATCACGCTCATCTCCGGCGCCGACGGCGCACCCTTCGTGCACGAGCTCGCGGCGGCCCTCGGGCCCGACGACGAGCTGACGGTCGTCGCCCCGATCGTCCGCGACCACTGGTCGGCCTGGCTCAAGGCGTGCCCCGACCTGGACGCCCTGCTCAGCCCGCCGGGCGTGACGCCGACGTTCGCGGTGGCCGACCAGCTGCGGTCGATCGACTACTCCCCCGCGTGGCAGCGGGCCAGCGACCAGACGGTCGCGACACGTCTGGTCCGCACCGAGCTGCTGGGCACCGGCTACTCCTTGTCGCAGGCGACGCTGGCGGCGGCGTCACGTGGCGGCCTGGGCTACCGGCTGCTGCCGATGAGCGATGACCGAGCCGAGCTGCACGTCGTGGTCGAGGGCGACGACGAGCAGCCGCGGGCCGTGCACGTCGAGGAGTACCTGGCCGCGCCGTCGACGCACGTCGCGAGCGAGACGGTGCTGGTCGCCGAGGCGTGGGGCGTGTCGTCCCTGGTCGCCGACGAGCTGCGCGACAGCGACGTCGTGGTGCTGGGTCCGTCGAGCCGCACGCTGGCGATCGATCCCGTGCTCCGCACGCCGGGTCTGCTCGACGTCCTCGACGACCGGGGGCGCGCGCAGGTGCTCGTCGTCGAGCACGACGACACCGCGCCGGACGAGCTGGTGCGGGTCGCGGGTCTGCGGGCCGACGTGCCCGGCGAGGCGCGGACCGTCGCGGCGGACGTCACGGCCGTCGTCGCGACGCTGCGCGAGGTGGTGGCCCCGTGAAGACGCTCGACCACCTGCTGCGCGCGGCGGCCGACCCCTCGCAGCCCCTCGTGACCTACTACGACATGTCGACGGGCGAGCGCGTCGAGCTCAGCACGACGACGACCGCGAACTGGGTCGCCAAGACCAGCAACTTCCTGGTCGACGAGCTCGACGTCGAGCCGGGTGCTCGCATCCGGCTGGGTCTGCCGAGCCACTGGCTCACGATGGTCTGGATCCTGACGGCCTGGAACGTCGGTGCCGCGGTCGTCGACCACGACGCCGGGATCGGGGTCAGCGGGCCCGAGCTGCGGGCCGACGAGCCGCACCGCCTGGCGGCCTCGCTACGACCCCTCGGCGGACGGTTCGCCGAGGCACCCGCGGGCTTCCTCGACCTGGGGGCCGAGGTCCCGGGTCACGGCGACCACTTCGTGGCGGTCGACCCGCCGACCGCCGGCACCGTCGCCCTCGACCTCGAGGGACGCACCAGCACGCATGCCGACGTCCTGGCCGTGACGGCACCGTCGTCGGCCCGGCTCGTCGTGACGCCGGGCCCCACGGCCCGGGACGCCCGGATGCTCGCCGCGGCGTGCCTCGGCGGCGGCTCGCTGGTCGTCGTCGCGCAGGCCACGCCCGAGCAGCTGGACCGCGTGGCGGCCCAAGAGGGCGGAACCCCCACGTAGATCGATCCTCTACACTCGTCCGAGGCTGACGCGGTACCTCCCGAGGCCACGATCGTCCGAACAGTAGGGACCCGACACGCAATGACAATCGCCGACGAGGCCGCCAGCGCAGGCCTCACCAAGGTGGGCGGACGCCCCTCGCTGCGCGAGTACGTCACCGAGGTGTGGCGCAGGCGGTCGTTCATCTTCTCGATGGCCAAGTTCCGCATCGAGTCCGAGAACCAGCAGAACTCGCTCGGCATGTTCTGGGTCATCCTCAAGCCGCTGCTCAACGCGCTGATCTACGGCGCGGTCTTCGGCGTCCTGATCGGCCCCCAGGGCCGCCCGCCGCACTTCGTCGAGTTCCTGATCATCGGCATCTTCGTCTTCGAGTTCTTCGCCCAGTCGTGGACGGCCGGCGGACGGGCCATCACGAACAACTCGGCCCTGGTGCAGAGCCTCGCGTTCCCCCGCATGGTGCTGCCGCTGGCCGCCGTGACCGAGCGCTTCCTGAAGTTCCTGCCGACCGTCGCGATCATGCTCGTGTTCCTGGTCGCCACCGGCAACCCGATCACGTGGCACTGGCTGCTGATCATCCCGATCTTCGCCCTGTTCTTCGCGTTCACGTGCGGCATCGTGCTGATCACGGCCCGCCTCGCGGTGCACTGGCGCGACCTCAACAACTTCCTGCCGTTCATCACGCGTTTCTTCTTCTACACGACCGGCATCTTCTTCAGCATCGAGGAGCGGTTCGGCCCCAAGCCGCCGTCGGCCGCCAACCCCGAGGGCACGCCCGGCCACCCGTGGCTCGTGACCCTGACCGACTACCAGCCCGTCCACGAGTTCCTCAGCATCGCCCGCGCGGCGCTGCTCGACGGCCCCTTCTACGACACCAACACCGACTACTGGGTCTACTCGATCCTGTGGACGATCGGCGTGCTGGCGTTCGGGGTCTGGTTCTTCTGGCGCGCCGAGGAGAGGTACGGACGTGTCGACTGATCCCACCGAGCAGTCCGGGTCTATCGACGACCTCGACGACCTCGGCATGCCCCACCCGCCCGTGCACGTCCCGCAGGGGCCCCGCGCCCCCGTCGTGATCGTCGACGACGTGCACGTCGAGTACAACGTGTTCGCGACGGGCAAGCGTCCGTCCGCCGCCGACCGCAAGTCGCTGCGCCTCAAGGGTCGCGGCAAGCAGATGCGCACCGTCCACGCGCTCAAGGGCGTCTCGTTCACGGCGTACCAGAACGACAGCATCGGCGTCATCGGCACCAACGGCTCGGGCAAGTCGACGCTCATGCGGGCGATCGCGGGCCTGACGCCCACCAGCAAGGGCGCGATCTACTCCGAGTCGCGGCCGAGCCTGCTGGGCGTCGGCGCGGCGTTGCTGAAGGACCTGTCCGGCGAGCGCAACATCATCCTCGGCGGGCTCGCGATGGGCTTCACGATGGACGAGATCGAGGCCCGCTACGACGACGTCGTGGCCTTCGCCGGTCTCGAGAAGTTCATCGACCTGCCGATGCGCGCGTACTCCTCGGGCATGACGGCCCGTCTCAAGTTCGCGATCGCGAGCATGGCGACGCATGAGATCCTGATCGTCGACGAGGCCCTCGCCGTCGGTGACCGCACGTTCCGCAAGCGCAGCGAGGCCCGCATCCGCGAGATCCGCGACGACGCCGGCACGGTGTTCCTCGTCAGCCACTCGATGCAGTCGATCAAGGACACGTGCAGCCGCGTCATCTGGCTCGACCAGGGGACGCTGCTGATGGACGGCGAGCCGGACGAGGTCATCGCCGCCTACCACGCCGCCCAGGACAAGTGACGCGCTGCGCTCGCTCGGCCTGTGGTGGCGGCCCTCGCTGCCATCAGGTTGGTTGCTGACGCCTCAGCAGGCGGTCTGCAGGTCCTCGGCGTTGTTGGCCGCGCGGCCCTCGGTGGGCGACTGCGTCGTCGGGGTGGTCGGCGTCGGCGTCGTCGGCGTGCCGGTCGTCGAGCCCGTCCCGCCGCCGGTGGCGGGCTTCGCGGCGTCGCCCTCCGACTCGTCGATCGCGGTCTTGATCGCGGCGTGGATCGCGTCGAAGTCGGGCGTCTGGGTGTTGAACTGCGGCGGGACGATCGAGACCGTGCGGATCTGCTTACCCCGCGCCTTCAGGGCCAGGTCGGCGAAGCGGCCGAGCTCGGTCTGCGGGATGTTGGTGCTGAGCAGCTGCTTGCCGGAGCTCGCGATCTTGGTCGCGTTGGTCAGCACCTTGGCCGGACTCAGCTGATCGGCCATCGCCGCCATCAGGCACTTCTGGCGTCCCATGCGGGCGTAGTCGTCGGACTGCACCCGGCTGCGGGCGTACCAGAGCGCCTCCTGCCCGTCGAGCTTCTGCCGGCCCGGCTCGATGTAGACGTTCTTGTAGGCGTCGTCGTGGCCGAACATCGCGATGCGGGTCTTGACGTCCATCTCGACGCCGCCGACGGCGTCGACGAGACCTTTGAAGCCGTTGAGGTTGACCATGATGTAGTAGTTGATCGTCAGGTCGGTCGCACCCTCGATCGCGTCGATCGTGGCGTCGAGGCCCGGGTCCTTGCTGTCGGGGTAGAGGTCCTTGCGGTCCTGCGCCATCGTGTGCACCGCGTTCAGCAGGCACTCGTCGCCGCAGTTGTAGCCGTACGGGTAGACCGCGGCCAGCGGCGAGTCCTTGCGGAACGGGACGTTCTCGAGGTTGCGCGGCAGCGAGACCATGACCGACTTGCCGGTGTCGGCGTCGATGCTCAGCACCGTCATCGAGTCGGGACGGACGCCCGTGCGGTCGGCGCGGGCGTCGGAGCCCAGCAGCAGGATGTTGAAGCGACCCGCGAGCGGCGGGGTCACCTCGGTCTCGGGGAAGACCGTCTTGACGACGTTGCGCTGCACCTGGATGAGCTGCGAGGCGAAGGCCGTCGACCCCGCCACGCTGCCGATGATCGCGAGGTTGACGACCGTCACGACCGCCGCCCGCACGAACGTCAGGCGCACGGGCGAGCCGAGACGCCAGGCGTCGACGAACAGCACGAGCCACAGCAGCACCGCCACGACCATCGAGACGCGCGTGGCCAGCAGGACGTCGGGATCGGTGAACCAGCCCAGCACCCGGGCCCGGTCGGTGCGGAACGTGTAGAACGCGTAGCCGGCTCCCGCGATCGCCGCGCACCACGCGACGATCGCGGTCCAGCCGATGATCTTCTTGCCCATCGCGACCTGCGCCGAGCCCGGCACGACCATCGTCATGAGGCACAGCGTGAGGACACGACGGAATCGGACACGCGGCGAGTCCAGGTGGCGGTCCTGGTAGCCGCGGCCCAGCAGACTGGCCCGATGCGTCATGGTTCCTCGTGATCGTGCCTGGCGGACGGACGCCGCCGGGCGGAGCCCCCAGTATCGCTGATGAGGGCGTCCGTCACCGCATCCACCGTCGGATCTCAGCCAGTCCTCAGCCGGGACCTCAGCAGGCCGCAGCCAGGTCGGAGCTCTGGTTGGCCTCGATCGGGTCCTTCTTCTTCGCGGCGGCCTTGGCCTCGACCTGCTGCTCCTGGGTCGGCGGCACCGAGAGCGCCGCCGTCGCGAGGTGGGTCTTGGCCGCGGCGTTGGTGCCCTCGGCCTCGTCGATCGCCGCGCCGACCATGGTGCGGACCTTCACGTAGTCGGGGTTGCCGGTGTAGATGACCGGCGGGACCAGCGAGACCGTCGAGATCTTCTGCGACTTGGCCTTCAGCGCGAGGTCCATGAAGACGTCGAGGTCCTTCTGCGGGATGTCGGTGCTGAGCAGCTCCTTGCCCGACTTGGCGATCTTGCCGACGTTCAGCAGGACCTTCTGGGGGCTCATCTGCTGGACCATCGCGTTGATGACGCACTTCTGGCGTCCCATGCGGGAGAAGTCGTTGTTCAGCACCCGGCTGCGGGAGTACCAGAGGGCCTGGTCGCCCGTGACCTTCTGCTTGCCGGCCTCGATGTAGCCGCGCACGGGCGAGCCGATGCCGCCGATCGCGGTGCGCTCGCGCACGTCGAGCGTCACGCCGCCGACGGCGTCGATGAGCTTGGCGAAGCCCTTCATGTTGACCATCGCGTAGTAGTTGAGCTTGAGACCCGTGATCTCCTCGACGGCGTCCATCGTGGCCTTGATGCCGGGCGACTTCGTCCCGTAGCGGTCGGCGTGGTCGTTGGCCCACGTGTTGACCGAGTTGAGGTAGCAGCCGTCGCAGTCGAAGCCGTTCGGGAACTCCTTGTCCATGACGGTGCCGGGCTTGAACGGGACGTCCTCGAGGTTGCGGGGCAGGCCGATCAGCACGGTGCGTCCGGTGTCCTTGTCGATCGACGCGACCGTCAGCGAGTCGGGCCGGACACCGCTGCGGTCCGGACCGGAGTCGCCGCCGAGCAGCAGGACGTTGTAGCGGCCCGACTCGGGGGCGGACGTCGTGCTGGCCGAGAACACCGTGCCGACGAACGACTGCGACGTGCTGACCATGTGGGCCGCGAAGAACATGACACCGGCCGTGACGAAGCACAGGGCGCTGTTGAGGCCCGTCATCCACAGACGGTGCTTGCGGGCCATCTCGAGCGGGCGACCGAGGCGCCAGGCGTCGATCATCAGGGCCACCCAGGCGATCGCGCCGGCGATGAGCGTCCAGCGCCCCAGCGTCAGGACGGTCGGGTTGGTCATGAGCGAGAACAGGCCCGTGCGCGAGGTCAGCGAGACCACCAGCAGCGCGGCTCCGACGACCAGGAACGCGAGCCAGATGCGGACGCTGATGCGTCCGACCTTCTTGTTGCCCATCACGAGCTGGGCCGACCCGGGCATGACGAGCGTCATGGCGGTCAGCGTCAGGGCGCGGCGGAACTGGATACGGGCCGAGGTGTCGGCCGGGCGGTCGTACGACCCGCCCAGGACACTCGATGGAACGTCAGACATGGGGTCCTCGCGATGATGGGGAAGAGCTGAGGTGGACTCAGTATTCACTCAAACCCTCAATCGGAGGTTGAGGGCGCGCCGCGACGCGCCGCGCAATTTCGACGCGCTGCCCCGCGGTCGGCTGCGGTGTCGGCGACGCGGGGTCCGGTACGGTCGTCTCCATGTCAGATCAGCGCCCGCAGGGCAACTACGGGTGGCTCTACGGCGAGGACGACAGCACGCGTCCGGCGCCCCGTGCGGACGGTTCCGAGCTGCCCCCGCCGCAGCTCCCGCCCCCCAACCTCCCCCCGCCGGGTGGCCGCGGCCGGCCCGCGGCCGGCGAGCCTCCCCGGCCGAAGAAGCGACGCACCAAGCGACGCGTCGCCGGCATCCTGGTGCTGGCCTGGATCGTCTTCCTCGTCGCCGTCCCGATCTGGGCGTGGGGCAAGATCGCCAAGGTCGACGCCGACCCGGGCGGCGACCGTCCCGCCGACCAGCCCGGGACGACGTACCTGCTGGTCGGCTCCGACAGCCGCCGCGGACTGACCAAGGCCGAGCAGAAGGAGCTGTCGACCGGTGGCGACGGCGGCGGGCGCGGTCGCACCGACACGATCATGATGCTGCACACCGGCGCCGGGCCCGACGTCCTGATGTCGATCCCGCGCGACTCGATCGTCGACATCCCCGGCTACGGCCGCACCAAGGTCAACGCGGCGTACGCGTACGGCGGACCCAAGCTGCTGGTCAAGACGATCGAGGACAACACCGGCATCCGCGTCGACGACTACGTCGAGGTCGGCTTCGGCGGTCTGGTCAAGGTCGTCGACTCCCTGGGCGGGGTCGAGATCTGCCCCACGGAGAACATCAAGGACAAGGACTCGGGGCTCGACGTCAAGAAGGGCTGCCAGACCGCCGACGGACGCACCGCGCTGGCGTACTCGCGCAACCGTCACTCCTACGCCACGCAGGACATCCAGCGCGTGCAGAGCCAGCGCGAGGTGCTCGGCTCGATCGCCGGCGAGGCCAAGTCGCCCTGGACCGTCCTCAACCCGTTGCGCTACCTGAGCGTCGCCTCCGGGGCCTCGGGCTCGCTGACGATCGGCGAGGACGTCGGACCCATCTCGCTCGGCAAGTTCGCCCTCGCGCTGTCGTCGTCGATGGGCGGCAAGGGGCTCAACTGCACCGTGCCGCTGCGCGACTTCGCCGTGACGTGGGACCCCGAGCGTGCTCCGCGGATGTTCAAGCTCATCGCCCAGGACAAGAGCTCGGAGATCGGCTCGCTGTGCACCAAGGACGGCCTCCCGAAGTCGTAGCCGCGGCACCCGCACGGTGCGCTAGTACGGCGACACGAGGAACCGGCTCAGGCCCTGGCACTCGTCCGGCAGGCCCTCGATCGGGTCGGGCCGGGGGGCGTCGTCCTCCGAGACGAACCCGCCGCCGAGGTCGAGCACATCGCCCACGGCGTAGGTCGTCCCGCCCGGAAGGGTGACCACGGGCTCGGGACCGTACAAGACGGTCGTCCCGAACGGCCAGATCAGCAGGGTGCCGGCGCCGGACGCGTCGCCGACGCCGAGGCATCGATCGCCCACCACGGCCAGCTCGGAGCGCATCGCCGCATCCATGCCGGCGTTCGAGAGCTCGGCGACGGCGACACGGGGCTGCGCGCCGGAGCCGAGCACCGTCGCTGCGGGGTCGAGGCCCAGGTCCACGACCTCGGGCGTCGCGGAGACGGTCGCCACGACGTCCGCGTCCCGGCAGCTCGGCGGCACGTCGTCGACCTCGGGCGTCGCGGAGACGGTCGCGCGGAACACCAGCTCCGACCCCACGTCGTACGAACGACCGTGGAACTGCAGCCGCCCGCCCGTCCACTCCGGGCCATCGGCGTCGTCGGACGGCAGACGCAGCAGTGCGTGAGACGTCTCGTCGTCCTCCGTGACGGCCGCGGCGAGGCATCCACCTCGCACCTCGAGCGTCCCGGTGACGTACAGCGTCTCGGCGTCGTCGACCCCATCGGCGTACGTCGCCAGCGCCACCTCGCCGGCCGACCCGCCTCCCGACTCCCCACACGCGACGACCGCGAGCAGCAGGCACAGCAACCACCTGACACGTCTCATGCACCGACGATAGGACGTCGACATCCGCCTCGCAGGCGTCTCCCGGGACCTCACCCGCGTCCCGCTAGGTTTGACCCATGACTTCCGAGGAACACCCCGGCGCCCACGCCTACGGTCTCGCGACCCTGACCGCCGACGGCACGGTGCTCGACGTCTGGTACCCCGAGCCCCGGCTGGGCGCGGCACCCGACAACGGGCTGGAGCCCGCCGAGCTGACGGCTCTCGAGGGCGACGACCCCGTCCGCCAGGTGACCAAGGCCGTCGTGCTGACCCGCGTCGACGACCTGCAGTCCGCCCCCACCGACGCCTACGACGTGTGGCTGCGCCTGCACCTGCTGTCGCACCGTCTCGTCCGCCCCCACGGGCTGAGCCTAGACGGTCAGTTCGGCCTGCTGGCCAACGTCGTGTGGACGTCGATCGGCCCCTGCGCGGTCGCCGACTTCGAGGCGACCCGCGCCCGGGCCCGCGCGGCCGGCCAGCACGTCCAGGTCACGAGCGTCGACAAGTTCCCCCGCATGACCGACTACGTCGTGCCGAGCGGCGTCCGCATCGGCGACGCCGACCGCGTCCGGCTCGGGGCGCACCTGGCCGAGGGCACCACGGTGATGCACGAGGGCTTCGTCAACTTCAACGCCGGCACCCTGGGCCACGCGATGGTCGAGGGACGCATCTCGGCCGGCGTCACGGTCGGCGACGGTTCCGACATCGGAGGTGGCGCGTCGATCATGGGCACGCTGTCGGGCGGCGGCAAGGAGGTCATCCGGGTGGGTCGCAACTGCCTGATCGGCGCCAACGCCGGCATCGGCATCTCGCTGGGCGACGACTGCGTCGTCGCGGCCGGCACCTACGTGACGGCCGGCTCGAAGGTCACGACGCCCGACGGCTCGGTCGTCAAGGCCTCCGAGCTCACGGGCCAGGACGGCATCCTGTTCCTGGTCGACAGCGCGACGGGCGTGCTCGAGGCACGTCCGCGCGGCGAGCGCACCGGCATCGAGCTCAACGCGGCCCTGCACGCCAACTAGGGTGCCGGCGTGAGGTTGCGCTGGTTCGTCGTGGCGGGTCTCGTGACGGCCCTGGTGCTGTTCGCGACGGTCGTGCGCGACCGGGCCCCGCTGCGGGCGGAGTTCTGCGTCGCGACGGTCGGCGACACGCGCGCCCAGCTCGACCTCGAGCAGGGGCGGTGGGCGTCGCTGATCGCCGCGATCGCGCAGCAGCGGGGGCTGCCGCCGCGGGCGACGACGATCGCGATCGCGACGGCCTTCCAGGAGTCGAGGATCCACAACATCGACTACGGCGACCGCGACTCCGTGGGGCTGTTCCAGCAGCGTCCCTCGCAGGGCTGGGGAACGGTCGAGCAGATCATGGACCCCCACTACGCGATCGGCGAGTTCTACGACGCCCTGGTGAAGATCGACGGCTACCAGGACATGGTCATCAACGACGCGGCGCAGCTGGTGCAGCGATCGGGCTTCCCGCAGGCGTACGCGCAGCACGAGGACTACTCGCGTGCGCTCGCCTCGACCCTGCGCGGCTACAGCCCGGCCCGCTTCACGTGCCAGGTCAACGCCGGCGGCAGCGGCAGCACCACGGCCGTCGTCGAGGACGTGCGCGAAGCGTTCGGCGACATCGCGGTCGTCCGCAACGGCGACGACGCGTCGTACCCGCTCAGCGGGCGGGCCGCCGACATCGAGGCCCGCGGGTGGGCCATCGCGCAGTACCTGGTCGGGCAGGCAGCGTTCCTCGGCATCGCCGAGGTGACGTTCGACGGCTACCGGTGGACGGCCGTCGACTCCGACAAGGGGTGGACCCGGGGCGACGTGCCCCGGTCGACGACCGTCCGCGTCTCGACCAACTGACGCGGGTCCCCTGCGTGGGCGGTGACCGAGCGACGTGTGCCGGGCCCGGACGGGTCGCTCGCTCACCGCCCTGGTCGGCGTCAGGTCGCTCGCTCACCGCCCTGCGCGACGGACGCGGGTCAGGCGGTGAGGCGCCGCACGGCCGACGCGACGCGCTCGTCGGTGGCCGTGAAGGCGATGCGTACGTGCCGGGCGCCGGCCGTGCCGTAGAAGTCGCCGGGAGCCGCGAGGACGCCGCGCTCGGCCAGCCACGCGATCGTGTCGCGGCACGGTTCGCCGCGCGTCGCCCAGAGGTACAGCGCGCCCTCGGAGTGCTCGACCGTGAAGCCCGCCGACTCCAGCGCCGCGCGCAGGTCGCTACGCCGCGCGGCGTAGCGCTCGCGCTGCTCGGCGACGTGGTCGTCGTCGGCCAGCGCCGCGGTCATCGCCGCCTGCACGGGGGTCGGCAGCATGAAGCCGAGGTGCTTGCGCACCGCCAGCAGCTCGGTGACGACCGACTCGTCGCCGGTCACGAAGGCGTCGCGGTAGCCGGCCAGGTTCGAGCGCTTCGACAGCGAGTGCACCGCGAGCAGGCCCTCGGACGAGCCGCCGCAGACGTCGGGGTGCAGCACCGAGACCGGCTCACCGTCCCACGCGAACTCGAGGTAGCACTCGTCCGACACCAGCAGGGCGCCGAGGTCGCGGGCCAGCTCGACCATCGTGCGCAGGTGGTCGGCGCCGAGGATCTGGCCGTGCGGGTTGGCCGGGGAGTTGACGTAGACCAGCGCGGGACGGTGCTGCGCGATGACGTCGGGCGAGTCGGCGGCCAGCACCTGGCAACCGGCGTAGCGCGCGCCCACCTCGTAGGTCGGGTAGGCGAGCTCGGGGACGACGACCAGGTCGTCCGGCCCGAGGCCCAGCTGCATCGGGAGGTTCGCGATGAGCTCCTTCGAGCCGACCGTCGGCAGCACCTGCGACGCTGTCAGGCCCGTGACGCCGAACCGCCGCTCGAGCCAGTCGACGGCGGCCTGCCGCAGCGACTCGGGCCCGAACACCGTCGGGTAGCCGGGCGCGTCGGCCGCGGCCACGAGGGCCTCGCGCGCGACGTCGGGCGTCGGGTCGACCGGCGTGCCGATCGACAGGTCGACGATGCCGTCGACGTGCTCGGCCGCGCGCTGCTTGGCACCGGCCAGCGTGTCCCACGGGAACTCGGGGAATCGGGTCGACACCCGCGATGCGTCCGGTGCGCCCATGCGGACTACTCCTGGTTCTGCGGGGGCAGTGCGTCGATCATCGGGTGATCCTTGTCGATCACGCCGAGCTTCGCGGCGCCGCCGGGCGAGCCCAGGTCGTCGAAGAAGTTGACGTTCGCGTCGTAGTAGTCCTTCCACTCCGGCGGCGTGTCGTCCTCGTAGAAGATCGCCTCGACGGGGCACACGGGCTCGCAGGCACCGCAGTCGACGCACTCGTCGGGGTGGATGTAGAGCATCCGCTTGCCCTCGTAGATGCAGTCGACGGGGCATTCGTCCACGCAGGCGCGGTCCTTGATGTCCACACACGGCTGAGCGATCACGTACGTCACGGGGGCGTCTCCTAAACGACTGCTTGAGCTACTGCGGCGAGCTTCGACCAGTATCCCGCCCGGTCGGACGGATGGACTAGTTGGGTCCGCCTCACATCTCGTGGAAGGCTTGAACCATGACTCTAGACGCTCCCGAGGTGGGCACCCGCATCGTCGTGCGGCATGAGACGGGCGGTGTCGGCCCGACCGGCGGCCCGCAGATGACCGACGTCGTCGGGCACGTCCTGGCGGTCGACGACGACTCGCTCACGATCGAGCAGCGGGACGGATGTCCGCGGGTCGTCGACCGGGCGACCGTCACGACCTGGAAGCGCGTCCCCGACCGTCCGGTGCGGCGCCGACGTGCCGTCGCGATCGACGCCGAGGAGCTGACCCGCATCACCTCACGCGGCTGGCCGGCGATCGAGTCGGTCCCGCTGGGCGAGTGGGAGCTGCGCGCGGCCGGACGCTTCACGGGCCGCGCCAACTCCGTCGCCGTGACGGGCTCCCCCGGCATGCCGTTCGACGACGCGCTCGCGCGGGTGCGCGACTTCTACCGCGAGCGCTCGGCACCGCCGCTGGCCCAGGTCGTCGTCGGCTCGGAGCACGACCGGCTGCTGGCGGCCGCGGGGTGGGCGCCGATGGACGGGTACCACGGCGGCGCGGTCGTGCAGGTGGCCGACCTCGGGGCGTCCGGCACCTACGCGCACGACGCGGACGCCCGCGTCTCCCCCGTCGCCGACGACGCGTGGCTCTCGCGCTACGGACGCGTCAGCGACCCCGCCGACGCGCGCGCCGTCATGGAGGCCCCCGCGCAGGTCGGCTTCGTCGCGATCGGCGCACCGGGCGAGGCGATCGGCCGCGTCGTCGTCACGGGTGAGTGGGCGGGACTGTCGGCCGTCGAGGTGGCCCCGGAGGCGAGGCGGCGCGGGCTCGCACGACGCATCGTCGAGACGTCCCTGGCGTGGGCCGTCGGGCACGGTGCCGACAAGGCGTACCTGCAGACCATGCGCAGCAACGAGGCCGCGCTCGCGCTCTACCGGCCGTTCGGCTTCGTCGACCACCACGACTACGTCTACCGCGAGCCGTCGGCCTGAGAGCGGTGGCCGGCGGCGTCAGTCGTCCTTCGGCTCGGGCTTCTTGCCGCAGATGACGCGGTCGGCCGCCTGGTAGTTGGCGGTGTCGGTCTCGGTCTTGGCGACCTTGCCGTCCTTGATGAACTTGCGGACGATGTCGATGTCGAAGCCGGCGATGGGCGCCTGGGCGACGCACCGGTCGGTGTCGTCGTACTGCGTGCCGGGCGACCGGCCGTTGCGGCGCGGCGACGCGTCGGCCTCGACCCTGTCCCAGACCTTGGTGCTCCAGAGCTCGACGTGCATCTCGCCCTGCGTGCCCGGGGTGCTCTTGTTGACGTACGCGCGGATCAGGACGCCGTAGTCGGTGGGGTTCTTGAAGCGCAGGTCGAGGCTGCCGTAGTAGACCGTCGCCTCGCGCCCGACCGGGTAGCGGTCGATGTAGAAGGCGTGCGGGTGGTGCTCGACGTCCTCCATGCCGCCGAAGAATCCCGCGTTGTAGAGCGTCGTGACGACCTGCGAGACGCCGCCGCCGAGCTCCTCGCGGAACACCCCGCCGTTGATGACGGTGCCGGTCACGAAGCCGTTGGCCTCGGTGCGCTCGCCGACCGTGTCGTTGAAGCTGAACGTCTCGCCGGGCTTGACGATCGCGCCGTTGATCAGCTCGGCACCGCGGCTCTGGTTGGTGTTGCGGTACTCGGCGTAGGGGAACTTCGTCTCGAACTCGCCGATCTTCTCGGTGATCTTGAGCGCCTCGGCGTCGGCGGTCGTGAACTGCGGCTGGACGACCTTGGCCTCGACCTCGACCGAGCGCGCGTCGCCGGTCTGCGTCAGGGCCGGGACGAGCGCCGTCGCCATCTCCTCGGGCTGCAGGCCGAGGCCCTCCTTGCCCGGGACGACGACGGGCTTGCCGCCCTCGATCCTGACCGTCGCGTCGACGGCCTTGGTGCCGATGCCGGTGGTCGAGTCGGTCAGCGGCCCGGCGAGCTCCTCGGCGTCGATGACGGGCTTCAGCGAGCCGTCCTGCACCTGCACCGTGAGGGCGGGGGCGAAGGCCGTGACCGGCAGCGCGACCGACGTGTCGCCGACCTTCAGCGTCACCGGACCGCTGACGGCCGGCTCGGCGATCTGCGTCATGGCGGCCGCGAGGCCGTCGGCGTCGACCGTCGGCTCGACCGCGGCGGTCGGCACCTCGATGGGTTCGTCGCTGACGAGGTACGCGGCGCGGATCGCGTCGGCGGCGTCGGAGCGCGACACGACCAGGCCGGCCTTCGGCTGACGTGCCGTGGGCGTGGCCTTCGGGAAGGTGATCTGCGGCTCGACGACCTCCTGGTCGATGCCCTCGCTGATCGCCGCGACCGAGCTCGCCAGCGCGGCGTCGTCGACGTCGAGCACGGGGGCGTGCTCGTGGTCGCCGACGAACAGCGCGACCATGTCGCGCGGGTCCCAGCTGCGGGCGCCGCCCGCCGCGGCGACCGACCGGTCGGCGTCGAGCGCCAGACCGGCGTCGGCCGGCTTGATCGCGAAGGTCTTGCGGCCGTACGTCAGGTCGATCTCACGATCGGCGACGGGGGCCAGGGCCTGCTCGAGCGTCGCGCGCGCGTCGGCGGGCGACTGGCCCGAGACGTCGACGCCGGCGATCGTCGTGTCGGACGGCATGCGCGTGCCCGTCAGGAAGTAGCCCGTCACGTACGCGGCGCCGACCAGCGCGACGACCGCGAGCAGCGCGTACCGACCCCAGTGGCGGGACGATCCCGACCCGGTGCCGCTGTCGCTGCCGCCGTCGGCGTGGTCGCCGCCGTCGGCGGACGCCTGGGGGCGGTCGTCCCAGTCGTCGCTGACGGCATGAGCGGGGATGACGAGATCGTCGTCGCGGGCCACGCGGGTCTCGGGCGCCGGGCCGTCCTCGACCGGGGTGCGCCGGACGGGCGTGGGTGACTCGTCAGCGGGCGCGGGTGACTCGACAGCGGGCGCGGGCGACTCGTCGGCGGGCGTGGGCGACTCGTCGGCGGGCGGGGCGTCGGTCAGGTCGAGCTCGTCGTTCTCGAGGACCAACCCGGTCTCCGGGTCGACCGTCACGTCGTCGGCCGTCGCGTCGTCGTCGCGCGGACGGTCTGGCGTCTGGTCGGTCATGCGTGTCTCCCCTGGATCAGCATCTCGCCACGCGGGGCGGGGCCACAGCGGCGGGATGTGCCGCGAAAGGCTGTCCGTCCCCCGTCACGATCGTGGTCCGAGCCTAGTTCGCGCCGCCACGACAAGCACGATGACCCCCAGCGACCCGGCCGTGAACGCCATCCCGAGACCGTCGGAGGCGACGAGGTAGCTGCCGCCGGGCGACCACTGCAACGCCAGCAGCGCACCCGCCCAGCCGATCGCCATCCACGCCCCTCCCACGCGCATCGCGTCGTTCGCCGCGACCGTCACGAGGGCCGTCACGACGACCGTCGCGACGAGCCCCCACGGCCACGTCACGCCGCCCGCGGCCCACACCTGCCGGTGCACCACGGCCCCCAGCAGGCAGTCGTAGGCCCCGACGACCACGAGGATGACACGCAGCACGTCGGCCTACAGACCTGCGAACAGGTCTTCCTCGAGCCCGCTGTCGCCGACCGGCCCGCGGGCGCCCTTGACGAGGCGGTAGAACTCGCTGCCCCACACGACCGCCGCCATGTCCATGCCGCCGGCGAAGAACATGCCGTCCTCGGTGATCTGGCTGCGGTGCGCCTTCATCGCCGCGAGCTTGGCCTGCACGTGCTCGGGGGCCTCGATGACGGCGTCGAGGTGCTCGTCCTCGATCGCGAACGGCGGCAGGTGATCGGGGTCCATGCCCTCGAACGTCGTGGTGTCGCCCGTCGCCCGGATGGCCCGCAGGCCCTCGCGGAACCGCGACGCCGACATCGCGACCCAGTAGATCTTGGCGACGTCCCACGCCTCGCCGAGATCGGGGCGGTACGAGCGCGCGGCGGCGAGGTCGGCACCGTAGTGCGCGACGCGGTGCGCCTGGACGTGGTCGGGGTGGCCGTAGTTGCCGAAGTCGTCGTACGTCACGAGCACCTGGGGCCGCACCTCGCGGATGACCGCGGCCAGCTCGGTCGCCGCGACCAGCAGGTCGGCGTTCCAGAACGCGTTGTCGTGGATCTCGTCGGCGGCGGTCGCATGACCGTTCTCGTCCCACTTCATGCCGGAGTCGCGGAAGCGTCCGGCACCGCCCAGCAGACGGTGGTCGGTGACGCCCAGCTCGGCCATCGCCGCGGCGAGCTCGCCGGCCCGGTGCTCGCCCAGTGCGTCGTCGCGGTCGGCCGCGAGGTGCTCGAGCTCGGGCACGAGGATCTCGCCCATCTCGCCCAGCGTGCACGTCACGAGCGTCACCCGGGCCCCGTCGGCGACGTACTTGGCCATCGTCGCGCCGTTGTTGAGCGACTCGTCGTCCGGATGGGCGTGGACGAGCAGCAGGCGGCGGTCGGGGGTCGTCATGGGCCCAAGGCTACTGGCCGGAGCGCGTCCGCCGACGCCGACAATGATTGACTCGACGCATGACCGTCTCGTACCCCCGCCTGGCCGCCCGGACCCTGCGCTTCACGCTCGGTGTCCCCCGCTCGATCACGGTGTCGCCCGACGGCGGCACGGTGCGCTTCATCCGCACCCCCGACGGCGTGACGCGCACGGGCCAGCTGTGGGAGCACGACGTCGCGACGGGCGCCGAGACCGTCCTGGTCGACCCCGCCGAGCTGCTCGGCGACGACGGCGAGCAGCTCTCGGCCGAGGAGCGCTCGCGCCGCGAGCGCAGCCGCGAGTCGGCGGCCGGCCTCGTGGCCTACGACGTCGACGCGACCGGGCGCTGGGCGTGCTTCGCGCTGTCAGGACGCCTGTGGGCCGTGGGCCTGGGAGAGGGCGGGGCCGTGCACGCCCTGCCCAGCGTCGGAGCCGTCATCGACCCCCGTCTCGACCCGACCGGCCGCCGCATCGCGTACGCCTCGGGCGGCGCCCTGCGGGTCGTCGGCGTCGACGGCGACGACGAGCGGGCGCTCGTGTCGCCGGAGTCCGACACCGAGGTGTGGGGCCAGGCCGAGTTCATCGCGGCCGAGGAGATGGACCGCTTCCGTGGCTTCTGGTGGGCGCCCGACGGCGAGTCGCTGCTCGTCGAGCGCTTCGACGACGCGCCGGTGCGGACGTGGTTCGTCGCCGACCCCGAGAACCCCGAGCGCGAGCCCGTCGCCCAGCGCTACCCCGCGGCGGGCACGCCCAACGCCGACGTGACCCTGTGGCACGTCGGCCTCGACGGCCGCCGCACCGAGATCGTCTGGGACCGCGCCGAGCACGAGTACCTCGGCCGGGTCACCTGGTCGGCCGACGGCGCGCCGCTGCTGCAGGTCATGAGCCGCGACCAGGTCTCGTCGCAGGTGCTGTCGGTCGACGTCTCGACCGGCGCCACGACGGTGCTGCGCACGACGCGCTCCGACTTCTGGGTCGAGCTGACGTCCGCCCCGCGGTGGACGCCCGACGGACGGCTCGTCACGGTCGAGGCGGGGACGTCGTGGCACGTCGCGGTCGACGGCGAGCCCGTGACCCCCGACGGCTGGCAGGTGCGGTCGATCGTCGAGGTGTACGACGACTGCGTCGTGGCGACGGCGTCCGAGGAGCCCGCCGAGGTGCAGGTCGTGCGGTTCGGCCTCGACGGGTCCGTCGTGCCGCTGACACGCGGCGCGGCGGTGCACGGCGCCGTCGTCGGCGGTCCGACGACCGTCGTGGTCAGGTCGGCGCTCGACGTCGTCGGCACGACCGTCACGGTGCACCGCGACGGCGCCGAGCCGACGAGCGTCCGGGTCGTGTCGGAGCCCGCACCGTTCGAGCCGCAGGTCACGATGCTGCGGGCCGGCGCCGACGAGATCCGCACGGCCGTGCTGTTCCCCCACGGCCACGAGCGTGGATCGGCGCGGCTGCCCGTGCTGATGGACCCGTACGGCGGTCCGCACGCCCAGCGCGTGCTCGCCTCGGCCCGCGGCTTCCTCGAGGCCCAGTGGCTGGCCGACCAGGGCTTCTGCGTCGTCGTCGCGGACGGCCGGGGCACCCCGGGACGCGGGCCCGCGTGGGAGCACACGATCCACCACGACTTCGCCGGGGCGACCCTCGACGACCAGGTCGTCGCGCTCGAGGCCGTCGCGGCGGCGTACCCCGACGACGTCGACACGTCGCGCGTCGGCATCACGGGCTGGTCGTACGGCGGCTACCTCTCGGCCCTCGCGGTGCTGAAGCGTCCCGACGTGTTCCGCGCCGCGGTCGCCGGGGCGCCCGTGACCGAGTGGCGCCTGTACGACACGTGCTACACCGAGCGCTACCTCGGCGACCCGGCGACGAACGCCGACGTCTACGACCGCAACTCGCTGATCCCGCTGGCGCCGCTGCTCGAGCGTCCGCTGATGCTGATCCACGGGCTGGCCGACGACAACGTCGTGGCGGCGCACACGCTGCGGCTGTCGTCAGCCCTGCTGGCGGCGGGCAGGGCGCACACCGTCCTGCCGCTGTCGGGCGTCACCCACATGACGCCGCAGGAGGTCGTGGCCGAGAACCTCAAGCTGCTGCAGGTGCAGTTCCTGAAGGACCACCTCGACGCGTGAGCCGACCCCGTCAGTGCTTGAGACGTCGGGGCTGGCCCGGGAGCGGGGGCGGTTCCGCCGCGGGCTCCTGAGGATCGCCGGGGAGCCAGCCGCCGTAGACGTCGACCATGTCGACGACCCGTTCGTCGAAGGGCTCGACGACCAGCACCCACGCGCGGTCGTCCCAGTCCTCCTCGCCCGCGAACGCCTCGCGCCGCAGCGTCGTGGAGTAGCCCTCGGCGTCGAGAGCGGCCACGAGCTCGGCCGCGTCGTCGTCCTCGTCGAAGTAGACCTCGCCCATGCCCACATCGTAGGACCCGGCCGCGGGCCGCGTCAGGGGACGAGCGCGAGCTTGCCGCCGGGGTGGCCGCCCATCAGCTCGGCGACGGCCGCCTGCGCGTCGTCGAGGGCGTACGTGCGCGCGACCGGCACCACGAGCTCGCCGCCGCCCGCCAGCTCGACCAGCCGCGCGCGGACGCCGTCGCGGAAGCGGGCACTCTCGGGATCGGCGCCGGCCAGCGCCGTGAAGCCGTCCTGCTGCGCCCTCGCCCTGGCCGCGATCGTCACGACGCGGGTGCGGTCGGAGACCAGGGCCAGCGAGACGTCGACGGCCTCGTCGGTGCCCACCGCGTCGAGGGCGACGTCGTAGCCGGACGGCGCCGCGTCGCGGGCCCGCTGCTCGAGCCCGTCGCCGTGCGCGACGGCCGTGCCGCCGAAGCCCTCGACGACCGCGAACCGTCCGGGGCTGGCGGTGCCGACGACCGTCGCGCCGAGCATCCGCGCCTGCTGCAGGACGCTCACGCCGACCGCCCCGGACGCGCCGTGCAGCAGCACCGTGTCGCCCGAGGCGACCCGGGCGGCGCGCAGCATGTCGGCGGCCGTCGCACCGGCGAGCAGCAGGTTGGCCGCCTCGGCGAACCCCAGCGAGGCCGGCTTCGCCAGCACGTCCGCTGCCGGGACGTTGACGGCCGACGCGTACCCGCCGCTGATCCGGAAGGCCAGGACCTCGTCGCCCACCGCACGGCCCTCGACCGCCGAGCCGACCGCGGCGACGACCCCCGCGACCTCGTAGCCGATCGCGACCGGCAGCCGGCCGGCGTCGGTGCCCGCGGCGACGTGCTTGACGTCGGCGGGGTTCATGCCCGCGGCGCGCACCTCGATCGTCACCTCGTCCGCGGCCGGGGCCGGCAGGTCGTGCTCCTCCAGCGTCCAGCCCTCGGGCGAGCCGAGCTCGCGAGCCATCCACCGACGTGCCGTGCCGCTGCGCTGAGGTGCCATGCGCCCAGTCAACCCCTCACGGCAAGCGCGCGCCGTCCGGACCGTGGGCGCACACTGGACCGGTGACCACGACCAACTGGGCCGGCAACCTGACGTACGGCGCCCACACCCTCCACCGCCCGACGACGACCGACGAGCTGCAGCAGGTCGTGCGCGACGCGACCCACGTCCGTGCGGTCGGGTCGCGCCACTCGTTCAACCGCATCGCCGACACCGACGAGGCGCAGGTGTCGGTCGCCGACCTGCCGGTGACCGTCAGCGTCGACGAGCCCGCCCGCGTCGTCACGGTGTCGGCCGGGCTGCGCTACGGCGAGCTCGTCGAGCAGCTCGACGCCGCGGGCTGGGCGCTGCCGAACCTGGCCTCGCTCCCCCACATCTCGGTCGCCGGGGCGATCGCCACCGGCACCCACGGCTCGGGTGACCGCAACGGCAGCCTGGCCGCCGCCGTCGCCGCGATCCGGCTGGTCCGCGCCGACGGCGAGCCGGTCGACGTGCGACGGGGCGACGACGAGTTCGACGGCGCGGTCGTCTCCCTCGGACGGCTCGGGATCCTGACCCACGTGACGCTCGACGTCGTCCCGCGGTTCGAGGTGCGCCAGGACCTCTTCGAGCACCTGCCGTGGTCGGACGTCGAGGAGCACTTCGACGCCGTCACCTCGAGCGCCTACAGCGTCAGCATGTTCACCGACTGGACCGACGGCGGGCCGCACCAGGTCTGGACGAAGTCGCGCGTCGACGACGGCGCCGTGACCGAGCTGTTCGGCGCCTCGCTCGCGACCCGCGAGATGCACCCCCTGCCGGACGTCGACGCCGGTGCCACGACCCGCCAGCTCGGCCTGCCGGGCCCGTGGTGGGACCGCCTGCCGCACTTCCGGCTCGAGTTCACGCCGAGCGACGGCGACGAGCTGCAGACCGAGTACCTCGTGCCGCGCACCGTCGCGCTCGAGGCGATCCGGGCGGTGCGGGGCCTCCGCGAGGGACTCGCGCCGATCCTGCTGGTCTCCGAGATCCGCACCGTCGCCGGCGACGGGCTCTGGCTGAGCCCCAGCCACGACGTCGACTGCGTCGCGCTGCACTTCACGTGGCGCATGGACGTCGAGGGGGTCGAGGCCTTCCTGCCGACGCTCGACGACGCCCTGGCCCCGTTCGCGGCGCGACCGCACTGGGGCAAGGTGTTCGAGACGACGCCCGAGCGCCTGCTGGCCGCGTACCCCCGCCTGCCCGAGTTCCGGGCGCTGGTCGGCCGCTGGGACCCCGACGGCACGTTCGCCAACGAGCTCACCGACCGCTGGCTCGGCCTCTGACGTCAGGCCGGCTCGCGGGCGACCCGGCGCGAGATGGCGTGGCCCCACAGGGCCGCGAAGACGAACATGAAGATCGAGTAGACGGCGGCCGGCACCGACACCTCCGTGGAGTCGAGCACCTCGACGGCGATGTAGATCGCCAGCGTCGCGTTGTGCACGCCGATCTCCATCGACGACGCGATGGCCTGCGCCGCCGTGACGCCCAAGGCCTTCGGCACGACGTAGCCGATCACGAGGCTCGCGGCGCAGAACAGCCCCGTCGCCAGGCCGACGTCGCCGACGTACTCGCCGACCTGCTCGCGCTGGTCGACCAGGATGCCGATCACGAGGATCGCGAGCACCGCGGCCGACCCGATGCGGACCGGACGCTCGGCGGCACCGGCGAACCCGGGCCTGGCCGAGCGCACCAGCATCCCGAGCAGCACGGGGACGAGCACGATCGCGAACACCTCGACGACCTTCGAGAACTGCAGCGACACCGAGTCCTGCCGGTCGTAGTAGGCGATCGCGAGGTTCGTGATGACCGGCAGCGAGAAGATCGCGATGACCGAGTTGATCGCCGTGAGCGTCACGTTGAGCGCGACGTCGCCGTGGAACAGGTGGCTGAACAGGTTGGCGCTGGTGCCGCCCGGCGACGCCGCCAGCAGCAGCATGCCGATGCCCAGCAGGGGGTCGAGGTCGAGCACCACGACCAGCCCGAAGCACACGAGGGGCAGCACGAGCAGCTGGCACACCAGCGCGATCGCGACGGCTCGGGGCTGCCGGCGGACGCGACGGAAGTCGTCGGCCGTGAGCGACAGCCCGAGGCCGAACATGATGATGCCCAGGGCGAGCGGCAGGCCGACGGTCGTGAGCGCGGAGTCCATCACGACACCCTAGACGTGATGCCGGTCACACCCCGCGTGTGACGCGATCCGCGCCCGTCCACCGCGCCGGGACGCCCGGACGGCTCCATACTCGAGAAGTGAACACGTTCAGTACTGTGCCCGAACCCCTCCGCGGCCCCCGCATCATGCAGCAGGACTGGAACCGCATCTCGTTCGTGCACTGGGCGGTCGACCCCGAGCTGGTCGCGCCGCTGCTGCCGCCGCTGACGCGCCCGGACGTCCTCGACGGTGTCACGTACGTCGGCCTGATCCCGTTCGACATGCGGCACGCCGGCTTCGGCCGCGGACCGGCCGTGCCCTACTTCGGCGACTTCGCCGAGACCAACGTCCGCCTCTACTCCGTCGACGCGCAGGGTCGCCACGGCGTGGTGTTCCGGTCCCTCGAGACCGTCCGGCTGGCCGTCGCGATCGGCGCCCGCCTGGCCTTCGCCACCCCCTACACCTGGGCGCGCATGAGCATCGCCGAGCAGGGCGACACGATCGAGTACACGACCCACCGGCGCTGGCCGCGACCGCACGGGGCCGGGGGCACGATGCGCGTCCGCGTGGGCGACCCGATCACCCGGCCGTCGGCCGTGGACGAGTTCGTCACCGCCCGGTTCGGCCTGCACACCCGCTGGATGGGCCGGACGCTCTGGATCCCGAACCACCACGAGCCGTGGCCGCTGCGGCGTGCCGAGCTGGAGCACCTCGACGACGACCTGGTCGCGGCGGCAGGACTGCCGGGGGTCGTCGGCCGCGCACCCGACTCGGTGCTGCACTCGCGGGGCGTCCGCACGGCGTTCGGGATGCCGCGCCTCGTGCGCGGCTGAGCCTCACGCGTCGTCGGCCAGCTCGAAGTCGTCGAAGTCGAAGCCCGGCGAGACCACGCAGCCGACCAGCGCGTCGGTCGACGACGGGACGGTGCGCTGCCACACACCGGCGGGCACGAGAACCTGTGCGGCGTCCCCGGCGCCGAGATCGAGCCCGACCACGACCACCTCCGTCGCCGCGGGACGCCCGCCCGTGCCGCCGAGCTCGAGCCGCACCGAGCCGTGCTGGGCGATCCACAGCTCGTCCGAGGCGACCCGGTGCCACGCCGACGACTCCCCCGACGGCAGCAGGAACAGGATCGTCGTGGCCGTGGGTCGCACCCGCCCGTCCGGCAGGGTCACCTCGACGTCCGAGGCCCAGGTGCGGCGGTACCAGCCGCCCTCGGGGTGGGGCTGCAGGTCGAGCATCTCGGCGAGCGGCGGACGCTGCGTCACGACCGGCTCACAGTGCCGCCTCGATCGCCGGGATGCGCGCACGGAAGGCCGCGACACGGTCGCGGGTGCGCTGCGGCTCGCCGACGCGCCCGAGGTTGACGAACCCCTGGTCGCCGCGGGCCTGGCCCGCCTCGATCCGGTCGGACGCCGTCGACATGCGCTCGACGACGGCCTCGAGCACCGTCATCGGGCCCCACTCGCCGTAGGCGTCGACCAGGATGTCGAGGCGACGGGCGACGTCTCCGACCGGGATCTCGCGGTACAGCGGGATCGCGGTCCAGGCCATGAAGGCGAGGTCGTCGATCGCGCGTCCGGGCCCGGCCATGTCCCAGTCGATCATCGCGACGAAGTGCCCGCTCTGGATGATCCAGTTGTACGCGCCCGGGTCGTTGTGGCAGACGACCTGGTCGGCGGCGAGCTCGGCATCGCCCCCGCGCCAGGTCCGCACCCCGGACGGACGGAACCCCTCGACGACGTCGTGGAAGTCGCGCAGCCACGTCACGGCCTCCTCGAGGACCGTGTCGAGCACGACCTCGTCGTCGACCGGCACCCCGCGACCCTCGACGTGCTCGAGCACCTCGCGGCCCTCGTCGTCGACGCCGTGCAGCGCCGGGACGCCGCGCAGGCCCTCGGCGTCGAGGAAGGTCAGCAGCTCGTGCACCGCGGGCGTCCACGGGCCCGTCGGGCGACGCACCGTGCGGCCGATGCGGGTGACCCCACCGACCGCTCCGGGCAGGTGTTCAGCGTCCTCTGGCACGCTGTCATCGTGGCACATTCGCACTCGCACTCCCACGCTCCCGTCGACGCCGGACCGCCCCGTCGCGGCCTCGCGGTCGGTCTGTCGATGGTCGTCATGACGATCTCGGCGATCGCGGTCGTCGCGATGATCCTGCTGTGGCCCGATGCCGACCAGGTGCCGAAGGACCAGAACCCGTACAGCGGCGAGGGCGTCAGCACGGTCGACGCCACCGTCACCAAGGTCGAGCCGTTCGGGTGCAACAGCGGCGGCGAGGGTCCCGACGGCTCGGTCGAGGTCGCCGGCGACTGCGCCCGCGTCACGGCCACGGTGCCCGGCGGCACCGGCACGTTCGAGCTCGACGCGTCCCGCTACAAGGCCGGCATCGAGCCCGGCGACGACATCTCGCTGATCCGCATCGAGCCGGCCGGCCAGGAGGCGTCGTACGAGTTCCTCGACTTCAAGCGCGGCGTGCCGCTCGTCGCACTGGCCGCGATCTTCGCGGTGCTGGTGGTGGCGATCGCCCGGTGGCGCGGGCTGTTCGCGCTGGTCGGGATCGGCGTGACGCTGCTGGCCGTCACCAAGTTCATGCTGCCGGCGTTCCTGGCCGGCGAGTCGACGCTGGCCGTGGCGGTGGTCGGCTCGACCGTCATCATGATCGTCGTGCTGTACCTCGCGCACGGCATCTCGATCCGCACGACGTCGGCGCTGTTCGGCACGCTCGTCGGCATCGCGCTGACGGCTGCGATCGGCGTCGCCGCGACGGGGTGGTCGCAGCTCAGCGGCGTGGGGTCCGAGGACGACCAGCGGCTGATCGCGACGGTCCCCGACATCTCGCTGTCGGCGATCGTGGCCGGCACGATGGTGATCGCCGGGCTCGGCGTGCTCAACGACGTCACGGTGACGCAGGCCAGCGCGGTGTGGGAGATGCGGGCGCTCAAGCCCGCCGCCCGCGGTGCCGAGCTGTTCACGTCGGCGATGCGGATCGGGCGCGACCACATCGCGTCGAGCGTCTACACCCTCGTGTTCGCCTACGCGGGCTCGGCCATGACGATCCTGCTGCTCGCGACGGCGTACCAGCGCGGGCTGGCCGACCTCGCCACGACCGAGGAGATCGGCCAGGAGATCGTCCGCACGCTCGTGGGGGCGATCGGGCTCGTGCTCGCGGTGCCGATCACGACGCTGTTCGCGGTCTGGCTGGCCCCGCCGCGCACCGACGAGCCCGTCGGGGCGCCGGCGCGGCGCTCGGGCGGCAGCCACGCGGGCCCCGTCGGCGGCTGACGACCGCGCTGCGCTCGTCAGCCCGGGCGGCGTTCCGTCGAGGTTCGCGGACGCGGCGACGACTGCGGGGGTAGCATGGGGGCACACCGACCCGCAGCGTGTCCCCGAGGGACGATGACTGCTCACGGGCCGTCGTGCGTGGCCCGTCCCGGGCCCACCGCACGACCGACGCCGCCGGACGCAGGTTTCCCGGCGGTCGACGACGGGTGACGCACCGGCCACGACGTCCGGACGTCGTGCGTCACGGCCCACGGGCAGGACGGTGCCGCCGTACCGCCGGACCGACGTCCGGCACTCCACAGGAGGAACTCTTGGCTCGACGAGGCCAGCGCCAGTCCGGCACGACCCGCACCGCCCCCCGGCAGGCGCGGGGCGCAGGCCAGCGACCGCTCGAGAAGGGCGACATCATCCGCGTGCTCGCCCGCGCCGTCCGCGAGGTCGAGGCCAAGGCCCAGCGTGGCCCCCTGTCCCCCGCCGGACGCACGAAGTTCCAGGTCGTGGCCGTGCTGGTCCGTGAGGAGCGCACACGCGTCAAGGCCGACAAGGACGCCAGCGAGGCGCACCGCGCCGAGCAGCTCAAGCGCCTCGACGGCGTCGCGACGATCCTCGCCCAGACCGTCGCGCTCGACCCCACGGTCTACCCCCTGCTCGACGAGAACGCGGTCTTCACCGATGCCGCCGACACGCTGCGCAGCGAGATGCTGCAGGCCGCCGGTGTCGAGACACCCGTCGCCGACTCGTCCGACGCTGCCCCGGCCGTCGTGACCGAGCGGCGTGTCGTCCCGCAGTCGGTCGTCGCACGCCAGCTCGCCAACCCGTTCCTCGCGCCCGACTTCTCCGCCGTCGGCCAGCGCACCGCGAGCCCCAAGCGCCTGTCGACGTGGGAGCTGCTCGGCCCCCTGTTCCGCGCGTTCGAGTACGGCGGCGCGTCGTCGTGCATGCCGCTGCCCGAGCCCGGGTTCCTCATGACGCCCGGCGGCCTCGAGCTCATGCCCCACCAGGCCCAGGTCGTCGCCGCGGCCGCCGAGGGGCACCGCACGTTCCTGCTCGCCGACGAGCCGGGCCTCGGCAAGACCGCACAGGCCCTGCTGGCCGCGCACGCCGCCGACGCGTACCCGCTGCTGGTCGTCGTGCCGAACGTCGTCAAGACCAACTGGGCCCGCGAGGCCGACATCTGGACGCCGAGCCGCAAGGCGACCGTGATCCACGGCGACGGCGACTCGATCGACGGCTTCGCCGACATCGTCGTCGTCAACTACGAGGTGCTCGACCGGCACGTCGGCTGGCTCGGCGAGTTCGGCTTCCGCGGCATGGTCGTCGACGAGGCGCACTTCATCAAGAACCGCACCTCGCAGCGCTCGAAGCACGCCCTCGAGCTGTCCGAGCGCATCCGCCACCGCACGGTGCGCCCGCTGCTGATGGCGCTGACCGGCACCCCGCTGATCAACGACATCGAGGACTTCCGGGCGATCTGGCAGTTCCTCGGCTGGATCGACGACAAGAAGCCCCTGGCCGAGCTCATGGAGCGGCTCGAGGACACCGGCCTCACGCCGGCCGACTCGGGGTTCTACTCGTCGGCGCGCACCAACGTCATCAGCATGGGCATCGTCCGCCGTCGCAAGGTCGACGTCGCGGCCGACATCCCCGCGCGCCGCATCGCCGACCTGCCCGTCGAGCTCGACGACGCCGTCGGCCGGTCGATCCGCGAGGCCGAGCAGGAGCTCGCGCGCCGCCTGGTCGCCCGCTACGACTCGGCGCTCGAGAACCGCACGTCGGGCGTCACGGTCGACGGCATCGACCACGACCTCGTCCGCAGCGTCGCGCGCTGGGAGCGCGAGGACGCCGACGACGAGAAGACCGGCCAGAACGTCTTCGGCATGATGCGTCGCATCGGCCAGGCCAAGGCCGGCCTCGCCGCCGATTACGCGGCCCAGCTGTCGCGCAACGTCGGCAAGGTCGTCTTCTTCGCCAAGCACATCGACGTCATGGACGTCGCCGAGGAGACGTTCACGCGTCGCGGCATCCGCTTCGCCTCGATCCGCGGCGACCAGACCGCGAAGACGCGCCAGGCGAACATCGACGCGTTCGTCCAGGACGAGGACGTCGAGATCGTGGTCTGCTCGCTGACCGCCGCCGGCGTCGGCCTCAACCTGCAGGTCGCGTCCAACGTCGTGCTCGCCGAGCTGTCGTGGACCGACGCCGAGCAGACGCAGGCGATCGACCGCGTCCACCGCATCGGTCAGGAGGAGCCCGTCACGGCGTGGCGCATCATCGCGGCGCAGACGATCGACGGCAAGATCGCCGAGCTGATCGACAGCAAGGCGAGCCTGGCGGCCCGGGCGCTCGACGGCTCGGACGAGGAGATCTCGTCGTCCGCCGACGTCCAGCTCGAGGCGCTCGTCGCGATGCTCACCGAGGCGCTCCAGGCCCGCTCCTGACGCACCGCTGGGCCCGTCCAACGCTCGCGTTGGACGGGCCCAGCGTGGTGCGCGAGCCGCTCGGGTCAGCGGTCGGGGTGGGCGTCCTGGTCGGGCCCGGCCTCGGCCGTCAGGTCGCCGGGACGACCCTCGCCGGTGTCGGACGCGTCCTCGGCCTCGACCGGGACGGGGCCGGGGTTCGCCAGCTGTCCGTCCTCCTCGGTCGTCTCGTCGGTGTTGTCGTTGCGGGCCTGGGTGGGATCTGTGCTCATGGACGATCAGGTACCCCGTGGGCGACCGGCCAGACGCCCGGGGTTTGACGAGGGCGGTGAGGGGCATTGACCCTCTCACCACGGCGAGACCCCGCCGTCACACCCAGGAGGTCCCATGTCCAACCCGTCCGGCGCCCCGGCGTCGAGCACCGCTCGCGTCCTCGTCATCGTCGCGTTCGTCCTCGACGCCAACAGCTGAGCGACCCGGTCGGGCAGTCTCGGATGCCCGGCCGGGGACGTCAGACCGTCTGGGCCATCGCCTCGGCCATGCCCTTGGTCGCGAGGACGTCCGCCAACTCGTTGTCGGGCACGCCCGAGTGGCCCTTGACCCAGAACCACTCGACCTGGTGCCGGTCGCAGGCCGCCTTGAGCCGCTGCCACAGGTCGACGTTCTTGACCGGCTGCTTGGACGACGTGCGCCAGCCGTTGCGCTCCCAGCCGGCGACCCACTGCGTGATGCCGCTGCGGACGTAGGTGCTGTCGGTGTGCAGGTGCACGGTCAGGGGACGTCGCAGGGCCTCGAGCGCCATGATGGGCGCGGTCAGCTCCATGCGGTTGTTGGTCGTCGCCGTGGGCTCGCCGCCGAACATCTCGCGCACGTGCTCGCCCTGGCGGAGCACCGCTCCCCAGCCGCCCGGGCCGGGATTGGGCGTGCAGCCGCCGTCGGTGTGGATGATCACGGGTGCTTCGGTCACCGGACCATCCTCGCAGGGGCCTACTTCTTCGGGCCGGCGCGCTGCCCGGGTGTCGACCACGCCGTGTGGCCGGCCTCGTAGTCGTCGACGCGCTCGGCGAGGAGCCGGCGCACGATCGCCTCGGGGACCTCCTGGTCCCACCGGATCGTGAGCGCGCCCTCGATCGCGTCGTAGCCGGCCGCGATCGCCTCGTCGCGACGGTCGGCGAAGAACGCCACAGGGAACCGCACCGAGCAGTGGTTCTTGAACACCTGCAGCGTCCACACCATGGTCTGCGCGGCATAGGCCGGGAAGTTGAACTTCAGCGCCTCGACGATCTCGGTGCCCTCCGCCGCCTCGAGGCTCAGCGCGCGCAGCGCCTCGACGTGCGGGCGCTGGACGTCGTCGAGGCGGGCGAGGAACTCCTCGACGCTGGCGACCTTGCGGGCGGGCATGCGCCGAGCATAGTGAGCCGACCGACGCAGGACCCGGGTCTTGCGTCCCTTCTCCGCGATCGGCGCCGCGCGCCCCGCGCATGGGACGATCACGGCCATGCCCGACCCCCGACGGTTCACCTCCGCCGCCCTCCTCGCGTCGGTCCTCGTCGTGGACGGCTGCGGCTCGGACGTCCCCGAGGGCGGGGTCGTCGACACTCTCGACCTGCCGACCGTCACGACCGGCGACGACGGCGACTACCTGAATGTCGACCTCGGCCGCAGGACCATCACGACCGAGGACTCGCTGGGCGAGAAGGGGAGGTCCGACCTGCCGGTCCACTGACCGCCGCGGTGTCGTCTCCGGCCGCGGCGGGCCCGTACGATCGACCCCGTGCCGACGAGCAGGAAGGCCGCGACCCACGCGCGACGCCGCAAGCGCCGCATGGCCGCGGTCGAGCACGACCTCAGCGCCGACCAGTGGTACGCGCTGATGGAGGCCTGGGGAGGCTGCGCCTACTGCGGCGGCGACGGCGCCGCGCTGCAGAAGGACTGCATGCTGCCGATCTCCCGAGGCGGTCGGTACACCCTGACGAACGTCGTGCCGGCCTGCGCCTCGTGCAACGCGAGCAAGTGCAATCTCGAGGTCACGACGTGGATGCGTCGCAAGAAGCTCGACGAGCGGACGTTCCTGCTGCGGCAGGTCGAGGTCGTCGGGCTGCTGCGATGACCGGGCTGACCTCCACCGAGGCCCTGCTCGCCGCGAGCGGTCTCCACCTCGGCTTCCAGGCCGTCGTGACGATCGTCGTGTACCCCGCGCTCGCGTCGACGCCCGGCGATCGGTGGCACGAGGTGCACGCCGCGCACTCGCGGCGCATCTCGTACGTCGTCGCACCCCTCTACTTCGTCGTGGCCGCCGCCTGCGTCTGGGTGCTGGTCGCCGGCCCGCACACGGTGTGGGCCCTCACTGCCCTGGCCAGCCACGCCGTCGCGGCGGCGACCACGGCGGCCGTGGCGGCACCGGCGCACGGCCGGCTCGGCCGCACCGGACCGTCCGGCCGCGAGATCGGACGTCTGCTCGCCGCCGACCGCGTCCGGCTCGCGGCAACAGCGGCGGCGTTCGTCGCCGCGCTGCTCGCCTGAGGGTCGCGCGACGTCGGCCCCGCTGCGAGGATGGTCGGGTGCGTCGTGCCGTGACTCCCCTGCTGGCCGTGACCGTGGCCATGGTGCTGGCCGACTCCGCGGTCGTGACCCTCGCGCTGCCCGACATCCTGGTCAACCTCGACGCCTCGGTCGGCCAGGTCGCGTGGGTGCTGATCGCGTACAACCTCGTGCTCGGACTCGCCGCGGTGCCGGCTGCCCTCGTGCTCGAGCGGACGCAGCCGCGCCTGCTCGCCGCCGCGGGCATCGCGGCGTTCGCGGGCGCCTCGGCGTGGTGCGCCGTCGCCGGGTCGATCGAGGTGCTCGTGATCGCCCGGTGCGTGCAGGCGCTCGGCGGCGCCCTGGCGCTGGTCGGGTGCCTGGAGCAGCTCGTCACCGAGCGGGGCGAGCGCCGCGGCGTGGCGACGTGGGTGACGGCGGGGGTCGTCGGGACGGCCGCGGGTCCCGTCGCGGGCGGACTCCTGACGCAGGCGATCTCGTGGCAGGCGATCTTCGTCGTGCAGGTCCCCTTCGCGCTGCTGGCGGTGCCGGCGGCGCTCGCGTCGTCCGACCGACCCGACCGCCCGACCGACCGGCACCGTCCCGCCGTCCGCGCGAACGTGACCCTCGCGCTGATGTCGGCGGCGCTGACGGCGGCGCTGTTCCTGCTGGTGCTGCTGCTCGTGGAGGGGTGGGGACGTTCGCCCGCGACCGCGGCCGTCACGGTGTCCGTCGTGGCGGTCGCCGCGGTCGCGGCACCCGTGCTGGTGCGCCCGTTCCGTCCTCCCGCCACGGTCGAGGTGGGTGTCGGCTGCTTCCTGGTCGCCGGCGGTCTCGCGGGCCTCGCGCTGCTGCCGTCGTCGCACCTCGCCTGGACCGTCGCCCCGCAGGTGCTGGTAGGGCTCGGCCTGGGACTGACGGTCGACCGGCTCACGTCACAGGCGATGGACCTGCGCCTGCCGCGAGCCCGTCACGCCGGCTGGACGATCGGCGCCCGGCACCTCGGCGTCGTCGTCGGGCTCGCGGTGCTGACGCCCGTGTTCACCGCCGACCTGCAGGACGCGCAGGCGCCCGCCGAGCAGGCCGTCACCGCGCTCGTGATCGACGCGCCGCTACCGGCCGACGACCGGATCGCGGTCGCGAAGGCCCTCGGCGACGCCCTCGTCGACCAGCGGGGACAGGTGCCCGACCTGGCTCCGGCCTTCGCCCGGCTCGACGTCGACGCGGCTGACCGCCCGGCGCTCGCCCGCCTCGAGCGCGATCTCGACGACCAGCTCGAGCGGGCCGCCAATCGGGCGTTCCGCGACTCGTTCCTGATCGGGGCCGCGATCGCGCTCGCGGCCCTGCTGACCGTCGTGCTGCCACGACGCCGGAGGACGTCGTGACGGCGCCGCGCTGGATCGGGCTGCCGCTCGTGGCCGTGCTGCTGGTCGTCGCGACGATCAGCGTCCAGCTCGCGCACGGCGGCGGGACGTACGAGCCCCTGAAGCCCGCCGACGCCTGCGTCGAGCGTCCCGTCACGACGCAGGCCGACGGCATCGACGGCCTGACCGAGCGACTCGTGCTGATCGGGCTCGACGGCGCCGCGTGCACCCTCGGCACGAGCCGCGAGGAGCTGACCCTCGAGCTCGCCCGCTCCGACGAGCCGACCCCCGCCCAGGTCGACGCGCTCCGCGAGGGCCTGAGGTCGGCCGTGGCCCACATGAAGGCCGACGGCACGCTGCCCAAGGCGTCGACCCTGGTCGACGAGGTGCTCGACTCCGCCGACCTGAACGGGCTGCTCGAGCGGGTCATCCGCGCACTGCCCGCCTCCGTGGTCGACGGGGCACTCAAGACCGACGACGTCCTCGATCGCACGATCGACGAGCTCGACGTCCGCGCCCTGCTCGACGACGTCGACGACCCGTCGGCGTTGAACGACCGCATCGAGACCGCCGTGACGCAGGCCGTGAAGGACTCGCTGAGGGCCCGGCTGCGCGACCTCGTCTGACGGCGACCGCGCGGGACGACGCTCGGCCCCCGGCGGCACGTGTCGATCTGCGAGAGGCGCGGGGCGGGCTAGAGGGCGTCGATGACGGCGCGTCGACGCTCGTCGTGCTCGGCCCGGGTGATGAGCCCGTCGTCGAGCAGGCCCTTCAGCTCGGCGAGCCGCTCGCGGGCCGATGCCGGGACGGCGGGCGGCGTGGGCCCGGGGGTGGGCGCTGCCCCGCGCAGGCTCGAGGCGAGGTACGTCGACTCCAGCCCGTCGTCGGTGAGCAAGGCCATCTGGCCCGCGATCTTCGGGTCCATGCCGGACGCCGTCGCCAGTCGGCGCGCCGTCGAGACCTTCCAGACCGTGCCGACCACCCCGATCAGCACGACGAGGACGAAGAAGACCGCGAAGAGCGCACCGAAGCCGTCACCGCCCGTCCCGAAGCCGTCGTTCGGCCAGCTCGCGACGTAGCCGCCACCGTCGTACTGGGTGCACGTGGGGGGCTCGCCGAAGTGGTCCTCGGCCTGGTCGATGCACTCCTGCAGCGTCTGGGACGTCAGGACCGGGGCCAGCTGCAGGAGGAGCATGCCCGGATCCTAGCGACGCACCGGCTCCACGGGGACGAATCGCGCGTTCCGCACGGATCCGGTCTCTCGGTCGGGTGTCCGAGGCGCGGGGTAGATTCCCGACCGTCCGTGCCCCGACCAGAAGGACGCCCATGAGCCGGCCGTCGCTGTCCCGCCTGCCCGGCGACCGCGTGCTGGTCGTCGACGGCGAGGCGCGGCACGAGATCGCCGCGGACGACCTGCCGGCCCTCGTCGCCGGGCGCGAGGCCGATCCTGCGGAGGCACCGCGCTGGGTGTGGGACGACACGGCCCGCTGGTACCCCGCCCTGCTCGCCGCGGGCGTGAGGGTCGGACGCTGCCACGACCTGCGCCTGGCCCACCGCGTGCTGCGGCGCGCCCCCGCCGTCGACCAGCGCCTGCTCGACGGCGAGCAGTCCGAGCTGTGGGACCGGCTCGGCCCGTCGACCGAGGCGGCCCCGGCCCTGTTCGCCGTCGACGACCCGTCCGAGCACCTGCGCGCCGACCTGGAGGACGCACGCCAGCTCGCGGTCGTCCGGGCCAGCGACGAGTCGACCCGCCTCGGCCTGCTGCTGGCGGCCGAGTCGTCCGGCGCACTGGCCGCGGCCGAGATGACGTTCGCGGGGGTTCCCTGGCGCACCGACGTCCACGACCGCCTGCTGACCGAGCTGCTGGGCCCGCGGCCCCTGCGCGGCATGCGTCCCCGGCTCCTCGAGGCCGTCGCCGACGAGGTGCGCCATGCGCTCGCGTCGCCCGACCTCAACCCCGACTCCCGGGCCGAGCTGCTGGCGGCCCTGCGCCGCGCCGGCGTCGACGTGCCCGACGTGCGCGCGTCGACCCTGCGCGCCGTCGACCACCCCTCCGTCGACGTCCTGCTGCGCTACAAGAACCTGGCGCAGCTGGCCAAGACCAACGGGTGGGCGTGGAGCGACCAGTGGGTCTCCGGCGGTCGCTTCAGGCCGTCGTACCAGCCGGCGGGCTCCTCGACGGGTCGCTGGTCGTCCAACGGCGGCGGAGCTCTGTCGCTGCCCGCGCAGGTGCGCGCCGCGGCCGTGGCCGACGAGGGGTGGCGGCTCGTGGTCGCCGACGTCGCCCAGCTCGAGCCCCGCGCCCTCGCGGGCATGAGCGGCGACCACGCGCTCGCGGCCTCGGCCCGCGGGGCCGACCTCTACCAGTCGATGGCCGACGACGGTGCGGTCGCGAGCCGGCTCGAGGCCAAGATGGGCCTGCTGGGCGCGATGTACGGCGCCACCAGCGGGGGCAGCGGCCGGCTCGTCGCCTCGCTGACGAAGCGTTACCCGGCCGCTTTCGGGCTGGTCGAGGAGGCGGCCCGCGCCGGCGAGCGGGGCGAGGTCGTGCGGACGCTGCTAGGCCGTGGGGCTCCGCGCCTCGGTGAGACGGACGACGTCGACCCCGACGACCCGGCCGTCGACCCGGCCGGTCGCGCCCGCGACCGGCGCGCCTACGGGCGGTTCACGCGCAACTTCGTCGTGCAGGGCACCGGCGCCGAGTGGGCCCTGTGCTGGATCGCCGACCTGCGCCACCGGCTGTGGAACCTGGGCGGAGCAGGAGGTCTCGCGGACCGTCCGCACCTCGTGTTCTTCCTGCACGACGAGGTCGTCGTGCACGCGCCGGCCGAGCTCGCCGAGCTGGTCGTGCAGCACCTGGAGCAGTCGGCGGCCGCGGCCTCGGCCCTGCTGTTCCGCGACCTCGCGATCGACTTTCCGCTGACGACGTCGATCGTCAGGTCATACGCCGAGGCGGGCAAGGCCGGCGCCTCACCGGAGTGACGCGGCGCACGCCACTTTTACGAAACGGACCCGTTCCGTTTCGTGTTACGGTCGATGGGTGACAGACGCAACCATCTCGACCGACGAGTCGCCCCGCGGACGTCCGCGCGACCCGTCCCGCGACGCGGCGATCATCGAGGCCGCGCTCGACCTCCTGGTGCGTGACGGGTACGACCGGCTGTCGATGGAGGGTGTCGCCGCCCTCGCCGGTGTCGGCAAGGCGACGGTCTACCGGCGTTGGGGCAGCAAGGCCGAGCTCGTCATCGACGCCATGGCCACGGTCAAGCCCTCCGTCGACTCGATCGACTCCGGAACCCTCGACGGCGACGTCGACCTCCTGGTCGCCGCGTCGTGCAGCCCGCCGAGCGAGCGACTCCTGCAGGTCATGGCGAGCATCTGCTCGGCCCTCCCCCGCGAGCCCGACCTGCTGGCGGCGTTCCGCTCGCGCTTCACCGAGCCGCGCATCGCCGTGATCACCGCCGTCCTGCAGCGCGCGCGCGACCGTGGCGAGCTCGCGGCGGGCGTCGACGTCGACATGGCGGCGAGCCTCGTCCCGTCCCTCATGCTCCAGCGGGTGCTGATGACCGGACAGCCCGCCGGACGCGCCTACGCCGAGAAGGTCGTCGGCGGCGTCCTGCTGCCCGTGCTCGGCCTCCCCCCACGCCCCCCTTCCTCCCCCACCCCCCACGGAGACACCCCATGACCGACGCACCCCCCTCCCACGCGACCCGCAACGGCGGGCTCGCCCTGGCCGTGATCTGCGTCGCGCAGCTCATGGTCGTGCTCGACGCGACCGTCGTGAACGTCGCGCTGCCCAGCATCCGCGCCGACCTCGACTTCTCGGCCAACAACCTCACCTGGGTCGTCACGGCCTACTCGCTGGCCTTCGGCGGGCTGCTGCTGTTCGGCGGGCGCACCGGAGACCTGTTCGGACGCCGGCGGATGTTCATGATCGGCATCGCGATCTTCGCGGTCGCCTCGCTCGTGGGCGGGTTCGCGACCAGCGAGGCGATGCTGATCATCGCCCGCGCCGCCCAGGGCGCCGGTGGCGCCATCGCGGCGCCCACCGCGCTGGCCCTGCTCGCGACGACGTTCACCGAGCCCGCCGCCCGGGCCAAGGCGTTCGGCCTGTTCGCGGCGATGGCCGCGTCGGGCGGCGCCCTCGGCCTGCTCCTCGGCGGCGTGCTGACCGACTACGCGAGCTGGCGCTGGGCCCTGTTCATCAACGCCCCCATCGGCGCGGTCGTGCTGTTCCTCGCCCCGCGCGTCCTCGACGAGTCGCAGGGCTCCGACAGCCGGCTCGACCTGCCCGGCGCCATCTCCGTCACGGCCGGCATGTCGACGCTCGTCTACGGGCTCACCAAGGCCGCCGACGACGGCTGGGGCTCGACCACCACGATCGTCACGCTCGCCGTCGCCGTGGCGCTGCTGGTGGCGTTCGTGCTGATCGAGCACCGCAGCAAGCACCCGCTCATGCCGTTCCGCATCTTCGCCGACCGCAACCGCACCGGCGCCTACCTGATCATGCTGTTCCTCGCCGCGGCCCTGTTCACGACGTTCTACTTCCTCGCGCAGTACCTGCAGAACGTCCACGGCTGGAGCCCCCTGCACACGGGCGTCGGCTTCCTGCCGATGCCGGCCACGATCATGTTCATGTCGATCGTCGTCGTGCGCCGCCTGATCCCCCGCCTCGGCATCCGTCCGTTCCTGACGGTCGGCCCGATCCTGGCGATCGCCGCGATGCTGTCGTTCTCGCAGCTCGACGCGAGCAGCAGCTACTGGCCGTTCCTCGGCTCGATCCTGCTGCTCGGGGTCGGCATGGGCTGCAGCTTCGTCCCGCTGACCATGACGGCCGTCAACGGCGTCGCACCGCACGAGACGGGACTCGCCTCAGCACTGCTCAACACCGGTCAGCAGGTCGGCGGTGCGATCGGCCTGGCCGTCTTCGGCACCGTGTTCGCGCACGCGACGAGCGACCGCGCCGCCGAGCTGGGAGGCCGCGCCAGCACCGCGGCGGGTCAGGCGGACGTCTTCGTGGCCGGCCAGCAGCACGCGTTCCAGGCCGCGATCGTCGTGACGGCGCTGGCCCTGGTCGCATCGCTGGCGCTGATCCGCGTCAACAAGGTCGCGCCGCCCACCGGGGCGACCGCCCCGGCGATGGCCGACTGACGCTCGCCCGGGCGGACCGTCACGAGGTGCAGCGGACGAAGGCGTCGAACCAGACGTCCGAACCCGTCGAGCCCGTCGTGCGGTCCGCCAGGGTCAGCGAGCCGGCCCCGCTGATGTCGCGCTCGGCGGCCGGACCGCCGTAGGGGCCGGACGGCGTGGGCCCGACCGACTCGGAGACGACCGTCGCACCGTCCACGGCGATCTCCGCCTGCATCTGGTCGGTCTGCGCCCCCTCGGGTGCCAGGCCGACCCGGTAGAACAGCCGGATGCACGAGCCGCCGAGGGTGAACGACGCCGACGAGTCGCCCACGGGCGACGTCGTGGACGAGGTCTTGACCAGCACGCCGTCGAGCGTGGTGAAGGTGCGGTAGGCGAGCGCTCCGCTGGTCAGCGCGAGGTCCTGGACCCGGATGTCCTCGTACGACGTCGTCGTGAACTGGCGGACCACCGTGCTGCGCAGGATCGACCCCGTGGTGCCCGGGCCGGTGACCACGCGCAGCGGGGCCTGACGCTGCCCGACGGCCTGCATCGAGCCGGTGAACGTCCAGGCGCCGGACGCATCGACGGCCACCGCGCCGTACAGCCGCGACCACGCGCCGTCCTTGAGCTGCTCGACGCCGAGGCCGTCGTTCATCAGGGCCGAGCGCCACCGCCGGTCCGAGGTGCCCGTCACCGTGAGGGGTGCCTCGTCGACGCCGAACCGCGCCGTCACCGGGCTCGCGGCGGGGGCCGTCACGCCCGACCACGACGCGACCCTGACGTCGCCGTCGGGCTTGATCACCGTGTGCCGCACCGAGGGGCTGCAGCGCTTGGCCCTGCCCGTGCCGATGCACGCGCGGTACGTCAGCTTGCCCGGCGAGCGCGTCGTCAGCCGGGCCGTGAACCGGCCGCTGCTGCGCACGGACGCCGTACGGGCCTTGACCCAGTTGTACTTGGCCGACCTGCGGACCTGCAGCGTGACCTTGGTGCCCTTGCGGGCGCGGACGACCTTGCCCGTCAGCACGGCCTTCTTGCCCTGCTCGACGGTCGACGCCTTCACCCAGGTGAAGCCGGCCGGGCGGGACGCAGCGGACGCGGGCGCGGACAGCCCCGCTCCGACGAGGAACAGGGTGAGGCAGGCGATGACGACGGACTTGACCATGCGGACACGATAGTCGCAGGCGAGACCGGTTGTCTGCGAGACCGCGAAGGCCCCCACCGTCGTCGACGGTGGGGGCCTTCGCCTGACCTGCGGGTCAGCGCTCGCAGACGAAGCCGGGGCGCCCGGGGTACCTGGTGACCCGCTCGTTGAACGGGATCGCGATCTCGCTCGACCCCACCGCGCCGGACGCCTTGGCGATCTCACGCAGCGCCTTGATCGTCGACGCGCTCGACTCGTCCATGACCTTGCCGGTGCCGCGCCCCGTGCGGCACGTCTTGAAGACGTTGACCTTGGCACGCCAGTCGATCAGCCGGTCGCCCTGCACCCGCTTGCCGCCGGCGACGTCGCCCTCGTCGGCCTGCAGGCCGTCCGCGCCCGAGCCGCCGAACAGCAGGTCACCGCCGTTGGTCGTGCGCCGACGCCCGTCGGTGTCGGCCGACGGTGCCGCCACCTTCCAGAGCGGCGTGTGGCTCGCGCGACGCTTGACGTCGAGCAGGTCGTTGCCCTCGCCGCCGAACACGCGGTCGTGGTCGCCGCCGCCCCACAGGGCGTCGTTGCCGTCGCCGCCGAAGACGACGTCCTTGCCGCCGCCCGCGTTGACGACGTCCTTGCCGGCACCGGCGTGGACCGAGTCCGCGCCGTCGTCACCGATGACCAGGTCGTCGCCACCCTGGCGCGCGTGCGTCAGGGTCACGACGCGAACGAGGCTGCCCCGGGGGCGGACGAGCTCGCGCACGAACGACTTCTTGTCCTTGACCGTCCGGCTGACCGCGCCGAGCGCCGCCGCCTGGGTCGGGACGTCGACACCCTGGTCGCCCACGATCGCGTCGTCACCGACACCGCCGACCAGCACGTCGCCCGGCACGACCGCGCCGGCGTAGGTCTGGCCCGGACGCTTGGTGCGCGTGCTGTCGAACTGACCGTAGAGGTCGTCGTCGCCCTGACCGCCGGCCAGCCGGTCGCTGCCGGCCCAGACGCCCGGCACCTTGTCGGCCATCGCGACCTTGCGGACGGCGTGCGGGCCCGAGGCCCCGCCGCCGAGCAGCGCGACCGGTCCCCCCCGGGTGATGCGGCCGTTGTCGCCCAGCAGGACGTCACGGGCGTCGCCGCCGTCGAGCACGTCGTTGCCGTCGACCAGGCCGGACGCCGACACGTCGGTCGTCCCGCCCGGCGCCGTCAGCAGGCGGTCGACGACCGAGCCGCCGTCCACCGTGATGACCGCGCCGGTGCGGCTCGAGCCGCCGCCGACCAGGTCGTCCTCGCCGCTGCCGCCCGTCAAGGAGTCGGCACCGTCGTTGCCCTCGAGGTAGTCGGTGTCGCCGCCGCCGCCCAGCGCGTCGTCACCGGCCTGACCGAACACGAGGTCGCGGCCGTCCTCGCCGTCGATGCTGTCGCTGCCGCCCGTGCCCGCGGCGGCGCCCTTCGACGCCGTGGCCAGGTCGAACAGCAGCACCGATCGCATCGGCGTGCCGTCGATGCGGGTGAGACCGGTGAGGTCGATCCGGGCGTTGTCGCCCGCGAGGACGTCGTCACCCGAACCGCCGGTCATGACGTCGCGGCCGTCGAGCTGGCCGCTGCCGTCGCGCGACGGCGAGATGACGCCGTCCTTGGACGAGCTGCCACCCGTGAGGATGTCGTCGCCGGCACCGCCGTCGATCGTGTCGACGTCGGCACCGCCCTCGAGGACGTCGACGCCGTCGTCACCGTCGAGCGCGTCCTGACCGCTCTGACCGAAGATCCGGTCGAAGCCCCCGCCGCCCGCGATCGTGTCGCCGCCGGACGTTCCCTCGGCCGGGGCCCTGCCCGGCGCCGGCGCGTCGAGCAACGAGACGAACAGCGAGGTGCCGTCGGTCGGGTTGCCGTTGTCGCCGAGGATCTCGTCGTCGCCGCCGTCGCCCATCAGCACGTCGCCGGTGTCGGCCGTCTTCGCGGTCCACGATCCGCCGACGATCTTGTCGTCGTCCGCGCCACCGCTCACGGTGTCGCGACCCGAACCGCCCTCGACCGCATCCGCGCCGTCGCCGGCGGTGATGACGTCGTCGCCTCCCTGGCCGAACACGAGGTCGTCCTCGGCTCCGGCACTCATGGTGTCGCCGCCGCTGGACTCCGCCGCAGGCGCGGGACCGTCCGTCACGGGCACGTCGAACAGGTCGACCGCGACCTCGTCGCGGACGCCCCGCCACCTCGACCGGGTGCCGGTCGTGACGCGCAGACGGGCGTTGTCGCCCACCAGGACGTCCGATCCCGGCTTGCCGTCGACCCCGCCGTCGCCGATCACCTGGTCGCCGCCGTCCGCGACGCCCTCGGCCGAGCGGTCGGTCGTCACCGCGCCGGTCGTCGACGATCCGCCGACCAGCAGGTCGTCACCGTCGTCCCCCTGGACGAGGTCGACCTCGGAACCACCCTCGACGACGTCGTCGCCCGGTCCGCCGTACGTCTCGTCCCGGCCGTTCTGGCCGAAGACGAAGTCGTTGCCGACGCCGCCGTAGGCGAGGTCGTCGCGGCCCGTCGTCAGGGGCGTGCCCAGGAGCGTCACACCGACACCGGCGATGGCCGTCTTGTCGATCGGCGTGCGCGACAGGATCGCGTTTCCGCCAACGACGACGTCGTCGTCGCCGTCGCCCAGCACCTCGTCGCTGCCATCGGGGTCACCGGCCGTCGAGCCACCGCCGGCCAGGAGGTCGTTGCCGCCCCCGCCGCGCAGGACGTCGTCGTCGGCGTTGCCGAAGAGGATGTCGTCGCCGCGGTCGCCGGCGACCAGATCGTCGCCGGAGTCACCGTGGAGCGTGTCGTTGCCGAGACCGCCGCGGACGAGGTCGTTGCCCGACCCGCCCCGGACGTTGGTGTCGTTGCCCGCACCCGCATCGATGTAGTCGGCGCCGGCTCCGCCCGACAGCCTCGTGTCGACCTCGTCGCCGCCGAGGATGCAGTCGCCGTTGCCGGCGGCCAGCGTGATGCCGGCCAGGTCCACCGGTCCGGTGTCCCCGAGCGCGTCGGCCGTGCGCGGCTGGACGGTGCCGTTGCCGTTGAGGTCGATCAGGCCGTCCTTGAACACGATGCCGTCGATGGCACCCTCGAACGGGGCTCCCCCGGCATCCAGGACCGCACCGTCGCGGACCACCATGCCCTCGAGCAGTCCGTCGTCGTTGCCGGCCAGGTCGCCGTCCAGGTCGATGCGTCCGCCGACGATGCTCGTCGACACGTCGCACACCATGCTGCGGGCACTGGCCGTGTCGTCCGCCGGCATCGGATCGACCTCGGCGGACCCAGCGGTGTTGTCGCCGTCCACCGTGTCGATGCCGGCCTCGCCGACGAGCAGGTCGGAACCGCCGCCGCCGGCGATCACGTCGTCGCCGACACCACCGCGGACGAGGTCGTCGCCGTCGTCGCCCTTCAGGTCGTCGGCGCCGCCCGCACCGTAGATGCGGTCGACCCCGGGCCCACCGCGCACGACGTCCGGACCCTGCAGCTTGACGTCCACGTCGGTGTCGTCACCGCGCAGCAGGTCGTCACCTGCGCGACCGCAGACGCGGTCGGCTCCGGCACCGCCGGAGAGCAGGTCGCCGCCCGCGCCACCGATGACCACGTCACCGTCGCCGCCGCCCGTCACGTTGTCGGGACCCACCTCGCCGGGTGCGCCCGGGTCGGCGCACTGCGTCGCGATCTGGTCGGCCGACGGGAGCACGACCGTCTTGATGTCGTCGACGTCGACGTCGAGCAGCTCCTTGGTCGAGCTCACGCCCACGACCGAGGTCGAGGCGGACGTGTCGAACGTCGCGCGGTCGGCGCTGTACGCACCTCCCACGACGACGTCGGAGCCGTCGCCGCCGGTCACCTTGTCGGCACCGTCGCCACCGACGACGAGGTCACCGGAGTCGAGGGTCGGACGGATCGCGTCGGCGGACACGTTCGGGAACTGACCGTCCCTGTCCGCGCCGACGCCGCCGTCGACGACGTCCTTGCCGGCCTCGCCGCGGACCTCGTCGGCACCCGGACCGCCCGACACCTTGTCGTCGTCGTCGCCGCCGAGCAGGCGGTCGTGGCCCAGTCCACCGTTCAGGAGGTCGTTGCCCGTTCCACCCGTCACGACGTCGTTGCCCGTGCCCGAGTTGATCGTGTCGTCACCGTCGTCGCCGTCGACCACGTCGTCGCCGTCGGAGGTGTCGATCGTGTCGGCCGCCCCACCACCGGTCGCGTAGACCGGCGTGTCGAACACGGGATAGCCGGCGTCACCGGGCGTGAGCATCTCGGGCTCGCCCTTGGCGTTGGTCGTCACCGTCGGGATCGCGAACGCCCGGATCGTGTCGGACCCGGACCCGCCGTCGGCGACGACGACCGTGCCCTCGTCGACCTCGTAGTTCTGCACGAGGTTGAAGGCGCTGACCTGCAGGAGCACCTTGCCACCCTTGGGCTGACCCACCTGACGGACGGTGTACTTCTCGTCGATGTCGGTGAATGCCTCGCGCTTGCTGCTCTCGCTGCCCATCGTCAGCACGAGGGCCTTCTGGGTCACCGCCTTGCCCTGGGCGTCGGTCCGCGAGACGGTCTGCTCCGTCGCCAGCACGGGGGTCTTGACCTCGCAGTTGAAGTCGAAGATCTTGAGGCGCGGACTCTTCAGGAGCGTGAAGTCCTCGTACAGCGTGTAGAAGAGGAAGTCGATCAGGACGAAGAACGACAGCGAGAACGAGATGCCCGACGAGACGTCGAAGGCACACGCGGGTCCGCGCGAGGAGCCCGCGAACTCGTCGGTGTAGATCTTGCCGTCACCGTTCGGGTCGAACGCGTTGAGCGACAGGTCGAGCGTCACGCCTCCGTTGAGGCCCACCGAGACGATGCCCACCGTGACGGCCACACCGGCGGTGATCGTGAAGGTCAGCTTGATCTCGGGGACGTCCACGCCGTCCTCGAGGTCGTTGATGTAGAAGCCGTCGCTGAACAGCTTGGGCTTGGTGCCGCCGGCAAGGACCTTCTCGAACTCGCCGATGTCGCCCGTGCTGAGGCTGTCGATCTTGCGCGACAGACCTCTGGTGTCGAAGCCGAAGGCGAACCGTCCGTCGAAGCCGACCTCGCCGCCGACCACCACGGTCGCTGGGATGACGCCGAGGACGAACGGCCCGAACGTCCGCTGGACCTTCTTCTTCAGGCCCGCGTGGCCGAGGTCGACGTACAGCATCGTGGCGTCGCCCGTGTCCTGCAGGAGCTTCATGATCTGCGAGGTGTCCTGGAGCACGGGCAGCGAGACGCTCGGCAGGCTGAAGTACGGCGTGTTGACCGAGGTCTTGTCGATCTTCGTGCCGGGAGCGTCCTTGTCGAGCTTGCCCTTACCGAGCTTGTCGAGGGTGCTTCGCTTGCAGCGACCGCTGTCGCCCTTGCCACCGGTCTCGCGCTTGTACTCCTTGCCGTCGACCGTGCCGGTCTCGGTGCAGCCGCCGAGCTCGATCTTGGACGGTGCCACCTTGAAGCCGCCGATGTCGTTGGCTGCGATGTCACGCAGGTCGGGGTCGCTGGACTTCGGGTCCTTCGGCACGACGACGTTCTGCAGCTGCAAAAGGTTGAGGATCACGTTGATGGGGGTCTTGCCGCCCTGCAGCAACGACAGCATGGTCGTCTCGTCGCTGCTGCCGGAGAGCTTGCCGAGCTCGGTGACCACCGGGATCGGCTTCGTCAGCTGGTCGACGGCCGGGTTGAGCGGTGCCAGCCAGGCCAGGGCCTTCTCGAACCCCGGCAGCACGGCGTCCCGCAGCGTGCCGACGTCGAGCTTCAGACGGCCGTAGTCGAGGCTGCCGTACGTGCCGTCCCAGTTCAGCAGGACGGTGCCGACCACGTCGAAGAACCCGGCCTCGCCGGCGAACGACTCGAAGTACGCCGAGACGCGTCCCGCGCCGGTCGCGGTCGTGGTCGCCTTGACCTTGCCGTCGTACAGGGCCGGCACGTAGACCTTGCCGTCCTGCGCGTCGGCGGGCGCGACGAAGTCGACCGCGATCTTCGCGTCGACGTACGTGCTCTTGCCGTCGGCCTGCTTCTGGTCGACCAGGACGGACGGGAACTTGCCGACGTAGGCGTCGACGCATCGAGAGCCGTTGCCCGGAGCGCTGTCGATGGCGTCGTCGTCGACGACCTTCGACGGCTTGTTGACCGAGTCGAGCCACGTCTTGGCCCGTCGCCAGGAGTGGCACGTCGCATCGGGCACGCCCGACTTCTTGTACGTGTCGAGCGTCGCGTCGACGTCGACGGTCAGCATCGGCTTGTTCGCGACGACCGCGGGCAGTCGCAGGTACGCCCCGGCCCCCCGGGTGACGCCGACCGTGGCGTCGAGCGTCCACATGGCCTTGGCCGGCACGGTGCTGGTCGTGACGATCGTCGCGCCGCTCGGGCCGACCTGGAACGGCACGTCGACGGCGTCGGCAGCCTTGCCCGCCAGCGCCAGCTTGACCTCGACGTCCGTCACGGTCGAGACCGGATCGGCGTCCTTGCAGGTCTCGGTGCACGTGATGGCAGGCGTCGCGGAGACGATCGTGACGCGCTTGTCGCTCACGCCGGTCAGCGCCTTGCCGAGCTCTGACGTGAGGTCGGCGACGGTCTTCTCCTTGTCGTCCGCGGGCTTCATCGCGGTCTCGACGCCCTGCATGGCCGAGCGGACCGTCGACACGAACTTCTTGACGTCGCCGGGGACGTCCGCACCGGCGTCGAGGTTGGTGCCGACCAGCGGCAGGCTCAGCGGGACGGTTCCCGTGGGCGACTGCTTGCCGTTCGCGTCGAGCAGCACCTGGTCGCCGTCGAGGGCGTCCGTCAGGGTCTGGCTGAGGCCGTTGAGCCCCTCGGCCAGGAAGCGGTACGCGATGGGCTGCGCCTTCATGCTGCCGCCCGTGCCGTTCGAGGTCTCGTCGGCGCGCAGCGCCACCTCCACGGTGGACGTGGCCGGGTCGCTGACGATCGGCAGCTTGATGCACGCGGCGATCTCGGAGGCCCTCGGCACGGTCTTGGTCAGCGAGCAGTTCTGGGCGGAGGCGTCCTGCGGGATCGACCGGGTCTGCTGCATCTGCGAGCGCAGCGAGTCGAGGGGCATCCAGGTGCCGGTCGATCCGCGCGGGCTCGTGACCGCCTGGACGCCGATGCCGACCTTGATGTCGGCCTTGGCCCCGGACGTGACGCGAGCCGAGCCGTAGTCGGTGGGCTTGTCCGCCAGCCGCGTCTCGACGTCGTCGCCGTTGCGCTCGACGTTCTTGATGACTTCCTTGGTGGCCGTGTCGGCGCGCACGACCGAGCTGACGTCGGTCAGGTTGACGCCGAGCACGACCGTGGCCGACGACTCGACGGCGACGGGCAGCGTCACCGGGTCCTCGACGTCGTCCTTCTTGTTGCCGACGACCGTGACCTGGCTCGGTCCGTCGGCGAAGCGCAGGGCAGGCTTGCGCGAGCCCTTCGCGCCGAGCGAGGACTCGAGCACGAGGCGTCCGCCGTCGGCGGTCTCGAGCCGGAAGTCGAGCGTGGGGGTGCCGACCGCGACGTTGCCCTCGCCCTTGACGGCCTTGGCCAGGAGGGCCGAGAACTCACGCGAGAAGCTCTGCATCGACGACACGTCGACCGGGTCGGGCGTCGCGGAGCCGTCGACCGGCGCCGGGGGCTCGATCTTCGCGCGGATCTGCCGGATGGCCTCGCCGAGGCTGTTGCGCGCCACGCTGATCTCGCTCGGGACGAGGTCGACCAGAGGAAAGCTGCGGTTGGCGTTCAGGGACGGGTCGGGCGCCTCGAACGCGTTGAGCACCGTGGCGAGGTCCTCGATCACGATGTCGCGCAACGCGTCCTGGTCACCCTCGATCAGGTAGGGGTGGCCCTCCCCCACGACGCCGCGGTCCGCCAGCGGCCCCTTCGTGCAGGTGAGCTCGTGCGGGCCCACGACCACGAAGGTCGTGCAGATCGTGCTGCTCGAGCCCTCGACACCCAGGTCGTAGAGGGAGCGCAGCACCGTGCGGTCGTCCGTGCTCGTGCCGGTCACGCCGAACTGCTTCTCGAAGTCTGCGGTGGAGTCCTTGATCGTGCCGTCGGCGCTGCCGGCGGTCATGACGGCCTGACGGGAGGGGACCACGTCGAGCAGCCGCAGCTTGTCGTAGCCGGCCGTGGCCGTGATCGACGGCAGACGGTCGGGGACGAGCTTGGACCAGCCGGCCTGGATCGTGCCCTTGTCGTCGAAGGGGCGCTTGCCCTTGGTCTGGTACGAGGCCTGGACGTCCAGCGTCGCCTTCGCGGACAGGCCGCGCTCGGCCTTGATGCCCTTCGCGGCCGCGGACGAGTCGGTCAGCAGGTCCTTCAGCGTCACCGCACCCGACACGGTCTCCTTGCTCGGCAGGGGCACGTCCGAGGTCGGGACCGTCAGGGACGCGGCCTTGCCGGACTGCTCGACCGAGTAGTCGGTGACGTCGACGTCGGCCTGCAGGAACCCGATGCGGGCGACCATGCGGGCGTTCTTGGGCAGGGACGCCGTCGCCTTGTCGACCTGGTAGACCAGGCCGTCGTCGCCCGGCTTCAGGTAGAAGGTCGGCTCGGTCGGGACCGGCTGGCCCGCGACCGGCGTCGCCTCGGGCGGCAGGCCGATGCCGAAGGCGGCGTCGAACAGGCGACCCTTCGTCGCGACGACGGCCTCGCCCGACTGAGGGGTGACCTTGCCGTTCTTCTGGTCTCCGGTGGGCACGCACTCGCGAGGCTCGTCGGCCGCCCCCTGCGCCGCCTGGCACAGACCGGCCAGACCGGTCATCGGGGCCAGGTTGCCGTTGCCGCCGGTCGAGACCTTGACGCCGTCGCCGTCCGGGGTGCCCTTCTGCTCCACGGCGATCTGAAGGGACTTCTTGTCCGGGTCGAACGTGACGGCGCCGCCCAGGCCGAGGTCGTCGACGGCCTGACCCAGGTCCTGGATCGACGAGATGGCTGAGCGGGCGGTACGGCTCGCGCCGTCGTCCCCGGTGAAGTCGACGATGAGGGTCGGGAAGCCGTCGCCCTTGGTCACGGTGACGTTGTTGGTCGGCTTGCGACCCACGGTGCCCGCGGTGTCCGTGCTGAAGTCGACCGCGCCGTCCGGCGAGCTCCAGTCGATCGTCTCTTTGGACTTGGCATCGAGGTTCGTCGTGATGGCCTGGCAGTAGCGGGCCTCGCCCGGCTGCGGCGCGCCCGACGGCGGCAGCGTGTCGGCGGCACCGCAGACGATCGTCGCGGTCGCCTGCTGCGTCAGCAGCCCGACGAGCTGGGCACCCGGGGAGAACAGGTCGCTGAGCGATCGGTCGAGCAGCGGGAACGACTGGTCGACCTCCGCCTCGAGCGTCTGGACGGCGCCCGTGTACTGCGTGAAACCGGTCAGTGCCTGCAGTCGCGTGACGGAGGTCAGGTCCCTCATCGCGGCGCTGCGCTTCGGCGCGCCCACGACCGGGTAGGTCGTCGTGTCGTCCGTGCGGGGACCGACGGTCAGCGTGCCGGTGGCCTGGTCCGAGATCGGAGTGCTCAGGTCGATCGCCATCGACACGGCGTCACGGGCCGGAAGGCCGGTCGTCACGAACATGTCCGTGGCCTCGCTGAACCGGAGGTCCTCGGTCGTGATCTGGCCGCGACCGTTGGGGTCACGCAGCTTCAGGACCGTGGTGCTGTCGATCGTGGCCTTGCCCGTCGCGTCGAGCTGGACGAAGCCGTCGACGGCCTTGAACGCCGGGATCTGGACCTCGTCGGCGCCCTCGTCGGTGCCGGCGTTGCTGGACCACAGGTGCGTGGTCAGGGTGGAGTCGCCCACCACGGCGAATCTGCGCAGGGCCGGCACCGACGAGTCGTCGACGTAGCGGAAGCGGATCGTGGCGTCGAGCGAGCCGGCGAGCTGGTCGCCGAGCTTGGCGGTGCCGAACTCGATCTGGTCGGTCTTGTAGGTGAGCGCGACCGAGCGCGCCTTGCGCAGCGAGACCTTCATCGTCCACTCGCGGCTCTTCGCCGGCGCGCCGGGCGACGTCACGGCGTCCTTGATCTCGATCGGTCCTCCCTCGGGGAAGGCCTCTGCGAGGGTGTCGAGCGTCGTGTCGCCCTTCGCCGACAGCTTGTCGGTGACGATCGAGCCGATCGCCGTGTCGAGCGAGAGCAGGTCTCGCACCGACGTGTCGGTCAGCGGGAGGTCGTCCGACAGGGCCGGCTGCTCGGCCGACGCCGCGAGCGCGCCGCCGAGCTGGATCAGACCCTGCCGGACCTCGGAGATCGGCGTCGGCTTGTCGGAGCCGGGATCGGCGGCGGCCGCCGGCGACGTCCCCATCATCGGGAACAGCAGCGCGAAGGAGGCCACAGAGGCCACCGCGGCCGTGCGACGAGCGGTGAAGACGAGCGGTCGCAGCGACATCGCGGAGGTCCTTTGAATGGGAGTGAAGAAGGTCAGCGAGTCTTGTAGCCGTTGGAGCGATCGGCGACGGTCTTCGTCGTCGAGCGGACCTGGGCGACGTACGTCGTCCGCGAGCTGCGGTTCGTGTCACGGACCACGAAGCTCGCGGTGCCCTTGCGGCCCAGCGTCCTGGACCCGACCCGCTTCTCGACGCCCTTGACGACGCGGTAGAGATCGACCCGGGCGCCGGCCGCGACGCGTCCGGCGGCAACCGTCAGACGGTCCGCGCCGCGTCCCGCCGTGGTGCCCTTGGTCCTGGCCAGACGGGCCCGGACCGTCGCGCCGAAGGCGGCGGTGCCCGTCAGCTCACGACGACGGACGCCGTCGGTGACCTCGGCGGTGATCGTGGCGCGGCCGCGGGCCGTGCCGATGAAGCTGTACGTGGCCTCGCCGGCCGCGTTGGTCGTGCGGGTCGCGACGACGTCGCCGCGGACGGCGTCGGGGCCGTAGCGCAGGAAGCGCACGTCCCAGCCGTTGACGGGGTTGCCCTGCTGGTCGACGACGCGGACGGTCTGCGTGACGGTCGAGCCGACGCGGACGGTGTCGGCGGCCGACGACGAGATCGAGAAGCGCGAGGCACCGAACGAGATCTCGTACGTCGTCGAGGCGGTCGACGTGGTGACGTCCTTCACGCCCTTCACCGGCGTGCCGCCGGTGCCGTAGACCGTCGTCGGGGCCTCTTCCCACAGGCCGTTGACGTCGATCGTGCCGGCCTCGAACGAGGTCAGCCAGATGTCGCCGAACGTGTCGAGGTCGGCGACCATCTCGTCGTCGCTGTAGTCGTAGTCGTCGACGTTGCGGGTGTAGCCGAGGCCGATCGAGATGTCGGTGCCCGCGTTCTTCGCGACGGGGTTGCCGAACTGGTCGAGGGCGAAGACGTCGTAGAACGTGCGGTTGCCGGCCAGGGCCGGGTTGACCGGGCCGTCCTGCTCACCAGCGGGCGACAGGCGGATCGCGACACCACCGTTGAGCGGGTTGTCGGTGCTCCACGCGGCGTTCGTGCCGGAGGTCGTCACGCCGGCGACCGTCACGGCGGCGGCGACCTTCGCGTCGTCGTCGAAGCCGGCGTCACGGGCGATGCCGAGGTCGAAGTCGATCTGGCCGTCCTGGTCGGTGAGTCCGGTCAGCTTCGTGCCGGCGCTCTCGAGGTCTCCGACACGGCTGCCGGCGGCCGGGGTCGGCGCGGCGCCGGGGGTGAAGAAGCCGTGGTCGACCGTCAGCGAGAACACCTGTCCGGCGACGGGCTTGCCGTTGGCGTCCTCCACCGTCAGCGTGCCGCCCTGGGCGAGGCCCGGCGTGCTGCCGCCGAGGCCCGTGACCGTGGCGGTGCTGCCGGCGGGGGCGGCGTTGCCCACCGTGAAGGTCCTCGTGACCGACGGGGCTCCGGTCGTGCCAGCGGGCTCGTCCTCGAGCACAGCGTCCAGCGCGTAGGTTCCGGCGCCCTGGCTGACGGGGAGCGCAACCGTGAAACGACCCTTGACGTCGGTGGTCTGCTCGTCGAAGCCGGTGGCCGGGAGCGTGACGCTCTTCGCGCCCGTCCCGAACGGGGTGTACTCCCACGTGTAGCGCAGGTCCTGCGCGTCGTCGACGTCGTAGGCACCGGCCGAGTCCTCGACCTGCACGGCGATGTCGTCGGCGGCGTAGTCGGACGGCTGGAAGGCCGCTCCGTCCTGCGAATCGACGGTCAGCGTGAGCGTCGTTGCGGGTGCCGCGGAGGCGGGGGTGAACTGGAACGCGGAGCTGACGAGGACGGCGGTGACGCCGAGGCCGAGTGCGCGCGTGAACGTGACGGTCTTCATGATGATGTCTTCCCTGCTCGCGGGAAGAGACTTCCCGACCGGATGCCCACCGGTGCAGGGGCGTCGCCGGGAGCTCGCGGGTGTTGATCACGCGTCCTCCAGATCACCCATCCCCCAGGTGATGCGCATGAAGCGTAACCGCGATTTTCACCGATCCGACACGGATTCTGAGAATCAGTCACGAAGGACTAGTCACTGCTTCCACAAGGACTAGACGGGCAGGAGCGGGCCGCCCGGCGTAGGCTCGGACCACCGGTCTCGCGCCGCCTTTTCCACGGCGCGATCCCGTTCTCGAGAGGCCCAGCCACCCGCGGCACGGGCCTCTCGGCCTGTCCGGGGCCGGCGAACCTCCGGGTCAGAGCCCGCGCTTCAGACCCACGTGGCTGGTCTCGTAGCCGAGCCGCTCGTAGAACGTCCGGGCCCGCTCGCGCACCTCGTCGGTCGTGACCTGCGCCAGCGACGCACCCCTGGCACGTCCGTGCTCGTGGGCCCACCGGAGCATCGCCGCGCCGAGTCCGCGCGACCGCTCGCCGGCGGCGACCCGCAGGCCCTCGATCTGCAGCCGCGTCGTGCCCGATCGCAGCAGGCCCGGGATGATCGTCAGCTGCATCGTCGCCACCACGACGTCGGCCTCGTCCCGCACGACGGCGAGGTACTGCGACGTGTCGCGCGCGACGACGTCGAAGGCGGTCTCGTACCGGGCCTCCTCCGCGCTCTCACGGGCGCGACCCAGCTCGTCGTCGGCCAGCAGCGCGACGACGGCGGGGACGTCGGCCCGCACGGCCCGCTGCACCCGGAACCGTCGGTCGCCGACGTCGAGCCGGCTGCCCGCCGACGAGTGCGCGACGCCCCGCAGCCGCTCGACCAGCAGGTCGAGCCAGCCGCCGACGTGCGTGCGCGCCTCGTCGGTGTCGGGGTAGCGGCAGCGCAGGTGCAGGCCGCTCTCGTCGAGGATGAACCACAGCATGACGCCGTCGGTGCGGATCGCCGCCCCGATGTACTGCGCCTCGAGGCCAGCCGCGTCGACCCGCACCGGCAACCGGCGCAGGTCGAGCCACGAGATCGCGAACATGCCCGGGGCCTCGGGCATGCCGCCCCACGGCGCCAGGACGTCCTCGAGCGGCCACGAGCCGAGCTGCACGGCCTCCTTGACGGCGGCGGCGCAGGCACGCGGGTCGGGATCGGCCGACTCGAGGACCGAGTTGGTGATGAACCAGCCGACCGAGTCGTGCCACGTCGACTCGTACCGGCTGTGCACGGGGAACACCGCCCGCAGCGACGTGCCCGCCAGCTCGCGGGTCACGTCCGTCATCGCCGACACCGCGAGGGCCAGGGTCGAGACGTTCTCGGCCCGGGCCTGCGCCGAGAACGCGGCACTGTCGTCGACGTCGAGCACGTCGCGCACCTCGACCCGTTCGGGCTGCGGCACCGGCTCGCCGAGCGGCAGCGCGAAGCGCGGCATCGTCCCGCCACTGCCGTCGATGATCTCGCGCCAGCGACGGTGCACGTCGTCCGGCGCGGGTGGGCGCTGCTGCAGGGCCGCGGAGTGCTCGGCGAAGGCGGGCGCCTCGGCCAGGGCGGGTGCGCGACCCGCTCGGACGTCCGCGAGCGCCGCGAGCAGGTCGCGGACGATCACGAGCATCGACCACATGTCGACGTGCGAGTGGTCGGCCGCGACGACGATCGTGGGGCCGGCGGCGGTCTCGAGCACGCTGAGCCGGTGCGACGGCGACGCGTACGGGGTGCAGGCGCTGTCGAGCTGGTCGCGCAGCGCGTCGTTGACCGACTGGCCCGCCGCGACGGGGTGCTCGACCCAGCCGCCCGCCGAGACCTCGACCTCGTGCAGCTGCGGCTCGCCGTCGTCCCCGGGCACGAAGGCCGAGCGCAGCGTGCCGTGGCGCGCGACCACCGCGAGCCAGGCGTCGGCCAGCGCGTCGCGCGGCACCGGCTCGCGCAGACGGAACGAGATCGCCATCCACGAGCCCGGTCGGTCACCGGCGCCGACGTGGCGGCGCTGGTCGAACGACACCGTGAGCGGACGGCCCGGCTCGGACACCCTCACGTCGTACCCCATCAGTCGTCCGAAGGGGAGGCGCAGATGGGCGACGTTGGTCAGTCGCATGGCCGATACCCTAGCCGTCGTGAGCACCTTCGCGGTCCCGGGAGCCGACCTGGCCGTCGACCTCAGCGACGAGGGCGGTCACGCCGTCGTCCAGCTGCACGGGCTCACGTCGAGTCGCTCGCGCGACCGGCTGCTCGACCTCGACCTCGGGCGGGGGCTCAGCGGCACGCGGCTGCTGCGCTACGACGCACGCGGGCACGGACGCTCGACGGGCCGTGCCGAGCCCGACGACTACCGGTGGGACCACCTCGCCGACGACCTGCTGCGCCTGCTCGACGCGTTCTTCCCCGACGAGCAGGTGCACGGGGTCGGGCCGTCGATGGGCACCGCGACGCTGCTGCACGCGGCCGTCCGCGAGCCCGAGCGGTTCAGCGGGTTGACGCTGCTCGTGCCACCGACCGCGTGGGCGACCCGTGCCGCGAAGGCGGACGACTACCGTGCCGCGGCGCTGCTCGTCGAGGAGCGGGGCGTCGACGTGTTCGTCGAGGCCGGGCGGCTCGCGCCCGTCCCGCCCGCGACCGCGGGCCTGCCCGAGACCCGGCCCGACGTCGACGTCGACCTGCTGCCGTCGCTGTTCCGCGGCGCCGCGGCGAGCGACCTGCCGTCGGCCGAGGCGATCGCGACCGTCGACGTCCCGACCTCGATCCTGGCGTGGGTCGACGACCCGTCGCATCCCCTGTCGACCGCGATGGCCTTGGTCGACCTGATGCCGTCGGCGACGCTCGCGGTCGCCGAGACCCGCGCCGACCTCGAGACGTGGCCCGCCCTGCTCGCCGCCGACGTCGCCCGCCACGGGGCGTGACGTCGTGAAGCGGTGGGGGCGCAGGACCGGGGTGGGGGCCGACGCGGAGTTCACCTTCGACGGCACCCCCGATCAGCGGTTCCAGACCTGTGAAGACTGCGGCGAGGAGCACGAGGGCCGGACGGGCTTCGTGCAGCTGGGCGGGAGGCCTTACGCGGTCTACTTCGCCGACTGGTACCCCCACACCTACGAGACGTACGTCGACGTCGTCATGGGGTCGTTCGCCGGGCCCGACCACGACGACAACGTGACGTTCGGCTGCTGGTACGGCCACGTCGACGGGCAGGCCGAGATCGCCGCGTCGCTCGTCCCGCCGCTCCGACACTCCGGGGCGATCATGGGCCGGGCCCTCGACCGCGAAGCGGCGCTGCAGCACCCGCTGCTGCCTGACATGTGGCGCGTCACCGACTGGCTCGTCGAGAACGACGACCTGCTGCACCGCACGGTCTTCCACGCGCCACCACGTCCCGCGGCCGGCTGAAACGAGGATGGAGCCCGTGATGCGTTACGTCGACCACGAGCCCGGCGCGTGGTTCCTGGTCGAGCAGGACGACGTCCTCCTGCTCGACGCCCGCTACAGCTACAGCGCGCTGATCGACACCTCGGCGCTCATCAGGCTCGACGACTCCGAGCGGGACGCGTACCGGGCCGGCGGTCACGCGTACCTCTCCGACCTCGCGCACCGCGTCCACCACAGCGGCCCCTACCGCGAGGAGTCGCCGTACTACTCGCGCGACCTCTACCGAAGCGCTGACAGCACCGCGCTGCGCGCCGCCGTCGGCGCCGCGATCGTCGACCACACGTGGATCGCCGAGCAGCGCAAGACCGACTAGGGCGTCAGGCGGACGACCAGCGGACCGTCGGGTATCCGGGCCAGCGTGACGTCGTTCTCGTCCAGGACCAGCTCGGCCTCGACCGACTCGCCCGCGGGGACGTCGACCCGGTGGACCGCGAGCCCCATCCCGTCGACGACGAAGGCCAGGTCGTGCTCGCCTGCCTCGACCCGGACCGAGGTCGACTCCCCCGCCCGCAGCTCGGCGACCAGGTGCGCGTCGAGGTGCACGGCCAGGACCAGCCCGAACGCCCATCGGTTCGAGGGTCGACGCAGGCGCAGCTCACCGTGCCCGGCGTCCCGCCGCAAGGGTGGGGCCTCGCGGTGCTCCTGCGCCGCACGTCGCGATCGAACCGCCGCGACGGTGACCGCCACGACGAACACGCACCAGCCGGCCAGACCGGGCAGGGCGTCCGACCAGTCGCCGTCGAGAAGGTCTGCCCCGACCCATGTCATGACGAGCAACGCCCAGCTCGCCAGCCCCGCGTTCGACACGTACCGGTACGCCGTCGGCCACGGCCTGTCGCCGCCGGGCGGGTCGTCGCGTCGACGCACGTTCTCGACGAGAGCCCACCCGCAGCCAGTAGCCGCCACGGCGAGGAGCACCGAGACCCACCAGTAGCCGGCGGCGAGATGCAGCACCGCTCCCACCGCGATCAGCACGACGCCGGCGGTCCACGCGGTCCCGATGAACCACCGCTTACGTGTGCCGGCTCTCGCGAGAACTCGGCCACGCGCGGGGGCCGCCCTCACCGACCGCAGGCCCCGAACCGAGTGCATCGCGACGACGACGAAGACGCCCTGCCAGAGCAGGGTCGCGCTGCTCCCGGACTCGTACGGCATGTCGCTCCTCGGCGGCGGTGGGGTCAGCTCGGCTTGACGCAGTCGGCCAGGCCGAAGCCGAGCTCGGTGCTCTCGACCTTGTCTCCCCAGCTCAGCCAATCGGCGTCGGCGGGCGACTCGAGGTCGAACTGGGATGCGGTGAACTGGCCGACGGGTCCCAGGAGCTTCCCCTCCGCGTCCAGCGCGAAGTAGACGGGTCCGTCGAATCCGCCGATGCCCCCCGACGTGTCCTCGCCGCCGAGGACCACCGAGACCTGCAGAGCGACGAGCTGGTCGGCACCGAACTCGCGATCCTTCTCGGGCAGCTTCGCGACACTGGCGTCGAGCGGCTCCAGACGTTTGATCAGCACGCCGGGGCTTCCATCGGCCAGGGTCGGACGGAAGTCGGTCCGCGCGCCCGCCATGATCTGCTGGACGACCGTCGAGTCGGCCCCGTCGCACGATCCCGCACCTGCGTCACTCTCGCTGTTCGCGTCGCACGCTGCACCGGTCGCCACGATCGCGGCGCCGATCCCGCACGCCAGAGTTTGCCTCAGCATCGCGCGATCGTAACAGCGTGTTTCGCACAACAACCCTCGACCGCGGGCGTCGTCTGGCCGATGAACTGACGCCGACGCGGCCGACCCGCGGCTCCTCACGCCGGCCGCAGAGCCGCGGCGAGGTCACGATGGGTCCGCTCGACGGCGTCGAGCGTCATCGATCCGTCAGCTGCGAGGAGAGGGTAGAGCTTCCGCGGCCAGAGGACCGAGACTCCTCGCGTCGCGAACGAACCGCCGATGAGCGGCCAGTCGGCCTCGACGAAGCAGAGCACCGCGTGCACGGCGACATCATCACCGACCACTCCCCTCACGACGTCCACCTGCTTCAGCACCCCGTCGACGAGCTTGGTGCCGTCACGAGAACCGACCATCAGCTTCTCGACCCGAGGCCTCAGCACGCCGCCCTCGACCTTCAGCCGCGGACGGCCGGCGTACTTCTTCGCATCGATGACGTAGATTCCGGTCGGCGTCACGGCGAGGTGGTCGATGTTGGCGCGCGACCCCGGGACGCGCCGGTCGTGCAGCACGCGCAGGCGGTCGGACGCCAGCTCGTTCAGCCGGTTGCCGAGGCGCTCCTACCCCAGGGCACCGGTGTTCCAGGCGGCGGTCGACTGCGGCTCGTCCGACACCGCGAGCATAAAGCTGCCGATTCTCGGGTGCCTGGCACGGACCCTCCGCTCGCGGCCGTCCCGCCGACGCTCGAACTCGCGGCGTGCCGAGGCACCGGGCGTCCCCACGTCGAGGGACCCGTCAACGACGGGGACGTCAGGACGCTCGTCGTGCGCGAGGCAGCGAACCGTCTTGGTGGACCGCTCGTAGACCGCTGCGACCTTCGCCGGGATGTCGATCCCGCACACCCGGCAGGTGCCGGCGAACCGCAGGCGCATGCGCTTCTCGGCCGCCGGCGATGCGTTGCTCATGGGTCATGACCGTAGGCGCGAACGGGTTCACGAGGTGATCGCGTGGCCCACCTCGAGCCGCGCGGCCCTCAGGAGGATCTTGAACGAGAAGAACTCGAGGAGGAACGTCTGCGCCCCGTCCCAGGTCAGCTCGCACAGCTCGTTGTGGGGCTGCCCGGGTTCGTGGTCCTGGTCGGTCGTCCAGTCGGAGATGACGGCGTCGACGAACCGCAGCCTGGTGGGTCGCGAGCTCGGTGGGACGGGCTCGATGTCCAGGGTGAGCGTCGGCAGGGGCACCAACGAGTAGTCGAACGACTCGACGAGGGCGTGGCGCGTGTACGGCACGCCTCCGTCGCCCAGTCTCAGGTCGGTCAGGTCGCCGCTCTCGGCCGCTTCGGCGACCGACGCGTCATCCGCACCGTCGACCTGCGTCCGGGGCAGCGTGAGGGTCGGCCAGTCCTCGATCGATCCATCGACCGGGTACGGGGTGAGGAGCGGGTAGGCGATGTCGCCCCTCTCGCTGATCGCGAATCGCAGCGGAGGGACGTGTCCGCGCGAGGACGTGCGGCGAGGTCTCGACATGACGTGGTCACTCTCTGGAGATCGAGGACCGACCCTCTGGTCGGTCGCGCACTCAGGCGAGGCGACCGACCAGACTGACACGCCTCGCGCGAAGCTTCAACACGTCCGAGAAGCAGGAGCCTCTCGCATCGTCCGGCGCAGCACCGTCCTCACGGGCCGTCCACGCGGGAGCGCGGTCCCGGAGCCACCCGGGACCGCGCTCCCGCGTCGGTCAGAGGTCGAGCGGTCGCAGCACGCGGTTGATGCCGTGGGCGATCTGCCGGTTGCCCTTGTTGATGTCGCTCGAGGACGCGATGACGCGCGGATCGCGGTCGTTCGGGTCGTTGTCGCGCAGGTGGACGGCACCGCGTCGCACCGCGACGCGCAGGTCGGCATCGGTCAAAGCCGTCGCCAGGGTGGCGCCGTTCGCCTTCTGCGCCTGCCGGTACGTGATCGTCGCGCCCGGCACGACGTGGTAGAGCAGCACGGCCTCGAGCGTGTCGACGTCGGCCGCTCCGGCCAGCACCCTGAACACAGACTTCTCCTTGCTCAGCTTGCGGCCCGTCAGGTCGAGCACCAGTCGGCGGAACGCGATGTCCTTCGGCAGGAAGGCGGTCAGCGCCGTCCTGCCGTCGGCGAGGACCGCGACCGGGCTGCCCGGCTTGGCCGCGAGCACCGTCCTCACGGCCTTGTCGAGGATGTCGTAGTCGGACCAGTTGCGGTCGTAGCCGGCGCCGTCGGCGGCCAGCACGCTGGCGAGGCTGTCGGTGCCCCGGGGCTTGTGGCTCGCGGCACCGGCGGGGCCGGCCGGGCTGATCAGCGTCAGTGCCAGACCTGCGGCGACGGCTGTGCTGAGGGTACGAATCTTCATGGGGTTCTTCCTTCCGGGGGGGGTGAAATGCTCGGGGTCAGATCGACCCTGAGTCGTACGAGGCGCGAAGCACGGACGTGACGGAGTGGGCGGGGTCGCCGTTGTCCTCCTGGAGACTGATGTCGACGGCGCTGTAGCTCGCCACGAGGTCGTCGGGCAGCGTGAACGTGGACGCGTCCCCGACGCCGATCTGCCCGAGCGGCAGCATCTTGTTGGTGGTCGGGTCCAGCAGCCACGCGTAGTAGAAGCGGCCGCCGTCCACGGCCGGCAGGCGGTCGGCCTCGATCGTCATGCGGGTCGTCGACGCGGTGTCGTGCGCCATCAGGACGACGCCGGTGGCCGACCCGCCGAACGGTTCGAGCCTCGCCGTCGCGATCGGCCCTCCCCCGGCGTCCGGTCCGGCGCCGGATCCGATCACGGCGGCACCTGTGGCGACACCCACCACGAGCGCCGCGGCGGCGGCGGCCAGCAGGACACGTCGGCGTGGTCGGCGACGGCGCGACAGACCGGTCGGCAGCGGAGGGAGGGGCGCGGGATCCGGCACCGCCGGCCCGAGCCGCCGGGACGCCGACGTCAGCAGGGAGTGCCCCACCGCGAGGTCCGCGAGCTCCTCGAGGCACGGCGCGCAGTCGTCGAGGTGCTCGGAGACGCGGACGACCCCGGCGTTCGTGAGCTCCCCGCGCAGCAGCCCGCCGAGGTCGATGGAGTGGTCGGCCGAGGTCATGATGCTCCCGCGTAGGTGTCGACGGCGCGGATCAAGGCGCTGAGTCGGTGGGTGCCGCGCGAGGCGCGGGCCTTGACCGTCCCCTGGGGGACGTCGAGCCGGTCGGCGATCTCGCGGTGGGTCAGGCCGCTGAAGTAGACCAGCTCGAGCACGATCCGCTCGTGCTCGGGCAGCCGGTTCATCGCGACCCGCACCTCGGCCGCGTCGGCGTGACGCTCGGCCATCTCCCGCCCGTCCTCGCCGACGAGGTCACGGGCCAGGTCGACGTCGACGATGTCGTGCCGCCTGGCGCGCAGCGTGTCGACCGCACGCCGGTGGGCGATCATGAACAGCCAGGTGCTGAGTCGCTGCGACGTGTCGTACCGCCCGGCGCTCAGCCAGACGTCGAGCATCGTGCGCTGGAGCACGTCGTCCGCCTCGTCGGGCCCGACGAACCGGCTCAGGTACGAGCGGAGGCCGGACCCGTAGGCCGCGTACACGTCCGCCAAGGCCCCCTCGTCCTGCTGGGCGAGGCGGATGCCGAGGGCGGCGCCGGGATCCATACCATGTGGTTCGTGCACCACCCTCGGATGGTTGCATGAATTCGGCCCTACCGGCCGTGGGGATGTTCCCGGACGTGCGGGTCAGCCATCAGACGTCGATTCAGACGTTGAAGCGGAACTCCACGACGTCGCCGTCGGCCATGACGTAGTCCTTGCCCTCCATGCGCACCTTGCCGACGCTCTTGGCGGCGCTCATCGAGCCGGCCTCGACCAGGTCGTCGAACGAGACGATCTCGGCCTTGATGAAGCCGCGCTCGAAGTCGGTGTGGATGACGCCGGCCGCCTGGGGTGCCGTGGCGCCCTGCGGGATCGTCCAGGCGCGCGACTCCTTGGGCCCCGCGGTGAGGTACGTCTGCAGGCCGAGGGTCGCGAAGCCGACGCGCGCGAGGGCGTCGAGTCCGGGCTCCTCGACGCCCATGTCGGCGAGCATCTCGGCGCGCATGATCTCGGCGTCCTCGTCGTCGCCCAGCTCGACGAGCTCGGCCTCGCCCTTGGCGTCGAGGAAGATCGCCTCGGACGGGGCGACGAGGTCGCGCATCTGCTGCTTGAGCACCTCGTCGTTCAGCTCGTCGGCGTCGCAGTTGAAGACGTAGATGAACCGCTTGGACGTCATGAGGTGCAGGTCGCGCAGCAGCTCGAGGTCGAGCCCGGCCTTCAGCACGCCGGTGCCGGCCTCGAGCGCCTCCTTGGCCTTCTTGGCCTCCTCGAACACGGGGACGAGCGACTTGTCCTTGCGCGACTCCTTGTCGAGGCGCGGCAACGCGTTCTCGAGGGTCTGCAGGTCGGCCAGCGCCAGCTCGATCGAGATCGTCTCGATGTCGTTGGCGGGGTTGACGTCGCCGTCGACGTGCGTGACGTCCTCGTCGCGGAAGACGCGCGTGACCTGGCAGATCGCGTCCGACTCGCGGATGTGCGACAGGAACTTGTTGCCCATCCCCTCGCCCTCGGACGCACCGCGCACGATGCCCGCGATGTCGACGAACTGGACGGTCGCCGGCAGGATCTTCTCCGAGCCGAAGATCTCGGCGAGCTGGCCCAGCCGCGAGTCGGGGACGCCGACCACGCCGACGTTCGGCTCGATCGTCGCGAACGGGTAGTTCGCCGCGAGGACGTCGTTCTTGGTCAGTGCGTTGAAGAGGGTCGACTTGCCCGCGTTGGGGAGTCCGACGATGCCGATGCTGAGAGCCACGAGGGACGATCCTACGTCGTCAGGGGCGGTCGAGGCGAAACGCCCGCAGCTCCTTGTCGTACCAGTCGGTGCGCAGGCCGAGGTCGGTCATGCCGAGGCGTCCGCAGACGGCCTGGGAGGCGACGTTGTCGGGGTGCGTGACGGCGTACAGCTCGGGCACGCCGAGACCGAAGCCACGGGCGACGAGGGCGGAGGCCGCCTCGGTGGCATAGCCGTTGCCCCACGCGTCGGGGTGGAAGTGCCACCCGATCTCGAGGTCGTCGCGGTCGAGGCCGGCGCTGGCCGGGATCGGCACCAGCATCGCGATCCCGACCGCGGCCGCCGCACGGGTCGAGACGTGGAAGATCCCGGCCGCCGGGTGGTCGCCCGCGCGCCCGGGCTGACGTGCGATGCGCGCGACGGCCTCGTCGCGGTGGTTCATCGGCTCGCCCGAGCCGCTCCACCGCGCGACCTCCCGACGCCCGAACAGGTCGAGCACGAAGTCGGCGTCGTCCATCGTGAAGGGACGCAGCGTGAGTCGTTCGGTCTCGATGGTCGCCACGGCTCGATTCTGTCACCCGTCCGGCGCATGGACGGTCGACGAAAGGGGTAAAGGAGGCCGAGGGCGTGGCCCGGAGAAGGACCCCGAGCGGATGGCAGGACGATGAACAGCACCAGCGAGCAGCACCTCCAGGTCCTCGACCGGCACGGCACCGATCTCCACGCGGTGGCGAGCGTGCTGACGGCCGATCCCGAGCTCGCCGAGCAGCTCGTCGTCGTGGCCGTCCGGACGTCCCTGCCCGACGACGACCTGGCCCGGCTGAGCGGGACGGTCGTCCGCGCCTGGCTCGACGGGCACCCCGAGCAGCTGGAGACGATCACCCCGGCCGTGCCGACGCCCTTGAGTCGCCTGCACGAGCTGCCCGCCCACCAGCGCGCCTCGCTCGCGCTGTGCCGGTTCGGCGGTCACACGTACCGGCAGGCCGCCGATCTGCTGGAGCTGCCGGCCGCGTCGGTCGCCGACCTGCTGACGACCTCGCTGCGGGCCCTGCACGCCGCTCCCCCGGCCGACGGTGGCGTCACGACGCAGGCGGTCTGATCCTCGCGAGCCCGCGCGACGTGACCACGAGGGACGCGACCTCGTCCCAGCACGCGTCGCACGTGCCGAGGTGCCGCTCGAACGTCCACCGCTCGCGGTCGTCGACGGCGTCGACCGCGTAAGCGCCCAGGAGCGCGTGTCCGTCCATGCTGGTGGTTCGCCGCCGCGGGCGCCGAGGACGGGTCGCCCTCCGCTGGGTCAGCTCTTGGAGCCGGTGACGGCCAGCGCCCCGCCGAGGCCGATCATCATGACGCCGCCGCCGGCTCCCATGCGGGCCAGACGTCGGGGGTCACGGGCGAACCACGAGCGGGCGGTGCCCGCCGTGAGCGCCCACGCGCTGTCGCAGGCCAGCGCGATCGCGCAGAAGATGCCGCCGAGCAGGGCCAGCTGCAGCGAGATCGCGCCGGCGTCGCGGCTCACGAACTGGGGCAGGACCGCCACGAAGAACACGATCGTCTTGGGGTTGGTCACGCCGACCACGAAGCCCTCGGCCACGAAGCCCTCGGCCACGAGCCGGCGCGCGGACGGTCGGGACACGAGCAGCTCAGGACCGCTGCCGACGTGGTCGTGCCGATGGCGGATCGCCTGCACGCCGAGGAACACCAGGTACGCCGCGCCGAGCACCTTGACGACCGTCAGGGCGACGAGCGACTGCGCGACGACGGCGCCGATGCCCAGTGACACCGCGACGATCGCGGGCACCATCCCGAGGGCGTTGCCCAGCACGCTGAAGAAGCCCCCGACCCGTCCGAGCGACAGCGAGCGTCCGATCACGAACAGGACGCTGGGCCCGGGGACCACGACGAGGGCCAGTGCCGCGAGCGCGAAGGCGCCGGCGTGGTGGGCTGGCAGCATGCCGTGTCCGTCCGTCCGAGGGGCCACGACGCTATCAGTCCGTAGGCTCGGGACATGACCGTCATCAAGATCAACGCCATCACCGTCCCCGAGGGATCGGGCGACGAGCTCGCCCACCGGTTCGCCGCCCGCGCGGGTGCCGTCGACGGCGCCGCGGGCTTCCAGGGCTTCGAGCTGCTCAAGCCGACCGACGAGCGCACGCAGTGGCTCGTCCTGACCCGCTGGGCCAGCGAGGACGACTTCCAGGCCTGGGTCAGCTCGCCATCGTTCGCCGAGGGACACCGCTCGGCCGCCGAGCGCGCGGGCGGCGACGCCCCGAAGCCCGTCTCGACCCACAGCGAGATCTGGAGCTACGAGGTCGCCGGCGGCTCGCAGGGCTGACCCAGCGCCGCGAGTGGCGCATCGACGTCCCCGAGCGGTGCAGCTCGGTCAGACACGCCGTCCCAGATCGACCAGACCGCACCACTCGCGAAATCCGGTCGGGCCCGGGTGGGCGGCACGGGTGGAACTGTCGGTGGGCGCGGTCAGGATGCGGGTATGGAAGCCTTCCCCCTCCTCCTGACCGCCCTGCTGGCCCTCGTCGCAGGGCTGTCGATCGGCTACCTCCTCGGCGGACGACGCGCGCCCGCCGCGTCCGCGCGCGACCTCAGCCTGTCGCGCGCCGCCACGGCCCAGGCCGTCGAGCCCGTCCGCGAGAGCCTCGACCGCTTCGGCGAGCGGCTCCGGCAGCTCGAGTCGAGCCGCATCGAGTGGCACACGCAGCTGCGCGAGCAGGTCGACGCCGTGAGGGTCACGAGCGACTCGTTGCGCAAGGAGACCGCCTCGCTCGCCACGGCCCTGCGACGCCCGCAGGTGCGCGGCCGCTGGGGCGAGATGCACCTCAAGCGCACCGCCGAGCTCGCCGGCATGCTCGACCACTGCGACTTCGAGCTCCAGGTCAGCACGCACGGCGACTCGCTGCTGCGACCCGACATGGTGGTGCGGCTCGCCGGCGACAAGCGCGTCGTGGTCGACTCCAAGGTTCCGCTCGACGCCTACCTCGACGCCGCACAGGCCGACACCGAGGCCGAGGCCGCCGAGCACCTGCGACGTCACGTCCGCCAGGTGCGCACCCACATCGACCAGCTCGCGGCCAAGTCGTACTGGGCGCAGTTCGACCAGACGCCCGAGTTCGTCGTGCTGTTCGTGCCCGGTGAGTCGATCCTGTCCGCGGCGCTCGAGGCCGAGCCGGGCCTGCTCGAGCACGCCTCGGCCAAGAAGGTCGTCCTGGCCACCCCGACGACGCTCATCGCCCTGCTGCGCACCGTCGCCTACGCGTGGACCCAGGAACAGCTCGCCGCCAACGCCCGCGAGATCCAGACAATCGCCCGCGAGATGTACGACCGCATCGGCACCGTCGCCGGCCACGTCGACCGGCTCGGCCGCTCGCTCGAGACGACGGTCAAATCGTACAACGACGCCGTCAGCTCGATCGAGTCGCGCTTCCTGGTGACCGCGCGGCGCTTCAACGCCCTGCACGTCGCCGACACGCCGGTCGCGGCCCCGCGACTCGTCGAGACGACACCCCGGTCATTGACGGCCCCCGAGCTCGTCGATGAACTACCGTCGGTGCCATGACGCAGGCGGTGCGCACCACCCCTCGCACGGCGCGGCCCGACATGACCGCCCGCCAGGCGATCGTTGCGGCCTGCGTCGCGATGACCGCGATCGTCCTGCTCGACCTCGTCGACGGACGCCTCGACCTGCTCTACTCGGTCGGGTTCGTGCTGATCGCCGTGACGCCGCCCATGGCCGTCGGCGTCCGAAACCTGTTCCCGACCGGCGTGCTCCCGCCGGTGCTGTTCATCGTCAGCCTGCTGCTGGTGTGCCTGTTCGAGCCGTCCGCCATCCGCGTCGAGGGCATGGCGTCCGACGCCGGCACCTTCGCGCGACTGATCGCGGCGACGCTCGACCACGGCATGACGCTGTTCGCGGGCTGCGGCCTGGCACTGGTCATCATCGCGCTGCGCATCCTGACCGACGAACCCCGCTCGCGTCGTCCCTGACGCCGCCCGCGGGCGCAGATTCCCAGGTTCACCTCGGAAGTTTCAGGGGTGAACCCGAGAATCGGGCACCTCACCCTCGTCGCAACAGGGGTGACGCGTCGGACTCCGGGGTTCACGCCGGAACCCGCGCCCGCGCGGCGCCAGATTCCCAGGTTCACCTGGGGATCGGCACGTCAGGAAGAAACCCAGGTTCACCTGGGAAACCGCGGGCCCGGGTCAGCCGGTCAGCTCGTCGACGAAGCACCAGCGCCAGGCCTCACCCGGCTCGAAGCTGCGCATGACGGGGTGGCCCGTCTCCTCGAAGTGGCGCGAGGCGTGCTTCCCGGACGACGAGTCGCAGCACCCCACGTGCCCGCACGTCATGCACAGCCGCAGGTGCACCCACTGCGTCCCGTCACGCAGGCACTCCTCGCACCCCGTCGGCGTCAGCGGCCTCGGGTAGTCGCACGCGATCCGCAGGTGCTCGCACGCGGCGTCCGGGTCGACGGGCGGACGCAGGTCGGTCTCGCGGTCGGCCGTCGTCTCACCCTCCGACAGCCGGTCGAGGATCGACTCCTCGACGTCGAGCGCGTTCATGACCTGCTGCAGGATCGACTGGTCGACGCCGCCGACGTCGCGGATGCGCAGCAGCTCCTGCCGCTCCTCGTGCAGCATCGCGGCGCGCAAGCGTGAGTACTGCGCGCTCGGCGTCTCGAGACCACCCAGCCGCTCCCACACCGCGTTGGTCCGGTCGGCGGCGCGCTCGCGCAGGCGGTGCATGACGTCGTCGCCGACGGTGCCCTGCACCTCGCGGTCGAGGTACGCCATGCCGGCATCGGTCACGGCCTGGTAGACCGTGGCCTCCTGCAGGTGGTCCTCGTGACGGTCGGGACCGGGGACGTGCAGCAGCCGCACCAGCGTCGGGATCGTCAGGCCTTGGATCATCAGCGTGCCGACCGTCACGACGAAGGCGATCAGCACCAGCACCTCGCGCTCCGGCACGTCCGGCGGCAGGAGGAACACCGCGGCCAGCGTCACGACGCCGCGCATGCCCGTCCACGCGACCATGAAGATCGTCCGCGCCTCCGGACGCGGCTCGGCGGCGGCGATCCGCGGGACCAGCCGCGGCAGGTACGTCGCCGGGAACACCCACACGAACCGCAGCACGATGACCGCGGCCAGCACGGCGACGCATGCGACCGTGATGCGCGTGGCCGACAGCGTGCTCTCGTCGAGGTCGTTGACGATCGTGCGGATCTGCAGGCCGATCAGCAGGAAGACCGCGTTCTCGAGGACGTACGAGATCGTCGCCCAGTTGGTGCGCTCGAACAGCCGCGACGCCCCCGACTGGATGATCGGCGACTTGTGACCCAGGATCACCCCGGCGACGACGACGGCGAGGACGCCCGACGGCTGCGAGTCGAGACCACGCACGTGGATCTCCTCGGCCGGCAGGTACGCGACCCACGGCGTCAGCAGCGACACCGCGACGTCCGTGACCTCGTCCTCGATCAGCCGACGGATGCGCCCCACGACGAACGCGACCGTCAGACCGATCGCGACGCCGCCCGCGGCCGAGACCACGAACCCGGCGCCGATCTGCCAGACGCTGACCGTCCCGCCGATCGCGGCGATCGACGTGCGCAGCGTGACGATCGCCGTGGCGTCGTTGACCAGGCTCTCGCCCTCGAGGATCGTCACGACCCGGCGCGGCAGGCCCACCCGCCGTGCGATCGCCGTGGCGGCGACGGCGTCCGGCGGCGCGACGACCGCACCGAGGGCGAAGGCGGCGGCCAGCGGGACCCCGAGCAGCCACCACACCAGCAGACCGATCCCGGCGGTCGTGAACAGCACCAGCCCCACGCTCAGCAGCATGATCGGACGCTTGTTGGCCCGGAAGTCGATCAGCGACGTGCGGATCGCGGCGGCGTAGAGCAACGGAGGCAGCAGCCCCACCAGCACGATCTCGGGCGTCAGCTCGAAGTCGGGGACGAACGGCGCGTACGAGCCCGCGATGCCGACGACGATCAGCACCAGCGGCGCCGACATCCGGAACCGTCCGGCCACCGCGCTGACCGCGACGACGATGGCCAGCAGGGTCACGAGCGTCAGGGCGGTCTCCACCGACCCATTGTCTCAGGCTGCAACGGGTGGTGGAGACGTCTCGCCCGCCGTACGGTGAGCAGACGCCACGCACGCCTTCCGGGGGGAAGCCATGACCGAGCCCGTCGTCCACCACGCCGCACGCCGCCGCGTCCGTCTCGTCGCCGCCACCGGCGCCGCCGCCGTCGCAGGAGCGCTCGTCACCGCGGCCCCACCCGTGGCCTCCGCCGCGCCGGCCCCGGCCGCGGAGTCGCGGACGGGCTCGCTCGCGTCCACCTCGACGGCCACCGGCACGGGAGGCGCGGTCTCATCGGTCGACGTCGACGCGAGCCGCATCGGTCGCCAGGTGCTCGCCGAGGGTGGCAACGCCGCCGACGCCGCGGTCGCGATGGCGTCCGGCCTCGGCGTCTCGGAGCCCTACAGCGCCGGCATCGGTGGCGGCGGCTACTTCGTCTACTACGACGCGAAGAAGAACAAGGTCAGCACGATCGACGGCCGCGAGACCGCGCCGTCCGGCATCACGAACGACGCCTTCATCGACCCCGCGACGGGCCAGCCCTACCCGTTCACGCCGCAGCTCGTCTCGTCCGGCGTCGCGGTCGGCGTGCCCGGCACCGTCGCGACGTGGGACGCCGCGCTGAAGCGCTTCGGCACCCGGTCGCTCGAGCGCACCCTCGCGCCGTCGATCGCGCTGGCCCGCAAGGGCTTCGTCGTCGACCAGACGTTCCGCAACCAGACGCTCGACAACGCCGAGCGGTTCTCGGCGTTCCCCGACACGGCCCAGCTCTTCCTGCCGGGCGGCGACGCGCCGAAGGTCGGCACCCGCTTCCGCAACCCCGCGCTCGCCCGCACCCTGACGTCGATCGCGACCAAGGGCCCCAGGGCCTTCTACCGCGGCGCGCTCGCGCGCGAGATCTCGAGCGTCGTCCGCTCGCCCCGCAAGGACCCGTCCTCGGCGCTCCCCGCGCCGGCCGGCACCCTCTCGACGAAGGACCTCGCGTCGTACCGGGTGCGCCACCAGGCACCGACGCACGTGCGCTACCGGGGGCTCGACGTGTACGGCATGGCCCCGGGGTCGTCCGGCGGCACGTCGGTCGGCGAGGCGCTCAACATCCTCGAGACGTACCGGCTCGGCGGCGGCCGGCGGACGGCGCGCAGCCTGCACCTGTACCTCGAGGCGTCGGCCCGTGCCTTCGCCGACCGGGCCGCGTACGTCGGCGACCCGCGGTTCACGAAGGTGCCGACGAAGCGGCTGACGTCGCAGAGGTTCGCGAACTCGCGCCGCTGCACGATCGACCAGACCACGGCGTCGACGCGCCCCGTGGCGGCGGGCGACCCGTTCGCGTCGGGTTGCGCAAGCGTCACGACGCAGGACAAGCCCGACACCGAGAACGTCTCGACGACCCACCTGTCGGTCGTCGACAAGTGGGGCAACGCCGCCTCGTACACCCTCACGATCGAGCAGACCGGCGGCTCCGGCATGACGGTGCCGGGCCGCGGCTTCCTGCTCAACAACGAGCTGACCGACTTCACCGCGGCGTACGACCCGAAGGACCCCAACCGCATCGCCCCCGGCAAGCGTCCGCGCTCGTCGATGGCGCCGACGATCGTGACCGATCGCGGCCGGGTCAGGTACGTCGTCGGCTCCCCCGGAGGCGCGACGATCATCACGACCGTCCTGCAGATCCTGGTCAACCGCATCGACCTCGGCATGACGCTGCCGCAGGCCGTCGCGGCACCACGCGCCTCGCAGCGCAACACCGCCTCGACACCGGCCGAGCCCGAGTTCATCACCGCCTACGAGAAGCTGCTGGCCCCCTACGGGCAGAAGCTGACGCCGTCGGGCGACACGTTCACGTCGGCCGCCGAGATCGGAGCCGCCGCCACGATCGAGGTCGGCCGAGGCGGACGTCTGACCGCCGTGGCCGAGCCGAGGCGTCGAGGTGGCGGCAGCGCGCTGGTCGTGCGTCGCCGGTGACCGGACCAGGTCACTTGTAGGGGATGCCGGCCGCCTTCATGTCCTTGCGGAGCTCGGGGGGCAGGGCGAAGATCAGGCTCTCGTCGGCCGTGCGGACGGCGTCGGCGTCGGGGTGCCCGTGCGCGCTGAGGAAGCCGAGCACGTCCTGCACGAGGTCGTCGGGCACGGACGCACCGGACGTGACGCCGACCTTCTCGACGCCCACGAGCCAGGCCTCGTCGAACTCGGAGATGTCGTCGATGCGGTACGACGCCTTCGCGCCGGCCTCGAGGGCGACCTCGACCAGGCGCACCGAGTTGGACGAGTTGGCCGAGCCGACGACGATCACGAGATCGGCGTCCTTGGCGATCTCCTTGACCGCGACCTGGCGGTTCTGGGTGGCGTAGCAGATGTCGTCGCTGGGCGGGTCCTCGAGCTGCGGGAACTTCTCGCGCAGACGGCGGACGGTCTCCATGGTCTCGTCGACGCTCAGCGTCGTCTGCGACAGCCACGACAGCCGGGTGCCCGCGGGGAACTCGAGGTCGTCGACGTCGTCGGGCGTCTGGACGATCGTGATGTCGTCGGGCGCCTCGCCGGCCGTCCCCTCGACCTCCTCGTGCCCCTCGTGCCCGATCAGCAGGATGTGCTTGCCCTCGCTCGCGAAGCGTCGGGCCTCGTGATGCACCTTCGTGACGAGCGGGCACGTGGCGTCGATCGTCTTGAGGCTGCGGTCGGCCGCCTCGGCGTGCACCATCGGCGACACGCCGTGGGCCGAGAACACGACCGTGGCACCCTCGGGCACCTCGTCGAGCTCCTCGACGAAGATCGCGCCGCGCGCGGCCAGGTTGTTGACGACGTGCTTGTTGTGCACGATCTGCTTGCGCACGTAGACCGGCGCACCGTAGAGGTCGAGGGCCTTCTCGACCGTGATGACGGCCCGGTCGACGCCGGCGCAGTAGCCGCGCGGGTCGGCGAGCAGCACGCTGCCGCCGACGGGGGGCATGCCGAGAGAGACCTGGGAGGACATGGTTCCCATCGTAGGCGATGACGCCTCGCGCCCCCCGAAGAGCCGAACGTCCCGGGACCGCAGGGCGATCAACCTCACACGGCCCCGGCGAGCACGATTCGTCATCGGTCTGTAACGTTCTGCGGCGTTGGCCTCACCAGGTCGGCACTGCGCACGCGCCGAGGCCCGTCACGTTCGCAGTCATCGATCCAACCGCGACGGGCATGGAAGACCCAGCAGTGCGGCTCCCACGGAGTCTTGGGGTTAATCGGCACCACCGACAGGCATCCTTCGCGCCTGAACCCGACAGGTCATCTTTCACAGGCGTGCACGAAGGAACCCCCCTATGCGCATGTACGCACGCGTCTCAGCGAGCCTCGTTCTCGGCTCCGCCATCGTCCTCACCGGACTGTCCGCCCCGGCCCTGGCCGAGGGCTCGACCAAGACCACGGTCAAGACCGTGAAGACCGACCGCTCCAAGGCCGTCATCAGCCAGGCCAAGAAGCTCAAGGGCAAGCCGTACCGCTACGGCGGCGCGACGCCCAGCGGCTTCGACTGCTCCGGCTACGTCCAGTACGTCTACAAGAAGGCCGGCAAGAAGATCGGTCGCACGTCCGGCGCGCAGCTCTCGGGCGCCAGCGTCCCCAAGAGCAAGAAGAAGCCCGGCGACATCCTGGTCTTCATGCGCGGCGGCACCGCCTACCACTCGGCGATCTACGCCGGTGACGGCGAGATGTGGGAGGCCCAGCGCACCGGCGTGCCCGTCGGCCGTCACGACATCTGGTCGAGCAGCTACGTCGTGCGGCGTCCCGCCGGCGGATCGGTCACGGTCGCCACGGCCGAGGCCGGCCTCGACACGTCCCGCTGACGCGGGGTACCCGGCCCCTACGCTGAGGGCATGGCTCTCGACACCAGCGCGGACACCCCCGCGCCGCTGCGACAGATCTCGCAGCTGCTCGACGGCTACATCGGCCGTCTGGGGGCCGTCTGGGTCGAGGCCGAGATCGCCCAGCTCACGCGGCGTCAGGGCATCTGCTTCCTGACGCTGCGTGACCTGACGGCGAAGATCTCGATCGACGCCAAGTGCCACGTGAGCGTGCTCGACGGCTCGCCGGTCCCCGTCACGGAGGGATCGCGGGTCGTCGTGCACGCCAAACCGGCGTTCTACGCGCCGCGCGGCAGCCTCTCGCTCGACCTGCGCGAGATCCGCCCGCAGGGCGAGGGCGAGCTGCTGGCCCAGCTCGAACGACGGCGGCAGCTGCTCGCCGCCGAGGGCCTGTTCGACCCCCGGCTCAAGAAGCCGCTGCCGCTGCTGCCCCGTGGCATCGGGCTGATCACCGGTCGCAACTCCGCGGCCGAGCGCGACATCCTCGAGAACGCGCGCCTGCGCTGGCCCGACGTCCACTTCGTCGTGCGTCACGCCCTGATGCAGGGCAACGACTCGGCGCGCGACGTCATGGCCGGGCTCACCGAGCTGGCCGCCGACCGCTCGATCGATCTCGTCGTCATCGCCCGCGGCGGTGGCTCGGTCGAGGACCTCCTGCCGTTCTCCGACGAGGCGCTCGTGCGGGCCGTGCACGCGTACGCGCTGCCGGTCGTCAGCGCGATCGGCCACGAGCCCGACACCCCGATCCTCGACCTCGTCGCCGACCTGCGGGCGTCCACGCCGACCGACGCCGCCAAGCGCATCGTCCCGGACGTCCGCGAGGAGCTCGCCGGCGTCGCGATGATGCGCGAGCGCGCGTCCCTCGCGATCCGCTCGATGGTCGACCGCGAGGTGCGCGGGCTGGCCGACGTCCGCTCGCGCCCCGTGCTCGCCCAGCCGTCGACGCTCGTCGACGCCGAGCAGTCCGTCGTCCGCGACTGGCGCGACCGCTCGCGCCGCTCGCTGGGCCACCGCCTCGACCGGGCGGGCGACGAGATCGTCCACCACCTCGCCCGCGTCCGGGGGCTGTCGCCGCTCGCGACCCTCGAGCGCGGCTACGGCGTCGCCCAGCTGGCCGACGGCACCGTCGTCACCTCGATCGGCCAGGTCACGACCGACACCGAGCTGACCGTCCGCGTCGCCGACGGCACGATCACGACCCGCACGCTCGCCACCGAGCCCGCCGCCACCGCTTCCACCAGCCCCGAGGACGACCATGCCTGAGACGACACAGCCCACGTCACCGCCCGAGATCCCCTACGAGCAGGCCCGCGACGAGCTCATCGCCGTCGTGTCGCGGCTCGAGCAGGGCGGCACGAGCCTCGACGAGTCGCTCGCGCTGTGGGAGCGCGGCGAGCAGCTCGCGGCGATCTGCCAGCAGTGGCTCGACGGGGCGAGGGCGCGACTCGCCCAGGCCACCGGGGCTCAGGACGTCGACAGCGACGCGATGTAGTCCTCGAGCACGGGTCGCGAGACCGTCGTGTTCAGCAGCGTCGTGAGACCGTCCTCGTTGCGCAGGTACGTCAGGCGCCCGTTCGGCCCCGTGCGGACGTTCCACGTCTGCCCCGCGACGTCGGCCGTGCCGTCGCTCTTGCTGCCGTCCGCGAAGCGCTCGACCGCCCGGACCGCGGGGCCCTTGAGCTGCTCGAGGCCGACGTAGTCGTCGGTGTCGGTCAGCACACCGAGGTGCCAGCCGTTCTCCTGGAAGCGAGCGGACGTCGCCCGCCACCCCTCCGGCAGACCCGTCGGCGCCGCGAGCGGGAACGTCGCCGCGGGACGCGCCTGCGACACGACCTGGGCGTAGTCGACCGTCTCGACGCTCGCCTCGGGCTTCGCGGTGAACAGCTGCCCGATGCCGTAGAGGCCGAGGATCACGGCGCCGATCACGACCATCGAACGGATGATGTCGCCGATCGCGGGATTGCCGCGGGACGATCCGGTCGAGCTCATGGCACTACGTCCTCACCTCTGCGACACCCGTGCGGTGTCGGCCATCCCACTTTACGGGGCGAGCCGCCGACGTGCTCCGTGCCACCTCGTCGCCGACCCGCCCGGGACGGCCGACCGCTAGGCTGTGCCCGTGGACAGCCTCAAGCCCGCCGCCCAGGCGCCCGACCGCAACCTCGCCCTCGACCTGGTCCGTGTGACCGAGGCAGGAGCCATGGCCGCCGGCCGGTGGGTCGGCCGCGGTGACAAGAACGGCGCCGACGGCGTCGCGGTCAACGCGATGCGTTCGCTCATCAACACGGTGCAGATGAGCGGTGTCGTCGTGATCGGCGAGGGCGAGAAGGACGAGGCCCCCATGCTGTTCAACGGCGAGGAGGTCGGCGACGGCACCGGTCCGGCGTGCGACGTCGCGGTCGACCCCATCGACGGCACGACCCTGACGGCCAAGAGCCTGCCCAACGCCGTGTCGGTCATGGCCGTGGCTCCCCGCGGCTCGATGTACGACCCGTCCGCCGTGTTCTACATGGAGAAGCTCATCGCCGGCCCCGAGGCCGCCGAGGTCGTCGACATCCGGCTGCCCGTCGCCGAGAACATCGCCCTCGTGGCCAAGGCCAAGGGCATCTCGAACAGCGACGTGACGGTGTGCGTCCTCGACCGTCCCCGCCACCAGGGTCTCGTCGACGAGATCCGCGCCGCGGGCGCCCGCATCAAGTTCATCATCGACGGCGACGTCGCCGGCGGCATCACGGCCGCCCGCCCCGACACCGGCGTCGACCTGCTGGTCGGCATCGGCGGCACCCCCGAGGGCATCATCACGGCGTGCGCGATCAAGGCGATCGGCGGGACGATCCAGGGTCGGCTGTGGCCCGTCGACGACGACGAGCGCCAGCGCGCGATCGACGCGGGGCACGACCTCGACCGCGTCCTGCACACCAACGACCTGGTCGACGCCGACGACTGCTTCTTCGTCGCGACCGGCATCACCGACGGCGAGCTCATGAACGGCGTCCGCTACGGCGCCGGCAAGGCGTACACCGAGTCGCTCGTGATGCGGTCGCGCAGCGGCACGATCCGCAAGATCACGAGCGAGCACCAGCTCGGCAAGCTCAAGGCGTACTCGGCCATCGACTACGAGCGCTGACCCACCGCCCCGCCGGGCACGTCGGGCTGCCGGGGCGGCGATCCCCGATACGATCGAGCGCATGTCAGTCACCCAGTCGGACGAGCTGTTCGCGTCGCTGCCGTCGGGCATCGACATCTGCCACCAGACCTTCGGCGACGCCGACGATCCCGCGATCCTGCTCATCATGGGCCTCGGCGGCCCCATGGGCTGGTGGTCGACGCCGTTCTGCGAGCAGCTCGCCGAGCGCGGCTTCTTCGTCATCCGCTACGACAACCGCGACACCGGACGCTCGACCAAGCTGCGCCACCACAAGGTCGGCCGCACCGACATCGTCCGCGCCTTCACCGGGCTGCCGCTGATCGGGCGCGTTTCCGTGCCGTACACGCTGAGCGACATGGCGGGCGACGCGATCGGGCTGCTCGACCACCTCGGCATCGAGCGCGCCCACGTCGTCGGCGTCTCGATGGGCGGCATGATCGCGCAGACCATCGCGATCGAGCACCCCGACCGCGCGCTCTCCCTGACGTCGATCATGTCGACGACCGGCAAGCGGACGGTCGGCTTCCAGCACCCCAAGGTGTTCCCGGTCATGCTGTCGTCGGCCGGACGCACCCGTGACTCGTACGTCGAGCGGTCGCTCAAGGGCTCGAAGGTCATCGGATCGCCGGCGTTCCCGTCCGACGACGTCATGGCCCGCGACCGCGCCTTCGAGACGTACGACCGCGGCTGGACGGCCAGTGGCGTGACCCGCCAGATGCTGGCCGTGCTGACGCAGCCCGACCGCACCAAGGCCCTCGCGACGCTCGACCTGCCCGCCCTCGTGATCCACGGCCTCAACGACCCGCTGGTGCACCGGTCCGGCGGCAAGGCGACGGCCGACGCGATCCCCGGAGCCGAGCACCTCGAGATCGCGGGCATGGCGCACGACATGCCCGCGCAGCTGTACGCGACGTACGTCGAGGCCATCGCGCGCACCGCGGCCCGCACGACGTCGGCGGCCGCCGGCGACGACTCCCCGTCGTAGGCACGACCCCCGCCACGCCCGGTCGCCGCACCAGCCGCACCGGTACGCACCTACGGTGCCATCCGAGAGGTTCCACCGCAGATGATGCCCTAGGATGTCATCCATGTCGCACCTGCGGATCTCCGATGCAGCACGATTCCTCGGGGTCAGCGACGACACCGTGCGGCGCTGGATCTCGGCCGGCTCGCTGGCGTCGGTCACCGACTCATCGGGCCGCATGGCCGTCGACGGCCGCGAGCTGGCGAGCCTCGCCCAGCAGCAGGCACGCGCGGCGACCGACACGTCCGGCACGTCGAGCTCGGCCCGCAACCGCTTCGTCGGGCTCGTCACGGCGGTCAGGGCCGATGCCGTGATGGCGCAGGTCGAGCTGCAGTGCGGCCCGTTCCGCGTCGTCTCGCTGATGAGCAGCGAGGCCGTCGACGAGCTCGGCCTGGAACCGGGGTCCGTCGCCGTCGCCGTCATCAAGTCGACCAACGTCATCGTCGAGTCCCTGGAGGGCCACTCATGAAGCGCCTCATCGGCACGGTCGCCGCGGCCCTGCTGCTCTCGTCCCTGGCAGCCTGCGGCTCGTCCGACGACGATGCCGCGGCGGGCCCGTCGTCCGACGCCCCGCGCGAGACGACCCTGACGGTCTACGCGGCCGCATCGCTCAAGGACTCGTTCACCGAGATCGGTGCGGCCTTCGAGAAGGCCAACCCGGGCGTCTCGGTGACGTTCAGCTTCGCCGGATCGGCCGATCTCGTCGCACAGATCCAGCAGGGGGCGCCCGCCGACGTGTTCGCGTCCGCCGACACCAAGAACATGGACAAGGCCACCGCCGACGACCTCGTCGAGGGGACGCCCGCCGACTTCGCGACCAACACGCTCGAGATCGCGACCCCGCCCGACAACCCCGCCGACGTCGACTCGCTCGACGACCTGGCCGACCCCGACGTCACGGTCGTCGTGTGCGCCGTCGAGGTGCCGTGCGGCGCAGCCGCCGCCGGCGTCGAGAAGGCCGCGGGCCTCGACATCCAGCCCGTCAGCGAGGAGCAGTCGGTCACCGACGTCCTCGGCAAGGTCATCTCGGGCGAGGCCGACGCGGGCCTGGTCTACGTCACCGACGTCAGGGGCGCCGGGGACAAGGTCGCCGGCGTGCCGTTCCCCGAGTCGGCCGACGTCGTCAACACCTACCCGATCGCCGCACTCGCCGGGAGCAGGAACCCCGACGCGGCGAAGGCGTTCACCGCCTACGTCACGGGCCCCGAGGGCCGGTCGGTCCTGACGGCGGCGGGCTTCGGCGCACCGTAGCGCCGACGTCCAGGGTCTCTGCAATGGTCTCCGCACGCGCGTCGGGTCTCCCCCGGTGGGTGCTCGTCCCCGCCGCGGCGGGAGCGCTGTTCATCGTGCTGCCGCTCGTCGCGCTCGCGTCACGGGTGCAGTGGGGCAGCTTCTGGTCGCTCATCACGTCCGACTCGTCGCGCGAGGCGCTGCTGCTGAGCCTGCGGACGTCGGCCGCCGCGACGCTGCTGTGCGTGCTGCTCGGCGTGCCGATGGCGCTCGTGCTGGCACGGACGTCGTTCCGCGGGCAGGGGCTGCTGCGGTCGCTCGTGCTGCTGCCGCTCGTGCTGCCGCCCGTCGTCGGCGGCATCGCGCTGCTCTACACGTTCGGGCGCAAGGGCCTGCTCGGCGAGACGATCGACGTGCTGGGCCTGCAGATCGCGTTCTCGACGACGGCCGTCGTGATCGCGCAGACGTTCGTGTCGCTGCCTTTCCTCGTCGTGAGCCTCGAGGGATCGCTGCGCACCGCCGGGCAACGCTACGAGACCGTCGCCGCGACGCTCGGCGCGCGCCCGACGACCGTCCTGCGACGGGTCACGCTGCCGCTCGTGCTGCCCGGCCTGGCCGCCGGCGCGGTGCTGTCGTTCGCGCGGGCGCTCGGCGAGTTCGGTGCCACGATCACCTTCGCGGGCAGCCTCGAGGGCGTCACGCGCACGCTGCCGCTCGAGATCTACCTGCAGCGCGAGAGCAACCCCGACGCGGCCGTCGCCCTGTCGCTCGTGCTGGTCGTCGTGGCGGTGCTGGTCATCGGCCTGGTGCGCGGGACGCGCGGGGTGTCGGCATGACCCTGCGCCTCACCGCCACCGTGGCCGAGCGCGACGTCGACGTGTCGCTCGACGTCGAGGACGGCCGGACCGTCGCCCTGCTGGGACCCAACGGCTCGGGCAAGTCGACCGTGCTCTCGGTCGTCGCGGGCATCCTGCGCCCCGATGCCGGACGGGCGACGCTCGCCGGCACGACACTGTTCGACGTCGCCGCCGGCACCTGGGTGCCGCCGCACGAGCGCGGCACGAGCCTGCTGGCACAGGACCCCCTGCTGTTCCCGCACCTCGACGCGCTCGACAACGTCGCCTTCGGACCCCGCAGCGCTGGTGCCCGTCGCGGCGCCGCCCGCGAGACCGCCCGCACGTGGCTCGAACGGGTCGACGCCGCCGAGCTCGCCGACCGTCGGCCGTCCGAGCTGTCGGGTGGGCAGGCCCAGCGGGTCGCGATCGCCCGGGCCCTCGCGCCCGACCCGCGGCTTTTGCTGCTCGACGAGCCGATGGCCGCGCTCGACATCACCGTCGTGCCCGCGATGCGGCAGGTGCTGCGCACGGTGCTGCGGGGGCGCAGCGCCGTCATCGTGACCCACGACGTGCTCGACGCGCTGCTGCTCGCCGACCACGTCGTCGTGATGGAGGCCGGCCGCGTCGTCGAGCAGGGCCCCACGAAGGACGTCCTCGCCCGCCCGCGCAGCACGTTCGGCGCCGGCATCGCGGGGCTCAACCTGGCCCGCGGGACCACCGACGGAGGTGGCGTCCGGACGGCCGGCGGCCTGCTGGTGGCCGGCATCCACGACGACGAGACGGTCCCGGACGGCGTCGCGGCGGTCGCGGTCTTCTCCCCCGGCGCCGTCGGCGTGCACCGCGAGCGTCCCGGCGGCAGCCCGCGCAACGTCTTCGCCGCGACGGTCCGCGAGCTCGAGCCGCGCGGTTCGCAGGTGCGCATCCGGACCGACGAGGTCGCCGCCGACGTCACGGCGCCCGTCGTCGCCGAGCTCGACCTGGCGCCCGGCGCCGAGGTGTTCCTGGCGGTCAAGGCCAGCGAGGTCGCGATCTACCGGGCGTGAGCCACGGATCGGCGGCATGCTGGACGTCGTGCCCGGACCCCGTGACCTGATCGCCATGCTGCGCCGCTCGCCACGCCTGCTCGGTGCGCTGGCGGTCGCGATGGTGCTCGTGGCCGCGGCGGCCCTCGACGTCCCCGGGCGCCTGGCCGGGCTGGCCCCGACGGGCACGCCGACGACCGGGGCGTCGTCGGCGACTCCGTCCCCGGCCCCCTCGACGCAGGCCCCGCGACTCGTCCCCCTGACGAACGCCGACAACCGGCTGCTCGACCGTTGCACGCCCGGCAGCGACCGCCTCGCGCGGTGCGGCCCCGCCCCGGCCCTGGGCGAGGGCACGTGGCTCAACACGCCCGGCGGAGACACGGCGAGACTCGACGACCTGCGCGGATCGGTCGTGCTCGTCGACTTCTTCTCCGGGTCGTGCCTCAGCTGCCGCCGCGCCGCACGGTACGTCACGGCGTGGCAGCGGACGTACGCCGACGCGGGGCTGCAGGTCGTCGGCGTCCACTCCCCCGAGCGCGCCTACGAGAAGGACGACCGGTGGCTCGCCCGCGCGCTCGACGACCTGGCGATCACCTTCCCCGTCCTGCAGGACCAGGGCTACGCGACCCTGACCGACTACCGCACCCAGGTCCTGCCCTCCACCTACCTCGTCGACACCTCCGGCACCGTTCGGGCGATCTCGCTCGGCGAGGGTGGAGCCGAGCGCACCGAGCGGCTCCTGCGACAGCTGCTGCAGGAGCGCGACCCCGACGCGCCCCTGCCGGCACCGGTCGGTGCGCTCGACGACGGCGAGGACCCCGAGCCGGGCACGACGGGGCAGATCGACCTCGCCGACTCCCGCGGGACGCGCGTCGACAGCGAGTCCGACACCGTCGTCGGCGACGACACGCGCTTCCGCCTGCCGTCGACGGCCCAGCCCGACGGCACGTTCAGCCTGGGCGGGCTGTGGACGACCGGCACCGAGTACCTCGTGCCGCGTGACCGGGCCGTCGCCCGCGTCAGCTACCGCGGCCGGGCCGCGTACCAGCTCGTCGGGGGCAGCGGCACCCTGACCGTCACGACCTCCAGCGGGATGACGCGTCGCATCGTCGTCGACGGCGACCCGGAGCCGCGCCAGGTCCACGTCGCGCCGTTCGGGCCCGAGACCCTGACGGTCCGCTACGACGGCGACCTGCAGGTGTACGCGTTCTCGTTCGGCTGAGCCGGTCGCCCGGTGTCTAGGGTGGTGCCATGGACGAGGTGATCGTGCGCCGGCGCGACGACGGCGCCCTGGAGCTGCGCGTCAACGGCGTGTTCGTGATGGACGACCTCGAGACGACGTCCGAGCGTCTGCTGGCCGGCACGGCGCTCGACACCGGGGCACGCGACGTCCTGGTCGGCGGGCTCGGCCTGGGTTTCACGACCCGCGAGCTGCTGGCGTCGGGCGTCGTGGACCGGGTCGTCGTCGCCGAGTTGCACGGCGAGATCGTCGACCGGATGCGCGACGGCACGATCCCCGGCGCCGACCTGCTCGACGACCCGCGGCTCGACGTCGTCGTGGGCGACGTGCGCGACGTCGTCTCCGCCCAGCCACGAGCCTCGTTCGACGCGATCCTGCTCGACGTCGACAACGGTCCGGACTTCCTCGTGCACGACGAGAACGCCGCGGTCTACCGCGAGGGCTTCGTCGCGACGTGCGCCGCGCGCCTGCGAACCACCGGACTGCTCGCGATCTGGTCGATGGCCGACTCCGACGCCGTGCGGGCCCTGCTCGAGGCGCACTTCGACGAGGTGACGGTCGAGTCCGTCGACGTCCGGCTGCAGGGACGTGACGAGCGCTACTGGATCCTCGCCGGACGTCGACCGCGACGCAGCGCTATCGTGCCGACATGACCGAACACAGCAGCGAGTACCGCATCGAGCACGACACCATGGGCGAGGTCCGCGTGCCCGTCGACGCCCTGTGGCGCGCGCAGACCCAGCGGGCCGTCGAGAACTTCCCGATCTCCGGCACCCCCATCGAGTCGGCGCAGATCCGCGCCCTGGCCCAGATCAAGGCCGCCTGCGCGACGGCCAACGCCGAGCTGGGCATCCTCGACCAGGACGTCGCCGACGCGATCGTCGCGGCTGCCGACGAGGTCGCCTCGGGCGCGCACGGCGCGCACTTCCCGATCGACGTGTTCCAGACGGGTTCGGGCACGTCGAGCAACATGAACACCAACGAGGTCATCGCGACCCTCGCCACGAAGGCGCTCGGCAAGGACGTCCACCCCAACGACCACGTCAACGCGTCGCAGTCGTCCAACGACGTGTTCCCGACGTCGATCCACGTCGCCGCGACCGCCTCGGCGACCAACGAGCTGATCCCCGCGCTCGACCACCTCGCGACGTCGCTTGAGGCCAAGGCCACCGAGTTCGCGTCCGTCGTGAAGTCGGGCCGCACGCACCTGATGGACGCCACGCCCGTCACCCTCGGCCAGGAGTTCGCCGGCTACGCGGCGCAGATCCGTCGCGGCATCGCGCGCGTCGAGTCGGCCCTTCCCCACACCGCCGAGGTGCCCCTGGGCGGCACCGCCGTCGGCACCGGCATCAACACGCCGATCGGCTTCCCTCAGCGCGTCATCGAGATCCTGGCCGCCAACACGGGCCTGCCGATCACCGAGGCCGTCGACCACTTCGAGGCCCAGAGCGCGCGCGACGGGCTCGTCGAGATGTCGGGCCAGCTGCGCACGATCGCCGTCAGCCTGACCAAGATCTGCAACGACCTGCGCTGGATGGGTTCGGGCCCCCGCACGGGCCTCGGCGAGATCGCGCTGCCCGATCTGCAGCCCGGCTCGAGCATCATGCCCGGCAAGGTCAACCCCGTCCTGCCCGAGGCCACGCTGATGGTCGCCGCACAGGTCATCGGCAACGACGCGACGATCGCGACCGCCGGCGCGTCGGGCTCCTTCGAGCTCAACGTGATGCTGCCCGTGATCGGCCGCAACATCCTGGAGTCGATGCGCCTGCTCGGCAACGCCTCGCGCGTCCTGGCCGACCGCTGCGTCGACGGCATCACGGCCAACGAGGAGCGCTGCCTCGAGCTCGCCGAGTCGTCGCCGTCGGTCGTCACGCCGCTGAACCGCTACATCGGCTACGAGAACGCCGCCAAGGTCGCCAAGACCGCGGTGAAGGAGAAGAAGACGATCCGCCAGGTCGTCGTCGAGATGGGCTTCGTCGAGCGCGGCGAGGTCTCCGAGTCCGACCTCGACGAGGCCCTCGACGTCATGAGCATGACCCACCCGTAGCCCCCACCCGCCGAGGAGGGGGTTACCGCCCCTCCACGAGGGGGTTGCGGCCCTTTCACAGGGCCGTAACCCTCTCCTCGCAGGGCGACAACCCCCTCCTCGGCGTCAGTGGCGCTGGGCGAGGACGTAGCCGTCGTCGTCGTAGATGACGTCGTACGTCCCGCCGTGGGTCTGCTCGGCGTACACCGCGACGTCGCTGGGCGAGCCGATGCCCGCGGCGACGTCGAACAGGACGTACTCGGGCGTCGCCGAGCCGACGGTGCCGAGCCAGTAGACGGTGTGGTCGGTGACGAGGTGCCCCATCAGGCCGATGTCGGCCTCGACCGACGCACCCTTCGGCACCAGCGACACGACGGTCCGTGCGCTGTCGACGCGCGGCGGCTCGTCGTACGTCGCCGGGTCGGCGAGTGCCGCCACGGGCGAGCCGACCATCATGAAGCCGCCGACCACGAGCCCCACCGGCGTCGCCCACCGCAGCGCCGGACGGCGACGGATCGCGTCGATCATCGCGACGAACACGATCGGCATCAGCACGAGCGAGTAGTGCCACTCCGTGCCCCAGTAGAAGGGGACGTCTCCGGCGAAGCGCCAGGCGAACGTCGGCAGCACCAGCAGCACCCACGGTGACGCCAGCGCCGCGAACCCCGTGATCGCCACCGTCAGCACGACCGTCGCGATCTTGCGGCCCGGCGCGTCGAGCAGCGTCGCCACCACCCCGCGATCGCCGCCGAGCGTCCCCGAGTAGGCGTACGCGCCTCCGGCGTTGAAGCCGGGGACGACGACGAGCAGGATCAGCGCCGTCGCCGCGACCGCGCCGACCGCCAGTGCCGCCCCGCGACGCCGCTCCCCCGCGAGCCACAGGACGCCGCCGACGACCGCGACCGTCAGCCCGAGGTCCTCCTTGACGAGCAGCAGCGGCACCGACCAGAGCACGACCCGGTCGAAGCGCCGGTCGACGTACGCCGCTCCCGCCAGCGCCAGGAGCGGTGCCGCGAAGGCGACCTCGTGGAAGTCGGCCTCGACAGCGGACTGCAGGCCGAACGACAGCGCGTACGCCAGCCCGATCGCCGCCCCCACGATCGTCCCGACCGTCCGCATCGCGAGCACCGCGATGACGTGCACCGAGACCGCGATCAGCACGACCTGCGCCAGCAGGATCGTCTGTGCCGACGGGAACAGCCGGTAGAACGGGGCGATCAGCGCCGTGACGGGCGAGAAGTGGTCGCCGAGGATGTTGAAGCCCGGCCCCTTGATGTCGACGACCGGTGCGCCCAGCCCGGCGTAGCTCTTGACCGCCTGCTCGAAGATCGCGTTGTCGAACGACGCGATCGTGAAGTGGTCGAACCGCACGAGCGTCACGACGGCGTACGCCGCCCCGGTCACCAGCGCGATGACGGCGGCGAGCAGGTGCTGGGCGCGCGTCGCCGTCATCGCGGAAGGGTCAGGTTCTCGCCCGTCTCGGGGTCGAACACCAGGATCCTCTGCCGCGGGACGACGACCCGGATCGACATGCCCGGGCGCAGCGGGCTCTCGGCCGGCAGCTGGGCGACCAGGAAGCTCTGGAACAGGTCGAACTCGAGGAGCTCCTCGACCTCGCCCAGCACGCTCTCGACCTCGGGCTCGATGTCGTAGCCCAGGTAGGCGAACTGCGAGCTGCCCCGCCACTCGATGTCGTCGATGCGCGTCGTGAACTCGACCCGGTCGGTCACCCCGTGGCCCGCGGGCCCCGTGGCGTCGAGGCAGTGCTCGGGGCGGATGCCGGCCACCACCACGGAGCGCTCGCCGATGCGCTCGAGGAGGTCGTCGTCGAGCAGCATCGTGGCCAGCGGCATGACGAGCTGACGGCCCGTCGGGAAGGCCGGGACGAGGTTCATCGGCGGCGAGCCGAGGAATCCCGCGACGAACATGTCGGCAGGGTGGTCGTACAGGTCGCGCGGCGTGCCGACCTGGTGGATGAAGCCCTGGTGCATGACGGCCACGCGGTCGGCGGTGCTGAGCGCCTCCTCGACGTCGTTGGTCGTGAAGACCGACGTGCGCGACGCCTCGTGCTGCCACTGCGCCGTGACCGACCGGACGTGGGTGCGCACGCGCTCGGACTGGGCCGTGAACGGGGCGTCGAACAGGTACGCGTTGGCGTCGCGGACGAGCGCGCGCCCCAGGGCGACCCGTTGACGCTGCGGGTCGTCGAGGTCGGCGGGGCGCACGTCGAGGAGGTCGGTCAGCGCCAGCAGCTCGGCGACCTCGTGGATGCGGTCGGACAGCGCGTCCTTGTCGACCCCCTTGCGCAGGATCGACGAGAACGCGAGGTTGTCGAAGACGTCGAGGTGCGGGTGCAGCGCGTAGTCCTGGAACACCATCGCGATGTCGCGGCCGCGGGGATCGACGGCGTTGACCACGATGTCGTCGATCAGCACGTCGCCCGACGTCTGCTCCTCGATGCCGACGATCGTGCGCAGCAGACGGCTCTTGCCCGCCCCGGCCGGGCCCGTGATCGCGAGCGTCGACCCGGACGGCACCGTCAGGTTGACGTCGTCGAGCAGCGGCCGTCCACCCGCCGGGCCGTCGGTCGTGAGGTGGCGGATTTCGATCGAGGTCATCGGTAGGACCTTCCGAGGAGGTGGTTGATCCGGCGCGGGAGCACGAGCAGGAGGGCCAGCGGCAGCAGCAGCCACAGCAGGCCGGCGGCGGCGACGGCGCTCGACCCGTCGAGCTCGCGGGACGCGACGAGCAGCGTCGCGGGCAGGGGCAGGCCGGGGCGGTCGGGGGCGAGCCCGGCGCCGAGCGCGAAGTCGTTGCACGCGGCCACGAAGACCAGGAGCGCGACGGCCGCGACGCCCGGCGCGAGGTGCGGCACCGCGAACTGCCGCAGCACCTGGGTGCGGGTCGCGCCGTCGGCCCGCACGGCGTCGAGCAGCGTCCACGGGGCGTCGCGCATGACCGTGACGCACAGCCAGGTCGCGAGCGGCAGCGTCACGACGAGCGTCGGGACCACGAGCGCCGCGCGCGATCCGTAGGCGCCCAGGTCGATCAGCTGGTCGGCCCACGGGCCCGCGAGGGCGAGCACCGGCATCAGCAGCGCCGCGACGACGAAGCCGTAGACGACACGTCGCCCCCGCACGGGCAGGCGCACCAGCGCGTAGGCGGCGGGCACCGCGAGCGGCACCGCGACCAGGGTCGCGAGCAGCGCCACGAACAGCGACGTGCCGGCGGCCGAGCGCAGGAGGTCGGACGAGATCGCGCCGTCGAACGCCGCCCACGAGACGTCCTGGGGCAGCACCGTCCGCGGCGTCGTCCCGGCGGGGGTCGTGGCGACCGTGAACGTCCAGAGCAGCGGGACGATCGTCAGCACCGTGAACAGCTCGACCCCGAGGATCGCCCAGAACGAGACGGTGCGCGACGTGTCGGCGAACAGGACGCCCGCGGCCCCCGTCGCCATCAGCACGACGGCGACGGCGATCCACAACCACTGGTCGGGACGCGCGATCATCAGGACGCCGTAGTTGCCGATGCCGAAGCCCAGGGCGAACGACGTCGCCGAGGCCCACAGCCGGGAGCGGACGGACGGGGTCACACGACCCTCCTCACGCGCAGGACGGGCACGAGGAACGCCGCGATGAGCGCGGCCAGGAGCAGCAGGACGATCGACATCGCCGCCCCGAGCCCGATCTCGTACGACGAGAACGTCGTGTCCCAGACCAGGAACGGCGCCGTGCGCGTCGAGGTGGCACCGGGTTGGTCGACGACCAGCGGCCCCTCGAGGATGCGGAAGGCGTCGAGCGCGCGGTAGGTCACCGCGACCGCGATCGCCGGTCCCATCGCGGGCAGGACGACCCGCGTGACCCGCTGCCGCGCGGTGGCGCCGTCGGCGATCGCCGACGCCATCAGCGACGTCGGCACCCGCAGCAGCCCGGCCAGCAGGATGACCGCGGTGATGCCCGTGCCGCGCCAGACCTCGCCGGCCGACACCGCGACGAGCGAGCCGACGGGCCCGACGTCGTCGAGGTCGAACCAGGACGCCGCGAAGCCCGTCGTCACGGCGTCGCGCCAGACGACGGCCGACACGATCGCGAGCATCCCGAACGGCAGCAGCACGAGCACGCGCGTGACGGGCCAGGCGACGCCGAGACGGCGCAGCGCGACGGCGAACGCCATGCCCAGGACGACCTGCAGCGCGACCACGAGCACGACGACGGTGAGCGTCGCGGCGACCGCCAGCCACCACGTGCGGCTCGACAGCAGGTCGGTGTAGTTGTCGAGACCCACGAACCGTCGGTCGTCCGGGTTGGTCAGCGTCGACCGGTGCAGCGACGTCCACACGGCGCGACCGACGGGCCACGCCGTCACGACGAGCAGGACCACGACCGCCGGCGCGAGCCAGCGCCACGACCTCATCGGACCGTCCCCTCGACGACGGCCTCGACCTCGGCCTGCGACGTGCGCGGCGTGCCGTCCTGCGTGACACCTGCGACGGGCCTCCACGTCTCGTCGAGGGCGTCGACGACATTGGCCCACAGCGGCGTGACGGGCACCGTGACACCCGTCGAGGCCGATGCCTTGGCGGCGTCGAGGCTGCGGAAGGCCGGCGCGACGGCCGGGTCGTCGAGCACGCCGACGCGGCTCGGCGTGTGCTGCGGCCCCGTCGCGAGCGCCTGCAGCGAGGTCGCGGACGTCAGGCACGTGATCGCCTCGAAGGCCTCCGCGCGGTCACGGGCCGAGGCGGGCACCGCGAGTCCGACGCCCGCCAGCGGGGCGACGGCCGCGGTGCCGTCGACCGGATACGCCGCGGCCCGCAGGTCGGTCTGCACGCCGGCGAGGGCCGGGTCGGAGATCGCGGACGTCGACGCGAGCAGGAAGCCGCCCCCCGCGCCGGCGAACCGGGTCAGCGCGTCGCGGGACGGTCCGGGACCGACGCCCGCGTCGTCGTACAGCTCGACGACGGACGCCGCCGCACGACCGGCCGCGGTGTCGAGGCCGACCTCGGTGGCGCGGCCGTTCCCGCCCAGGAGGCTGCCCCCGCTGCCGGCGACGAGCGCGTTGACCCACTCGGCGAGCCCGCTGCCGTCACGGTCCTCGATCTCGACCGAGACACCGAGCCTCTGCGCGCCGGCGACGAGGTCGTCCCACGTGATCGGCTGGGTCGTGTCGAGACCGGCCCGCTCGGCCGTGGTGCCCCGGAACCACAGGACCTGGGGGTCGAGGAACCACGGCGCCGCGACGAGTCGTCCGTCCCACGTGGCGGCGGCGAGGGCCGCCGGCGTCACCCCCTCGGACAGGGTCGCCGCCTGCGCTGCGGGCACGGGCGCGAGCACGCCCGCGGCGGCGAGCTCGGCCGTCGACGCCGTGTCGAGGCTCAGCAGGTCCATCGACTCGTCGTCGGCCAGGAGACGCTGCACGAGCTCCGAGCGCCGGGCGCCGACGTCGGCGGGCAGCTGCTCGACCTCGATGCGGTACCGACCCTGTGCCGCGTCGTTGCAGGTGCCCGCGAGGGTCTCGGCGTCGAGACGGTCGGGGCCCACGTACCAGCTGACGACCGGCAGGTAGCGCGCCGGCGAGCTCCCCGAGCCGCAGGCGGCCAGCAGCGCGCTCGCGACGGCTGCCGCGGCGACGCTCGTCGCCGTGCGGCGCTGCCACCGTGACGCGCGTCTCCCGGGTGCCATCACGGGCGCAACTTTGCCACAGAGCGGGGCCGCGTCCACCGCGACGCGACGTCAGTCGGCGAGCGCGTCGTCGATCCGTCGGACGAAGTCGTCGGTCGAGGCAGCCTCGACCTTCTCGCCGTTCAGGAAGAACGTCGGCGTCCCCGTGACGCCGAGCGCCAGGCCGTCGTCGACGTCGGCCTGCACACGGGCCGCGACCACCTCTCCGGCGACGTCCGCGTCGTACGTGGCGAGGTCGAGGCCCAGGTCGTCGGCGAACGTCCGGAACAGCGGTGCCTGCGACTCCTGCGACTCGCCCCACTGCCGCTGCGTCTCGAACATGCGCCGGTACATGTCCTCCAGGCGGCCCTGCCGCGCGGCCGCCTCGACGGCGTGCGCCGCGTTGCGCGAGTTGAGGTGGCTCTCGAGGGGGAAGTACCGCATCACGAACGTCACGCGTCCGGCGTACTTCTCCCGCAGGTCCTCGACGAACGGGTACGCCGCGGCGCACGACTCGCACTCGAGGTCGAGGAACTCCACGAGCGTGACCTTGCCGTCGTCGGCGGTGTCGAGCCGGTGGCTGTCGGCCCGGACGGCGACGGTCTTCCGCTCCCCGCCCTCGACCTCGTCCGGCTCGGTCGCCAGCTGACGGACGACCAGCCCGCCCAGCAGCACGGCGGCCACGGCCGCGACGACGACGGTGACGGTGGTCTGGCGCGACATCCTCATGCCCGCACGACGAACGCGGGCCCGGGAAGGTTCCCGGGCCCGCGTCGGTCGCTCGCGGCAGGTCGGATCAGAGCGAGACGTCCTCGAGCATCTCGGTCACGAGGGCCGCGACGGGCGAGCGCTCCGACCGCGACAGCGTGACGTGGGCGAACAGCGGGTGGCCCTTGAGCTTCTCGACCACCGCGACGACGCCGTCGTGACGCCCGACCCGCAGGTTGTCGCGCTGGGCGACGTCGTGCGTCAGGACGACCTTGGAGTTCGTGCCGATGCGCGACAGCACCGTCAGCAGCACGTTGCGCTCCAGCGACTGCGCCTCGTCGACGATGACGAACGAGTCGTGCAGCGAGCGTCCGCGGATGTGGGTCAGCGGCAGCACCTCGAGCATGCCGCGGTCGAGGATCTCCTCGATGACGGCCGGGGAGGCGACGGCACCGAGCGTGTCGAACACCGCCTGCCCCCACGGCCCCATCTTCTCGGACTCGCTGCCGGGCAGGTATCCGAGCTCCTGACCGCCCACGGCGTACAGCGGGCGGAAGATCACGACCTTCTTGTGCTGCCCGCGCTCCATCGTCGCCTCGAGGCCCGCGCACAGCGCCATCGCGGACTTGCCGGTGCCGGCGCGGCCGCCGAGGGAGACGATGCCGATGTCGGGGTCGAGCAGCAGGTCGAGGGCGATGCGCTGCTCGGCGGAGCGTCCGTGGATGCCGAAGGCGTCGCGGTCGCCGCGCACGAGCTGCACCTGCTTGTCGGCCGTCACGCGTCCCAGGCCGCTGCCCTTGTCGGACAGCAGCACCAGGCCCGTGTGGCACGGCAGCTCGCGCGCCTCCGGCAGGTCGACCGTCCCGGCCTCGTAGAGCGCGTCGAGGTCGAGGCTGTCGATCTCGAGCTCGCGCATGCCGGTCCAGCCCGACTCGAGCGCGAGCTCGGCGCGGTACTCCTCGGCGCTCAGGCCGACGGCCGACGCCTTGACCCGCATCGGCAGGTCCTTGGAGACGATCGTGACGTCGAGCCCCTCGTCCGAGAGGTTCTTGGCGACCGACAGGATGCGGGTGTCGTTGTCGCCGAGACGGAAGCCCGACGGCAGCGACGACGCGTCGGTGTGGTTCAGCTCGACGCGGATCGTGCCCCCCTCGTCGCCGATCGGCAGGGGGACGTCGAGGGTGCCGTGCAGCACCCTCAGGTCGTCGAGGAAACGCAGGGCGCTGCGGGCGAAGTAGCCCAGCTCGGGATCGTGCCGCTTGCCCTCCAGCTCGGTGATGACGACGACCGGGATGACCACCTCGTGCTCGTGGAAGCGGTTGACGGCGTTCGGGTCGGCGAGCAGGACGCTCGTGTCCAGGACGTACGTGCGGCGGGAGGTGTTCGTCGTGCCCGGGTTCGACGTGCGCGGTGCAGCCACAGCTGTCTCCTCAACGGGCCCGCGCGCGCCTGCGCCGGCCCTACTCGTGGGTAGGTGATCCAGGCTCAAGCGCGAGCGTCAACACACGATGAACGTACGACCGCCGCACGGCGATTCCGGGCACGACACGCTGGACGTCAGATGACGTCCCCGTAAACACCCACCCCACCCGCCACACCTCTCCCGGTCGCCAGGGAGGCCGCCTGCGGCCGACCGTGAGCGAAGCGAGGCGACGTGACGCAAGCCTGTTCGCTGTGGTTCGCCTCGGGCTTCGCCCTCACGGTCGCTCCGCTCCCTGGCGAACGAACACATGCGGTCGCCAGGGAGGCCGCTTGCGGCCGACCGTGAGCGCAGCGAGGCGACGTGACGCAAGCCTGATCGCTGTGGTTCGCCTCGGGCTCCGCCCTCACGCTCGCTCCGCTCCCTGGCGAACGAAAGCATGCGGTCGCCAGGAAGGCCGCCCGCGGCCGACCGTGAGCGAAGCGAGGCGACACACGCAAGCCCGATCGCAAGGGTTCGCCTCGGGCTCCGCCCTCACGGTCGCTCCGCTCCCTGGCGAACGAAGGAGTGGGCACGGTCGCTCCGCTCCCTGGCGAACGTCGGGTGGGCCGAGCGAGCGCAGCGTACGAAGGCAGGCGTCCGGGCGCAGCCCGGGGCGACGAACGAGCCGTCACGCGCCGAAGCGGCGCTCCCTCGCGGCGTACGACCGCATCGCGCGGAGGAAGTCGACGTGGCGGAACGACGGCCACAGGGCGTCGCTGAAGTAGAACTCGGAGTGGACGCTCTGCCACAGCAGGAAGCCCGACAGGCGCTGCTCGCCCGACGTGCGGATGACCAGATCGGGGTCGGGCTGTCCGCGCGTGTAGAGGTGCTCGGCGATGTGGTCGACCTCGAGGGTCTCGGCGACGTCCTCGAGCGAACGCCCCTTGGCCGCCTGCTCGACCAGCAGCGAGCGCATCGCGTCGGTGAGCTCCTGGCGTCCGCCGTAGCCGACGCAGATGTTGACACGCATCTGCTGGACGTCTCGGGTCGACTCCGCGAGCCGCTTCATCCGCGCGGCGGAGTCGGCGGGCAGCATGTCGAGGTTGCCGATCACGGCCAGCGGCCAGCGCCGCTCCTCGGCGATCTGCTGCATGAGCGTCTCGACGGCGGCGAGGATGCTCGCGACCTCGTGGGCCGGGCGCTGCAGGTTGTCGGTCGACAGCAGCCACAGCGTGACGATCTCGACGCCGAGGTCGTCGCACCACTGGGCGAACTCGACGATCTTGTCGGCACCCGCGCGGTAGCCGTCCTCGGACTTGCCTCCCCCGCGCTTGGCCCAGCGGCGGTTGCCGTCGACGATCGCGCCGACGTGGCGCGGCAGGCGTGCGGGGTCGAGGCTCTTGGCGAGGCGGCGCTCGTACACGCCGTACGCGAGGTCACTGACTCCCATGGGGACGAGCGTAACGCTGACCACATCCGGCGCGTGCGCCAGCGGCTCGGTGTACATCTGTCCACTAGGCTCGCTCCATGACGAATCAGGAGCACGACGGCGTCGTCCAGGAGGCGACTGAGAGGCTCCGCGAGACGGTCGACGAGATCAAGCCGAAGCTGCGGGGCTGGCTGCACGCCGTCACGGTCCCGCTGGCCTTCTTCGCGTTCATCGTGATGCTCGTGATCTCCGACGACATCCTGGTGCGCATCGGTGTCGCGGTCTTCATGGTCAGCGCGATGCTGCTGTTCGGCGTCAGCGCGGTCTACCACCGCGGCACGTGGAGCGACCGGGTCAAGGGCTTCTGGAAGCGCTTCGACCACGCCAACATCTTCCTGCTGATCGCGGGCTCCTACACGCCGTTCTCACTGCTGCTCCTGACGCCCGCGCACGCGACGATCATGCTGTCGCTCGTGTGGGGCGGCGCGCTGCTCGGCGTCCTGTTCAAGATCTTCTGGATCGGCGCCCCGCGCTGGTTGTACGTCCCGCTGTACCTGCTGCTGGGGTGGGCCGCGGTCATCTACTTCCCGGAGTTCGTCGACAACGCGTCGACGGCGGTCATCGTGCTGCTCGTGACGGGCGGCGTCCTGTACTCGATCGGTGCCGTGGTCTACGGGTTCAAGTGGCCCAACCCGTCGCCGACCTACTTCGGGTTCCACGAGATCTTCCACGCCTTCACGATCGCGGCGTTCATCGTGCACTACATCGGCGTCAGCCTGCTCGCGTACCAGCAGCACTGATGGCCCGCGTGTCGCGGCCGGCGCCGATCGACGAGGCCGCCGACCGCATCTCGGCCTACGTCTACGGCAACATCCTGCTGCTGGCCGCGCTCGTCGTGCTGACCCGCGAGGACGTCCGCGACGGCGCGGGCCTGGCGATCGTCGCCGGGACGGCCGTCTCGACGTTCGTGGCGCACACCTACGCCGAGCGTCTCGGGGCGGCCGTCCGCAGCGCCGAGCGCTCGTCGTGGTCGGTGGTGCTGCGCGACAGCGTGCCGATCCTGTCGGCGGCCGCGGTGCCGGCGCTGCTCATGGCGCTCGGCGCGCTGGACGCCCTGCCGGCCACGACCTGCCTGCGGCTGGCCGAGGCCTGGGTCGTCGTGCGCATCGCGCTGACGGCGTTCATCGTCGGCCGCCTGCAGGGCCGGCCCGTCACGGTCCGCACCTGGGTCGCGTCGGTCGGCCTGGCCGCGACCGCGCTGGTGGTCGTCGCCGTCAAGGTCGTCCTCACCCACTGACGACGGCGCGCAGCTCCTCGGCGGTCGTGACGGGTCGGCGACACACGAAGCCCTCGCAGACGTAGGCGGCCGCGCCACCGTCGACCAGTCCCCGCTGCTCGAACAACGGCACCTCGAGCCCCACGTCTCCGGCCACCACCACGGCACCGGGCGATGCCAGGTGCAGGGCTGCACGGTGCAGCTCGGCGCGCTGGGCGACGTCGCCGACCACCGCGACCTCGAGCGGGCCGGCCAGCATCGCCTCGGCCGCGGCGAGCGTCCAGCCGGCGAACCGCGGGACGGTCGTCGCGATGACGGCCGCCGACCCGATGCCCGACTCGGCCGCCGCCCGGTAGCGGTGCTCCCCGGTGACCGCGGCGACCGCGATCAGCGCGTGGACGGCTGCCGACGTGCCCGACGGGTAGGCGTTGTCGGAGGCGTCCTTGGGCCGGACGACCAGGGTCTCGGCGTCGTCGGCGGTGTCGAAGAAGCCGCCCTCGGGGTCGGCGAAGTGGTCGACGACCCGGTCGAGCAGCGCACGCGCCCGGTCGAGCCACACGGCGTCGCCCGTGACGCCGAGCACCGCCACGAAGGCCTCCGCGACCGAGCCGTGGTCCTCGAGCACGGCGGAGTTGCCACCGGCCACGCCGTCGCGCGAGGTGCGCACGAGACCCCCGGGGGTCAGGTGGACGTCGTGCAGCAGCTCCGCGGCCGTGACGGCGGCGGCCGTGAAGTCGGGCTCGTCGAGCAGCACGCCCGCCTCGGCCAGCGCGGAGATCGCCAGGCCGTTCCACGACGCGACGACCTTGTCGTCACGGGCGGGACGGGTGCGGCCCGCCCGGGTCTCCAGCAGCCGTCCGCGGACCCGCTCCCAGCGCTCGGCGTCGTCCGGGTCGTCCCGCAGCTGCAGGGTCGAGAAGCCCCGCTCGAACGTCCCCGGGCCGGACACGCCCAGCAGCTGCGCCGACCAGGCGCCGTCGTCGACGCCGAGCGTGCGCATGAGCTGGTTGGGGTTCCAGACGTAGAACGTGCCCTCGTGCCCGTCGCTGTCGGCGTCGAGCGCCGAGGCGAACGCGCCCTCGGGCGTCCGCAGCTCGTCGAGCATGAACCGCCCGGTCTCGCGCACGACGCGCTCGGCCAGCGGCGAGCCCGTCTGCCGCCACCAGTGCAGGTAGACGCGCATCAGCTGGGCGTTGTCGTAGAGCATCTTCTCGAAGTGCGGCACGCGCCAGAACCGGTCGACGCTGTAGCGGGCGAAGCCGCCCGACAGCTGGTCGTACATGCCGCCGCGGGCCATTGCCTCGCACGTGCCCGAGACGAGGTCGAGCGACTCCTGCGACCCCGTGCGCGTCGCGTGGCGCAGCAGGAACTCGAGCACCATCGACGGTGGGAACTTGGGGCTCGTGCCGAAGCCCCCGGCGTCGGCGTCGTAGCCCTTGGCGAGCTCGGCGACCGCGGCGTCGAGGTCGTCGGGGCCCAGCGCTCCGCCGGTCGGGTCGATCGCCGAGCCCAGGTGGCTCATGACGTCCTTGCTGACGGTCAGCACCTCGTCGCGCCGGTCCTTCCACGCCTCGGCGAGCGCCTGCAGCACCTGCGTGAACGCCGGGGTGCCCTGCCGCGGCTCGGGCGGGAAGTAGGTGCCGGCGAAGAACGGCTCGCCGTCGGGCGTCAGGACGCACGTCATGGGCCAGCCCCCCTGCCCCGTCATGGCCTGGGTCGCGCGCATGTAGACCGCGTCGATGTCGGGACGCTCCTCGCGGTCGACCTTGATGTTGACGAAGTGGTCGTTCATGTACGCGGCCGTCGCCGCGTCCTCGAACGACTCGTGCGCCATCACGTGGCACCAGTGGCAGGCAGAGTAACCAACGCTCAACAAGATCGGTTTGCTGAGACGCTGCGCCTCCGCCAGAGCCTCAGCGCTCCATTCCCACCAGTCGACGGGATTGTCCTTGTGCTGCTGAAGATACGGCGACGTCGCGTTTCCGAGTCGGTTCATGGTTCGTCTCCTTGGTCATCACGGGGCGCCAGTGACAGCGATTGCTCGGAGCACGTCTCAGCATTTGTAACGAGCATTCGACGCTACGAACGAGTTTCGGAAATCAGTGCGAGAAAGTTCGAGCTCGGTGTGTGCACCATTGCAGATCTGTTGGCGGCTCGGACCTTCCCTCTCATGGTTACTTACCCCCCACAGGCAATGTCCACCGGAGATCAGGTCTTCCTGTCTCCCCGTCAGGTCTTCAGCCGTTACGGCTGGGGCCGCACCAAAGGCTACGAGATGTTGAAGTCTCCAAGCTTCCCCAACGCGATCGGCGGCAAGTACCGCCTCGACTCTCTCATCCAGTGGGAGAACTGGCTCCTGGGTGGCGGCGAACTCGCGGCAGACCCGACGCCTCTGAGCGATGGCGCAGATACGTCCGAACACGACCGCAACACGTCAGCCACCACCGTCGCCCCGGTTCGTCCTCGTCGCCGCACTCGCGGCAGCGTCCTGAACGGAGCGATCTGATGGCCCGCACACGCAAGGACGGCAAGCGGTCCGCCAGCGCGACTCGCGTCGGCAAGCCGCGCCCCACCGCCACCGGCGGGACCTGGCAGGTCCGGGCCTACAAGCCCACGCCGACCTCACCTCACGGTCGTGTGGTCTACCGTCACCCGGAGACAGACAGGCAGACCTCAGCCGTTCCGGGGAACGACGAGACGCTCGACCAGGTCTTCGACCAGATCGAGAAGTCCCTCGACCAGAACGTCGCCATCGGGACGCACACGCCGGCAGTCGCTGGTGCATCACCTGGGGTCAAACGCGATCTCGACGCCCTCGGCCAGCTCTACCTCGACTGGCTTGTGACGCTCAACCGCTCCACGGACTACGTCTCGAATCGTCGCAGTCTGCTAAACAAATGGATCTCTCCAGTCATCGGCGAGGTGCTCGTTCGCGACTGGTCGGTCGAGCACTCGCAACAGGTGATCTCGAACGCCCGCCGAGCAGGGTTGTCGGCCTGCCGCGTCGAGGACCTCGGTTCGACACTGTCAGGCATGCGCCGCACAGCACACCGCAAGCGCACAGGTGGCCGCTGGCTCTCGAAGGACGAGAATCCCCTCGAGGATGTGTCCTACGGTCGGTCAGCAAATGTCCAAGGCGCCCACCGCACGTACGTCGCGCCGCGAAAGAGGCCGTCAACCGACCGGGTGATCGCTGCGATCGAGTCCGCTCGGAGTCTTCCTGTCTGGGAATGGATGCCGGATGTCATGTCCTACGCTGCCTTCTGCGCGCCGCGGTTGGGTGAGCAGCTGGCGCTCCGAGCCATCGACGTCGATCTCGAGACCCGCAGGTTCGAGATCAACGGCGTCTGGCGCGTCGATCACAAGGCGGAGGTGGATGGAGACCGACGCGACCGGTATCGCGTGCCGATCCCCAAGAACGGCAAGCGACGGGTCGCCCCGTACCTCGGCTCGCAGCACCTCGGACTGATCAGGCGGTGTGCAATTGCCCTTGAGCTACCCGAAGACGCGTCCGAGGAAATCGTCATCGCTGCCATCGCGGCTGAGCGGGAGCGCAGAGCTCAACTCGACTCGGACGGCGACTGGGCGTCCTACGCCGAGGACCCTCGCAACGAGCCTTGGTTGTTCGTCGATGCCTCCGGGGTCCCTCCCACGCGCGAGGCGTTCAACGACGCCTGGCATGTCATCCGTGACGCCATTGATTGGCCGAAGCACATCCCGTACAAGAACCTTCGACACCATGCCGCCCTCTGGTGGAAGTCCGAGGGGTTCGACTGGGAGCTCATCGCGGAGTGGGACGGTCACGACGTCCGAACGCTGCAGCGGTACTACGTCATCGCCGCAGAGGATGGAACCGAAAAGGCAAGGGGAACCCTGGACGATCTCTGAACAAAGGCGCTGACGCTCACTTCACCGTGCGCGCCAGCGCCTTGCTGGTGTAGTCGAGTCAGCTCCAGGAGCCCTGGTCAAACTGATCAGCACCTAACCTTCTCGAGCTCATCAGCCCTTGGGGCCTGGCGCAAACAAATCAGATTTGTGTGAGCTTCCCATTCGCTACGCCCGACTGCAGACCAAGTCAACGGGCGCGAAGCCACTGGCGAGCGGTCGCGACGCGATGAGTGATTCACGCGAGCGCCCTCTGGGGAAAACCCGAGCACATGGCAAAAGACCCCTGACCGGCATCCATGCTTTTCAGGGGCCTCGTCAGTTGCGGGGACAGGCCAGAACGTCTGAACCTGCCCCCCCCTGGAAGCCTTCTAAGCGTGAAGATGACGGTTGCGGTGGCAGATGCCACCCTCGGCAAAGATTAGATCTGACTACTGACAACGCCGCCACAGTCGCTCAGACACGCAGCCTTTCTGGCCAGCTGGCTCTGCACTCTTCGGCCGACGCGTTCACAACCCAAGGACCTCAACTGAGTGAGCCTTGAGGACGTCCAGCGCCTGTTCTGGAGTGCCGCGGAAGAACTCGCGGGACAGATTGACCTTGTTGAAACGGTGACCCGCGAACGTCTGGTGCGACATCGTCTCGATGCCAACTGCATCGTGGGAAGAATGTGCATGGACGGCACCACCACAGTCCTCGACTGATGTCTTCGCACCTGGTCTGTCTGAGGCTCCACCAACCATCGGCGCACAGAAGACCCGATCCAGAAATGGCGGAGGGCCTTCGCCAAGCTCCAGGCACGGCTGTTGGCCTCCGGAGCGCTTGATCTCAGCTCCCTCAGCGCCTTTCGAGCCGACTCGAGCCTCGCCGACACCCCAGCATGGCTGCGGCAAGAAGGTTCTCGCATCCTTGCCGTCGACCGCGCGGACAGAACGTTCTATCCGCGGTTCCAGTTCTCGGAGGCGGGCGACCTACGACTCTCCAAGAGTCGGAAGCACCGCCCGGGCGGATCTGGGCCTGTTTGACGGAGCCAGATGCGCTTCATCATGGCCTGGTACTCGGACTCGGTACGACGAGCACCCCGCAGGGTGGTCTTTCGCTGAGCAGCCGGTGCTCGATCGACCCCTCGAACAGGTGAGCCAGAGCATTGCCCATGCCTTGGCCGTGGCTGCCGACGACGATCATCATGGCCTTGGTCTCCACCGCGACCGCCGCCAGGAGATCGGCCGGGTCATGTCGTCCGGCTTGGTAGGTCCATGCGCAGCCGAAGGGGTCGAGGACATCCTGGACGGTGCGTTCTTCGTCCCGCAACGTCGCTCTTGCCTCCTCCTCCCAGTCGGGACCGTCTGGATCGATCGGGTAGTCGCGAAGATCGACCGCGTGCACGACATGGACGACGATCGACAGCCGGGTTGCCAACGTTGCCGCGCTCTTCAGTGCGGCTGTGGACGCCTCATGTCGGTCGAATCCGACGACCAACCCGCCGGTGGTGGTATCGCCGTCACGAAGCTGGAGGCGCCTGCTGGGAATTTCGGGTGGATTGTCGTTCATGGAGACTCTCCCTTTCATGGGGCTGTGATGAGGTACGCGGCGGCAAGCTCATACCCACCAAGGCACAAGACGATAGTGAGCACGAGGCTCAGACCGAGGTTGAGCACTGCCGCTGTCAGGTGCTGTTGCTCGATGAGTCTGACCGTCTCGAAGCTGAACGTGGAGAACGTCGTAAGCGCCCCGCAGAAACCGGTGCTGATCAGTGCCACTACTGCTTGGTCGAGATCCGAGGTGGCCGCGAGTCCAGCGATGAAGCCGATGACGAATGACCCGATCGCGTTGACGGTGATAGTGCCCCACGGCAAGGACGAGGAATGGCGAGACTCGACGAACAGATCGACCAGGTAGCGGGTCGGCGCTCCTACCGCTGCGCCCAGGGCCACCACGAGAACCGTCATCGCGAGACCTCCATTCGGCGGACGAGCGATCGGGTGGAGACAAGACCAACCCATACCGCCAGCAACGACAAGGAAACGCTCAACGCCAGATAGGCAGCCGCGACGGCCACGTGCCCAGTGCGCAGCAGCTCGTGCACGTCCAATGCTGCGGTCGAAAAGGTCGTGTACCCGCCCAGGACGCCCACGCCGAGGAACGGCCGCAGCAGGCGCTGATCCGGCAGCACATCAACCACCACGACCATGAGGACGCCCAACAGAAGAGATCCGCTCGCGTTGATCGCCACCGTCGCCCACGGCAGCTCACCCAGCCGGTGCGGGAACAGATCCAGCAGCAACCATCGCCCTGCCGCGCCTGCAGCGCCGCCGGCGGCGATCACGCTCAGGATGTCCCATCGCTCACGGAGCACCTGCGCGACCAAGCGCACGTGATGCACTGTTCCGGTTGAACCGACGAGGCCATCAGACGGTTCGACGTCCGGATCGATGGGCTGGTCATCGAATGTGGACACACTTCTCCTGCGAATAGCAGGAGCCATCAGCACAATGCGGTTCGAGTCTGAAACTCAGGCGGGGTCCATCGCCAAGGTCGATGATACCGGCGAACTGCGTGGGACGCCATGCACAATGGGCAGGCGCGCGATCCTGGTCTCGTCGTCTCCGTCGCAGACAGTGTTGGCGGCGCGGGCCAGGCGTCAGACGGCTCGTCGCAGCACAGCCAGTGAAGAACCGCGGCTGGAGGACACCGGCGACGACGAACAGCAACGGGGTGCCGGCCGCGTCGGTCATGGACGCGCCCGGCACCGCGCCGTGCGTCAGGAGCTGAGCAGCCTCTGCATGGTCGAGATCTCGGCCGTCTGATCAGCCTGGATCTTCTCCGCCAGTTCGACGGCCTGGTCGAACCTGCCGTCGACCTCTTCCTGGGACGCCATCTCGATAGCGCCCTCGTGGTGGTCGATCATCATCGTGAGGAATTGCCTGTCGAACGCCGCACCAGATGCGGCCTCCAGCGAGCTCATGTCCTCTTCGCTCATCATGCCGGGCATGTCCGACGACGAGGACCCGTGATCCATCCCTTCCATCTCGCCCATGCCGCTGGAATCGGCGGGGACCTCCTTGTCCCAGGACGTCAACCAGCCCGACATGGTGTCGATCTCGGGTTGCTGTGCAGCGATGACGTGGTCGGCAAGACCCAGAACGTCCGTGTTCCGGGTCCGTTCCGCAGCAAGCTGCGCCATCTCGGTTGCCTGACGGTGGTGCGGGATCATGTCCTGAGCGAATGTCACGTCAGCGCTGTTGAAAGCAGCTGACGACGTGTCGGACCCTGAACAGGCCGACAGTCCGATGAGTGCAGCGGCAGCAACAGCTGTCGCGAGCAGCTTGGTATGCATTGTTCTCTCCTGAGGTCTGTGTGTGCATGACGAAGTAGCGATGCCGACGGGTCGGCCTCGCTGTCAGCACCTCAGGACGCAGGTACGTTCTCGTGGACTGCGTGGATCCCGTGAACGAGTGAGGTCGACAATGCCCAGCTCGAGGGGTGGCGGCAGCTGCCACAGGACCCGTTCGACGCGGCGCCGAGCGACCCACAGGACAACGCCAGCGCCGACGATCATCGCCAGACAGAGCGCGGCGAGTCCGCAGCATCCGTCCATCACACCAGACCTGTCGGGCATCGCAGGCACGTCGTCGGCCGCCGCACTGACAACTGTCTGCGTCGTATGGTGCATGCCCGAGGTCATGGAAGGGACGGTGAGCTCCAGGTTCATCCCAGCACCATGGTCGACACCGAGCAGCAGACCGTGCATGGCCGCGATACCACCGACGACGGCGGCAATCAGCGCAGCGCGAACCCAGTTGGGTGTCCCTACCCTCGTGGTCGTACCGCGACATGACATTGCCGCAACATTAGCCCTGGGCGCAACGACAGCCTGCGCGCCGAACGAGTGCGACAGGTCGGCGGCGGACGTGAGTCGAGATCTTCACGCTCTCAGGAGGTCGCGATCTCCTGGGCTCGTTCAAGAGCCACACGCAGTCGATTGAAGGCTTCTGCGCGAGCGTGGGCGTTGCGTGGTGACGGATGCGGTGCGCCCAGCGCGGGCACGACTCGGGCTGTCTCGTCGATCGTCATCAGCCGCATGACACCTTGGAGGGCTGGTGTCCCGACGGCGACGACGACCTGGAGGTCGGGCAGAGCCGCCCACAGCGCGGCCAGCGCCGGACGCGCCTCTTCAAGATCTCTCACCAGCGGAGGGCGGCGGTGGCCGGCAGCGTCGTAGGTCGGCCACGGCACCACGTTCCACCGCAGATACCCGTCACGGGCCATGCCCGCAGAAACTCGCGCTGCACGGAGTGCGGCCGCCGTCGGGTCGTCGTTGTCCTCGGTGCTGAACCCGAGGTCACCCGCGGCGACGGTGCGAGGGCCGGGCGACTCCATCAGCACCAGGATCCTCGCGTTCACGCCAGGACCGTCCGGGTCGAACCACGGGACAAACCGCTGCTCGTCGACCGCCGCACGCCAAGCACGGACCAGCGTGTTGAGCGCGAAGACGTGCGGCTCGTCAACTCGCGACCGGCGATCGGTGCTCATCTCGTGCGGGCCTTCGTGGCGATCGCCAGCAGATCGCGGACCGGACCGGCCGGCGGGCGGCCGCTGCCGACCCACAGCGCGGTGAGGTCGCGCGACAGGTCCAACCCGATGATCGGCACCTCGACGAGCCGGCCCGCCTCAACATCGCTGCGCACCGAACGTCGGCTCATGAACGCCGGCGGGCTGCCTGCGCTGACCGCCGATCGGATGCCGGACGTGGTGGTCAGCTCGGCGGCGGGCGCCGTGGCGGTCAAGCCGAGTCGTGCGAGCGCGTCATCGACGACACGCCGGGAGCCTGACCCCGCCTCGCGCCACGTCAGAGGCCGCGTGACGATCTCATCTGGCGCCAACGGCGAGTCCTGCTTGGCCCACGGGTCGTGCGGTGCCGAGTACAGGCCCAGCTCGTCGCGAGCGACGACCAGTGACGCCAGGTCGCCGGGGTCCGCACCGTCCTCGACGAAACCGATGTCGGCTGACCCGTCCGCCACGGCCGTCCTCACGTGCTCGCTGTTGGTGGCGATCAGGCTGACGACCGTGTCGTGCTGCTGGCGAAGCCGGACCAGCCACAGGGGAAGCAGGTACTCGGCCACGGTCATGCTCGCCACGATGCTCAGCTGGTGCGTCCGGCCCTCGCGCAAAGTCGCGATCGACTCGTCGATCTCCTGAGCAAGATCGATCAGACGTGCGGCCCAGCCGACCACCAGGACACCGGACTCGGTCAGCGTCGATCCCCCGGCAGCACGACGCAAGAGGGTCAGTCCCGTCAGGGCCTCGACGGCTCTGAGCCGTTCGGATGCCGATTGCTGGGTGATGCCGTTCGCTCGGCCCGCAGCGCCGATGCTGCCATGAGTGGCCACGTCGACCAGCAGTTGAAGAGCAGCCAGATCGGGGATGTTGCGCATCTGCCCAGACTACCCGTCCTCCACAGGTCTGCCCTGTGGAGCCACAGGGTGACGGGTTCTACCGGCAACCACGCATCGAGACCACAGTGGAGTCATGACCACCGCACACCTCACGACGACCAGCGAGCACGCCGCCCGCAGCACCCGCGACCGGACGGGCTGGCTCCGCGAGCTCGAGGGCGCTCCGGCTCTCGGCTTCATCGGACCCAACTGGTTTGCCTCGGTCATGGGCACCGGCATCGTCGCAATCGCCGCTGCCTCGCTGCCCTTCTCCGTCCCAGGGATCACGGTCTTCGCCACCACCGTCTGGGTACTCGCCCTCGTGCTGCTCGTCGCTGTGGTCGTGGCGACTGCCGGCCACTGGACGTTGCATGGCGAGGTGGCCCGCGGCCACCTTGACGACCCAATGATGTCGCACTTCTACGGCGCGCCCGCGATGGGACTCATGACCGTCGGTGCCGGCGCGATGCTCGTGGGACATCACCTGATCGGCATGCCTGCCGCGCTGGCGCTGGACTGGGTGCTGTGGACCGTCGGGACCCTGCTCGGTCTGACCACGGCCGTGCTGGTGCCGATCCGTGCCTTCACCTCGCACGAGGTCCGCGAGGACTCCGCTTTCGGCGGCTGGCTCATGCCCGTGGTCCCGCCCATGGTCAGTGCCGCCACCGGCGCTGCCCTCATCCCGCACCTGCCGGCCGGCCAGGCCCAGCAGACGATGCTGCTGGCCTGCTACATGTTCTTCGGCCTCACCCTCATGTGCAGCATCGTCATGATCGCGTTCATCTGGAACCGACTTCTGCACCACGGCATCGGAGCCGCCGGCGCCGTGCCCACCCTCTGGATCGTCCTCGGTCCCGTCGGTCAGTCGATCACTGCGGCCCACCACCTCGGCAACGTGACCCCCGACGTGCTGGACAGCCCCTACGGCACCGCGTTCCACGCCTTCGCCCTCGTCTACGGCATTCCCATGTGGGGATTCGCGATGCTGTGGCTGGCGATCGCCGCCACCCTCACCGCCCGCACCGCCCGGGAAGGACTTCCGTTCAGCCTGACGTGGTGGTCCTTCACCTTCCCGGTCGGCACCGTGGTCACCGGCACCTCGGGGCTGGCCCAGCTGACCGGCAACCACGTGCTCCAGGTCGCAGCCGGCGCATTGTTCGTCCTCCTTCTCAGCGCCTGGTCGGTCGTTGCCGTCCGCACCCTTCGCGGCGTGCACTCTGGGAAGCTGCTCAAGAAGCCCTGAACTCCGACAGACCCATACCTCCGATGAAAGGGAAGCCCTGATGAAGACGCCCCGTAACGCCCTCCAGGCCAACCTCGGGGTTGCCCACCAGTTCCAGCTCAGTGATCATCGCGCTCATCTACTTTCGGTCCGGTCCGCACGGGTGTGCACACTCAGACGTGACTGTGCTTGGGGCACCGATCGTCGCAATCAAGCTCCTGAGTGCAGCCCCGGAGCATCTCGTCCAGGTCATTCATCGGTTCACCCAGCGGGCGAGGTGGCGATGGCGCCGAGAACTAGAGCTCCTCGTCTGTCCTGTCCTGCCCGCTTGCCTCTGGGCTAGTACCTGGGGCAGGGCCGCTCGGCGGGTGCACGACGATCTGGCCGTCGTCGTCCATCGCCACTGAGTAGAGCCCTCTCCTGGACAGCATGGCTCGCCAGTTGATGCTCGCGAGACGGCGTGCCATCGCCTCGTGGACTGCTGTGTTGAATGCGGCGAGTTCGTCTGGTGTCAGCTCGCTGAGCGGGAGGTGGCCAGCTCGGGCTGCCTCGATCCTGCGCGACTTGCTCGGGGGCTGCGAGTCTTCGTTGCGGGTCTCGCGCGGTACACCTTCCTCCCCCATGCGAGCGTCCCCCTCGGCTGCGCCACGTGACCCTTCCGGATGCCGCAGGTGAAGCGGCGAGATCACGTGTCCTGCTCGCGTTACGGGTGGTGGTTCTCGCACGCGGGATGTGGCGGTAGGTCAACCGAGCGCCAAGAGGCCGGCGTCGGAGCTCCCTGGTCATCGCGCAACGTGGCGACGTAGTAGTCGCCGCCGAGCTGCCGGCGTTCCGCGAGGTGGTGGATGGCTACTCGGCTGGCGTGATGGGAAAGACAACCCGCTTCGCTGTTGGTCCCGGTGAAGGTGGGTTCGGAGCATGAGACCGGGCTCGTCCAACCATCGGGATCGGCGGGCGGCGTCGGCCAGCGGCTGTCTCTGAGTGTTGCGTGGTCGGCGCGGTGATGGGCGAGGCATTCTGTGCAGCCCGTCTGGCCTGGTCGGACCAGGGCGACCCAACCGCCCCACAGGCCCGGGGTGCCGGCGACAGTCAGCAGCGGACTCCGGTTCAGAGCCACGGCATTGAGGATGGCCGTCGCATTGGGGTTGGCTGTGGCGTCGATGATGAGATCGGCATCCATCAGGGTCCGCAGGACCCTCCGGCGGTTGCGTTCGGTGTCCGCGTCAGCGTCGTGCTCGAACAGCCGGGTGACGTTGATGTCCCAGGAGCCGACGCTGCCTGCGAGGGCAGTACCGCGGAGGTGCTCGGCCAGCGCGGCGGTCTTCGACATTCCCGCATGACTAACAGGGCCGTAGCTTCTGGCTCGCGTGTTGGGGTCGACCCAGTCGCAATCGACTAGGTCGAGGCGGTGAACGCCGGTGCGGGCTAGGTCGGCGGCAATGTGGTGCCCGATGGCGCCGACGCCGACGATGGCTACCTTTTTGTCGGCCAGGCCGGCGGCGATGGGTGTGCGGGTCGAGGTGCTGTCGTTCAGCTCTAGTCCCGCCAGCAGGACCGTCCCGTAAACGGGCGCGCCGTCGCGTGTGGTTCCCGTGCGGACTCGGAGAAGGAACATCCAGCACGGCCCGGGCTGGCCGTAGTCGCGCTCGTCCTCGACGAGCAAGCCAACGACGGTGAGAACCCTCGGGTCTGCCTCGACGATGAGTGGGTCCTTGTCCCCACTGACCTCCAGTGCCGGTAGGGCTGGCGACAGGCGCTCCCAGAGCTGGTCTGCTGTCTCAGTCGGGTCCCACGACGGCAGACGTAGCCACCAGCCGGTCACGACGATCGGGAAGCTGTCCAGGACGTCGAGGTTGGTGTTCTGGATGTTCAGTCCCGGGCCGAGTATCTGGTCCACGATGCTGGTGACGACGACGCCGGACCGGTCGATGCGCTGGCGCAGCACCAGCGCTCCCCCGGCGATGTTGTCTGGGATGTTCGTGTGCGGGACGACGACTCGGCGGGGTGCGGCGCTGTAGACCGTCCTGGGTTCAGCGACGGGCAGCTCGAGGCCACGGGTCGACGCTGCGAGGCGGTCGGCCGAGGTCAGGTCGTTGGACCGGACGAGCTTCGGCAGCTGGATGGCAAGGAGGTCCGCTGCTGTCCAGGTGGGGTCGTGGTCTGCGTCGTGGACCAGGCACAGCAACCCGCGGGTGGGATCGCGGTGGCGTGTCACGCCGAGCTCGTCGTGGAGGTCGAACACCTGGACCGGCATCCACGCGGGGTACGACTGTCGCGGGTAGACGACCTTCAGGCGAGCAGTCCGAGCAGCGACGTCCTCTGCCGCGGGTAGCGGGTAGTCGACGTGGACCTCCACTCCCCCGTCGACGTACCTGACCCTGTGCGCCCAACCGTGGTCGCCGAAGGCCTGACGCTCACGGGCCCACCTGCGCGGGAACCGGCGATGCCACCCCAGGGACGCGGGTGGGGTGTCGGCGGTCATCCGACGGCCGGCGGATGGCCGGGGACCGAAGGTGCCCGGTACGCAGACGCGGGGAGCAGTTCCTCCACGTCCTCTTCGATGCGGTCATCCACCACAGTTCGGCGGGTCGTCACCGTGCGTCGTGTGATGCGGTAACCACCGTCGGGAAGTTCCTCGAACGTTGATGTCGACGTCGTCTTTTCCGCACCCGGCCCGCTCGGCTCCTCAGCCGTTTCCGGCGGGTGAGCGTCGGCCGCCTTCGGCTCGTCTCTCATGCGTGGACTTTCCGGTTCGTCGCTGCTCAAGATGCCTCCCATCGCCGTCGTGAATGACCAGTTGAGCGGACACCTGACCTCGGATCCACCCGTGTAGCAACTTTTGCGCGACCACGCGGGACTCGCGCAAAAGTTGCCACAGGGAGTCACCGAAGGGGTTGTCTCTGGCCGGTCGCCTCGACGGTCCGCGTCATGTCTAAACGATCCCCCACCCTGCTGCTCAAGCCCAGGGACTACGCGGTTCCCGACTATGCCTTCGGCACGACCGCGGCCATCGACTGGACCGTCCCGGCCGGAGGTGATGAGCTCAGTCGCCGGTTCGCCGAGCTTCAGCACCGGCTCGTCGTAGCCGTGGCCACCCGGCCCGACCCGAAAGCTGAGGTGTCGAGGCGCCCGCGCAAGGACCTGACCGACCGAACAGCCATCGCCCGGATGAGCCGGTCTTGGTCGTTCAGCCGCTCTTGGTACCAGTCGGCCAGCCAAGGCCGCACGTGGCTCCACGTCACGGGCCTCGCCGCCGTGACCGACCTGCTGTTCTTGCAGGACCCTCACCACTGATCTGCCGTCCAGTCCCGCGCGAGACAACTACACGGTCCGCGTCCAAACGTTGGCACGCAATCATTCACACCATGGTCTCCGCCACCAAAGAGCACCGGCCAGCACGAAGACGACCCCCACGCGCTGCGTGGGGGTCGTCTTGATGGTGCCGAAATCTGGGTCAGTGTTGCCGGGCGTCGGTCAGGGCGCCAAGACCGTCATCGGAGGGATCAGTCCCATGTCGGACCGGAACTGCCAACTACTCATCTCTCGTCGGTGACGATCGAGGCTCTCTTCCCAGGTCTCATCCTCCTTGGCGCCGAACGCTTGGTGGCCGCGTTGATCGCATCGCTGCGGCCAGTCGCTGTCGTGAATCGACAAGGTGCTGCCGTGTCCACACGCGTGGCAGAACGGGTCCGTGGGCGCATCTCCCGGCCCACGCAGCATCGTCACCTCGTACTTGTCGGCCGTGGAAGTGGCCTCGATCGCCGCCCGCACCAGACGCGACAGCAACCGGTGCGACTCCTGACAGCTCACGAGACCAAACCCGCCGATGTCCAGCAGGGCCGGTCTCTGCCTGTCGGCCAACGCGAAGGCCATCACCTGGTCCAGTGTGGTCCCGATGCCGACGCCACGCAGCCAAGTGCTCACCTCCCCACCATGCTCCGAGTGCGTGCCTCGCAACAGGACCATTCCGCTTCCAGCCTCGACGACCAGCGCCTCGCAGTCGTACACGTAACCGCTCATGTTCTCTCCTTCTGACACACCGTGGGGATGCGTCGTGTGATGCAGGCACCGGATGGTGACTGCACCTCAGACCGTGCGCAACGACTACTTGCGCGCAATCGAGCCCGCCTTGCACGTCGCCGCATCGGCACGGGCGCCTCGAGTCAGAGTTCCGGCTGGCCCCGAGTGCACGTGCACCATTGCGAACGTTCGGCCTCAGCAGACGGTCGCACTTAGACGCCGCACATCAGGCCGTCCCCACCCATGGTCCGGAAGGCCTGTCATGAGACTTAGATTCACGATTCAGCTGACCGCCTCAAGGAGTCGAAGCCGTCGTACGCCGCATGAGGGCCAGCCTTCGACAAGACCGCCTCAACTTCCGAGATGTGGTGTCGGTTGATGAAGGATCCCGGCTGGAGCCCATCTGGAGGTTCGACAAGCAGGTCGCGTTGCGTCCGGGCAGGGTCTTGACTCATTCACCATCAGAACGTGGCACCGACCTGAAAACCTCTACGGAGAGGGCGGCCGCGCGTTCGAATTCGTGGGCGCGACATCTCCTCTGGTTGCTATCAGCGATCTCTCATCACTCCATAGCGGCCTTGACTTCACTTTCCACATCAGCGCCGCGTAAGAGACCGGGGAAGTGATCCACGCAGCAGACAGATACTTCAGGGATGGGATGTGCGAGTGGTGACAGGCTCCGGAGCGCGTGGTGGATCTTCGCGAATTGGTTCTCAGGCGAACATCCTGTAGACGCTGCTTGAATCCCAAGACTTCCAATGTCTCCGACTCCGAGCGCTCACCTGCCGGCCGAGCCTGCCGCCGACGGCGGATGCGCGGACGGCTGTCGCGCACCCGCGACGCTTCATCAACCGAACTCGCGAGCTGGTCCCGTGTGCCTGGGCTACACCGGCGGGTAGCGCATCGCACTGGCGAGGCGCACCACGCGACCTCAACGATGACTCCTCCCAGCATCGCCTCGAGCTGAACTGCCATTGAAGGGTGAATGGGCAGAGAGTCGACGCCGACCTGGCGGCGGCGGTTCCAGCAAAGAGTCCGTCTCGCGGTAAGCGGTACCGGCTGACTGAGCAGTCCTGCTCGATCTGCACATACCCATTGCACGATGGTCCGCGGCCCGCACTGTCCTAGGCATCACCAACGCCTAGGAGGCACCATGAGCAAGCACCGCACTCGACGAGTCGGACGGCTCACCCAGCGATCGACATACGCACAGCTCGAGTCATGGCTTCGATCTCGTAACGGAGACGCTGTCAATCGCGGCACGATCATCCGCCGAGCTCGCCTCATCAGGACGTCCGGCAGGAGCAGGGAGGCGTGGAAGGCGAGCGCCGAAACGTCATTCGCCTCGATCGACAAGACACTGCCCGACGTAGCGCAAGCACTCGCTCTCGGATTCGATCTCATCCGTAACGACGCCATCGGCGTCACAACACGGTCAGAACTGGGAGACAGCGTCTTTGTTCTGCGCCGTGGGCATGCGCCTGGCGGAAAGGGCGAAGCGCAGATCGGCCTCATCCTGCACGTCGGGGAAACCCTGTTTCTCTATCTCCTGACCTCTGCGCGCGCGAACGACATCAAGGGCGCAACAGCGGACCGCGGCTCCAACGCCTTTACCGAAGTTCTTTCGACGGTCGTTCGTCACATCACCGATGCCGGCCGATCTGCCGATCCGACCTTTCGGCCGGAGGTTCACGCCCGAGAGCACGGGCGATTCGTGCGAAGCGAAAAGCACGGTGCGGCCTTGAAGGAAACCTTCATCCGCTGCAAGGCTCTGGTATTCAAGCCTCAGGAAGTCGACTTGACCGACCCTGCCGCACAGCAGGCTTTCTCATTCGGATCACTCATGGAGGATTCGGCGGTCAACTCCCTGATCAAGGGAATGAACCGGCCCGAGGTCATCATGCAAGCTGACGGCGCGTGGTACGAGGGCCACAAACAAATTCCCTTCACGCACCAACCAGCGAGGACGGTCGAAACGGACTCTCGGACTGGCCGGACCATCGAGACAATCCACAAGCACCGCCTCACTGTTGCTGACGACCTGAACCTCGCCAAGACCATTCTGCGGTCGCTCGTCGATGAGGTTCTCAAGGACAAGGCCGGGACGAGGGGCGTGACCGACTGGGAAGCCGTTGGTGCCGTCGCGGCCGGCTTCGGTTTGCCATCTCGTAGACCGGAGGACGCCGTCAGGGACGTTCTCTTGTCCGACCTGCCGCCAGCCTCTCAAGGGCGCGCGGGCAGGAACTTGCTGCAGAAGAACTACATCGACGGTTGGCGTCACGGGTCCTTCTTGAAGGACGTGAAGATCAAGACGGCGCTAGACCTGGAGCTTGACGGGGTAGAGATTGTCACCACCGCCGACGGTGACTACTACCGGTGCAAGATCGACTTCCCGCTTCCTGAGGGAGGGTGGGGCATCACGGACGAGGAGTGGGACCTCGTCCTGAAGCGCCGCTACCCGCAGACCGAGGAACAGAAGGCCGCCCGGCGAGCAGCAACAACCGGTGAGCGTTTGCCGTTCGCGGGTGTCATCGGGTGGGACGACACCACGACCGGCACGCAGTGGAAGCTGCAAACCAAGAAGACGTACGGGCTGCACTCCCGTCCGCTGGACGAGGCCTACGTCCGGGGTCTTCCTGTCGGGTGGGAGCGCACCACCATGGGCCCGTCCCATGCAACGCTGCGGCCAGCGCTCCTGCACACGTCGGTGGGTAAGGCCATGGAGGCAGCGCTCCTTGCTTTGGACTCGCCCGCGCAGGAAACGTCGATGCCGGTCTATCGCGCAGTGTCCGCCACCGAGTCGACAGCCGACCGTGCGCGGAAGCAGATTCAAGAAGCGGAGGAAGATCTGACCGATGCTGAGGACCAGCTTGCTGGCGCGGAGGACGAGAATGCCCGGGCGGCCGGACGCGTGCGGAAGGACCCGTCCGACACCAACACCCGCACAGCCAAGCGAGCCCGCGCGACGCTAGAGCGGGCACAAAGTCGAGTCGTCGACGCCGAGCAACGCCTCGCCCAGGCCAACAAGCTGACCGCGAAGCAAACGACGAAGGCAACCTCGTCCGAGCACGAAGTGGAGTCCGCTACCGCCGAGTTCACGGCCGTCGCTCTCCAGAAGTGCGTCGAGTCCGCACCCCCTTGGTTGAACCAGGCGTGCGGCTACTTCTTGACCGACTGGACCATGACACCCGTCAGCGTTCCTGGCCGTCGCCCGTCCGTGGACTGGTCGTGCAACCTGGTCCTGGCAGATCCCGAGACCGGTACCGACGTGCTTGTGCCGCTGTCCGGAAACGTCGCAAACACCGCGCACGACGGAACAACTCGCGGCCGCAAGAAGGCCGAAGCCATGGCCTGGGCCTTCCTCTACGACGGCCAAGAAGTAGCAGACATCGCCGAAGCAGCCGGCCTCACACGCTCGTCGGCCAAGAACTCGTACGCCTACAGCGAGATCAGACGAGTCATGTCCGCCGTCGTGACCGACAGCCAGCTGCTGGCAGCAGCGATGGACCACTTCTCTCCGGCTGCACGGCGCGTCCTGTGGGCAGCGGTTAGCGACCAAGCCAAGGCCCTCCACGGCATCGACCCGGGCTTCGCGAAGCACATCAAGACCACCTACACCGGAGTGGCAGCCGTCAACTCCTGGTCGTTGTGCCGAGGCAGCTTCTTCCACCCACGCGCAGTCGCGGGACTGCTCAAAGCAGCCGGCGGATCCATGACCTTGCCCGACCTCACCGAGGCCAGCGGACTCTCGGCCGAGGACATCATGTCGCTGACCCGTGGCGGGTCCAACTCCCCCGGCAGCACAGCGACCAAGCAGATCGCGTACTTCACGAAGAACTTCTCCCGCGGCGGCACGCCCATGCCGATGGCCGAACGCGTCATCAGACTGCGCGAATGCCCACACGAGGACTGCCCCGATCGTCTGCGCGGCAACGCCGCATGGTGCACGATCATCCTCCGCCTACCTGAGACCGAGGCCGGGTTCGGCGTGCTGTGCCCCACCTGCCGGCGATGCCCCGTCCAAACGATGTCCAAGGTCAGGTTCCCCGCCGACTACCTCCGACCCTGGAGCGGACGATTCGGACGAGGCAGCCACGCCGCGGGCCGAAAGTCTGACGTCCGCATCTTCCTGCAACCCGGACTGCGCGACCCCGGACCAGCGGCGCCGTTGCCGGACGTCGGCTGCCTCCCCCGCGAAGACACCACCATCCGCGAACGATCCCCGAGAGCCAAGCGCCCCGACAAGGCACAGAAGAGCCGCCCACTTCGCGGACGGCGCGTCTACGTCGACCCTCGGATCGTCAACGACGAACGCCGAGAGCTCGCGGAGCACATCACTACCAACGGTGGAGATGTCGCCATCCGACTGAACAAGAGCGTCCTCGTCTACGTCCACCCCGGAGACAAACCGCACGGTGAGCACCTCGCGTGGATCACAAAGATGAAGATCCCGACCGCCAACACCGAGTCCTTCTACATGCGCGAACCCAGCAGCTGGGTCGCGTCCTAGGGCATCAGGTCGCAACGGATGCGTGCATGCGGATGCGGGTCCCGAACCGTAGAGGGGCATGCCCACCTCTCATGCCCCATCACGCTCAGACACCAACACCATGGCTGCTCGTATCCGAAAATGGAACGCCCTCAGCTGGGACGAACTCAGTGAGCTCATGAACGCTCAGCCGTTTGACCCAGCAACCATCGGTGATCACCGAGCACAGATCCGCGTCGTGGCCACAGAGCCCGACGCACAAAAGCAGCTATCCGACGCCTAGACGTCCTTCTGCCCACTCATCTCAGTCCTGAGCAACCCGTCGGACGCCTCGGGGCGATCGATCTTGAGGCGAGCCTCATTGCGCAATGAACGCTGAGCCGCACGATCTCAGGTCTAACCCCTCCTACCTAGGACACCGTCATGGAATCGTTCACCTTCAACCTCGTTATCGACGGACCGGCTGACCAGCTCAAAGATTTTTACGACGCCACAGCCCAAGCGTCGACTCTTGCCGGAGGCATGCTGCAGTTCAAGTACGCCCCGTGGACTGCATCCACACCGCCTATCGGTGACTGGACCGCAGACTTCTGTACCGCGACTCTGTACGCCGCAATCCGACACGGCATCAGTCACCTGGTGGCCAGTGCCGAGATCGTCGGCCAGACCCCCTTGAGGCCAACCATGGACGGCAAAGCTGCAATCACGTACGAGCTAGACGTCGTGTCCGTCCCGCTCTACGAGCTGGAAGAGACGTCCCGGCTCCACCCCGACCTGACCTTCACTGCTACCTGGACCGCGCCCTTCGCGCCACCGATGAAGTCCCAGTGGATCGCCGGCGACTGGACTATGGAACGCACTGACACCGACCCTGCCGGCGCTCAGTAGAACGCGACGTCAAGCAGTCAGCCCCGGTCCTGACGTGATCTGACATGCGCGCTGGACCTAGCTCGCCTCAGCATTGACGTCAGCGGCAGCGCCCTCGACGGCGTGCCGCCGTTTGCGCAGCATCTCCGACCACGTCGAGTGACCCAGCTCGCAGCGCGGCCTCCGGCTCGGACTTCTGGCAACCGAGCGGAGTACATCAGCGAATGAAGCTGATGGCGCACCACGCGACTTCGAGGCCCCGCCGCCTGTCGAAAGCAAGCAACCGCATCTGCCTGCACGCTTCGCCAGATCCTCAGGTATGTGCGCCATTGCGCCCATTGGGGAGCAGCGCACTGTCCTAGTTCTGGCACCTGCCGTCAGAGCCAACGACAACCCCACAACCACACGAGATTGGAACAAGACAAATGAGCAAGACCATCGAGGTGCTGCTGTTCATGAGCGGCCCCACCAAGGACATCAACGCCCTGGCCACCACCGTGCGTTGCGCGACCAGTAAGAACGGCGCCTTTGACCAGGCCCACGTCCAGCAACTCGCAAGCGGAGTGAGCGTCCCCGCCCATCTGGCCATGGAGAACATCAACCAGCAGGCGGTCGACACGTTTGCTCACCTCTCTCCGCGCAGGCTGCGACTTATCGACAGCAATGCACCCATCACCCCCGACACCGCGACCACCGCCACATGGGAGATCCACTTCCGCGGCGACGAGGTGCCCAACCTGACGATCGAACTCGCGTCCATCGCGTACCCGGACGTGTTCTTCGGATGCTGGGCCGTCATCAAGAATCTGAAGGCCGCCTCACCTCACGACCGTGAGATGGAGATGACCGCTACGTGCGAAGCCGGCCAATGGAACTACGCCCACCGAGAAGCGGCACGCAACTCCTGTCCCTGAAGCACCCTCTGGTCCCAAAAGGCGGCTCAAGCATCGAAGGCGGGTGGCACACAAGGTGTCGCCACCCGCAGGTCGAACCGTCTCATCGTTCTGACCCCGACAGCGAGTCGGGCAGACCTACTCGACGCCACGTGCAGTAGATACGCCGTCGGTGGAGTACTCGAACTGGGCCAAGTCGGCATCAAACAGCACGTAACCACCGTCGTTCGCGACTAGGGATCGAAACGCCGAAAGTCCCGACAAGATGGCGACCTCCCACTCCGCAGGGGTCCGCACGCCAACCTCGAGTGGACCGACCAGCATCTCGATGTTGTCGAGCAGGCGTTGGTCCAGACGCTTGATGGTCTTCCCCATCTGGTGCTGCCCGGCGTATGCGAAAACCGTCGCAGAAACACCTTCTTCGATGGCGATGGCGCGACCGCCATCCTCGTTCTCATCAGTCCTCTGAACGCTGCGCCTCTTCAGGCCGGCGAGACTTCGCGTGACCGGCGACCACCCGAGCAGCGTTGCGTAGGCAAGGTGGAACACGTCGTGGAACCGGTAGCCGTCTGCGTTGTGCGACGCATCGGTGAGCTCGTCACCGAGCTGGCGGCCCTCGAAGTAGATGCGTACCGACTCGCGCCCGTCAGCGTTGGTACCGGAGCGGAACTCGTAAACGCCAGCTCTCGGGAGTCGTTCGTGTATGGGGTAGTCCGCGTCCAGCGCCGCTGTCGGTGATGTCAGCCACCGCGAACGGGTTTTCGTGATGTTGGCCTGTGCCACCTCATCCAGATCGAGACCGACGTGGGAGGCGACGTTGGCGACGTACCAAAGCACGTCTCCGAGCTCCTCGCGCATCCGAGCCTTCCACCAGTGGTGCGCCTCGCCATCTCGAAGACGCTTCTTGTATTCGCTAGCCACGGAGCCGGCTTCACCTGCAAGACCCAGCAGGTGCACTACCAGTCCGGCGTCGTAGTCCTCGGCCTCCTTGGGAGTTCCGGTCCCATCGCCGGTCTGCGTGGCATTGAACTGGTCTGTATCTGACGTCTGTCGCTGATACTCGGTGAAATCCATCCTTGACTCCTGTTGTCTTTTCCGACTGCCTTGTGCTCTTTCCAGACAATGTTCTATCATGGGACAAGCGTGTCGGTAAAGCCGACAACACGATCGGAGAAAAAGTATGGATCAACGGCAAGTCGAGGACCTCATCCTGGAACTCATCGCGGACGGACAGCACCGCGACGCTAAGCACCTGCGCGCGGAACTCGAAGCGCTGGGTGAGGAACTGCCCATCGATTCGCTTTTTGCAGTGGAAGTGCTCGCACAGGTCGAAGACCGGTGTGGCGTCACGCTGTCCACCGATCCGGAGCGGGCAGCCGCGATGAAATCGGTCAAGCTATTCGCGGCAGCAATCGTGGCAGAGCTCGAGAAGGTCCAGCGCGCGTCAGCAGGCGGAGAGATGCCGGCGTGAGCGAAGACCCGTCGGCCGAGTGGCGTCAGCTCGGCGTCCGGCTGCGCGACGCACGCGAGTACTTGTCGTTGTCTCAGCAAGATGTCGCGGCGAGCACAGGCATTCCCCGTTCGGCGATTTCCGACATCGAGCGGGGCCAGCGGAAGGTGGACAGTCTGGAGCTGCGGAAACTGGCAAAGATCTACAAACGCCCCGTCGCATCTCTGCTCGGCACCGACGACTCCGACACCGGCTCAGAGACCTCGCGCGATGTCAGTATGCTCGCGCGCGCCGTGGAAGGCCTCACTGTCGATGACCGCGCCGAAGTGGTCCGCTTCGCGGAGTTCCTGCGCTTTCAGTCTCGTGGGAGTGGCGGCACCGCATGACTCAGAAGCCTTCGCACCTCTCGTCGGTCAAGCCTGCTAGCGCAACCTCAACTTCAGCAGCACGACCGATGACGTGGGCGAAGGCGCACCAGGTGGCGCACATGGCGGCAGCAAAAGCTCATCACGCGCTCGGGGTTGATCTGAGCGGGGTGAGCGTCGACGTCGTCAGCGCTCTGGGAGCCGCCGACCTCATCGTCATGTGGCGACCCATGCCGCAACTCTTCGGTGCCTACCTGAACGAGCCGGGTGTCGCGCCGGGTGTCCTCATCAACAGCGCACTCCCACGTCCCGCCCGACGGTACACATGCGCTCACGAACTCGGACACCACTGGATGCGCCACTCCACCAGCGTTGATGACGGGTCGAGCATCGACACGACACTTCACGAGGACATCGACGCAGTCCCGCAAGGAAACCGCCGTCGTCCCTGGCCCGAACAGGAGAAACTCGCCGAAGCCTTCGCCTCCTGGTTCCTCATGCCAAGGCGTGTGGTCGCGACCGCGCTGGACGTGCTCAATCTCAATCGTCCACGCACCGCAGCTGACGTTTACTCGCTATCTCTACTGCTCGGCACAAGCTACCGAACCACCGTCCGCCACCTCCCGAACCTGCGATTCGCGACCCCAACTCAAGCCAACTCCTGGGCGAACGTCGCCCCGGGTCGCCTCAAGGCAACCCTTGACGCCGGAGTGTCTGCTCCCACATCCAGACGCCCGGACGTCTGGATTCTGGATGACCGGTTCGACGGCCTCCGACTACCTGTCAGGCCAGGCGACCGACTCGTCATCCTGGGCCCGCCAGGTGTCGCGTCGCTCAGGCCCTCAAACACTTCTGTCCCGTTCTCAACGACACAGCTCGGCCAAACCAGCGGAACCCTCCGCGACGGCACCGTCCACGTCATCAACGACAACCCAACAGGCTCAGAACTGACTGTCACGTTCAACCACGCTTCCACGACCCTTCACATCCACCCGAGCCCGACCGGGCTGGACCCGCGAGGAGCAGCATGAAGTCCACCGTCGCCACCGGCGTGTTCGCCGGCAGCAATCTTTCCGAGGCCTGGCAGAACACCGTTCTGGGCATCGACCGAGCACCTGACCAGAAGCTGTTTCATACCGTCACCCGCATCGACGACCCGACCACTGAAGACGACCATGTGCGCCGCGCCATCGACTCACTTCTAGCCGACGAGGGGCACATCGACGTCGAGACGGTCGCAAACACCATTTTTCCCGCTCGCCTGGCAGACCACTGCGCCACCATCGAGGAACTAGCTGAACGCTACCGAGCTATGTACACCACCATTCGCCGATTCCGGGACAACAACCGCGGGACGTACTTCGGGCGAATGGTCAGCTACCCAGGACCGACGGCAACGGACAGTACAGACCAGCTCACGGCACTCGTGTCTCGGCTGCGTGACCAACTCGAGTTGAAGGGACCGATGAGCACGCCTTACGAGGTGACCCTGGACAGCCCCGGCGAAGACGCCGCCGGCACGCCGGATCCACGCCACGGCGACTCTCACGACTTCGACAGCACCGCCGTCGCCCACACGAACGCGGCCGGCGAGGGTCGCATCCGCGGCTTTCCCTGCATGTCCCTGCTCAGCGTTCAAATCGACAGGCACCACCTTCATGCGTTTGCGCACTATCGGTATGAGCTGCTCATCGAGAAGGGTTACGGCAACTACCTGGGCATCGCTCGGCTTCAGCAGTTCCTGTCCGAGCAGGTCGGGTTGAAAGTCGGTGTCCTGACCATCGCGACGGGGCGAGCGAATGTGGACGTGTCACACGCCAAGGTGACGAAGCATTTCGCGCAGGACTCGCTGCTCGTACCGCGAAGTTAATGTTCAGCGCGCCGCGAGCAGACCAGTCGAAGCGTCGCGCGAGTTTCGTCGAGGCCGGCGTGTCCGATGCTCGTCTAGATCCGTCGGCACTCGCAGCGGTGAGTCGCACTCCTCTGGGTTGATGCCCCATTTCGGGGGGAACCACGCGGGTGTCGGCGTGCCCGCCGGGGCAAAGCGCTGCTTGATGCGCGACCTGCCGGAGTAGCCAGCAATGTCAGGGTGCACGACTCGTGCGTATTTGTCGGTCTCGCAGAACAGGTTCTGGCAATCGATGAGTTGGAGCGGTCGGCCACGAAGACCGGTGAACTCGAGTCCAAGCCGCTCGAAGTGTTCGTCCTGGTGCTCAGCGACGTACCGAATGAGATCTGCTTCGATGCCCTTCGCTGCGTCACCGAAGCATTTGCGGAGACCGTCACGGGCGCCTGGTCCCGCCACAACGAAATCCATCTCGTCGAAGTTGATGGCCGTTGAGTAGTTCAAGTCGGTCGCGAACTGGAACGCGAGAAACGGCCCCATGCTTGGGTACGAGAGCAGCAGCTCATACACGGTCTTCATCGTCGAGGCCTCGCCGAGCCTGTCCGGTAGACCTTCTCCGAACATCCGTGCCAGCAGACGTAGATGGTTCGTGTGCTTTCGCGTCGCGCCGAGGTGGGGTGCTGGCATGACGTAGGCCGCGGAGTAGATCCGCTGACCCTCCGCCATAGCCGCGGAAAGAACGCGGTCGTACGCAGCAGCATCGAACGACGCCCACGACGGCGCACCAACCTCATCGACGAGCAAATTCCAGGTCTCGATGCGGTTGAAGAATTTGAATAACAGGATCCGGAACGCAACTTCGTCCGTCGCCTGGTCGCCCGTGTAGATGACGTCGTTGATGAGGAACTGGCTCACTCGGTCCGACGCGCGGTAACAGTTCGTGAAGCGGTGACCTAGAAGGACCGGGTCATCAGTCCATGGGCCTTCCGTCCCACTTTGGCGTGCGTCGTACACCTGCTGGCGGGCGTGGGCAAAACGCCAATAGGTGTCAAAGACGGGGGTCGGCGAAATGGTGCGCCCCGCGATAGTGATGGATGGCGCCGGTGCGTTTCTCACTGAGGGCGCGGCGGACCCCACCGCTACAGCATCATCACAAAATTGGGAAGCGACTGACCCCCGGAATTCGACCACGCGTTCACTGTAGGACTCATCCCATCGGCAAGCTGGGATCCATCACGCGACACGTCGCCCGCACGAGGCCAGTCTGCGTCCCTGTTCAATTGGCGCGCTAACCCGCACGCGGTGGTTCCCCACCGGATGACGATGGGATGCGCGCATCGCGAGCCCGGTCCGTCGCATCCTCACTCGGTCTGCATTCCAGCATTGAAGCCCAGCATTCGTAGACCGCGGACCTTCCGAACCACTGCGGAAAAGTCAACACAGTCCGTCAGCATGTGGAACATCCCGGACGCGGCGTCGCAGCAGATTCCCGCGTTTACGCCTAGGACTTGACACGTGGCACCAGTGGCAGGCGGCGTAGCCGACGCTCAGCAGGATCGGACGGTCGAGCGTCCGGGCGAGCTCGAGCGCCTCGGGGCTCCACTCCCACCAGTCGACGGGGTTGTCGGCGTGCTGCTGCAGGTACGGCGACGTGGCATCGGCGAGGCGATTGGGCATACCGCCACCCTAGGTCGGCCCGACGCAGCTGCGCCTCAGGCGTCGAACAGGTTGCCGGGGTTGAGCACTCCGCCGGGGTCGAGCGCGGCCCGCACGGCCCGCTGGACGTCGAGGGACGTCGCGTCGAGCTCGCGGACGAGCCACGACCGCTTGAGCCGGCCCACGCCGTGCTCGCCCGTGATCGTGCCGCCCAGGTCGAGGGCGTGCTCGGTGATGCGGTCGAAGGCCCGCATCGCCGCGGCGCGACCTGCCTCGTCGTTGTCGTCGTAGATGATCGTCGGGTGCATGTTGCCGTCACCGGCGTGCCCGAACACCCCGATCGTGAGTCCCTCGTCGGCCGCGACGGTCTCGATCCGCTCGAGCAGCTCGACGATGCGTCCGCGCGGCACGCAGACGTCGTCGAGCAGCCAGTCGCCGAGCTGCTCGAGGGCCGGGAGTGCCAGGCGACGGGCCTCGAGAAGCTGCGCACCCTCCTGGGGATCGTCCCCGACCGCGACGTCGACGGCCCCGGCCGAGTCGCAGTGCCCGGCCACCGCGGCCAGGACGCCTGCCGCGTCGGTCGTGTCGCACTGGGCCAGCAGCATCGCCGCGGTGTCGGGCTCGAAGCCCATGCGCGCCATCCGGTCGACCGCCTGCAGCGTCGTGCGGTCCATGATCTCGAGCATCGACACGGGTACCCCCGAGCCCGTGACGGCCGCGACCGCGCGTCCGGCGTCGGCCAGCGACGCGAACGTGGCGACCAGGGTCAGCGCCGGCGACGGCGCCGGCAGCAGGCGCACGGTGACCTCCGTGACGACGCCGAGGGTGCCCTCCGAGCCGACGACCAGGTGGGTCAGGTCGTAGCCCGCGACGCCCTTGGCGGTGCGGCGCCCGGTGCGCATGACACGACCGTCGGCCAGCACGACCTCGAGCCCCAGCACGAAGTCGCCCGTGACGCCGTACTTGACGCAGCACATGCCCCCGGCGTTGGTCGCGACGTTGCCGCCGATCGTCGAGAACCCGACGCTGCCCGGGTCGGGCGGGTAGAACAGGCCCTGCTCGGCCACGGCGGCCCTCAGGTCTCCCGTCACCACCCCGGGCTGGACCACGGCCAGGCGCTCGACGGGGTCGATCGACACGATCGCGTCCATGCGGTGCGTGCTCAGCACCACGAACTCGCCGTCGCCGTTGGCGGCGCCGCTCAGGCCGCTGCCCGCGCCACGCGTCACGACCCGCCACCCCTGCCGCGAGGCGACGCGCAGGCAGTCGGACACCTCCTGGGTGGACGTCGGTGCGAGGACGGCGAACGGGATCGCGCGAGCCGTCAGGCGCGACTCGTCGTGGGCGTACGTCGCCGTGACGTCGGGATCGGTCGACAGCACCACGCTGCCGAGCTCCCCCAGGGCGAGGGCGTCGGTGGCGTTCACAGGCGCCGGACCGCCGGGCTCAGCTCGTGCGGTCGTGCGGGGTCGTGCGCTTGACGCCGGAGTCGGCGTCCTCGCCGTCCCACGGCTTCTGCGCCTTGCGCGCGTGCGACAGGAACGAGCGGCACAGGAAGAATGTCGCGACGATCAGGATGCAGACGATGCCGAGCGCGACCCAGCCGGGCTTGACGTCGTTCGGGTCGAGCGGCTTGTCACGGGTGCCCGCGGCCGCGAGGTTCGCCAGAAGGACGTATGCGTTCATGCCTGCATTCTACGCCCGGAACCCTGGCAGGACTCAGTCGGCCGGCACGGCCTCCGGCAGCTCGGCATCGGGCGGGGAGCCGGGACGCGAGACCGTCAGCACGGCCTCGACCACGGCCTCCTCCTGCTCGAGCCGCGCCTCGAGGGACCGCAGCCGGTCGGCGACGCTCGACTCCGTCGCGTCCCCGACCAGGTCGACGCTCGCGACGATGTAGACGCGGTGCGGTCCGACGAACTCGACGTGCAGGTAGCCGACGCTCGACACCTCCTCCATCGAGGCGATGCGCTCGCGGACGACGTCGCGGACCGGCTGCGCGACCTCCATGCCGACCAGGAAGCGGCGGTTGCGGTCGATCAGCACGAACGCCACGACGGCCAGCAGCACGCCCACGAGGATCGAGCCGATCGCGTCGTAGACGGGCGACCCGGTCGCCTGGTGCAGCCCGATGCCGGCCGCGGCGATCACCAGGCCCGTCAGCGCGGCGGCGTCCTCGGCGAACACGGCCCGCAGCGTCGGGTCGGACGTCTCGAGGACGTGCTGCAGCACGGCGTCGTCGACCCGGCGGGCCTCGCCGCGCACCTGGCGCAGCGCCTGCGCGAATGACGTCCCCTCGAGCACGAAGGCGATGCCGAGCACGACGTAGGCGATCGTGTAGTTCTCGGCGGCCTCGTCGGCGGTCAGCTGCTGCACACCGTGCGTGATCGACACGACGGCACCGGCCACGAACAGCCCGACCGCGGCGAACATCGACCACACGTACGCCTCACGGCCGTACCCGAGCGGGTGCTGGCGGTCGGGACGACGCCGGGATCGACGGTCGGCCATCAGCAGGAACACCTCGTTGCCGGTGTCGGCCCACGAGTGCGCGGCCTCGGCGACCATCGAGGCCGATCCCGTCAGGACCGCCGCCACGGTCTTGGCCAGCGCCACCAGCGCATTGGCCGCGAAGGCCAGGACGACGGTGACGTTCACGATCGTGCTCGCCGCGCGCTCAGCGCAGCCCGGCGAACAGGTCCGTCTCGGGCAGGGACGTCTCGACCTTCGCGTCGACGAGCTGGTAGTCCTCGCTCGGCCACGCCTCGGCCTGGATGTCGCGCGGGATGGAGAAGAACCAGCCGTCGGGGTCGATCTGCGTCGCGTGGGCCAGCAGGGCGGCGTCGCGGACCTCGAAGTACTCGGCGCACTCGACCTGCGTCGTCATGCGCGCCTCGTCCTCGGGCTTGCGCTCCCAGTCCTTGAACCGCTCGGCGTAGGGGTTCTCGAGACCGTGCTCCTCGCACGCCTTCGCGATGGCCTCCATCTTCGCGTAGCTCCAGCCCAGGTGGTAGTAGAGCTTCGAGACCTGCCACGGCTCGCCGGCGTCCGGGTAGCGCGTCGGGTCGGCGGCGGCCTCGTAGGCCTCGACGCTGACCAGGTGGCACATGATGTGGTCGGGGTGCGGGTACCCGCCGTTCTCGTCGTACGTCGTCAGCACGTGCGGCTTGAACGACCGGATGAGGCGCACGAGGGGCTCGGCGGCCTCCTCGACCGAGACCAGGCCGAAGCAGCCCTCCGGCAGCGGCGGCTTGGGGTCGCCCTCGGGCCAGCCCGAGTCGACGAATCCGAGCCAGTCCTGCGTGACGCCGAGGATCTCGCGGGCGCGGTCCATCTCCTCGCGGCGGATCTCGGTGATCAGCTCGGGGTCGTCCTCGATGCCCGGGTGCTGGAACTGCGGGTTCAGGATCGACCCGCGCTCGCCGCCCGTGCAGGTCACGACGTGGACGTCGACCCCCTCGGCGACGTACTTCGCGGTCGATGCCGCGCCCTTGCTCGACTCGTCGTCGGGGTGGGCGTGCACGTGCATGAGGCGGAGCTTCTCGGCCACGGTTCTCCTTCTAGGGCGTGCGCAAATCCTTGCACCTGTCCGAACACCGGGTCGCGCCCGGGTGTTCCGCGCGCTCCGAGAGGCCGTCAGGGTGCGAGTGGGTGCCGCCTGAGACACTGGTGGACGTGACCGACCTCAGCTCCCGCTACGGATCCCGCCAGCGTCCTCGTTGGTTCTGGCCTGCGATCGCGGCCGTCGGCATCACACTGGGCATCGCCTTCGCCGCGTGGGTCGGCTTCCAGAAGGATCCCGTCACGGGGCGCCTGTGGGGGTACGAGGTCGTCAGCGACTCCAAGGTCGAGGTCAAGCTCGACGTCATCCGCCCCGACCCCCTGGCCGTCACGTGCTCGGTCTACTCGCAGGCCGAGGACCACTCGATCGTCGGCGAGAAGACCGTCGACATCCCGGCGTCCGACCGCGAGAAGGTCCGCGTGCTGATCGACATCGAGACCGAGCGCAGAGGCGTCAACGGCGTCCTGAGAACGTGTGTGCCCACTGATTGAGTGCTAGCCTTGCAAGTTCACCCCGGGCTGTTTCCCGGGGTGCCGCACGTAAAGGAGAGCTCACATGACTCAGCCCACAGAGACCGACACCATCTGGGTGACCCAGGAGGCGTACGACCGTCTGCAGCAGGAGCTCGAGCACCTGAAGGGTGACGTCTGGACCGACATCACCACCAAGATCGCCGCGGCCCGCGACGAGGGCGACCTCAAGGAGAACGGCGGCTACCACGCCGCCCGCGAGGAGCAGGGCAAGACCAAGGCCCGCATCGACCAGCTCGAGAGCATGCTGCGGCGTGCCGAGGTGGGCGACAAGCCCGCCGACGACGGCACGGTCGAGGCCGGCATGATCGTCACGATCCGCTTCGAGGGCGACACCGACACCGAGGAGTTCCTCCTCGGCTCGCGCGAGCTGCTGAGCATGGACTCCAACGTCGAGATCGACGTCTACTCCCCCACGTCGCCGCTCGGCGCGGCGATCGTCGGCAAGAAGGTCGGCGACTCCGCCGCCTACGAGACGCCCAACGGCAAGAGCCTGACGGTCGAGATCGTCGCCGCCAAGCCCTTCTGACCCCGGCTCAGAGCAGCTGGTAGCCCAGCTGCGTCAGCTGGGTGATGACGTCGGCGCGGTCCTGCGGGCCGCGCGTCGCGACCCGGATGTCGACGTCGACCTGCCGCACCGGCAGCGACTCCGACGCCCGGTCGTGGTTGACGTCGAGCACGTTGACCTGCATCGCGGCGAGGTCGCCCAGCAGCCGCATGAGCTCGCCGGGGCGGTCGGAGATGCGCGCCCTGAAGCTCAGGAACCGGCCCGCCGCGACGAGGCCGTGACGGATGACGTCGAGCAGCACCAGGGCGTCGATGTTGCCTCCCGACAGCACCGCCACGACGGGCCCCTCGAACTCGGTGGGACGGTCGAGGACCGCGGCGACCGCTGCCGTCCCGGCCGGCTCGACGAGCATCTTGGCCCGCTCCAGCAGGTGGACCAGCGCGGTGCTCATGGCGTCCTCGCTGACGGTGATGACCTCGTCGAGGTGCTCGTCGATGATCCCGAACGGGATGTCGCCGGGCTGCGCGACGGCGATGCCGTCGGCCATCGTGACGCCCATCGTCGCGGTGACGGGGTGGCCGGCCGAGATCGACGCGGGGTAGGCGGCGGCGTCCTCGGCCTGCACGCCGATGATCCGCAGGTCGGGGCGCTCGGTGCGCAGCAGCGCGACGCCCGCGGCCAGGCCGCCGCCCCCCAGGGGCACGAGGATCGTCCGCACGTCGGGGCACTGCTCCAGCACCTCGAGGCCGAGCGTGCCCTGCCCCGCGACGATGTCCTCGTGGTCGAACGGGTGGATCAGGACGGCCCCGGTACGCTCGGCGAACTCGCGGGCAGGCACGAGCGCCTCGGTGACGCCCGATCCGTGGAAGCGCACCTCGGCGCCGTAGCCCTCGGTCGCGGCCACCTTGGGCAGCGCCGCACCGACCGGCATGAAGATCGTGGCCTTCGCGCCCAGCAGCGAAGCGGCCAGCGCGACGCCCTGGGCGTGGTTGCCGGCGCTCGCCGCGACGACACCCCGGGCCCGCTCCTCCGGCGTCAGCCGCGCGATGCGGACGTAGGCGCCGCGGATCTTGAACGACCCCGTGCGCTGCAGGTTCTCGGCCTTCAGGAAGACGTCCTGGCCGGTTCTCGAGCTCAACCAGCGCGAGTGGGCCATCGGGGTGATCTCGGTGACGCCGTCGAGCAGCCCGCGGGCGGCTCTCACATCGCTCAGGTGCACCACGTCAACGTAACGCGTGACCTCGCCGACACCCACTTGGTTGCGTGGCGCAACTGATATATGCTTGCGTCATGCAACGAGTGATGGCGACACCCACCGAGGCGCTCTCCGCCGAGGACGCCGTGCTGCGATTCGTGATGGCGATGGGCCGACGTTTCCGTGCGCGCATCGACGGCGACACGGTCGATCCGTCGCAGGCGGCGATCCTCTACACCCTGTCGTGCCGCGGATCGATGCGTCTGGGCGACCTCGCCGAGTCGATGCGGCTCGACGCGTCGACCGTGAGCCGTCACGTGCAGCAGCTCGGCGACCACGGCCTCGTGCGCCGCGACCCCGATCCGGCGGACGGCCGGGCCAGCATCGTCGACGTCACCGACGACGGCCGCGCCGCGCTGGCCCTGACGTTCGACCAGCGCCGCGCCTTCGTCACCGACGCGATGTCGGCCTGGAACGACGACGACCGCGAGCGCCTCCGCGACGACATCCAGCGGCTGACCGCCGACCTCGGCGACGTCTGACCGGGCCTGTCGCCGCACCGCCCTCAGGGACGGTCGCGCGCCGGCAGCCTGTCGACGACCAGGTCGTACGAGTCCTCGACGAGCTCCTCGAGCAGACCCGGCGGCAGCGTGCCGTCGAGCTGCACGGTGACCCAGTGCTTCTTGTTCATGTGGTACCCGCGGCTGACGGCCTCGTAGGTCTCGACCAGCCCCGTGACGTCCTGCGGCTCGGCCTTGAGGTTGATGCTCGGACCACGATCGACGCCGGTCAGCGCGAAGATGCGTCCGCCGACCTTGTAGACCGCGGTGTCCTCGCCGAACGGGAAGGTCAGCGTCGCGCCGGGCATCGCGGCGCACAGGGCGTGGACGTCCACGGCGTCACGCCGGCTCGGGCTCGAGCCCGACGTCGTCCTCGGGGTCGTCCTGGTAGTCCTGCGCCACCGACACGAGGTGCTTCACGACGCCGTTGAGGCAGGCCGCCAGCGGCACCGCGATCAGGGCGCCGACGACGCCCGCCACCGTGACGCCGGCCGCGATCGCGATGATGATCGCGAGCGGGTGGACCGCGACGAGGCGACCCATCAGGAACGGCTGCAGCACGTGCGACTCGAGCTGCTGGATGGCCACCACGACGAGCAGCATGAACAGCGCCGTCCAGGGCCCTTGCGCCACGAGGGCCACGAGCACCGCGACCATGCCCGACAGCAGCGCGCCGATGATCGGGACGAAGGCACCGAGGAAGACCAGCACGCCGATCGCGAACGTCAGGGGCACGCCGAGCAGGTAGGCACCCAGCGCGATGCCGACGGCGTCGGTGAAGGCCACGATGACGGTCGCGCGCACGAAGGCGACCAGCGACGTCCACGCGGTGTGGCCCGACGAGTCGATGCGGTCGCGGGCCGACCGCGGGAACAGCGCGACGACCCAGCTCCAGATCCGATCGCCCTCGTACAGGAAGAAGAACGCCGAGAACAGGGCGATGAAGAAGCCCGCCAGCACGTGCGTCAGGGTCGAGCCGAGCTCGCCGACCCGTGTCACGACCGATGTGTCGCTCGACGCGATCGACTCCCTGGCGGTGTCGATGTAGCCCTGGATCTGGTTGTCGGTGAGGTTCAGCGGACCGGTCTTGGCCCAGTCCTGCACCTGCGAGATGCCCTCCACGACGTTGGACCGCAGCTCGCTGACCTGCGTCGACAGCTGCTGGCCGACCAGCGCCAGCGCCCCGAAGAACGCCACGAGCATCGCGATGACGACGATGAACGTGGCCAGGACGCGCGGCAGGCCCTTGTCGTCGAGCCAGTTGACGGCGTTGACCGTCAGGGCCGTGCCGAGCAGGGCGACCGCGACGGGCACCGTGATCTCGGAGAAGAAACGCAGCAGGAACAGCCCGACGCCGCCCGCAGCGGCGATCACCAGCAGCCGCCATGCCCATGCCGTCGCGATCTCGACGCCGGGCGGGACCTGATATCTCTCGCTCACTGGGCCACACTCCTCGTCGGACACAGTAACCGCAGAGGAACGCTCGGCGCTCACCGAGAGTTGTCATGGTGTGATGCCGTTCCGACCCGCGACCGTCCCGCTCCTGCTCGCTGCCGCCCTGATGGCGTCGTGCACGTCCACCGCCCCCTCGCCGGACGACGCCGACCCGGCAGCCGCTCCCCCGCCGTCCGCCACGCCCGCGGCCGAGCCGACGCCCGAGCCCAACCCGTACGCGGAGCGCTCCGCGGAGTTCCGCGGGCGGCAGCTGCTGCTCGCGGCACGCAGCGGCGACGCCGACAAGATCGCCCTGCTCGTCGAGGCGGGTGTCGACCTCGAGACCCGCGACGACCGCGAACGGACGGCCCTGCTGCTGGCCGTGACCGACGACCACGTCGACGCCGCACGGGCCCTCGTCGCGGCGGGTGCCGACCCGGACGCCCTCGACGACCGGCACGACACACCGTGGCTCGTCACCGGGGTGACCGGCAGCGTCGCGATGGCCCGGGTGCTGCTCGCCGCAGATCCCGACCTGACGATCCGCAACCGCTTCGGCGGCATCTCCCACATCCCGGCCAGCGAGCGGGGGCACGCCGACTACGTCGCCTTCGTGCTCGACGCGACCGCCATCACCGTCGACCACGTCAACGACCTCGGCTGGACGGCTCTGCTGGAGGCGGTGATCCTGGGGAAGGGAACAGAACCGTGGCAGCGGATTGTTGAATCACTCGTGGAGCACGGCGCCGACGTGTCGATCGCCGACCGCGACGGGGTCACCGCCCTGCAGCACGCTCGGCGGCTCGGGTTCACCCAGATCGCCGACATCCTCGACCGGGCTCCAGCCTGACCACTCCCACCACCACCGTCACGAGAGGCGGAACACCATGATCTTCGGACGCAGCAAGTCAGAGCTCCCCACCCCCGAGTCGGCCCTGCCCGGCCGCGAGGGACGCCAGTTCCAGGTCGGCGGCCAGCACCTCGTGCTCGGCACGCCCGTCGAGACGCAGGTCCCGGACGGCTACCAGTCGGCCGTGTTCGGCCTCGGCTGCTTCTGGGGCGAGGAGAAGACGTTCTGGGAGGTCCCCGGCGTCTGGTCGACGTCCGTGGGCTACGCCGGCGGACAGACCCCGAACCCGACGTACGACGAGGTGTGCTCCGGTCGCACGGGCCACGCCGAGGTCGTCCGCGTCATCTGGGACCCGGCCAAGCTGACGTTCCACGACCTGCTCAAGACGTTCTGGGAGAACCACGACCCCACGCAGGGCATGCGTCAGGGCAACGACCGCGGCACGCAGTACCGCTCGGTCATCCTGACCACGACCCCCGAGCAGCAGGCCGAGGCCGAGGCGTCGCGCGACGCCTACCAGCTGAAGATGACCGAGGCCGGCTACGGCGAGATCACGACGTCGATCCTGCCCCTCGAGCGCTACTACTACGCCGAGGACTACCACCAGCAGTACCTCGTCAAGAACCCGTTCGGCTACTGCCCGCTGCACGCGACGGGCGTCGCCTACGCCTGATCGACCGATCCTGATGCGTCGTGACCGGCATGCGGTGGCGATGCATCACGGCAGGTGAGCAACGACTCGATGGCCCCTCCTGATGGAGGGGCCATCGTCGTGCGGCACCTGCGACGACCGCGGGGTCGTCTAGCGCTTGTCGCGCTGCTGCTCGACCATCGACGCGGCGACCCGGTCGGCGCCGCCCGCACGCTGGAGGGCGGCCGACAGCGTCGGGAAGACGCCGCCGATCGCGGTGCCGATGCGCAGCTCGACCGGTGCGACCACCACCTCGGCGCGATCCTTGACGATGGCGCGCACGACCTGCCGGGCGACCTGCTCGGGGCTGACGGTGCGCACGCCCGGCGGCAGCGTGGCGCCCGACTCGGCGAACATCCCCGCCTCGCGGACGAAGCCCGGCTCGACGATCGACAGCCCGACGCCGTGCGGCGCGAGGTCCTGGCGGAACCCCAGCGAGAACCCGCGCAGAGCGAACTTGGTGGCGTTGTACATCGCGGCGTTGCCGGTGGCGACCTTGCCGGCGACCGAGCCGATCATCACGATGTGCCCCCGCCCCCGGTCGACCATGCCGGCCGCGGTGTCGCGGGCCATCAGCATCGGCGCCTCGACGTTGACCGCGAGGTTGCGACGGATCTGCTCGTGCGTGTACTCCAGCAATGCGCCCGAACCGGGCAGGGCGGCGTTGGCGACCAGCACGTCGAGGTCACCGGCCTCGGCCAGCAGCCGCCGGACGTCGTCGAGATCGGCCAGGTCGGCGACCACGACGCGCGCACCCAGCTCGGCGGCCAAGGGGTCGAGGACGTCCCGCCGACGCCCGCTCAGCACCAGCGCGCACCCCTGCGCGGCCAGCGCCCTGGCGATCGCCTGACCGATGCCACCCGTCGCGCCCGTGACGAGCGCGCGGGCGCCCTGCAGCTCGAACCCCATGCTGATCCTCTCGACGTCCGGACCGCCAGCGTAGGGCGGATCGGGAGCCGGGGCCGGTCACCTAGGCGGAGTCGGCGACCTTCAGCACCTCGGGCATGACGTCGTAGACCGCCAGCACCAGCACGCGGACCGCCTGCGCCACGGTCTGGCCGGACGGCGTCAGCGCGTAGTCGACGTGCAGCGGCGCGGTCGACTGCACACGGCGGTCGACGAGCCCGTCGCTCTCGAGCGACTTCAGCGTCTGCGACAGCATCTTCTCGCTGATCCCGCCGATCGTGCGTCGCAGCTCGCCGAACCGAGCCGGCTCGGACGACAGCGCGGCCAGCGTCAGCGACCCCCACTTGCTCGTGACGTGCTCGAGCACGGCTCGAGACGGGCAGGCCCCCGCCATCACGTCGAACGGACGGTCGTCACTGTCGGCCACGGCACCTCCTAGGGATGTGACCATGCTATCACTTCGTAAGCACTAACGACTAGTTGGTACTTACGAAAAGTGAGCGTATGCTCGACCACGGCTCGCGGACCGACCGCCCGCCGGAAAGGACCTCCCATGACCATCGCCGTCACCGCCGCCACCGGCCAGCTGGGCACGCTCGTCGTCGACTCCCTGCTGACCCGGGTCCCCGCCGCCGAGATCGTCGCCGTCGTGCGCGACGTCGCCAAGGCCCAGCCGCTCGCCGACCGGGGCGTCACGGTCCGCGTCGCCTCGTACGACGACCCGGCAGCCCTCGTCGCGGCCCTCGAGGGCGTCGACAAGGTCCTGCTGATCTCGGGCAACGAGTTCGGCCAGCGCCTCGCGCAGCACCGCAACGTCATCGACGCCGCCGCGGCCCAGGGCGTCTCGCTGCTGGCGTACACGAGCGCACCCGCCGTCGACACGTCGACGCTGCCCGTGGCCCCCGAGCACCTCCAGACCGAGCAGTACCTCGCGACGTCCGACCTCGACGTCGTCCTGCTGCGCAACGGTTGGTACCACGAGAACTACCTCTCCAGCGTCGACGCGGCGCGCCACACCGGCGCCGTGCTGACGAGCGCCGGCGAGGGCAAGGTGTCGAGCGCGGCCCGCGCCGACTTCGCCGAGGCCGCCGCCGTCGTGCTGACGACCGACCAGCCGCTCGAGCCCGTCTACGAGCTCGGCGGCGACGTGGCGTGGTCGCAGGCCGATCTCGCCTCGACGCTCAGCGACGTGCTCGGCACCCCGGTCACGGTGAACGAGGTCTCGCCCGAGGAGCAGGCCGCGGCCCTCGCCGCCGCCGGCGTCCCGCCGATGTGGGTCGACTTCACGGTCGCGACCGACGCCTCCATCGCCCGGGGCGAGCTCGAGGTCGCCGGCAACGACCTCAGCACCCTGATCGGACGTCCGACGACCCCGCTCGCCGACTCGCTGCGCGCCGCGGTCTGACCCGCGAACGACGCGGCGGGGCCTGACACCGTCGGTCCCCGCCGCTAGCGTCGGGTCATGGAGCAACGCATCAGCCTCATCACCCTCGGCGTCGCCGACCTCGCCCGTGCCCGCCACTTCTACGAGGACGGCCTCGGGTGGGTCAAGGGCAATGACGAGGACGAGGTCGCGTTCTACCAGCTGAGCAACGGCCTGGTGCTGGCGATCTGGTCACGCGCCGAGCTCGCCGCCGACGCCCGCGCGACCGACACCGGTGCGACCTTCAGCGGCATCAGCATCGCTTTCAACACCCGCTCGCACGACGAGGTCGACGACGTGCTCGCCGCCGCCGCGACCGCCGGGGGCGTCGTCACCAAGCCGGCCGAGGAGCAGCCGTGGGGCGGCTACTCGGGCTACTTCGCCGATCCCGACGGGCACCCGTGGGAGGTCGCCTACAACCCCGGGTGGTCGATCGACGACACAGGGCACGTGCGGCTCTCGGCCGGCTGAGCCGGCTCGCCGACGTCCGCCGCGGACGACGACGGCGTCCGCAGCGTGAGCCCCAGGCGGAATCCCTCGGGCATGAGGGTCAGCCGCTCGGTGATCGACAGCTCGTACGCGGGGTCGTACGTCAGCTCGTACCGGTGCAGCATGCGGGCCAGCACCAGGATCGCCTCGTGCAGCGCGAACTGGCGCCCGATGCACGACCGCTCCCCCGTGCCGAACGGCTTGTACGTCTGCGTCGGACGACCGCGGGAGTTCTCGGGCAGGAAGCGGTCGGGGTCGAACTCGTCGGCCGTCTCGCCCCACACCGACGGATCGCGGTGCACCGCGGGCAGCAGCACGAGGGCCCAGTCCTGCGGACGCATGACGTGACCCGACGCGAGGGTCGTCGTCTCGCGGGGGCTCCGCGCGTACGCCGGCGCGGTGGGCCACAGCCGCAGTCCCTCATCGAGCACCCGCCGCAGGAACCGGAACTTGGCCACCTGCCCGAACGTCGGCTCGACGTCGCGGTCGGGGCCGAGGATGCGGTCGACCTCCTCGTGCGCGCGGGCCAGCAGGTCGGCGTCGCGCGAGAGGTAGTACAGCGCGAACGACAGAGCCCCCGACGTGGTCTCGTGACCGGCGACCAGGAACGTCAGGATCTGGTGGCGGATGTTGACGTCGTCGAGCCGCGCCCCCGTCTCGGGGTGCGGCGTGTGCAGCATGATGCCGAGCAGGTCGCGGTCGTCGACGTCGGGCGAGGCCCGGCGGGTCGCGATGATGTCGTCGAGCAGGCGGTCGACGTACTCCTGGTGGTGGGCGTTGCGGCGGTCGATGCGCTTGGCCATGAGGCCCGCCCCCGGCATGGAGTTCAGCGTGCCCTTGCGCTGTCCCGCCCGCAGGGCCGCGATCATGGCCGGGATGAACGGGTGCGGCTCGTCGCGGGTGAAGGAGCCGAAGTCCTGGCTGAAGGCCGTGCGGCTGATGGTCTCCATCGTCAGCTTCGTCATGTCGGCCGAGACGTCGACGGGCTCGGTGGCGATGTCCCAGTGGTCGAACAGCTCCTGCGCCGCCGCGAGCATCACGGGGTGGTACCGCTGCATCGAGTCGCGCGTGAACGCCGGCCGCAGCAGGTCGTGCGCCAGCGCCCAGTCGGTCTCGTCGTTGTAGGCGGTGAAGAGGCCGGCACCCGCGAACTCGCGCAGCGCCACCAGGGCCGGCGAGAGGGCCTTCTCGAATCGGCTCTCGTCGGCCAGCTCGGCCGCGAGCTCGGCACCCGTGACGATGACGAACTTCTGGTCGAAGATCTTGAGCTCGAAGATCGGGCCGAGACCCTTCGACCGCTCCAGCGAGCTCTGCAGCGGCTTGCGAGGGTCGGCACCCAGCACGTCGCCGACCAGGGGCCGCCGTCCGGGCGGGTGCGGGAAGCTCTGGCCGTCCCAGTCGTTGCGCATGATCCGCCCCCGTCCCTCGCCGCTCCGGCCTAGAGCCCGCCGCGCTTGCCGGCCGCCGCCACGATCCGCTGGTAGCCCGAGCCCGTGACGCGCACCAGCGCGTCGAGGGCCTTGGCGTCCGGGCCGATCAGCACCCGCGCCCGGTTCTTCTCGACGCCCGCGAGGATGACCTCGGCGGCCCGCTCGGGGGTCGTGCGCGCCAGCTTGTCGAACGACGAGGCCAGCTTGTCGTGGTCGAGGCCCTCGACCTGCTCGCTGTTGCGGGCGATGTTGGTCTTGATGCCGCCGGGGTGCACGCAGGTCACCTTGACGGGACGACGGTCGTTGATCATCTCCTGGCGCAGCGCCTCGGTGAAGCCCCGCACCGCGAACTTCGCGGCGTTGTAGGCGCTCTGCTTCGGCACGGCGAACAGGCCGAAGATGCTGGAGATGTTGACGACGTGCCCGTCGCCCGAGGCGATGAGGTGGGGCAGGAAGGCCTTGGTGCCGCTGACGACGCCCCAGAAGTCGACGTCCATCACGCGGTCGATGTCCTTGAACGACATCTGCTCGATGCTGCCGGTGAACGCGATGCCCGCGTTGTTGAACACCAGGTGCACGACCCCGAAGTGCTGCGCGACGGTGTCGGCGTACTCGAGGACGAGCTCGCGCTGCGAGACGTCGAGGGTGTCGGACCGCACCTCGGCGCCGGCGGCCGCGACCATCGCCTCGGTCTCGGACAGGCCCGCGACGTCGACGTCGCTGATGGCCAGCCGCGCACCACGCCGTGCCAGCTCGACGGCCAGCGCTCGTCCGATGCCCGATGCCGCGCCGGTGACGACGGCGACCTTGCCGGTGAAGTGGGTCATGTCGAGCCTCTCGATCTCACATACCAACGGTATCTGAGATCGACGGTACCAGACCGGGGCGTCAGCCGACAGAGCGTCGACGAGGCGTCAGGCGCACCTCGGGCAGCGGCGGCGCCGGGATGACCTTGTCGCCGTGCCCGTCGACGTGGCCGAAGCGCTCGGCCGCGGCCTGCCAGTCGTCGCGTGCCAGCACGATGTCGTCGTGCGAGCGTCCGATGAAGTTCCACCACATGACGAGCTCCTCGTCGAACGGCTCGCCGCCGATCAGCAGGAGCGTCGTGGCGGCGGGCACCTGCACGCCGACCTGCGAGCGCCCGGGTGCGAGGTAGCGCAGCTCGCGGTGGGCGACCTCGACACCGTCGACGACGACCGGCCCGTCGACGGCCAGGACGGCGTGCTCGAAGTCGGGACGCAGCGGGATCGTGGACGCCCCGGGCCCGACCGACAGCTCGGCGCCGACGATCGGCGTGTGGGTCGTCGCGGGTGACGTGGCGCCGTCGAGCTCGCCCAGGAGCACGGTCGCCCTCCAGCCGTCGCCCTCGGCGACCGGCAGGTCGGGGTGGTGCTCGAAACCTGCTGGGCCGTCGAGCGCCCCGGACGGCAGCGCCACCCACAGCTGGATGCCGTGCATCGGCGCATCGGGGTCGCCGACCGAGAACTCCGAGTGCGAGACGCCGTCGCCGGACGTCATCAGGTTCAGTTCGCCGGGCCTGAGCACGACGTCGCTGCCGAGGCTGTCGCGGTGCCGGATCTCGCCCGCGAGGGGCCACGTGACGGTCTGCAGGCCCGTGTGCGGGTGCGGCAGCACCGCCATGGGGTGGCTGGTGGGTCCGAAGTGGTCGACGAAGCACCACGCCCCCACCGTCGGGAAGCCCTTCTGCGGCAGCGTGCGGTGCACCGTGAGGCCGCGCAGGCCCCCGAGGGGCACCTCCCGGGCCCCGAGCGTCAGGTCGTGGGTCATGCCAGGAGCGTACGACGCAGCTGGTCGAGCGAGGCCGACGATCCGCCCACCTCGACGAACCAGCCCTCGACCCCGGCCGGGTGCTCGTCCCACACGTCGAGGACCGCGTCGATCGCCTCGGGCGACACGTGCGCGAAGCCCGGCGGGTAGGTGTGGCCCGGCGCCGCCGAGGCGGGGGCGGACGTCGGCGGCCGCAGGCGGCGGTCGATCTCGACGAGCGCGTGCTCGGTGAGCCGGTAGTCGTGCAGCACCTCGTCGCGCGGGACGCCCACGAGGCGCAGCAGCAGCGCGACGGCGATGCCGGTGCGGTCCTTGCCGGCCGCGCAGTGGATCAGCACCGTGCCGGTCTCGCGCGACACCTCGTCGACCAGGCGGACGAGCTCGTGCGCGGCGTCGTCGAGCACGATGCGGTAGAGCATCGACAGGCTCTCGGCAGGAGCGACACCGGGGCGCAGCGCCGCCAGCAGCGGCACGTTGACGACGCGCGAGCCGGCCGCCTCGAGGGGGTGACCCGCCCGGGACTCGCTGGGCGACCTGAGGTCGATCACGAGCGCCGGCGGCCAGTCGTGCCCGTCGGGGCCGTGGTCGTCGGCGTGGGGCACGGCGCTGCGCAGGACGCGGCCCGTCGCGACGGTGCGCCCGTCGGTCGTGGGACGGCCGCCGATGTCGCGGAGGTTGGGCGTCAGATCGGGCACGCGGCCACTCTAGGGGCGGGGAGAGACATCTCACGTCGGGACGTCCCGAGTCGATCGCGCCGTCCGCCGCATCGTAAAATCGGTTTATGGTCCGTCCCCGTCGAGCAGCCACGACTGCACTCATCGGCAGCGGAGCCACCATCACCGGTTTCTACGGGTTCCTGATCGGCGAGGCCGTGCTCGCCCGCCGCGCGATCGGCACGACCGACGAGCGTCCGCCGCTGCCCGACGGCACCTACGGCGACGACCTGCCGGGCCAGACCATCCGACTGCTCGTGATCGGCGACTCGGCCGCGGTGGGCTACGGCATGACGACCGCCGAGGCGACGCCGTCGGCGATGCTGGGCATCGGTCTCGCGCACGTCATGGACGCACCCGTCGAGGTGCGATGCCGCGCCGTCGTGGGCGCGCAGACGTCCGAGCTGATGCAGCAGATCGCCGAGGTCGACGGCTGGCAGCCGCACGTCGCGGTCATCGTCGTCGGCACCAACGACGTGACGCACCAGGTGCCGCCCAGCACGTCGGCCCGCCAGCTCGGCGACGTCGTGCGGCACCTCGTGGCGGCCGACTGCGAGGTCGTGGTGGGCACGACCCCCGACCTCGGCTCGGTGCGACCCATCATGCAGCCGCTGCGCTCGGTGGCCCGTCGCTGGAGCCGCAACCTGGCCCGCAAGCAGACCGTCGCCGTCGTCGGCGCGGGCGGGCGGGCCGTGTCGCTGGGAGACCTGCTCGGCAACCTGTTCACCGAGAACCGCGACATCATGTTCGGTCTCGACCGCTTCCACCCGTCCGAGACGGGCTACGCCAACATGGTCTCGGTCATGGTGCCGGCCGTTGCCGCGTCGCTGCGCGAGCGCGCCCGCACCCTGGCGTACGCGGGCTACGCCTCGACCGAGCGTCCGCGCGACCTGATGTCGGTGCGCGAGGCCGCCGCCGAGGCCGCCGAGAACGCGGGCACCCAGGTCGTCCAGGACGGTGCCGCCCAGGGCGGCCGCTGGGCCACCGTGCTGCGCCGCCGCCGCGCCGGCTGACCCCTCCCCGACCCGGCCGGGCGACGGGAAAGACCGATGGCCGGCCCCCGAGGGGACCGGCCATCGTCAGACGTTCAGCTGCGCTCAGTCGCCACGCAGGATCGCGAGGATGCGCAGGATCTCGATGTAGATCCAGACCAGCGTGACGGTCAGGCCGAAGGCCACCCGCCAGGACTCGCGCTCCGGCAGGCCGGCCTGGATGCCCTTCTCGGCGTAGTCGAAGTCGAGGATCAGGCAGAAGGTCGCGTAGACCACCAGCGCGCAGGAGACCAGCAGGCCGAGGGTGTTGAACCCGCGGAGGCCACCCGACTCGAAGACGCCGGTCAGGCTCAGCACCATGTTGATCAGCAGCACGCCGACGATCGCGAAGCCCGAGATCATCATGACCTTGCGGAACTTGTCGGTCACCTGGATGTTGAAGAACTTGTACGCGGCCAGGGTGCCGGCGAAGGCGACGACCGTGCCGAGGACCGCCTGGAAGACGATCGAGGTCTCGCCGACGTACGCCGCGATGACCTTCGAGAAGGCGCCGATGAAGACGCCCTCGAACACCGCGTAGGCGAGCACCAGCGCCGGGCTGACGACCTTCTTGAACGAGTTGACCATCGCCAGGACGAAGCCGATGAGCGCACCGGCCATCGCGAACGTCGCGGCCTTGCCCATCACGGCCTCGCCGGTCGTCGGGTCGATGACGTCGCCGATCGCGAACCACGTGACGGCCGCGGCGACGACGAGCAGACCCAGCGTCATCGCGGTCTTCTCGACGACCGAGTCGATCGTCATGCGGCCGGTGCCGGGCTGGGTGTGCGTGGGCGAGCCGTTGAGGTCGACCTGCCACTGGGACGGGTCGTTGGCGATCGCGCCGCCGCGGCCGTTGAACTCGGCGCTGCGGGCGAAGACAGGGTTGCTGCTCTTCATGTTTCCCTCCGTGGGATGGCTCCGAAGATGGAGTCGTTGGTCCTACCCTATCCAACGCTTCCGACAGCCTGTTTGATCCCGGAATTGTCGTTGGGTGTTGCAACCTCTTCGGGCGCCGCGGACCTCAGCCGTGGACGTCGTGGAGGTGGTGGACGACGTCGTGCAGGAAGTACGTCGACAGCGTCGCGACCGTGAAGACCGAGCCGTTGCCGCGCCGCCCCGTGCGGCTCCACGCGTCGTCCGGCACGGCCGCGAACGTCTCGGCGACGGCACGCCCCGCGACGTCGAGCTGCGAGGCCACCTCGGACGGCAGCTGCACGGCGTAGTCGTCCTGGATCGCCGTGACGTCCTGGTCCCAGTTCTCGAACTCGGGGTCGTCGCCGTCGAGCATCAGCCGCACCCGGCGGTCGAACACGACGAACACGTCACGCACGTGGCACGCGTACTCCAGCGGCGACCAGGTGGCCGGTGCGGGACGCTCGCGCGCCTCGACGCGCCCCAGCACGTGGCGCCACCGGGGCAGCACGTCGAGCACCCGGTCGGCCACCGCCGTCGGGTCGACCTGCGCGGCGTCGAAGCCGCACGCGGGGCAGGGCCGCTCGAGCACCCACGTCCAGTCCTTGGTGTCAGGCTCGATGTCCACGCGTCTACGCTAGCGCGCGTGGAACCCGCCCCCTATCGCACCGAGCCCGTCTCGTTCACCCGCCGCGGCGGACGCCTGTCCGAGCGGCAGCAGGCCGCGTGGGACGCGCTCGCGACGACCTACGTGGCCGAGGCGCCCGACAACGGACCGACGACGTCGATCGACCCGTCGTACGTGCTCGACACGGCTGCCCTGTTCGGCCGCGAGGCCCCGCTCGTCGTCGAGATCGGGACGGGCCGCGGCGAGGCGATCGTCCACGCCGCCCACGAGCACCCCGACCAGAACTTCCTCGGCCTCGAGGTCTACGTGCCCGGCGTCGCGCAGACGCTCGTGACGATGCGCCACCGCGGGGTCGAGAACGTCCGGCTCATGATCGTCAACGCCGCCGAGGCGCTCGGCACGATGCTGCCGCCGGCCTCGGTGAACGAGCTGCGGGTCTGGTTCCCCGATCCGTGGCACAAGAAGCGGCACAACAAGCGCCGGCTCGTCACGCCGTCGTTCGCCGCCCTCGCGGCCCGGGTCGTCGAGCCCGGCGGCACGTGGCGTCTCGCGACCGACTGGCAGGAGTACGCCGACCAGATGCGGGACGTGCTGGCGGGCAGCCCCGACTTCGAGTTCAGCGGCACCTGGGCGCCGCGGTTCGAGGGGCGTCCGATGACCCGGTTCGAGCACAAGGGGCTGCAGGTCGACCGCGACATCCGCGACCTCGAGGCCGTCCGCCGACCCCTCTGAGCATCGACCGGGGCGTCGTCTCGACCCCCTAGGATGTGGCCATGAGCACCGACGTGACGAACGCCGAGAAGCTGCGCATCTCCGACGGATTCGTGGTGTGGGTCATCGGGACGACGGTCGAGGAGACCTCGCTGCTCGATCCGATGCCCGAGGGCGCCGAGATGATCGAGACCCGCGACGAGGAGGAGCCCGAGCAGGTCGACGCCGCGATCCTGTTCGCCGACGAGCGCACGCAGTTGGCCGACAGCTTCGACGAGGTGCTGCCGCAGCTGGGCTCGATCCCCGTCGTCTGGGTCGCGTTCCCCGTCCACGACGACCAGATCGGCGAGGACGCGATCCAGGAGCTCGTGGCCGACTACGGCTGGTACGCCGTCGAGTCGATCCTGCTCGACGACTCCTTCGCCGCCCTGCGCATCGAGCAGGAGTAGGGCAGCGCCGCGCAGACGCAGTCGTGCCCGACCACCTCTGGGCATCAGAGGCAGCCGGGGACGACGGGTGCGTGTCAGGCCGCTGCGCAACCGGCGGGTCGGACCGACGGGTCCTTGACCTGCGGGTTGTACAGGCGCAGGGTCAGCCAGTCGTCGTTGTCGAACCGGCGCACCTGGAACTCGGTGTAGCAGCGGAAGGCGTCCGTCACGCCGATCATGCTGGCACCGCCGGAGCTGCCGTCGGCCCACTCCGTGACCCGCGAGGTCCCGTCCGGGGTCGCGTAGACGATCCGGGCGCGGGCCATGCAGCTGGCGTAGGACGAGTCCACCGTGACCTGGACGTTCGTGGGGTTGGGGTAGGGCCCGCCCTGGAGGGTCGTGCGGACGTTCGCACCACCGCAGCGGTCGGTGGAGACCTCTGCGCCGTTGTTGTCCTGGAAGTGGATGGTGTCGCCGGCCTTGGTGCCGCCGACGACGTCGGCCTGGGCGGGTGAGCCGATCGCGACGGCTGCCGCGACGGTCATCGTGGCGGCCGTGACGGCGAGCCTGGTGGGGAGACGCATGTCGATGGATCCCTTCGAGAGAGGACTTGCTGACCCCTCCACACCACTACGACAGGGTGTCTGCCGTCCACCCCTGGACCCGCTCTGGTGCCATGGTTGGGCCAGCCTTCGACGGCTCTTCACCCGATGTTCACGGGCGGAGCGACTCAGGGCTCGCGCCGGAACCGGCTGATCCACACACCGGGCGGCACCTGCTCGTCGCCCGCGTGGTCGAAGCCGTGGGCGGCGTACAGCGCGGTGGCCGGGGCGTTGTCGCGTCCCGTCGCCACCTCGACCGTCCGGCCGTCGGCGACGTCCAGCACCCGGCGCAGCAGGGCCGAGCCGATCCCGCGGCGCATGGCCGACGGGGCGACCATGACCTTCGCCAGGTCGACGCGGTGGGTGCCGGACGTCCACGCAGCCGCGCCGACGAGGTCGACGCCGTCCCACGCCGTGAGCCACCGCCCACGCCAGGCGGCGAGCGCGTGCTCGTCCTCCTGCAGCGGCGGCAGCCGGTCGTCGCCGATCAGGTCCGCCTCGACGGCGTAGGCCTCGCGCTGCAGCGAGAGCAGTGCCGCGACGACGTACGGGTCGGCCGCGGGGTCGGGCGCGGAGAGGATCATCGACGTCCCTCCTCCCGGCCCGGTGCCCCGCAGCCTAGCGCCTACCAGCGCGGGTGGATCGACGATCGCAGCAGACGGTCGTAGACGTCGTGGAGGCCGGCATCGAAGCCGTCCGGCAGGACGACCGCGGCCGCGGCCGCGTTGCCCCGCGCCTGCTCGACGTTGCGCGCGCCGGGGATCGCGGCCGTGACGCCGTCCTGCGCGAGGATCCACGCGATGGCCGCCTCGGCGGGCCGGACGCCGTCGGGCACGAGCCCGCCGAACTCGCGCGCCGCCCGGACGCCGGTCTCGAAGTCGACGCCCGAGAACGTCTCGCCGACGTCGAACGCCTCGCCCGAGCGGTTGTAGGTGCGGTGGTCGTCGTCGGCGAACGTCGTCTGCTCGGTGTAGCGGCCCGACAGCAGGCCCGATGCCAGCGGCACGCGGGCGATGATGCCGACGCCCGCCTCGCGCGCGGCCGGCAGCACCTCGTCGAGCGGCTTGAGCCGGAACGCGTTGAGGATGATCTGGACGCTGGCGACGTTCGGGCGGGCGATCGCGGTCAGCGCCTCGTCGACGGTCTCGACGCTGACGCCGTAGGCGGCCATGACCTTCTCGTCGACCAGCGTGTCGAGGTCGTCGAAGACGCGGTCGTCGGAGAAGACGGCGGTCGGCGGGCAGTGCAGCTGCACGAGGTCGAGCGTGTCGACGCCCAGGTTGCCGCGCGACCGGTCGGTCCACGTGCGGAAGTTGTCCATCGTGAAGTGCACGGGGTCCTGCTCGGCGCGGCGGCCCATCTTGGTCGCGACGAAGACGTCGAGCTCGGGGCGGCTGCGCAGGTACTCGCCGATGATCTGCTCGCTGCGCCCGTCGCCGTACACGTCGGCGGTGTCGAAGAACGTCACGCCCTCGTCGACCGCGGCGTCGAGCACGGCGGCGGCGTCCTCCTTCGTGACGTCGCCCCAGTCGGCGCCGAGCTGCCAGGTGCCGAGGCCGACCACCGAGACGTCCCGTCCTGTGCGTCCGAGCGTGCGTGCCTGCATGGTGGTGCTCCTTCGAGATGGGGTGGAGCAACCACCCTAGGCAGTCGGGGCCCGACGTGCAGGTCGCCGTCGGGAGCCCCCGTCTAGGGTCGGGACATGAACCCCACGGCGGCCGAGGTCACAGCCCTCCTGCCCGGCGACGACGTCGTCCCCGACGCGAACGTCGTGATGGACCGGGCGTTCGGGCTCGACGCGCCACCCGAGCAGGTGTGGCCGTGGTTCGTCCAGCTGGGCAAGCAGCGGGCGGGCTGGTACCTGCCGCGCTGGGTCGAGCGCTTCGTGCCGCCCGACCGTCGCGCCTACCGGCGCATCGAGCCGGGCCTGCAGGACCTCGCCGTCGGTGACGTCATCGCCGACTGGGGCGGTCCCGACGCGACGTTCGAGGTCGCGGTGCTCGAGCCGCCGTCGACGCTCGTGCACGTCAGCACCCGCGGCAGCGTGCGGCTGTCGTGGGCGATCCGGGTGACGGCCGACGGTCCGGGCACCTCGCGCGTCCACCTGCGGCTGCGCCTCGGCGGGGTGCGTCGCGAGCGGCTCGCGCGGGTCGGCGGCGGGTTCGTCGACTGGCTGACCCTCGTCGGCCTCGCCGCCGGGCTGCGCGAGCGCGTCCGTCAGACCTGACGTCGCGCCCGCGCGGCCGAGGACGTCAGTCGTCGTCCTTGGCGGTCTGCATGCCGCTCGTGATGAGGTCCATGACCCCCGAGTCGGCGAGCGTCGTGGTGTTGCCGACCTCGCGGTTCTCGGCGACGTCGCGCAGCAGGCGCCGCATGATCTTGCCCGAGCGGGTCTTGGGCAGCTCGGGGACGACCATGATCGTGCGGGGCTTGGCGATCGGTCCGATCTCCTTGCCGACGTGGTTGCGCAGCTCCTGGATGACCTCGGTGCCGCCGTCGCCGGCAGACTCCCTGAGGATCACGAAGGCCACGACGGCCTGGCCCGTCGTGTCGTCCGTCGCGCCGACCACGGCCGCCTCGGCGACCTTGGGGTGCGAGACGAGCGCCGACTCGATCTCGGTCGTCGACAGGCGGTGGCCCGAGACGTTCATGACGTCGTCGACCCGACCCAGCAGCCAGATCGCGCCGTCCTCGTCCTTGCGCGCGCCGTCGCCCGCGAAGTAGACGTTGGGCCAGCGCGACCAGTACGTGTCCTGGTAGCGCTGGTCGTCGCCCCAGATCGTCCGCAGCATCGACGGCCACGGCTCGGTGATGACGAGGTAGCCGCCCTCGCCGTTGTCGACGGGGTTGCCCGCGTCGTCCACGACCTCGGCGGCGATGCCCGGGATCGCGGTCATGGCCGAGCCGGGCTTGCCGGACGTGACGCCGGGCAGCGGGCTGATCATGTGCGCGCCCGTCTCGGTCTGCCACCACGTGTCGACGATCGGGGTCGTCCCGCCGCCGATGTTCTCGCGGTACCAGACGTACGCCTCGGGGTTGATCGACTCGCCCACCGAGCCGAGGATGCGCAGGCTGCTGAGGTCGTGCCTCGCCGGCAGCTCCTCGCCCCACTTCATGCACGTGCGGATCGCCGTCGGCGCGGTGTAGAACAGCGTGACCTTGTAGTCCTCGATGATCTGCCACCAGCGGTCCTTGCCGGGGGTGTCGGGCGTGCCCTCGTAGAGCACCTGCGTCGCGCCGTTGGCCAGCGGCCCGTAGACGATGTACGAGTGGCCCGTGACCCAGCCGACGTCGGCGGTGCACCAGTAGACGTCGTCGGGCTTGTGGTCGAACACCGCCCAGAACGTCCACGCCGACTGCACGAGGTAGCCGGCGGTGGTGTGCAGGATGCCCTTGGGCGAGCCCGTCGTGCCGGACGTGTACATGACGTAGAGCGGGTGCTCGGAGTCGAACATCTCGGCCGTGTGGTCGGTCGACGCCCGGTCGACGGTGTCGTGCCACCAGACGTCGCGGCCCTCGGTCCAGTCGACGTCCTGGCCCGTGCGGCGCACCACGAGCACGCCCGTGACGTCGGGGCACTTCTGCAGGGCCTCGTCCACGGCCGGCTTGAGCGCCGACGGGGCGCCGCGACGGTAGCCGCCGTCGGCGGTGATGACGACCTTCGCGTCGCAGTCGAGGATGCGGCTCGACAGCGCGTCGGAGCTGAAGCCGCCGAACACCACGGTGTGCGGGGCGCCGAGACGCGCGCAGGCCAGCATCGCGATGACGGCCTCGGGGATCATCGGCAGGTAGATCGCGACGCGGTCGCCGGTCCGCACCCCGAGGTCGATCAGGGCGTTGGCGGCCTGCGAGACGAGGTCCTTGAGCTCGGCGTACGTGATGTCGCGGGTGTCGTCCGCGGGCTCGCCCACGAAGTGCAGCGCGACGCGGTCGCCGTTGCCGGCCTCGACGTGCCGGTCGACGCAGTTGTACGCGGCGTTGAGCGTCCCGCCGACGAACCACTTCGCGAACGGCGCGTTCGACCAGTCGAGCACCTCGGTGAACGGCGTGCCCCAGTCGAGCCGCTGCGCCTGCTCGCCCCAGAACGCCGGACGATCGGCGGCCGCGGTCTCGTAGGCGTCGGCCTTCACGTTGGCCGCGGCGGCGAGATCGGCGGGCGGGTCGAACGTCCGGTCCTCGTGGGAGAGGTTGCTGATGTTCTGCTCGGTCACGGGCTGCTCCTGGATCGGCACGTCGGGCACGGGCCGCTTCGGCAGGTGCCGGGTGGCGGGGCCGTGACAAACTGGTGTGGTCTGTCACACATCGTGTGACGACGACGGCGGAGGGTCTAGCCCCGAAAGGGGGTGCACGGTGACGATCGACGCGCGAGCGGACGACCTCGAGCTGCTGCGTGCGTCCGCCGGGCGCCTGCGCCGCGAGTGCGGCGTCCCGCTCGTCTTCGGGGGCCTGCGCGACGACCGGGGCGTCCCGGTCACCCTGACGATGGGCGAGGTCACGAGCGATCTCGCGACCATCACGATCAAGCCGTCCCTCGGCCTGGGCGGCAAGACGTTCCTGACCCGGCGGCCCGCCTACGTCCGCGACTACGGCACGTCGCTCGACATCACGCACGAGTACGACCGGCAGATCCTGGGTGAGCGGGTCACGTTCCTGGCCGTCGTCCCGATCGTCGTGCGCGACGACGTGCGCGGGCTGCTCTACGCCGGCACCCGCGACAGCCCCCTGTCGACCGGCGCGCTCGACTCGCTGGTCGTCGAGGCCCGCAAGGTCTCGGACGAGATGGAGATCCGCGACGAGGTCGACCGTCGCGTGGGCCTGGCGGCGTCGGTGGCGTCGGCCGGTCCCGAGACCGCCGAGCTGCAGCGGCTGCGCGACGCGTTCGCCGAGATGCGCGTCATCGCGCGCGAGACCGCCGACCCGCACACCCGCGAGCGGCTCGAGTCGCTGCTGGCCGCGACGCCCGACTCCCCCACGTCCCTGACGACGCGCCAGCTCGACGTCGTTGCGCTCGTCGCGGTCGGCTGCCGCAACGCCGAGATCGCGGCCCGGCTCGGTCTCGCGCCCGAGACCGTCAAGAGCTACCTGCGCAGCGCCATGGCGCGGCTCGGCGCGTCGTCGCGGCACGAGGCCGTCGCGGCCGCCCGCCGCCACGGCCTGCTGCCCTGACGCGCGGGTCCGGTCCCCCGGTGCGTCCGGTGCTCCCGGTGCTCCCGGTGGGGTTCGAACCCACGCTGTGACGGGTTTAAGCCATCTGCCTCTGCCAGTTGGGCTACGGGAGCGTCGCCCCAGCCTAGGCCGCGGTCAGCCGACGACGACGTCGGCGGGCGGCTGCCCGTCCTGCAGCAGCGCGATCTGCCGGCGCACGACGGCCTCGATGCGCGGACGCATCGCGGTCGACATGCCGCCGACGTGCGGCGAGACGAGCACGCCCTGCGTCGTCCACAGCGGGTGCTCGGACGGCAGGGGCTCGGGGTCGGTGACGTCGGCGGCGAGGCGGACGCGACCGGCCTGGCGCACGACGGCGTCGGTGTCGACGACCTTGCCACGCGAGACGTTGACGACGATCGCACCGTCGGGCAGGGCCGCGAGGAAGTCGTCGTCGACCAGGCCCTCGGTGCTGTCGGACAGCGGCACCGCCAGCAGCACGGCGTCGACGGTCGGCAGCAGCGTGGGCAGCTCGTCCTGCCCGTGGATCTCGCCCCGGTCGTCGGTCCGCGCACGCGACGCGACCCGCACCAGCTCGGCGCCGAAGCCGTCGAGGCGCTTCTCGATCTCGCGACCGATGCCGCCCGTGCCCAGCAGCATGACGCGACGGTCGATCAGGCTCGCGGTGAAGCCGCGGTTCCACTGGCCGACCTCACGGGCGTAGCGGTCGATCTCGCGCTGCGAGGCGAGCAGCAGCGCGACGGCGAGCTCGGCGGTCGACTCCTCGTGCACGCCGACCGCGTTGCAGTACGTGATGCCGTCGGGCAGCACGTCGGCGACGCCGTCGTAGCCGAGGGCCTGCGACTGGACGACGTCGAGCCGGTCGGGGTCGAGGGCGTCGAGCCCGCCGGCGGCGACGGTGTAGGGCCGGACGGCGAGGTCGACGTGCTCTCCGGGCTGGTCGCCGTCCATGTCCCACACCGACAGCTCGACGTCGTCGAGGTCATCGAGCGCGCTGAGCCAGCTGTCGTCGGGGACGGTCACGTGCAGGGTGCGGGAGGCCATGGTCCGATCATGCCGAGTGGTGCAAACCCGCTCTCGAGCGGTGCGGTGTGGTCAGACACGCCGTCCCAGAACGTCCACTCCGCACCACTCGCCGGCAGGCCGGCGGGCGGGGCGGTGTGGTCAGGCCATGTCCCAGGCGATGCCGTCGAGGATGTCGTGCTCGCTGACGACCAGGGTGTCGGTGTCGAGGGGCAGCTGCGCGACCAGTCGGTCGAGGATCAGCGACCCGGCGCCGATCACGTCGGCGCGGCCGGGGTGCATGAACGGCAGCATCCGCCGGTCGGCCACCGACATCTGCACCAGCGACAGGCACGCCGCGCTGACGTCCTCGAGGTCGAGCCGCGCCCGGTGGATCACGTCGGAGTCGTACGACGGCAGCGCGAGCGAGTGCGCGGCGACGGTCGTGACGGTGCCGGCCACGCCGACGAACGAGCCGACGGGATCGAGCTGGGCCACGACCGGCGCCAGCACGGCGTCGACGTGCTCCATGCACGCCGCGACCTCGGAGACGGACGCCGGGTCGCTGGGCAGGAAGCGCTCGGTCAGGCGCACCGAGCCGATGTCGAGCGACACCGACCACTCGATCCGGTCGCCCGTGCCGACGACGATCTCGGTCGAACCACCGCCGATGTCGACCACCAGCGTGCGGACGTCGTCGAGGTCGCGGGTCGCGCCGAGGAACGACGCGCGCGCCTCGTCGTCGCCGGCCAGCACCTCGGGACGCACGCCCAGCACGCCCTCGACGGCGTCGCCGAAGGCCTCGGCGTTGTCGGCGTCGCGGACCGCGGACGTCGCGCAGAACCGGATGTCGGTGACGCCGAACATCGCGATCAGCTCGGCGTACTCGCGGCTCGCCTGGAGCGTGCGCTGCACGGCGTCGTCGGCGAGGTGGCCCGTGCGGTCGACGTCCTGCCCGAGGCGGACGACCCGCATCTCGCGCAGCAGATCGGTCTTGCGGCCGTCGCCGATGTCGCTGATCAGGAGGCGGATCGAGTTGGTGCCGCAGTCGATCGCGGCGACGCGGGCACGCTGCTCAGGCATCTGACGAGCATAGCGACGCGACCCACGGCCGCAGCGCGAGCACCCGGCTCAGTCGTCGACGGGGGCGACCCAGTCGGGGTCGCACGACGTGCCGACCCACCAGTCGCCCAGCAGCTCGAGCGTCTCGTCGCCCAGCGGGTTGACGCCGGGGCCCTTGGCCAGCGAGTGGCCCACCAGCACGTGCAGGCACTTGACCCTGGTCGGCATGCCGCCGGCGGTGATGCCGTCGATCTCGGGGACGTGACCGAGGGCCTCGCGCTCGGCGAGGTACTCGACGTGCGCCTTCTCGTACGCCCGGGCGAGCTCGTCGTCCTCGAGCAGGCGCGCGCTCATCTCGCGCATCAGCCCGGACGCCTCGAGCGTGCCGATCTCGCCGGCCAGCCGCGGGCACGTCAGGTAGAACATCGTCGGGAACGGGGTGCCGTCGTCGAGCCGCGGCTCGGTCTTCACGACGTTCGGGTGGCCCGACGGGCACCGCGACATGATCTCGAGGATGCCCCGCGGGGAGCGTCCGAGCTGGTCGGCGACGGCGTCGAGGTCGGCCTGGGCGACTGTCACTGGTCCTTCAGCACCTTGTCTGGTTCGGGGTCGGTGGTCGGGGTGGCGGACGGCTCCTTGCCGGCCTCCTTCACGCTGCCCCACAGCTTGTCGTACCAGTCGGGGTCGGTCCTGGCGGGCGGCGCGTCGAGCGTCGGGACGTCGGCGCCCTGCACCTTGCCGTCGCTGCCGATGACGCGGTAGCCGACCTCACCGGGCGAGACCCAGCCGAACCGCTCCTTGGCCTGCTGCTTGACGTAGGCCGGGTCGTCCCAGCGGTCGATCTGGTCCTCCAGCTCGACGATCGCCTGCTGGCGCGTCGCGATCTCGGCCTTCGTCGCCTGGATGTCGGAGCGCTGCTGCCACCACGCGTGCAGCGTCGACGTGTACGACGCGATGAGCAGCAGCACGACGGCCAGCAGCACGACGGCCCTGGTCGTCAGCTGGGGCGCCGAGCCGATGCGACCCTGCGTGACGGGCTTGGCCGGGGTGGACCCGGGTCGGGACGTCGCGGATGCCGCGGCCCGGGGCGTGCGGCGTCCACCCCGTGTCGCGGTCGGCTTCCGGGCAGGAGGCCGACCGCGACCGCGGGGTGAACGCGATGCCATGCGTCAGAGGGCCAGCCGCGGGAACGCGGAGGCGCCGGCGTAGCTGGCGGACGAGCCCAGCAGCTCCTCGATGCGCAGCAGCTGGTTGTACTTGGCGACGCGGTCGGAGCGGGCGGGGGCGCCGGTCTTGATCTGGCCGCAGTTGGTCGCGACCGCGAGGTCGGCGATCGTGGTGTCCTCGGTCTCGCCCGAGCGGTGGCTCATCATGCAGCTGAAGCCGTGGCGGTGGGCGAGGTCGACCGAGTCGAGCGTCTCGGTGAGCGAGCCGATCTGGTTGACCTTGACGAGCAGCGCGTTGGCGGCGCCCTCGGAGATGCCGCGCGTCAGACGCTCGACGTTGGTCACGAAGAGGTCGTCGCCGACGATCTGCACGTCGTCGCCGATCGTCTCGGTCAGCGTCGTCCAGCCCGACCAGTCGTCCTCGTCGAGGGGGTCCTCGATCGAGACGATCGGGAAGTCGGCGGCGAGCTGCGCGTAGTAGGCCGACATCTCCTCGGCCGACTTCTGCTCGCCCTCGAACGCGTACGTGCCGTCGGCGAAGAACTCCGAGGCGGCGACGTCGAGCGCCATCGCGATGTCGGTGCCGACCTTCAGGCCGGCCTTCTCGACGGCGACGGCGATGAGCTCGAGAGCCGCGCGGTTGGAGTCGAGGTTCGGCGCGAAGCCGCCCTCGTCGCCCAGACCCGTCGACAGCCCGCGCTCGTTGAGGACCGACTTGAGCGCGTGGTAGACCTCGGCGCCCTGGCGCAGCGCCTCGGAGAACGAGCTCGCGCCGATCGGAGCGATCATGAACTCCTGGATGTCGACGTTGGAGTCGGCGTGCGAACCGCCGTTGAGGATGTTCATCATCGGCACCGGCAGCACGTGCGCGTTGGGGCCGCCGACGTAGCGGAACAGGGGTAGCTTGGCCGAGTCGGCCGCCGCACGGGCCGCGGCCAGCGAGACGCCGAGGATCGCGTTCGCGCCGAGCTTGGCCTTGTTGTCGGTACCGTCGAGGTCGAGCATCGCGAGGTCGATCGCGCGCTGGTCGTCGGCCTCGAAGCCCACGAGGGCCGGGCCGATCGTCTTGTTGACGCCGCCGACGGCCTTCAGCACACCCTTGCCGAGGTAGCGCTTCTTGTCGCCGTCACGCAGCTCGACGGCCTCGAAGGCGCCCGTCGAGGCGCCGGACGGGACGGCTGCGCGTCCGATCGTGCCGTCGTCGAGGGCGACCTCGACCTCGACCGTGGGGTTGCCTCGTGAATCCAGAATTTCCCGTGCGCCGACGGCGTCGATGCGTGCCAAGAGAGTGCTCCTCGTGAGTGAAAGAACCTGCGGGGACAGCCTAGTGCCGCGATCCACCCCGACCGCACCGCCTCGCCGCTGCCCCGGACCCGGAGCGGTGCGGCTGGCGGAGGCGGGGACACCACGCTCCACGCAGGCGCCGGTGACTCAGCGACGTGTCAGGTGCCCCGAGACGTCGCTGAGCCACCGCCCGGGTCGCGCCAGGGCCAGCCGGACGTCAGTGGCCGTGGGGGCTCGGGGCCTGGGCCCGCTCCCACCGCTTGATGCTCTGCCACTGGGCGTCGATCTCGTCCGGGGTGGTCGGCACGTGGTCGAGCGTCTCGGGAGCGAACACGTGCGGGTTGCGCCGCACCAGCTTGGCCGCGATGCCCGCCGCGACGTCGTCGACGTCCCACCCCGCGCCGTCGTCGACCGATCCCTCGGCGGCGATGCGCGCATGGAAGACGACCTGCATCAGCAGGTCGCCGAGCTCCTCGCGCAGGTGGTCGGAGTCGCCGCTCTCGAGCGTCTCGTGCACCTCGTGGGCCTCCTCCAGCACATAGGGCGCGAGCGACTCGTGCGTCTGCTGCGCGGTCCACGGGCACTCGCGGCGCAGGCGGTCCATGACGTCGACGACGTCGAGCAGGCCCGACCCGGGCAGGTCGTACGAGCCGAACAGCACCTCGACGCGCTGCGCGTCGTCGCCCGGCCCCATGAGGTCGTCGGCCATCGACCGCGCCCAGGCCGCGTCACCCGTCGGGGCGATCCACACCGTGCCGGCCTCGAACGTCGGCGGCCCCGCGGCCGTCTCGACCGCGACCCCCGACCGGACGATCGCCTGCACGTGCGGGTCGTCGAGAGCCGCCCGCACGCGCCGCGCGCCGCGCAACGCGTCCCACGCGGCCAGCGTCAGGATGCCGGGCGCGACCCTGGGGCTGAGCACCAGCACCTGCATCGTCACGCGACGACCGTCACGAGCACCGCAGCGCCGACGGGAGCTCCTCGTCGACCGGGGCCTCGAGGTCGACGGGGGTCACCGAGATCGATCCCGTCGCCGAGCGCTGCGTGCCGTCCGGGGCGAGCCCGAAGCGCGGGGCGAACGACACGTCGCTGTCGGCGAACGCCTTGAGGATCTCGTTCTGCCCGAGCTCGGCGAACTGGGCCTCGTTCTCGGTCGTGGCCTGCTGGTTGGCCTGCTTCTCGGCCAGGGCGACGGCGATCGCCGACACCTCCTGGCTGTCCTCGATCGCCTCGGCCAGGTCGTCGCCGTCCGAGCCCGGGAACGTCGACGCGAGCTGCTCGCGCTGCGACGCGGTCAGCTCGTAGTCGCTCGGGGACACCGTCACGTCCTCCCTCGTAGCGAGGTCGCGGGCGACCCGCAGCGACACCAGCCCGACGATCGCCTGACGGCGCACGTCGGCGTTGCTGACCGTCGTGATGCCCTGCTGGCGAGCCGTGCTGGCGGTCAGGGTGCAGTAGGCGGTGGCGGTGCGGTCGAGGGTGCGCATCGAGATCGTCGTGCCGTCGACGACGGCGGCCGATCCGGGGTGGACGGCACCGCAGGCCGCGAGCGACAGGCCCGCGAGCCCGAGGACGACCCCGCGCGTTCGAGTGAGCATGGTCACAGGTTAGACGGCGCCGTCCGGCCGGACGCCAGCCGGGAGTGCTTGCGTCCGTAGGCGAGGTACACGACGAGCCCGAGCGCGAGCCACACGAGGAACCGCAGCCACGTCTCGACCGCGAGGTTCGTCATGAGGGCGACGCACAGCACCGCCGAGACGATCGGGAGGAGCGGCACCGACGGCGTGCGGAACGGACGCTTCATGCGCGGCTTGGTGCGGCGCAGCACGATCACCGCCAGGGAGACGACGAGGAAGGCGAACAGCGTCCCGATCGAGACCATCTCCGCCAGGACGGCCAGCGGCACGAAGGCGCCCAGCACCGCGACCGCGATCGTCGTGCCGACCGTGATGACGACGGGGGTCTGGTACTTCGGGTGGATCCGGCCGACGGCCGGGGGCAGCAGGCCGTCGCGGCACAGCGCGAAGCCGATGCGTCCCATCGCGACGATGTCGACCAGGATCACCGAGGTGAGTCCGGCGACTGCCGCCGTGCCGATGATGATGCCGGCCCACCCGAGCCCCTTCTGGTCGAAGGCGTCGGCGAGCGGCTCGCCCGTGCTGAGCTGCGTGTACTTCACCATGCCGGTCAGCACGAAGCACACCGCGACGTACAGGACGGTGCAGATGACGAGGGTGCCGATGAGACCCCGGGGCATGTCCTTGGCGGGGTCCTTGGTCTCCTCGCCCAGGTTGGCGACGGCCTCGAAGCCCGAGTAGGCGAAGAAGACGATCGCCGCCGCGACGAGGACGCCCGTGACCCCGTACGCCGTCTGGTCGACACCGGTGACCCACTGCCACAGGGGCTGCTTGAGGCCGCTGGCCGACTCGGCCTTCTCGCTCGGCGGGATGTACGGCTTCTGGTTGCCCATGTCGATGTAGAACATCCCGACGCCGATGATGAACAGGCAGATCGAGACCTTGATGACGACCAGCGAGTTCGTGACGAGCTTCGACTCGCGGATGCCCATCGCGGCGACCACGCCGAGGACGATCACGATGAACACCGCGCCCAGGTTGACGACGCTGTCCTCCTCGCCGAAGAAGGCCTTCGGCAGGTCGAACACGCCCTGCAGGTAGCCCGACCAGCCGCGCGCGACGACGGCCGCGCCCAGGGCGAACTCGAGGATCAGGTCCCACGCGATGATCCACGCGAAGATCTCGCCGATCGTCGTGTACGCGTACGTGTACGAGCTGCCGGCCGTCGGCACCGCGGCGGCGAGCTCGGCGTAGCAGAGCGCCGCGAGCATCGCGACGACGCCGGCGATCAGGAACGAGATCATCACGGCGGGGCCGGCGTTGTCCTTGGCGGCCGTGCCGGTGAGGGTGAAGATGCCGGTGCCGATCACGATGCCGATGCCGAAGCCCATGAGGTCCCACACCGTCAGTCGGCGGCTCAGACGGGCGTGATGCCCCTCCTCCGAGGGGTCGGCGTCGTTCTGGTGGATGACGTCGTCGACGTCCTTGGTGCGCACGAGCTGCTTCCACGTCCCCGCTTTGGTCATGGGACGACGCTAGTACCGTCGTTGCCATCCGCAACCGACCCGCGGCTCCGGCGCGGCGCGTCCGGCACCGCGGGGGTGCGCCGGACCCTCCCCTAAAGTTGTCGCATGATCCGTCAGCGGCTGGCCCGCACCGTCGTCCGGCTGATGCGCTACCGGATGGTCGGCGACGTCCCGCCGAGCGGCATCCTGGTGGGCGCGCCCCACACGTCCAACTGGGACTTCATCACGATGCTGCTGGTGATGTGGCACAGCGGCGCGCACCCGCGGGTGCTGGTCAAGAAGCAGCTGTTCAAGGGCCCGCTGGGCTGGGTGCTGAAGGCGCTCGGCGGCATCCCGCTCGACCGCGACAACGCGGCCGGCGTCGTCCGTGACCTCGCCGAGGAGGCCAGGCGCGGCGACGGCGAGCCGTTCCGGCTGATCCTCGCGGCCGAGGGCACCCGGTCGAGGGGCGAGTACTGGAAGTCGGGGTTCCTGCGCCTCTCGCGCGAGACCGGTCTGCCGATCACGCTGGCGTTCTTCGAGCCCCCGACCCGGACGATGGGCTTCGGCCCGACGTTCCACGCGACCGACGACGTGACGGCCGACATGGACGTCGTCCGGGCCTTCTACGCCGACAAGCACGGCATCAAGCCGAAGAACGCGACTCCCCCCAGGCTCCGCGAAGAGGCCTGACCCACCCGGCCCAGATCTGCGGACAACCGGCCCCTTTCAGGCGTCCGATTCGGTCCGCTTCTCCGCACATCTGGGCTGGGGTCAGACCGGCGCGGGCGCCGGCACCAGGGTGTCGATGACGGTGCGGGTCCACTCCAGCAGCTCGCGGCCCACCAGCGGGCTGCCGCCGATCGGCGCGGTCCTCGGACGCGGGATGAGCGCGACCTCGGCAGCCACCTTGTAGGTGCTGCGCGGGTAGACGCGCTGCAGTCGCATCTGCGCCGAGTCGGGCAGCTTCAGCGGGGCGAACCGGACGTTCGGGCCCGCGGCCGTCACCTCGGTGAGCCCTGCCTCGCGCACCCGCACGCGCAGGCGTGCCACGTCGAGCAGGACGTCGACGGCCTCGGGCGGCTCGCCGTAGCGGTCGACCAGCTCGCCGCGGATCTCGTCGACGTCCGACAGCGCCCGGACGTCCGCGAGCCGCTTGTACATCTCGAGCCGCAGCCGCTCGCTGCCGACGTAGTCGTGCGGCAGGTGCGCCTCGATCGGCAGCTCGATCTTGACCTCGCGCTCGGGCTCGGCGTCGCCGCGGAACTCCGCGACGGCCTCGCCCACGAGTCGCACGTACAGGTCGAAGCCGACGTCGGCGATGTGGCCGGACTGCTCGCCGCCCAGCAGGTTGCCGGCGCCGCGGATCTCGAGGTCCTTCATCGCGACCGCCATGCCGCCGCCGAGCTCGGAGTGCTGCGCGATCGTGGCCAGGCGATCGTGCGCCGTCTCGGTCAACGGCTTCTCGGGCGGGTACAGGAAGTACGCGTACGCGCGCTCGCGCGAACGCCCCACACGGCCACGCAGCTGGTGCAGCTGCGACAGGCCGAGGGTGTCGGCACGCTCGATGATCATCGTGTTGGCGTTCGACACGTCGAGGCCCGACTCGACGATCGTCGTGCACACCAGGACGTCGTAGCGCTTCTCCCAGAAGTCGACCATGACCTCCTCGAGCTGGTGCTCGCCCATCTGGCCGTGCGCCGCGGCGACCCGCGCCTCGGGCACGAGCTCCTTAATCTTGGCGACGGCCTTGTCGATCGACTGCACGCGGTTGTGGATGAAGAACGCCTGGCCCTCGCGCAGCAGCTCGCGGCGGATCGCGGCGACGACCTGGCGGTCTTCGTACGCCCCGACGAACGACAGCACGGGGTGCCGCTCCTCGGGGGGCGTCGCGATGGTCGACATCTCGCGGATGCCCGTGATGGCCATCTCGAGCGTGCGCGGGATCGGCGTGGCCGACATCGACAGGACGTCGACGGCGGCCCGCAACATCTTCATGGCCTCCTTGTGCTCGACGCCGAAGCGCTGCTCCTCGTCGACGATCACGAGGCCGAGGTCCTTGATCTTGACGCCGGGCTGCAGCAGCCGGTGCGTGCCGATCACCATGTCGATCGAGCCGTCGGCCAGGCCCTCGAGGGTCTCCTTGGACTCCTTCTCGGTCTGGAACCGCGACAGCGGCTTCATCGTGACCGGGAACTGTCCGAAGCGTTCGGCGAACGTCGCGTAGTGCTGCTGGACGAGCAGGGTCGTCGGGACGAGCAGGATGACCTGCTTGCCGTCCTGGATCGCCTTGAACGCCGCGCGCACGGCGATCTCGGTCTTGCCGTAGCCGACGTCGCCGCACACCAGGCGGTCCATCGGCACGGTGCGCTCCATGTCGCGCTTGACCTCGTCGATCGTGACCATCTGGTCGGGCGTCTCGACGAAGGCGAACGAGTCCTCGAGCTCGGCCTGCCACGGGGTGTCGGGGCCGAAGGCGTGGCCCTTGGTGGCCTGGCGGGCCGCGTACAGCTTGATGAGCTCGCCGGCGATCTGACGGACGGCCTTGCGGGCCTTGTTCTTCCGGCTCGTCCAGTCGGCGCCGCCCAGACGGTCGAGGGTCGGCGACTCGCCGCCGACGTACCGGCTGATCTGGTCGAGCTGGTCCATCGGGACGAACAGCCGGTCGGCCGGTTGACCGCGCTTGGACGGCGCGTACTCCATCACGAGGTACTCGCGCGCCGCCCCCTGGACGACGCGCTGCATGAGCTCGGCGTAGCGACCGACGCCGTGCTGCTCGTGCACCACGAAGTCGCCGGGCTTGAGCTCGAGCGGATCGACCTGCTTGCGCCGGCGCGCCGGCATCTTGCGCTCGGTGCGGTCGGCGGCCCGCTGACCGACGAGGTCGTCGTACGTCATGACCGCGAGCTGGAGCGGAGCCGACACGAAGCCCGTCGACAGCTCGCCGATGACGACCTGGACGATGCCGGGTGCAGGAGCGGTGACCTCGTCGTCGAGGGCCGCGGGGACGTCGCTGTCGGACAGCCACTCGAGGGTGCGCTGCGCCTGACCCGCCGCCGGGGCGACGAACACGACGCGCATGCCGGCGGCGACCCAGCGACGGATGTCCTCGAGCGCCGCGGACGTGTCGCCGCGGTACGCCGCGCCGGCTTCCATCTCGACGGCGCGCTGGCCCTCGTCGAGGTCGAGGCCGAACGGCGTCTGCGTGAACCACGTGTGCCCGAGCCTCAGCGTCTCGAGCTTCACGTCGTCGAGGGAGTGGAAGGCCGCCGAGCCGAGATCGATCGGCGACTCGCCGCCACCGGCCGCCGCGGCCCACGAGGCCTGCAGGAACTCCTCGCTCGTCGCGACGAGGTCGGCCGCGCGGGCCCGGATGCGCTCGGGGTCCATCAGCAGGACGGCCGACCGCTCGGGCAGCAGGTTGACGAACGACTCCATCTCGTCGGTCAGCACGGGCGTCAGCGACTCCATGCCCTCGACGGCGTGGCCCTCGGACAGCTTGGTGAAGATCTCGGCCAGGCTGGGGTGCTCGACGGCCAGCTGCGCGGCGCGTGCCCGCACCTCGTCGGTCAGCAGCAGCTCGCGGCACGGCGGAGCCCAGACGTGCGTGATCTCCTCGAGCGTCCGCTGGTCGGCGACCGCGAAACGGCGGATCTCGTCGACCTCGTCGCCGAAGAACTCGATGCGCAGCGGGTGGTCCTCGGTGGGCGGGAAGACGTCGATGATGCCGCCGCGGACCGCGACCTCGCCTCGGCGCTCGACCAGGTCGACCCGCGAGTAGGCGGCTGCGGCGAGATCGGAGACGACCTGCTCGAGCGCGACCTCGTCGCCGCGGTGCAGCTCGACCGGCACGAGGTCGGCCAGGCCCTTGACCTGCGGCTGCAGCAGCGAGCGGATCGGTGCGACGACGACCCGCAGCGCCCCGCTCGCGGTGTCGGAGTCGAGCTCGCCGGCCTGCGTCGGGTGCACCAGGCGGCGCAGCACCGCCAGACGACGCCCGACGGTGTCGGACCGCGGTGACAGCCGCTCGTGCGGCAGCGTCTCCCACGCCGGGTAGTACGCGACGGCGTCGGCGCCCAGCAGCTCGCCCAGCTGCGCCGTCAGCTCCTCGCCCTCGCGGGCCGTCGCGGTGACGGCGACGACCGTCGCCTGCTCGGCGAGCGCAGCGGTCAGGAACGGGCGCAGCGGCTCGGGGGCCTGGACGTCGAGGGTGTCGACGCCCTCGGCGCGCTCGGCCAGCACGGCCGCCACGGTGGGCTCGGAGAAGACGATCGTGGCGAGGCGGGAAAGAGTCATCATCTACCGGTTGAACGCGCTCTGGGTCTGATCGAGTCCCACCGTGACGAGGCTCTCGACGGCGTCGGCCGCCTCCTCGACGTAGACCGGCAGGTCCTTGCGCTCGACAGAGCTGTAGGGCTTGAGCACGAAGTCGTGCACGTCCTGACGTCCCGGCGGCCGGCCGATGCCGACGCGCACCCGGAAGAAGTCACCCGAGGCGAGCGACTGACGGATCGACTTCAGGCCGTTGTGCCCGTTGTCGCCACCACCGAGCTTGATGCGCAGCATGCCGAAGTCGATGTCGAGCTCGTCGTGGATCGCGATGACGTGATCGGGCTCGACGCCGTAGAACTTGGCCATGGTCGAGACCGGTCCGCCGCTCTCGTTCATGTACGACTTGGCGCGCACCAGGACGACCCGCTCACCGGCGAGTCGCCCCTCGACGACCTCGCCCCGACCGGACTTGTGCTTCTTCCAGCCGGGGTTCTTGGGCGTGCCGCCCATACGCATCGCGAGGGCGTCGGCCACCATGTAGCCGATGTTGTGCCGCGTGCTGGCGTACGTCGGGCCCGGGTTTCCGAGCCCGACGACCAACCAGGTCACTACTCGGACTCGGTGGCAGCCTCGTCGTCGGACGACTCGGCAGCAGCCTCGGCCTCGGCCTCTTCGGCGTCGGACGGGTCGTGCTCGATGCCGAGCTCGTCCTCGGCCTCGGCCAGCTCGGCCTCGAGCTGCTCGGCGGTGGGCGCGGCGGTGACGTTGACGACGAGGAGCTCCTCGTCGACGGCGAGGGTCGAGCCGCTGGGCAGCTCGATGTCCTTGGCCAGGATCTGTGCGCCGGCCTCGAGTCCCTCGACCGAGACCTCGAACGCCTCGGGGATGTGGGTCGCCTCGGCCTCGATCGAGATCGTCGCGTTCTCGAGGACGACGAGGTTGCCGCTGACGGCCTCGCCGACGGTGCTGATGCGGACGTCGACGGTGACCTTCTCGCCCTTGCGGACGATCAGCAGGTCGGCGTGCTCGATGAAGCCCTTGAGCGGGTCGCGCTGGACCTGCTTGGGGATCGCCAGGTGCGTGTCGGAGCCGAGGTCGATCGTCAGCAGGGCGTTGGCCGAGCCCTTGAGCGCCAGCATGAACTGGTGACCCGGGAGGGTCAGGTGGATCGGGTCGGTGCCGTGGCCGTAGAGGACGACGGGGACCTTGTCCTCGCGGCGGATGCGGCGAGCCGCACCCTTGCCGAACTCGGTACGTGCTTCGGCGGCGATCTTGGTCTCGGCCACGGGATAACTCCTGTTGGGTGCGTCGTGCGTGCGAAAGGTCGGACATGCCGGCGGTCGAGGCGCTCGACACAGCACTCCTGTGGAGCGCCCTGTCGATCACGGTCCGAAGACCCTCGCCGAGGCAACCGCAGCAGTCTATCGCAGCGCCCACGGACCGGGAAATCGCGGCCGGCGCCCGCGGGAAGATACGCTGTGCGCCATGCAGTCGTCCCCGGTCCGCGATCGGGCACCTGTCTCGTCCTCGCGATTCGGCGACAGCGTCTTCCGCTCGCAGGTCTTCCTCGCCGGCGCGATCGGGCTCATCACCTGCATCACCGTCGTGCTGTCCGAGCGCGACCTGTCCGACAGCCCCGCGTTCTTCCTCGGCATCACCGCGATCCTGTGGGTCACGATCGCCGCGGCCGTCGTCCCGTGGCTGAGCATCCCGCAGCGCTGGCAGATGGTCGTCCCGCTGCTCGACATCGCGGCGCTGGGCCTCCTGCGCATGGCGGTGCCCGAGACCGGCTTCGGCGTCCTGATGGTGTTCCCGGTCATCTGGCTCGCGACGTCGTTCGGCCGGCTCGGAGCCGTCGCGGGGGCCGGCCTGGCATCGGTCATGCTGCTGACCCAGACGCTGCTGCTCGAGCTGGGCGTGATGCCGTCCCCCGCCGCCACGACGAGCCCCATCCCGGCCATCAGCCTGGCGTTCAGCCAGATCTTCGTCGCGGGCGTCGTCTACACAACGTCCCGCCGGGTCGACTCGCAGCGCGTCCTGCTGCGGCGCCAGACCCGCATGCTCGAGGCCGCCCTGACCCGCGCCCGCATCCAGGAGACGACCCTGCGCGAGGCCTTCGACGCCGTCCAGTTCGCCGTCATCAGCCTCGACATGACCGGCGCGACGGTCACCAACAACCGTGCGACGCGTGCCCTGCTCGCCGAGCTGGGCCTGCCCGACGACACGCCGTGGCACCGCTTCCCGCTGTACCACGCCGACAAGATCACCCCGGTCGCCCCGGGGGACTTCCCACACGTCCGCGTGCTGGGGGGCGAGGAGGTCGACGGCGCGACGTACTGGATCGGTCACCGCACGGCCACCCGCTTCACGATCGACGTGACGGTCCGGGTGATCCACGACGAGCAGGCCGGCCTCGACCGTGTCGTGATCGTCCTGCGCGACGTGTCGGCCGAGGTCAGGGCGATCACCGACCGCGACGACCTCGTGACGTCGATGTCGCACGAGCTGCGCACACCGCTCAGCTCGGTGCTCGGGTACATCGACCTGGCCCTCGAGACCGACGGCCTGCCGGACGACGCCCGCGACATGCTGAACATCGCGCTGACCAACACCGAGCGGCTCAACTCGCTGGTCACCGACCTGCTGGCGGCGCGGTCGAGCAGCCCGGCCAACGCGATGTCGCTGTCCCGCGCCTCGTGCGACGTCTCGCGCCTGGTCCACGAGTCGATCGACGCGATCCGTCCCATGGCCGGCGAGCGGCTCATCTCGATCCGCCTCGACGTCGCCGAGGCCGCCGACGCCGAGGTCGACTCGTTCCGACTGCGCCAGGTCGTCGACAACCTGCTCTCCAACGCCATCAAGTACAACCGCATCGGTGGCCGCATCTCGGTCACCGTCGCCCCCACGGAGTCCGACCAGGTGGAGATCGTGGTCACCGACACGGGACGCGGCATGTCGCTGGAGGAGCAGAAGGGACTGTTCGAGCGCTTCTACCGCGCCGAGTCGGTCCGCGGGTCGACGGTCCACGGCACGGGCCTGGGGCTCAGCATCTCGCGCGAGATCGTCGTGCTGCACGGCGGGACGATCGAGGTCGACAGCGAGCCGGGCCGCGGCACGCAGGTCACGGTGTGCGTCCCCCGGCACGACCCCGCCCGGCGCGTCGAGGCCCCGGCCACGTCCCCGTCCACGACGGCCGCCCGCGCGGTCGACCACCACCCCGAGGAGAGCTGAGACGACATGGATCTCGACCTGGAGACCCTGCTGATCGCTCGGGTCCTTCCGATGACGCTGGTGACGGCGATCTTCGCCACGACGGCGGCGATGCGCCACAACGACGAGGCCAACCGGGCCTGGACCGCCGCCTTCGCGGGCGCGCTGTGCGTCACCGCCCTCGACGCGATCTACGCCGCCGACGGGTCGGCGCCGCTGGTCGTCGTCGCGGCGGGCGACGCCTCGACCGTGTTCGCGGTCGGCGCGATGTGGGCGGGCTGCCGGCTGCTCGACGGCCGCGAGCGCTCCAACATCTGGATGGCCGTGGTCGCCGCCGCCGCCGTCGCGCTCCCGACGCTCGTGCAGACGTCCGACCCCGATCTCGACCTCAGCACGACGCTGCGTGCGGCGGCCACGGGAGGCTTCGCCTGGCTCGCGGCGACCGAGCTGCTCCGGGGCCCCATGCGCCTCAACCTGAACGCCCGCATCCTGCAGGGCACGTTCCTGCTGTTCGGCGCCTGGTACGTCGCCGTCGCGGCGCTCTACGCCTCCGGTGCCGTGCGCCCCGGCGTCGTGGGCGTGGCGCTGCCCTTCACGGCCCTGTTCGTCGTCTCGGCCGTCTGCCTGTCGGCCCTGCGGGTCGAGCGCGCCGGCAACTGGTGGTCGATGAGCGCCGAGGCACGCCGGCGCAGCAAGCTCAACGTGCTGGCGTCCGACGCGTTCCGCGAGGACGCCGCCGACCGGCTCGAGCGCGCCACCCGGGCCGGTAGCCACGTGGCGCTGGTGCTGGCCGAGATCGACGACCTCGACGAGCTCAACTCGGCCTTCGGCCGCGAGGCCGGCGACAGCGCCCTCGTGCACTTCTCGGGCATCCTGCGCTCCCGCGTGCCCGCCGACGCCCTGCTCGGTCACCTCGGCGCCGGACGGTTCGTCGTCCTGGTCGTCGCCGCGAACGCCGAGACACCCCGGCGCGTCGTCGACGCGATCCGCACCGGGCTGACCGAGTCGGCCGTCGGCGAGGGCATGGAGCTGCGCACCGGTGCGACCTTCGGGACGGGCCACACGATCGACTCCCCCGCGACGTTCGACTCGCTCCTCGGCCGGGCCGACGCCGATCTGGCCAAGGCCCGCCAGAACTGAGGCGATCCTGAGCCGAAGGTGCGGCAATCCTGATGTTGGTGCGTCAGGCTGGTGCCATCGGCCGGGCGAGCGCCCCGTCCACGAGGAGCGAGACGACATGAACGACGACGGCATCGGCTACGCCGCACCGGAGGGGACCTACGTCGATCCCGTCATGGGCGAGTACGCCGACACGTTCATGGCGGGCATCGAGGCCCTCCCGACGTACCGGTCGACGGTCGGCTGCGTCATCCCCGCCTACAACGAGGAGGACGCGATCGCCGACGTCCTCGACTCCCTGCTGGCGCAGACGCGCCTGCCCGACGCGATCCACGTCATCGTCAACAACACGACCGACGCGACGGTCGAGATCGCGAGCCACTACGCAGGCCTCCACGTGCGCGGCCACGGCTCGGACGAGCAGATGACCGAGATCTTCGTCCACGACATCGGCGAGAACCCCGACAAGAAGGTCGGCGCCCTCAACTACGGCTACACGCTCGTCGAGGGCATGGACTACCTGCTCGGCGTCGACGGCGACACGACCGCCGACCCGCACGCCGTGGAGTACCTCGTCCGCGAGATCCAGGACGACGAGCGCATCGGCGGCATCTCGGCGATCTACAGCATCGACGACAGCGGCCTCGACACCCTCATGGGCAAGTTCCTCATCGCGGGTCAGCGCGCGCAGTTCGCGGCCTTCAACATCCAGAACCTCCTGCGCGGCCGCAACATGGCGGTCCTCGGCGGCCAGTACTCGATCTTCTCCACCACCGCGCTGCGGGCCGTCGTCAAGCAGACCCACCAGCGCTACCCGTGGGTGCGCGACAGCGAGATCGAGGACTCCCTGCTCTCGCTCGAGATCAAGAGCGCCGGCTACCTCACCAAGATCAGCGCCCACGCGCGCGCCAACGTCGGCGGCATGACGACGCTGCAGTCGCTCGACGCGCAGCAGGTCAAGTGGAACACCGGCGCGATCGACCTGATGTGGCCCGGCCAGCGCGGCGACACCAAGGGCCAGCCGCTGCACCCCAACCTGCGCCTGCGCTGGTTCGAGAACATCTCGATGGCGACCAACGGCTTCACGCGCCTGGTCTTCCTGTTCCTGCTGATCACGTCGCTGATGCTCCACGCCTTCGTCTTCGTGATCCTGTGGATCGTCCCGACGATCATGGCGACGCTGCTGAACCTGCGCACGGCCCACGCGATGCAGAACGCCAACCGGCGCGACTACCTGTTCGCCCTGCTGTTCATCCCGGCCGAGCTCTACATGTGGGTGCGCCTGGGCCACTTCGCGCGCTCGTGGACCAAGTTCGCCAGCAGCTCGCAGACCGACAACTGGGCGCTGCAGGCCAAGGCCGAGAGCGGCGGCGGCGGGCACGCCCACCTGATCCCCCTCGCCATCGTCGGCATCGTCCTGGCCGGCGCCGTCGCGATCTGGGCCCAGCTGCCCACCGTGCTGCAGTCGGACGTCCTGCTCGGGGGCTGGACGGTCCTCGGCGTCATCACGGTCCTGCAGACCGTGTGGATGGCGATCAAGCTCCTCAAGCGCCACAAGGGCTTCAAGGCATGACCGACGCGCGCCACCCCCATCACTCCTCCACGCCCTCTTCCCCCTCGACCGACGCCTCCAGGAGCATCCCCGTGACCTCGACCTCCCACCGACGCGGCCTCCGCCGCCGCGTCGGCCACGCCGCCGTCGCCGTCATCGCGCTGTCGGCGCTCGGCGGCTGCAACCTCGGCACGTTCTCGTCGTCCGAGGCGACCCCGACGCCCAGCGCGACCCCCACGGCCGCGGCGACGCCCGCCTTCGACTCGCAGTTCACGCGCGACGGCACGTTCCAGTCGCACGTCGAGATCGACGGCGTCGACTTCGTCTACACGCTCTACCCCACCAAGTCGACGCCCCGCACGAACGAGTGGTACCCCCGGGGCAACAAGTACTTCTCGTTCACGTTCCAGGCCTACGACCTCGACCAGGAGCTGCGCGACCCGTTCAAGACCAAGCGGCGGGTCTTCCTCGACCGCATCGAGGTCGAGTCCGCGACGACGTCGACGTCCGGCACGGTCGAGCGCCCGTACACGCTCAACGAGAAGGCCTCGAGGATCACGTTCGACCCCGAGCCGCAGGGCGGCAAGTACGGCATGCTCATCACGTCGCCGAAGGGCGCCTTCGAGCTGCGCAACCAGCCGATCGGCGACCTCGCCGCCGACACGACCGGTGTCACGCTGACGTTCCGCGCGGAGGTGCGCATCCAGCGCTCCCCCGGGTCGTCGTCGTACGAGCGCGAGACGATCCGCCAGGAGGTGCCGATCGCGATCTTCGCCTCCGACACCCCGACGCAGGCCGCCGAGATCCCCGTCGACGCCAACTGACCCGCTCCAGCGGCACGACACGCCAGAGGCCCCAGCCGGTTCGGCTGGGGCCTCTGGCGTGTCGTCGGGCGGTCGGGGTCAGGCGACC
>NZ_JACYUM010000005.1:0-333319 GCF_014841755.1 Aeromicrobium sp. CFBP 8757
CCACGCGACCAGCAGGTCGGCCTCACGCTGCGCGACGGTGCGGTCGTCGTCGGGATCGACGCCACGACGGGCGGTCTTGCGAAGCCGGTCCGCGATCGCGGCAAGCTCGTGCGCCGGCAGGTACGCGCCCAGGAAACCCATCGAGTCGTCACCGTGCTGGATCGACACGTGCCGCTTGGTGCGTTCGTCCTCGGCGCGTTCGATCGCCAGATCGGCCTCGACCCGGCGAACGAACCGCTTCAACCACGCCCGCAGCTCAGCGACCGTGTGGGTCTGCGCGTACTGCACGACCCGCCGGTCGAGCAGGTGGACCGATTCGGTGCGCTTGAGCTGGCCGATCGTGTGCCCGACCTCCCGCACCCGCACCAAGTCGACACGCCCGTCCACGAACGCCTCCCACGTGGTCGGGGAGTGATCACGCACCCGATCGGCGAACGCCAACCGGTGCACCACCTGCCCCTCCGACAATCCCATCGCCTCACCAATGCTCAACGCGATCGCGCCGCGCTCGACCAGCCGACGCATCGGCGACTCCAGCAGCTCGATCCGCGCCATCTCGGCGTCCCGGTACTCCAGCATCGCGACCACCGACCGCGCCTCGGCGCGCGCCTGCTCCCGCGCGACGTCACCCAGGACGTCGATCGAAGCAGTAGTGGAGGTGGCCATACCTCAAACCTAGACGCCACCACCGACACTCAACCGTAGCGAGGCGCAGGGTGTGGAGAGAGCCCGATCCGTCCTACGGTGCCGTGTCGGAGGAGTCCGGGGTCGGCAGCGAGTCGGGGAAGGACGGGTCGAGACCCGAGTCGTCGGGCAGCAGCTCCTCGTCCGGCGTCGACTCGTCGGGGGCCGTGTCGTCGGGCGTGACGGGCGCCGTGGTGCCGTCACCCGTCACGTAGACGAGTCGGCCGTCTGCCAGGCGGTAGACCGTCCCGACCGGGGTGCCACGACCGAGCGTCTTGACGCCCTGCCCCGGCACGTCCTCGACGGTCTCGCCCGGCTTGAGGGTGACCTCGCCGAGCGTCGGCTTCGTGAGTCCGTCCTTGTTGACGGCGTCGGTGAGGCCCAGCGACGACAGGGCTGCCAGCAGGAATCCGACGGCCAGCACGATGCCGATGTCGAACATGTTGACCAGGCCGTCGAGCGGGTCGCCGGCGCGGTCGTGGTGCACGCGGGCCCGCGGCGTCACCTTGATCACGACGGGCTCCCGGCGTCCTTGGCGGGCGGGACGAGAGGCGGCAGCGTCGTCGTCGGGGCCGACGAGGGGCTCGGGACAGGAGCCGTCGTCGAGACGCTCGGCGCGGTCGGCCCGACCGGGGGAGCCGGCGGCGCAGATGTCGTGGCCGACGTGCCGATCGACGCGGCTGCCGATCCGTCGTCGGTCAGGATCGCGGCGACGTACTCCAGGTCGGAGAAGTCCTGCCCGTAGCGGCGCTCGCGGAACAGCGACAGCGCGAGGGCGATGACCCCGATCAGGATGCCCAGCACCGTGATGCTGAAGGCCAGGCGCAGGTTCTCGGTGAGGGCGTCGACGTCGCCGCGCGCCAGACCGTCCAGGGCGGGGGCGAGGGGGATCAGCGTCCCCATCAGGCCGAGCGCCGGTCCGAGCCGCACCAGCAGCCGGGTGCGCGACAGGCGTGCCTGGCGGCCGAAGTCGAAGTCGGCGAGCTCCTTGGCGATGCGGGTGTCGGCCCCGGGCTTCGACACGGCGTCGACCAGCACCCGGAAGGCCTTGCCGACGGGCGCGCTCCACGCGACGGTCTGCAGCAGGGCGCTCGCCTCATCGAAGCGCTTCTCGTCGACCGCGCGACGGGCCGACGCCCCGGCCTTGGCCAGCGAGGCGAACGTGCGGCCGCGGCGCTTGACCATCTCGGCGATGAACGCACCGACCTCGACGAGCGCCGCTGCCAGGGCCAGCAGCGTGAGGATCACGACCGGCAGCTCGAGCACCTCCGCGACGCGGAAGATGATGTCGTAGATCGTGTCGCTCATGCGGCTCTCCTGAGGTGGCGCAGTCGGTGTCGAAGCCATCGGGTCTCGCTGGCGGCGCCCAGGCCGACCAGCAGCAGCACGGCAGCGGCGGCGACCGCCCACGTCGCGATGCGCTGACGGGTGGAGGCCTGCGTGGCGGGTGCGGGGGCCGTCGAGGCCTGGGTTCCGGGGATCGTCTCGGGCGTCCCGCCGGGGACCGTCTCGGCGCCGGCGAGGACGTACCCCTCGACGGGCTCGAGGCCGTCGTCGACCGGTGCGGTCGGCGCCGGATCCTCCTCGACGTCGGGCAGCTCGTCGCTGGGGGCGGGCTGGTCGACGTCGCCCTCGAACGGGTCGAACGGTGCCGGCAGGCCGCCTCCGCCGGTGTAGCCGCCGCCCCCGCCGAGGTCGCTGCCGCCGCCGGTGCCGCTCGAGGGGGCCTTCGGGGGGTTCGCGATCTTGACCTCGAGGGGGGCCGATCGGCCGTACGAGCCGTCGCTGGTGCGCACCGCGACGCTGACGGGGTACGTCCCGCGCTTCGCGTACGTCTTGGTCGGCTGATCGCGCTTGGTGCCCTTGGTCGATCCGTCGCCGAAGTCCCACCGCGTCGTGAGCACGTCGGCGGTCGATTCGGGCAGTGACACCGAGAAGGTCGTCGGGGCGTCGAGATCGAGCTCGGTCCCGCCGCTCGAGACCACCGTGGGCGAGAGGAGGGTGCCGGTCGTGTGCACCGTCAGGTCGAGTCGCCCGGCGCTGAAGAAGTAGTCGGAGGCATTCGTGTCGTCGCCGTCGTTCCGCAACGGGCGGACGTAGCCGAGCTTCCCGCTGTCGGTCACGAACACGGCGGGCTGGAGTCCCTTGGCGAACGGGTAGTCGGCGGCGCCAGGCGTCGCGAGATCGGCGGCCGACAGCACGGCGGGCACACCGGTGGCGTTGGGCGTCTCGACGTACGTGGCAGTCGTCGCGCGATCAGGATCGAGCCTGAGCAGCTGACCGATCGGCACGCGCTGGCCCACCGCGACAGGCCGCTTGTCGACCTTGCCGCCCTTAGACTTCGGGTTCTTGCGCAGGTTGTAGACACCCGCGGTGGTCCCCTGTGCCGTGAGGTCGTCCAGCGAGTACTCGAGCGGCGCCCCGACGTCGGTCGTCGTGCCACCGCTCGTGCTGACGTACGTCACGACGACGCAGGAGGCGGCACCGCTGGGGCACGGCTCGCCCGCCGCCGAGAGGGGCGACGGCGCGAGTCCGAGGCCCGCCGCGGCGAGTGCCAGAACGACGAGCGCGGCAGGGCGTCGCCTGCGGGGCGTCCTCACGACCAGATCCTCCCCGACGTCGATGTGAGCGCGTGCCCGACCATTATGGGCATCCCGGGACGAATCTGGTGATCGGTGCCCCGCCGGCGGACGGGAGGGGTCAGATCCAGCGGTCCAGCCACATCCGGTCGCGCCACGCCTCGTAGGGGATCAGGTCGTCGGTGTAGATGGGGTGGAAGTACCAGAACGCGACCACCGCGGACACCACGAACACCCCCGTCGTCAGGCACGCGAGGTACCGCTGCCGGGGGGTGACCGCCGACCGGACGAGCCCGTCGACGACCAAGCAGATCGCGATGATCGTGAACGGGACGAACGTGACGGCGTAGAACGAGAAGATCGGCCGGTCGTCGAAGCGGAACCACGGCAGCCAGCACACCAGCACGGCCACGACGGGGACCCCCCACGTCCACGAGCGGGTCCGCGCCCACGCGAGCAGGGCCGCGACCAGCGCGAGCACGCCCGTCCACCAGATGATCGGGTTGCCCAGGATCAGGATCTCGCGGATGCACGTGCTGCCCTCGGCCTGTCCGCACCGCGTCGAGGCCGGCAGGTCGAACTGTGCGTCGGCTCCGACCGGGCGCCACTGCACGAGCCAGCTCACCGGGTTCGACTGGTACGGGTGGGTCGCGGTGTTCAGGTCGGTCGTGTGGAAGCCGTAGGTCATGACGTGGAAGTGCCACAGCGACCGGAAGGCGTCCCGCGTCTCGCCCAGGAAGCCCGTCGTCGGGCGGTCGACGTAGGCGCCCCACGGCGCCGAGTAGTCGCCGTATCCGCGGCCGAAGCGGGCCTCGTACACCTCGTGGTGCAGCAGGAAACCCGTCCACGAGACGAGGTACACGACGAGCGCGACGCCGACCAGCGAGACGAACGCGGGCGCCCCGACCTTCAGCGTCCGGACGACCCAGTGGTCGTGGGGGCCGGCCGTGCGGCGGGCCAGGAGCTCCCACACGACGACGACGACCCCGAACGCCGCGAGGACGTACACGCCGCTCCACTTCGTGGCGCACGCCATGCCGAAGCACAGTCCCGCCAGGAGCTGCCAGGGACGGACGAACCGGTAGGTGTCGAGCCGGTCGCGGATCCAGTCGCGGTCGGCGACGACGCACGCCACGCCGCAGACGATCCAGAACGTCAGGAAGACGTCGAGCAGCGCGAGCCGCGACATCACGAAGTGCATGCCGTCGACCGACAGCAGCAGGGCGGCGATGCACGCGACGACGACCGATCCGGTCATGCGCAGCACCAGCCGAGCGAGCACCAGCACGGTGAGCGCGCCGATGACGACGCCGGAGATGCGCCACCCGAACGAGTCGAAGCCGAACAGCTGCTCGCCGATCGCGATGAGCCACTTGCCGCCGTCGGGGTGGACGATCCACGACGGCTGGCCGGTCATGATGCCGTCGAGCTGGCCCTTGACGACCTGGGCGTTGGCGGTCTCGGTGAAGTCCTGCACGTACCCGTGCTGCAGGAGCGAGTAGGCGTCCTTGGCGTAGTACGTCTCGTCGAACACGAACGCGTTGGGGAACCCGAGGTTCCAGACGCGCAGCACGAACGCGAGCAGCGTCACGCCGATCGGTCCGATCCACCCCCAGGCCCGCTGGGGGATGCGTGTCAGGACCGTCACGCCGAACAGCCTAGAGGCCGATCCTGAGGGAGCGCCGCGCGTCACTTGTCACACGGGGGTGGCCCCGTTTCCCGACGGCTGACCCCGGACGCATCAGAGGTGGGGTGCCGGATTCCGGGGGGAGGCTTGGAGGTTTCCGGGGTGCACCTGGTAAAACGGCGGCCCGGAGACGGGTGCCAGACTGGTCGGCATGCTGATCCTCGCCGCGACCCCCATCGGCCAGGTCGCGGACGCGAGCAGACGACTCGCCGACGCCCTGGTGTCGGCCGACGTCGTCGCCGCGGAGGACACGCGCCGGCTCAAGCGCCTGGCGTCCGACCTCGGTGTCGAGATCGGCGGTCGCATCGTCTCGTACTTCGAGGGCAACGAGGAGCGACGCACGCCCGAGCTCGCAGCCGTGCTCGCCGACGGGCAGACGGTCGTCCTGGTCACGGACGCCGGCATGCCCAGCGTGTCCGACCCGGGCTACCGGCTGGTGGTCGCCGCGATCGCCGCCGACGTCGCGGTCACCGCGATCCCCGGACCGTCGGCCGTGCTCACGGCACTCGCGGTGTCGGGCCTGCCGGTCGACCGGTTCTGCTTCGAGGGCTTCCTGCCCCGCAAGGCGGGGGAGCGCACCACGGCGCTGACCGAGCTGGCGCGCGAGCGCCGCACGATGGTGTTCTTCGAGTCGCCGCACCGCACCGAGACCTCCCTGCGGGCCATGGCCGACGCCTTCGGGGCCGACCGGCAGGCCGCGGTGTGCCGCGAGCTCACCAAGACGTACGAGGAGGTCGCCCGCGGCGGCCTCGCCGAGCTCGTCGAGTGGGCGGGCGGCCAGGAGCAGGGCGTCCGCGGCGAGGTCACGATCGTCGTCGGGGGCATGGTCGCCGAGGCCCGCACGTACGCGCCCGACGACCTGCGGGCGCTCGTCGCGCAGCGGCAGGGCGAGGGACTCAGCCGCAAGGACGCGATCGAGCAGGTCGCCGGTGAGACGGGCACCCGCAAGAAGGACGTCTACGACGCCGCGCACTCCTAGCGCCACCGCTCCAGGCCCGCCGACGCGACTCACTAGACTTCAGGCGTGTCCGCCGAAACGTTCTACGTCACCACGCCCATCTTCTACGTCAACGACGCGCCCCACATCGGGCACGGATACACGACGGTCATGGGCGACATCCTGACGCGCTGGCACCGGCAGCGCGGCGAGCGCGTCTGGTACCTCACGGGCACCGACGAGCACGGCCAGAAGGTCCTGCGCAAGGCCGAGCTCAACGGCGTCTCGCCGCAGCAGTGGGTCGACCAGCTCGTCGACGACGAGTGGCGCCCGATGCTCGAGACGCTCGACATCGCCAACGACGACTACATCCGCACGACCGACCAGCGGCACATCGACGGCTCCAAGGCGTTCTGGCAGGCGCTCTACGAGCGGGACGCCGTTTACAAGGGCTCGTTCGAGGGCCACTACAGCGTCGGCAGCGAGGAGTTCGTCGGCGAGGACGACGTCGTCGACGGCGAGGGTGACGACGAGGGCTTCAAGGTCAGCACGCTCGACGGCAGCCGCGTCGAGTACATGAGCGAGGAGAACTACTTCTTCCGCCTCGGCGACTACCAGCAGAAGCTGCTCGACTTCTACGAGGCCAACCCGACGTTCATCCAGCCCGAGTCGGCCCGCAACGAGGTCATCTCGTTCGTGAGCCGCGGGCTGCGCGACCTCTCGATCTCCCGCTCGACGTTCGACTGGGGCATCGGCGTGCCGTGGGACGACGAGCACGTCATGTACGTGTGGATCGAGGCGCTGCTCAACTACGTCACGGCCGCCGGCTACGGGGTGGACGACGAGCGCTTCGCCGAGCTGTGGCCCGCGAACATCCACATCGTCGGCAAGGACATCGCCCGCTTCCACGCCGTGATCTGGCCCGCGATGCTGATGGCGGCCGGCCAGCCCGTGCCGCACCAGGTGTTCGCCCACGGCTGGCTGCTCGTCGGCGGCCAGAAGATGAGCAAGTCCAAGGCCAACGGCATCCGTCCCGACGAGATCGTCGACACCTTCGGCTCGGACGCGTACCGCTACTACTTCGCGCGGGCGCTGACGTTCGGCAGCGACGGCTCGATCTCGTGGGAGGACATCTCGGCCCGCTACCACGCCGAGCTGGCCAACGGCTTCGGCAACCTCGCGTCACGTGTCGCGGCCATGATCGGCAAGTACTTCGACGGCTCGCTGCCCGCGGCGGGCGACCTGGGCGACGCCGAGCTGGCGGTCGTCGACACCGTGGCCGAGGCGGTCCGCGGCGCGGACGAGGCGATCGAGGCCGTCGCGCCCCAGGACGCGCTCGCGTCGATCTGGCGCATCGTCGACGAGCTCAACGGCTACATCACCGACCAGGCGCCGTGGAAGGTCGCGAAGGACGCGGCCACCGACGAGGAGGCCGCCGCGCGGCTCGCGACGATCCTCAACACGACGGCCGAGGGGCTGCGGGTGCTGGCGGTCGTGCTCAACCCCGTCATGCCCAAGGCGTCGGCGGTGCTGTGGGACTCCCTGGGCGCGGAGCCGACGCTCGGGGCGCTCGCCGACCAGCGCATCGACGCCGTCGCGACGTGGGGTCGTCTGGCCCCCGGCTCGACGATCACGAAGCCCGCCTCGCTGTTCCCCCGCATCGAGACCGTCGAGACCGCGTGACGCAGACCGCCGGCTGGCCCGACGCGCCCGAGGCCCTGCCCCTGCCGGTCGTCGACAACCACTGCCACCTCGACCACCGCGCGTACAGCAAGGCCGTCGAGGGCGGGCTGCTGATCCCCGTCGACGAGGCGCTCGACCGGGCGGCCGCGGTGGGCGTGACCCGGGTCGTCCAGGTCGGCTGCGACCTCGAGGGCTCGCGCTGGGCCGTCGAGACGGCCCGGACGCACGACTCGGTCGTGGCCGCCGTCGCGCTGCACCCCAACGAGGCGCCGCTCCTCGCTGAGGCCGGCCGGCTCGACGACGCCCTGGCCGAGATCGACCGGTTGGCGGGATCGGGCGATCACGTGCGGGCGGTCGGCGAGACGGGTCTCGACTACTTCCGCACGGGCGAGGACGGTCGCGACGCGCAGCACGTCTCGTTCCGCGAGCACGTGCGCATCGCGAAGCGCCACGACAAGACCCTGGTCATCCACGACCGCGACGCGCACGACGACGTGCTGGCGGTGCTCGACGCGGAGGGGGTGCCGGACCGCACCGTGATGCACTGCTTCTCGGGCGACGCGGACTTCGCCCGGGAGTGCCTCGACCGCGGCGCCTACCTGTCGTTCGCGGGCACCGTGACGTTCAAGAACGCCGAGAACCTGCGCGAAGCCCTCCGCGTGACGCCGATCGACCGTATCCTTGTCGAGACCGATGCGCCGTTCCTCACACCGTCCCCGCATCGCGGTCAGCCGAACGCCTCGTTCCTGATCCCGTTGACGGTCCGGTTCATGGCTGGCGTTGCAGGGATTTCGGTCGACGACCTGTGTCGAGCGATCGACGCCAACACCAGCAGGGCCTTCGGGGGCCCCTGGGCACACAGAACTTGACGGTGAGGAGTCGCTGGCTATCGTGGAAGTTCGGCCCAGTCATCGACGTCCGAGGGATTCAGTGCTCCACCAGAAGTCCGGCACCGCCAGCAGGCCCCACGGCCACCGCGCCAAGCGCCGTCGCCGCAAGTCCGCGCCGCTGATCGCGCTCAACCTCGCGATCGTCATGGTGCTCGCCGGTGGCACGGCCGCCTACGGTGCACTCAGCCAGACCGTCACGCTGACGGTCGACGGCCGCAGCGACACCGTCCGGACGTTCGGCGGCACGGTCGCCGACGTGCTCGACGACCACGGCGTCGCGGTGTCGCCCGACGACCGCCTCAACGTCGCCCCGACCTCGACGATCTCCGACGGCGACACGATCGACGTCGCGTACGGCCGGCCCCTGACCCTCACGGTCGACGGAGTCGTCAGCAAGCAGCTGGTGTACGAACCCACCGTCGGCAAGGCGCTGGCGTCGCTCGACGTGGCCCCCGCGGCGGGGTCGTACGTGTCGGCGAAGCCCGGTGCGACCGTCCCGCGCAGCGGCATGTCGCTGGTCGTCAGCACCCCCAAGAACGTGACGGTCGTGGCCGATGGCCAGACCAAGAACCTGACGACCACCGAGCCGACCGTCGCCGACGTCCTCGACGAGGCGGGCGTCGCGCTCGACGCCGACGACGAGATCAAGCCCGGGGTCGACGACTACGTCCAGCCCGACCAGAAGCTGCGGGTCGTCCGCATCGAGAAGGTCGAGAAGGTCGAGACCGTCAAGATCAAGTACGACGTCGAGGTCAAGGACGATCCCGAGGCGCTCGCGGGCGAGACCGAGGTGCTCACAGAGGGCAAGAACGGCGAGAACCGCGAGACCGTCACCCTGGTCTACGCCGACGGCAAGCTGCGCGACCGGGTGGTGGTGGCGTCCGACGCCGTCAGCAAGCCGGTCACCGAGGTCGTCTCGCGCGGCACGAGCCGCACGCCCCCCGACAGCGTCTGGGACAAGATCGCCAAGTGCGAGTCGGGCGGCAACTGGTCGATCAACACCGGCAACGGCTACTACGGCGGGCTGCAGTTCAGCGCCGCGACGTGGAAGAGCGTCGGCGGACCGGGCCTGCCGCACGAGAACAGCCGCGAGGTCCAGATCAAGTACGCCAAGATCCTGCAGGCCCGCTCCGGGTGGGGCCAGTGGGGCTGTGCCGGGGCGCGGTTCAACTGACGCCGTCGACCCCCGCCCCGCCGCGGCTCCTGGGCGCGGCGGACGTCCGCCGCCTGGCCGAGTCCTGCGGCGTCCGGCCCACGAAGCAGCGTGGCCAGAACTTCGTGCACGACGCCAACACGGTGCGCCGCATCGTCAAGGCGTCGGGCATCACGGGTGACGACGTCGTGGTCGAGATCGGCCCGGGTCTGGGATCGCTGACCCTCGGCCTGCTCGAGGTGGCCGCCCACGTCACCGCAGTCGAGATCGACGAGGTGCTGGCCGGCCAGCTGCCGGCGACGATCGCCGACCACGCTCCCGATCAGGCTGCGTCGTTCGACCTGGTGCTGGCAGACGCCATGAAGGTCACCGAGCTGCCGGGCCCGCAGCCGACGGCCCTGGTCGCGAACCTGCCGTACAACGTCTCGGTCCCCGTCCTGCTGACGTTCTTCGAGCGGTTCCCGACGATCCGCACGGGCCTGGTCATGGTGCAGGCCGAGGTCGCCCACCGGCTGGCGGCCGGACCCGGTTCCAAGACGTACGGCGTGCCGAGCGTCAAGGCCGCCTGGTACGCCGACATGAAGCTCGCGGGCTCGGTCGGTCGCAACGTGTTCTGGCCGATGCCCAACGTCGAGTCCTCCCTCGTCAGCTGGGTGCGGCACGAGCCGCCCGGAGACGAGGAGCTGCGGCTGCGCACCTTCGCGGTCGCCGACGCGGCCTTCGCCCAGCGCCGCAAGACCATGCGGGCGGCCCTGTCGAACCTGGCGGGCTCCGGCGCGCTCGCCGAGCAGGCGCTCGTCGCCGCGGGGCTCTCGCCGCAGGCCCGTGGAGAGCAGCTGACGGTGCTCGACTTCGCGCGTCTCGCGACGTTCATCTGACGTTCGCGGCGCCGATGCCGGGAGTCGTGCCTGCAATTGCAGGGGCGCCAACAGTGAGGGGTACCCCGATTTGGAGTTCTCGCACAGGGCCGGGTAGTGTTCTTCTTGTTGGACAGCGCAGCGGAACGGGCCGGAAACGGCGCCGACGCAGGGCTTCTGACCAGCAGGTGGAACAGATCGACGGCACGGCGCGCAAGCGCCCGGAGACGGATCTTCCCCCGCTGAGCATGGTGACCGACCCGGGTTTGACCGGTGAAAACGAGCCGTGTAAGTTGGACGAGTTGCCCTGAAGGTCTGGCTTTTGGTCGGGTCTGAGGTGTGCGTCTGATTCTTGAGAACTCAACAGTGTGCCAAAAGTCGACGAGATTAATTAGTAGTACCCCGTCGAGATCCCGCCGAACAGCCTTTGGGTTGTTCGGAATCTTGATGGTAATCAATTCCGACAATTTATTTGTCAGCAAATAGTTTGTCAGGTTGAACTGAAGTTTGAGTCACGCTTTTGTGGCTTTCAACGGAGAGTTTGATCCTGGCTCAGGACGAACGCTGGCGGCGTGCTTAACACATGCAAGTCGAGCGGTAAGGCCCTTCGGGGTACACGAGCGGCGAACGGGTGAGTAACACGTGAGCAATCTGCCCTTCTCTTTGGAATAACCATTGGAAACGATGGCTAATGCCGAATATGAACCCCCTTCGCATGTTGGGGGTTGGAAAGCTCCGGCGGAGAAGGATGAGCTCGCGGCCTATCAGCTTGTTGGTGAGGTAATGGCTCACCAAGGCATTGACGGGTAGCCGGCCTGAGAGGGTGACCGGCCACACTGGGACTGAGACACGGCCCAGACTCCTACGGGAGGCAGCAGTGGGGAATATTGGACAATGGGCGAAAGCCTGATCCAGCAACGCCGCGTGAGGGATGACGGCCTTCGGGTTGTAAACCTCTTTCAGCAGGGACGAAGCGAGAGTGACGGTACCTGCAGAAGAAGGACCGGCCAACTACGTGCCAGCAGCCGCGGTAATACGTAGGGTCCGAGCGTTGTCCGGAATTATTGGGCGTAAAGGGCTCGTAGGCGGTTTGTCGCGTCGGGAGTGAAAACTCAGGGCTCAACCCTGAGCGTGCTTCCGATACGGGCAGACTAGAGGTATGCAGGGGAGAACGGAATTCCTGGTGTAGCGGTGGAATGCGCAGATATCAGGAGGAACACCGGTGGCGAAGGCGGTTCTCTGGGCATTACCTGACGCTGAGGAGCGAAAGCATGGGGAGCGAACAGGATTAGATACCCTGGTAGTCCATGCCGTAAACGTTGGGCGCTAGGTGTGGGGACCTTCCACGGTTTCCGTGCCGCAGCTAACGCATTAAGCGCCCCGCCTGGGGAGTACGGCCGCAAGGCTAAAACTCAAAGGAATTGACGGGGGCCCGCACAAGCGGCGGAGCATGCTGATTAATTCGATGCAACGCGAAGAACCTTACCTGGGTTTGACATATACCGGAAAGCTGCAGAGATGTAGCCCCCTTTTGGTCGGTATACAGGTGGTGCATGGCTGTCGTCAGCTCGTGTCGTGAGATGTTGGGTTAAGTCCCGCAACGAGCGCAACCCTCGTTCTATGTTGCCAGCACGTAATGGTGGGGACTCATAGGAGACTGCCGGGGTCAACTCGGAGGAAGGTGGGGATGACGTCAAGTCTTCATGCCCCTTATGTCCAGGGCTTCAAGCATGCTACAATGGCCGGTACAAAGGGCTGCGAAACTGTAAGGTGGAGCGAATCCCAAAAAGCCGGTCTCAGTTCGGATTGGGGTCTGCAACTCGACCCCATGAAGTCGGAGTCGCTAGTAATCGCAGATCAGCAACGCTGCGGTGAATACGTTCCCGGGCCTTGTACACACCGCCCGTCACGTCATGAAAGTCGGCAACACCCGAAGCCAGTGGCCCAACCGTTTACGGAGGGAGCTGTCGAAGGTGGGGCTGGCGATTGGGACGAAGTCGTAACAAGGTAGCCGTACCGGAAGGTGCGGCTGGATCACCTCCTTTCTAAGGAGCATCTGGCAGCTGCCCATCGTGGTGGTTGTCCATGAGTCGTTTGTCAGCCGAATGTGTTGACGCGGTCTCAGCTCACTAGTGGATCGTCGATTATTTGGCTTGATGGATGCTTCCAGCGTCAGTACTTCCCTTCGGGGAGTGGAACCTTGCTGGGTGGGTGTTCATTGAATCAGGCACACTGTTGGGTCCTGAGGGATCAGTCCGCGAGGGTTGGTTTCTCGGACCACATATCCCCATGAACCATTCGGGTTCGTTTCCTTTGGGAGGCGGTTCGGGTAGGCGTGGGACTTGTATGTGGGACCGATCGTATTTTGAGAACTTCACAGTGGACGCGAGCATCTTTGTAGTAACAACAAGCTACTAAGTGCACATGGTGGATGCCTTGGCATCGAGAGCCGATGAAGGACGTTGGAGTCTGCGAAAAGCCCCGGGAAGGTGACAACCGACCTGTGATCCGGGGATGTCCGAATGGGGAAACCCACCTGGAGTAAAGTCCAGGTACCTCTGTCTGAACACATAGGGCAGTAGGAGGGAACGTGGGGAAGTGAAACATCTCAGTACCCACAGGAAGAGAAAACAACAGTGATTCCGGTAGTAGTGGCGAGCGAAACTGGAAGAGGCTAAACCTAGACGATGTGATAGCCGGCAGGCGTTGTCGTTTGGGTGTTGTGGGGCCGCATGGCCTGGTCTGCCGACCTGGCAAAGAGTCATAAACCATGAGTGAAGTGAAAGCCGACTGGAAAGTCGCGGCATAGAGGGTGATACCCCCGTACACGTAAGCTCATGGCTCTTTTGCGTTACCCCGAGTAACACCGAACCCCTGAAATTCGGTGTGAATCTGGCGGGACCACCCGTTAAGCCTAAATACTCCTCGATGACCGATAGCGGACTAGTACCGTGAGGGAAAGGTGAAAAGTACCCCGGGAGGGGAGTGAAATAGTACCTGAAACCATGTGCATACAATCCGTTGGAGCTCGTCCTTGTGACGGGTGACAGCGTGCCTTTTGAAGAATGAGCCTGCGAGTTAGCGTTCTGTAGCGAGGTTAAGGCGTTGAGCCGTAGCCGTAGCGAAAGCGAGTCCGAATAGGGCGACCATAGTTGCAGGATCTAGACCCGAAGCGGAGTGATCTATCCATGGCCAGGTTGAAGCGCGGGTAAGACCGCGTGGAGGACCGAACCCACCTAGGTTAAAAACTGGGGGGATGAGCTGTGGATAGGGGTGAAAGGCCAATCAAACTCCGTGATAGCTGGTTCTCCCCGAAATGCATTTAGGTGCAGCGTTGCGTGTTTCTTGTCGGAGGTAGAGCACTGGATGGGCTAGGGGGCCTACAAGCTTACTGAACTCAGCCAAACTCCGAATGCCGATAAGTGAGAGCGCAGCAGTGAGACAGTGGGGGATAAGCTCCATTGTCGAGAGGGAAACAGCCCAGACCATCAGCTAAGGTCCCAAAGCGATAACTAAGTGGAAAAGGATGTGGAGTCGCAGAGACAACCAGGAGGTTGGCTTAGAAGCAGCCACCCTTGAAAGAGTGCGTAATAGCTCACTGGTCAAGTAATTCCGCGCCGACAATTTAGCGGGGCTCAAGTTATCCACCGAAGCTATGGGATTCATGCAATAGCCAGGCCTTCGTGGTCCAGGCGTATGGATCGGTAGGGGAGCGTCGTGTGGCCAGCGAAGCGGCGGAGTGATCCAGCCGTGGAGGCTACACGAGTGAGAATGCAGGCATGAGTAGCGAATGAGGAGTGAGAAACTCCTCCACCGAATGACCAAGGGTTCCAGGGTCAAGCTAATCTTCCCTGGGTAAGTCGGGACCTAAGGCGAGGCCGACAGGCGTAGTCGATGGACAACGGGCTGATATTCCCGTACCGGCATTAGATCGCCCATGCTGAACCCAGAAATGCTAAGTGCCCAAATCTGGCGGGACTCTTCGGAGCGATGCCAGTGCTGCGCATGACCCGATCTGGTAGTAGGCAAGCAATGGTGTGACGCAGGAAGGTAGCTCATCCCGGGCGATGGTTGTCCCGGGCTAAGGATGTAGGGCGAATGATAGGCAAATCCGTCATTCACATAGCCTGAGATCTGATGGGGAGACGTTTTAGTCGAAGTGAGTGATCCTATGCTGCCGAGAAAAGCATCTAGCGAGATCTAGAGCCGCCCGTACCCCAAACCGACTCAGGTGGTCAGGTAGAGAATACTAAGGTGATCGAGTGAACCATGGTTAAGGAACTCGGCAAAATGCCCCCGTAACTTCGGGAGAAGGGGGGCCCGATTCGTTATCACACTTGCTGTGAGAAGCGTTGACGGCCGCAGAGACCAGGCCCAAGCGACTGTTTACTAAAAACACAGGTCCGTGCTAAGTCGAAAGACGCCGTATACGGACTGACTCCTGCCCGGTGCTGGAAGGTTAAGGGGACGTGTCAGCGCAAGCGAAGCACAGAACTTAAGCCCCAGTAAACGGCGGTGGTAACTATAACCATCCTAAGGTAGCGAAATTCCTTGTCGGGTAAGTTCCGACCTGCACGAATGGAGTAACGACTTGGGCGCTGTCTCAACCATGGACTCGGCGAAATTGCACTACGAGTAAAGATGCTCGTTACGCGCGGCAGGACGGAAAGACCCCGGGACCTTTACTATAGTTTGGTATTGGTGTTTGGTTCAGTTTGTGTAGGATAGGTGGGAGACTGTGAAGCATTCACGCCAGTGAGTGTGGAGTCATCGTTGAAATACCACTCTGGCTGTACTAGATATCTAACCTAGGTCCATTATCTGGATCAGGGACAGTGCCTGATGGGTAGTTTAACTGGGGCGGTTGCCTCCTAAAATGTAACGGAGGCGCTCAAAGGTTCCCTCAGCCTGGTTGGCAATCAGGTTTCGAGTGTAAGTGCACAAGGGAGCTTGACTGTGAGAGTGACAGCTCGAGCAGGGACGAAAGTCGGAACTAGTGATCCGGCGCTGGCAAGTGGAAGCGGCGTCGCTCAACGGATAAAAGGTACCCCGGGGATAACAGGCTGATCTTCCCCAAGAGTCCATATCGACGGGATGGTTTGGCACCTCGATGTCGGCTCGTCGCATCCTGGGGCCGTAGCAGGTCCCAAGGGTTGGGCTGTTCGCCCATTAAAGCGGCACGCGAGCTGGGTTTAGAACGTCGTGAGACAGTTCGGTCCCTATCCGCCGCGCGCGTAGGAAACTTGAGAAAATCTGTCCCTAGTACGAGAGGACCGGGATGGACGAACCTCTGGTGTGCCAGTTGTTCTGCCAAGAGCACTGCTGGTTAGCTACGTTCGGAAGCGATAACCGCTGAAAGCATCTAAGCGGGAAGCGTGTTTCAAGATGAGGTTTCCCACTGGTTTACCAGGTAAGGCCCCCAGCAGACCACTGGGTTGATAGGCCGGAGGTGGAAGCACAGCAATGTGTGGAGCCGACCGGTACTAATAGGCCGAGGGCTTGTTTCTTACAAAGTTTGCACTACCGCGTCCACTGTGAGGTTCCCGAGATATGATCGGGAACCACCCCCACCAATACACCCCGGGTTCATCGGAACCACACGGGGCGTGGGGGAAGGTTTAACTGATATCTCCATAGAGTTTCGGCGACCATGGCGAGAGGGAAATACCCGGCAACATTCCGAACCCGGAAGTCAAGCCTCTCAGCGCCGATGGTACTGCACTGGAGACGGTGTGGGAGAGTAGGACGTCGCCGGACAATCATTAGCGCGAGGCCGCCCCCCAGGGGCGGCCTCGCTGCATTTCCCCACCAGATGGGGGCCACCTACGATGGTGGCACTTCAAGAGTTTCGATGGAAGGAACGACTCATGGCAGAGTCGAGAGGTCCGCGCCGCGAGGGCGGACAGGGTTCGTCCAAGGGCGGCTCAGGCCGCGGTGCCGCGGGAGCTGGTCGTGGTGGCAAGCCCGCCGGCCAGGGAGGCCGCGACCGACGAGGCAGCGGTGACGCTCCCCGGGGCGCCTCCAAGTCGTCGGACCGTCGCGACGGCAAGCCGGCTCCGGCCCGCCGCGACGGCAAGCCCCAGACACCGCGTCGCGATGGCAAGCCGTACGAGGCCCGTCGCGACCGTCGTCAGGAGGAGGGCGACCGCACCGCGGCCCAGAAGATCTACGACGGACCGCCGATCCCCGACGACGTCAGCGCCAACGACCTCGACAAGCACGCTCGCCAGGCCCTCCAGAGCCTGCCCGAGAAGCTCGCCGACAAGGTGGCCCGTCACCTCGTGATGGCCGGCATGCTGATCTCGGAGGATCCCGAGACGGCGCACAAGCACGCACTCGCGGCGCGCGCCCGGGCCACCCGTACGGGTCTGGTGCGCGAGGCGTGTGGCGAGACGGCCTACGCCTGCGGCAAGTGGGCCGAGGCGCTGTCGGAGTTCCGTGCCGCGCGGCGCATGACGGGTGGATACATCTACGCCCCGATGATGGCCGACTGCGAGCGCGCCCTGAAGCGTCCCGACAAGGCGATCGCCTACGACACCACCGAGATCCGGTCGCAGCTCGACGACGCGGGCCAGATCGAGCTGTCGATCGTCGTGGCCGGTGCCCGTCGCGACCAGGGTCAGCACGACGCCGCGATCCGCCTGCTCGAGACCGAGCCGCTGCACACCAAGGGTCGCGGCGAATGGGTGCCCCGCCTGCGGTACGCCTACGCCGACTCCCTGCTGGCCGCGGGCCGTCGCGACGAGGCGATCGAGTGGTTCCACCGCACGGTGGCGGTCGACGGCAACAAGACGACCGACGCCGAGGAGCGCCTGGCCGACCTCGACCAGCGTCCACAGGCCTGACCGGCACGGTCTCTCGTCCACAGAGGCACGATGACGATGCCCCTCACCGTCCGGTGGGGGGCATCGTCATGTCATGACCGATGACAACAACCGCGTACACCTGGTCGGCCGGATCTCCGCCGACCCCGAGACACGACAGCTGCCGAGCGGCGACGAGCTCGTGACGTTCCGCCTCGTCGTGAGGCGCGGGCCCGCCGCCCGCAAGCGCTCCAAGCAGGTCGTCGACACGATCGAGTGCACCGTCTGGAGGGCGGCGCTGCGCCGGTCGGTGTCGCGCCTCACCGCCGGCACCGAGGTCGAGGTCGACGGACAGCTGCGCCGACGGTTCACCAGCGGGGGAGGTGGGGTCGCGAGCTGGGTCAGCGTCGAGGTCGACGCGTGCCGGCGCGCGACGACCACGGCGGTAGCCTCGGGTCCATGACCTTGGGCTCGACGACACGATCGCTCAGCACGTCCTACGACCTGGCGATGCTCGACCTGGACGGCGTCGTCTACCGGGGCGCCGACGCGATCGCGGGGGCCGCGGAGGCGCTCGTCGCGGCGCGCGGCGAGGGTCTGCGGCTGGCGTACATCACCAACAACGCCTCCCGCACGGCCGACACGGTCGCCCAGAAGCTGCGGGACATGCGCATGCCCGACGTGAGCGACGACGACGTCGTGACGTCCGCGCAGGCCGTCGCGCACCTGATGGCCGATGCCCTGCCCGCCGGTGCGGCCGTGCTGGTCGTCGGCGGCGAGGGGCTCACGGTCCCGCTCGAGCAGCGGGGACTGCGGTGCGTCACGTCGCTCGACGACGGTCCCGTCGCGGTCGTGCAGGGCTTCCACGCCGACATCGGCTGGCACGACCTGGCCGAGGCGGCGTACGCGATCCAGTCGGGTCTGCCCTGGTACGCCAGCAACACCGACATGACCGTCCCGACCGCCCGCGGCATCGCCCCGGGCAACGGCTCGCTGGTCCAGGCCGTGCGCACCGCGACCGGGGCCGAGCCGATCGTCGCGGGCAAGCCCGAGCGTGCCCTGTTCGACGAGACGATCGCCCGCGTGGGCGGCACCCACCCGCTGATGGTCGGCGACCGCCTCGACACCGACATCGACGGTGCGATCGCCGCGGGCATCGACAGCCTCGCGGTGCTGACGGGCGTGAGCTCGTTGCAGGAGATCGCCGACGCCGACCCCGGTCACCGGCCGACCTTCGTCTCGCACGACCTGAGGGGGCTCGCCGAGCAGCACCCCGAGGTGATGGTGGAGGGAGGACGCGCCCGGTGCGGTGACGCGTCGGTCGAGGTCCGCGACGGTGTCGTCGAGGTCGAGGAGGGCCAGGCGTCGTCGACGACGCTGCTGCGTGCCGCCGTCGGTCTGGCGTGGCACGTGCACGATCGCTCCGCCGCCCGTGTGCGCCTGGGTGGGACACTGGTCGCATGAGCCAGCCGCACGATGATCTCGACGTGCCCGACCGCGACGTCACGGGGCACGACCTCCCCGCGGCGCCGACGACCGGTCATGCCGCGATCGACGAGGCGCTCGAGCGCCTGAGCCGCATCGACGACCTCGACCTCTCGCTGCACCCCGAGGAGTTCGACGCCGTCCACGGCGCGCTGCGCGAGTCGCTCGCCAACGCCGGGCGCGACGGGGTCGCTCCCGAGTCCGCATGAGCAGACGCCTGCGGCTCGACGCCGAGCTGGTGCGCCGTGGTCTGGCCCGGTCACGCGAGCACGCGAGCTCGCTGATCGACGAGGGGCTGGTCAAGGTCGCCGGATCCGTCGCGACCAAGGCCGCGACGGGCGTGACGACCGACCAGGCGATCGTGGTGCGCGAGAGCAACGAGCCGACCTATGCCTCACGCGGCGCGCACAAGCTGCTCGGCGCCCTGTCGGTCTTCGAGCCGATGGGCCTGGAGGTCTCAGGACGCCGTTGCCTGGACGCCGGCGCGTCGACCGGCGGGTTCACCGACGTGCTGCTGCGCAAGGGCGCACGTGAGGTGGCTGCCGTCGACGTCGGCTACGGCCAGCTCGTGTGGGCCCTGCAGTCGGACGAGCGGGTGCACGTCTTCGACCGCACCAACATCCGCCACCTCGAGGCCTCCGACATCGGCGGCCCCGTGCAGCTGATCGTCTCCGATCTGTCGTTCATCTCCCTTACGGTGGTGATGCCGGCACTCACGCGGGTGTGCGAGCCGAGTCCGGAGGGCGACATCGTGCTGATGATCAAGCCGCAGTTCGAGGTCGGCAGGAGCAACCTCGGCAAGAACGGTGTGGTCCGCGATCCCGAGCTGCATGCCGACGCCGTGCACCGGGTCTGCCGGTCCGCGCACGACCTGGGCTGGGGCACCCGTGCGCTCGCGCCGAGCCCGCTGCCGGGCCCGGCCGGCAACGTCGAGTACTTCTGCTGGTTGCGCTCCGACGCCGAGGCCCCGAGCCTGCAGGCGGCGCACGACGTCGTGGCCGCCGGTCCGTTGACCACGGCCGCGGCCACGGTGCCCACCGGCGACGGGGACGACCGATGAGGACCGTGCTGCTCGCCGTCCACGAGGGACGCGACGAGGCCGTCAAGGTCGCGGCGGCCTTCGCCGCCGACCTGCGCGCCGAGGGCATCGGCGTCTGCGTGCTCGAGCCCGAGGCCGAGGCGCTGCTGGCCGCAGGGGTCGAGGGCGCCGACGTCGTCGCGTCGCGTCCCGGTGCCGCCGACGGGTGCGAGCTCGCGGTCGTGTTCGGCGGCGACGGCACGATCCTGCGCGCGGCCGAGCTGTGCCGCGGCACCGGCACCCCGCTGCTCGGGGTCAACCTGGGGCACGTGGGCTTCCTGGCCGAGGCCGACGTCGACGACATGCAGGACGTCGTCCGGGTCGTCGTCGACCGCACCTACACGGTCGAGGACCGGCTCACGGTCGACGTCTCGGTCACGGTCGGCGGCGAGGTCGTGGCCACCAACTGGGCCCTCAACGAGGCCTCGGTCGAGAAGGCGGCCCGCGAGCGCATGCTCGAGGTCGTCGTCGAGATCGACGACCGCCCCGTGTCGCGATGGGGCTGCGACGGGATCGTGTGCGCGACCCCGACCGGATCGACGGCCTACAACTTCAGCGCCGGCGGCCCGATCGTGTGGCCCGAGGTGCAGGCGCTCCTGATGGTGCCGATCAGTGCGCACGCGCTGTTCGCCCGCCCCCTGGTCGTCTCGCCCGACTCGACGCTCGCGATCGAGGTCGTGGGCGAGCAGTCGCGCGGCGTGCTGTGGTGCGACGGACGCCGGGCCGCCGAGCTGCCCGTGGGCTCGCGGGTCGAGGTGGTCAAGGGGCGCGAGACCGTCCGTCTGGCGCGCCTGCACCCCGCCTCGTTCGCCGACCGGCTCGTCCGCAAGTTCGACCTGCCGGTCGCCGGCTGGCGCGGGGTCGCCGAACGACGCTGGGAGGGACAGGCGCCGTGACGTCCGAGCGCACGATCTGGCAGCAGCTGACCCTGCGGGGGCTGGGTGTCATCGACTCCGCCGAGCTCGAGCTGTCGGAGGGGTTCACCGTCATCACGGGCGAGACCGGAGCCGGCAAGACCATGGTCGTCACGGCGCTGGGTCTCCTGCGGGGCGACCGCGCCGACCCCGGGCTCGTCCGGCGCGGCGCCGACCAGGCCCGCGTCGAGGCCACGATCGGTGTCCGGGCGGGCGCGGCCGCGGCCGACGCGGTCGAGAACGCGGGGGGCCGCATCGACGACGACGTCGTGATCCTGGGGCGCATCCTGTCGGCCCAGGGTCGATCGCGCGCCGTCGCGGGCGGCGCCACCGTGCCGGCCGCGCTGCTGTCCGAGGTCACCGACGAGCTCGTCGCGGTGCACGGCCAGTCCGACCAGCACCGGCTGCTGCGGGCCGCCGAGCAGCGCGCCGCCCTCGACCGGTTCGCCGGCGAGCCGTTCGCGGCGGCCGCGGCGGCCTACGCCCCCGTCCATGCGCGGTGGCGCGCCGTCGAGCGCCGTCTCGACGAGCTGCGCACGCACGCCCAGGAGCGGGCCCGTGAGCTCGACGTGCTGCGGTTCGGCCTCGACGAGGTCGAGACCGTCGACCCGCAGGCCGGCGAGGACGAGGAGCTCAAGGCCGAGGAGGGCGTGCTGGCCCACGCCGAGTCGCTGGCGCGCGCCGCCGACCTCGCGCACGGGCTGCTGGTCGGCGACGCCGGGCCGACCGCGGCACGCACGCAGATCGCCGAGGCGTCCGCCCACCTGCAGGACGCCGCCGGGCACGACCCCGTGCTCGACGCGCTGACCGAGCGGGTGCTCGAGGTCGGCATCCTGATCGACGAGGTCGGGGCCGACCTCGGTGCGTACTCCGGCGGGGTCGACCTCGACCCCGAGCGGCTCGCGGCCCTGCAGGACCGCCGGGCGGCGCTCGCAGCCCTGCAGCGCAAGTACGGCCCGACGCTCGACGACGTCCTGGCGTGGGCCGAGGCGAGCGCCGCCCGTCTGGGCGAGCTCGGCAACGACGACGAGGCCGTCGCCTCGCTGGTCGCCGAGCAGCAGACCCTGGTGCCCGAGGTCCGCCGGCTGGCTGCCGAGATGTCGCGGCTGCGCACCGAGGCGGCCGTGCGGCTCGGCGAGCTGGTCGACGTCGAGCTCGCCCAGCTGTCGATGCCGTCGGCCCACCTCGAGGCGTCCGTCACGACGTCCGTCGACGCGACACCCGGGCCGCACGGCGTCGACGACGTCGAGCTGCTGTTCTCCGCCAACAGCGGCATGGGCCTACGGCCGCTCCACAAGGGGGCCAGCGGGGGCGAGCTGTCGCGGCTCATGCTGGCGCTCGAGGTCGTCCTGGCCGACCGCACGACCGTCCCGACCCTGGTCTTCGACGAGGTCGACGCCGGCATCGGCGGCAAGGCCGCGGTCGAGGTGGGTCGCCGTCTGGCGCGGCTCGCACAGCACGCGCAGGTCATCGCGGTGACCCACCTGCCGCAGGTGGCGGCGTTCGCCGACCACCACTTCGTGGTGTCCAAGGACGACGACGGCACCGTCACGAGCAGCTCGGTCTCCGAGGTCGCCGAGTCGGGCCGCGTCGACGAGCTCGCCCGCATGCTGGCCGGCCAGGAGGAGTCGGCGGCGGCCCAGGCCCACGCCCGCGAGCTGCTCGACCTCGCCCGGCAGGGCTCCTGAGCCGTTCCTGAATCCTTCGGTTTCCCGCGACACGCCGCTTCCGCTCCCCGCTCAGCCGTGCCCAGCGGGAAGCATGGACCCCGATGGCCATCAGGAGACGCAAGACAGCACCGCCCCCGGACGCGGAAGGGGTCGTCGGAACGGTCCGGCTCGCCCGGCGCGACGCCGACCTCGACGCGCTGACCCCGGGTGAGGTCGCGCTCGTCGAGCAGCCCGACCTCGACGCCCGGCAGGCGCAGACCATGATCGACCAGCGGGTCGCGGTCGTGCTCAATGCCGCCCGGTCGACGTCCGGCCGCGCGCCGAACACGGGTCCGCAGCTGCTCGCGAAGGCGGGCATCGTGCTGATCGACGTCACGAGCGAGGACGTGTGGACCCGGCTCAAGAGCGGCGACCAGGTCCGGGTCGCGGGCGGGCTGGTGTTCCGCGACGAGATGGTGGTGGCCAGCGGCGTCGAGCTCGACGAGGAGCGCACCGCGAGCGACCTGAAGGCCGCCCGCGACGGCCTGGCCACGCGGCTCGACTCGCTCGCCGCCAACGCCACCGACCACATCCACCGCGAGCACGCGATGCTGATGTCGGGCGCCCAGGTGCCCCGGCTGCGGACGCCCCTGAAGGGCCGTCCGGTCGTCGTGGTGTCGAACGCGTACGACGACGCCGCCGACCTCAAGCACCTGCGCCGCTGGATCCGCGACCACGACCCCGTCCTGATCGGCGCGGGCCCCGGCGCCGACGTGCTGCTGCGGGCCGGCCTGACGCCCGGGATCGTCGTCGGCGCGCTCGACAACATCTCCGACGCCGCGATCAAGAAGGCCGGCGAGGTCGTCGTCACGACACCGTCCGGCATGGTCGACGGGCCCGAGCGCCTCGAGCGCCACGGCATGGAGATCGTGACCTTCGTGTCGACGGGCTCCGACGACGACCTGGCGATCCTGCTGGCCGACACCAACGACGCGGCCGTCATCGTGCACGTCGGCGCACCCAGCTCGCTGGCCAAGCTCATGGAGCAGCCGCCCGCCGAGTCGGCCCGCATGTTCGTGGCGCGCCTGCGCGCCGGGGCCAAGATCGTCGACGCCAAGGCCGTCCACCACTTCTCGTCACGTCGGCACGCCGTGTGGCCCGTCCTGCTGCTGCTGATCGCCGGCGTCGCCGCCGTCGCGGTCGCGGTCGGCATCACCCCCGTGGGTCAGGACTGGTTCGACACCATCGGTGACCGGTCGACCGACCTCGCCGCCTGGATCAAAGGACTCTTCACGTGATCACGTTCCGCTACCACCTCGTCTCCGTCGCCGCGATCCTCATCGCCCTGGCCGCCGGCATCGCCCTCGGGTCGGGTCCGCTCGACGAGGCCGGCGACTCGCTGCGCGGCACCGGCACGTCGACCGCGACCGATCCTGCTGTCGCCTCGTTCGAGGCGGGCTTCGCGGGCCGCACCGCGGACGGCCTGCTGGAGGACCGCCTCAAGGGCCAGTCGGTCGTCGTCATGACGGTCCCCGGTGCGAGCCAGGGCGAGGTCGGCGGCATCGTCAGCGACCTGCAGCTCGCGGGTGCCGAGGTGACGGGCCAGGTCGAGCTGTCGAGCAAGGTGCTCGACGCCGCCGACCGCCAGTTCGCCGAGGGCGTGGCCCAGCAGTCGGCCGCGGGTGACCCCGGTGTCAGCGGTGCCTCCGACAGCTACGGACGCATCGGGGCGGCGCTCGCGCGGGCGTACCTCGCCGACGAGACCACCGCGACCGACCAGACGGCCACCGCGATCCGCTCGGCCTTCACCGAGGGCGACCTGATCAGCGCGGACGACCAGCCGGCCAACCTCGCGACGCTGGCCGTCGTCGTCGCGGGCCCGGAGCGGGCCGGCACGGCCGATCGCAGCACGGTCGTCGCGGCACTGGCCGGTGCCATGAACGAGACGGGCAAGGGTGTCGTCGTGGCCGGTCCCGCGTCGTCCAGCACCGACGGGGGAGCGGTCAAGGCGGTGCGCGACGGTGCGTTCGCGGCGTCCGTGTCGACCGTCGACGTCACGGACTCGGCGGCCGGTCGCATCGTGACGGTCATGGCCGTGGCCTCGCAGGCCGGCGGACAGCCCGGCGCCTGGGGCACCTCGCGCAGCAGTGGCGGCGCGCTGCCGCAGTGATCGCGGCCCGTCGAGGGTGTCGTTGGCCCCGACGGGTGTTTCGTTGGTAGGCTGGAATCCCGTGGAGGCCTGATGCGGACAGCCGCATCACGAGCGCTCGACATCGAACTCGACCACGGGAGTCACCTTGTCAGGTAGCGCGGTTACCAAGCACGTCTTCGTCACCGGAGGGGTCGCGTCGTCGCTCGGCAAGGGCCTGACGGCATCGAGCCTCGGACGACTGCTGAAGTCACGCGGCCTGCGCGTCACGATGCAGAAGCTCGACCCGTACCTGAACGTCGATCCCGGCACGATGAACCCGTTCCAGCACGGCGAGGTGTTCGTGACCGAGGACGGCGCCGAGACCGACCTCGACGTCGGCCACTACGAGCGCTTCCTCGACGTCGACCTGTCGGGCAAGGCCAACGTCACGACCGGCCAGGTCTACTCCGAGGTCATCGCCAAGGAGCGCCGCGGCGACTACCTCGGCGACACCGTGCAGGTCATCCCGCACATCACCAACGAGATCAAGTCGCGCATCCGCGCGATGTCCGGGCCCGACGTCGACGTCGTCATCACCGAGATCGGCGGCACCGTCGGCGACATCGAGTCGCTGCCGTTCCTCGAGGCGGCCCGCCAGGTGCGCCACGACGTCGGTCGCGGCAACGTGTTCTTCCTGCACGTCTCGCTCGTGCCCTACATCGGCCCGTCGCAGGAGCTCAAGACCAAGCCGACGCAGCACTCCGTCGCGGCGCTGCGCTCGATCGGCATCCAGCCCGACGCGATCGTGTGCCGCGCCGACCGCGAGATCCCCGAGAGCATGAAGCGCAAGATCTCGCTGATGTGCGACGTCGACGAGGAGGCCGTCGTCACCGCGAGCGATGCCCCGTCGATCTACGACATCCCGAAGGTGCTGCACCGCCAGGGCCTCGACGCGTACGTCGTGCGTCGCCTCGACCTGCCGTTCCGCGACGTCGACTGGACGCAGTGGGACGAGCTGCTGCGCCGCGTCCACCAGCCCGCCGAGGAGGTGACGATCGCGCTGGTCGGCAAGTACATCGACCTGCCCGACGCGTACCTGTCGGTCGGCGAGGCGCTGCGCGCCGGAGGCTTCGCGCACGACGCCCGCATCCGCCTGCGCTGGGTCGGCTCCGACGACTGCGAGACCGAGTCGGGCGCGGCCCAGCACCTGGGCGACGTCGACGGCATCTGCGTGCCGGGTGGCTTCGGCATCCGCGGCATCGAGGGCAAGCTCGGCGCGCTGACGTACGCCCGCGAGCGGGGCATCCCGGTCCTGGGGCTGTGCCTCGGCCTGCAGTGCATGGTGATCGAGTACGCCCGCAACGTCGCCGGCATCGCGGGGGCCAGCTCCTCGGAGTTCGACGCCGCGACCCAGCACCCCGTCGTCGCGACGATGGCCGAGCAGCTCGCGATCGTCGACGGCGAGGGCGACCTCGGCGGCACGATGCGTCTGGGCTCGTACCCCGCCTCGCTCGACCCGGGCAGCGTCGTCGCCGAGGCGTACGGCTCGACGTCGGTCGACGAGCGCCACCGTCACCGCTACGAGGTCAACAACGCGTACCGCGGGCAGCTCGCCGAGGCGGGTCTGGTCTTCAGCGGCACGTCGCCCGACGGCACCCTCGTCGAGTTCGTCGAGCTGCCGCGCGAGGTGCACCCCTACTACGTCGCGACCCAGGCCCACCCCGAGCTGAAGTCGCGCCCGACCAAGGCCCACCCGCTGTTCGCCGGGCTGATCGGCGCGGCGCTCGACCGCCAGCGCGAGACGCGCCTGCCGGTCGAGCAGGCCGTCGGGCACGCCGAGCAGGTCGACGCGTGACGGAGCACCCCGGTCTTCCGGGGCTCCTGGCCGCGACGGCGATCGGCGACGCCGACGAGTCGTGGCCCGTCGCATCGAGTGTCCCGCAGTTCGAGAGCCCCTACGTGAGCCTGACGGTCGACACGATCGTCGACCCGTCCGGTGACGAGCACGCGCGGGCCGTCGTCCGTCCGAACGGCGCGGTCGCGGTCGTCGCGATCGACGGCGCCGACCGGCTGCTGCTCGTCGAGCAGTACCGGCACCCCACCGGACGTCGGCTGCTCGAGCTGCCGGCCGGGACGCTCGACGTCGAGGGAGAGGCCCCGCAGGACGCCGCCGCCCGTGAGCTGGCCGAGGAGGCCGACGTCGTCGCGGCCACGTGGGCGCCGCTGCTGCACCTGCAGATGACGCCGGGCTACTCGACCGAGCGCATCCAGGTGTACGTCGCCAGCGACCTGACCCCCGTCGCCGACGCCGACCGCACCGAGCGCGAGGCCGAGGAGGCGCACATGGCCCAGTGGTGGCTGCCGTTCGACGACGCCGTCGCGGGGGTGCTCGAGGGCCGCATCACCGACGCCAAGACCGTGGCGGCGATCCTGGCGGTGCGGGCGCAGCGCGACCGATGAGCCAGGACGTCGGACGCGGCGTCCACGACTACCTGAGCCACCTGACGGTCGAGCGGGGGCTGGCCGACAACACCCTGCGGTCGTACCGGCGCGACCTGCGCCGCTACGCCGTCTTCCTCGCCGCCCAGGGCATCTCCGACCCGTCCGACGTCACCGAGAACCACGTCGCGGCGTTCCTGGGCGAGCTGCGGACGGGCGACGACGAGCATGTCGCGCTCGGCACGGCCAGCGCGGCCCGCACGATCGTGGCCGTGCGGGGGCTGCACCGCTTCTGGCTGCGCGAGCAGCTCGTCGCGACCGACGTCACGGCGGCGATCAAGCCGCCCCGACCCGCGTCGCGGCTGCCCAAGGCGCTGCCGCTGTCGGACGTCGAGGCGATCCTCGACGCGGCCGGGGCGCCGGGCACGACGCTGTCGTCGCGCGACCGGGCCCTGCTCGAGGTGCTGTACGGCACGGGGGCCCGCATCTCCGAGGCGGTCGGGCTCGACGTCGACGACCTCGACCTGGAGGACGCGACGATCCTGCTGCGCGGCAAGGGCGGCAAGCAGCGGATCGTGCCGCTCGGCTCGTACGCCCGAGCCTCGCTGAGCGACTACCTGACGGCCTCGCGGCCCGCGCTGGTGTCGGCGCGCACCAGCACGCCCGCGGTGTTCCTCAACGCCCGTGGCGGGCGCCTGTCGCGCCAGAGCGCGTGGACGGTCCTGACCAAGGCGGCCGAGCGGGCGGGCGTCACGACCGACGTCTCGCCGCACACCCTGCGCCACTCGTTCGCGACGCACCTGCTCGACGGCGGCGCCGACGTCCGCGTCGTGCAGGAGCTGCTGGGGCACGCCTCGGTCACGACGACGCAGATCTACACCCTCGTGACGGTCGAGAAGCTGCGCGAGATCTACGCCACGGCGCATCCACGGGCCGCCCGCGACTGACACCGCAGGGGCGGGTGCCGGGGGCGGGCCGCGATTGCCCGACGGATGGTCGCCATGTCGACTTCTGGCGGTAGAGTGTCGGTCGTCCGCCGGGTCGATCTGCAGGGGTTAGCACATGAGAAAGACAGCATGACCGCGGAACTGGGTCCCACCGGGCGACCCATGCCCGTGTTCGCCGAGCCGAAGCCTCGCGACCCGTCCAAGCCCGCGACGATCATCGCCCTGTGCAACCAGAAGGGCGGCGTCGGCAAGACCACGACGACGATCAACCTGGGCGCCGCGCTGGTCGAGCTCGGCCGCAAGGTCCTGCTCGTCGACTTCGACCCCCAGGGCTCGATGACGGTCGGGCTCGGCGTCAACGCGCACGAGCTCGAGCAGAGCATCTACCACGTGCTGATGGACCGCGAGATCGCGATCAAGGACCTCATCCTGCCGACGGCCGTCGAGGGGCTCGACCTCGTGCCGTCCAACATCGACCTGTCGGCCGCCGAGATGCGGCTGGTCACCGAGGTCGGACGCGAGCAGGTGCTCGCGCGGGTGCTCAAGCCCGTGCGCTCGGACTACGACGTCATCCTGATCGACTGCCAGCCGTCGCTGGGCCTGCTGACGGTCAACGCGCTGACCGCCGCGAACGGCGTGCTGGTGCCCCTGGAGTGCGAGTACTTCGCCCTGCGCGGTGTCGCGCTGCTGAAGGACACGATCGAGAAGGTGCGCGACCGCACCAACGACGAGCTCGAGATCATCGGCCTGCTCGGCACGATGTACGACAGCCGCACCCTGCACGGCAAGGAGGTGCTGCAGACCCTCGTCGAGGGCTGGGGCGACCTCGTGTTCCACACCGTCATCCGCCGCACCGTCAAGTTCTCCGACTCGACGGTCGCCGGCGAGCCCATCACCGAGTACGCCACGACGTCACCGGGCGCCACGTCGTACCGCCAGCTCGCGCGGGAGGTCCTCGTTCGATGCCCCGACGCGTGACGACCCCGTCGGGCGGCGGCGGCAAGCGACCGTCGATGCCCGGTGCCGACGAGCTGTTCCGGGCCACGGCCCCGGCCCGGTCGGCGCGCGCGGACGACGTCGAGCCGGAGCCGCAGCCCGAGCCGGAGGCGCCCGTCGCGGCGAGCGGACGGGTCAAGCACGACGAGAAGATGACGGTCTACGTGACGGCGGCCGAGCTGATGGCCGTCGAGCAGGCGCGGCTGGGCCTGCGCGCCGAGCTGGGCCGCAGCGTCGACCGCGGACGGTTCGTCCGGGCCGCCCTCGCGGTGGCACTGGCCGACCTGGAGTCCCGCGGCACCCAGAGCGACGTCGCACGGCGATTGAGCGAGTCGTGAGCGTCGCGGACGTCGACGAGTCCGCGCCGACCGGGTTCCAGGTCAACCTCACGAACTTCGAGGGCCCCTTCGACCTGCTGCTGCAGCTGATCTCGAAGCACGAGCTCGACATCACCGAGGTCGCGCTGTCGGCCGTCACGGGCGAGTTCATCGCCTACATCAAGGCGCTGGGCGACGACCTCGAGCAGACCACCAACTTCCTGCTCGTCGCGGCGACGCTGCTCGACCTCAAGACCGCGCGGCTGCTGCCGCAGGCCGAGGTCGAGGACGAGGAGGACCTCGCGCTGCTCGAGGCGCGCGACCTGCTGTTCGCCCGCCTGATGCAGTACCGCGCGTTCAAGCAGGTCGCCGGCATCATGGCCGAGCGGCTGGCCCGCGAGGCGCGCCGCTTCCCACGGGTCGTCACGCTCGAGCCGCGGTTCGCCGACCTGCTGCCGGAGGTGCTGATCTCGGTCGGCCCCGACGAGCTCGCCCTGCTGGCGGCCAAGGCGTTCGAGGACAAGCCCGTCCCGATCCTGTCGCTGGCCCACCTGCACGCGCCGCAGGTCAGCGTCCGCGAGCAGGCGCACCTGGTCGTCGACCAGCTGCGCCGCAAGGGCGGCATGACGTTCCGGGCGCTGACCGCCGACGCCCCCGACCTGGCCACCAAGGTCGCCCGGTTCCTGGCCGTCCTCGAGCTGTTCCGCGAGGGCGCGATCTCGTTCGAGCAGGCCACCCCGCTGGGCGACCTGCACATCCGCTGGACCGGCACCGACGACGGCGACATCGACGTGGGCGGGGAGTTCGACGCGCCGTCGGTCGCCGACGACGAGCCCGTCCTGATCGACGCGAGCCTGGTCGAACCCGACGCCGACACGACCACCGACCCCGAGAGCACCGATGACTGAGCAGAGCTTCCCGTCCGGCCCCCACGAGCTCGAGCTCGAGATGCTCGAGCTGCGGCCCGCCCTCGAGGCGGTGCTGATGGTCGCCGACCAGCCGCTCGACCACCTGACGCTGGCCCAGGCAGTGGGCCACCCGCCGACCGACGTCGCCGACGCGCTCGGTGCCCTGGCCGACGAGTACACCCGGCAGGGGCGCGGGTTCGAGCTGCGCAACGTCGCGGGCGGATGGCGGTTCTTCACCCGCGAGGAGTTCGCGGGCGCCGTCGAGCGGTTCATCCTCGACGGTCAGCAGGCGCGACTGACGCAGGCGGCGCTCGAGACGATGGCCGTCGTGGCCTACCGGCAGCCGATCAGCCGCTCGCGCATCTCGGCGATCCGCGGCGTCAACGTCGACGGCGTCGTCCGCACGCTCGTGACGCGCGGGCTGATCGAGGAGGGCGGGAACGACGCCGAGAGCGGTGCCGTGCTGTACCGCACGACGAGCTACTTCCTCGAGCGCATGGGCCTCGGGTCGATCGGCGAGCTGCCCGACATCGCGCAGCACCTGCCCGAGATGGAGGACATGGAGGACGAGGGCCTCGCCGGCGCCGACGACGTCCTCGGGGCCCTCGCGGCCGAGCAGGGGCTCACGCAGGAGCAGGACGCGATCGACGACGACCCGACGCCGACCGACGTGACCGACCAGGAGGACGACCGTGGCTGAGATCCGCCTGCAGAAGGCCCTGGCCCAGGCGGGCCTGGGCAGCCGCCGCCGCTGCGACGACATGATCGCGCACGGCCGCGTCGAGGTGAACGGCGAGACGATCGACGTCATGGGGGCGCGCGTCGACCCCGCCACCGACGTCATCCGCGTCGACGGCAAACGCATCCCCGTGGCGAGCGAGCACGCGTACGTGCTGCTCAACAAGCCGCGCGGCATCGTCACGTCGATGTCCGACGAGCAGGGACGCCCCGACCTGTCGACGTTCGTCGCGGGCCGCGAGGACCGGCTGTTCCACGTCGGGCGGCTCGACACCGACACGTCCGGGCTGCTGCTCATGACCAACGACGGCGACCTCGCGCACAAGCTGGCCCACCCGTCGTTCGAGATCACCAAGACGTACGTCGCGCTGGTCGACGGCGACGTGCCCGACGCCCTGGGCGCACGGCTCAAGGCCGGCATCGAGCTCGACGACGGCCCGGCGCGCGTCGACCGCTTCATCGTCAAGGACCGCTCGCGCGGCCGCTCGCTCGTCGAGCTCGACATCCACATGGGCAGGAACCGCATCGTCCGGCGGCTGCTCGACGCCGCGGGCCACCCGGTGCGCGAGCTGAACCGGTCGGCCTTCGGGCCCCTGCACGTCGGCGGCCTGTCGTCGGGTGCGATGCGCGACCTGACGCGCGACGAGCTCGGCGCGCTGCTCGACAGCGTGGACGACGCATGACGGCACTCTCGCCGCAGGCCCTCGACGGGCCCGTGCTCGTCGTCGGCTGCGGGCTCATCGGCACCTCGGTGGGCCTGGCGCTGCGGTCGCACGACGTCGACGTCGTGCTGCACGACGCCCTGCCGGGCAACGTCGAGGTCGCGGTCTCGCGAGGTGCCGGCCGGCCGCTCGACGACGCCGTGCGTCCCTACCTCGTGGTGGTGGCGGTGCCGCCGTCGGCGTCCGGTGCCGTCGTGGCCGAGGCCCTGGCGCGCTGGCACGACGCGCTGGTCACCGACGTCACGAGCGTCAAGTCGGGCATCCAGCAGGCCGTCGAGGGCCTCGACGGTGCCGAGCGCTTCGCCGGCGGGCACCCGATGGCGGGCAGCGAGCGCTCCGGGCCCATGGCGGCGTCGGCCCAGCTGTTCGAGGGACGTCCGTGGGCCGTCACCCCCGGGCCGGCCACCCGCTCCGACGCCCTCGACGCCGTCGTCGACCTGGCGCTGCACGTCGGTGCGGTGCCGATCATCATGGAGTCCGCCGCCCACGACCGGGCCGTCGCGCTCGTCTCGCACGTCCCGCAGGTCATGTCGACCTTGACGGCGGCGCGGCTCCACGAGGCGGAGGGCAACTCGCTGGCGCTGTCGGGCGCGGGCCTGCGCGACACGACCCGCATCGCCGCGAGCGACAGCGCACTGTGGCGCGACATCCTCGGCACCAACCGTCGTGACGTCAAGGCCGTCCTCGAACGCGTGCGCGACGACCTCGACCGCGTCATCGGGGCGCTCGACGCCGACGACACCGACGACGACGTCCTGGCGAGCGTGCTCGAGTCGGGCCGTCGCGGCACGGCCCTGATCCCCGGCAAGCACGGCTCTTCGGCGTCCGACGTCGACGTCGTGCACGTCCAGGTCGCCGACCGCCCCGGCGAGCTGTCGCGCCTCATGGCGCACACGGGGGAGGCGGGCGTCAACATCGAGGACCTGCGCCTCGACCACGACCTCGGACGTCCCGTCGGCCTGGCCGAGATCGCCGTCGCGGCCGGCGTCGGCCAGGCGCTGGTGCGGGCCCTGACGTCCCGCGGCTGGACCGCGTACCCGTGAGCGACCCGAACCCCACCACCCGTCATCCCGCAGATCCGTTCCCCTCAGACCCGTTCCCCGAAGAAGGTGCACCTCCTGTGACTTCCCCCCTCGTCATCGCGATCGACGGGCCGTCCGGCTCCGGCAAGTCGAGCACGTCCCGTGGCGTCGCCGACCGCCTCGGTCTCGACTACCTCGACACCGGTGCGATGTACCGGGCCATGACGTGGGCGTTGCTGCGCCGGGGCGTCGACCTGGCCGACGCCGAGGCCGTCGCGACGGCGTCCGACGCCGTCACGCTGGCGTCGGGCACCGATCCGCTCGACCCGACGATCCACGTCGACGGCACCGACGTCGCCGAGCCGATCCGCACCGACGAGGTGACGGGATCGGTCAGCCTCGTCGCGGCGGTGCCGCACGTGCGCGAGCTGCTGGTCGACCTGCAGCGCCGCGTCATCGCGGGCAGCGACGGCATCGTGGTCGAGGGGCGTGACATCGGCTCGGTCGTCGCCCCCGACGCACGGGTCAAGATCTACCTGGTCGCCGATCCCGCGGCGCGTGCCGCACGCCGTGCCGCCGAGAACGGCGGTGCCGACGCGGCCGCCACCGAGGCTGCGCTCGCGGCCCGCGACCGCATCGACTCGACGCGGGCGGCGTCGCCGCTCGTGCAGTCGGAGGGCTCGGTCGTCGTCGACGGCACCCACCTCACGCTCGACGAGGTCATCGACACCATCGTCGGGATCGTCGACCAGGCCACGTGAGCGTCCCGCTCGGCCCCGCAGCCGGGCTGCCCGAACGGGGCCTGCGGCTCCTGCGGGGCCGCGCGGCCGGGTACATGCACCGTCGGTGGGAGATCCACCAGCGGGGGCTCGAGCACGTCCCGTCCGCGGGGCCCGTCATCGTCGCGAGCAACCACATCGGCTGGCTCGACGGTCCGCTGCTGGTGGCGACCGCGCCGCGTCCGCTGCACGCCATGGCCAAGGAGGAGGAGTTCGTCGGCCGCACCGGACGACTCCTGCGGTTCGCGGGCCAGATCAAGGTCGCCCGCCAGCGCACCGACAGCGGCGCGCTGCGGCAGGCGGTCCGTGCACTGTCGGCCGGGCAGGGCGTCCTGATCTACCCGGAGGGCCGGCGCGGCGACGGCGAGCTCACGACGTTCAAGGGCGGCGTCGCGTACCTCGCGCTCGTCACGGGCGCCCCGGTGGTGCCCGTCGCGCTGTTCGGCACGCGGCAGCCGGGGGAGGGGCCGAGCGTCCGTCCGGCACCCCGCACCCGCCTCGACATCGTCTACGGCGAGCCGATCCGGCTGCCGATGCAGGGTTGGCCGCGAGATCGTGGGATGCTGGAGGACGCAGGGGCCAGAATCCACGGTCATCTGCGTGCCCATGTCTCCTGGGCCAAGGACGCGCTGCAGCGCGACCTCCCCGGCCCCCTTCCGACAGGATCCCCTGATGTCTGACGTCGTTCCCGTTCTCGCCGTGATCGGGCGACCCAACGTCGGCAAGTCGACGCTGGTCAACCGCATCATCGGCCGACGCGAGGCCGTCGTCGAGGACGTGCCGGGCGTGACCCGCGACCGCGTCTCGTACGACGCCGTCTGGAACGGTCGCGCGTTCACCGTCGTCGACACCGGCGGCTGGGACCCCGACGCCCGCGGTCTCGCCGAGCGGATCGCCGCGCAGGCCGAGATCGCGATCCAGGTCGCCGACGCCGTGCTGTTCGTCGTCGACGCCACGGTCGGCATCACTGACGTCGACGAGAAGGTCGTCCGTCTGCTGCGCGCCGCCAAGAAGCCCGTCGTCCTGGCCGCCAACAAGGTCGACGACCAGCGCACCGAGGTCGAGGCCGCGGGTCTGTGGAACCTGGGGCTGGGCGAGCCGTGGCCCGTGTCGGCCCTGCACGGCCGTGGCAGCGGCGACATGCTCGACGCCGTCATCGACGCGCTGCCGTCCCCGCCGCCGGAGGACTTCGACGCGCCCCAGGGCCCGCGCCGCGTCGCGATCGTCGGCAAGCCCAACGTCGGCAAGTCGAGCCTGCTGAACCGCCTGGCCGGCGAGGAGCGGGTCGTCGTCGACGACGCGTCCGGCACGACGGTCGACCCCGTCGACGAGATCGTCGAGCTCGGTGGCCGCACCTGGAACTTCATCGACACCGCCGGCATCCGCCGTCGCGTGCGCGACGCCTCGGGGCACGAGTACTACGCGAGCCTGCGCACCAGCTCGGCGATCGACCGGGCCGAGGTCGCCGTCGTGATCATCGACGGCAGCGTGCCGCTGACCGAGCAGGACACCCGCATCATCAGCTCGGTCGCCGAGGCGGGCCGCGCCATGATCATCGCGTTCAACAAGTGGGACCTCGTCGACGAGGAGCGCCAGTACTACCTGTCGCGCGAGATCGAGCGTGAGCTCGTGCAGGTGCCGTGGGCGCCGACGATCAACATCACGGCCCGCACGGGCTGGCACGTCGACCGGCTCGTGCGCGCGCTCGACGCGGCGCTGGAGGGCTGGGAGACCCGCGTGCCCACCGGCATGCTCAACGCCTTCCTGGGCCGCCTGGTGGCCGAGCACCCGCACCCCGTGCGTGGCGGCAAGCAGTCGAAGATCATGTTCGGCACGCAGGCGTCCACGGCGCCCCCGACGTTCGTGCTGTTCACGTCCGGCAAGCTCGAGGCGTCGTACATGCGCTTCATCGAGCGTCGTCTGCGCGAGGAGTTCGGCTTCGTCGGCTCGCCCATCCACCTGCAGCAGCGTCCGCGCAAGAAGCGCGAGCGTCGCTGAGCCTGCTCCACCCGGCCCGCAGGTGCGGGGTTCCGGACCTTTTCGGCGGTCCGAGCCGGTCGGAGCCCCCGCACGTCGGGGCTGGTGGTGAGGGGGAGGCGGAGGCTGCGGTAGAGTCTCACCTCGGTACGAACGGGCTGTAGCGCAGCTTGGTAGCGCACCTGACTGGGGGTCAGGGGGTCGCAGGTTCAAATCCTGTCAGCCCGACGTTCGTGATCTCCACGGAGATCGATCGGTCCCGGATCCGCTCACGCGGGTCCGGGACTTCTCACGTCCGGGGCTTCCGGCTCCGGACGTTATCGTGGTGCGTCGTCACCGTCCCCCAGCCCGGAGCACCCATGACACTGTCCGCCGTCGCCGTCTTCTGCGGCTCCAGCCTCGGCACCGACCCCGCGTTCGCCGAGGCGGCACGCCTGACCGGACGCACGCTGGCCGAGCGCGGCATCGGCGTCGTCTACGGGGGCGGCCACGTGGGCCTGATGGGCACGGTCGCCGACGCCGCGATCGAGGCGGGCGGTCGCGTGGTCGGGGTCATCCCGCGCCAGCTGGACGACCGCGAGCTCTCGCACCGCGGGGTCACCGAGCTGCACGTCGTCGAGTCGATGCACGAGCGCAAGCAGCTCATGGCCGACCTGTCGGACGCCTTCATCGCCCTGCCCGGTGGTGCCGGGACGCTCGAGGAGATCGCCGAGCAGTGGACGTGGGCGCAGCTGACGATCCACGCCAAGCCCAGCGGCTTCCTCGACGTCGCGGGCTTCTGGGCGCCGATGCGGCAGATGCTCGAGACGATGGTCTCGTCGGGCTTCGTGCGCGCCGAGCAGTCGGGCATCGTGACGTTCGACGACGACCTCGACGCGTTGCTCGAGGCGCTCGCGGCCCCGCCGTCGTGGACCGACAAGTGGGGCGCCGCCACCGTGCCGAAGCCGTGAGCGCGCCCGTCATCCACGTCGCCGCGGCCCTGGCCGTCGACGACCGCGGTCGAGCGCTGATGGTGCGCAAGATCGGCACCCGTGCCTTCATGCAGCCCGGCGGCAAGATCGAGCCGGGGGAGCACCCCCTCGACACCCTGCGCCGCGAGCTGGGGGAGGAGCTCGGGCTCGACCTGCCGGCCGAGGCCTTCGCGTGGGTCGGCACGTTCGAGCAGGACGCGGCCAACGAGCCGGGCCACGTCGTGCGCGCCGAGGTGTACTCCGTGACGGTCGACGCCGCCGCTCCCTCGGCGGCCGCGGAGATCGCGGAGTGCCGCTGGGTCGACCCTCGCGACCCCGGCGACGTCGAGCTGGCGCCGCTCAGCTCGCAGGCACTGCTCCCGATCCTGGTTGACGGTTCAACCGGCATCTAGGATCGGTGCCATGACGACGCAGATCGACGACGCCCGCACCGTCCGCGGCGGCACCGACACCGACCCCCTGGTGCTGCTGCTGCACGGCTTCGGGTCGAACGAGCAGGACCTGCCGAGCCTCGTGCCGCACCTGCCGGGCGGGCTGGCGTTCGCATCGGTCCGGGCCCCGCTGACGCTCGGGCCGGGGTCGTACGCGTGGGTGCCGATCGCGGTGCCGGGACGCCCCGACCCGGCCGTCGTCGAGGCCTCGACCGACGCGCTGCTGGCCTGGCTCGACGAGCACGTCGCACCCGGGCGCGTCGTCGTCCCGCTCGGCTTCTCCCAGGGCGGCCTGATGGTCACGCAGCTGCTGCGCGCCCGTCCCGGGCGGTTCGTCGCAGGGCTCGTGCTGTCGGGCTTCGTGCTCGACCAGCCGGCGGCGGGCGACGCGACGCTCGCGGACCGCCGCGTGCCGGTGTTCTTCGGCCACGGCGACGCCGACCCGGTCATCGCACCCGACGCGACGCAGCGGGCGTCGGCCTGGCTCGCGCAGCACACCGACGTCACCGAGCGGACGTACGAGGGGCTGGCGCACGGCATCTCGCCGGACGAGCTCGCGGACGTCCACGCGTTCGTCGCGTCCGCCCTCGCCGACTAGCGCCCGCGCAGCCGGTCCATCGCCCGGCGGTCGCGCTTGGTGGGGCGTCCGGCGCCCCGGTCGCGCCGCGGCATGACCGCGACCTCCTCCTTCGGCGGGGGCGGAGGGGTCTTGTCGACGTAGCACTGCACCGCGACCGGCGCCCCGACCCGCTTGACGATGATGCGGCTCACCACGACGACGCGCAGGCCGCCCTCGGTCAGGGCCTCGATCCGGTCGCCGATGTTGACGGGCTGCGACGGCTTGGCCTTCGCGCCGTTGATGCGCACGTGGCCCGCCCGGCACTCCTTCGACGCGATCGACCGGTTCTTGTAGAGCCGGACGGCCGACACCCACACGTCGGCGCGCGCTGAGGTGTCCATGCACCGACTCTAGACTGGCCCGCATGGGAACCGGAGCGGGAGACGACGACATCGAGGTCATCGAGATCAGCGGCGACATGATCCGCCTCGGGCAGTTCCTGAAGTTCGCGAACTTCGCCGACTCGGGCGCCCACGCCGGCGCCATCATCGGCGACGGCGACGTGCTGGTCGACGGGACGGTCGAGACCCGCCGCGGGCGTCAGCTCGCCAAGGGCATGGTCGTCGAGGTGCGCACCGCCGCCGAGACGCACGTGGCGCGCGTCGGCTGACGCGTCGGGGGGCGGCGCTCAGGCCAGGCGGTCGCGCCACGCCGCGACGTCGGGCACCGAGAACGCGGCGGCGTCCGCGAGCCCGTCGACGTCCCACGTGACCACCAGGAGATCGGCCCCCGTGGTCTTGCCCAGGAAGTGCCGCGTCGCGCGCGCCGACGAGATCGCGTCGCGCGGCACGAGGATGTCGCGCTCGGGCAGCAGCTGGGCGAACAGCAGGTGCGTGTCGCCGACGGCCAGCGTGCCCATGCCGCGCGTCTGCAGCCGTCCCTCCGACGCCAATCCCACGAGGCTCGCGGGCTCGGAGTGCCGGGGGTCGATGGTCGCGAGCCGCTGGCGGTGGCGGGTCCGCAACGACCGCACGCGCGTGAGGCCCACCAGGGCGAAGGCGAGCATGCCCAGCAGCAGACCCGCGATGACGATGATGACGATCTCGAGCACGACGTCAGTCTGCACCAAGCGCCTCCCTACGATGGACGCATGCCACCTGCTGATCGTCCGTCCGGCACGGAGCCGGCCCGCCTCGAGCTCGGTCTCGACACCTTCGGCGACGTGACGGCGGGGCCCGACGGCCGTCCGCTGCCGTACGACCGGGTCATCCGCGACATCGTCGAGCAGGCCGTGCTCGCCGACCGGCTGGGTCTGTCGTTCTTCGGCGTCGGCGAGCACCACCGCGACGACTTCGCCGTCAGCGCCCCCGAGGTCGTGCTGGCGGCCATCGCGTCGCGCACGACGCAGATCCGGCTCGGCACCGCCGTCACGGTGCTGAGCTCCGACGACCCGATCCGCGTGTACGAGCGGTTCGCGACGCTCGACGCCGTGTCGGACGGCCGGGCCGAGGTGATCCTCGGACGCGGCTCGTTCACGGAGTCGTTCCCGCTGTTCGGGCTCGACCTCGCGCAGTACGAGGAGCTGTTCAGCGAGAAGCTCGACCTGTTCGCGGCGCTGCGCACCGAGGGGCCCGTCACGTGGCAGGGGCGTCTTCGGCCGCCGCTGGTCGACCAGCACGTGTTCCCGAAGACCGCGGCGGGCTCGCTGCGGACGTGGATCGGCGTGGGCGGCAGCCCCGAGTCGGTCGTGCGGGCCGCGCGCTACGGCATCCCGCTGATGCTCGCGATCATCGGCGGGCCGCCGGCGCAGTTCGCCCAGTTCACCGACCTGTACCGGCGCGCGCTCGACCAGCTCGGGCAGCCGCGGCTGCCGATCGGCGTGCACTCGCCGGGTCACGTGGCCGACACCGACGAGCAGGCGCGCGACGAGCTCTGGCCGCACTTCGCGAAGCAGCGCGAGCGCATCGGTCGCGAGCGCGGCTGGCCCCCGCCGACGCGCGGCGAGTTCGAGGCGGCGGCCGGGCCCGAGGGTGCCGTGTACGTCGGGTCGCCGCGGACCGTGGCCGACAAGATCGTCCGCAACGTCCGCATCCTCGGCCTCGACCGCTTCGACCTGAAGTTCAGCAACGGGGCGCTGCCGCACGAGACGCTGATGCACAGCATCGAGCTGTACGGTCGCGAGGTCGCGCCGCTCGTGCACGCCGCGCTGCAGGAGCACCCCCACGACCACACCGCCGCGAAAGGCACCCCATGACGTTCCCGACCGTGCTGCCCACGCCCCGCACGCCCGACCCGCGCGACGCGCCGCCGCTGCGCTGGGCCGTCATGGGTCCGGGGTGGATCGCCGAGCGGTTCGTCGAGTCGCTGCAGGCCCACACGACGCAGGTCGTCGCGGCGGTCGGCTCGCGATCGGCCGACCGGGCCCGTGACTTCGCCGACCGGTACGGCATCGCCACGGCGGTCGGCTCGTACGAGGAGCTCGTCGCCCTCGACGACGTCGACATCGTCTACGTCGCGACGCCCCACCCGTCGCACCTCGAGCACGCCGTCATGAGCATGGAGGCCGGCAAGCACGTGCTGGTCGAGAAGCCCATCGCGATCAGCGCCGACCAGGCCCGGCAGATCGCGGCCGTCGCCGAGCGCACGGGCCTGTTCTGCGCCGAGGCCCTCTGGACGCTGTTCCTGCCGAAGTGGGACGTCCTGCGCCAGCTGCTCGACGCCGGTGCGATCGGCCGGCTGCGATCGGTGCACACCGTCTACGGCGAGTTCTTCCCCGACGACCACCGCATCTTCGACGCGTCGCTCGCGGGCGGGCCCCTGCTCGACCTCGGCACCTACCCGCTGGCCTACGTCACGTCGCTGCTCGGGCCGGCGACGTCCGTGGCGGCCGCCGGCGTGCCGGACGACCGGGGCGTCAACGGGCAGCTCGGCGCGACGATGCTGCACGACGGCGGCACGATGTCGGTCGTCGCGACGACGCTGCACGGCTGGCCGCGCAACGAGATCACGATCATCGGCAGCGAGGGAGTCGTGACGGTCGAGGCCCTGCACAACTCGCCGGGCCCGATCACGGTCACCTCCGCCGACCGCAGCGCGACGCTGACGTACGACGAGCCCCACGGCGACCAGGTCGGTGGCCTGCACTTCCAGGCCACCGACGCCGCGCGACGCATCGCGGCGGGGGAGCGCGAGACGCCGGTCCGCCCGCTGAGCGCCTCGATCGCGTCGCTCGAGGCGTCCGACGAGATCAGGCGCCAGATCGGCATCTCGTTCGCCGCGGCCGGCCTCGACGAGTAGCGGCGAGTGCGGCGGCTGACGTCCTACGGGGCGCGGACTACGCTGGTCGTGCCATGACGTCCACACCCACCACCGCCTACCTCGACCACGCGGCGACCACGCCGATGGTGCCCGAGGCGATCACCGCGATGGCCGAGCAGATGGGCGTGACGGGCAACGCCTCGTCGCTGCACGCGTCCGGCCGGGCCGCACGCCGCACCGTCGAGGAGGCCCGCGAGCTGATCGCCGAGCGCTTCGGCGCCCGCCCCAGCGAGGTCGTGTTCTGCTCGGGCGGCACCGAGGCCAACAACCTGGCCATCAAGGGCATGTACTGGTCGCGCATCGCGAAGGACCCGGCGCGCCAGCGGATCGTCTTCAGCTCGATCGAGCACCACGCCCTGCTCGACCCCGTCACGTGGCTGGCCCAGCACGAGGGGGCCGAGGTCGAGATGACGCCGGTCGACAAGCAGGGACGCATCGTGGTCGACGACCTGCGCGCCGCGGTCGAGCGCGACCCGGCCAGCGTCTCGGCCGTCACGACGATGTGGGCCAACAACGAGATGGGCACGATCCAGCCCATCGCCGACGTCGTCGCGATCGCCCGCGCCCACGACATCCCCGTCCACAGCGACGCCGTGCAGGCGGCCGGCTACGTGCCGCTCGACTTCGCCGGCACGGGGTTGGACGCCATGACCGTCACGGCCCACAAGCTCGGCGGTCCCGTCGGAGTGGGTGCGCTGGTCATCGCGCGCGAGCTCGACGCGACGCCCCTCCTGCACGGGGGCGGGCAGGAGCGCGACCTGCGGTCCGGCACCGTCAGCGTCGCCCTGATCGCCGCGTTCGCCGCGGCCGTCGACGTCACGGTGTCGCGGCAGCGCGAGACCGTCGAGCGCATCGAGCGGCTCCGCCGCCGGCTGGTCGAGGGCATCGTCGAGACGGTGCCCGACGCGATCGTCAACGGCGACCCCGAGCCGGGCGCCGACCACCGCCTGCCGAACATCGCGCACGTGACGTTCCCGGGCTGCGAGGGCGACGCGATGCTGATGCTGCTCGACGCCCAGGGCATCGAGTGCTCGACCGGTTCGGCCTGCGCCGCGGGGGTGCCGCAGCCCAGCCACGTGCTGCTCGCGATGGGCTACGACGACGTCGCGGCCCGCGGGTCGCTGCGGTTCAGCCTCGGTCACACGTCCACCGAGGCCGACGTCGACCGCGTGCTGGCGGCGCTGCCGGCGGTGCACCAGCGGGCGCGCCGGGCCTCGCTCGTCCGGAGCGGGTCATGAGGGCCCCGTGCGGGAGGCACCGATGAGGGTCGTCGCGGCGATGTCGGGCGGCGTCGACTCGGCGGTCGCGGCGGCGCGCGCGGTCGACGCGGGGCACGACGTCACGGGCGTGCACCTCGCCCTGAGCCGCAACCCCCGCTCGTACCGTTCGGGGGCCCGCGGGTGCTGCTCGATCGAGGACGCCGGCGACGCCCGGCGCGCGGCCGACGCGCTCGGCATCCCGTTCTACGTGTGGGACATGAGCGAGGAGTTCGCCGACCACGTCGTCGACGACTTCATCGCCGAGTACACGGCGGGCCGCACGCCCAACCCGTGCCTGCGCTGCAACGAGAAGATCAAGTTCGCCGCCGTGCTCGACCGCGCGCTGGCGCTGGGCTTCGACGCCGTCGCGACGGGCCACTACGCGCAGCTGCGCACCTCCACGGACGGCACGATCGAGATGCACCGCGCGATCGACCACGGCAAGGACCAGTCGTACGTCCTGGGCGTCCTGACGCAGGAGCAGCTCGCTCACTCGCTGTTCCCGCTGGGCGACACGACCAAGGACGTCGTGCGCGTCGAGGCGGCGGCCCGCGGCATCCAGGTCGCGCAGAAGCCCGACAGCCACGACATCTGCTTCATCCCCGACGGCGACAACGCCGGCTGGCTCAGCGAGAAGCTCGGGCCGAGGCCGGGCACGATCGTCGACGAGGACGGTGCGGTGCTGCGCGAGCACGACGGCGCGTACGCGTTCACGATCGGCCAGCGGCGCGGTCTGCGTCTCGGCGTGCCCGCCGACGACGGCAAGCCCCGCTTCGTGCTCGACATAGAGCCCGTCAGCGGCACCGTGACGGTCGGCTCGCGCGAGGCGCTGCTCGTCGACGCCCTCGAGTGCGTCAAGCCGCTGTGGTGCGGCACCCCGCCCACGGGGACGCTCGACTGCACGGTCCAGCTCCGCGCCCACGGCGACGAGCACCGCGCGCGGCTGGGCGTCGTCGACGGCAGGGTGTCGGTCGAGCTGCTCGACCCCGCCAGTGGCATCGCACCGGGCCAGGCGTGCGTCGTCTACGACGGCACGCGCGTCGTCGGCTCCGCCACGATCGCGTCGACCGCGCGCGTCGCGGTGCCCTAGCGTCCTTTCCCGCCGCGAGGCGGTGTGCCTGCGACCTGTCCCAGGCCTCGACACGTCGCCGGCTCACCGGCCGCGGCCGGGACACGTCGCACCGTCACCTCCCCTCCGACAGACAGGACCACCATGGCGCTCGCCACCGGCATCGGCTCGATGCCCGGCACCGACTTCACCGAGTCGCTGCGGGTCGTGCTCGACACCGTCGGCGACCTGCCGTTCGTGCCCGAGCTGCCGGGGCGCGGCGTCCACGCCGGCATGATCGGCCGGACGCTGTCGCTGCTGTCGGGTCTCGAGGCCGATCTGCAGCCCGACGGCTGGCGCGTCGGCGTCGGCGAGGGCGGCGACGTGCGGCGGGCGCGGTCGCTGCTCGCGCAGGACCTCGACGTCGCCGAGGAGCTCGCCCAGGGGCACACCGGCCCGCTCAAGATCCAGGTCACGGGCCCGCTGACGCTCGCGGCGACGGTCGAGCGTCCCCGCGGTGACAAGATGCTCGCCGACCACGGCGCCCGTCGCGAGATCGGCGAGTCGCTGGCCGAGGGCCTGCGGGGTCACGTCGCCGACGTCCGCCGCCGGTTCGCGGACGCCGATCTCGTCGTGCAGGTCGACGAGCCCGCGATCGCCGCGGTGCTGACGGGCGGCATCCCCACGGCCAGCGGGTTCTCGCGTCATCGCAGCGTCCACCCGCCCGAGGCCGACGCGATCCTGCGCACCGTCGTCGACGCGATCGTCGCCGGGGGAGCCCGGCCCGTCGTGCACTCGTGCGCGCCCGACGTCCCGGTCGAGCTGCTGGCAGGAGCGGGGTTCACGGCGATCGCCTTCGACCTGTCGCTCGTGCGTCCCGACGACGTGTGGGCCGAGACGTTCGAGAAGGGCATCGACCTGTGGTTCGGCGTCGTCCCGTCGACCGACGCGGCCGGGACGTCCGACAAGGATCTCGCCGCCCGCGTGCGGACGTTCCTCGACCGGTTCGGCTTCGACGTCGAGCAGCACGCCGACCGCCTGGTGGTCTCGCCGACGTGCGGTCTGGCCGGGGCCTCGCCGCCGTGGGCGGCGCGCGCGCTGACGCTGGCCGCCGCCGCGGCCCAGCGCCTCGAGGGCTGACCCACGATGGGAGACGTGGTGGTGGTCGGCAGCATCAACCGCGACGAGGTCGTGAGCGTCGAGCGGCTCCCCGGCGAGGGCGAGACGATCGCGGCGACGGGACGGCGCGAGGGCGTCGGCGGCAAGGGCGCCAACCAGGCGATGGCCGTCGCCCGCACCGGCACGGCGGTCTCGCTCGTCGGGGCGGTCGGTCCCGGTGCCGACGGCGAGGCGCTGCGGGCCGCCCTCGCCGACGCCGGGGTCGACGTCACGGGCGTCACGACGTCGCCGGACGCCGAGACCGGCACGGCCTACGTCTTCGTCGACGCCGAGGGACGCAACCAGATCGTCGTCGCGATGGGCGCCAACGCCGAGGTCGTGCTCGACGGGTCGGGACGTTCGCGGATCCGCTCGGCGGACGTCCTCGTGGTGCAGAGCGAGGTGCCCGAGACCGTCGTGGCCGAGGCGGTCGGCGCCGCGGCCGACGCCGGCACCCGCGTCGTGGTCAACCTGGCCCCGTACCGCGACGCGCCGGACGTCGTCGCGGTCGCCGACCCGCTGGTCGTCAACGAGCACGAGGCGTCCGAGCTGCTGGGGCGGACCGTGCGCGACGTGGACGACGTCGCCGACGCCCGCGACGCCCTGCTGCTGCGGTGCCGGAGCGCGGTCGTGACGCTCGGTGCGCAGGGCGCCGTGCTCGTGACCGCCGACGGCGTCCGCCACGTGCCCTCGCCGGCTCCGCGCCGGGTCGTGGACACGACGGGGGCCGGCGACGCGTTCGTCGGGGTGCTGGCCGCGGGGCTGGCGCGCGGTCTGGGCCTGCGCGAGTGCGTCGAGGCGGCGGCCGCGGCCGGATCGCTCAGCGTCGAGTCGCCGGGTGCGGGGTCGGGCTACCCGTCGTTCGCCCTGCCCGACCGCTGAGCGCGGCACTGTCCCCGTGCGGCGATAAAGTCGACGCATGGCGACCGACGCGACCGACGCGACCGACGCGACCGACGCGACCGACGACGAGCTGAGGCAGCAGCACAAGGCGCTGGCCGAGACGCTCGTCGAGCACCGCGAGCGCTACTACGTCGACGACTCGCCGACCGTCTCCGACGCCGAGTACGACGACCTCATGCGCGAGCTCGAGCAGATCGAGGGGCAGCTGCCCGAGCTGCGCACCCCCGACTCGCCGACCCAGACCGTCGGCGGACGCGCGTCGTCGTCGTTCGAGGCCTACGAGCACCGCGAGCGGCTGTACAGCCTCGACAACGCCTTCAGCTCCGAGGAGCTCGAGGCCTGGCACGGACGGCTCGTGCGCGAGGGGGTCGACGACGCCGAGTTCCTGTGCGAGCTCAAGGTCGACGGGCTCGCGATCTCGCTGACGTACGAGGACGGCCGCCTGACCCGCGGCGTGACGCGCGGCGACGGACGCGTCGGCGAGGACGTCACCAACAACGTCCGCACGATCTCGGTCATCCCGCACGAGCTGCAGCCGTCCGACGAGTTCCCCGTCCCCGCCTACGTCGAGGTACGCGGCGAGGTGTTCTTCCCGACCAAGGCGTTCGAGGAGTTCAACGCCGCCTGGGCCGAGTCGGGCAAGACACCGTTCTCCAACCCCCGCAACGCCGCGGCCGGCACCCTGCGCATGAAGGACGTCTCGGTCACCGCGAGCCGTCCGCTGTCGATGGTGTGCCACGGCCTCGGCTACCGCGAGGGCTTCAGCCCCGTGCGCCAGAGCCAGGCCTACGAGGCGCTGCACGCGTGGGGGCTCCCCACCAGCGACCGGGCGAAGGTCGTGAAGAACCTGACGGAGGTCGAGGAGTTCATCGCCTACTACGGCGAGCACCGGCACGACGTGTCGCACGAGATCGACGGCGTCGTCGTCAAGGTCGACCAGGTCGACCGCCAGCGTCGGCTCGGGTCGACGTCTCGGGCGCCGCGGTGGGCGATCGCCTGGAAGTACCCGCCCGAGGAGGTCAACACGCGCCTGCTCGACATCCGCGTCAACGTCGGCCGCACCGGACGGGTCACCCCCTACGGCGTGATGGAGCCCATCCGCGTCGCCGGGTCGACCGTCGAGATGGCGACGTTGCACAACCAGTACGAGGTCACCCGCAAGGGGGTCCTGATCGGCGACATGGTCGTGCTCCGCAAGGCCGGCGACGTGATCCCCGAGATCGTCGGCCCCGTCGTGGCGCTGCGCGACGGGTCCGAGCGCGAGTTCGTGTTCCCGACCGAGTGCCCGTCGTGCGGCACGCCGCTCGCGCCGTCGCGCGAGGGCGACAAGGACATCCGCTGCCCCAACACCCGCTCGTGCCCGTCGCAGCTGCGGGAGCGGCTGACGCACGTCGGCGGTCGGGGTGCCTTCGACATCGAGGTCTTCGGCTGGGAGGGCGCCACGGCCCTGCTCGAGGCCGGTGTGCTGGTCGACGAGGGCGGTCTGTTCGCGCTGACGGCCGAGCAGCTGCTCACGGTGCCGCTCTACACGCGCGCGGCCAGGAAGAAGGAGATCGAGGACGGTGCGGGTGACCGGGTGCTGAGCGCCAACGGCCTCGCCCTGCTCGACAACCTGCAGAAGGCCAGGACGCAGCCGCTGTGGCGGGTGCTGGTCGCCCTGTCGATCCGGCACGTCGGGCCCACCGCGGCCCGGGCGCTGGCGACGCACTTCGGCACGATGCAGGCGATCGAGGACGTCCTGACGGTCGACGACCCGGTGCAGACGCTGTCGGCCGTCGACGGGGTCGGCCCGACGATCGCCGAGGCCGTCGTCGACTGGTTCGCGGTCGACTGGCACGCCGACATCGTCCGGCAGTGGCGCGAGGCGGGCGTCGTGATGGCCGACGAGCGCGATGCGTCGATCGCTCGCACCCTCAAGGGGCTGACGATCGTCGTGACGGGCTCGCTCGAGCGGTTCACCCGCGACTCCGTCAAGGAGGCGATCATCGCCCGGGGCGGCAAGGCGTCGGGCTCGGTGTCGAAGAAGACCGACTTCGTCGTGGTGGGCGAGAACGCCGGCTCGAAGGCCGACAAGGCCGAGGAGCTCGGCCGCCCGATCCTCGACGAGGCCGGCTTCGAGAAGCTGCTCGCCGAGGGCCCGCCGCCCGAGGCCGATCCGGAGCCGGACGCCGAGGGGGACGACGCCTGATGCCGTCGATCGCGTCGATCAACTACCTCGTCCACGACATCGACGAGGCGCTGACGTTCTTCCGCGAGATGCTCGGCTTCGAGGTCGTCTCCGACGAGATCGGTCCCGACCGTCGCCGCACCGTCGTGGCCCCGCGGGGCGGCGCGGGCGCCGCGCTGGTGCTCAAGCCCGCGCTGGGTGAGGAGCAGCGGGCCGCGGTGGGTCGCCAGGGCGGGGGAGTCGTGCTGTTCTTCCTCGAGACCGACGACTTCGAGCGCGACCACCGCCACATGGTCGCGGCCGGCGTGCGCTTCCGCGAGGAGCCGCGCCACGAGGCCTACGGCACCGTCGCGGTGTTCGACGACCTCTACGGCAACGGCTGGGACCTCATCCAGCCGGCGTGAGCCATCGACCGGTGGGAGTCGGCGGCCGGTGGCAGAGTGGAGCGCATGACGTCCCCCTCGAGCCCTGACACGTCCCCCCGCCCCACCGTCGTCGTGACCGGCGCCAACGGCTTCGTCGGCGCCCGGGTGTGCGACGCCCTGGTGGCACGTGGCGCCACGGTGCGCGCCGTCGTGCGTCGGGCCGGCACCGCACCGTCCCTCCCGGGCGTCGAGGAGGTCGTCGGGCAGTTCACCGACCCGACGTTCGCGGCACAGGCGGTCTCGGGTGCCGACGCCGTCGTCACGACGGTGCACCCGATGCAGTCCGACCGCGAGGCGCAGCAGCAGATCGGCGTGGTCGGCACCGGCACGATCGCGCGGGCCGCGGCCGACGCCGACGTCTCCGTCCTGGTGCACGTGTCGACCGCTGCGGTCTACGACAGGTCGCCGGGCGTCGGCGACGTGTCCGAGGGCTCGGCCCTGGTCGGCGACGGCGCGAACGACTACAGCGTCACCAAGCGCGACACCGACGCCGCCCTCGCGGAGGTCGACGGCATCACGCGGGTGCTGCTGCGGCCCCCGGCGATCCTCGGAGTGGGTGAGTCGTCGGTCTGGAACACGCTGCGGCCCGCCGGGATGCGCGACGACCAGGAGCACCGGCACGCGCTCGCCGACCAGTCGTTCGCCTGGGTGCACGTCACGGACCTCGCGGCCCTCGCCGCGGACGTCGCGGTCGGCGTCGTCACTCCGGGCGACGGCGCCTCCGAGGGCCCGGTGCTCGGCGGGTGCACGCCCGTTAACGTCGCCGCCGGTGCCGTGCCGATGCGCGACTACGTGCAGGTCGTGGCCGACGCGGTCGACGTCGCGCCGGTGTGGGACGACGGGCCCGCCTGGACCGGGCGCATCGTCGCCGACCGCGCGCGGGCCTGGGGATGGTCGCCCCGCGTCACGATCGACACGGCGCTCGACGAGGTGCGCGAGGGCCTGACGACCGCCTGACCCGCGGCCCGTCGATCGGCCCACCCGGACGGCGCGGGTGACGTACCGTCGGGGTGTGCCCACCGACGACGCCGTGCCGCTCGGCGACCGACTGCTCGACGCCCAGGTCGCCTTCCACCTCGCCCGCCTGACGGGCGACGAGCTGACCGTGACCGTGGCGCGGATCGCGACCGCGGTGCTCGACGCGGCGGACGGTCACCAGGTCGCCGACCTGGTCGACCCCGAGGCCGTCAAGGTCGTCGTCGGCAGGGCGCTGACCGACGTGCCGGGCAGCCCCGCGGTCGCCGCGTTCATCGAGCTCGGCCGCGAGCTCGCGGTCGCCGGCCCGGCGGAGGCCTTCCCGCTCGGCGACGTCGTCGACCGCGAGCAGGTCGAGCGACTGCTCGACGAGACGCTGGCGCTGACGCCCGTCCTCGAGCGCGCGCTGGAGCGGCTCACCGCGAGCCCGCTGGTCGGCGCCACCGCGACCCGCTTCATGGGCCGCATCGTGGGCGAGGCGATCGCGGCGAACCAGGCGGTCGCCGACAAGGTGCCCGGGCTGGGCTCCCTGCTGTCGATGGGCACCAAGGCGGCGGCGGGCATGGTCGGCGCGGCCGACAAGCAGCTCGACGGCCTGCTGGCCGACACCGCCGGCAAGGGCGGCACGCTGGCGGTGCGCCGGCTGAACCGCATCATCGTCGACACCCTGCGTGATCCCACGACCCGCGACGCGGTGCTGCAGGTGTGGGACCTCGTCGCGGCCGAGCCCGTGCGCGGTCTCGGCGACGACGCCGACGTCGAGCAGGTGTCGGGCGTCGTCGACGCGGCCCACGACCTGACGGTCTCCGTCCTCGCCCACCCCCGCGTCGTGGCGCTCGGCCACGCCGTCGTCGACGGGTTCTTCGAGGCGTTCGGCGGCTACACGCCCGGCGAGCTCCTCGAGCAGCTCGACCTCGACCGCGCCGACCTCGTGGCCGACGTCGTGCGGTTCGCGCCCGCCGTCGTCGGGACGCTCGTCGAGTCCGGCGAGCTCGAGCGGGTGCTGAGGGCCGAGCTGGCACCGTTCTACGCCTCCGACGAGGTCGTGCGGCTGCTGGGCGTCCGCGACTGACGCGATGCGCCGCGGCCCGCGCCCGCGAGCCCCATACTGGACCCATGCTGGACATCCGCCCGAGCTGCGAGTGCTGTGACACCGACCTCGACCCGTCGTCGCCGGACGTCCTGATCTGCAGCTACGAGTGCACGTGGTGCCTGGAGTGCGCCACCACGGTCTTGCGCGGCGTGTGCCCCAACTGCGGCGGGGGCCTCGTCCGCCGGCCCGTCCCGTCGGCGTCGCGGCTCGTGGACGACCCGCCGTCGACGGTGCGGGTCTTCAACCCCGCCTGCCGGCCGGTGTCGGCGTGACGGACGACGAGCTCGTCGAGGCGCTGCGGGCGATCTTCGCGGCCGACGCCGTCGCCGACGGTCTCGATCGCAGCGACGGGTACGGCGACGACTACCGGATCACCGCGCTGCGCGTGGTGCGGGGCGACGACGGGTTCGACGACCTGCTGCTGACGGTCGAGGACGGCCACGACACGGTCACGTCGCGGCTGCTGTTCGACCGGGCCTGGCGGGCGGCCAGCGGGCTCGACGACGCCGGGTCGTACGCGACGTTCGCGCTGGCCCGCTGGCGGTCGTCGATCGTCCACGACACCGTCGAGCCGGGCCCGCGGCACCCCGTCGGCGTCCCGGACGTCGAGGAGGCCCTGCGTCGTTCGTACGGCAACGCCAACCTCGTGCGGCACGGTGTCGTCGAGGTCGTCGAGGACGACGGCGAGATCTTCCTGCTCCACGCGACGCCCCAGCAGTGGCGCCGGTTCGTGTCGGGACGGCCGGACGCCATGGGCGCGCTGGAGGAGGTCGTCTTGGCGCGGTGGGACGACGAGGACCACGTCGTGTTCTTCCGCGGGTCGTTCCACCCGTCCGTGCGGGGCGAGCTGCCGCCGCTGCGCAGCCGGCTGTCGCCGCAGTAGTGCCTCCCCGTTCGCCGCTGCCGCCACGCCACGGGCTCGCCGCCGCCTGGCTGCGCACGCCCGATCGCGGCGTGCCCCGCCCCGACCCGTGGCCGACGATGGGCGCGTGGCTGCGCGACCGCCTGCCCGAGCGCGTCGACATCGACGCGATGCTGGCCGAGCGCCGGTTCGTGCACGACGACCTGACGCCCGTCCGCGACGACGAGCCGTACATGCCGCACACATTCGTCTGGTTCCACCGCGACCTGCCCGACGAGGTCGAGGTGCCGGGCGAGATCCACGTCGTCCACCGCGACGAGCGGCTCGTCGTCGTCGACAAGCCGGCATTCCTGTCGTCGATCCCGCGCGGCCAGCACATCCGTCAGAGCGTCGTCGTGCGCCTGCGCGACGAGCTCGGGCTGCCGGAGCTGTCGCCCCTGCACCGGCTCGACCGGGTGACGTCGGGGCTGCTCATGCTCGCGACCGAGCGGCGGTGGCGGGGGCCGTACCAGACGATGTTCCAGCAGGGGACGGTCCACAAGACGTACGGTGCGCTGGCGCACGTGCGCGCGGACCTCGACCTGCCGCGCACGATCACGAACCACGTGGTCAAGCGGCGTGGCAGCTGGCAGGCCGAGGTCGTGCCCGGTGCACCGATCAACGCCGAGACGCTCGTCGAGCTGGTGGACGGGCGCGAGGGCGGCCTCGGTCGCTACCGGCTCACGCCCCGCACGGGACGCACCCACCAGCTGCGGGTGCACCTCGCCGGGCTGGGCATCCCGATCGTGGACGACCCGCTGTACCCGGTCGTCCGGGACGTCGCGATCGACGACTTCACGACGCCGCTGCAGCTGCTCGCGCAGGAGATCGCGTTCACCGACCCGATCGACCGGACCGAGCGGTGGTTCGGCAGCGTGCGGCGCCTGCCGCTGCCGCCGGGTCAGACGTCCTGACGCGACAGCGCGACGAAGACCGCCGTCGCGATCGCCGCGAAGCCCAGGCCGGCCCACACGAGCCCCCCGGCCGCGGCGTAGAGCGCCGTCGTGACGAACAGCATGATCTGCACGACCAGCCGGGTGGGCAGCTCGAGCCGGCGCACCGAGGTCGGCGACATCCACTGCGCCCAGATCGCGATGGCGACGAGCGCCAGGAAGACGCCCACGGCCCACCCGCGCCAGCCGTCGGCGAACCCGTGGCCCGCCAGCACGAGGAGCACGACCATCGCGACCTCGCACAGGAACGCCGCGGCGTCGAGCGGGCCCAGGTCGGTCGGCTTCTGAGGTGGCATGAGCACAGCCTAGGGACTGCTACTTTGCGCGCATGACCGAGTCTGCGCGCCAGAAGCCCGTCATCCTGCTCGCCGCCACCGCCGACAGCCGCGACGTGCTGGAGGACGAGTTCCGCAGCCGGTACTCCCGCGACTACGACGTGCGCACCCTGCTGGGGCCCGAGGTGGTGGTGGACGAGGCCGTCTCGCTGCTCGACGACGGCCGCCAGATCGCGCTCCTGGGCGTCGACCACGCCCTCGACGGCAGCGCGCTCGACCTCGTCGACGAGCTGCGACGTCTCTCGCCGAGCAGCCGGCGCGTCGTCCTGGTGCCGGCCGGCACGTTCCAGGCGGCGCTCGAGGTGCTGCGACCCGCCCTGGCCGTCGGCCGTCTCGACACGTACCTGCTGATCCCGCAGGGCCCGCGCGACGAGGAGTTCCACACCGCGATCACGGAGTACCTGTCGGAGTGGGCGACCACGACGTCGCGCCCCGAGGTGGCCGGCGTCCGCATCGTCGACGACGGCAACCAGCCCGCCGTCGCGGGCATCCGTGACTTCCTCGACCGCATGGGCTCGCCGTGGAGCCGCTACCGCCCCGACAGCGCGGTCGGCCGCGAGCTGCTCGACGAGGTCGGTGACGACGCGCCGCTGCCGCTCGTGTCGGCGTACGGGCGTCCGACGATCGCCGGTGCCACCGACCGGCTCGTGGCCAGCGCCTACTACGGGTCGCCGCGCGACCTGGGCGACGACTACGTGGCCGACCTGCTGATCGTCGGCGCCGGGCCCGCCGGCCTGGCGGCAGCCGTCTACGGGGCGTCCGAGGGGCTGCGCACCGTCGTGCTCGACCCCGAGGCGGTGGGTGGTCAGGCCGGCACGAGCTCGATGATCCGCAACTACCTGGGCTTCCCCCGCGGCGTCTCCGGCATGCGTCTGGCCTTCCGTGCCCGCCTGCAGGCGACGCGGTTCGGCGCGCGCATCTTCACCGGGCGGGCCGCGACCGGCCTGACGCCGGGCACGCTGCACGAGGTGGCGTACGACGACGGCGTCCTGCGCGCCCGTGCGGTGCTGGTGGCGTGCGGCGTTCGCTACCGGCGTCTCGGCGTGCCGAGCCTCGAGCGTCTGGTCGGCACGGGGGTCCACTACGGCGCCGCCACCAGCGTCGCGCGCGAGATGGAGGGGCGTGACGTCTTCGTCGTCGGGGGCGGCAACTCGGCGGGCCAGGCCGCGCTGCACCTCGCGCGCTTCGCCCGCAGCGTCACGATCGTCGTGCGCCGGGCCTCGCTGTCCGAGACGATGTCGGCCTACCTGGTCGACGAGATCGCCACCCACGACGACATCACGGTGCGGGTCGGCTCGCGCGTCGTCGACGGCGACGGCGAGGGGCACCTCGAGTGGATCTCGCTGCAGGGCGCCGGCGGCGATCCGGAGCGGCTGCCGGCCGATGGGCTGTTCCTGCTGCTGGGGGCCGAGCCGGAGTGCGACTGGCTGCCCGACGACGTGGCGCGCGACGAGCGGGGGTTCGTCCTGACCGGTCGCGACATCCCGAGGGACAGGTGGCGGGACGGGCTGCCCCCGGCGCCTCTCGAGACGACCGTTCCGGGCGTCTTCGCCGCGGGCGACGTGCGGGCCGGGTCGATGAAGCGCGTCGCCTCGGCCAGCGGCGAGGGGGCAGGGGCCGTCGCCCAGGTGCACGCCCACCTCGCCCCCGTCCCCGACTGACTCCGTTCCTCGACGGGGCGGGGGAACCACTAGCATTGCGAGGTGCGTAGACCTGTCGTGCCGGCGTGGGCCGAGCGAGCCGTGAACCCGGCGCTGGTGCTCGTCCAGGTCGCCGTCGTGGGTGTCGGGCTGTGGTCGTGGTGGGGGTGGGCCGGGCTTTTGATCGGCCCGCCGCTGATCGCCGCGCTCTGGATGCTGTGGCCGCACGACGTGGCGGACGACGAGGGCTGCCTGCGCTGCCGGCACGCGAGCATCCACCACCGCGGGTGCTGCCAGGCGTGCCTGCGCGACGTCGAGGCCGGGAGGGCGACGTCGGTGACGCCGTGCGGCCGCTTCCGCCGGTGGTCGCCGCGCAACCGGTGGAGCGAGCTGCGCGCGGGCGACGACCGGCTCGCCGCGGCGCGACGACTGGTGCGCGCGTCATGACGATCAGGCGTCTGCTCGCCGACCAGAAGGTGCGCTTCGTGCTCGTCGGCGGCTTCAACACCGTCCTGGGCTACCTGACGTTCGGTGCCCTGACCCTCTGGGTCTTCCACGACGTGCGCTTCGGCTACCTGCTGAGCCTGCTCTGCTCGTACGCGGTCGGCATCTCCGTCGCATTCGTCCTGTACCGACGTCTCGTGTTCGTCGTGCACGGTCACGTCCTGCGCGACCTGGTGCGGTTCGTGTCGGTCTACGCGGTCTCGATCGGCGTCAACGCCGCCGTCCTGCCGGTCCTGGTGGAGGTCGTGGGCGTGCCGCCCGTGCTGGCCCAGGGGGTCGTCGTGCTGATCACGACCCTGCTGAGCTTCGTGGGGCACCGGTCGTTCTCGTTCCGGCGCGACGAGGACGTCTGCGACGTCGTCTAGACCGAGCCGATCCGGCGCACGACGACGTCGGCGAGCTCGGCGGGGTGCTGGTCGGGGATCCAGTGCGTCGCGCCCGCCATGACCTCGAGCTCGTAGGGCCCGGTGACGAACTGCGGCGTCAGGTCGGCCCCTCGTCGCACGAGGGCCGTGTCGCCGTCGCTCCACACGTACGTCGTGGGCACCGGGACGGTGCGGCCGAACGACCCGGCCGACCGGACGATCGATCGGTAGTAGCCGAGACCGCCCCGCAGCGCGCCGTCGGCGACGATCTCGTCGCGGAACGTCTCGATCATGCGGGAGTCCATGCCGGATGCGCGCAGGATGCGCTCGCCCAGGCCGCCTCGGCGGCTGAGCATCCGCTCGGGCAGGACGGGCAGCTGGAACACCAGCATGTAGTACGACTTCAGCAGCTGCGAGCTGCTGAGCATCGACCTCATGAAGGCGGCGGGGTGCGCGACGGAGACCGCTGTCAGCGACAGGACGTCGGCGGGGTGCGCGGCGGCGACGGCCCATGCGACGGCCGATCCCCAGTCGTGGCCCACGACGTGGACGGGCGTGCCGATCTCGTCGACCAGCGCCTTGACGTCGGCCACGAGCTCGTCGATGCCGTACGCGAAGCGCGACAGGGGGCGCGCGCCGGGGGAGTAGCCGCGCTGGTCGAGCGCGTACGTCCGCAGCCCCGCGGCGTGCAGGTGCTCCGACACCGCGGCCCACGACGTGGCCCGCTGCGGGAAGCCGTGCAGGAGGACGACGGGGACGCCGTCGAGCGGGCCGGAGTCGATGACGTCGAAGGTCAGTCCGGCGTGGTCGACCCGGGAGATGCGCGCTGTTTCCATGGGCCGATCCTGACAGAGAATCGGGCATCCCGCGGTCCCACGACACCCCGTGGAGGGTGTCCGGCCGGGTCACTAGGATGGGCGAGTACGTCACCAGCTCGACCCACCAGCGAGTCCACTGATCTCGAAGGACCTGTATGTCTGAGCCCGTCACGGGTATCTCCCGCGAGGACGTCGTCCATCTGGCCGGCCTCGCCCGCATCGACCTCAGCGACGCTGAGCTCGACCACCTCGCCACCGAGCTCCCGGCGATCCTCGAGCACGTCGCGAGCGTCCAGGAGGCCGCCGGCGACGACGTCCCGGCCATGAGCCATCCGGTGCCGGTCGACAACGTCTTCCGCGAGGACGTCGTGCGTCCGAGCCTCGCGCCCGCCGACGCCCTCGCCGCGGCACCCGCCTCCGACCAGCAGCGGTTCCTGGTCCCGAAGATCCTGGGAGAGGGCTGACATGAGCAGCGACCTGACCCGCAAGACCGCCGACGAGCTCGCGCGCGCCCTGTCGGCCTCGGAGGTCTCCTCCGTCGAGGTGACCCGGGCGCTCGTCGACCGCATCGAGTCCGTCGACGGATCGATCCACGCGTTCCTGCACGTCGACGCCGAGGGCGCGCTGGCTGCGGCCGCCGACGTCGACCGGCGCCGTGCCGACGGCGACCAGCTGCCGTACCTGGCCGGCGTGCCGATCGCGATCAAGGACGTGCTGGCGACCAAGGGCCTGCCGACGACGTGCGGCTCCAAGATCCTCGACGGCTGGATCCCGCCGTACGACGCGACCGTGACGGCCCGCATCAAGGCCGCGGGCCTGCCGATCCTGGGCAAGACCAACATGGACGAGTTCGCGATGGGCTCGTCCACCGAGCACTCGGCGTACGGGCCGACCCACAACCCGTGGGACACGACCCGCATCCCGGGCGGCTCGGGCGGCGGGTCTGCCGCCGCGGTCGCGGCCTTCGAGGCCCCGCTCGCGATCGGCACCGACACCGGTGGCTCGATCCGTCAGCCGGGTGCGCTGACCGGCACGGTCGGCGTCAAGCCGACGTACGGAGGGGTCAGCCGCTACGGCCTCGTCGCGATGGCCAGCAGCCTCGACCAGGCCGGTCCCGTCACCCGCACGGTGCTCGACGCCGCGCTGCTGCACGAGCTGATCGCGGGTCACGACCCCATGGACTCCACGAGCATCCCCGACGCGGTGCCCGCCGTCGTCGCCGCGGCCCGCCGGGCCGACGTCAAGGGGCTGCGCATCGGCATCGTGCGCGAGCTGGGCGGCGAGGGCTTCCAGCCCGGTGTCGAGGCCCGCTTCACCGAGGCCGTCGAGCTCCTGACGTCCGCGGGCGCCGAGGTCGTCGAGGTGTCGATCCCCAGCCTGACGTACGCGCTCGGCGCGTACTACCTCGTCATGCCGAGCGAGGCGAGCAGCAACCTCGCCAAGTTCGACGCGATGCGCTACGGCGTGCGCGTGCCCCCCGCCGGCGTCGACGACCCCAGCGCCGAGCAGGTCATGGCCTCGAGCCGTGACGCGGGCTTCGGCGACGAGGTCAAGCGCCGCATCATCCTCGGCACCTACGCCCTGTCGAGCGGCTACTACGACGCCTACTACGGCTCGGCGCAGAAGGTCCGCACGGTCCTGTCGCGCGACTTCGCGGCGGCGTTCGCCGACGTCGACGTGCTGGTCTCGCCGACGTCCCCGACCACCGCGTACCCGCTGGGCGACAAGCTCGACGACCCGTTGGCGATGTACCTCGGCGACGTCGCCACGATCCCGGCGAACCTCGTCGGCATCCCGGGCCTGTCGCTGCCGGTCGGCCTGGCCGATGAGGACGACCTGCCGGTGGGCCTGCAGTTCCTGGCCCCCCAGAAGGCCGACGACCGCCTGTACAACGCGGCGGCCGCACTCGAGCAGCTGCTCGAGCAGAAGTGGGGCGGCACGCTGCTGTCCCGCGCACCCGAGCTGGAGGCCATCCGATGACCGTCGAGACGCTGGTTCCCTTCGAGGAAGCCCTCACCCGCTACGACCCGGTCATGGGGCTCGAGATCCACATCGAGCTCAACACCGCGACCAAGATGTTCTGCGGCTGCCCGACCGAGTTCGGCGCCGAGCCCAACACCCAGGTCTGCCCCGTGTGCCTGGCGCTCCCGGGTGCGCTGCCGGTCGTCAACGCCAAGGCCGTCGAGTCGGCGATTCGCATGGGCCTGGCGCTCAACTGCGAGATCGCCGAGTGGTGCCGCTTCGCGCGCAAGAACTACTTCTACCCCGACATGCCGAAGAACTTCCAGACGTCGCAGTACGACGAGCCCATCGCCTTCGACGGCTACGTCGACGTCGAGGTCGACGGCGAGACGTTCCGCATCGAGATCGAGCGGGCGCACATGGAGGAGGACACCGGCAAGGCCCTGCACGTCGGCGGCTCGACCGGACGCATCCACGGCGCCGACTTCTCGCTGGTCGACTACAACCGCGCCGGCATCCCGCTGATCGAGATCGTCACCCGCACGATCGAGGTGCCGCCCGAGAAGGCGCCCGCGGTCGCCCGCGCCTACGTGTCGCACGTCCGCGACCTCATCGGCGGCCTCGGCGTGTCCGACGTCCGCATGGACCAGGGGTCGCTGCGCGCCGACGTCAACCTGTCGCTCAAGCCCAAGGGCTCCACGACGCTCGGCACCCGCTCGGAGACCAAGAACGTCAACTCGTTCCGGTCGGTCGAGCGCGCCGTCCGCTTCGAGATCTCGCGTCACGCGGGCATCCTCGACGCCGGGGGCAGGGTCGTGCAGGAGACCCGGCACTTCCAGGAGGACACCGGCACGACGCTCTCGGGCCGTGAGAAGTCCGACGCCGACGACTACCGCTACTTCCCGGAGCCAGACCTGGCCCCCGTCTCGCCGTCGCGCGAGTGGGTCGAGGAGCTGCGGGCGACGCTGCCCGAGCCGCCGGCCGTGCGTCGTGCGCGCCTGCAGGCCGACTGGGGCTTCTCCGACCTCGACATGCGCGACACGATCGGCGCGGGTGCGCTCGACCTGATCGTCGCCACGGTCGAGGCCGGCACCACGCCGCAGGCCGCCAAGAAGTGGTGGCTCGGCGAGATGGCGCGTCGCGCCAACGAGTCGGGGCACGACCTCGATGCGCTGGGCATCACGCCGCAGCAGGTCGCCGAGATCCAGGGGCTGATCGACGCCAAGCGGATCAACGACAAGCTCGCGCGGTCGGTCTTCGACGGCGTCATCGCCGGGGAGGGCACGCCCGAGGAGGTCGTGGTCTCGCGCAAGCTCGAGGTCGTCTCGGACGACGGCGCTCTCGGTGCGGCCGTCGACCGCGCGATCGAGGGTGATCCCGATGCCGCCGCCAAGATCCGTGCCGGCAACCTCGGCGTGGCCGGGGCCCTGATCGGTGCGGTCATGAAGGAGATGCGCGGACAGGCCGACGCGGGCCGCGTCCGCGAGCTGATCCTCGAGAAGCTGTCGTAGCCCGGCTGAGCCGGCCGGGCGACCGCCGGCTCAGTCGACGCGGGCCAGCAGCTCGAGCAGCTCGTCGCGCACGACGTCCGGGAACTCCACCGGGATGAAGTGCGTGCCGCGCAGCTCGCGGTAGCGCGACCCCCTGACCCGCTGCGAGGCCGTCAGCATGTCGCGGGCGCCCGTGAAGACGTCCCACCGGCCGGCGACGAACGTGACCGGTATGTCGAGGTCGCTGAGCGAGACACGGGCGTGCTCGGCCACGCTCAGCGCGAGCTTGGCGTACCAGGCGGGGTGCGTCGTGAAGAACTCCTGCAGGAGCGTCCGCAGCTCGGCGGTGTCGGCCGCGGGCGAGATGATGCGGGCCCGGCGGACCAGGTCCGTCGTGAAGTTGGTCCACGGCAGCTTGCGGGTCACGGGCGCCAGCGCGTGACCCGTGACGGTCGCCGAGTGGGCCAGGCCCACCATGAGGGCCCGCGCGACCGGCGGCGGCACGTGGAGGGGAGCGAGCATCGTCGAGAACGTGTTGCCCGGGACGCCGGCCACGGCCAGGATGCCGGCGACGCGCTCGGGGTGACGGGTGGCCAGCTCGAAGGCGATCGTGACACCGGTCGACCAGGCGGCCACGACGGCGCGATCCAGGCTCGCGTCGTCCATCACGGCAACGGCGTCCTCGATGAACGACTCGAGGTCGACGCGGCCGTCGTCGGGGCGCGCGGACCCGCCCGTCCCGCGGTGGTTCCAGCCGATCACCCGGACTCCGCTCCCGGCGCGCAGCAGCGAGGGCCAGGCGTGCGGATTGGTGCCGAGACCGTTGGAGACCAGCACGGTGGGGCCGTCGGCGTCGTTGGTCCAGGCGCGGATGCGGGTGCCGTCGGCGCTCGTCACGTCGTAGTAGCGCACGAGGGCCGCGGTCGGTGTGGTCACGCGCCGATTGTCCACGGGGTGCCGGGGGTCTGCAATGCCAATCGCATCCGGCGGTGGCCGCGGCGCGTCCCCGTCCGCGCGGACGCGGCGTGGCTCAGTGCAGGGCCAGCACCGCGTCGACGAGGCGGTCCGCCGCGCCGTCGGCGTGGGGGAGGAACAGGCTCGGCTCGGTCAGCTCGAGCTCGATCACCAGCGGGGAGCCGTCGGCGGCCGTCACGAGGTCGACGCGCGCGTACAGCGGGGCGCGGTCGACGCCCATGGCCTCGCACGCGGCGGCGACGGCACGCTCGGCCACCTCGCGCTGCGCGTCGCTCGGGGTGCGCGGCGTGATGCTCTCGCGACTGTCGCGGTCCTGCCGGACGCCCTCGCCCCGCTCTAGCAGCGGACCCTTGCGGATGGCGTGCGAGAACGTGCCCGCGAAGAGCAGCATCGCGGTCTCGCCCTCGTCGTCGACCGAGGAGATGTACGGCTGCGTCATCGACGTGCGGCCGGCCGCGACGAGCTCTGCGCTGTGCGCCCACACCTCGTCGCGCGTGCCCCACCGCGCGGTGTCCTTCGATCCCGCGGAGATCGTGGGCTTGACGACCCACTCGTCGTGCTCGCCGATGTCGTCTCCCGGGGCGACGTCCCACTGCGTCTCGATGATGGGGACGCCGGCCGACTCGAGCTGTCGGAGGTACGTCTTGTCGGTGTTCCAGGCCAGGACGGCGGCGTCGTTCTGCAGGGTGGGCACCGATCGCGCCCAGGCGAGGAACTCGTCGCGCCGGGTCGTGTAGTCCCAGCACGACCGGACGACGACGGTGTCGTAGGCGCTCCAGTCGACGGCCGGGTCGTCCCAGACCACGATCTCGGCGGTGGTGCCGCGCGCGGCTGCGGCTTCCACGACGAGCGGCAGGTCGGCGTCGACGTCGCGGGCGGTCGAGCTGGTGGCGAGGGCGATGGTCACGCTGCCATCGTGGCACGGGCCGTTCACTGCATGAATCAATGCTGTGAAATTGATTGAGCCACATCAATGATGAGTCATTGATTACGTGGTATCAATGTCTGGAAGTTGATACCCTGTGATCATGTTCGTCATGACGATCGATCAGCGGCGCAGCCGGTCCGAGCCCGACGCGGTGCCGGCGCTCGACCTCCTCCTGTCGCCCGACCGCACGGTGCGACCGTTCGAGCGCACGGCCGGCGACGAGGTGCAGGGCCTCCTCGACGATCCCGACGCCGTCGTCGACATGGCGCTGACGCTCGTGCGGGACGGCGGGTGGTCGATCGGCATCGGCGTCGGCGAGGTCGAGCGGCCCCTCGCCGACTCGGTCAGGGCCAACCGCGGACCGGCGTTCGTCGCGGCGCGCCAGGCGGTCGAGCGGGCGAAGTCGTCACCCCTGCACGTCGCGGTCGAGGCCGAGTCGTCCGGTGGCGAGCTCGCCGAGACCGCCCTGCTGCTGGTCGCCGGCATCGTCGACCGGCGCAGCGAGGCCGGCTGGCAGGCCGTCGACGCCATGGCGACCTCCGAGACCCAGGCCGTGGCCGCGGCATCGCTCGGCATCTCGCCGCAGGCCATGAATCGTCGGCTCCGGGTGGCAGGCTATGTCGAGGAGCGGCGCGGACATGCCCTCGTGACCCATCTGCTGGAGGCGGCCCGATGATCCTGCTCGTCCTCGTCGCGGCGGCCCTCGTGCCCGTGGCCGCCGGATGGACCGGTCGTCACCGCGTGGTCGCGGCGGCCGTCGCCACCGTCCTGCTGGCCGCCGCGGTGATCGTCCGGGTGGTCGCGAGCATCTCGGTCGACCAGGGCGTCCTCGGCATCGTCGCGTCCGTGCTGGCCGTGGCCGGTGGATCGGTCGTCACGACGGCGGTGTTCGACGTCATCGACGACCGCTCGACCGATCGCACCGAGTCGCTCGAGGCGGCCGGGCACATCCTGCGCGGCGGCACGTGGGTCGGGGCGCTCGAGCGGCTCGCGGTGTTCGGCTCGCTCGTGGCCGGCATGCCGTCGGGGGTCGCGCTGACCCTCGCCGTCAAGGGCCTCGGCCGCTACCCCGAGCTGCGCAGCGGCGACCGACCCGCCACCGCCGAGCGCTTCATCATCGGCACCCTCGTCAGCGTGCTCTGGGCGGCCCTGTGCGCCTACGTGGCCACGGGATTCGCACCCCTCGACGCGGGCCGCGCGGCCTTCGACGCCTGACCGCTGCCCGGGCTGGTCGGGCGAAGTCGTAATCTTTGGCCATGGCCTCCGAGAACGAGATCGACATCAAGCCGCGCAGCCGCACCGTCACCGACGGCCTCGAGGCCACCGCGTCACGAGGCATGCTGCGCGCGGTCGGCATGGGCGACGACGACTGGCCCAAGCCCCAGATCGGTGTCGCGTCCAGCTGGAACGAGATCACCCCGTGCAACCTGTCGCTCGACCGCCTGGCCAAGCGCGCCAAGGAAGGCGTGCACGCCGGCGGCGGCTACCCGCTCGAGTTCGGCACGATCTCGGTGTCCGACGGCATCTCGATGGGCCACGAGGGCATGCACTTCTCGCTCGTGAGCCGCGAGGTCATCGCCGACTCGGTCGAGACCGTCATGATGGCCGAGCGCCTCGACGGATCGGTCCTGCTGGCCGGCTGCGACAAGAGCCTGCCCGGCATGCTGATGGCCGCCGCCCGCCTCGACCTGGCCAGCGTGTTCGTCTACGCCGGTTCGATCATGCCGGGCAACGTCGACGGCAAGGACGTCACGATCATCGACGCCTTCGAGGCCGTCGGTGCGTGCCTGGCCGGCAAGATGTCGCGTGAGCAGGTCGACAAGATCGAGCGCGCGATCTGCCCCGGCGAGGGCGCCTGCGGCGGCATGTACACCGCCAACACCATGGCGTCGGCAGCCGAGGCCCTCGGCATGAGTCTGCCCGGCTCGTCGGCCCCGCCGGCGATCGACAGCCGCCGCGACGAGTACGCCATCAAGTCGGGCGAGGCGGTCGTCGAGCTGCTCCGCCGCGGCATCACGGCCCGCCAGATCCTGACCAAGGAGGCGTTCGAGAACGCCATCACCGTCGTCATGGCGCTGGGCGGCTCGACCAACGCGGTCCTGCACCTGCTGGCGATCGCGCGCGAGGCCGAGGTCGACCTGACGCTCGAGGACTTCAGCCGCATCGGCGACAAGGTGCCGCACCTCGGCGACCTCAAGCCCTTCGGCCGCTACGTCATGAACGACGTCGACAAGGTCGGCGGCATCCCGGTCATCATGAAGGCACTGCTCGACGCCGGGCTCATGCACGGCGACTGCCTGACGGTCACCGGCAAGACCATGGCCGAGAACCTGGCGCACATCGAGCAGCGCATCGACGGCGACGTCATCCGCGGCCTCGACCGGCCGATCCACCAGACCGGTGGCCTCACGATCCTGCACGGCACGCTGGCCCCCGAGGGTGCCGTCGTCAAGAGTGCCGGCTTCGACTCCGACGTGTTCACCGGCACGGCCCGCGTCTTCGACGGCGAGCGCAAGGCGATGGACGCCCTCGAGGACGGCACGATCGTCGCCGGTGACGTCGTCGTCATCCGCTACGAGGGCCCCAAGGGCGGCCCCGGCATGCGCGAGATGCTCGCGATCACCGGCGCGATCAAGGGCGCCGGCCTGGGCAAGGACGTCCTGCTCATGACCGACGGACGGTTCTCGGGCGGCACGACCGGCCTGTGCGTCGGGCACGTCGCGCCGGAGGCCGTCGACGGCGGACCGATCGCCTTCGTCAAGGACGGCGACCAGATCACCCTCGACGTGGCCAACAAGCGCCTCGACGTCGCGGTCGACGCCGACGAGCTCGAGGCCCGCAAGGTCGGGTGGGAGCCGCTGCCGCCCAAGTACACCAAGGGCGTGCTCGCGAAGTACCGCAAGCTCGTCAGCTCGGCCGCCGACGGCGCCGTCTGCGGTTGATGCAGGCCTTCGCGACCCGGTGGGACTTCCTGTTCGCGTCGGTGCTGATCGGCGTCGACCGCTCGACCGGGGTGTTCTCGGGCAGCGAGCCGGCGCCGGGGCAGCAGATGGTCGCGGTCTGGACGAGCGCCGAGATCGCCGAGGAGGCGCTGCACGTCGAGTCGTGGGAGCTGCGGCCGATCCTGGTCCGTGACCTCCTGCCGCTGCTGCCCGCGGGCGTCGGCGTCCAGGTCGACCCCGAGCGCACGTCCGGCATGACGGCGTCCGCCGCCTACGTGGCCGGCATCCGGCGGTTCGCCGAGCCGTTCCCGGTCGACGCGGCCGTCCGCGTCACGACGTGGGACGAGATCCCCGACGGCGCTCTGGCAGCCGTCGCGCAGGCGGCCGACGAGCAGGGCGTCCGCGAGCTGCACGCGCTGATGTACACGGTCGACGACAGCCCGCCGATCGGCTGCCTCGCGTGGGTCGCGGACGAGTCGGCCGACCCGTCCGCCGTCGGCTGGGCGCTCGAGACGGCTCTCCTGACCGCCGCCGGGCCCGCCGACCTGGCAGTCGTCACGGTCCGCGTGCTGCCGCTGTCGTCGGTGCCGCAGGAGATCCGGGCCGCCATCGGCGACCGTCACGTGCTGCGGCGTCGCCGTCGGACGCGGTTCTGGCGCCGCTGAGCCCGCGCGGGCCCTGTCACGGGGCCTCGGGGACAATGGAGGAATGCCATCTCCACGTCCCGCGTCCTTCACCGAGGACGAGCTCGCGACCGCGCTGAAGGTCCTCGGCGAGGCCCAGTTCCTCGAGGACGAGGACGCGGCCTACGTCGCCCTGCGTCACGCCTGCGGCAAGTTCTACAAGGACGTCAAGAAGCAGCGCCGGCTCGCCAAGCGCGCCGAGGTCGCCGCCGCCGACCGCGCCGTCGTCGCCACGACGGCCACGGGCTCGCCGACCCGCATCGACGACGAGACCGAGGGCATCCCGCTGGTCTCGAACGCCGCCGGCGCATCGGCCGGCACCCTGCTGGTGCCCCGGCCCTGCTACATCTGCAAGCAGAAGTACACCGTCGTCGACGCGTTCTACCACCAGCTCTGCCCCGACTGCGCCGCCCTGAACCGGGCCCGGCGCGACGCCCGCACCGACCTGACCGGCAAGCGCGCCCTGCTGACGGGCGGTCGCGCCAAGATCGGCATGTACATCGCGCTGCGCCTGCTGCGCGACGGCGCCCACACCACCATCACGACCCGGTTCCCGCACGACGCCGTGCGCCGGTTCACCGCGATGCCCGACAGTGCCGACTGGATCGACCGGCTGCGGATCGTCGGCATCGACCTGCGCGACCCGGCGCAGGTCGTGGGCCTGGCCGATTCCGTCGCGGCGCAGGGTCCCCTCGACATCCTGATCAACAACGCCGCGCAGACCGTCCGGCGCACGCCGGGCGCCTACGCGCCGCTGGCCGAGGCCGAGTCGGCGCCGCTGCCCGACGGGCCCCTGCCCGAGCTGCTGACGTTCGGTCACACCAGCGACGCGCACCCCGCCGCGCTGGTGGGGTCGGTGTCGGCGCACCCCGTCCTGGCCGGCGACGCCTACACCGCCGACGAGCTGACGTCGCTGGCGATGGCGGCGGGCTCGGCGGACCTCGAGCGCATCGACGCCGGGGGACTGGTGCCCGACACCGTCGACGTCAACAGCTGGACGCAGCGCGTGCACGAGGTCGACGCCCTGGAGCTGCTCGAGGTGCAGCTGTGCAACACGACGGCGCCGTTCATCCTCGTCAGCCGGCTGCGGCCGTCGATGGCGGCGTCCGCGGCGCGCCGCACGTACGTCGTCAACGTCTCGGCGATGGAGGGGCAGTTCAGCCGCCGCTACAAGGGGCCGGGCCACCCGCACACCAACATGGCCAAGGCCGCGCTCAACATGCTGACCCGCACCAGCGCGGGGGAGATGCTCGAGCAGGACGGCATCCTGATGACGGCCGTCGACACGGGCTGGATCACCGACGAGCGCCCGCACCCGACCAAGGTGCGCCTGGCCGAGGAGGGCTTCAAGGCGCCGCTCGACCTGGTCGACGGGGCCGCGCGCGTGTACGACCCGATCATCCGCGGCGAGGCGGGCGACGACGTCCACGGCGTCTTCCTGAAGGACTACGCGGCCTCGCCCTGGTGAGCCGTGGCCGGACGCACGACGGCCCGGCGAGCGTGCTCGCCGGGCCGTCGTGTCGGTGCTGGGGTCTGGCTACGGGGCCGGCGTCGTGGCCGACGGAGCCGGCGTGCTCGCCGTGATGCACTTGCCGATCTCGGTGGCCGCGTCGCCCTGCGCCTTGGTGTCCTCGTCGCTGGGCTTGTAGTCGGTGTCGTTCTCGGCGACGGCCTTGACGGCCTCGTCCGACAGGTCGGAGTCGACGATCGCCTTGGCGGCGCAGTCGGCCTGCTTGTCGGTGATCGCGCTGCCCGCGGACTTCTTCAGCTGCGCGGCGACGTCGTCGGCGCTCGGGCGGTCGCCGCCACCGCCGCAGGCCGAGGTGAGGGTCAGTGCCGCGACGACGAACGCCGCGCTCAGGGTCTTCTTCATGGCATCTCCAGGATTCGGGTCCGCGACGGAGGGACGCAGCGGACGGGCAGCATTCATGGTCGCACCCGATCGTCCGCCGTGCCGCGTCGGCCCGGGCAGTGAAAGACCCGGCGGGAGGTGGGCTCCCGCCGGGTCGTCACGGTGCCGGTCACCCGGCGGTCGGCATCAGCTGCCGGACGTCGCGCACTTCGTGAGGTCGGACTGGAGGCCGGTGAGGGCGTCCTTGTCCTTGTCGCTGCCCTTGTAGTCCTCGTCGCCCTCGACGATCGCGTTCAGCGTCTTGTCGGAGACGTCGGACTTCTCGAGCGCGCCGGCGATGCAGTCGGCCGCCGCCTCGGGGATCTTCGTCCCGAAGACGCTGTCGTCGCTCGTGATGGCCTTCTTGAGCTCGGCCTGCGTCGGGCGGTCGCCTCCGCCGCCACCGCAGGCCGACGTCAGGGACAGGGCGGCGACTGCGAACAGCGCGGTCAGGGTCTTCTTCATGTGGGTTCCCCCTCGATAGGCGCCTGCCGTCTTCGTGCAGGTCGCCCCCATCTCATCGCATCGAGACAGGTCGGTGCCAATCGGGGAGCCGAACTCACGCCGAGCAGTCCACATGGTGGTACAAGTCGTCTCGCGACTTGATATCTGCGCGCACACGGCCCATGCTGGGGGCATGCATGCGCACCTTCTCGTAGTACGCCACTGACGCGGCGCCCCACCAGGCATCGCGTCTCCCTCGATCGCACCCAGTGAATGCTTCTGGGGCCGGGGGATTTTTTTATGGCTCCACGCTTGACGGGGTCGCAGACGGGGAGGTGCCGGTCCGACCGGCCTCCGAAGAACCGAGCAGTGAGGTAGCACCAGACATGACAGAGCAGATCGCGGAGCAGCTGACCGGGGCCCAGAGCCTCGTCAGGTCGCTGGAGCACGCCGGCGTCGACACGATCTTCGGGATCCCCGGCGGCGCGATCCTGCCGGCCTACGACCCGTTGTTCGACTCCGAGCAGATCCGTCACATCCTCGTCCGCCACGAGCAGGGTGCGGGCCACGCCGCGCAGGGCTACGCGATGGTCACGGGTCGCGTCGGCGTCTGCATGGCGACGTCGGGCCCGGGGGCGACCAACCTGGTCACGGCGATCGCCGACGCCTTCATGGACTCCGTCCCGATCGTGGCGATCACGGGCCAGGTCGCGACGCACCTGATCGGCACCGACGGCTTCCAGGAGGCCGACATCCGCGGCATCACGATGCCGATCACCAAGCACAGCTACCTCGTCACCGACGCCGCCGACATCCCGCGCGTCATCGCCGAGGCGTTCCACATCGCCGGTACCGGGCGTCCGGGCCCCGTGCTCGTCGACATCGCCAAGGACGCCCTGCAGTCGTCGACGACGTTCCACTGGCCGTCCGAGCTGGCCCTGCCGGGCTACCGGCCGACCACGCGCCCGCACGGCAAGCAGGTGCGCGAGGCGGCACGGCTCATCGCCGCCGCCGAGCGGCCGGTGCTGTACGTCGGAGGCGGCGTCATCAAGGCCGAGGCGTCCGCCGAGCTCAAGATGCTCGCCGAGCTGACCCAGATCCCGGTCGTCACGACGCTGATGGCACGGGGCGCGTTCCCCGACTCGCACGAGCTGCACCTCGGCATGCCGGGCATGCACGGCACCGTCGCCGCCGTCACGGCGCTGCAGCGCAGCGACCTGCTGATCTCGCTCGGCGCGCGGTTCGACGACCGCGTCACGGGCCAGCTGTCGTCGTTCGCGCCGCTCGCCAAGGTCATCCACGCCGACATCGACCCGGCCGAGATCTCCAAGAACCGCACGGCGGACGTCCCGATCGTCGGCGACTGCCGCGAGGTCATCTCCGAGCTCATCGGCACGCTGCGCAAGCAGGCCGACGAGGACGGCGTCGAGGGCGACTACGCCGCGTGGCGCGAGCAGGTGCTGGGCATCAAGGCGCGCTTCCCGGTCGGCTACGACAAGCCCGCCGAGGGTCTCGCCCCGCAGACCGTGATCGAGCGGCTCAGCGCGCTGTCGGGCTCCGACGCGACGTACGTCGCCGGTGTCGGCCAGCACCAGATGTGGGCTGCGCACTACGTCGACTACGAGCGTCCCCGCCAGTGGCTCAACTCCGGCGGCGCCGGCACGATGGGCTACTCCGTGCCCGCGGCCATGGGCGCCCAGGTGGGCCTGCCCGGCTCGGTGGTCTGGGCGATCGACGGTGACGGCTGCTTCCAGATGACCAACCAGGAGCTCGCGACGTGCGCGCTCGAGGGCATCCCGATCAAGGTCGCCGTCATCAACAACTCCTCGCTCGGCATGGTGCGCCAGTGGCAGACGCTGCTGTACGAGGGCCGCTACTCCAACACCGACCTCAACACGGGGCCGGAGTCGATCGGCGCGCGTCGCATCCCCGACTTCGTCAAGCTCGCGGACGCCTACGGGTGCGTCGGGCTGCGGTGCGACAGCGAGGCCGACCTCGACGCCACGATCGAGAAGGCCCTGGCGATCACCGACCGACCCGTCGTGATCGACTTCGTGGTCGAGCGCGACGCCATGGTGTGGCCGATGGTCCACGGCGGCGCCTCCAACGACGACATCCAGATCGCCCGCGATCTGGCCCCCACCTGGGACGACGAGGACATCTGATGACGACGCAGCACACCCTTTCCGTCCTGGTCGAGAACACGCCCGGCGTGCTCGCGCGCGTCTCGAGCCTGTTCATGCGACGCGGCTTCAACATCGAGTCGCTCGCGGTGGGCCAGACCGAGATCCCCGAGATCTCGCGCATGACGATCGTCGTCAACGTCGACGAGCTGCCCCTCGAGCAGGTCACCAAGCAGCTCAACAAGCTCGTGAACGTCCTGAAGATCGTCGAGCTCGACTCGGGCAGCGCGGTCGAGCGCGAGCTCATGCTGATCAAGGTGCGCACCGACCCGCAGACCCGCGGACAGGTGCTCGAGACCGTCAATCTCTTCAGGGCTAAGGTGGTCGACGTGGCCACCGACGCCGTCACGATCGAGGCGACGGGCGATGCGGGCAAGCTCGCCGCGATGCTCAACGTCCTCGAGCCGTTCGGCATCCGCGAGATCGCCCAGTCCGGGCGCGTGGCCATCGGCCGCGGGCCCCGCTCGATCACCGACCGCACGCTGCGCACCGTTCCGGGCACGCAGGCGAGCTGACCACCCCCGACCGTTCCACAAGCCCCTCACAAGGAGACATGACCCGTGGCTGAACTCTTTTACGACGACGACGCCGACCTCAGCATCATCCAGGGCCGCAACGTCGCGGTCATCGGCTACGGAAGCCAGGGGCACGCGCACGCGCTCAACCTGCGCGACTCCGGCGTCGACGTCCGCGTCGGCCTGCCCGAGGGCTCCAAGAGCCGTGCCAAGGCCGAGGCCGAGGGCCTGCGCGTCCGCGACGTCGCCGAGGCGGTCGAGGAGGCCGACGTCATCGTGATCCTGGCGCCCGACCAGGTGCAGCGTCACGTCTACGCCGAGCACATCGAGCCCAACCTCGTCGACGGCGACGCCCTCGTCTTCGGCCACGGCTTCAACATCCGCTTCGGCTACATCGCGCCGCCCAAGGGCGTCGACGTCGTGCTGGTCGCCCCCAAGGCGCCCGGCCACACGGTCCGTCGCGAGTTCGTCGACGGCCGCGGCATCCCCGACATCATCGCGGTCGAGCAGGACGCCAGCGGCAAGGCGTGGGACCTCTCGCTGTCGTACGCCAAGGCCATCGGCGGAACCCGCGCCGGCGTCATCAAGACGACGTTCACCGAGGAGACCGAGACCGATCTCTTCGGCGAGCAGGCCGTGCTGTGCGGCGGCATGTCGCACCTCGTCCAGGCGGGCTTCGAGACGCTGACCGAGGCCGGCTACCAGCCCGAGATCGCGTACTTCGAGGTGCTGCACGAGCTCAAGCTCATCGTCGACCTCATGTGGGAGGGCGGCATCGCCAAGCAGCGCTGGAGCATCTCCGACACCGCCGAGTACGGCGACTACGTGTCGGGTCCGCGCGTCATCGACGCCTCGGTCAAGGAGCGCATGCAGGAGGTGCTGGCCGAGATCCAGGACGGCACCTTCGCCAAGCGCTTCATCGACGACCAGGACGCCGGCGCGCCGGAGTTCCTGCGCCTGCGCGAGGAGGAGGCCGGTCACCCGATCGAGAAGACCGGCAAGATCCTGCGCTCGCACTTCTCGTGGAAGCAGCAGGACACCGACTACGTCGACGGCCAGGCCGCCCGCTAGTCACCCGCACCACCGCACCACCGAGGGGCGTCGCACCGACAGGTGCGGCGCCCCTTCGCGCACCCCGCCCACATCCGCCGACGAGTCACGTACGCCCGCCGACGAGTCACGTGCGCCCGCCGACGAGTCACGTACGCCATGTCTGAGTGACTCGTCACCGGGCCTGAGTGACTCCTCACGGGGCGTGGGCGACTCGTCACGGGGCGGGAGTGACTCGTCGGCGCAGGGGGGTGGGTGGTGTGTAGGCTCGACGGCACACGGCCGGGGTGCCCCACGAGGGGCTGAGATGAGACCCGACGAACCTGATCCGGTTAGCACCGGCGCTAGGGAGCTGTCATGAGTAGTCCTGTCACGCCATCCACCAGCACGCCTTCGACCAGCGCGGCGTCGCCGACCACGGCGGCGATCGTCGCCGCGGTGCGCGAGCGGTCGCCGCTGGTGCAGTACATCACCAACTTCGTCTCGATGGACGTCGCCGCCAACGTGCTGAACGCCGTCGGCGCCTCGCCCGCCATGGTCCACGACCCGCACGAGTCGGGTGAGTTCGCCCGCATCGCGTCGGCCGTCGGCGTCAACATCGGCACGCCGTCGCCGTCGTGGGTCGAGGGGATGACCGAGGCGGCACGCGCCGCGCACGAGTGCGGCACGCCGTGGGTGCTCGACCCCGTCGCCGTCGGGGCCACCGCCTACCGTCGCGAGATCGTCGCCGGGCTGCTCGAGCACCGGCCGACGGTCGTGCGCGGCAACGCCAGCGAGATCCTCGCGATCGCCACGGCGCAGACCAGCGGTCGCGGGGTCGACAGCGACGCGGCGGCCTCCGACGCCGTCGAGGCGGCGACGTCGCTCGCCCGCGAGCTGTCGGCCGTCGTCGTCGTGACGGGCGTCGAGGACGTCGTCACCGACGGCACGCGCCGGGTCGTGGTGCACGGCGGCCACCCGTGGATGCCGATGGTCACGGCGCTGGGCTGCTCGGCGACGGCCCTGGTCGCGGCGTGCTGCGCCGTCGAGGACGATGCCGTCGAGGCGTCCGTCGCCGCGATGGCGATGCTCGCCGCGGCGGGCGAGCGGGCCGGGGCGGTGTCGGCCGGACCGGGTTCGTTCCGGGTCGCGCTGCTCGACGAGCTGGCGCGGCTCGACGACGCGCGCATCGCCTCGGTCCGGGTCGACCGGTCATGAGCGTCGACCTACGGGTCTACCTCGTGACGGACCCCCGCACCGACGACCTGATCGACGTCGTGTCGCGGGCCGTCGCCGGGGGAGTGACGAGCGTCCAGGTGCGTCACAAGGACGCGGCGCCCGACGAGAGGATCGATCTGGTCCGGCGCCTGCGGGACGCGCTGCCCGCCCACGTCGCGGTCATCGCCAACGACGACCTCGAGGCCGCCCGGTGGGCCGACGGCCTGCACGTGGGGGTCGACGACGTCGCACCGAGCACCGCCCGAGCGGCCTTGGGCCCCGACGCGGTCATCGGGTGGTCGGTCAACGACCTGGCCCAGCTTGACGACGTCGTCGAGATGTCGGCGTGCGACTACGTCGCGGTCAGCCCCGTGTGGGCCACCGCCACGAAGGCGGACGCGTCGGAGCCGTTCGGTCTCGACGGCGTCCGCGCCGTGGTCGACCGGGTGGACGGCCGGGTGCCGGTCGTCGGCATCGGTGGCATCGACAGCACCACCGCCGGCCTGGTCGTCGGGTCCGGTGCGAGCGGGGTCGCGGTGGTGAGCGCGATCTGCGCCGCCGCCGACCCGACCTCGGCCGCCGCGGACCTGCGGCGCGCGGTCGACGACGCGCTGCGCGCCACGGCGGGGAGGGCGGGCCGATGACGCGCACCCCGGTCATGCTGAGCGTCGCCGGCTCCGACCCGTCCGGCGGCGCCGGCATCCAGGCCGACCTGAAGACCGCGAGCGCGATCGGCGTCTACGGCGCGGCCGTGCTGACGGCGCTGACGGTGCAGAACACGCTGGGCGTCACCGGCATCCACGGCGTGCCCGCACGGTTCGTCGCCGACCAGTACGCGTCCGTCGTCACCGACCTCGACGTCCGTGCGGTCAAGATCGGCATGCTGGGCGGTGCGGACGTCGTCGAGGCCGTCGCGTCGATGCTGCGCGAGCACCCCGTGCCGGTCGTCGTGCTCGACCCCGTCATGGTCGCGACGTCCGGCGACCGGCTGGTCCCCGAGGACGCCGTCGCGGCGATCCGCGAGCTGCTGGTGCCCCTCGCGTCCGTCGTGACGCCCAACGTGCCGGAGCTCGAGGTGCTGACGGGCCTGCCGGTCGCGTCGGCGGACGACCTCGAGATGGCGGGGCGGGTGCTGCTCGGCGCCGGGCCGGGCGCGGTGCTCGCCAAGGGTGGACACCTCGACGGCGACCGCTGCACCGACGTCCTGGTGACGCCCGACGGCGCGCACCGCCTCGACGCGTCCCGCGTGCGCACGCGGCACACGCACGGCACGGGGTGCACGCTGTCGTCGGCGATCGCGTCGTACGTCGTGCTGGGGCTCGACCTGGTCGACGCCGTGACCGCCGCGAAGGCCTACCTGCACCGCGCGCTGGTCGCCGGTGCGAGCCTCGAGCTGGGCGGCGGCAACGGGCCCGTCGACCACCGGGTGCCCGCGTGAGCTCCACGGCGCAGGACTGCTGGACGTCGGTCGACGACTGGTTCGCGGCCATCTGCCGGCACCCGTTCGTCGTCGGCCTGACGGACGGGTCGTTGCCCGAGGACGTCTTCGTCCGCTACCTCGTCGACGACGCCCACTACCTCGACCGCTACGCCCGGGTGCTGTCGCAGCTCGCGAGCCGGGCGCCCGACGTGGCCGGCATCGAGCTGTGGGCGGCGTCCGCCGTCGGGGCCGTCGCCGCCGAGCGCGAGCTGCACCGGTCGTACCTGGTGCCGCGAGGTCTCGACCCCGAGGCCGATGCCGTCCCCGAGGCGTCACCGACCTGCGTCGCCTACACGGGGTCGCTGGAGGCGGCAGCGCACTCCGCGCCGTTCGACGTGGCCCTGGCGGCAGTGCTGCCGTGCTTCCGGGTCTACGCCGAGGTGGGCCGCCACGTCATGGCACGACGTGCGCCCGGCCAGCACCCGTACGGCGCGTGGATCGACACCTACGCGGCGCCGGAGTTCGACGAGGCCGTGCGGCGCGCCGAGGCGTACCTCGACGCGTGGACGACCGACCGGGACGCGGTCGTCGCGGCCTACCGCCGGTCGACCCGGTTCGAGTGGATGTTCTGGGACGCCGCGTGGCGGGCCGATCCGTGGCCCGCTCCCACCTCCTGAGGTGAGGACGGCAGCCACGCGAAGTGTTCGCGTGGGCGTCGTCCGCGCGTCGTCCCGGTCGGGTTGGTTGGTGAGGTGTCCCGGGGGGTCCGGTCCACCGAACCAGAGGAGCAGCACCATGCCACGTCCTTCACGTCCCCGTCTCGTCGGCGCTCTCGTCGTCGCGCTCGCCGCGGCGAGCGTCTCGCCGGCCGCGGCGTCCGGCCGTTACGACGACCACGACCACGGTCAGGCGAGGCTCCTGGCCCGCGCCACGCTGTCGGCCGACCACCAGGCGCCCGGCCCGCCGTCCGGCGCGCTGGCCACCCCGGCCAACGGACGTCAGGGTCCGTTCCCCGGCCAGGTCGTGCCGGGCTTCTCCGCCGCGATCGACAACGGCGACGGGACGTTCTGGGCCCAGCCCGACAACGGCTTCGGCGCGAAGGGCAACTCCGCCGACTTCCTGCTTCGGCTCTACCTGGTGCGGCCGCACTGGAAGACCGCCCGTGGCGGCTCGGGCGAGGTCACGGTGCTGCGCCACATCTCGTTGTCCGACCCGCAGCACCGGATCGGCTTCCCGATCGTCAACGAGTCGACCTCCGACCGTCTGCTGACCGGCGACGACCTCGACATCGAGTCGGTGCAGCGCGGCAGGGACGGAACGTTCTGGATCGGCGACGAGTTCGGTCCGTTCATCGTCCACGTCGACGCGAGGGGCCGGGTGCTGTCGGCTCCCGTCGCCTCGCCCCTCGGCAAGTCGCCGCAGAACCCGCTGCTCGGCGGCGAGCAGCCCCGGACTCAGCAGAGCGGCGGCTTCGAGGCGATGGCGCGGTCGAAGGACGGACGCCACCTCTACCCGATCCTCGAGAACGCGCTCGTGGGTGACACCGACAAGCGACGGCGCGTGGTCGCCGAGCTCGACACGCGCACCGGGCGCTACACCGGACGGACGTGGGACTACCGGGTCGACGCCGACGCGAACCTGGTCGCCGACGCGCAGATCACCTCGCGGGGCGACCTGCTGGTGCTCGAGCGCGACAACGCCGACGGCACCGCGGCCGTCACCAAGAAGGTCTACGCGGTGCGGCTCGGCACGCACGGGACGGCGACCAAGTCGCTGGTCGTCGACCTGCTCGACATTTCCGACCGCCGAGGCGTCAGCACGGGCGGCGGCTGGGGCACGGGGCGGCAGTTCTCGTTCGGCTTCCAGTCGGTCGAGACCCTCGTCCCGCTGTCGGGCGGACGCCTGATGATCGCCAACGACAACAACTACCCGGGCAACTCCGCGCGACGTCCCGGCACGCCCGACGACACCGAGATGATCGTCATCGACCCCGCCCCCCGTCGCTGACGAGTCACGGATGCCCACCGACGAGTCACGGATGCCCACCGACGAGTCGCTCGTGCCCGGCACGAGTGACTCGTCGAGGGGCGTGAGTGACTCGTCGGCGGACGGGGTCAGGCGATCATCTCGAGGGTCTTCGCGGGGGCGGACGGGGACGGCGTGTCGGCAGGGCGGGCGCCGGTCACCTCCTCGTAGGCCGACCGCAACCGCGCGACGGCCTCGGTCATGGTCTCGTGCGACTGGTTGTACGGCAGCCGCAGGTGCCGCTCGCCCGCCGTGCCCGGACGCGTGAAGAACCGGGGGCCGGGCGTCAGCAGCAGGCCGTGCCGCGCCGCGGCCGTCGTGAGTCGCGACGACATGCGGTGGGGGAGCGTCACCCACAGGCTCAGCCCGCCGGCGGGGCAGGGCGCCTGGACGTCGGGCAGCTCGCGCGCGAGCTCGGCCAGCAGGTGGTCACGGGCCGCCCGCAGGCGCGCCCGACCCGCCGCGGCCGTCTGTCCGCCCTCGACCAGCAGCTCGGACAGCACGAGCTGGTCGAACGCCGACGAGCCGAGATCGTCCATCATGCGCGCCTGCACGAGGGGCATGACGGCGTCGCGGGGCGCCCGGATCCACCCGACCCGCAGCCCGCCCCAGTACGACTTGGACGACGAGCCGATCAGCATCGCCCGCGGGTCGTAGGTCGCGAACACGGGCGGCAGGTCCACCCCGTCGAGGTTGAGCTCGCGCAGCGACTCGTCGACGACCGGCACGACGTCGTGGCGCCGCAGCTCGCGGGCCCACGTCGTGCGCTCGGCGTCGGTCATGACCGCGGCGGTCGGGTTGTGGAAGTCGGGGACGAGGTACGCCGCGCGATGGGGCGACCCCGCCAGGACGGAGGTCAGCGCCTCGGTGTCCCACGGGGACCCGTCGACCGGCAGGGGCGACAGCCGCGCCCCCGCCGCGGCGAACGACTCGTGCGCGTGCGGGTAGCCGGTGCCCTCGACGACGACGCGCTGCCCGGGGCTGACGAGCGTCCGTGCCAGCAACGAGATCGCGCCCATCGCGCCGCTGGTGACGACGATCTGGTCGGGATCCGTGGGCAGACCACCGTCGGTGTACCGCTGGGCCAGCACCTCGCGCAGCACCGGCAGGCCGTCCGGGAGGTAGCCCGTCGTCGACAGCAGGCCCGGCAGCTTGGCGGCCGCGGTCTCGAACGCCCGGGCCAGGCCCGGTGGGCCGATCGGCGCCGCGTACGTCAGCGCGATGGTGTCGGCGTCGTCGGCGTCGACGATCAGGCTGCTGGCGGTCGAGCTCTCGAGCGGCAGCCGCACGACGCTGCCCGCCCCCTGCCGCGACCGGACCAGCCCGGCGTCCCGCAGCTCGGCGTAGACGCGTGTCGTCGTGGTGCGGCTGACGTCCATCGCGACGGCCAGCTCGCGCTCGGACGGCAGGCGCGTGCCGTCGGCGACACGGCCGTCGACGATGAGGAGTCGCAGGCGGTCGGCGATCTCGCGGTAGGCGGGGCCGACGCGGTCGAGGCCGCCGAGCAGCTCGGCCAGCCGGCGGGCGGAGACGATGGGAGCCATGAGGCCACTGTTCCACAACTGGCTATAGATCGCGAGGCCAATCGTGATCATGCTGGGACCATGAACGAGCTGCTCGCCCTGATCGGGCTCATCGCGCTGGCCGTGACCGGCATCCTGCTCGCACGTCTCGTGCGCTGCGACGGACTGGGGTCGACCGCGACGCCGCGCAGCCACGCCGCCGAGCTCGGCACGTGGGCCGACCGGGAGATGCGACGATGACCTCCATGACGACGACCGGCCTGCCCGCGCGCCTCGTGCGCCTGTTCGTCGGCCTGTTCCTGTACGGCTTCACGATGGCGATGATGGTCGAGTCGACCTTGGGGCTCGACCCGTGGGACGTCTTCCACGAGGGCGTGACCCGGCACGTCGGTCTGTCGTTCGGCCAGGTCGTCATCGTGACGGGTGCCGTCGTGCTGCTGCTCTGGATACCGCTGCGCCAGCTGCCCGGTGTCGGGACGGTGGCCAACGTCGTCGTGATCGGTCTGGCCGCCGACCTCGGCATCGCCGTGATCGCCCAGCCCGACGACCTGTGGCTGCGGGCCCTGCTGCTGGTCGGCGGGATCGTCGGCAACGGCTTCGCGGGGGCCCTCTACATCGGCGCCGCGCTGGGCCCGGGCCCGCGCGACGGGCTGTGGCTCGGGCTGGTGCGCCGAACGGGGCGCAGCGTCCGCCTGTGGCGCACCGTCATCGAGGTGACGGTGCTGGCGGTCGGCTTCGCGCTCGGCGGCACGGTCGGCGTCGGCACGGTGCTCTACGCCGTGACGATCGGGCCCGTCGTGCAGGCGTTCCTGCCGCTGGTGCAGGTCGAGGTGCCCCCGAAGCGCCGCGGGGACGAGGAGGTCAGCGCCGAGTCGCGATGATGAGCGACGCGTCGACGTCGATCAGCATCTCGACCGCCGCGAACCGCTCGTCGGTCAGCCACTGCTCGCGCACGGTGTCGACGCGCCCCTCGACGATCGGGGGCCAGAACGCGGACGGCACGAAGTCGTCGAGCACCGCGATGCCGCCGGGCTCGAGCAGGTCGGCGATGACGTCGATGCTCTCCATGACCTCGCGGATGTCGATGAACAGCAGCGAGAACGGTGCGTACTGCTCGAGGGTCGACCAGTCGCCGGCGATGACGTCGACGTTGTCGGTGCCGGCGAAGATCTTCTGCACGTCGCCTGCGAGGGCGGGGTCGAGCTCGGCACTGACGACGCGGGCGTCCCGGGGTGCCCCGCTCGACAGCCAGGCCGATCCGACGCCGCAGCCGGTGCCCAGCTCGGCGAGGGTGCCGGTGCGGGAGGCGGCCAGTGAGGCGAGCAGGCGGCCGGTCTCGTTGCGGATCGACGTGATGAACCCGCGCTGGCGCGAGAGGTCGAGCGTGCTCGCGACGAGATCGGGGACTTCGGCGGGTGCGCTCACGCGGTCAGTGTTTCACGGACGGGAGCGGCGGCCGTCGGGCGACGTCTCGTCGGCTGAGACACGCGACGAATGACCCTGCGCCGCGCAGATCCCTGCAGTACGCTCGTCGACATGCGGAAGCAGCTGGTACTCATCGCTTGCCGCGGCAGGGCCTCCTAGGGCCACACCCTGCCGCGGTGTTTCGGCGTTGGCCCGCCGTTCCGCAGCAGGGTACAGAGACCACGACCTGGTCTCAGCACTTCTCGCACTCTCCCGGTGATCCCGGATCTCGAGGCGTTGTTGGACGGCGGACCTACGCCGGACCCGCGCCTGACCGTCCGAACGATCGACTTCACCGAAGGAGAACCATCATGAACAGCTTCTCGACGTCCAGCACGCTCATCGAGTGGGGACCGGCGCACCTGCGCGACGAGGCGACGCAGCACGAGATCGAGCTCAGCGACCGCCCCGACGACAACTGACGGCAGCGGGTGTTCTCACATCCCGGGATGGTGGTTTCACATCCTGAGACGAGACTCCTAGGATGGTCGGCATGACCTCCTCCTTCTCGCTCGCAGTCGTGGCCGGTGACGGCATCGGACCCGAGGTGACCGCCCAGGCCCTCAAGGTCCTCGACGTCATCGCCCCGGCCCACGACATCTCCTTCGCCACGACCGACTACGACCTCGGGGCGCGCCGCTACCACGCGACGGGCGAGACGTTGCCGGACTCGGTGCTGGAGGAGATCCGCGGGCACGACGCGATCCTGCTGGGCGCCGTCGGCGACCCGAGCGTGCCGTCGGGCGTGCTCGAGCGTGGCCTGCTGCTCAAGCTGCGCTTCGCGCTCGACCACTACGTCAACCTGCGACCGTCCAAGCTGTTCACCGGGGTCGCGACGCCGCTGGGCGATCCCGGCGTCATCGACTTCGTGGTCGTGCGCGAGGGCACCGAGGGGCCGTACGTCGGCAACGGGGGAGCCATCCGGGTCGGGACGCCCCACGAGCTCGCGACCGAGGTCAGCATCAACACGGCCTACGGCGTCGAGCGGGTCGTCCGCGACGCCTTCGCCCGCGCGCAGGCGCGCCCGCGCAAGAAGCTGACGCTGGTGCACAAGAACAACGTCCTCGTGCACGCCGGCCACCTCTGGACGCGCACGGTCGACGCCGTCGCGACGGAGTTCCCGGACGTGTCGGTCGACTACCTGCACGTCGACGCCGCGACGATCTTCCTCGTGACCGATCCGGCCCGCTTCGACGTCATCGTGACCGACAACCTGTTCGGCGACATCCTGACCGACCTGGCCGCCGCGATCACGGGTGGCATCGGGCTGGCCGCCAGCGGCAACGTCAACCCCGATCGCACGGCGCCCAGCATGTTCGAGCCGGTCCACGGTTCGGCGCCCGACATCGCGGGCCAGGGCAAGGCCGATCCGACCGCGGCGATCCTCTCGGGCGGCATGCTGCTCGAGCACCTGGGCTTCCCCGAGGCCGCCGCGCAGATCACCGCGGCCGTCGAGGCCGACATCGCCGACCGCGGCGCGTCGGTCCGCTCGACCGAGGAGGTGGGTGAGGCTCTCGCGCAGCGCGTGGCAGACGGACTGGGCGCGGCCGGAGGCGTATCGGTCGCCTAGCGACCCCATCCCTGCGAACCAGAGAGTTGTACCGTGACCAGCATGACCTCCACCACCTACGCCGCCACGTTCGAGCCCAATCCGGCGGCGAGGTCCGCCGAGCAGCGTGACGCGATCCTCGCCGATCCCGGCTTCGGCAACCACTTCACCGACTACATGTTCCTGGCCGAGTGGACGCCCGACACCGGGTGGGCCGACGCCCGCGTCGTGCCGTACGGCCCCCTGCAGATCGACCCGGCGACGGCCGTCCTGCACTACGCGCAGGAGATCTTCGAGGGCCTCAAGGCGTACGTCCACGACGACGGCTCGGCGTGGCTGTTCCGTCCCGAGGCCAACGCGGCCCGCATGCAGCGCTCGGCCCGCCGCCTCGCGCTGCCCGAGCTGCCGACCGACTGGTTCCTCGGGTCGATCGGCTCGCTGATCGAGGCCGACCGCGAGTGGATCCCGGCCGGGGGCGAGAAGAGCCTCTACCTGCGCCCGTTCATGTTCGCGTCCGAGGTGTTCCTCGGCGTCCGGCCCTCGCAGCACGTGACCTACTCGGTCATCGCCTCGCCCGCCGGCGCGTACTTCGCCGGCGGCGTCCAGGCCGTCTCGATCTGGCTGTCGTCGGAGTACTCGCGCGCCGGAGCGGGCGGCACGGGCGCGGCCAAGTGTGGCGGCAACTATGCGGCGTCGCTGCTGCCGCAGCAGGAGGCCGCCGAGCACGGCTGCGCGCAGGTCGCCTTCCTCGACTCCACCGAGAAGAAGTGGATCGAGGAGCTCGGCGGGATGAACCTGTACTTCGTCCAGTCGGACGGCTCGATCGTCACGCCGGCGCTGTCGGGGTCGATCCTCGAGGGCATCACGCGCGACTCGATCATGCAGATCGGACGCGACCTCGGCCACGAGGTCGTCGAGCGTCGGGTGTCGATCGACGAGTGGCGCCAGGGCGCGGCCGACGGCACGATCACCGAGGTGTTCGCGTGCGGCACCGCCGCGGTCGTCACGCCGGTCGCCTCGCTGAAGTGGGACGGCGGCGAGGCGGTCAGTGGCGACGGTGAGCCGGGCAAGGTCACGACCGACATCCGCTCGGCGCTGGTCGACATCCAGTACGGACGCGCCGAGGACCGCCACGGCTGGCTCACCCGCGTCGTCTGAGCGGACCTGTGATTGGGTGGCTGTGACCACCGTCACAGCAACTCAGGAGAGCGCATGTCCGTCGCCACACGATCCGAGCACGACCTGATCGGAGACCGTGAGGTTCCTCTCGAGGCCTACTGGGGAGTGCACACGCTCCGCGCCCTCGAGAACTTCCCCATCACCGGAATCCCCATCGCCGCCAGCCCTTACCTCGTCGAGGCGCTCGCGGCCGTCAAGCAGGCGGCCGCGACCGCCAACCACGACCTCGGGCTGCTCGACGACGAGCGGTTCGCGGCGATCCGCGACGCGTGCCAGGAGATCCGCGCCGGCGGGCTCGCGGACGAGTTCGTCGTCGACGTCATCCAGGGTGGCGCCGGCACGTCGACGAACATGAACGCCAACGAGGTCATCGCCAACCGGGCCCTCGAGCTGATGGGCCACGCGAAGGGCGACTACGCGGTCGTCCACCCCAACGAGCACGTCAACCTGAGCCAGTCGACCAACGACGTCTACCCGACGGCCGTCAAGATCGCGATCATCCTGGCGACGCACGACCTGCTCGCGGCGATGGAGGTGCTCGAGGAGTCGTTCGCCAGCAAGGCCGACGAGTTCCACGACGTCCTCAAGATGGGGCGCACCCAGCTGCAGGACGCCGTCCCGATGACGCTGGGCCAGGAGTTCCGCACGTACTCGCTGATGATCGGCGAGGACCGCGCACGCCTCGGCGAGGCCGTGCTGCTGCTGCACGAGATCAACCTCGGGGCCACCGCGATCGGCACGATGCTCAACGCACCGACCGGCTACGTCCCGTCGGCGTGCGGGCACCTCGCGGCGATCACGGGGCTGCCGCTCGAGACCGCCGTCGACCTGATCGAGGCGACGCAGGACTGCGGAGCGTTCGTGCAGCTGTCGGGCACGCTCAAGCGCGTCGCGGTCAAGCTGTCGAAGATCTGCAACGACCTGCGGCTGCTGTCGTCCGGGCCCCGCGCAGGGTTCAACGAGATCAACCTGCCAGCCGTCCAGGCCGGGTCGAGCATCATGCCCGGCAAGGTCAACCCCGTGATCCCCGAGGTCGTCAACCAGGTCGCGTTCCAGATCATCGGCCACGACATGACCGTCACGATGGCGGCCGAGGCGGGCCAGCTGCAGCTCAACGCCTTCGAGCCGGTCATCTGCTACTCGCTGTCGGCGGGCATCTCGCGGCTCGAGCAGGCGGTGCTGACGCTGGCGCACCGCTGCGTCGACGGCATCACGGCCAATGCCGAGCTGCTGCGCGCCGAGGTCGAGAACTCGATCGGGCTGGTCACGGCGCTCAACCCGTACATCGGCTACGCCGCGGCGACCGAGGTCGCCAAGGAGGCCCTCGCGACGGGGCGCGGCGTCGCCGAGCTGGTGCTCGAGCGCGGCCTGCTGCCGCGCGAGCAGCTCGAGGCGATCCTGCGTCCGGAGGTGCTCGCCAACCTGGCCAAGCGTCCCGAGCGCCGATCGGGCGCCTGACGCGATCGGGACGCCTTCGGGCGGTGCCTCAGCGACCTGTCGGCGGCTGCGACAGGTCGCTCAGGCACCGCCGCCGGACTCGTCAGGGCGCGAACAGGGTGACGGCAGGGTCGCCCAGCAGTCGGACGACCAGACGCTCGGCGGCCGGGTCGTAGGCGATGTCGACGTCGATCGTGCGGTCGTTCGGCGTCTGCGCGGCGGCCGGGTCGCCGAGCCCGTAGGCGATGTCGCGCAGCGTCACGGTCGCGCGGCCGACCGGGTCGTTGGCGGGCCACTCCGCGATCACGCGGTGCACGAGGCCCGCCAGCACGGCGCCGAGCATCGCGTGCTGGTCGGCCTCGACGCCCTCGACGACGATCTCGGGCAACCCGAACGAGACGAGCCCGACGGTCGCGAGCCGCCCAGAGCCCAGCTCGGCGTAGTCGACGACGTACCACTGCGTCGCGTGCGCCAGCGAGACCTCGCCGGGACGCCCGTCGACGACGCGGGGCACCGCCAGGTCGATCACGACCCCGTCGTGGTCCTCGGCGATCGAGAGCGCCTCGACCCGCGCGTCGCGCTGCGCGAACGCGGCACCCTCGGCGTCGGCGGTGCGCAGCAGGAGCGTCTGGTGGTGCCGTGACCGGAGCCGCCGCAGCGCGACCTCGGACGTCCCGTAGCGGCGCAGCAGCTCGGGTGACGGCGGAGGGATCAGGTCGTCGGTCGCGAGCGGCTCGGCGGTCATGACGGCGTACATGACGCGCGTCTGCTCGGGACGCGGGACGGGTCTGGCGGTCATAGGCGGCTCAGTCTAGACTGGCGCGCATGCCGAGCATCTCGATCATTACCGACAGGCGCGCCGCGAGCTGAACACCGCTCCCGACGCGCTGCCTCCCCGATCGTGGGAGGTTTTTTTGTGCCCGAGACGCCGACCCGGACGAAGGACGAAGCTGTGAACGCAGGCCACCAGCACGTGAGTGACTTCCACGTCTACGACACGACCCTGCGCGACGGCGCGCAGCAGGAGGGCCTGAACCTCTCGGTCCAGGACAAGCTGCACATCTCGCGGCACCTCGACGACCTCGGCGTCGGCTACATCGAGGGCGGCTGGCCCGGCTCCAACCCCAAGGACACCGAGTTCTTCCAGCTCGCGTCCAAGGAGCTCGAGCTGCGGCACGCGACGCTCGCGGCCTTCGGAGCGACCCGTCGCCCGAACGTCGCGGCGGCGGACGACGCGCTGCTCGCGGCGCTGCGCGAGTCGGGAGCGTCGGTCGTCACCCTCGTGGCCAAGAGCCACGACCGCCACGTCGAGCTCGCCCTGCGCACGACGCTGGAGGAGAACCTCGCGATGGTCCGCGACTCCGTGACGCACCTGCGCGACGCCGGGCAGCGGGTCTTCGTCGACCTCGAGCACTTCTTCGACGGCTACCGGGCCAACCGCGACTACGCCCTCGAGGTCGTCCGCACCGCCGCCGAGGCGGGCGCCGAGGTCGCCGTGCTGTGCGACACCAACGGCGGCATGCTGCCGCACTGGGTCACCGAGATCGTCGAGGACGTCATGACGACCGGCGCGCGCCTCGGCATCCACGCGCACAACGACACCGGGTGCGCGGTCGCCAACTCGATGGCCGCGGTGCAGGCCGGCGCGACCCACCTGCAGGGCTGCATCAACGGGTACGGCGAGCGGACGGGCAACGCCGACCTCGTCACGTGCGTCGCCAACCTCGAGCTCAAGCTCGGCATGTCGCTGCTGCCGGAGGGCCGCCTCGCCGACGCCACGCGCATCTCGCACGCCATCTCCGAGATCACGAACTACCCGCCGCACGCGCGCCAGCCCTACACCGGCGTCTCGGCCTTCGCGCACAAGGCCGGCCTGCACGCCAGCGCGATCCGGGTCGACGCCGACCTCTACCAGCACATCGACCCGTCGCTGGTCGGCAACGACATGCGGCTGCTGGTGTCGGAGATGGCCGGCCGGGCCACGATCGAGCTCAAGGGCAAGGAGCTCGGCTACGACCTCGCGAGCGATCCCGCGCTGCTGGCGCGCGTCACCGACCGGGTCAAGCAGATGGAGCAGTCCGGCTACACGTTCGAGGCGGCCGACGCCTCGTTCGAGCTGCTGCTGGCCGAGGAGGTCGACGGCGTCCGCACGTCGTTCTTCGACGTCGAGTCGTGGCGCGTGCTGGCCGAGTCGGCGCGGGGTGCCGACGCCGTGTCGGAGGCGACGGTCAAGCTGCGGGCCGGGGGAGTGCGCCTGGCCGTCATCGGCGAGGGCAACGGCCCCGTCAACGCCCTCGACCACGCGCTGCGCCAGGCCATCGAGCAGGTCTACCCCGACGTCGCACGCTTCCACCTGACCGACTTCAGGGTGCGGATCCTCGACCAGGGCCACGGCACGGACGCCGTCACGCGGGTGCTGATCGAGACGACCGACGGCAAGGCCGTGTGGGTCACGGTCGGCGTCGGCGCGAACATCATCGAGGCCTCGTGGGAGGCCCTCGTCGACGCTCTGACGTACGGCCTGCGGCTGCACGGCGTCCGGCCCAGCATCGACGGCTGACCCGCTGGCGTTGCCCGGCGCCGCCCAGGGTGGCACGGTGTTCGGGTGACATCGGTCGGACGGCGGCTCGTGACGTTCCTGCCGATCGTCGTGACGCTCCTGATCGCGGCGGTCGTCGGGGCGCTGATCGTCGTCCAGGACCACCGGGAGTCGCAGCAGGTCGCGCGGGCCGACGAGGCCGCCGAGGACTACCTGTCGGACGTCGGGATGTTCCGCGGTGACGTCGCGCGCGAGGTCGGTGCCGTCGCGGCCGACGACCCGGCCGCCCTGCGGCGGGCGCTGCGCAGCGCGATCGCCGACCCGCCGACGCTGCCCTCGCCGCCACCCGACGGCGTCGAGCGGTCCGAGACGTACGCGACCGCGCTCGAGACCGCCGAGACGCTGCTCGACCGGTACGCACGGCTGGACCGCGAGCTGCGCCGCGCCCAGGTCGCGCTCGACTTCGTGGGGGCCGCCCGCGACGCGCTGGCGCTGCGGGCGACCGACCTGGTGGGCTTCGGCCCGATCGGCGACAGCGCGGCGGTGCGGTCGCGCCTGATCCCGGCGTTCGTCGCGGCGCGCGACGAGCTGGCGCGGGTGCGCGTCCCGAAGGGCCAGGAGGCCCTGGCGAGGACGGTGCGCGACGCGTTGCAGGTCGTCATCGACCGTGCCACGGTGCTCGCCGACAGCATCGACGCGAACCGCAGCTTCTCGTTCTCGTACGCCGACGAGTTCACCGCCGCCATCGCGGCGGTCGACGACTACGCCACGACGGTCGAGGGCGACCTCGCCGAGGCGGTCGCGGCGCTGGAGGACGTCCGCTAGACGTCGTGACCCGCGACGTCGGGCACGTCGCTGCCGGTGAGCGCGGACGTCGACGGCTTGCGCACCATCGGCACGTGGTCGATGCCGGCCTCGACGAAGTTGTCGCCCGACCGGACGTAGCCGTGCAGTCCGTACCACTGCTCGAGGTACGCCTGGGCGTTCAGCTCGAGCGTGCCCGTGCCCCAGCGACGGGTGCACTCCGCCACGAGACGGCCCGACAGGCCACGCCCACGCTGGTCGCGCCGCGTGCACACGCGGCCGACGTGACGCCCGCCGTCCTCGACGAACGAGCGCAGGTAGCTCGTGATGCCGTCGTCGTCGACGAGCCACAGGTGCGTCGTGGTCGGCAGCAGGTCGCGCCCGTCGACGTCCACCTCGTCGCACTGCTGCTCGACGGCGAACACCGCGTCGCGGATGCGCCAGATGTCGTGGACGTCCTGCGCCGTCAGCTCGTCGCCCGTCACGGCCCGAATCGTCATGGCCCCAGCGTAGGCGGCGACGGGTCGCCGCAGGGTGCGGACGGAGCCTCGACGGTCGATCATGTCTCGGGGACGGTCCGGGACGAGGAGGAACCGATGGGCGAGCGCACCGTCGTGGCGTCGATGCCTCGGCACGAGTGGGACCGCGCGACGACGTCCGTGACCCGGGTCCTCGACCGGGCCGCGGCGGTCACGTGGTGGACGGCGGCCGCCACGAGCGTCGTGCTGGTCACGGCCGGCTGGTTCTCGGCAACCGGCATCCTGCGCTGGTCGGCGGTGGTCTACGGGATCGCTCTCGGTGTCGGCGCGGGCTACGGCGTACGCGCCTTGTACGTCGCGGTGCGGGTACGTCGCGCCGTGCGGCCGCTGCGCCGGTTGCTGGTGCCGGACGTCGTGGCCGAGGCGCGGGCGGCACAGCTCGTGTCGCTGCTCGTCAACCACGGGTCGATCGTCGAGCCGTACCTGCGGCTGCGCGCAGTGGTCGGCGAGGCGCGGGTCGACCTCTCGAGCGAGGACCTGACCGATCGCCCGTGGCCACGTCCCGGCTTCTGGCAGCTGCTGTTCACGGGACCCGACGGAACGTACTACGACGACGGCAGCGGCACGATGGACGAGGCGGCCGGTGACGCGGGTGACGGCATGAGTCTCGACCTCGACGTGGACGTCGACGGGACGTAGGCGCCGGGCCTAGGGTGGCGGCATGACCGACGAGCTGCTCTCCGGTGACCAGATCGCGCGGCTGGGGCTCGACGACTGGCGGTCGATGTACGGCGCTCTCGAGGCCCGGTTCGCGACGGGCGACTTCGCGACGGGGCTGCGACTCGTCGCCGCGATCGGCGAGGCGGCGCAGGTCGCGCAGCACCACCCCGACGTCGAGCTGCGGTCCACGCACGTCGACGTGCTGATGACGACGCACGACGCGGGCGGCAAGACCGCGCGCGACGTCGAGCTGGCGCGTCGTGTCAGTGCGCTCGCCGCCGACCTCGGCGTCCCGGCGGAGCCCGCGGACGTCCAGCGGCTCGAGCTGGCCCTCGACACGGCCGACGTCGACGAGATCCGGCCGTTCTGGGCCTCGGTCCTCGACGCTCGCGACACCGGCGGCGACGAGGTCGTCGACCCGCGCGGGCGCATCCCGACCATCTGGTTCCAGGCCAGCGACCCGCACGACGAGCCCCGTCAGCGCTGGCACCTCGACGTGCGGGTGCCGCCCGAGGTCGTCGACCGTCGCATCGCCGCCGCGCTCGCGGCGGGCGGCACGCTCGTCACCGACGAGCACGCGCCGCGCTTCTGGGTGCTGGCCGATCCTCAGGGCAACAAGGTCTGCCTCTGCACGCACGTCACCCGCACCGACTGACGGGGAGCAGCAGGCACGCGTCAGGCGGGGCAGGACGAGCAGGTGCCGAAGATCTCGAGCGTGTGCGCGACGTCGCGGAACCCGTTCTCGTCGGCGATCTTGTCGGCCCAGCGCTCGACCGACGGGCCCTCGATCTCGACGGTGCGGCCGCACGACCGGCACACCAGGTGGTGGTGGTGACCGGCGCTGCACTGGCGGTAGAGGACCTCGCCGTCGTCGTTGCGCAGCGCGTCGACCTCGGCGGCGTCGGCCAGCACCTGCAGGCTGCGGTAGACCGTCGACAGGCCGACCGACTCGCCGCGCCTCTTGAGGATGTCGTGGATCTCCTGGGCGCTGGCGAATCCGTCGAGGTCCTCGAGGATCGCGACGACGGCTCGGCGCTGACGGGTGTTGCGGGGTGCATCGACCATGACGTCCTCCTAGTGCGAATCTACCCGGTGGCGCTGGGGGCGGGTGCGGGCGATGACGGCGCCGGCGAGCGAGGCGAGGGCGAACACCGCGAGCGCGATCATGACGATCGTGGGCCCGGGGGCGGTGTCGGCCTGGTAGCTCGTGAAGAGCCCACCGACCGCCGCGAACAGGCCGATCGCCATGGCCGCGAGGTGCGTCGTGCGGAAGCTGCGGGTCAGCTGCTGCGAGGCCGCCACGGGCACGACCATCAGCGCCGACACGAGCAGCAGGCCGACGGTCTTCATCGCGACCGTGATCGTGACGGCGGCGAGCACCGCGATCAGGATGCTGTAGGCGCGGGTCGGCACGCCGCTGACCTTGGCGTGCTCCTCGTCCTGGCACACCGCGAACAGCTGGGGCGAGAGCCCGAGCGACAGCGCGATCACGACGACGCCCAGGATCCCCACGAGCACGAGGTCGGAGCTGCTGACCGTCGTGATCGCGCCGAACAGGTAGGCGTTGAGCGAGTTGGCGCTCTCGTCGGCGAGGTTGGTCAGCAGCACGCCGCCCGCGATGCCGCCGTAGAACAGCATCGCGAGGGCCACGTCGGCGCTGGTGCGACCGTACATGCGCAGCAGCTCGATCAGCACCGCTCCGAGCGCTGCCACGACGACCGCCGTGAGGATGGGGGCGACGTTCACCAGGAGCCCCAGGGCCACGCCGGTCAGTGCGACGTGCCCGAGCCCGTCGCCGAGCAGCGCGAGGCGCCGCTGCACCAGGAACGTGCCGATGGCCGGCGCGGCCAGGCCCGTGAAGACCGCCGCCACGAGCGCGTACCGCATGAAGTCGTACTGCAGTGCCTCAAACATCGTGCCGCCCCACCGGGTTGCCGCTGAAGCCGTCGGCCTTCTCGGGCTGACCGCTGTGCTGGTGGACGTGGACGTGCTCGGCGTCGCGGATCGCGTCGACGGGCCCGTCGTACGTCACCGATCCGCCGTCGAGCACGACGGCGCGGTGGATCAGGGGACGCAGCGGGCCGAGCTCGTGCGCCACGAGCAGGATCGAGGTGCCCTCGGCGACCAGACCCGCGAGCAGCTCGGCGAGCGTCTCCTGGTTGTCGTGGTCGACGCCGGCGGTCGGCTCGTCCATGATCAGCAGCTCGGCTCCGGCCGCCAGGGCGCGGGCGATGAGGGCCCGCTGCTGCTGGCCGCCCGACATCTCGCTGACGGCCGAGCGGGTGCGGTCGGCCAAGCCGACGCGGGCGATCGCGGCCTCGACGGCGGCGAGGTCGTCCTTCGTGCGCCAGCCGACGAACCGGCGCCGTGCGAGGCGTCCGCTCATGACGACCTCGTGCATCGTGGCCGGCACGCCCGCGACGGCGCGCGACCGCTGGGGGACGTAGCCGAGGCGCTGCCGGTCGCGGAAGCGGCTCAGGGGGGTGCCGAAGAGCTCGACCGTGCCGGAGCTGAACGGCACGAGGCCCACGGCGGCGCGCACGAGCGTCGACTTGCCGGACCCGTTGGCACCGAGCAGGGTGACGAACTCACCGGCGGACACGTCGAGGTCGACCTGTCGCAGGACAGGTCGACCGTCGAGTGCCACGGTCATGCCGCGGACCGCCAGGGGGAGCGGTGCGGTTGACGGTGTGGTGCGCGAAGCGTGTGTCATGAACAGCTGTTGGCCTTCTCCAGGGTGTCGAGGTTCTTCAGCATCAGGCTCACGTAGTCCTCGTCGGCCGTGTTCTCCGACAGTCCCTCGATCGGGTCGAGCGTAGCGGTCGTCGCTCCGGTCTCCTTCGCGATGGTGTCGGCGATCGCCGGGCTGACGAGCTCCTCGGTGAAGATCGTCGTGATGCCCTGGTCCTTGACGAGCTGCGTGATGTCGGCCAGCTGCGACGGCGACGGCTCGTTCGACGGGTCGATGCCGGCGATCGGCACCTGGGTCAGGTCGTACCTCGCGGCGAGGTACTGGAACGCGGCGTGGCTCGTGACGATCGTGCGGGTCCTGCACGTCGCGAGGCCCGACTGGAAGTCCTTGTCGAGCGAGGCCAGGCGGTTGACGAAGGCCGTGGTGTTCGCGGCGTAGGTCTGGGCGTTGTCGGGGTCGACGGCCGCGAGCTTCGTCTCGAGCGCCTTGGCGATCGCGATCATGTTCTGGGGGTCGAGCCACGTGTGCGGGTCCTCGTCGCCGTGGTCGTGGTCGTCCTCCTCGGCGTGGTCCTCGCCCTCGTGCTCCTCCTCGGCGCCCGCCTGCGTGGGCTTGAGCTGGACGACGGAGGCGACGTCGAGCGTGTCGTCGTCGGAGCGGTCGGCCTGGTCGACGGCCTCGTCGACGGCGGCCTGGAAGTGCTCCTCGAACACGACGAGGTCGGCGTCCTGCACCGACGCGACCTGCTTGGGCTTGAGCTCGAGGTCGTGGGGCTCGACACCCGGCGCGGTGAGGTTGTCGACGTCGACGAGGTCGCCGCCGACCTGCTGCGCGGCGTAGGCGAACGGGTAGAAGGACGCGGCGACCGAGATCTTCCCGTCGGCGGCCGCGCCGTCCTCGGAACCACCGCAGGCGGCGAGCGACAGGACCAGGGGGAGGGTGGCGACCAGCGCCAACGTCTTCTTCATGAGAACCATGTTCAATCGTCATGACAACCGTTGTCAAATCGTGTGCCTTGCGGTTTCCCAGGTGAACCTGGGAAACCCTCGTGCCGTCCGCCGCACCCCGGAAGCCGGCACCTCACCCCTGGTGCGATCGGGGTGAGGTGCTGGGAGGCGGGGTGGACCGCCGAACCTTCCGGGGTCCACCTGGGAAACAGCGGAAGGTTCCGGGGTCCACCTGGGAAACCGCGGCCGCGGGACGGTGGGCGGCAGGGGCTCGATAGACTCGGGTGCACCTCGGGCGCGGGACATCACGATGTCGCGCACAGGCCCGCCGACACCCAGCCGGATTGGAAACATCCCCTCATGGCAACGACCGTCGATCACGTCATCAGCCTCAGCAAGCGCAGGGGATTCGTCTACCAGTGCGGCGAGATCTACGGCGGCACCAAGTCCGCCTGGGACTACGGGCCGCTGGGCGTCGAGCTCAAGGACAACATCAAGCGGCAGTGGTGGCGCTCGATGGTGCAGGGGCGCGACGACGTCGTCGGCCTCGACTCCTCGGTGATCCTGCCGACCGCCGTCTGGGAGGCGTCGGGCCACCTGGCGGCCTTCGTCGACCCGCTCGTCGAGTGCCAGAACTGCCACAAGCGCTACCGCCAGGACCACCTGCAGGAGGCGTACGCCGAGAAGAAGGGCCTCGACGACCCCGACGCCGTCGAGATGGACGTCATCGTGTGCGCCGCGTGCGGGACCCGCGGCCAGTGGACCGAGCCGCGCATGTTCAACGGTCTGCTCAAGACGTTCCTCGGCCCCGTCGAGTCCGACGAGGGACTGCACTACCTGCGTCCTGAGACGGCCCAGGGCATCTTCGTGAACTTCGCCAACGTCATGACGACGTCGCGTCGCAAGCCGCCGTTCGGCATCGGCCAGATCGGCAAGAGCTTCCGCAACGAGATCACGCCCGGCAACTTCATCTTCCGCACCCGTGAGTTCGAGCAGATGGAGATGGAGTTCTTCGTCGAGCCCGGCACCGACGAGGAGTGGCAGGAGACCTGGATGAAGATCCGGATGGACTGGTACACGGGCCTCGGCATCTCGCCCGACAACCTGCGCTTCTTCGAGCACCCCGCCGAGAAGCTCTCGCACTACTCCAAGCGCACCGTCGACATCGAGTACCGCTTCGAGTTCGCGGGGTCGACGTGGGGCGAGCTCGAGGGCATCGCGAACCGCACCGACTTCGACCTCAAGACCCACGCCGAGCACTCGGGCAAGGACCTGCAGTACTTCGACCAGGCCGCCAACGAGCGGTGGACGCCGTACGTCATCGAGCCCGCCGCCGGCGTCAACCGGTCGATGATGGCGTTCCTGATCGACGCCTACACCGAGGAGCAGGTGCCCAACGCCAAGGGCGGCACCGACGCCCGCACCGTGCTGAAGCTCGACCACCGCCTCGCGCCGGTCAAGGCCGCGGTGCTGCCGCTGTCGCGCAACGAGGACCTGTCGCCGAAGGCACGCGCCCTGGCGACCGAGCTGCGCGGGTTCTGGAACGTCGAGTTCGACGACGCGCAGGCCATCGGCAAGCGCTACCGCCGCCAGGACGAGATCGGCACGCCGTTCTGCATCACGGTCGACTTCGAGACGCTCGACGACCAGGCCGTCACGATCCGCTCGCGCGACACGATGCAGCAGGAGCGCGTCGCGCTCGACCAGGTGACGGGATACCTGGCGGCGCGCCTTCCGGGCTGCTGAACCCGCGGTGCGCCACAATCGGCGCGTGACGCGATCCACGACACGACCCGCGAGGGCCGCCGCCGCCCTCGCGGCGACGGCCCTCGCGCTGGTCACGGCGGCCTGCTCGTCGTCCGACCCGGCGCCGGCGGAGGCGACCCCCACGGCCGCGACGCCCCGTGGCTTCGACGTCCCGGCGGGCGTCACGATCACGCCGGGCGGGACGAGGCTCGCGGTCGGCAGTCCTGCGACCGTCGTCTACGAGGTCGAGGGCGCCACCAGCGCCGTGACCGTCACCGTGACGAAGGTCGAGGCGGGCTCGATGGACGACTTCCGCTTCTTCTCGCTCGACGCCGCGACGAAGAAGTCGAGCCCGTACTACGTCCGCGCCACCGTCACGAACGACGGGCCGGCGGGCCTGGGTGGGACGTCGCTGCCGCTGTTCGCGCTCGACTCGACCACCACCAACGTCCCCGCGAACGACATCGTCGGCACGTTCAAGCCGTGCCCGACGCGGGCGCTGCCCGCGAGCTTCCTGCCGGGCGCCACGGCCCGGCTGTGCCTGGTCTACCTGCTGCCCGAGGGACGCACCCTGCGGTCGATCAACCTGCAGACCGGCACGACCGCCGACGCCATCGCCTGGAAGCCCTGACCCGGCCCCGGCCGCCTGCGCTGAGTGCATCAGACCGGTGAGCGACGATCCTGCGCATTTCTGGGCTGGGGCCCGGTGCGCGACAATGGGTGAGTGTCTGTAGCTGCCCTGCCCCGCTCCCTGCGGCTCGGCGACCTCGAGGTCGCCACGCCCGTCGTGCTCGCGCCGATGGCCGGGGTCACGAACGCACCGTTCCGGCAGCTGTGCGCCGAGCAGGGCGCGGGCCTGTACGTGTGCGAGATGATCACGTCGCGCGGCATCGTCGAGGGCGATCGCACGAGCCTCAACATGCTGACGTTCGCGCCCAACGAGCAGTTCCGCTCGGTGCAGCTGTACGGCATCGACCCCGACACGATCGGTCGCGCCGTCGAGATCCTGTGCGCCGACCACGGCGTCGACCACGTCGACCTGAACTTCGGCTGCCCCGTCCCGAAGGTGACGCGCAAGGGCGGGGGAGCGGCTCTGCCCTGGAAGGACGTCCTGCTCGGCCAGATTCTGACCAAGGCCGTCGCGGCGGCCGCACCCTACGGCGTGCCCGTCACGATGAAGACCCGCAAGGGCGTCGACGACGACCACCTGACGTACCTCGACGCCGGACGGATCGCCCAGGACACCGGCTGCGCCGCGATCGCGCTGCACGGGCGCACCGCGGTGCAGCACTACTCGGGGCGCGCCGACTGGGCCTCGATCGCCGAGCTCAAGGCGTCCGTCGACATCCCCGTGCTCGGCAACGGCGACATCTGGGAGGCGTCCGACGCGATCCGCATGGTCGAGGAGACCGGGGTCGACGGGGTCGTGGTGGGGCGCGGCTGCCTCGGACGTCCGTGGCTGTTCCGCGACCTCGCGGCCGCCTTCGCCGGCGAGACCGTCGTGGGCCTGCCGGTGCTGGGCGAGGTCGCCGCGATGATGCGACGGCACGCCGAGCTGCTCGGCGGGGTGCTCGGCGAGGAGCGTGGCTGCATCGAGTTCCGCAAGCACATCGCGTGGTACCTCAAGGGGTTCACGGCCGGCAGCGAGATCCGCAGCCGTCTCGGCATGGTCTCGTCGTTCGCCGCGCTCGACGAGCTGCTCGGCCGGCTCGACCCGACCGAGTCGTTCCCCGTCGCCGAGCTCGGTACGCCGCGCGGACGTCAGGGCACGCCCAAGCGCGTCGTCGTGCCGGACGGCTGGCTCGACACGCGCTCGGTCGAGGGCCCGCTCGACCCCCTCGCCGAGGACGCGACCTCCGGCGGCTGACGTCCGTCGCCTCGCGAAGCGTGGGTTCAGGCGCGGGAGGCGCGGGCGCGCTCGAGCTGGGCCAGCATCAGGGCGCGGGCGTCGCCGGCGTCGAGGTGGCGACCGTCGGCGTCGACGGGGCCCTTGGGCGTGTGCACCTCGACCGTCGCGACGCGGCGCAGGCGCTGCAGCGGCCCCTGACGCAGCTCGACCGACTGGGTGCGGCGGTGCGGGACGATGCTCGTCGTCCGCTCGACCCAGCCCTCGTGCGCGACGAACGACGCGTCGTCGGCTCCCGCCCACCGGTAGCGCCACCCGATCGGGGCGAACCACCACGAGCGGCGTGGCGCGGCCGTGCGGGGCACGGCGACCGTCGCGGCCGGCATCAGCTCGGCGATGACGGCGGCCGCGAGCGCCGGGTCGGCGATCGGCAGCAGGATCGACGACGAGTCGCCCCCCTGCTCGTCGCCGTGCGCCGCGTACCCCGCGACGTCGACCTCGAGGCGCTGCCAGCCGAGACGTCGCCACACGAACGGCTCCTTGATCGCGATGCCCTGCACCCGGTCGACCGGGATCGTCTGCGACGTGCGCGACAGCAGGCCGCGCTCGATGCGCAGCCCCCGCTCGCCCCGCGACAGCGTGAAGTTCCACTGCTGCAGCACGCGTCGCGCGACGATCTGAGCGAGCCACGTCGCGAGCGGAACGATGCCGCCGAGCAGCACGACGATGCCGCCGAACCGGAAGACCAGCACCATCAGGACGACCGTGCCGACGGCCGCGAACAGGAAGTCGAGCGACAGCAGCGTGCCGATCACGACGCGCTCGGGCGGCACCCGCGTGATGATGCTGCGGTGCTCGTCGGCCGGCTGCTCGTCGACCTCGCCGTGCGCGCGCGACAGCAGGACGCGGCGCAGGTCGCGCGCGTCGTCGAGCTTCAGGAACCTCAGCGTCGTGCGCGAGTCCTTGCCGCCGGCCATCTCGATGCGCAGCTCGGCCAGGCCCAGGACGCGCGCGACCAGGGGCTCGGCGATGTCGACGGACTGGATGCGCTCGTACGGGATGCGCCGTGACGACTTCGTCACCAGGCCCGTGTTGATGCGCAGCTCGGAGCCGTCGATGACGTACCGCGTGAACAGCCAGCCGACGTAGCCCACGACCATGCCGATCACGAGCCCCGCGACCAGCGCGATGCCGAGACTGAGGAGGGGCGACAACCTGCCCCACGAGTCGCCGGAGAACACCGAGCTCGCCAGGCCGACGACGGCCGCGACCGCGAAGAGCGCCCCGCGGACGACCGCCGTGAGGGGGTGCGTGCGCTGCCCGCGCGTCTCGGACGCCACGGGGAGGGGCGCCGCGACGTCAGAGTCCGGCGCCACGCGACTCGCCCAGCTCGGTCAGCCGGTTGCGCAGCCTCGTCGCCTCGTCGGACGGCAGCCCCGGGATGTCGGCCGCGGTCTCGGTGCTCGCGGTGTGCAGCGTGACGGTCGCGATGCCGAACGCCCGCGCGAGCGGCCCGGCCTGGACGTCGACGAACTGCATGCGCCCGTAGGGGATCGCGACGAGCCGCTTGAACATCACGCCGCGCGTCACGAGCAGGTCGTCGACGTTCTCGGCGTAGCCCCAGCTGCGCTGGTTGCGTCCCGCCCACACGAGCCCCCAGACGCCTCCGACGAGACCCACGACCGCCACGGGCGTGCCGATCCACCAGAAGTCGGGCATCACGGCCAGGAGCACGACGCCGACGAGCACGACGACCGCCGCGCACCCGCCGATCACGAGCCGGCGGACGGTCGCCAGACGGGGCGACACCGGCTGCCACGCCCCCGAGACCGGGGCGAAGAGGTTGTCCATCCGCTCACCCTAGCCACGCGGAGCGGAGTTGACCGGGGGCAGGACGCGGTGGGAGACTGATAGACGCGGATCGTCGATCCTGCCGCGTGCCCAGCAGCTCCTGAGCACGCCTCACCAGCAGCCGAGCTCGCGGAGAACAGCCATGGCCAAAGCACTTGTCGGATACCTCGGCGGACCCACCTCGGCGCAGCACCAGCAGACCGCCTCGCTGCGTCGGCGCATCGCCGACCTCGAGAACGAGGTCCTGCGGCTCAAGGTCGAGAACGACGGCCTGCTGGCCGCCCTGCGCGAGCGCGTCGACCTGGTCTCGGCCAGCGACCTCGCCGAGCCCGTCTCGCACTGAGGCGCGCGACGCGTCACGGACGTCGCGCACCGGACACGCGCGGCACTAGGGTGACTGCCTAGCGCCGAGTGCGCCGTCACCGTCCGTCGTAGGAGCCACGTTGTACCTCAAGAGCCTCACCCTGCGTGGGTTCAAGTCGTTCGCGTCCTCGACGACCCTGCAGCTCGAGCCCGGCATCACGGCCGTGGTCGGCCCCAACGGCTCCGGCAAGTCCAACGTCGTCGACGCCCTGTCGTGGGTCATGGGCGAGCAGGGGGCCAAGTCGCTGCGCGGCGGCAAGATGGAGGACGTCATCTTCGCCGGCACGTCGGGTCGGCCCCCGCTCGGACGTGCCGAGGTCGTGCTGACGATCGACAACGCCGACGGTGCCCTGCCGATCGAGTACAGCGAGGTCACGATCTCGCGCACGATGTTCCGCAACGGCGGCTCGGAGTACGCGATTAACGGCAGCACGTGCCGCCTGCTCGACGTCCAGGAGCTGCTGAGCGATTCCGGCATCGGGCGCGAGATGCACGTCATCGTGGGGCAGGGGCAGCTCGACAGCGTCCTGCGCGCGACCCCCGAGGAGCGCCGCGGATTCATCGAGGAGGCCGCGGGCGTCCTCAAGCACCGCAAGCGCAAGGAGAAGGCGCTCCGCAAGCTCGATGCCACGCAGGGCAACCTGACGCGCCTCAACGACGTCCTGACCGAGCTGCGACGCCAGCTCAAGCCGCTGGGCCGTCAGGCCGAGGTCGCCCGCCGCGCCGCGGTGATCCAGGCCGACGTCCGCGACGCCCGCGCGCGTCTGCTCGCCGACGACATCGTCACGGCCCGCACCACGATCGAGACCGAGCTCGCCGACGAGGCCGCTCTCAAGCAGCGACGCCAGTCGGTCGAGCAGGCCATCGCCGCGGCCCGCGAGCAGGAGACCGAGCTCGAGGACCAGCTGCGCGACGACTCGCCGCGGCTCTCGGCGGCGCAGGAGACCTGGTACGGGCTCTCGGGGCTGCGGGAGCGGCTGCGCGGCACCGCGGGCCTGGCCAACGAGCGCATCCGCCTGGCGGCCGTCGAGTCCGACGACCGGCGCGACGGCCGCGATCCCGAGGAGCTGGAGGCCGAGGCGCGGCGCGCGCAGGAGCAACACGAGCAGCTCAGCGCGGGGGTCGCCGCGGCGACGAAGGCGCTCGAGGCCGTCATCGCCGAGCGGGGCGAGGCCGAGACGGCCTACACCGCCGAGGAGCGACGGGTCGCCGGGCTGCTGCGTGCCGCGGCCGACCAGCGCGAGGGGCTGGCCCGGCTGCACGGCCAGGTCAACGCCCTGCGCAGCCGCTCCACCGCAGCCGGCGAGGAGATCGGGCGCCTGACGGTCGCGCGCGACGAGGCCGAGTCGCGGGCCGTCGAGGCGCAGAAGCAGTTCACGGCCCTCGAGAACCAGATCGCGGGTCTCAACGCGGGTGAGTCGGGGCTCGACGAGAAGCTCGAGGCCGCCGAGGCCGAGCTCGAGCAGGCGACCGCGGGCCTGACGTCGGTCGCCGACGAGCTCAACGCGGCCGAGCGTCAGCAGGCCGGTCTGTCGGCCCGCAAGGAGGCGCTCGAGCTGGGGCTGTCGCGCAAGGACGGCGCCGGCGCGCTGCTCGCCGCGACCGACGAGATCAGCGGCCTGCTCGGGTCCGTCGCAGCGCTGCTGACGGTCCGCAGCGGCTTCGAGGCCGCGATCGCCGCGGCCCTCGGGTCGGCGGCCGACGCCGTCGCGGTCGACCACCTCGACACCGCGGTCTCGGCGATGCAGCGGCTCAAGGCCCACGACCTCGGCCGGGCCGGCATGCTGCTGGGCGGGGGAGACGTCGACGACTCGACGTGGCCCGGGCTGCCCGACGTCGCGACCTACGCGATCGACGTCGTCGAGGGCCCGCCCGCGCTGCAGGGTGCGCTGCGACGCCTGCTGTTCAAGGTCGCCGTGGTCGACACGCTCGAGCAGTCGCAGGAGGTCGTCCGCGTGGCGCCGGACGTCACGGCCGTGACGCGCGACGGCGACCTGCTCGGTGCCCACTTCGCGGCCGGCGGGTCGACGTCCAAGCAGAGCCTGATCGAGGTGCAGGCCGCGCTCGACGCCGCCGAGACCGATCTGGCCGCCGCGGCCCACACGATCGAGCGCCTGCGGTTCGAGCAGGGGCGGCTCGAGGCGTCCCGCGCCGCGGCCCAGGAGCGGGTCGATGCGGCGCTGGGCGAGCTGCACGAGTCGGACGCCACGATGGCCGCCGTCGCCGAGAACCTCGGCCACCTCGGCGCGACGTCGCGCGCCGCGCGCGGCGAGGCCGATCGCCTGACGACGGCGATCGCGACCGCCGAGGAGGCCATGGCCGGCGACCTCTCGGGGCTCGCCGAGCTCGAGGACCGGCTGAGCCAGGCGCAGTCGGCCCCCGAGGAGGAGCCCGACACGACCCTGCTCGAGGAGCTGGCCGAGGCGGCGTCCGCCCTGCGCCGCGCCGAGACCGAGGCGCGCCTCGCGCTGCGCACCAACGAGGAGCGTGCCAGGGCCCTCGCGGCGCAGGTGACGTCGCTGTTCGAGGCTGCCGAGGCCGAGCGCGTCGCCCGCGCACGGGCCGCCGAACGTCGAGCCCGCCAGCTGCGCGAGGCCGAGACCGCGCGGGCCGTCATCGTCGCCAGCGACCACGTGCTGGCGCGCATCGAGGTGTCGATCGCCGAGGCCTCGGCCCTGCGGGCCGCGATCGAGCAGTCGCGCTCGGGCCGCGAGGAGACGCTGCGCACCGTCCGCACCCAGCTGCGCGAGCTGATCGGCCAGCTCGACGGGCTGACCGACTCGGTCCACAAGGACGAGATGGCCCGTGCCGAGCTGCGGCTGCGCCTCGAGGGCCTCGAGAGCCGGGCGCTCGACGAGCTCGGCCTCGACGTCGAGACCCTCGTGACCGACTACGGGCCCGACCAGCTCGTCCCCCCGGTGACGGTCGAGGGCGAGGACGAGTCGCTGCCCGCCGAGGCCGTGCCGTACGACCGCGAGGCGCAGGTCAAGCGCCTGCGGGGTGCCGAGCGGTCGATGGCGATGCTCGGCAAGGTCAACCCGCTGGCGCTCGAGGAGTTCACGGCGCTCGAGGAGCGGCACCAGTTCCTCTCCGAGCAGCTCGACGACCTGCGCCGCACCCGCAAGGACCTCCTCGAGATCGTCGAGGAGGTCGACGCCAAGGTCGAGCAGGTCTTCACCGAGGCCTGGTACGACGTCGAGAGCGCCTTCCAGCACGTCTTCACCCGGCTGTTCCCCGGCGGCGAGGGGGCGTTGATCCTCACCGATCCGCAGAACATGCTGACGACCGGCATCGACGTCGAGGCACGGCCCGCCGGCAAGAAGGTCAAGCGGCTCTCGCTGCTGTCGGGCGGCGAGCGCTCGCTCGTGGCCGTGGCGTTCCTGGTGGCGCTGTTCAAGGCGCGTCCGAGCCCGTTCTACATCCTCGACGAGGTCGAGGCGGCCCTCGACGACGCCAACCTCGGCCGCCTGCTCGAGCTGTACGAGGAGCTGCGCGCCAACTCGCAGCTCGTCGTCATCACCCACCAGAAGCGGACGATGGAGGTCGCCGACGCGCTCTACGGCGTCTCGATGCGCGGCGACGGCGTCTCGGCCGTCATCAGCCAGCGCCTGCGCGACGAGGAGGCATCCGCCGGATGAGCGACGACACGACCGGACCACGTCTGCGCACCGAGTTCGCCGCGCTGCGCACCATCACGACGCGGTGGGAGGACGAGGACGTGTACGGCCACGTCAACAACGTCGTCTACTACTCGTACTTCGACACCGCCGTCAACGGCTTCCTGATCGACGCGACGGGCACCGACATCCGGCGCCTCGACGCCGTCGGGCTCGTCGCCGAGACGCGCTGCGAGTTCCTGCGCGAGCTGCGCTACCCGGGCGACGTCGAGGTCGGGATCGCGGTGGCGCGCCTCGGCACGTCGAGCATCGTCTACCGGCTCGCGATCTTCCAGGGCGACACCGACGAGCCGGCGGCGATCGGCCGGTTCGTGCACGTCTACGTCGACGCCTCGACGCGCGCCGTGACGCCCGTGCCCGACGCCGTCCGCGCCGCCGTGACGCCGCTCGTGGTGGCGTGACGCGTGGGCTCGCGTAGGGTCCGAGCATGACGGATCGCACCACCTACGTCCTGGTCGACGGCGAGAACATCGACGCGACCCTCGGTCAGTCGATCCTGGGCCGGCGTCCCCAGCCGCACGAGCGTCCGCGCTGGGACCGGCTGCTGCAGTTCGCCGAGGACCACTGGGACCAGCAGACGCGTGGTCTGTTCTTCCTCGCCGCCAACGGCGAGCTGCCGATGCCGTTCGTGCAGGCGCTGACGTCGATGGGCTTCCGGCCCGTGCCGCTGTCGGGGCGCCCCGACGAGAAGGTCGTCGACATCGCGATCCAGCGCACGCTCGAGGAGCTCGCGCGGCGCGAGGCCGACGTCATGCTCGCGAGCAACGACGGCGACTTCATCGAGCAGCTCGCGCCGCTGGTGACCGACGGGCGGCGCACGGCGCTGCTGGCGTTCCACGAGTTCCGCAGCTCGGGCTACGTCCCGCTGTTCGACCGGGGCCTGGAGTTCCACGACCTCGAGTACGACGTCCGTGCGTTCAACGACAAGCTGCCGCGCATCCGCGTCATCCCGATCGCCGAGTTCGACCCCAACGAGTTCCTCTGACCCACCGCCGACGAGTCACGCACGCCCGGTGACGAGTCGCGCACGCCGGGCAGGAGTGACTCGCGGGTGGGTGTCAGTGACTCGTGAGCGGGGGTGAGTGACTCGCGGGTGGGCGTACGTGACTCGTCGGCGAAACGGGGGTCAGAGGGTGAGGGTCTGCCAGGCGTGCAGCATCCAGGGGACGGCCAGCAGGACGGTCGGCGCCACCAGCACGACCGCCGAGATCGCGTAGGCCGCGGCGGACGCCCACGGGTGGCGCGGGTCGGGCTCCTGCAGGCGTGACATGCGCACGGTCGCGGCGCCGCCGACGCCCAGCGCTCCCGCCGGGGTCGGCGACCCGGCCAGCGCGACCAGCGCGCCCGCCACGGGGGCCTGGCCGAACGAGCGACGCGCGACGTCGTCGGCGAGCAGCTCGACCATGATCTGGCTCTGCACCAGCGGCGCGTCGGTGCGCAGGAACCGGGGGAACGCGCGGTGCAGCACCGTGAACGCCTCGAGGACGAGGTCGTGGCGGCGTCGCACGTGCGCCCGCTCGTGCTCGAGGACGGCGGCGTACTCCGTGGCGGACAGCGTCGAGATCGTGCCCTGAGACACCACGATGCGCGGCGAGCCGATGCCCGGGACGCAGTACGCGATGGGCGTCTCCTCCTGCAGGATGCGCAGGGCGGGCGCCATGCCGTCGGCGTCGCCCAGCAGGTCGACCAGCGCGCGCTGCCGGCGTCGGCGGGCCTGCGTCTCGCGGTAGACGGTCCACGCGGCCCACCAGAAGCGCGCCCACACCAGGACGCCGATCGCCATGATCGTCAGGTGCAGGGCGACCCGCCACCACGTCAGCTCGTCGTGGGTCACGAGCCACAGGGCCGTCGACAGGGCCGCGCCCGAGATCGCCAGCACGGCGGCCAGCGCGAACGACTGCCACAGCACGATGCCGGCCCGGGGGACGAGCATCGGCCACGAGGTGCGGGCCAGGAGGGCCGGCACCGGCAGCGCCAGCGCCAGCCCGATCAGGCCGAGCAGGACGGGGGTCACGGCGAGGTCCGCGACACGATCTCGTCGAGGGCGGCGCGCAGGGCCTTGGCCTCGTCGGGGTCGACGGTGCGGGCGAAGTGCACCAGGGCCGCGGTGCGGTCGGTGCCGGCCTCGTCGAGCGCGGCGTGCAGCAGCTCGGACGTGGCCTCGTCGCGGCTCAGCGCGGGGGCGTAGTGGAAGGCGCGGCCGTCGCGCTCGCGGCGCACCATCTCCTTGGTGCCGAGGCGGTCGAGCACCGTCATGATCGTGGTGTAGGCGAGGTCGCGCTCGCCGAGGGCGTCGAGGACCTCGCGCACCGTGAGCGGCGCGGGCGCGTCCCACAGGACGTTCATGACGGAGCGTTCGAGCTCTCCGAGTCGGGGCATGTGACCCAATCTACTACGTGGGGTAGTAATTCGCCTTGCCCGTGACCCCCGGTTCTTACTACAGTCGGTAGTAGTTACTACGGCATGTAGTAGAAGAAGGAGCTGACATGGAAGTCCTCGACCTCGCGCGGTGGCAGTTCGGCATCACGACGGTGTACCACTTCTTCTTCGTGCCGCTGACGATCGGCCTGTCGGTGCTGGTCGCGACGATGCAGACGGTGTGGTGGCGCACGGGGGACGAGCGGTGGCTGCGGCTCACCAAGTTCTTCGGCAAGCTCTTCTTGATCAACTTCGCGATGGGCATCGCGACGGGCATCGTCCAGGAGTTCCAGTTCGGCATGAACTGGAGCGACTACTCGCGCTTCGTCGGTGACATCTTCGGAGCCCCGCTCGCGATCGAGGGCCTGCTGGCGTTCTTCCTCGAGTCGACGTTCCTCGGCCTGTGGATCTTCGGCTGGGAGCGGCTCAAGCCGGGTCTGCACCTGGCCTGCATCTGGATCGCGGCCCTCGGCACGGTCTTCTCGGCCTACTTCATCCTCGCGGCCAACTCGTTCATGCAGAACCCCGTCGGCTACACGCTCAACGCCGAGAAGGGACGCGCCGAGCTGACCGACTTCGGTGCCGTCCTCACCAACAAGGTGCTGGTCGTGACGTTCCCGCACCAGATCTTCGGCTGCTTCATGGTGGCCGGCGCCTTCGTGGCCGGCATCGCGCTGTGGCACATGATGCGTCGCCCCGACCACGCGGACGCCTCGGCGTTCCGCCCCGCGTTCCGGATGGGTGCGGTCGTGCTGCTCGTCGCGGGCCTCGGCACCATGATCTCGGGCGACTTCCAGGGCAAGGTCATGACCGAGGTGCAGCCCATGAAGATGGCCGCCGCCGAGGGGCTGTACGACGACGCCCGGCCGGCCCCCTTCTCGATCCTGACGATCGGGACGCTCGACGGATCGCAGGAGGTCTACAAGCTCGAGGTGCCCAAGCTCCTGTCGTTCCTCGGCACGGGCAGCTTCGACGGCGAGGTGCGCGGCATCGACTCGCTGCAGGCCGAGTACGAGCAGAAGTACGGGCCCGGCGACTACGCCCCCAACATCCCCGTGACCTACTGGACCTTCCGGCTCATGATCACGACCGGCGGCCTCGCGATGGCGGCGGGCGCGATCATGCTCTGGGCGACCCGCCGGGGCCGCACGCCCACCTCGAAGTGGCTGCTGCGGTCGGCGATCGTGCTGCCGCTGCTGCCGATGGCGGCCAACTCGTTCGGCTGGATCTTCACCGAGATGGGACGCCAGCCGTGGGTCGTCTTCGGTCTCATGCCGACGTCCGCCGGGGTCTCGCCCAGCACGTCGGTGGCCGAGGTCGCGACGTCGCTGGCGGTGTTCACGGCGCTCTACGGCGTCCTCGCGCTCATCGAGGTCAGGCTGCTGCTGCGCTACGTCAAGGCCGGCCTGCCCGACCTCGAGCCGCCGTCCGACCCCGACGACGCCGACGCGCCCCTCGCGTTCGCGTACTGAGCCGACCGAGAGAACAGGACAGATCCCATGGAGCTGACGACCTTCTGGTTCATCGTCATCGCGGTGCTGTGGATCGGCTACCTCGTGCTCGAGGGCTTCGACTTCGGCGTCGGGATGCTGATGGCGCTGCTCGCGCGCGACGACAAGGAGCGGCGCGTGCTGCTCAACACGATCGGACCGGTCTGGGACGGCAACGAGGTGTGGCTCCTCGTAGCCGGCGGCGCGACGTTCGCGGCGTTCCCCGAGTGGTACGCGACCCTGTTCAGCGGCTTCTACGTGCCGCTCCTGCTGATCCTGATGGCGCTGATCGTGCGGATCATCGGCATCGAGTTCCGCAGCAAGCGCCCCGAGCCCGCCTGGAAGCTGCGCTGCGACATCGCGATCGTGTTCGGCTCGGTGGTCCCCGCGCTGGTGTGGGGCGTCGCCCTGGCCAACATCGTCCGCGGCGTGCCGATCGACGCCGACAAGGAGTACGTCGGCGGGCTGCTCGACCTGTTCAACCCGTACGGCGTGCTGGGCGGCCTGGTGACCCTCACGGTGTTCCTGGTGCACGGCGCGTTCTTCGTCGGGCTCAAGACGACCGGCCCGATCCGCGAGCGGGCGATCGCGATGGGCCTGCGGGTCGGGGTGTTCGCGGCCTTCTTCACGACGGTCTTCGTGGGCTGGACCGCGATGCGCGACGACACCCTGCAGGTGTGGGCCGCCGCCGCGGGCGTCCTGGTCGCGTTCGTCCTGGCGCTCGCGGCGGCCACGGCCGGCCGGGACGGTTGGGCGTTCGTCGGGACCGCCGTCGCGATCGGCCTGCTCGTCGTGATGCTCTTCGCGGCACTGTTCCCGGACGTCATGGTGTCGTCGCTCGACCCGGCGTGGTCGCTGACGACCGAGAACGCCGCATCGACGCCCTACACGCTGAAGATCATGTCGTGGGTCGCGGTGGCCTTCACCCCGATCGTCGTCGGCTACCAGAGCTGGTCGTACTGGGTGTTCCGCCGGCGCATCGGCGTCCAGCACATCCCGGGGTGACGGCGATGCCTCCTCTCGACCCCCGCCTCGTGCGTCGCTCGCGCGGTGTCCGCCGGCTGCTCGCCACCAGCGTCGCCCTCGGCGTCGGCACGGCCGCGACCGTCGTCGGAGTCGCGTACCTCGTCGCCGACGTCGTGGCCCGGCGCTTCGACGCCGAGCCCGTCGCGGCCGTGCCGCTCGCGATCCTGGCCGGGCTCGCGCTGCGGGCCGCGATCGCCTGGGTGCACACCGCCGTCGCCGCCCGCGCCGCGGCGACCGTCAAGGCCGAGCTGCGCCACGAGGTCGTCGACGACCTGATGGATCCGCGACGGCTCGGCCCGCGGCCGAGCAGCGCGGGGGTCGTGACGCTGCTCGGTCCCGGCCTGGACGCCTTCGACGGCTACGTCGGCCGGTTCCTGCCGCAGGTCGTCCTCTCGGCACTGGTCCCGCCGGCCATGGTCGTCGCGATCGCCGTCGCCGACCCGCTCTCGGCGGTCGTCGTGGGCGTGACGCTGCCGATGACGGTCGTGTTCCTGGTGCTGGTGGGCCTCGTGACCAAGGACCGCATCGATCGGCGCTGGCAGGCACTCGAGCGCGTCGGCCGGCACTTCGCGGACGTGCTCGACGGACTCACGGTCCTGAAGGTCTTCGGACGTCGGCAGGAGGAGGGTCTGCGACAGGTCGGCGACCGGCACCGCCGCGAGTCGGGACGTGCCCTGCGGCTGGCCTTCCTGTCGTCGTTCGTGCTCGACCTGTTCTCGACGCTCGCGGTCGCGCTCGTGGCGGTCAGCGTCGGGCTGCGGGTCGTCGAGGGCCACCTGGCGCTCGCGCCCGCCCTGTTCGTGCTGCTGCTCGCGCCGGAGGCGTTCGCGCCCGTCAAGCGGCTGGGGTCGCTGTTCCACGACAGCACCGAGGGCGCCGAGGCGACGGCCGGGCTGCTCGCGCTGCTGGAGCACGACCGCCACACCGGGACGCTGCCCGCACCCGACCTCGGGTCGGCCGACATCGTCCTCGACGGACTGGTCGTGCGCCACGGTGGACGCTCGTCGGCGAGTCTCGCGCTGTCGCACCACCGCATCCGCCCGGGCGAGTTCGTGGCCGTGACGGGGGAGTCGGGCAGCGGCAAGTCGACCCTGCTGTCGTTGCTGATGGCCTTCGAGCGGCCGACGTCCGGCCACGTGCTCGTCGACGACGTCGACCTCGCGGCGATCGACCCCGTCGCGTGGCGCGAGCAGGTCGCGTGGGTGCCGCAGGTGCCGGGTCTGGTCGAGGGGACGATCGAGGAGAACGTGCGGCTCGGTGACCGCGGGTCGTCCCGGGCGGACGTCGTCGCGGCCCTGCGGGGCGCCGGCGCCGACGACCTCGGGCTCGACCGCGTGGTCAGCGAGTCCGGCGACGACGTGTCGGCGGGGGAGCGTCGTCGCATCGCGATCGCCCGCGCCGTCCTGCGCATCCGGCGCGGCGACGCGCGGCTCCTGCTGCTCGACGAGCCGACCGCGGGCCTCGACGGTGCCCGCGAGGCGGCGGTGCTGGCGACCCTGCGGGGGCTCGCCGTCACGGTCGTCGTCGTGGCGCACCGGCCCGAGACGATCGGCGCGGCCGACCGCGAGCTGCGCCTCGCGCGGCAGGTCGCCGCCGACCGCACGGAGGTGTCGGCATGACGAGGTTGGCGTGGGGTCGCACGTTCGGGGTGCTGTCGCAGCTCGCCGCGATCGGGCTGCTGCTGGTGTCGGCGTGGCTGATCGTGCGGGCGGCGGAGCAGCCGCCCGTCCTGTACCTGATGGTCGCGATCGTCGCGGTGCGCTTCTTCGGCCTGAGCAGGGCCGCGCTGCGCTACGTCGAGCGGCTGCTGACGCACGACGTCGCGCTCGCCCGGGTCACCGAGGCGCGGGTCGCGGCGTACCGCGACCTCGACCGCGTCGCGCCGGTCGGCGTGCCGGGACGGCGGCGGGGCGACCTCGTGAGCCGCGTCGTGTCCGACGTCGACGCGGTGCAGGACCGCATGCTGCGCCTTCGCAGCCCGTGGATCGTGGCGCTCGCGTCGTCGCTCCTGACGATCGCGCTGCTCGTGGTCGTCGATCCCGTCTCCGGCCTGGTGGTGGGCGTCTGCACCGCCGTCGTGCTCGTCCTGGTGCGCCTCGTCGTGCCGCGGGCGGTGCGCCGGTCGGGAGACCGGTCCTCGGGGTGGCGGGGCGACCTGGCCGCCGACGTCAGCCACGGGGTCGTGGCCGCCCCCGACCTCGTCGCCTACGGCGCGACCGACCTGCTGCGCGCGTCGGCGCACCGCAGCATCGATCTGCTGTCGGACGCGCAGCGGCGCACGTCGCGGCTCGCGGGCGTGGGCGAGGCGATCGTCCTGCTCGGCGCGGGGGTCGCGGTCGCCGCGGTCGCGGCGCTGTCCGGGGGGCTCGACCCCGTGCTGGTGGGCGTCGTCGTGCTGGCGCCCCTCGCGCTGGTCGAGCCGTTGACGGCCGTCGCCGACGCCGAGGGGCTGCGGCCCGGCATCGAGGACGCCGAGCGGCGCCTGGCCGAGCTCGCCGAGACGTCCGAGGCCGTCGTCGATCCCGCACGCCCGGGCGGTGCACCCTCCGGGTTCGAGCTCGAGCTCGAGGGTCTCGCGATCGGCTGGGACTCGACGCTGGTCTCCGGCATCGACCTCGTGGTGCCGGAGGGCGGGGTCGTCGCGGTCAGGGGGCCCAGCGGATCGGGCAAGAGCACCCTCGCGCTGACGATCGCGCGCCTGATCGAGCCACGCGCCGGCACGGTGCGCCTCGGCGGTGTCGACGTGCGGACGCTGGCGGCCTCGGACGTCCGCTCGACGATCGGGTACCTGGGCCAGGACGAGATCGTGTTCGACACCACGATCCGCGAGAACCTGCGCATCGCCGACCCGTCCGCGACCGACGACGAGCTGCTGGCGGCCCTCGGGCGGGCCGGGCTCGGCGACTTCGTGCGGTCGCTGCCCGATGGTCTCGACACCGAGGTCGGCGAGCGGGGCGGGCGCCTGTCGGGCGGCGAGCGCCAGCGCCTGTGCCTCGCGCGGCTGGTGCTGGGCGGTCACCGCGTGCTGGTGCTCGACGAGCCCACCGAGCACCTCGACGAGCGGGCCGGCGACGCGCTGCTCGACGACGTCCTGGCGCTCGGACCCGGGCGGAGCATCGTCGTGGTCACCCACTCGCCCCGCGTGCTCGACCGCATCGACGAGGTGCTGACGATCGGCGCCCGCGGGCCGTTGGCCGCCGCGTCGACGCCGGGGCGGTGACGGCCGCTAGAGCTTCTCGCGCCAGCGGTGCGTGATCGGCACGCGGCGGTCGCGGCCGAAGTTGCGGCGCGAGACCTTGGGTCCCGGCGGGTACTGGCGCCGTTTGTACTCGGCGCGGTCGACCAGGCCGATGACCCGTTCGACGAGGGCCGGGTCGAAGCCCTCGGCGACGACGTCCGCCGAGCCGAGGTCGCGCTCGACGTATGCGTCGAGAACGGCGTCGAGCAGGTCGTAGGGGGGCAGCGAGTCGGAGTCGAGCTGGCCCGGGCGCAGCTCGGCCGACGGCGGCTTGCTGATGGTGTCCTCGGGGATCGGGGGCGTCTCGCCCCGCTCGGCGGCGTACGCGTTGCGCCACGTCGCGAGCTCCCAGACCAGTGTCTTGGGGACGTCCTTGATCGGCGCGTAGCCGCCGACCGCGTCGCCGTAGATCGTCGAGTAGCCCGTCGCGAGCTCGGACTTGTTGCCGCACGCCAGCACGAGGTGGCCGTGCTGGTTGGACAGCCCCATCCAGATGACGGCGCGGATGCGCGCCTGCAGGTTCTCCTCGGCCAGGCCGTCGAGGTGCAGCGCGTCCTGGTACTGGTCGAAGATCGGCGCGATCGGCACGGTCTGCAGCGTCAGGCCCGTGCGGCGCGCCTGCTCGGCCGCGTCGGACGTCGAGTGCTCGGTCGACCACGCGCTGGGGTTCGACACGCCGAAGACCCGGTCGGCCCCGAGCGCGTCGACCGCGATCGCGGCGACCAGGGTCGAGTCGATGCCGCCGGACATGCCGAACAGGACCGACGAGAAGCCGTTCTTCGCGACGTAGTCGCGCAGGCCCGTGACGAGCGCCGTCCAGATCTCCTGGTGCCGCGGCAGCCGCTCGTTCGTGACGGTCGGCAGCGGCTCGTAGGCGTCGAACGGCTCGGCGGAGATGATCGTGCGCTTGATCTCGAGCCCGCCGAAGCGCTCGTCGGAGTCGGGCATCGACGGGGTCGCCGCCGGCAGCTCGAGGTCGACCACGAGCAGCTCGGGATCGAACTGGCCCGTGCGCCCGAGGACCTCTCCGTGCTGGTCGACGACGATCGAGTCGCCGTCGAAGACCAGCTCGTCCTGGCCGCCGACCAGGTTGACGTAGGCCAGCACGCAGTCGCCCTCGGCGGCACGGCGCGAGCACAGCTCGAGGCGCACGTCGTCCTTGTCGGCCTCGTAGGGCGAACCGTTGGGGACGACCAGCAGGGCCGCCTCGGCCGCCTTGGCCGCCGCCGACGGACCGTCGCGCCACAGGTCCTCGCAGATCGCGAGCGCGACGTCGATGCCGCCGATCTGGACGACGTTGATCGTGTGGCCGGGGACGAAGTTGCGGATCTCGTCGCCGACGCCGTAGTTCCAGAGGTGGTGCTTGGCCTGACGCGCCACGACCCGTCCGCCGTGCAGCACCGCGACGCAGTTGGTCGGCGCGTTCTTCGGGATGCCCAGCCCCTCGGCGAGGCCCTCGGCGCGGTCGAGGTATCCGACCACGGCCACGACGTCACCGCACCCCTCGTCGAGGAGCCGGGTCGCGAGGTCCTCGATCGCCGCCTGCGAGGCCTTGATCAACGAGGCCCGCATCGCGAGGTCCTCGATCGGGTAGCCCGTCAGCACCATCTCGGGGAACACCACGAGGTGGACGTCCTGCGCTACGGCGTCGCGGCAGTGCTCGACGACGAGATCGGCGTTGCCGGGCAGGTCGCCGACGGTCGCGTTGACCTGGGCCAGGGCGAGGCGGAGCTGGGGCATGCGAGGAGCCTATCGTCGGCCCGCGGGGCCCGTCCCGCGCCGCCACCGGTCGGCACGGGACGAAGCGCCCCGGTTCACCTCGCCGTAACACCGTGCATGCGAGGATGACGACATGGGAAAACAGGAAGACTTCGTGCTGCGTGCGCTCGAGGAGCGCGACGTCCGATTCGTGCGTCTGTGGTTCACCGACGTCCTCGGATCGCTGAAGTCCGTGGCGATCGCCCCGGCCGAGCTCGAGGGTGCCTTCGCCGAGGGCATCGGCTTCGACGGCTCGGCGATCGAGGGCTTCGCCCGCGTGCACGAGGCCGACATGCTGGCGATGCCCGACCCGTCGACGTTCCAGATCCTGCCGTGGCGCGGCGAGACGCCTGCGACGGCCCGCATGTTCTGCGACATCCTGCTGCCCGACGGCACCCCGTCGTACGCCGATCCGCGGCACGTCCTCAAGCGGGCGCTGCAGAAGGCTGCCGAGGCCGGGTTCACGTTCTACACGCACCCCGAGATCGAGTTCTTCCTGTTCAAGGGCAAGCCTGACAAGGGTGACCGCCCCGTCCCGGTCGACGACAGCGGCTACTTCGACCACACGGCCCAGGGCGGCGGCCAGGACTTCCGTCGCGAGGTGATCACGATGCTCGAGAACATGGGCATCTCGGTCGAGTTCAGCCACCACGAGGGCGGCCCCGGCCAGCAGGAGATCGACCTGCGCTACGCCGACGCGCTCTCGACGGCCGACAACATCATGACGTTCCGCACCGTCGTGCGCGAGGTCGCGCTGAGCCAGGGCAAGTGGGCCTCGTTCATGCCCAAGCCCTTCACGGAGCACCCCGGCTCGGGCATGCACACGCACGTCTCGCTGTTCGAGGGCGACGAGAACGCGTTCTACGAGGCGGGCGCCGAGTACCAGCTGTCGCAGATCGGCCGCGCGTTCATCGCCGGCGTCCTGCACCACACGCCCGAGATCACGGCCGTGACCAACCAGTGGGTCAACTCCTACAAGCGCCTGGCCGGCGGGGGAGAGGCGCCCAACTACGTGTGCTGGGGCCACAACAACCGCTCGGCCCTGATCCGGGTCCCGATGTACAAGCCGCACAAGGGCAACTCGGCGCGGGTCGAGAACCGTGCCATCGACGCGGCCTGCAACCCGTACCTGGCGTTCGCGCTGGTGCTCGCCGCGGGTCTCAAGGGCATCGAGGAGAAGTACGAGCTGCCGCCCGAGGCCGAGGACGACGTCTGGTCGCTCAGCGAGAACGAGCGCAAGGCCATGGGCATCGCCCCGCTGCCGCGCAACCTCGACGAGGCCATCCGCACGATGGAGGCCAGCGAGCTGGTCGCCGAGACGCTCGGCGAGCACGTCTTCGACTTCTTCCTGCGCAACAAGCGCGCCGAGTGGCAGGACTACCGGTCGCAGGTCACGCAGTTCGAGATCGACCGCCTCATGCCCATGGTGTGAGGCAGCCTGACGCGGCCCGGCGGGTCCCCGTCCGTCGGACGGTAGCCTGAGCCGGTGGTCATCGACGCACGAGAACTCGTCCGCAAGGGCTTCCGCGACGGCGAGGGGGCCGTCGGCCTGCTCACATCGATGGGCGAGGTGCCCCCCGACCTGGTCGACCAGATCGCGACGGTCGCGAGCCCCGACATCGCGCTGTCGTCGCTGGCGGGCATCGCCGGTCGCATGGGTGCCGCCGAGCTGTTCGCGCTGCTCGAGGGCGATGCCGAGCTGCGGCAGCGCCTCCTGGTCGTCCTCGGCACCAGCGAGGCGCTCGGCGACTTCCTGACCAAGCGGCCCGAGCACGTGCGCGACCTCGCGTCCGGCGAGCTGTCGCCCGTGCCGATCGCGCTGGAGCAGAGGCGCCGGCAGATGGAGGAGGCGACGACGGCCGACGAGCTCCGCGTGGCCTACTACCGCAAGTTGCTGCACGTCGCGGCACGCGACCTGACGGCGCTGACGACGTTCGAGCAGTCGTCGGCCGAGCTGTCCGACCTCGCGGTGGCGACGCTCGGCGCTGCCCTCGCGATCGCGCGGGCCAACGAGCCGACCGCCGACCGGTGCCGCCTGACGATCATGGCGATGGGCAAGACCGGCGGTCACGAGCTCAACTACCTCAGCGACGTCGACGTCATCTTCGTCCACGAGCCCGTCGAGGGCGCCGACGACCACGAGGCCGCGACGGCCGCGACCCGGCTGGCGTCGGCCGTCATGAAGCTGTGCCGCGAGCACACCGGCGAGGGGACGATCTGGGAGGTCGACGCCGACCTGCGACCGGAGGGCAGGAACGGCTCGCTCTCGCGCACGCTCGGCAGCCACGTCGCGTACTACGAGAAGTGGGCCAGCACGTGGGAGTTCCAGGCGCTGCTCAAGGCCCGGTTCGCGGCGGGCGACGAGGAGCTCGGCCGGGCCTACGTCGACGCCCTGACGCCCATGATCTGGTTCGCCAGCACCCGCCCGAACTTCGTGCCGGACGTCCGCGCGATGCGCAAGCGCGTCATCGAGCACATCCCCTCGGCGCACCGTGAGCGTCAGCTCAAGCTGGGGGCCGGGGGCCTGCGCGACGTCGAGTTCGCGGTGCAGCTGCTGCAGCTCGTGCACGGCCGCGCCGACGAGAGCCTGCGCAGCCCCACGACCCTGACGGCGCTGACGGCGCTGATCGACGGCGGGTACGTCGGTCGCCGCGACGGCGCCGCGATGGAGGAGGCGTACGAGTTCCTGCGCACCCTCGAGCACCGCATCCAGCTCTACCGCCTGCGGCGCAGCCACATCGTGCCCGACGACATGGAGGACCTGCGCCGCATCGGCCGCAGCATGGGCTTCCGGTCGAACCCGGCCGACAGCCTGGTCAAGGAGTGGCAGGCGCACCGTCGCATCGTGCGGCGCCTGCACGAGAAGCTGTTCTACCAGCCGCTGCTCGAGGCCGTCGCCTCGCTGCCGACCGACGGTCTGCGCCTGACCCCGCTCGCGGCCGAGCAGCGGCTGACCGCGTTGGGCTTCATCGACCCCAAGGGGGCGCTGACCCACATCCAGGCGCTGACGTCGGGGCTGTCGCGTCGGGCGTCGATCCAGAAGTCGCTGCTGCCGGCGATGCTCGCGTGGTTCGCGGCCTCGCCCGACCCCGACGGCGGCCTGCTGGCGTTCCGCAAGATCTCCGAGGGACTCGGCGAGACGCACTGGTACCTGCGCAAGCTGCGCGACGAGGGCGCGGGAGCCGAGCAGCTCGCGCACGTCCTGTCGTCGAGCCGTTACGTCACCGACCTGATCCTGCGCGCGCCCGACTCCGTCGCGCTGCTGGGCGACGACGCCGAGCTGCGGCCCCTCGAGCGCGAGCGCCTGCGCACCGAGGTCGACCTCGCGGCCGACCGTCACCACAGCTCGGCCGACGCGATCCGCGCCGTCCGCCGGGTGCGGCGCCGCGAGCTGTCACGCGTCGGCATCGCGGACGTGCTGGGCCGGCTCGACATCACGGAGGTTGGCGAGGCGCTGACCGACATCTCCACCGCGACGCTGGCCGGGGCGCTGAAGGCGTCGACCGCCGCGGTCGAGGCCGACCGCGGGCCGATGCCGACGCGCATGGCGATCATCCTGATGGGCCGCCTCGGCGGTGGCGAGGCGGGTTACGGCTCCGACGCCGACGTCATGTTCGTCCACGACCCGCTCGAGGGTGCCGACGAGGGGGCCGCGGCGTCGGCCGCGATGGCCGTCGCCCAGGGACTGCGCAAGATGCTGGCCGCGCCCGGCGACGACCCCGCGCTCGAGGTCGACGCCGAGCTGCGCCCGGAGGGCAAGAACGGGCCGCTCGTGCGCTCGTTCGCGTCGTACCGCGCGTACTACGAGAAGTGGTCGGCGGTGTGGGAGGCGCAGGCCCTGCTGCGGGCCAGCGCGACGATCGGCGACGCCGACCTCAGCGCGCGCTTCACCGACCTGATCGACCCCCTGCGGTGGCCCGCCGGCGGCGCGACGGCGGCCGAGGTGCGCGAGATCCGCCGCATCAAGGCGCGGGTCGACTCCGAGCGGCTGCCGCGTGGCGCCAACGCCAAGACGCACCTCAAGCTGGGTCGCGGCGGGCTCGCCGACGTCGAGTGGACCGTGCAGCTGCTGCAGATGCAGCACGCCCACGAGGTGCCCGGCATGCGGACGACCCGCACCCTCGACGCCCTGCACGCCGCGGTCGAGGCCGGGCTCGTGCCGCCGGACGACGCCGAGACGCTCGAGACGGCGTGGCGGCTCGTCAGCCGCATCCGCAACGCCGTCGTGCTGATGCGCGGCAAGCCCGCCGCGTCGATGGTCGAGCACGCCGGCGAGCGGGCGGGCGTCGCGCACCTGCTCGGCTACGGCATGGAGCACAGCGAGCGGCTCATGGACGACTACCTGCGCACGACGCGCCACGCGCGGCAGGTCGTCGAGCGAATCTTCTACGCCTGAGCCTTGGCCGAGCCCCGGCACGATCGTCGACAGGTATCGTCAGGGAGTCGTCGACCACGGGGAGTGCCGATCATGACCATGTCCATCAGGGGTGCCGCGGCCCTCGTCACCGGCGCCGCCCTGACGGCGTCGCTGCTGCTGGCCACGCCGGCCGTCGCCGACGAGGCCGTCGTCAGCACCACGCCGCCGACCGTCACCGGCACGGCGCAGCTCGAGCAGACGCTCACGGCGCAGCCGGGCGCGTGGACGCCCGGCGACGTCTCGTTCTCGTACCAGTGGCTGCGCAACGGCGCGCCGGTCGGGACCGACTCGCCGGCCAACACGACCCGTGCGCTCTCGGACGTCACGGACGTCGGCACGACGTACGCCGTCCGGGTGACCGGCACGCGTCCGGGAGCCGCACCCGTGTCGGTCACCAGCGCCGCGACCGGGCCGGTCGCCAAGGGGACGTTCGCCAGCACGCGCCGTCCGAGCATCACGGGCAGCCCTAAGTACGGCAAGAAGCTGACGGGGCGCACGGGCTCGTTCTCGCGCCGGGCCGATCTCGACTACCGGTGGCTGCGCGACGGCCGGCCCATCGGCGGCGCGAAGGGACGCCACTACCGCGTCCGGTCCGCCGACGTCGGGCACCGCATCACGTTCCGCGTCAAGGCCTCGCGTGCGGGCTTCTCGACCGTGACGGCGGTGTCGCGGGCCAGGACCGCCACCAACCTGCGCAGCGTCCGCAAGACCGTGACGTACTCGGTGCGCACGCGGGGCTCGGTCTCGGCGAGCGTCGCAACTTTCACGAGGCTCGCGCAGGAGACGTACGACGACCCACGCGGGTGGCGCGCGATGGGCGTCCGGTTCAAGCGGGTGTCGTCGGGCGGCGACTTCACGCTGTGGCTCAGCCAGGCGTCCAAGGTGCCGAGCTTCTCGTCGGCGTGCAGCACGACCTACAGCTGCCGCGTCGGCCGCAACGTCGTCATCAACGAGACGCGGTGGCAGAAGGCCACGCCGGCGTGGGACGACCGCAACGGCACGCTGCGCGACTACCGCCACATGGTCGTCAACCACGAGACCGGCCACTGGTTCGGCCGCGGCCACGTCTCGTGCGGCGGCAAGGGGCAGAAGGCGCCCGTCATGCAGCAGCAGTCGAAGGGCCTCAAGGGCTGCTCGATCAACCCGTGGCCGAAGCGCAACGAGCTGCACGCCCCCCGCTACGGCTGGTGACGCGGCTCGCTGCGTGCGTCAGGCGGTCTCGCGCAGCAGCTGGTCGCGCTCGTTGATCGTGAGCCCACCCCAGACGCCGTACGGCTCACGGACGGTCAGGGCGTGGTTGAGGCACTCCTGCACGACGGGGCACACCGCGCACAGGGCCTTGGCCGCCGACTCGCGCGCGCGTCGGCGCGGTCCGCGCTCGGCGTCGGGCGAGAAGAACGTCTCCGGGTCGACCCCGCGGCAGGCACCGTCGTACTGCCACTCGTAGGTCTCCTGGATGGGCATCGGAAGGCGGGAGATCGCGGCCATGGTCAGGCCTCCTTCGGGCGGGTCATCTGCAGCTGGAACACGTCGATGTACCCCACGCGGAAGCCGGCCTCGCAGTACGCGAGGTAGAACTCCCACATGCGGCGGAACGTCTCGTCGAACCCCTGGGCGTTGATCGTGTCCCAGTTGCGGTTGAACGCGTCGCGCCACTCGTGCAGCGTGCGGGCGTAGTCCTGGCCCAGCGAGCGCCGCTCGGTGACCTCGAGCGTCGTGTGACCGGCGAGCGTCTCGTCGATCGCGTCGAGCGACGGGATCAGGCCGCCCGGGAAGATGTACTTCTGGATCCACCCGTACGAGTTGCGGGTCTTCAGGTAGCGGTGGTGCTCCATCGTGATGGCCTGGATCGAGACCTTGCCGCCCGGCGCGAGCAGACGGTCGATGGTGTGGAAGTACGTCGGCCAGTACTCCTCGCCGACCGCCTCGATCATCTCGACGCTGACGATCGCGTCGTACTCGCCCGTCACGTCGCGGTAGTCGACGAGCTGCAGGTCGACGTCGACGCCGGCCTCGGCGAACCGCTGCTCGGCCAGGGCGGCCTGCTCGTTCGAGATCGTGATCGTGGTGACCTTCGCGCCGCGCTGCGCGGCGCGGATCGCGAGCGCACCCCAGCCGCTGCCGATCTCGAGCACGCGCGTGCCCTCGGTGACGCCCGCCTGGTCGAGGATGCCGTCGATCTTGCGCAGCTGCGCCGACTCGAGGTCCTGCTCGGCGCTCTCGAACCACGCGGCGGAGTAGCTCATGCTCGGGTCGAGGAACTGGGCGAACAGGTCGTTCGACAGGTCGTAGTGGGCCTCGATGTTCTTCTTCGAGCCCTCGACGGAGTTGCGGTGCGCGTGCGGCAGCTTCTTGTCGACGAAGACGCGGAACTTCTGCAGCGGCACCGGGACGATCGCGGTCAGGCGCTCCGCGAACGGGGCCAGCAGGTCGGCGAGGTCGGTCGAGTCGCCCGTCGTCCAGTCGCCGGCCATGTACGCCTCGCCGAAGCCGATCTTGGTGTCGGCGCCGAGGCGCGAGAAGAACGCCTTCGGGCGGACGACCCGCATCTCGGGGGAGCGGGGTCCACCGGCGCCCCACGTGCTGCCGTCGGCGAACGTGAGGCGCACCGGCACACGGTTCACCGTGGGCCGCAGGATCGCCTTGGCCGCTCGCGCCTTCAAGGGCGTACGGGGGGTGTTCGCGATGCCGGGCCATCGAGAGGTGGCGAGCTGCGTCATCGGGTGCCTTCCTGCGGTTCGTGAGCCGGACGTCGGACGACCGGCAGCCGTCTCATCCAGAGCCAGACACCTTGTATTCGGATCAGGGCGCTGGTGCGATGGGTCATGAGCGGCAATTTGATGAGAAGTCGTGCGAGCCTGCCGCCCGTGGCTGGCCGGGGTGTTCCCCGAAACGTCGCGCTGAAAACGGCATCGCCGCCCTGACGCAGGATGATCGTGGACGACACCCTGTCGGGCGTCAGCGCGAACTGCAGGTCGTACGAGCCCTCGACGGTGAAGAACGGGGAGACGTAGAAGGCCTTGTCGACCGAGTCGCGCCCCTCGGCGTCGGGGCGCAGGACGTACGCGTGGCGCTCGCCGTACGTGTTGTGCACCTCGGCGACGATGCACGTCAGCGATCCGTCGGGGGCGAGGGCCCAGAAGACGCTGAGCGGGTCGAAGGTGTGGCCGAGGACCCGGGCGTTCGCCAGCATGATCAGGCGGTGGCCCGTCACGTCGACGCCCTGCGCCGCGCAGAACCGCTCGATGTTGGCGCGGATCGTGTCGTCGGGGTCGCCGATGTGGTCGGACGCCTTGAACGTCGAGAACGGACGCAGGGGGAGCGCCATGCGGGGGAGGTCGTCGACGTCGACGAGCCACTGGTAGATGCGGTACGAGAAGCGGTGTCGCAGGGGAGTGCGGCGGGTGTGCCCGACGGTTCCCTCGACGAGCGCCGGGAGCGGGGGCAGCCCCGTCGTCACCATGCAGTGCCCAGGGCGGCCGCCGCGTCGACGCCCGACCGGCAGCCGTCCTCGTGGAACCCCCACCCGTGGTACGCGCCGGCGTACACCGTGCGGTCGGAGAACAGGCGCTTGAGCTCGCCCTGCGCCGCGACGGACGACGGCGTGTAGATGGGGTGCGTGTAGGCCATCGTCGCCAGCACCGTGGACTGGTCGATGCTCTCGGCGGAGTTGAGCGTCACGAGGAACGGCTCGGCGCTCTCGATGCCCTGCAGGCGGTTCATCCAGTACGTCACGGCGGAGTGGTCGCTGCGGTCGGAGCAGCCGTCCATGCGGTAGTTCCACGCCGAGCGGGCCGCGGGCGCCGACGGCAGCAACGACGGGTCGCGGTGCAGCTGGACCTCGTTGTCGGAGTAATCGAATGCTCCGAGGACGCTGCGCTCGTCGTCGGTGGGATCGGTCAGCAGGGCCAGGGCGTCGTCGGCGTGGGTCGCGATGACGACGGCGTCGGCACGGTGCGTGGTGCCCGAGGCGTCGACCAGCTCGACCCCGTCAGCCGTGCGGGTGATCGAGGTGATCGCGCTGGACGCCTGCACGCTGCAGCCGTCGCGCTCGGAGATCGCGGCCCGCACCTTGTCGACGTACGTGCCGGAGCCGCCGACGACCGTGAACCACTGCGGCGAGCCCTTGATCGACAGGAAGCCGTGGTGCTTGAGGAACTCGAACAGGTAGCGCGCGGGGTACTCGAGCGCCGTCTCGTGCCCCGACGACCAGACGCACGAGACGACCGGGATCGCGTAGTGCGAGACGAAGTAGTCGCTGAAGCCGTGGGCCTCGAGGAAGTCACCGTACGTCTGCGGCTCGCGGTCGTCCGCCGGGCTGTCGAGCAGGGCGTGCGCGAGGCGGCCGAACCGCTTCACGTTGACCAGCATCGCGAGGTAGCGGGGGTCGAGCAGACGCCGGCGCTGGGCGAAGATCCCCTTGCCGCCACGGCCGCCGGCGTACTCCAGCCCGCACCCGTCGCAGTGGATGCTCATGCTCATCTCGGTGGGGTGCACCTCGACGTCGAGTTCGCCGAACAGTCGGCGCAGCAGCGGGTACGTGCGGTCGTTGTGCACGATGAATCCGGTGTCGACGCGGTGCGTCGCACCGGGATCGGCGATCGTGTGGGTGTGCGCGTGGCCGCCGACGCGGTCGTCGGCCTCGAACACCGTGACGTCCCACTCGTCGCGCAGGACGTAGGCCGCGGTGAGTCCCGAGACCCCTGATCCGACGACGGCGACGCTGCGTCGGTGACTGTCTTTCTGCATGTCGGTGATTCGTCGCTAGGAGCGGACGGGATTGGTGTCGTCGAGGTCTTCGCCGGCGCGCTTGCTGGCCTCGGCGATCTCGAAGATCTCGGTGCCGAAGGCGCCGACCTCGGCCGTGATCTTGCGAGCCGTCTCGAACAGGATCGCCACGACGTGCCCTGCGCTGCCGATCGCCGCCTCGGTCGACTGCTGGACGACGTCCTTGGCGATCTCTCGCCGGCTCAGCGCCATCGGGGTGCCTCTTCTCGCTCGCAGGTGACTACGAGGTCAATTGTGTCCCACGGAGGGCCTCGACGCGACGGGCGGCCTCCTCGCGCTTGGCGCGACGCAGGGCCTTGGACTCGGGGCTGTTGCCGACCTTGAGCGGATCGCTCGGCTTGCGTCCGTAGACCGCGAGCTGGCGGGCCACGCTGGCCAGCTGCTTGGACAGGCGACCCGTGTTGTACGTCAGTCCGTACTGCTCGACGAGACGCTTGACGTCCTCGGCGACCTCGGGGTAGCGACGGGCCGGGATGTCGGGGAACAGGTGGTGCTCGATCTGGTAGCTCAGGTTGCCCGTCAGGACGTGGAAGGGGGCGTGGCCCGAGATGTTGGCCGAGCCCAGCAGCTGGCGCAGGTACCACTGGCCGCGCGACTCGTTCTGCGCGTCCTCCTCGGCGAACGTCTGCACCTCGGCGGGGAAGTGGCCGCAGAAGATGATCAGGAACGTCCAGATGTTGCGGATGATGTTCGACACGACGTTGGCGCCCAGGATCGCCAGCGGGGCCCACCAGCCGACGAACGGGACCAGGGCCAGTCCGACGACGGGCCACGCGACGTAGTCCTTGAACACCTGGCGGCGGATCTTCTGCATCGCGCGCTTCTTGCGGGCCTGGAAGTCGGCCTTGCTGATCTTGCCCTGGAGGTACTGGTCGAGCTCGATGCCGTGGTACATGACGCCCCACTCGAACACGATCATCAGGACGAACGCGAGCGGCAGGTTGAACCGGTGCGTGCCGTACCAGGGCTGGTCGGCGTCGATGCGCAGCAGGTTGTAGCCGATGTCGCGGTCCATGCCGTGGATGTTGGTGTACGTGTGGTGGATGTAGTTGTGGCCGTGCTTCCAGTCCTGCGCGGGCGCCATGTTGTCCCACTCGTAGCGCGCGCCGTTGACCATGGGGTCGTTCATCCAGTCGTACTGGCCGTGCATGACGTTGTGGCCGATCTCCATGTTGTCGAGGATCTTGGCCAGGCCGAGGAAGACGATGCCGGCGATGAACGCGGGCGGGAAGAACGGCATGAAGATGCCGATGCGGCCCAGCACCTCGCTGGCGCGCTGCGCGCGGATGACGCGGCGGATGTAGTCGGCGTCCTTCTGGCCCAGGTCGTCGAGGACGCGCTGGCGGACGGCGTCGAGCTCGCGGCCGAACTCGTCGAGCTGCTCGTACGTCATGTGGTCGAGGCCGATCGTGGCCGGCTTGTCGGAGAACGGGTTGATCAGCGTCAGGGGTGCCGCGTTGTGCGAGCTGGCGCTGCGGGGCTTGATCGCGGCCTTCTTGGACCGGCGGAGCGTGATGGCCATGTGACGTCCTTCGTGGTGGGCGAGGTCGTGGGTCGGTGGGGTGGGAGGCGGTCGGGTCTCAGAGGGCGACGTTGACGTCGCCGACGGGGACCTGCACGCAGATCTTGATGGTCTGGTCGGTGTCGGCGCTGATCTCGCCGGTCACGACGTGACGGACGGCGCCGCTGTTCTTCTTGAGGGCGCACGTGTTGCAGACACCCATGCGGCAGCCGAAGTCGGGCTGGAGGCCCGCCGCCTCGGCCTGCTCGAGGATCGTCTGTCCCGTGTTGGGGGCCTCGACGAGCGAGTCGTCGAAGGCCAGGGTGCCGGTCGCATCGGCGGCGTCGACGTCGACGCTCGGCACCTTGAAGTACTCCTGGCGCAGCTGGTCGGCCGCGCCGAGCTCGTCGTACGTGTCGCGGACGGACGCGATGAGGCCCGCGGGGCCGCACACGTACGTCAGGGTCGTGGCGGGATCGAGGCCGAGGTGCTTGAGGTGGTCGACGTGGAAGCGTCCGGCCAGCTCGGCGCCGGGCTCGGGGGCACGGGTGTAGACCCGCACGACCCGCATCGACGTCGTCGCCGCGATCTCGTCGAGCTCGTCGGTGAACATCTCGTCGTCGCGGCTGCGGGCGTAGTGCAGGAACGTGACGTCGCCGGCGTGTCCCTCGTCGCGCAGCGTGCGCAGCATCGACATGACGGGCGTGACGCCCGATCCGCCGCTGACCAGCAGCAGCGTCGAGGGGACGACCTCGGGCAGGACGAACTCTCCCTCGGCCTGCGACAGGTAGACGATCGTTCCCGGGGCGAGCTCGCGGTGCAGGAACTGCGAGACGTAGCCGTCGGGGTGGGCCTTGACCGAGACGCTGAACGTCCGGTCGCTGCGCCGGGACGTGGGGGCGCTGGAGACCGAGAAGACGCGGATGCGTCGGGTGCCGTCGACCTCGACGCCGAACTGGACGTGCTGGCCGGGGCGGAATCCCCGCCAGGCGCCGTTGGGGCGCATTACGACGGTGCTGGCCTCGCCGGTCTCGCGGCGCACCTCGACGACGCGGGCCCGCACGTGGTCGGCGGCGAGCATGGGGTGCACCTGCTCGAGGTAGTCGTCGATCGAGTTGGGCGAGGTCAGGGACCGGACCGCCCTGGAGGTCAGCGCCGTGCGGATGATGCCCATGCGTGGCCCCCGTCAATTCAGTGAACGTGCGTACACTCAAAGTGTGCCCGACCGACGCCGCCGAGGCAACCGACGCGCCGCGTGAGGTGAGGCACGGTGAACACAGGTGTTCACCCAAATCGGCGCGTTACGCTGTCGCCATGACCGAGTCCGTGCAGGCTGCCTCGCGCCAGGAGCAGAAGGGGCGCACGCGGCAGGCGATCCTGGCCGCCGCGCTCGAGCTGACCCAGCACCAGGGATTCGCCCAGATCAGCCTGCGCCAGGTGGCCCGTCACGCGGGGATCGTGCCGACGGCGTTCTACCGGCACTTCGACTCGATGGACGAGCTGGGGCTCGCGCTCGTCGAGCAGTCGTTCTCGACGCTGCGCCGCATGATCCGCGAGGCGCAGCGCGATCCCAAGGTCTTCGACAACATCATCGACGCCGCGGCCGACGTGCTGGTCGAGGCGGTCAAGCACAGCAAGGCGCACTTCGCCTTCGTCGCCCGTGAGCGGGTCGGCGGCTCCGAGGCCGTCCGGCGTGCCATCCGCCACGAGCTCGACCTGTTCGTCAGCGAGCTGGCCGTCGTCCTGGCGCGTCTGCCCAACATCGAGACGTGGTCGACCGAGGACGTCCAGATGGTGTCGCGGCTGTTCGTCCGCAACATGGTCTCCAACGCCGAGGAGGTCGTCGAGATGCCCGACGGCCGGCCCGACCTGGAGGAGCGCATCAAGGAGGGCGCGCGACGGCAGATGCGTCTGATCGTCGTCGGCTTCAAGGACTGGCGCAGCTGACGGGACAGCCCCGGACGCGGAGAAGCGGACCGTCCCGTCGTCCGGGCTCGGTCCGCTTCTCGGCAGATCGGGGTGGGGCGGTCGGTCAGGTCGCCTTGGCGACCTGCTCGGCGCCATAGGAGTCCTGCGCCGCCGTCGCGAGGCGGTCGAGGGCCTGCTTGAACACGTCATCGCCCAGGGAGTCCTCGAGCTCCTGCAGGTCGGCCTCGTCGGCCGTGAACTCGGCCGACCAGGTCACGTAGGACGTGCCCTCGTGCGCGGCCTGCTCGACCAGGATCGTCGCGCGGTGGTCCTTGATCGGGAACGGCGGCTCGGGCATCGAGTACGACAGCGTGCGCGCCTCGTCGTCCTTCGACACGATCGTCACGACGAGCTCGGCCGACGCCTCGGGCCCGTTGGTGTAGATGCGCAGCTTCGGGTGCCACTCGGCGAAGTCGCCGGCCAGGGACCACACCACCTCGGCGGGAGCGGCGACGAACGTGCGACGGGAGATGCGGGGCATGGATGTCCTCTGGTGCGGTGGTCCGGGTGTCGTGACATTCAACCCCGAGCGGGGGTCGTCCGCCCCATTTTCGCATGAGGCGTACCTCACCTGCGACAGGCCTTCGCGGGCCGGACGTGTCTGACGGGACGCGAGGGACGGGAGGGTCAGGCGCCCATGACCGAGAGCATCTCGAGGCGCGTCCGCCAACCGAGCGTCGTGTAGAGAGCGCGGCCCTGCGCGCTGGCGGCCAGCAGCCCGAGGCTCGCGCCCCGGCCGTGGGCCTGCGCCGTGAGGACGGCCATGACGTGCCGGCCCAGCCCTCGCCGCTGGAAGGCGGGCATCGTCTCGACCCGGTCGAACGTCGCGACGTCTCCGAGGATCCCGACGGTGCCGACCGCGGCGACGGCGTCGCCGGACTCGAGCGTGTAGGTCGTGCGGTGCCCGTCGAGGTCCCAGCGGGACGTCAGTCCGTCCGGCAGCGCGGGGACGGGGGAGTCGTCGAGTCGCACCGACATCAGCGCCTCGTCGTCGCGGTCGACACGGACGCCGTCGCGGCGCCTCGCCGTCAGGTAGGGACCGACGTCGTGGGCCATCACGGTCAGCATCACGCGCGGGTCTCCGGCGACGTGACGCGTGAGGTCCTGCCACGTCGCGACCCCGGGGTCGACGCACACCAGCTCGGTCTCGCGCGACGGCTCGGCGACGTGCACCAGGGGCCAGCCGTCGAGGCGCGACGTGGTGAGGTCGCGGGTGTGGGTCCAGGCGGCGAGCCACTGGTCGACGATCTGCTGGGACGTGTCGGTGACCATGTGTCGATCCTCGCAGGAGCGCGTGACTAGGATTGGGGCGGTTGTGCAGCAGCCAGGCGGCGGGCCGTTCGTCCGCCCATGATTCGACGCATCGGCGTTTCGACGTATCGGGGATGAGGCATGACGCAGCAGCTGACGGTGGGAGTCCGGCATCAGGACCCCTTCACCGTGATCGAGGTCGCGGGCGAGATCGACATCGACACCGCGCCGCAGCTGCGCGACGTCGTCGTCGAGGTCACCGACGCGGGCGCCGACCGCCTGGTCTTCGACCTGTCGGGCGTGACGTTCGTCGACTCGATCGGCCTGGGCGTCTTCGTGCTGGCACGCAAGAAGATGCTGCTGCGTCAGGGATCGGTCGCGATCGTCGCCCCCACGCGGCGGGTCGTCGCGATCTTCCGGATCTCGGGCCTCGACGAGCTGTTCCGCCTGCGCCCGACGCTCGCGGCGGTCTTCGCCGACGCCGACCCCGCCGAGCCCGCCTGATCCACCCCGGGAACGAGAGTGTCCCCGCGCCGTTGGTGCGGCCGGGGACGTCGAGCCCGTGATCGCTAGATAGGGCGACCCGGTGCTGATCCCATCCTAGCCGTGTTGCGGGACCTCCCGCTGCCGTGCACGCTGGTGACGTGCTGCAGGTCACACCCGGGTCGGGACTTCGGTCCGTACCCGCCGGTAGGACGCCGGGTTACGCTGACGGCCGAGTGTGCGTGATGCTCCTCATACGGGCAATCTTCCCCATACGCTGCTCCGAATCGTTGGACATAGACATACAGCTCATGTGCCGTCGGGGGACGGACGATCCCAGGGGAAGAACATGCACGGCAGTACCGCTCACGTCCACGCGTACATCGACGACGCCGAGGGCGAGGTCGACGACGCCGTGCTGATCGCGCGGACCCGCGCCGGCAGTGACGACGCGTACTCCGAGCTCTACCGCCGCTACGAGTACAGCGCCTTCCGCCTGGCCCGCCACCTGGGGCGGCGTGAGGAGGCCGACGACGTCGTCAACGAGGCGTTCGCCCGCGTGCTCGACCTGCTGCAGCGAGGCAAGGGCCCCACCGAGTCGTTCCGCGCCTACCTGTTCACGACGATCCGCCACGAGTGCGGCGCGCGCGCCAAGCAGGAGAAGCGCGTCCGTCCCACCGACGACGACACGCAGATCGACTCGGCCGTCGAGTTCGGCGCCGGCACGCTCGACGCGTTCGAGCGCGAGACCGTCCGCGCCGCCTACGCCTCGCTGCCCGACCGCTGGCGCGAGGTGCTCTGGGCGCTCGACGTCGACGGCCGCAAGCCGCAGGAGATCGCGGCGATGCTCGACCTGAGCCCCAACAGCGTCTCGGCGCTGGTCTACCGCGCCCGGGCCGGGCTCCGCGAGGCCTACCTGCGCCAGCACGTCAAGACCGAGGCGCCCGAGGGCGAGGCGCACACCGAGGTGCGCGCGCTGTTCGTCCGCGTGCTGCGTCGCACCGCGACGGCCCGCGACCAGGAGCGTGTCCACACGCACCTGGCGTCGTGCTCTTCGTGCATGACGGTCTACCTCGAGCTGGCCGAGGACGCCGCGCGCGTCGCCTGAACCACCGACTGCACCGATCCCGCGACGCTCGAGCGTCTGCGCAAGCGCAACATCGGCCAGAAGCGGTCGATGGCGCTGCGCGAGTACGCGCTGGGGCTGGAGGCCGTGCGGCGGGCGGTGGCGGGGGAGCCCGTCTGGCGGATGCACCAGTGCGTCTTCGCGGTGCTGGCGATGGAGTCGAAGGCCGTCGACCCGCGCCTGTGACGGTCGTGACCCCGCACTAGGGTCGATGCGTGACGGGGGTCTTCGAGGGGTTCGCGACGATCGGCGTCCTGATCGCCCTCGGCATCCTGCTGGCGCACCTGGGGATCATCGACGCGGCGGGGCAGCGGACGCTCTCGACCCTCGCGTTCTTCGTCGCGAGCCCCGCGCTGCTCGTGACGGTGCTGGAGTCGAGCGACGTCGCGGAGATCTTCTCGGGCGCCCTGCTCGCGACGGTCGCGGCGGTCCTGGTGACGGGGGCGGTGTTCGTCGTCGTCGCCGTGGTGCGTCGCGAGCCCCTCGGCGAGACGGTCGTCGGGACGCTGTGCTCGGCCTACGTGAACGCGGGCAACCTGGGCCTCCCGATCGCGTCGTACGTGCTGGGCGACCCGGCGCTCGTCGCGCCCGTCATCCTGATGCAGCTGCTGGTGCTGCAGCCCCTCGCGCTGGTGCTGCTCGACGCCGACGCCAGCGAGAACCGGCTGTCGTGGCGCGCCGTGCTCGCCCGTCCGCTCAAGAACCCCATCACGATCGGCTCGTTCCTCGGCCTGATGCTGGCCGTCACGGGCACGAGCCTTCCCGCGACCGTCCACGACCCCCTCGAGCTGGTGGGGGGCATGGCGGTGCCGTCGATGCTGCTGGCCTACGGGGTGTCGCTGCGGCTCGGCCCCCTGCCGGGGCGCGGCGTCCCCGTCGGCCGGCTCGGCCTGGTGGTCGCGCTCAAGCTCGTCGTCCAGCCGGCGGTGGCGTACCTCGTGGGCCGGTTCGCGCTCGACCTCGACACCCCCGCGCTGCTGGCGGTGACGGTGCTGTCGGCGCTCCCGACGGCCCAGAACGTCTTCATCATCGCGTCGCGCTACGAGCGGGCGCAGCTCATGGCGCGTGACGCGATCTTCGTCAGCACGCTGGCGTCGGTGCCGGCGGTCATCGTCATCACGGCGCTCGTCGCCTGACCGCGCCCGACGGGCGTCAGGCCAGCAGGGCCGCCAGCACGACCAGGACGGCCGACGCGATCGCGACGCCGACGTACAGGTTGAGCCATCCGGGGAGCCGGTCGATCGGCAGCACCGCGGCGAGCGCCAGCAGCACCAGCACCAGCACCAGCGAGACGACGAGCACGGCCGGCTCAGCTGCCGCCGGCGGGCAGCTCGTCGAGCAGGACGTCCGGGAACTCGCGGGCCGCGTTGTTGGCCCGCCACTTGTCGATGAACAGCGCCAGGTAGGTGCCGTCGGTGCGCTGCAGCACCTCGGCGCCGCGGAAGCCGCTGAGCGTCCGCGCGCCGTCGGCGTCGGTCAGGCGCGCCACCGAGTAGTCGAGGCGGGTGAGCCGGATCGGCGACGTGAACTCGTGCGTCATCCGCTCCTCGACGACCTCGAACTGCAGGGGGCCGACGGCCGCCAGCACGGGGCTCTGGTCGCCGCGCAGGTCCGAGCGCAGCACCTGGACGACGCCCTCCTGGTCGAGCTGCTCGATACCGCGCCGGAACTGCTTGTAGCGGCCGATGTCGCGCGCGCTCACGGCCATGAAGTGCTCGGGGGCGAAGCTCGGCACGGGCGGGAAGTCGATCGGCTCGCCGTCGTACACCGTGTCGCCGACGCGCAGGGCCTGGGCGTTGACGAAGCCGATGATGTCGCCGGGCGAGGCCTGCTCGACCGAGCTGGTCTCGCGGCCGAACAGCGACTGCGCGTACTTCGTGGCGAACGGTCGCCCCGTCGAGGCGTGCGTCACGACCATGCCGCGCTCGAACGTGCCGGACACGACCCGGGCGTACGCCATGCGGTCGCGGTGCGAGCTGTTCATGCCCGACTGCACCTTGAACACGAATGCGCTGAACGGGTCGTCGACCTGGCGCACCGAGCCGTCGACGCCCTCGGTCGCGCTGGGGGCGGGCGCCAGGTCGAGCAGCAGGTCGAGCAGCTGTGCGACGCCGAAGTTCTGCAGGGCCGAGGCGAACATGACGGGGGTCGTCTCGCCGGCCAGGAAGCGCTCCTGGTCGTGGTCGGCGGCGTCGAGCGACAGCAGCTCGTGCTCGTCGACGGCGTCCGACCAGGCCTGGGCGTCGACGTCCTCGACCTCCGACGACGCCATGCGACGCTCGGGCGCGCGCGTCGCGCCGCCCGCGGTGCGCGTGTACTTGACGAACTCGCCCGTGCGTCGGTCGAGGACGCCCCGGAAGTCGCCGGCCTCGCCGACGGGCCAGGTGAGGGGAGTGGGGCGCAGCTTGATCTGCCGCTCGATCTCGTCCATCAGGCCCAGCGGCGACAGGCCCGGGCGGTCCCACTTGTTGATGACCGTGATGACCGGGATGCCGCGCAGGGCGCACACCCGGAACAGCTTGAGGGTCTGGGGCTCGAGCCCCTTGCCGGCGTCGACCAGCATGACCGCGGAGTCGACGGCCGACAGGACGCGGTACGTGTCCTCGGAGAAGTCGCTGTGGCCCGGGGTGTCGACGAGGTTGACGACGTGGTCGCGGTAGACGAACTGCAGCGCGGCGGACGTGATCGAGATGCCGCGGGCCTTCTCCATCGCCATCCAGTCGGACACCGTGGCGCGCCGGTCGCCCTTGCCGTGCACGGCGCCGGCCTCGGTGATGACCCGGGCGTGCAGCGCGAGGGCCTCGGTCAGCGTCGACTTGCCCGCGTCGGGGTGGCTGATGACGGCGAACGTGCGGCGGGGGCGGTTGTCGGACACCTGCCGAATTTACCGGTCCGAGCCCGACGCCGCCGAGGCCGGGTCGGTGCTGAGCACCCGGATCGCGAGCGACGTCGTCGCCTCGACCCCCAGGAAGCCGACGACGGTCGCGATCCGGTGGGCGTCGAGCGGCAGCAGGCCCGGGGTCCCGGGGACGTCGGGGGTCAGGCCGAGGTCGAGGTCGTCGCGGCCCGACATGATGCGGACGTTGAAGTCGTAGCGCTCACGGGCGCCGTCGGCGGTCAGACGTCGGACGACCGTGCGGCCGATCCGGCGGGCGCCGGTGTCGGCGGCCCACGAGTCGAGCGTCGAGGCCACGCCGCGGCCCTCGTTGCGGTCGACGTCGGCCCACACCGTCCGCATCGACCCGACCTGCGTGAGCAGGGTCGCGGCGGTCTTCTCGCCGATGCCGGACACGCCCGGCAGGTTGTCGCTGGCGTCGCCGCGCAGCGCCGCGAACTCGAGGTAGTGCTCGGCGGGGACGCCGTACATCGCGACGAGCCGGGCCGGGGTCAGCAGGGGCGAGGCGCTGACGCCGCCGTTGATGAGCCGCAGCACCCGGGTGTGGTCGCTGATGTGGGCGAACGCGTCGCGGTCGGACGTCACGATGACGCAGTCCCACCCGTGGGCGCCGGCCCACGTGGCCGCGGACGCGCTGACGTCGTCGGCCTCGAGCCCCGGGGGAGTCAGCGTCGCGAGACCCAGCGCGTCGAGCATCGCGCCGGCGCGGTCGAGCTGCTCGACCAGCGCGGGGTCCTTCTCGGCGCGGCCCGCCTTGTAGGCGGGGTAGAGATCGGCCCGCTCGGACGCACGCCGGTCGTCGAGCCCGAAGACGACGGCGTCGGGGGCGAAGCCGTCGATGACCTCGAGGATCTGCCCCAGCATGCCGTGCAGCGCCCACGCCGGGCGTCCGGCACGGTCCGTCGTGCCGGTGTGGGCGCGGGCGTGGTGGCTGCGGTGCAGCAGCGACGGGGCGTCGACGACCACCAGCAGCCGGCGGGGACGGTCGGGGGCGGGCGCGGTCATCGTCGCCATCGTACGGCCCGGTGGTCGCGGGGAGCGCGGCTCAGATCGGCGACAGCCCGGGGCGCTTGGGCTGCACGCCGTCGCCCGTCGAGCGTCCGGTCAGGCGGCGGTACGCCCACGGCCCCACGAAGGTGCGGGCCCAGCCGAGGTCGGCGCGCAGGCGCGCCTGCCGGGTCGCGGCCTCGGCCGCCGAGAGCTCGAACACCGGGTGCTCGTGGGGGACGCCGAGCACGTCGAGCACCTCCAGTGCGGCGCGGTGGTGGCCCAGGGGCGAGAGGTGGACGCGGTCGACGTCCCACAGGCGCGTGTCGCGCGCCTCGCGGACGCGCCAGTTGTCGACGAGCACCGCGTCGCGGGTGTCGACGACCTCGCGGACGAGCTCGTTGAAGATCGCGATGCGTCCGCGCAGCGCCGCGAACGGTCCGGAGGCCGGCGAGCCGTGGGTGAACAGCACGACGGTCGCCCCGACGTCGTTGGCCCGCCCCACCGCCGTGTCGATCTCGCCGACCAGGGCGTCGAGGTCGACCCGGGTGCGCAGGATGTCGTTGCCGGCGCCCTGCAGCGTGAGCAGGTCGGGGCGCAGGTCCAGGGCGGGGCCGAGCTGCTGATCGACGATCTCGCCGACGCGGTGGCCGCGGATCGCGAAGTTGGCGTAGCCGAAGTCGTCCGAGCGGGTGGCCAGCACCTCGGCGACCCGGTCGGCCCAGCCGCGCAGCCCGTTCGGCCGGGTGGGGTCGGGATCGCCGACCCCCTCGGTCCACGAGTCGCCGACGGCCACGAAGCGGTGGAAGTTCTTCACCTTTCAACCATCTCATCCCGCGACGTAATGTGGGGAAACACCCTCTTCACGGGCCTTTGTTCCGAGCGTGACCATTCGGAAACATCGCGGGCGCTGACTGGATGCATGCCCCAGCGAGTCTTCGACAGCCACCGCCACATCGGCGCGCTGCCCGAGTTCCCCTTCTACGGCGGGCCGGCGATCCGCGCCGACGTCACGGCCAAGGAGACCGTCGGCGCGTTCTTCGCCGATCTCGACCGCGAGGGCACCGAGCGCGCCCTGGTGCTGCCCAACTACGGCGTCCCCGTCCCCGACGCGGCCTTCGACCTCAACCCCCTGGCGATCGAGGCGGCGCAGAAGGACGACCGTGTCAGCTGCGGGCTGTGGGTCTCGCCCAAGGCGTCCGACGCGGACCGCAACACCGAGGCGCTGAAGCTCGTCGGCGAGTCGGGCGTCAAGGCGCTCAAGACCAGCTTCCTGCTGGGCGGCAGCCCGACCGACCCCGACTGCGCCGACGAGATCGACCGGATCTTCACGACCGCCGCCGAGCACGACCTCGTCGTCCACGTGCACACGTCGCCCGGCGCGGCGTCCGACGTCGACCAGGTCGGCACCCTCGTCGACCGCTACGGCGACGACACCAAGATCCACCTCGTCCACCTCGGCGGCGGCATGAGCGGGCACATGAAGCTCATCGGCGGCCGGCTGTTCGACTGGATCGAGGCCGGCAAGCAGGTCTACACCGACACGAGCTGGACGATCGGCTTCGCCCCGGTCTGGCTCGTGCAGGAGATCGAGCGGCGAGGCGTCGGTCACGACCGCATCCTCTTCGCGACCGACTGCCCGTGGGGCGACTTCGAGGGCGAGTACGCGCGCCTGTCGGCGGTCGCCAAGGACCCCGAGCTCGCCGAGGCGTTCTTCCGCGGCAACTTCACCTCGCTCTACGGCTGACGCGACACCCCTGATCCCTGGTCCGCAGCGGCCAGTGCACGACCCCACCCTCACCCTCACCCCAGGAGAACCATGACCGAGATCGACGACCAGCTCGCCGCCAACATCGAGGCCTCGCTCGCCGAGATTCAGCACCCCTCGCTGCCCAAGGGCACGAACCTGTACGGCTCGACCAAGCTGTTCCCCGACTACCAGGCCGAGGAGGGGCAGTCGTACTTCACGCTGATCCACGGCATCCCGCACGAGTCGTCGGTCAGCTTCGTCGCGATCCTGCAGGCCACCCGCGCGCTGCGCAAGGGCTTCGAGACCGCGATCTACTTCTACGGCCCCGGCACGCTGGCCTGCTCGGCCAACCGCGGCTTCCCGACGACCGGCGACGCGGGCTTCCCGGGCGAGCTCAACATGAACGCCTCGCTCGAGACGTACATCGCCGAGGGCGGCACGGTCTACTGCTGCCGCTTCGGCCTGGCGCTGCACGGCATCCGCGAGGAGGACCTCATCGAGGGCGTCATCCCCGCCCACCCCCTCGACGTGCAGGACGCGATCATCCACTACGCCCGCAAGGGCGCGATCATCAACTCCGTCTACAACCTCTGATCCCGGCCGGACCCAGCACGGACAACGAGGAGGAGACCCCATGAACGCACCCGCCTGCGGCGGATCCACCGCCACGCGCGCGACGGTCGACACCCGGGTCGACGTCGCGATCCAGGGCATCCGGCTGCTCGACGCACCGGTCAGCCGGCAGTCGGGTGCGGGGCCCAGCGACGACGGGCACGTGCTGCTCGGGGGAGTCGGCACCGCGATCCCGATCAACCCGAGCAGCCCGTTCACCGTCAACCGTGGACGTCTGCTGCTCGACGGGGCCGACACGGGACTCGGCGTCGAGCCGGTGCGCCGTCCGCGCTTCTACGACCTCGAGACCGCGGACGGCGTGTCGTACGAGAAGATCGCGCGCCTGCACTCGGCGAACGTCCTCGCGACGACCGTCGTGCAGACGTGCGTGCGGTACGACGAGGCCGAGCGGTGCCGCTTCTGCGCGATCGAGAAGTCGCTCGAGGCGGGCTCGACGATCGCGGTGAAGACCCCGACGCAGATCGCCGAGGTCGCGCGGGCCGCGCACGAGCTCGACGGCATCACGCAGATGGTCATGACGACCGGCACGTCGAACGGGCGCGACCGGGGTGCGACGCACCTGGCCCGCTGCGTGCGGGCCGTCCGCGAGGTGCTGCCCGACCTCGCGATCCAGGTGCAGTGCGAGCCGCCCGCCGACCTGCGCACCATCACCGACCTGTACGAGGCGGGTGCCCGCTCGATCGGCATCCACGTCGAGTCGATGGACGACGACGTCCGCCGGCGCTGGATGCCGGGCAAGTCGTCGGTGTCGCTCGACGAGTACCGCGCCGCGTGGCGCGAGGCCGTCCGGGTGTTCGGCCACAACCAGGTGTCGACGTACCTGCTGGTCGGTCTCGGCGAGGACCCCGACGAGATGGTCGCGGCGGCCGAGGAGCTCGTCGGCATGGGCGTCTACCCGTTCGTCGTGCCGTTCCGTCCGCTGGCCGGCACGCTCGCGACCGACGTCGACGGCGTCCCGCCACCGCCGGCCGAGGTGCTGCAGGACGTCACCCGGCGGGTGGCGCACGCGCTCATGGAGGCCGGCATGCACGGCGCCGACCAGGCGGCCGGCTGCGCCGCGTGCGGGGCCTGCAGCGTGCTGCAGAGCGAGGGGGCCTAGGCCATGACGATCGTCGACCTCGACCGCGGCATCCTCACGGGCACCCGTCCGTCGCCCGCGCCCACGTTCCTCGTCTCGCAGGCGGTCGGGAGGGCCGACCTCGACGCCTACCGCGCGCTGCGGCGCGACGTGTTCGTCGCCGAGCAGGGCATCTTCGACCGCGACGACTCCGACCGCGTCGACGACGACCCACGCTCCGTCGTGCTCGTCGCGCGGGCCACCGACGGCACGCTGCTCGGCGGCGTGCGGCTGGCCCCGGCCGTCGAGGGACGCGACATCGGTTGGTGGTCGGGCAGCCGGCTGGCCGTCAGCGCCGCCGCGAGGACGCACGCAGGCATCGGCGCCGCGCTCGTCCGCGCGGCGTGCGCACGGGCCGAGCGGGAGGGCGCGCTGCGCTTCGACGCGACCGTCCAGGCGCAGAACGAGGGCCTGTTCCGGCGTCTCGGGTGGACGACGCTGGCGACCCTCGACGTCCACGGCCGCCCGCACGTGCACATGCTGTGGCCGATCGACCGCGTGCAGCGGCTCGCGGACGCCACCAAGGCCGTCCTCGGCTCGCTGCTGCACGACCTCGGAGGCGCTCACGGCGCCCTCGGGGGTGCCGGATTCGTCGGCGACGACGCGGCTCCCGTGCCCGGCAGCGACCTGCTCGCGGCCTGCGACGCGATCCTGCCGTCGATGGTCGAGCGCGATCCCGAGTGGGCGGGCTGGTGCGGCGTCCTGGTCAACCTGAACGACGTCTCCGCGATGGGCGCCTCGCCCGTCGGCCTGCTGGACGCCGTCGGCGCCCGCGACGCCTCGTTCGCCCGTCGGATCCTCCGCGGCCTGCGCGCCGCGTCGCAGGCGTGGGGCGTGCCGGTCATCGGCGGCCACACGCAGCTCGGCGTGCCCGCCTCGCTGAGCGTCACGGCCCTCGGCCGCACCGACCGTCCGGTCGCGGGCGGCGGCGCGGCTCCCGGCGAGTCGCTGCGGCTGACCGCCGACCTCGGCGGGCAGTGGCGCCCGGGCTACACCGGCTCGCAGTGGGACTCGTCGTCCCACCGCCGGTCGGACGAGCTGCGCGCGCTGGCCGGCGTCGTGCCGTCGCTGCACCCGACCGCCGCCAAGGACGTCAGCATGACCGGGGTCATCGGCACGACCGGGATGCTCGCCGAGGCCAGCGGGTGCCGGGCCGTGCTCGACGTCGCCGACGTCCCGATGCCGCCGCCCCACGCCGCGACGGCGGGCGACTGGCTGACCTGCTTCCCCGGGTTCGCGATGGTCTCGGCCGAGCGAACCCCCGCCCGGGCGACGCTGCCGGGCTTCGTCGACACCTCCGTCTGCGGACGCCTCACCGAGGGCCGCGGGGTCGACCTGCGCTGGCCCGACGGTCTCGTGACGTCCGCGATCACCGGCCCCGTCACGGGGCTCGGCCCCACCGGAAAGGACTGGTCATGACCATCACCCATCTCGCCGCGGCCTCGGCCGCCTTCGGGCGCGACCTCGACGAGGCGTACGCGCAGATCGCCCGACTCGTCGCGGAAGCCCGGTCGCGGGACGTCCGCCTGCTGGCGCTGCCGGAGGCCACGCTGGGCGGCTACCTGTCGACGCTGCACACCGACGGCGACGGACCCGACTCGCTGCCGCCGATCATCGACCTCGACGGCCCCGAGCTGCGCCGGGTCGCGGAGATCGCCGGCGACATGACGCTCGTCCTGGGATTCTGCGAGGCCGACGGGGGCACCCGCTACAACAGCGCCGCCGCACTCACCGGCGACGGCGTCATCGGCGTCCACCGCAAGGTTCACCAGCCCCTCGGCGAGAACCTCTACTACGAGGCCGGCGACGTCTACCAGACGTTCGAGACGCCGATCGGTCGTCTCGGCATGCTGATCTGCTACGACAAGGCCTTCCCCGAGGCGGCCCGTGCGCTGGCCCTCGACGGTGCACAGGTCGTGGCCTGCATCTCGGCGTGGCCGTCGTCGCGCACCGCGGGTGCGGCCGACATCGCCGAGGACCGGTGGACCAAGCGGTTCAACCTGTTCGACCAGGCCCGCGCCCTGGAGAACCAGATCGTCTGGGTCGCCGCGAACCAGGTGGGCACGTTCGGGTCGATGCGGTTCGTCGCGAACGCCAAGGTCGTGGGCCCCGGCGGCGACGTGCTCGCCACGACGGGCGCCGACGCGGGGCTCGCGATCGCGGGGGTCGACCTCGACGAGGCGCTCGGCACGGCACGGCGGGCGATGTTCCACCTGCGCGACCGTCGTCCCGACACGTACCCCGTGCACGCGGGGGTGCCGGCCCATGCCTGAGATGACCGTGACGGTCCGCTGGCCCGACGGCGGGGTCGCCGACTGCTACTCGCCTTCGCTCGTCATGCACGACCACCTCGAGCCGGGCGCGACCTACCGCGTCGACGAGTTCACGCGCCGGTCGTCCACCGCGCTGGCCGAGGCGAGCGAGCGGGTGCGCGCGAGGTACGGGTTCACGTGCTCGGCCTCGGCCGCGTCGCTCGACCGGATCCGGGCCACGGCGTCGCGCTTCGACGCCGCCGACCTGGTCGAGGTGCTCGACATGCAACCACCCCTGCCACCCGCGTCCAAGGAGACCCCATGAGCATCCCCGTCGCGATCGTCGGTGCCGGCCAGGCCGGTCTGTCGGTCAGCTGGTTCCTGACGCGCGAGGGCGTCGACCACGTGCTGCTGGAGGCGTCGACGACCGCCCACGAGTGGACCGACCGCCGGTGGGACAACTTCACGCTCGTCACCCCCAACTGGCACTGCCGGCTGCCGGGCTACGCCTACGACGGCGACGACCCCGACGGGTTCATGACCCGCGAGCAGGTCGCCGACTGGCTCGCCGGCTACGCGGCGTCCTTCGACCCGCCGGTCCGCGAGCACACCGCCGTCACGCTGCTGACCGAGCGTGAGGGCGGTGGCTTCGTCCTCGAGCTGGCCGGTCCGGACGGTGCGGAGACGCTGGAGGCCGAGCACGTCGTGCTGGCGACCGGCGGCTACCACCTGCCGATCGTCCCGGCCTTCGCCGCCGCGATCGACCCGTCGATCACGCAGGTGCACTCGGCCGACTACCGCAACGCAGCCCAGCTGCCCGACGGCGACGTGCTGGTCGTCGGGTCGGGCCAGTCGGGGGCTCAGATCGCCGAGGACCTGCACATCGAGGGACGCCGGGTGCACCTCGCGCTGGGCGACGCGCCGCGGGTCGCGCGCACCTACCGCGGGCGCGACTGCATGACGTGGCTCGCCGACATGGGGCTGTACGACACCCCGGTGCAGCAGTACCCGGGTGGTCGGGCCGCCCGGGAGAAGACCAACCACTACGTGACGGGACGCGACGGCGGACGCGACATCGACCTGCGCCAGTTCGCCGCCGAGGGCATGCGGCTGTACGGGCTGATGTCGGGCGCCGAGGGGACGCGCCTGTCGTTCGAGCCGACGCTGACCGGCGCGCTCGACTCCGCGGACGCCGTCTACAACTCGATCTGCCGCGACATCGACGCGTACATCGAGCGCGAGGGTGTCGACGCACCGCCCGGCAGCCGGTACGAGCCGGTCTGGTCGCCCGACCACGAGCCGCGCATGCTCGACCTGCGCGAGGCCGGCATCACCTCGATCGTGTGGGGCATCGGCTACCGGCCCGACTACCGGTGGGTCAAGATCGGCGTCTTCGACGGCGCCGCGGCACCGACCCACACGCGGGGCGTGACGTCGGTGCCGGGGCTCTACTTCCTCGGCCTGCCGTGGATGCACACCTGGGGGTCGGGCCGGTTCGCCGGCATCGCCCGCGACGCCGAGCACGTCTTCGGCTGCATCGTCGGCGCGAGGCGCCCGGCCCCGGTCGAGCGCTAGGCCGTGCGCCTCGCCTCCGTCGCCGCGCACTTCGGGCGCGACATCGACCGGTCGCTGCAGAAGATGGCCGGCATCGTGGCCGATGCCCGGGCGGCCGCCGTCGACCTGCTGGTCTTCCCGGACGCGACGCTCGGGGGCTACCTGTCCGACCTGCGTCATCCCGACGCGCACGCCCTGCCGCCGGCCCTGCGGGAGGACTCGTTCGAGGTCGGACGCGTCATCGCGATGGCCGGCGACATGGTCGTCTGCTTCGGCTACACCGAGGACGCGGGCATCGGCCTCGACGGCGAGCAGGTGCACTACAACGCCGCGCTGTGCGTCACGGGTGACGGCGTCCTGGGCCGCCACCGCAAGGTGCACCAGCCGGCGGGCGAGGCGCTCGTGTACCGCGCCGGTGACGTCTTCGCCGCGTTCGACACACCGGTCGGACGACTCGGCATGCTGATCGACTACGACAAGACGTTCCCGGAGTCGGCGCGGTCGTTGGCGCTGGACGGCGCGCACGTCGTCGCGTGCCTGTCGGCGTGGCCGGCGAGCGTGACCGACCGGGCGTCCCGCCTGCCGCAGGACCGCCAGTCGCGCCTGTTCGACCTGTACGACAGCGCCCGCGCGGCGGAGAACCAGATCGTCTGGATCTCGTCCAACCAGACGGGCGTCATGGGCGGCCTGCGGTTCCTGGGTCAGGCCAAGGTCGTCGGCCCGGGCGGCGACGTGCTGGCCCGCACCTGGTCGAAGGGGGCCCTGGCGGTGGCCGAGGTCGACGTCGAGGCCGAGATCACGCGCTCGCGCCGGCTCCTCCACCACCTGGACGAGCGGGCGCCCGCGAGCTACGTCGTCGCCATGCGGGGCGAGTCGTGAGGATCGCCCTGCTGACGTACTCGACCAAGCCGCGCGGGGGAGTCGTCCACACCCTCGCGCTGGCCGAGGCGCTGAGCCGCGCCGGTGCCGACGTCGACGTCTGGACGCTCGGACGGGGCGGCGACTCGACGTTCTACCGCCCCGTCGACCCCGCCGTCGGGGTGCGGGCGGTGCCGTTCCCGGAGGTGCCGGGCGAGGACGTCGGCGCCCGCATCCAGCGATCGATCGCGGTGCTGCGCGACGCGTTCACGCCCGGGGACTACGACGTCGTGCACGCGCAGGACTGCATCAGCGCGAACGCCGCGCTGCCGTGCCTGCGCACGATCCACCACCTCGACACCTTCACGACGCCCGCCCTCGTCGCGTGCCACGAGCGGGCCGTCGTCGAGCCCGTCGGACGGGTGTGCGTCTCGGAGTCGGTCGCCGCCGAGGTCAAGGCCGGCTGGGGGCTGACGCCGACCGTCATCCCCAACGGTGTCGACGCCGACCGGTTCGCGCGTGCGGCCGGGCCCGCGGGCGACGCCGACCGGGCGATGTGGCGGGCCAGGCTCGGGCCGTACGTGCTGGCGCTCGGCGGGATCGAGCCGCGCAAGGGCAGCATCGACCTGCTCGAGGCGTACGCGCTGATCCGCCGGCGTCGCCCCGACGTGCGCCTGGTGTTCGCCGGCGGCGAGACGCTCTTCGACTACCGCGACTACCGGGCGGCCTTCGAGCGGCGGGCCGCCGAGCTCGGCGTGCACCACGAGATGCTCGGCGTCGTCGACGAGGACGTCCTGCCGGGGCTCGTCGCCGGCGCGTCCGCGATGGCGTTCGTCTCGACGAAGGAGGGCTTCGGGCTCGCGGCGATGGAGGCACTGGCAGCCGGCGTGCCCGTCGTGGCACGCGACCTCCCGGTGCTGCGCGAGGTGTTCGGCGACGCGGTCCGGTTCGCCGCCGAGCCCATGGCGATGGCGGGGTCGCTGGCGTCCGTCCTGGCGGATCCGCCCGACCCGGCCCCGGGGCGCGCGCTGGCCGCGTCGTACACCTGGGAGGCGGCCGCGGCCGCGCACCTCGCGTTCTACGCGCAGCACCTGTCGGAGGGCGGCGGCCGCAGGTGACGTCGATGTCGATCGGTCGGGCGTTCGCGCACCTGGCCGACGAGGCACCCGACGCGGTCGCCGTTCGATGCGGCGACGACGTGCTGACCCGACGCGAGCTCGACCTCGCGTCGAACCGCGTCGCCCACGCCTGGGCGGGTCGCGTGTCGCACGACGACCTGGTCACGATCGCCCTGCCGAACGGCACCGACTTCGTGGTGGCGTGCGTGGCGGCGTGGAAGCTCGGGGCGACGCCGCAGCCCCTCTCGCCGCGCATCGGCGCGGGGGAGCGTGCCGCGATCCTCGACCTCGCCCGTCCTGCCGTGGCGGTCGACGGGCCCGTCGACGCGTCAGACGACGACTCGCCGCTGCCCGACCGGGCCGCGTCGTCGTGGAAGGCGCCGACGTCGAGCGGCAGCACGGGGCGCCCCAAGATCGTCCGTGCCACGGCGCCTGCGACGGTCGACCCCGACGGGACGGTCGCACCGTTCGTGCCGCGTCGGGCCGTCCAGCTCGTGGCCGGGCCGCTGTTCCACGCCGCGCCGTTCGTCTACGCGATGCGCGGACTCATGACCGGCCACGAGCTCGTCGTGATGCGACGGTTCGACGCCGAGGAGGCCTTGGGCGCGATCGAGCGGCACCACGTCACGTGGACGATGCTCGTGCCGACGATGATGCACCGCATCTGGCGCCTGGGGGAGTCGGTGCGCGGGGCCCACGACGTCTCGTCGCTCGAGAGCGTCCTGCACCTGGGTGCCCGGTGCGCGCCGTGGCTCAAGCGGTCGTGGATCGAGTGGCTCGGGCCCGACCGGGTCGTCGAGGTGTACGCCGGCACCGAGTCGCAGGGCCTGACCATGATCACGGGGCGCGAGTGGCTCGAGCGCCCCGGATCGGTCGGCCGGGCCGTCTCCGGCTCGCGGTTCCGGGTGCTGCGGGCCGACGGCACGACCGCCGCACCGGGGGAGCCCGGAGAGGTCGTGATGCGGCGGGACGGTCCGCCCACGTACTCGTACGTCGGGGCCGAGGCGGTCGTCCGGGACGGCTGGCACACGCTCGGCGACGCGGGACGCATGGATGCCGACGGCTACCTCTGGATCGACGACCGTCTCGACGACGTCATCGTCACGGGAGGGGTGAAGGTGCAGCCGGCCGACGTCGAGGCCGTGCTGGAGGAGCACCCGCAGGTGCGGTCGGCGGTGGTCGTCCCCCGGTCGGACGAGGTGAGGGGGCAGGCCGTGCACGCGGTCGTCGACGTCGCGGAGGGCGAGGTGACGACCGACGAGCTGGACGTCTGGGCGCGGGCGCGGCTCGACCCCGAGAAGGTGCCGCGATCGTGGCGACTGACCCGTGATCCCGGGCGGGACGACACCGGCAAGGTCAGGCGCCGGTCGTTCCGCGACCTGCCGACGACCTGACGGCCTCGAGCACCGCGGGCCACGACGCGGCGAAGCCGGCGTGCAGGGGGACGCCCGCGATCTCGTCGGCCGTGAGCCAGGCGAACCCCTCCGGCCCGGTCTCCCAGCCGTGCTCGACGGCGGCGAAGCTCGCGGGCGACCGGACGATGACGGTGCTGTAGGCCCAGCCGCCGTGGTCGTCGGTGAAGGTCGTGACGTGGGTCAGCCCGCCCGGCAGGTCCTCGAGCTCCTCCTCGGCCTCGCGGAGCGCACCCTGCTCGGGCGTCTCGCCATGGGCGAGGGCACCACCGGGGACGGCCCACGTGCCACCGTGGTGCACCTGCTCGGAGCGGTGCTGCATCAGGAAACGCCGCTCGGCGTCCGCGTCGTGGACGACCAGCAGACCCGCGGCTCCCACGAGCCCCCAGTGACGGTGGCCCTGGTCGCACCGGGTCCAGCCGTCCGCATCCATCCTCCGAGCCTAGCCACCCGCCCCACCCCGGAACCGCGAGTGGTGTGGACTGGACATTCTGGGACGGCGTGTCTGACCAGGCCGCAGCACTCGCGGGCCGGAATGCACCACTCGCGGGCCTTGGATCGCCCGGCCAGACTCGACGCATGCGATTCATCGGACTCGGACTGGCAGCGGTGCTCGTGGCGGGCTGCTCGGCGGACGCCGAACGGTCGGGCGGCGACGACGCCTCGTCGGCCTCGGTGCCGGCCAGCATCGCCGAGGGGGAGCGCCCCTTCGACGTCGAGGAGGTCGACACCTTCGACGACCCGTGGGCCATGACGTTCCTGCCCGGCAGCGGCGACCTGCTCGTCACCGAGCGCAGCGGCACCCTGCACCTGCGCGACGCCGACACCGGCGAGCGGGTCGAGGTCGCCGGCGTCCCCGACGTCACGGTGGCCGGCCAGGGTGGTCTCGGCGACGTCGTGGCCGGGCCGACGTTCGAGGACGACGGGACGGTCTACCTGAGCTGGGTCGAGAGCGGTGCGGGCGACGGCACCTCGGGAGCGGTCGTGGGCCGTGCCCGGCTGCGGACGTCCGACGCCGCCGCCTCGCTCGACGGTCTCGAGGTCATCTGGCGCCAGGCGCCGAAGGTGTCGGGCACGGGTCACTTCTCGCACCGCATCGCGGTCGCGCCCGACGGCGAGCACCTGTTCGTCTCGTCCGGCGACCGGCAGAAGAAGGATCCCGCGCAGGACACCTCCAACACCCTCGGCACGATCGTGCGGCTGACGCTCGACGGCGAGCCCGCTCCCGGCAACCCGCTGGCCGAGGACGCCGGAGCGTCGCCGGAGATCTGGAGCTACGGGCACCGCAACGTCCTCGGCCTCGAGGTCGCCGCCGACGGCTCCCTGTGGGCCAGCGAGATGGGCCCCGAGGGCGGCGACGAGCTCAACCTCGTCGAGGCGGGCGGCAACTACGGCTGGCCCGAGGCGTCCAACGGCAGCGACTACGGGGGCGGCGAGATCCCCGACCACGCTCCCGGCGACGGCTTCGTCGCGCCCGCGGCGTCGTGGACGCCGTCGATCTCCCCGGGCAGCCTCATGGTCTACACCGGTGACCTGTTCCCCGACTGGACGGGCGACGCCTTCCTCGGCGCGTTGTCGGGCGAGGGGCTCGTTCACGTCGACCTCGAGGGCACGACCGCCGGCGACGACGAGCTGTTCGAGATGGGCGAGCGCATCCGGGCCGTCGAGCAGGCTCCCGACGGCGCGATCTGGCTGCTCGAGGACGAGGGGTCGGGCCGACTGCTGCGGCTGACCCCCACCGCCTGACCCAACCGCGTCAGCGCGAGATGCCCTTGCGCCACGCGCTGTACGACGTGAGCCGCTGCGAGCCGGGCCGCTCGAGCCACGGCCACGGGTGGACGGCCGCGAGCGACAGGGCCTGCGAGCGGCGGGCGAAGATCGGTACGGGTGCGAAGGTGACGGCCAGCGGCGTCCCCGCCAGCTCGTCGGCGACGTCGCCGAGGCGCACCTCGACGTCCCGCCGTGCCGCGAGGTCGGCGAGGCACTCGGTGACGAACACGAGGCGCTTGCCCGACAGCGGCAGGGCGCGCAGGCCCGGCTCGTCGAACACGAAGACGACCGGGAGGTCGGGGTGGGCCGCGAGGGCGGGATCGGCGTCGCCCAACGACTCCGCGGTGAGCCAGACGGCGGACGGCTCACCGTCCGTGACGACGTGCTCGGGTCCGGGGCCGGACGCGCCGCGCGACCACCCCGTGCGGACGGGGCTGTCCTCCACGCGCGGTCCGGTCGACGTCTCGGGCCACTCCTGGATCGGGCAGTCGTCGCGCAGGGCGCACGAGCGGCACAGCTGGGGCGCGCGCTTCTCGACCTGCCAGCGGCTGAAGCCGTAGGGCTTGCCCGAGCCGGTGCCGACGGTCCACTGCCAGCCGAGGCGGTTCGCGGCACGCGAGCCGTCGAGCAGGTGCTGGAAGAAGTAGTCCTCGCCCTCGCGCCAGTCGCGGCCGTGCCGCACCGTCCAGTGCGACGACCACCACATGCGGGTCTGGTTCACCAGCCATCCGTCGGTCTCGAGCTCGTCCTGCACCCAGGTGGTGCACGCCATGCGGTCGTCCCACGACGGTCCCTCCGCTGCGACGGGCGGTTCGTTGCGGAGCGGCTCGGCGAGGGCCGGTCCGAGCCGCGCATACAGGTGGCGGGCGTACTCCTGCCACAGCAGCTCGTCCCGGTAGCGGCGGCGGTCGGACGACGGCGCGTCGGCCACGGCGTCCCACACGGTCGGCAGATCCAGCAGGCCGTGGCAGATGTACGGCGAGAGCCGCGTCGCCCCGCGTCGGCTCTCGGGCAGGACGGTCGAGCGGGCGCGTGCGTACGCCGTGACGTCGAGCGAGGCCAGGGCGGCGTCGGCGGCGGCCTGACCGCCGCGGTGGCCTCCGGATCGCACGCCGTCGGCCCCCTCGAGGCTCAGGTGACCCAGCTCCGACGCCACCCACGCCTGCACGGCCTCGGTGTCGTCGGCGAGGGGCAGCGGAGCGAGAGCGGGCACCTCAGCAGCCTGCCAGCGGGGCGACGGGTCGGCGAGTCGAGTGGCACCCAGTAGTACAATTTTCAATTATCGGCGGGTGTGCTGCCGATCATCTCCAGGAGGACCTGTGAAGGCAGTCGTGTTCGACCAGTACAAGACCACCCCGACGTTGAAGGACGTCGAGAAGCCGACCCCCGGCCCCGGCGAGGTGCTGCTGAAGGTCGCCGGCGCGGGAGCGTGCCACTCCGACGTCGCGGTGTACCGCGACTTCGACGAGTCGTTCGGCCCGGCGCAGCTCAAGCCGTCGTTCGTCCTCGGGCACGAGAACTCCGGCTGGGCCGAGGCGCTCGGCGAGGGTGTCGAGGGCATCACGGTGGGCGACGCCTTCCTCGTCTACGGCCCGATGGGCTGCGGCCACTGCCGTGCCTGCTCGCGCGGCCAGGACACCTACTGCGAGAACGCGGCGACGATGCCGCACCTCGCCGCAGGCCTCGGCCGCGACGGCGGCATGGCGGAGTACGTCTCGGTGCCGGCTCGCAACCTGGTGCCCCTGGGTGACGCCGACCCCGTCGCCGCCGCGCCGCTCTCCGACGCCGGGCTGACGCCGTACCACGCGATCAAGAAGTCGCTGCCCGTCCTGGCGGGTGGCGGGAAGTTCGCCCTGGTCATCGGGCTCGGTGGGCTCGGGCAGATCGCCGTCCAGATCCTGACGGCCCTCACGGGCGCGACCGTCATCGCGACCGACACCAAGCAGGACGCGATGGAGCGGGCCGCCGCCAACGGGGCCGTGACCGTCCCCGGCGGTGACGGGCAGTCCGAGGCCATCCGCGAGCTCACCGGCGGCAAGGGCGTCGACGCGGTCTTCGACTTCGTCGGCGCGACGCCCACCATCGCCCTCGCGATGGGCGTCGTGGCGCTGCGCGGACGTGTCACGGTCGTGGGCATCGCCAACGGGACGTTCGAGTGGAACTTCTACGCCGTCCCGTACGAGGTCGAGCTGACCGGCACCTACTGGGGCACGATCGAGGAGCTGCACGAGGTCGTCGACCTCTACCGCGCCGGCCAGGTCACGCCCGACGTGACCGTGTACGCGCTGGACGACGCGCTCGAGGCCTACCGTGCGCTCGAGGCCGGTGAGCTCAGCGGTCGTGCCGTCGTCGCTCCGCACGGTGCCACCGGCGTCTGAGCCGGACGCACCGGCGCGACGTCGTCGCGACGGCTTCGTGGTCGCGCCGAACCCGTGCGCCGGCGACCAGACGTCCTGGTCGTCGGCGACGGGCTGCAGGGCGCGTGCTCAGGTCGTGAGGCGGTGCAGGTCGACGTCGAGACGGGCCCGCAGCGCGTCGACGCCGATGCCGAAGGTCTCGACCACGGTCGCACCGTCGGGGCCCACCACGAAGGTGGCGTGCTCGGTGTAGACGCGGCTCACGCAGGCGAGGCCGGTGAGCGGGTACGTGCACGCGCGGACCAGCTTGGCGGTGCCGTCCTTCGCGAACAGGCTCATCACGACGAAGACCTCCTTGGCGCCGATCGCGAGGTCCATGGCGCCACCGACCGCCGGGATCGCGTCGGGTGCCCCGGTGTGCCAGTTGGCCAGGTCGCCGCCTCCCGAGACCTGGAACGCCCCGAGCACGCACACGTCGAGGTGCCCGCCGCGCATCATGGCGAACGAGTCGGCCTGGTGGAAGTACGAGGCGCCCGCCAGCTCGGTGACCGGGATCTTGCCGGCGTTCGTCAGATCCGGGTCGACGTCGTCGCCCGTGGCGGCGGGGCCCATGCCGAGCATCCCGTTCTCGGTGTGCAGGACGACGCCGCTGTCGGCATCGAGGTGGTCGGCGACGAGGGTCGGCTGGCCGATGCCGAGGTTGACGTACGACCCGTCGGGGATGTCGCGCGCGATCATCGCCGCGATCTCGTCCTTCGAGAGCGGCCCGCGGTGGAGGTGCTCCAGCGTGCCGCTCATGCGACGTTCCCCTCGAGTGCCGACAGGTCGAGCACGTGGTCGACGTAGATGCCGGGCGTGACGACCGACTCGGGGTCGAGCGCGCCGGTGGGCACGACCTCGCGCACCTCGACGATCGTCGTCGCGGCGGCGGTCGCCATGACGGGGCCGAAGTTGCGGGCCGTCCGGCGGTAGACGAGGTTGCCGAGACGATCGGACCGGTGGGCGCCGATCAGCGCGACGTCGCCCCTGATCGGCATCTCGAGCACGTAGTCGCGTCCGTCGATGGTGCGGGTCTCCTTGCCCTCGGCCAGCGGGGTGCCGACGCCCGTGGGGCTGAAGAACGCCCCGATGCCGGCCCCGGCGGCGCGCATGCGCTCGGCCAGGTTGCCCTGCGGCACGACGTCGAGCTCGATCCTGCCGTCGCGGTAGAGGCCGTCGAAGACCCATGAGTCCTTCTGGCGCGGGAAGGAGCAGACGATCCTGCGCACCCTCCCGGCGGACAGCAGCGCGGCGAGGCCGGTGTCACCGTTGCCGGCGTTGTTGCTGACGACGGTCAGGTCCGTCGCGCCCTGCCGGATCAGCGCGTCGATCAGGGTGACCGGCATGCCTGCCATCCCGAAGCCTCCGACCAGCACGGTCGCGCCGTCGGCCACCGAGGCGACCGCGGCGTCGGCGTCGTCGTGGATCGTGACCGTGCTCATCGCGATGCCTCGACGTTCTCGAGCACGACGGCCAGGCCCTGTCCGACGCCGATGCAGATCGCGGCGACGCCCCACCGCTCGTCGCGTTCCCGCAGGACGTGCGCCAGCGTGCCGATGATGCGGGCGCCGGAGGCGCCGAGGGGGTGCCCGATCGCGATCGCGCCGCCCTTGACGTTCACGATGGCGGGGTCGATGTCCCACGCGTCGACGCAGGCGAGCGACTGCACCGCGAACGCCTCGTTGAGCTCGACGGCGCCGACGTCGGACCACGTGATGCCCGCACGGCGCAGCGCGGTGTCGGCGGCCTCGACCGGCGCGAAGCCGAACATCTGCGGGTCGAGCGCGGATGCGCCGCGGCCGGCGACGCGGGCCAGGGGAGGGGTGCCGAGCCGCTCGGCGGCACCGGCCGATCCGAGCAGCAGGGCGGCGGCCCCGTCGTTGAGCGGCGAGGCGTTGCCGGCGGTGATGGTGCCGTCGGGACGGAACACGGTCTTCAGGCCGGCGAGCTTCTCGACGTCGGTGCCGGGTCGGATGCCCTCGTCGCGGACGAGGTCGACGCCGTCGACCGGCACGACGAGGTCGTCGTAGAACCCGGTCTCCCAGGCCGCGTCGGCGAGCTCGTGAGACCGGGCTGCGAAGGCGTCCTGCCGTTCGCGCGAGATCGAGAACCTCTCCTGGAGCTGCTCGTTGCACTCGCCCAGCGAGACGGTCCACTCGGCGGGCATGCGGTCGTTGACGAGCCGCCAGCCCAAGGTGGTCGACACGGCTGTCGTGTCGCCGGCCGGGAATCCCCGGGACGGCTTGGGCAGCACCCACGGCGCCCGGGTCATCGACTCGACGCCTCCGGCGACGACGAGGTCGGCGTCACCCGTCTCGATCGAGCGGGACGCCATCATGGCCGCGTCGAGGCTCGAGCCGCACAGGCGGTTGACCGTCGTGGCCGGCACGGACGTCGGCAGGCCAGCGAGCAGGACCGCCATGCGTCCGACGTTGCGGTTGTCCTCGCCCGCGCCGTTGGCATTGCCCCAGACGACCTCGTCGATCGTCGCGGGGTCGAGATCGGTGTGCGCAGCGGTCAGGCCGCGCAGCGCGGCGGCCGCGAGGTCGTCGGGCCGGACCCCGGCCAGGGCGCCGTTGAAGCGGCCGAACGGCGTGCGGGCGGCCGAGAGGAGGAATGCGTCAGTCACGGTGATCCTGTTCGCTCTACGTACAGACGTTCGTAATGTGAACATCGTAGGGCCGCGCCTCCCTTGGATCAAGCACGACGGCAGGCCCCCGCCGGCAGGCTCCCGGGGAACCCCCGACGGGGGCCGCTGTCGACCGGGTCGGGTCCTCCAGGTCGACCAGCGGTCCCGCGACCCGTCGTGGCGTCAGGCGCCGATCTCGTCGAGCCACGCCGCGACGCCGCGCGGGGAGAGCCCGAGCAGCTGCTGGGCGGAGGTGGCGGCGTCGATGACGTCCGACGGCTGCGTCTGGCGCCATGCATAGGAGTCGATCACCGGACGTGCGCCGGCCTCGCCGAACATCGGGATGATGTCGCGTCCGAAGTCCTCGGGGTCCTGGGGCTCGAAGGTGATGTCGGTGCCGTGGTGCTCGGCGAATCCCGCGGCCAGGTCGGCGCCCACCAGCGGCGGGAGCGCGCCGACACCGATGCGACCCGTGATCGTCCGGTCGAGGAGCAGCGCCACCACGGCGTCCGCGACGTCCAGGTGCGACGCCCACGACAGCGGGTAGTCGGCTCGCACCGGGTAGCGCAGGACGCCCTCGGCCTGCACCGCCTCGGTCACGGGCGGCAGCAGCAGGTTCTCGAGGAAGAGGCGCGGCTGGACCACCGCGAAGGAGACGTCGTCCGCGGTCAGCGCGTCCACGAGGGCCGCCAGGCCTGACCCCGGTTCCAGCGGGTAGCCGCTGGTCGAGACCACCACTCGCGGGACCTCCGCCCTCACCACGGCGGTGCCGATGTTCTGCCCGGCCGCGAGCTGCTGCTCGGCGCTGCCGACGGGCAGGTGGACGAAGACGCCGGTCGCGCCGCGGTAGGCGGAGGTCAGCGAGTCGACGGACGCGACGTCGACGCTGACGGCGGGGCCGTCGGTCGACGAGGTGTCGCGGACCGCGGCCGTGGCGGAATGGCCGGCGGCGCGCAGGAAGGACAGGACGGGGGAGCCTTGGGCGCCGGTGGCGCCGTGGACGAGGTAGGTCATGCAGCCATTAGTGCATGTGATGCATCGGTTACGTCAACTGCACTAATGGCCTATCGTGAAGGTCATGGGAAATGAACAGGTCTGTGTGCCCGAGTGCGGCGTCGCTCGGTTCCTGATGCTCCTCGACGGGCCCTGGGCGACGTTGATCGTCCGGGAGCTCATGCACGGCCCCCACCGCTTCAACGAGCTGGTCGAGGCGCTGCCCGGCATCAGTGCCCACACCTTGACGCATCGCCTCAAGCGCTTCGAGGCGCATGGGCTGGTCACGCGCACCGCGTACGCCGAGATCCCTCCGCGGGTCGTGTACGAGCTGACACCGGTGGGCCTGCAGCTGCGTGACGTGCTCGAGGCCATGAACGCGTGGGCCGACGCGGTCCCTGCGCCGGCCTACGAGGCTGCGATGAGCGAGACCGGTCCGGTGCAGCGGTTGGCCGCCAACTACGCCCGCGCCGCTCGGCTCGACCGCTAGCGACCGTCAGGCGCGTGCGTGCACACGCGAGCAGCCCCCGCCGGCGGGCTCCCGGAGGAGCCGCCGGCGAGGGCTGCTGAATCGTGCACGTCGGGGCCTGCTCGGCCCGTCCGATCAGATGTCGTAGTACAGCTCGAACTCGTGGGGGTGCGGCCGCAGCTGCACGGGCAGGATCTCCTCGGTGCGCTTGTAGTCGATCCACGTCTCGATCAGGTCGGGCGTGAACACGTCACCGGCGGTGAGGAACTCGTGGTCGGCCTCGAGCGAGTCGAGGACGGCGTTGAGCGACGTCGGCACCATGTTGATGGCGTCGTACTCCTCCGGCGGCAGCTCGTAGATGTTCTTGTCGATCGGGGCAGCGGGCTCGATCTTGTTCTTGATGCCGTCGAGACCGGCCATGAGCAGCGCCGAGAACGCGAGGTACGGGTTCGCCGACGGGTCGGGGCAGCGGAACTCGATGCGCTTGGCCTTGGGGTTCGAGCCCGTGATCGGGATGCGGACGCACGCCGAGCGGTTGCGGGCCGAGTAGACCAGCGCGATGGGGGCCTCGAAGCCCGGCACCAGACGACGGTAGGAGTTGACCGACGGGTTGGTGAAGGCCAGCAGCGACGGCGCGTGCTTCAGGATGCCGCCGATGTAGTGACGCGCGAGGTCCGACAGTCCGCCGTAGCCCGACTCGTCGTAGAACAGCGGCTTGCCGTCGTTCCAGATCGACTGGTGCACGTGCATGCCCGAGCCGTTGTCACCGAAGATCGGCTTCGGCATGAACGTCACGGTCTTGTCGTTGGCCCACGCGGTGTTGCGGACGATGTACTTGAACTTCATGACGTCGTCGGCAGCCTTGAGCAGGGTGTCGAACTTGTAGTTGATCTCGGCCTGGCCGGACGTGCCGACCTCGTGGTGACCGCGCTCGAGGACGAGACCGGCGTTGGTCAGGTTCGTCATCATGTCGTTGCGCAGGTCAGCGGTCTTGTCGGTCGGCGCGACCGGGAAGTAGCCACCCTTGTAGCGGACCTGGTAGCCGCGGTTGTCGTCGATGCTGTCGCCGGTCGACCAGGCGGCCTCGGACGACTGGATCTCGTAGAACGACTTGTTGGCAGCCGTGCCGTAGTTGACGCGGTCGAAGATGTAGAACTCGGCCTCGGGGGCGAAGAAGGCGGTGTCGCCGATGCCGGTGGTCGCGAGGTACGCCTCGGCCTTGCGGGCGATGTTGCGCGGGTCACGCGAGTAGGCCTCGCCCGTGATCGGGTCGTGGACGAAGAAGTCCATCGCGATGGTCTTGCGGGCCTTGAACGGGTCGACGTACGCGGTCTTGATGTCCGGGAACAGCACCATGTCGGACTGGTCGATCGTCTGGAATCCGCGGATCGACGAGCCGTCGAACGCCACACCGCTCTCGACCATGTCGGCGTCGAACGTCGACGCGGGCAGCGTGACCTGCTGCTGGATGCCCGGCAGATCGGTGAAACGGACGTCGAGGTACTCGACACCCTCGTCCTTGATGAACTTGAACAGCTCGTCGGCATTGCCGAACATGTGGCCTCCTAGACCGCGGGGGGCGGCCTTCGTTTGTCGAACCGGCAGGAAAGTGCGTCACTGCACCGTATCGTCGACGCTAGGAGGATGCAGTTACCCGGCGGAGTCCGAAGTGTTTCAGGAGTGTTACAAGTGCCCGTCCGTGCCGTCCGAGGGCCCGCTCGATAGGCTCGCGGTGTGGAGATCCCCTCGCTGGTCCGGCGCCTCGGCGCCCTGCTGATCGACTGGATCATCGCGGCGCTCAGCGCCGTGACGCTCGCCGGCGTGCGCTACCCGCCCGCGCCGCTCGACGAGGACCCGAGCCAGACGTTCATCATCATCGGCTTCTTCATCGCCGAGGTCGGCATCCTGACCGGCCTGGTCGGACGCTCGATCGGCAAGCGGCTGCTGGGCATGCGCATCGAGAACCCCGACGGGCGCCCCATCGGCGTCCCGCGCGCCCTGCTGCGCACGCTGCTGCTGTGCACCGTGCTGCCGGCCATCGTCATGACCGACGACAAGCGGGGCATCCACGACCTCGCGGCCGGCTCCCGCGTCGTCAAGGACTGACACCGGTCGCCAGGGAGGCCGCCTGCGGCCGAGCGTGAGCGAAGCGAGGCGACGTACGTTGGTGGTTCGCCTCGGGCTTCGCCCTCACAGGCCCCCACTCGCTGCGCTCGCGGGAGGTACCCCCAGCTCCGCTCCCTGGCGAACGGTGGCTCTCGGTCGCCAGGGAGGCCGCCTGCGGCCGAGCGTGAGCGAAGCGAGGCGAATCAGGTGAGGACGCGGACTCGCCCGAGCCGTCCACCTCACCACGCCTCGCAGACCGGCGGGACGCTCACGCTCCGCTGGCGCGCGGCTCCCGCGACGCCGCAGGCGGCGTCGGTCAGCCGCGCATCGCCTTGCGGTTGCCCTTCATGCTGGTCGGCACGGGGCCGCGCGGCATGGGGGCGGCCGGACGCATCGCGTCGAGGGCCTTGAGCTTGTAGACCAGCTCGCTCATCTGCGCCGGCTTGATCTTCTTGGGCAGCTTGTTGACGTGCTTGACGAGCTTGGTGAGGGGGACCTGGCCCTCGTCCATGCCGACGATGATGCCGGTGACGGGCACCGACTCGCCGCCCACGCGGGCGTGCTTCTTGACCTCGGACGCGAGCAGACCGCGCACCGCGGTCGGGTTGCCCTCACCCACCAGGACGATGCCGGGACGGCCGACGACCCGGTGCACGACGTCCTGGTTCTTGTTGAACGACACGGCCGGCTTGACCTCCCAGCCGCGGCGCAGCATCTGCAGCGCGCCGGCGGCGGCTCCGCGCTGGCCCTCGACCTGGGCGTAGGCGGCCTTCTCGGCGCGACGGCCGAAGACGATCAGGACGCCGAGGGTGCCGGTGAGCAGGCCGAACACGATCGTGATCGTGAGCCCGATCCAGCCGGTGCCGAACAGGAAGTAGCCGAGCGCCGCGAACACCCCACCCACCACGAGGAAGGTCAGCAGCAGGATCAGACCGATGTTGCGGTCGCTGCGCTTGGTGATCTGGTACGCCTGGCGCATCTGGCCGAGGCGGCCCGTGGCCGGCGTGGGGACGGAGTTCGACATGGGGGGCAGTCTACGGCGCGACGGGGGCCGCGCCCATGCCGCGTCCTGACTCGCGGGCCTGCTGGTAGAGCGATCCGGCGCGGTAGGACGAGCGCACGAGCGGTCCGGACATGACGCCGGCGAAGCCGATCTCGTCGGCCTCGGCCTTGAGCTCGACGAACTCCTCGGGCTTGACCCACCGCTCGACGGGGTGGTGGCGCACCGACGGACGCAGGTACTGCGTGATCGTGATGAGGTCGCAGCCCGCCTCGTGCAGGTCGACCAAGGCCTGGGAGACCTCTTCGCGGGTCTCGCCCATGCCCAGGATCAGGTTGGACTTGGTGACCAGGCCGAAGTCGCGGGCCTGGGTGATGACGTCGAGCGAGCGCTCGTAGCGGAACGCCGGACGGATGCGCTTGAAGATGCGCGGGACGGTCTCGACGTTGTGGGCCAGCACCTCGGGACGCGACTCGAAGACCTGGGTCAGCAGCTCGGGGATGCCGTTGAAGTCGGGGATCAGGTTCTCGACGCCCGTGTTCGGGTTGAGCTCGTGGATCTTGCGCACCGTCTCGGCGTACAGCCACGCGCCGCCGTCGGGCACGTCGTCGCGCGCGACACCGGTGATGGTCGCGTACCGCAGCTCCATCTTCTGGACGGACTCGGCGACGCGGCGGGGCTCGTCGCGGTCGATCGGGTCGGGCTTGCCGGTGTCGATCTGGCAGAAGTCGCAGCGACGGGTGCACTGCTCGCCGCCGATGAGGAACGTGGCCTCGCGGTCCTCCCAGCACTCGAAGATGTTGGGGCAGCCGGCCTCCTGGCACACCGTGTGCAGGCCCTCGCCCTTCACGAGCTTCATCAGCTCGTTGTACTCAGGACCCATCTTCGCGCGGGTCTTGATCCAGGCGGGCTTCTTCTCGATCGGCGTCTCGGCGTTGCGGACTTCGAGCCGAAGCATCTTGCGTCCCTCAGGTGCGATGGTCACACCCTCAAGGGTACGCCTGTCCGGAAACGTGCCCTAGGCTCGGTCGCGTGCTCGACCTGGACCGCGCGTGGGCCCGCCCCGCACCCGACCGCGCACAGGTGCGGGCGGACGTCGTCGGTGGCGTCGTCGCGGCGGTCGCCTCGGTGGTGTCGGTCGAGGTGTGGCGCAGCGGCGCGCGCATCGAGCTGTCCGACCCGTTGCTCGTCTACGGGCTGTTCGCCCTGGCGGGCCTGCTGTTCGCCGGACGTCGACGATTCCCGCTGACGACGCTGATCCTCGAGTCCGTGATCTTCATCGTCATCGGCGAGCACCAGGCGCAGCTCGGCGTCGTCTTCACGCTGCAGATCGTCCTGTTCGTCGCGCTCTACTCGGCCTGGGCGTGGTCGCGGCGCCCGCGCGCGCTGATGGCGACCAGCGCCGTCGTGATCGTCGCGATGTTCGGCTGGCTGGTGTGGCAGTTCGTCCGCGAGGACCCGCCCACGGCTCCCCGGGTCGGTCTGCTGCCGCAGTACGGCGCGATGATCGCGTACTCGCTGACGATCAACGTCATCTACTTCTTCGGCGCGATGGCCTGGGGTCACGGCGCGTGGCGCAGCGCCCGTCAGCGGGCCGAGATCGCTGACCGCATCGTCGCCGAGCGTCACGCGCAGGACCGCGACCGCGACAGCGCCGTGCAGGCCGAGCGGGTGCGCATCGCCCGCGACCTCCACGACGTCGTCGCCCACCACGTCAGCGGCATCGGGGTGCAGGCCGCCGGTGCCGGACGCGTCATGGACGCCCGCCCCGAGGTGGCCCGTGAGGCGCTGTCGGTCATCGAGACCTCGTCGCGCCAGGCGGTCCAGCAGATGCACCAGCTCGTGGGGCTGCTGCGGGCCGACGACGAGCGCGGCGACCGGGTGCCGCAGCCCGGGCTGGCCGAGATCGCGTCGCTCGCGTCGCCGGACGACCGCCCGGCCGTGACGTTCCGGCGCGTCGGTGACCCCTTCGACGTGCCGCCGACCGTCGGCCTGTCGATGTTCCGCATCGCGCAGGAGGCCGTGTCGAACCTGCGCCGCCACGCAGGCGCGTGCGCCGGCGAGATCGTGCTGCGGTTCGTCCCGGCGGGGGAGCAGGAGGCCGCCGCCGTCGAGGTCGAGGTCATCGACGACGGCTCGGCCACGACGTCCGGCGCGGGCTCGGCCCCCACGTCGTCCTCGGGCGGGTTCGGGCTGACCGGCATCCGCGAGCGGGCGGCGATGCACGGCGGCGAGGCCGAGATCGGTGCGCGGCCCGACGGGGGCTTCCGCGTCCGTGTCCGCATCCCGGTGGCGACATGAGCGAGCGCCAGCGAGCTCACGGACGGTGCGTCATGGCGGCGCCCTCGTACGATGGGGTTTCTTCGGGGGTGGCGACATGACGACGACGCGGGTGCTGGTCGCCGACGACCAGGCGCTGGTCCGCACGGGCTTCGGCATGATCCTCAGCGCCGAGGACGATCTCGAGGTCGTGGGCGAGGCCGACGACGGCGACGTCGCGGTGCGGCAGGCGAGCGCCCTGCGTCCCGACGTCGTCCTGATGGACGTGCAGATGCCCCGCATGGACGGCATCGAGGCGACGCGCCGGGTCATCGAGGCGGTGCCCGACTGCAAGGTGCTGATCCTGACGACGTTCGACGACGACGACTACCTGTTCGCGGCGCTGCAGGCAGGGGCCAGCGGCTTCATGCTCAAGAACTGCCCGCCCTCCGACCTGGTCGCCGCGATCCGCGTCGTCGCGCAGGGCCACTCGCTGCTGGCGCCCGAGGTGACGCAGCGGGTCATCGCCCGCTCGACCGGACGTCCGCGGGGCGTCAGCGTGCCGGGGCTGGCCGAGCTCACCGAGCGCGAGCAGGACGTGCTCGTGGCGATGGGCCGCGGTCGGAGCAACGGCGAGATCGCGAAGGACCTGTTCGTCAGCGAGGCGACCGTCAAGTCGCACGTGTCGAAGGTGCTGACCAAGCTCGCGGTCCGTGACCGCGTGCAGGCCGTCATCGTGGCGCACGAGTCGGGCCTGATGGACGAGCGCGGCACCGCCTGACCCCACCTTTGGGATGAGGGGCGCTTCATCCTCGTGGCCGATGTGCGACGCGCGTCCGGCTCCTAGCGTGGACGGCATGTTGGACATCTCCTCCCTCAGCAGGTCGTACGACGGCACCGTCGTCGTGGACGACGTCACCTTCCGGGTCGTGCCCGGCCGCATGACGGGGTTCGTCGGTGCCAACGGCGCCGGCAAGACCACGACGATGCGGATGATCCTCGGCGTCCTGGCGCCGAGCGCGGGCCAGGTGCTGTGGAACGGCAGCCCCATCACGACGGGCCAGCGCCGACGCTTCGGCTACATGCCGGAGGAGCGGGGCCTGTACCCGCGCATGCGGATCACCGACCAGCTCGTGTTCCTCGCGCGGCTCCACGGGATAGACCGCGCCGAGGCGCACCGTCGGGCGCGCGAGCTGCTCGACCACTTCGACCTCGCCGACCGCGCCGACGACGTGCTCGACACGCTCTCGCTCGGCAACCAGCAGCGCGTGCAGATCGCCGCGTCGCTGATCCACCGACCCGACGCCCTGGTGCTCGACGAGCCGTTCAGCGGGCTGGACCCCGTCGCGGTCGACGCCATGGCGTCCCTGCTGGCGAAGGAGGCGGGCGACAAGCCGCTGCTGTTCTCGAGCCACCAGCTCGACCTGGTCGAGCGGCTGTGCGACGACCTCGTGATCCTGTCGAAGGGCAGGGTCGTCGCGGCGGGCTCGGTCGAGGAGCTCCGGGGCACGGGGGCCGACCGCTACCGCATCACCCTCGACGGGCCGGGCTCCGATGCGGCGTGGATCCGTGGCCTGCGCGGCATCGAGGTCCGCGACGTCGACGGCGGCACGGCCCTGGTCGACCTGGCGGGCACGACCGCGTCCGACCTGCTCGCGCAGGTCGTCGCGAAGGAGCCCGTCGCCGAGTTCAGCCGCGTCCGTCAGCCCCTGTCCGCCATCTTCCGGGAGGTCAACCGATGAGCACCGTCACCCCTGCACGCACCGACGACCGGACGTCCACCGACGACGAGGTCCGTGGCGCGTGGCGCGTCGTCGCCGAGCGTGAGGTCACGACCCGCGTCCGCGAGAAGTCGTACGTCTACAGCGCCCTGTTCATGGTCGTCGGCGTCGTCGCGATGGTCGTGCTGACGTCGATCCTGGGCGGCCGTCCGACCGACTACACCGTCGCGGTGACCGACCAGGCGTCCGCAGCGATCGTGTCGTCGGCGTCGGACGTCGTGGACCGGTCCGACGACGGATCGACCGCCGAACCGCGCGAGTTCACGTCGACCGCGGCCGCGGAGAAGGCGGTCCGCGACGGCGACGTCGACGCCGCCCTCGTCGCGACCGAGACGGGCTACGAGGTCGTCGGCGACGAGGAGGTCGACTCGACCCTGTCGGCCGCGCTGACGGCGGTCGGCACGAGCGAGGCGCTGCAGGCCAACGCGGAGCGCCAGGGCGTCGACCTCGACGAGCTGCAGGCCGGCTCGACCGTGTCGGAGCGCCTGCTCGACCCCGCCGAGAGCGACGCCGGCGCGCGCCAGCTCGCGGCCTACGTGTTCCTGATCCTCTTCTACATCACGGCGATCACGTTCGGCATGTCGATCGCGCAGAGCGTCGTGCAGGAGAAGGAGAGCAGGGTGGTCGAGATCCTCGCCGCGGCCGTGCCGATCCGCGCGATGCTGTGGGGCAAGATCGCCGGCAACACGCTGCTGGCGTTCGCGCAGATCCTGCTGCTGGCCGCCGCGGGCATCGGCGCGCTGGCGCTGACCGGCGAGACGGGGCTGCTGTCGTCGCTCGGCCCGGCGGTCGGCATGTACGTCGTGTTCTTCGTGCTCGGCTTCGTCGCACTCGCCGGCCTGTGGGCCGTGGCCGGGTCGCTCGCGTCACGGCAGGAGGACCTGCAGTCGACCACGATGCCGGGCCAGGTGCTGCTGTTCGCGCCCTACATCATCGCCTTCTCGGCGGGTGCCGGCGTCAAGACCGTCGTGTCGATGCTGCCGATCATGTCGGCGATGCTGATGCCGTCGAGGATGGCCGAGGGGGGTGTCCCCGTGTGGCAGATCGTCGTCGCCGTGGTCGTCAACGTCGTGGGCGCGGTGCTGATCGTGCGGCTGGCCGCACGGCTCTACGAGCGGACCCTGATGCGCACCGAGCGCAAGATCGGGTTCGGGGAGGCGCTGCGCCTCAGCGAGTGAGCCCCAGCACCGGCACGGACGGCCCGGTCTCGGCCTGCTCGGCGAGATCGGGCCCCGGCGTGTAGGGGTGCCACTCGAGCAGCTCGCGCAGGTGGGGCGCGATCGCGGCTGCCGCCTCCGGCACCGTGACGTCGCGGCCGAGCTCGGCCGACAGCGACGTGACGCCGGCATCGGCGATGCCGCACGGCACGAACCGGTCGTAGTACGACAGGTCGACGTCCGCGTTCAGCGAGAAGCCGTGCATCGTGACACCGCGCGCGACGCGGATGCCCACGGCGCCGACCTTGCGCTCGGCGCGCGCCGGCGTGGCGCCGAGCCACACGCCCGACCGTCCGGGCACGCGTCCCGTCGTCACGCCCAGGTCGGCGGCCGCGCGGATCATGGCCTCCTCGACGCGTCGCACGAAGTCGACGACCAGGACGTGCGAGGGCAGCTTCGTGATGGGGTAGCCGACGAGCTGGCCGGGGCCGTGGAACGTGATCTTGCCGCCGCGGTCGACGTCGACGACGGGTGTGCCGTCGAAGGGACGCTCGAACGGCTCGGTGCGGCGTCCGGCCGTGTAGACCGGCGGGTGCTCGAGGAACAGCGCGGTGTCGCCGACCTCGTCGGCGACACGGCGGGCGTGCAGGTCGCGCTGCAGGTCCCACGCGTCGACGAAGTCGATCGCGGAGGGGCCGAACCAGTCGTCGATGATCTCAAGCGTCACGCCTCCAGCGTAGCCCCGCGGTCGAGACGCCTGTGGACGGAGCGGGGCGGCCGTCGGCGTCGACGACGACAGTGGGCGCATGGACTGGCTGTGGGTTCTCCTCGTCGCGGTGCGCGTGCTGTCGCCGTCGCCGGACGACCAGTGGGCGGTGCGCCTGGCCGCGCTCGACGACGTGCGCGAGCAGGCGTTCGCCTCGGCCGACGCCTCGCTGCTGCGCGACGTCTACGTCGAGGCCAGCGCGGCCCGTCGTGCCGACGCGCGGCTGATCGCGGCCTACGGACGTCGTGGCGGCCGGGTCGTCGGCGCCGAGCTGCGGGTGCTCGGCTGCCGGGTGGTGCGCGAGAGCCGACACCGGGTGCGGCTCGACGTCGTCGACCAGCTGGGGCCGGCCCGGGTGCGGTGGGACGACGGCACGTCGACCGCGCTGCCGCGAGACCGGCCGACCCGCCGAACCGTCACGCTCGCGCGGGAGCCCGGGCAGGACGCCCGCTGGCGCATCGCGGGCACCCGGCAGGCACAGGACGCCGGTTGAGCGTCCTGCGCCGGCCGGCTAGGCCAGGGCGGAGTCGAGCACGGCCCGCAGGTCGGGGTCGGCGAAGGTGAAGCCGGCGTCGACCAGGGCGTCGGGGGAGACCCGCAGCGATCCGATCAGGTCGTCGGCGATGCCGCCGAGCGCCGCCTTGATCGCGAACCGCGGGACGGCCAGGAACGTCGGACGGTGCACCGCCTCGCCCAGGGCGTCGGTGTACTCGGCGTTGGTCGCCGCACCGGGGCTCGAGAAGTTGAACGGTCCGCTGGCGTGGTCGTTCTCGAGCAGGAACTCGACCCCGCGCACCCAGTCGTGGAGCGAGATCAACGACATGTACTGACGTCCCGTGCCGAGCCTGGCCCCGCCGCCGAGCTTCCACACGGGGAGCATCAGCTTGAGCACGCCGCCGTCCTTGCTGAGCACGAGCGACGTGCGCACGAAGCACGTGCGGGCTCCCGCGTCGATCGCCGGCTGCGCCGCGGCCTCCCAGGCCTGCGACACCTCGGCCAGGAAGCCCGTGCCGGGGCTGCTGGCCTCCGTGAGCTCCTCGGCGCCGCGGTCGTCGCCGTACCACGACATGCCGGACCCCGAGATGAACACGGTCGGCGTCGCCGAGGCCGCGACGGCCTTGGCGAGCGTCGTGGTGGCGGCGAGGCGGGACGACCGGATCTCGTCCTTGGTGCCGGCGGTGCGGGGCCACTTCGAGATCGAGGCACCCGTCAGGTTGACGACGGCGTCGGCCCGGTCGATCAGCCGCTGGTCGACGCTCCCGGCGTAGGGATCCCACCGGGACGCGTCGGCCGAGGCGTCACCCGACCGGACGAGCCGGGTGACCTCGTGTCCGCGCGCACGCAGGTGGGTGGTCAGGGCCGTGCCGAGGAAGCCCGAGGCCCCTCCCACCACCACGTGCACGACGTCAGGACCCGAGCTCGGACTCGAACGAACCGGCCTGCAGACGCTGCTTGACCGCGGTCAGGAAGCGACCGGCGTCGGCACCGTCGACGATGCGGTGGTCGTACGTCAGGGCCAGGTAGACCATGCTGCGCACCGAGATGCTGTCGTTGCCGTGGTCGTCGGTGACGACGACCGGACGCTTGACGACGGCACCCGTCCCGAGGATCGCGACCTGGGGCTGGTTGATGATCGGCGTGTCGAACAGGGCGCCGTTGCTGCCCAGGTTGGTGATCGTGAACGTCGCGCCGGACAGCTCGTCCGGCGTGATCTTGTTGGTGCGGGTGCGCTCGGCGGCGTCGGCGATCTTGCGGGCCAGGCCCGCGATCGACAGGTCGCCGGCGTCCTTGATCGTCGGCACGAGCAGCCCGCGCTCGGTGTCGACCGCGATGCCCAGGTGCTCGCCGGCCGGGTACGTGATCGTGCCCGCCTCGAGGTCGAGCGCCGAGTTGAGCTGCGGGTACGACTTGAGCGCCTCGATCGCGGCCTTCGCGAAGAACGGCAGGAACGTCAGCTTGACGCCCTCGCGCTCGAGGAAGGCGTCCTTGTGGCGGGCCCGCAGGCGGGCGACCTCGGTGACGTCGACCTCGTGCACCTGCGTCAGCTGGGCCGAGACCTGCAGCGACTCGACCATGCGCGAGGCGATGACCTTGCGCAGGCGGGTGACCTTCTCGGTCTTGCCCCGCAGGGCCGACGGCTCGGCCGTCGGTGCGGTGGCCGCGGGAGCGGCGGCGGCCGCGGGAGCCTCCGGGGCGGGGGCCGAGGCGGCCTCCTTGGCGGCGACGGCGTCGAGGACGTCCTGCTTGCGGATGCGTCCGCCCACGCCGGTGCCGGTGACGGCGGCGAGGTCGACGTCGTGCTGCTTGGCGAGCTTGCGGACGATCGGGGTGACGTAGGTGTCACCACCGTCGCTCGAGCCGCCGTTGCCGCTGTCGCTCGGCGCCGCGGGCGCCGGGGCGGGCTCGGGGGAGCCCTGGGTCTCGGGCTGCGCCGGGGTGGGCTCGGGCGCCTTCTCCGGCTCCGGCTCGGGGGCCTTCTCCGGCTCGGGAGCCTTCTCCTGCGGGGCCTCGGCCTCGGGCTTCTTCTCCTCGACGAGGTTCTCGTCGGAGACCGGCGCGGTCGCCGAGTCGGTGGTCGTGGAGCCCTCGGCGCCGATGACGGCCAGGACGGCGCCGACCTCGACGGTCTCGTCCTCGTCGGCGCGGATCTCGAGCAGCTTGCCCGCGACGGGCGACGGGATCTCGGTGTCGACCTTGTCGGTCGAGATCTCGAGCAGCGGCTCGTCGACCTCGACGTCGTCGCCGACCTGCTTGAGCCACTGCGTCACGGTGCCCTCGGTGACGCTCTCGCCCAGTGCGGGCAGCGTGACCTCGGTGCCGCCACCGGATGCCGGAGCGGTCTCGGCCTGGGGCGCGGCGGCCGTCTCGGCGGCGTCGTGCTGCTCCTCGGCGCTGTCGGACGGCTGGTTGGACCGCTCCTCACCGACCGACTCGGGCTCGGGCTCGTCGCCGGCCGAGGCCTGCTCGCCGGACGAGTCGGACTTCTCCTCGACGAGGTTCTCGTCCGAGACGGGGGCGGTGGCCGAGTCGTCGGTCGTCTCACCCTCCTCGCCGACGACGGCCAGCACCGCGCCGACCTCGACGGTCTCGTCCTCCTCGGCCTTGATCTCCAGCAGCACGCCGGCCACGGGGGAGGGGATCTCGGTGTCGACCTTGTCGGTCGAGATCTCGAGCAGCGGCTCGTCGACCGCGACGGTGTCGCCGATCTGCTTGAGCCATTGGGTGACGGTGCCCTCGGTGACGCTCTCGCCGAGAGCGGGGAGGGTGACTTCAGTTGCCATGGGTGGTCTCCGGATCAGGCGTGCGAGTGAAGGGGTTTGCCGGCCAGTGCGAGGGCGGCTTCGCCGATGGCCTCGTTCTGGGTCGGGTGAGCGTGGATGAACTGCGCGACGTCCTCGGGGTACGCCTCCCAGTTCACGATGAGGGATGCCTCGCCGACCTGCTCGCCGAAGCGCGATCCGAGCATGTGGACGCCCACGATCGGGCCGTCCTTCTCGCGGACCAGCTTGACCGTGCCGGCGGTGCCGAGGATCTGGCTCTTGCCGTTGCCGCCGAGGTTGTACTCGACGATCTCGACGTTGTCGTCGCCGTACTTGGCCTTGGCCTGCGGCTCGGTGATGCCGACCGACGCGATCTCGGGCTCGCAGTACGTGACGCGGGGGATGCCGGCGTCGACGACGACCTGGGGCTCGAGGCCCGCGATCTCCTCGGCGACGAAGATGCCGTGCGCGAAGCCGCGGTGCGCCAGCTGCAGGCCGGGCACCAGGTCGCCGACGGCGAAGACGCCCTTGACGTTGGTCGCGAGGCGCTCGTCGGTCGGCACCCAGCCACGGTCGACCGTGACGCCGGCCTCCTCGTAGCCCATGCCGGCCGAGTTCGGCCCACGGCCCACGGCCACCAGGACCAGGTCGGTCTCGATCGTGTCGCCGTTCTCGAGCGTGACGGTGACGCCGGAGTCGGTCTGCTTGACCGAGTCGAACTTGACGCCGGTCTTGAAGTTGATCTTGCGCTTGCGGAACGCGCGCTCCAGGCCCTTGCTGAGCGCCGGGTCCTCGAGCGGGACGAGCGTGGGCAGGCCCTCGATGATCGTGACGTCGGCGCCGAAGGACTTCCAGACGCTCGCGAACTCGACGCCGATGACGCTGCCGCCGATGATGACGACCTTCTCGGGCACCTCGGTCATCGACAGCGCCTCGGTGGACGTGATGACGCGGCCGCCGATCTCCAGGCCCAGCGTGCGCGAGACCGAGCCGGTCGCCAGGACGACGTTGGTGCCGGTGTACTGCTGGCCGTTGACCTCGACGGTGCCGCCGCCGTTGGGGTCGGTGGAGACGAGCTTGCCCTCGCCCTCGACGACCGTGATGCCGCCGGACTTGATGAGTCCCTGCAGGCCCTTGTACAGGCGGTCGATCACGCCGTCCTTGTACGTGTTGACCTGGGCCATGTCGATGCCGTCGAACGTCGACCTGATGCCGAAGTTCTGGCCCTCGCGGGCCAGGTCGGCGACCTCGGCGGAGTGCAGCAGCGCCTTGGTCGGGATGCATCCCCAGTGCAGGCAGGTGCCGCCGAGCTTGGACTTCTCGATCAGCGCGACCGACTTGCCGAGCTGCACGGCGCGCAGCGCGCAGGCGTAGCCGCCGCTTCCGCCGCCGAGAATCACGATGTCAAAGGTGTTGCCGGCGCCGTCCGCCACGGTGTCCTCCCAGAAAGTGTGTGCATCGTCATCTTGTCACTGCGCGCAACCGGCGCACCACCGGGGTTCACCGGGTGTCGGCCTCCATCGGGCACACTTGGCGCATGGGAATCTTCGGAGGCCGGAAGGCCAGGACGGACGGCGGCGCCGTCGTCTCGGACCGCGGCTCCAGCCGGGCCGACCTCGACGCGTTGAAGCAGTTCGTTCAGACGCGTCAGGGCGTCGAGGGCTGGATCGAGCCCCAGACGTCGGTGACGCACACGACGCTCCTGCTGGTCGCCCACGACGGCGAGTCGATCCGCCGCCGGGTCACGTCGGCGCAGGCGGGGCACGACTTCGCCCGCAAGAAGCTCAAGATCCCCGTGTACGACTCCAACCTCGTCCCGATCGCCGCCCGCAAGCGCGACTACGACCTCCGCAAGGCCGGCGCGACGTCGTCCGGGCGCACGACGACGACGTCGCGGCCGACGTCCGCCCGGACCACGCCGACGTCCGCACCGGCGCCGTCCGCTCCGGCCCGCCGCTCACCGCGCGAGATGCGCGCGATCATGACGCTCGAGTCGGTCGCGGGCACCGAGCCGCTGCCCGACGACCCGTCGTTCGACCAGCTCATGAAGGTCTACCGCAAGGCCAGGTCGCAGGCGCACCCCGACCGTCAGGGTGGAGCCCGCGAGAAGTGGGACACCGTCGAGGACGCCGCCCGCGTCCTGGGCCTGCCCGACTGACCCCGCCGTACGACGGCTCAGTGCCAGTGGTGGGCGTCGAGCCCGCCCGGTACGTCGGCGTCCGCGGCGTACGGCGTGCGGGTGAACACGAAGCTCGCCAGCACCAGCCGCCGCGGCGTCCCGTCGGCGTCGCGGTCGACGCGCAGGGGCTCGCCGCGGTAGTAGCCCTCGCGGCCCGTCCAGCCGGCGCCGTCCGCATCGCGCGAGAAGCGGGCACCGCGTCCGACGCCCGGCTCGCCCAGCCGCAGGCCGCCGTCGGCCTCCAGCGCCAGCGTGAACGGGTACGTGCCCCAGAACCACGGCCCGACGACGTCGAGGGCGCCGGCGTGGCCGGCGTCGGCGTGCCAGGGCGACGGACGGGCGGGCTCGCGTTCGCGGTGGAGCTCCAGCAGGTCGGCCGCGAGCGGGCCCATGCCGCTGGTCGCGTTGGCCATCGCCACGACGCCGTCGCCGGTCTCGAGGTCGACCCGCAGGTTCGCGAGGAATCCGGGCATCGACCCGCCGTGACCGGCTGAGCGGCGTCCCGCGACGTTCCACGTCTGCCACCCGAGCCCGTGGGCGCCGGTCCACGCGGTGCCCGGCACGTCGTTGACGGCCACGGGTCGCAGCATCTCGGCCAGGGTCGCGCGGTCGAGGACGTCGCCGGTGTGCCCGCCGAGGAACGCCGCCCACCGCGCGAGGTCGGTCGTCGTCGACCACAGCTGGCCGGCCGGCGCCATCGAGACGTGGTCGTGCTCGGGCTCGACGTGCACCAGGTCGGCCAGGGGGTGCACGGCCAGCCCGGGGGCGGCGGGGGCGACGGGACGTCGCGTCGTGCGGGCCATGCCGAGCGGGTCGAGGATGCCGACCTGGACGGCCTCGTGCCACGGGACGCGTCGACGTCGCGCGATCAGCTCGCCGAGCACGCCGTAGCCGGTGTTGGAGTAGTGGAACGAGGTGCCGGGGGTGAACCGGAGCGCCACGCCGGACGCCAGCAGGTCGTCCCAGGTGCCGCCGGGGGTGCGCTCCCACCACTCGCCGTCGGTCTCGGCCTGCAGCCCCGACGTGTGCGTCAGCAGCTGCGCGACGGTCACGTGGCCGAACGGCACCTCGGGCAGGTGCGCGCCGATCGTGTCGGCCAGGTCGAGCAGTCCCGCGTCGCGCAGCCGCAGCACCTCGACCGCGACGAACGTCTTCGAGATCGAGCCGATCCGGTACTGCGTGTCGGCGCCCGGCGACTCCCCGTCGGAGCGACCGTCGAGCGTCCCGGCCGCTCCCGACCAGACGAGCTCGCCGCCGCTCACGACACCGGCGACGACCGAGGGGAGGCGCTGCTTCGACTGCTCGACGGCGAGACGGTGGTCGAGGGCCCGCGCCGTCGCGGCGTCGAGCGTCATCGCGAGCCGGCCAGCTCCGTCGCGAGCCGCACGAGCGTGCGGACGCCCGTGCCCGTGCCGCCGACGGGGGTGTAGTCGACGGCCGAGCCCTCGTTGAACGACGGTCCGGCGATGTCGAGGTGAGCCCACGGCACGTCGCCGACGAACTCGCGCAGGAACGCGGCCGCGAACAGCGCACCGCCGTACGGCTTGGGGTTGTGCTGGCGCAGGTCGGCGACGGTCGAGGACGTCACGATCCCCTTCATCTCCTCGGTGATGGGCAGTCGCCACATCGACTCGCCCGCCGCGGCGGAGGCCGCCAGCACGGTCTCGGAGAAGTCGTCGTCGTTGCCCAGGATGCCGCTGGTGTGCGAGCCGAGCGCCACGATGCAGGCGCCCGTCAACGTCGCGACGTCGACGATGTGGTCGGGCTGCGCCTCGGCCGCGAGCGCGAGCCCGTCGGCCAGCACCAGGCGGCCCTCGGCGTCGGTGTTGTGCACCTCGACCGTCGCGCCGCTGCGCATGTGCAGGACGTCGCCCGGACGGGTCGCCCGTCCGCTGGGCATGTTCTCGGCGAGGCACGCGTAGGCCGTGATGCGCACGGGCAGCCCCAGCGTCGCGATCGCGACGGTCGCCGCGACGACCGCGGCGGCACCGGCCATGTCGAGCTTCATGGTCTGCATCGAGGCGCCGGGCTTGATCGAGAGTCCGCCCGAGTCGAACGTGATGCCCTTGCCGACGAGTGCGAGGTGCGCGACCGCGTTGTCCGGCTCGTACGAGAGCGTCACGAGGCGCGGCGGGCTGTCGGAGCCCTGGCCGACGCCGAGGATGCCGCCGCAGCGCTCCTTCGCGAGACGCTTCTCGTCCCACACCGACACCTTCACGGCGGTGCCGGCGGCCGCGGTGACGTGCGTCGTGATGGCCTCGACGAGGTCGGCCGGGCGCTTGTCGCCGGGCGGCGTGTTGACCCAGTCGCGGGCCGTGTTGACCGCGAGCGCGACGGTCGAGGCCCGCTCGACGGCCTTGGTCGCGGTGGTCTGGCGCGCGAAGGGCGTGAGGATCACGGCGCTGGCGATCTCGACGGGTGCCGCGTCCTTGGCCGCGTTCCTGGTCTTGTAGGTGTCGAACCGGTAGGCGCCGAGGTCGATGCCCTCGGCGATCGCCTCGACCTCGTCGACACCGGCGGGGTGCAGGGCGATCGCGACGGTCGTGGCGTTCTTGGCGGCACGGATGCCGCGGGCGGCGGCGCGTCGCAGGTCCTCGTCGGTCGGCTCGTCGGGCAGCGCGAGGGCCACGACGACGGGTGCCTTGACGAGCCCTCCGGACGGGAAGCGGACGCTCTGTCCCTTCTCGCCCGAGAAGCCCAGGAGGTCGAGGGTCTCGGCCAGGTCGCCCTTGTCCTCGTCCCCCCGGATCCCCAGGATCAGGACGTCGGCGCTGGCGGTGGTCGGCTTGGACGTGCTCAGGGTGACGGACGGCATGTCAGCCACTCTAAGGTTGCCGGTTCGGGCCGGGGAACCGTCCCCTAGGTTGAGGACCATGGATCTGCTTCATTCCCCGCTGCACGACCGTCACGTGGCCCTCGGTGCGAAGCTCGCCGAGTTCGGCGGCTGGGAGATGCCGCTCGAGTACGCGGGGGGAGGCGTCCTGGCCGAGCACAAGGCCGTCCGCGAGGGGGTCGGGCTGTTCGACGTCAGCCACCTCGGCAAGGCGCTGGTGCGGGGCACGGGCGCCGCGCAGTTCGTCAACACGTGCTTCACCAACGACCTCGAGCGCATCGCGCCGGGCAAGGCCCAGTACACGCTGTGCTGCGACGACGACGGTGGCACGGTCGACGACCTGATCGCCTACCTGCGCAGCGACTTCGAGGTCTTCCTGATCCCCAACGCGGCCAACACCGCCGCCGTCGTGGCCCGTCTGCAGGCCGCGGCACCCGAGGGCATCGACGTCGTCGACCAGCACCGCGAGTTCGCGGTGCTCGCGATCCAGGGCCCGTCGAGCGACGAGGTCCTTCAGGCGCTCGACCTGCCGGTCGACCACGAGTACATGTCGTTCGCCGACGCGACGGTCGCCGGTGCCGCGATCACGGTGTGCCGCACCGGCTACACGGGCGAGCGCGGGTACGAGCTGGTCGTCCCGGCCGCCGCGGCCGTCGACGTCTGGGACGCCGTCGTGGCGGCGGGCGAGCCGTTCGGCATCCGCGCGTGCGGCCTGGGCGCGCGCGACACGCTGCGCACCGAGATGGGGTACCCGCTGCACGGGCACGAGCTGTCCGCCGAGATCAGCCCCGTGATGGCCCGAGCCGGCTGGGCCGTGGGCTGGAAGAAGCCCGCGTTCTGGGGCAAGGCGGTGCTCGAGGCGCAGCGCGCCGAGAAGACCGTCCGCACGCTGCGCGGCCTGCTGGCGCAGAAGCGCGGCATCCCGCGCCCCGGCATGGTCGTCGCCGACACCGACGGCGGCCCGCTCGGCGAGATCACGTCGGGCACGTTCTCGCCGACCCTGCGGCAGGGCGTCGCGCTTGCGCTGCTCGACCAGTCCGTCGAGGATGGCGCCACCGTCGTCGTCGACGTCCGCGGCCGGTCCGAGGCGTTCACGGTGACCAAGCCGCCGTTCGTGCAACCGTCGACCAAGGAGTCATGACATGAGCTGGACCTGGACGTTCGAGACCTCGGCCGGCGACGTGACCGGCCGGTCGGAGGCCTTCGAGAGCCGCGGAGACGCCGAGTCGTGGGTCGGCGAGGCATTCGGCGAGCTGCTCGAGCAGGGCGTCGACCAGGTGCGCCTGTTCGACGGCGAGGCCGAGATCTACGGCCCGATGTCGCTGCACCCCGACACGTAGGTCGGCGGGGGCCCGCGTCAGCGGTAGGTGCCGCTCAGCACCTCGCCGCGCTTGACCTGCGGCTTGGGCAGTCGGAAGCGGCGCAGCTGCGTGCTGCGCAGCACGGCGTACGTCGTCGAGCCCTTGACGTTGTCGGGGCCGAAGCGCTCCTTGAGCTGCTTCTTCAGGCCGCGCACCATGATGATCTCGTCGAGGACCGTGCCGACGATCAGGAACGGGTAGACGAAGGCCGTCAGGACGGCCGAGGCGTTGCTGCTGATGCTGCCGGCGACGGCGAACAGCACCAGGAGGACCACCAGGAACGGCAGCAGGTACTCGGCGAAGTTGCGCCGACGGTCGACGTAGTCGCGGGTGAAGCGGCGGACGGGACCCTGCTCGCGCGCCGGCAGGTAGCGCTCGTCGCCCGACTTCAGCGCGTCGCGCTGCTTGAGGCGGATCTCCTCGCGGGCGGCCCGGTCGCGCTTGGCCTGCTCCTTGCGGGTCATGGGGGTCTTCATCTGCTTCTTGCGGGCAGCCTCGGCCTCCCGGCGACTGGGGGTCGGACGGCCCTTGCCTGCTTCTGTCTCGTCAGCCACCCGCGACACCCTACCCGTAGGCTTGAGGGCATGAGCATCGGCAATCGCCTCGCCAAGTGGTGGGGATCGCGGCAGTCCGGCAACGACGACGCGGGTGCCCTGAAGGACCGTCTCGACCAGACCTACCGCACCCAGACGGCGCTGCTGCAGCAGGTGCGGCGCGGGGTCGCCGACGTCGCGACGAGCCGCAAGCGGGTCGACCTGCAGCTGACCACGATCGCCCAGCAGGCCGCGCAGCTCGACCAGCAGGCCAGCGACGCCGTCGCCGCCGGGCGCGACGACGACGCCCGCGCGGCCCTGACCCGCAAGGTCGCACTCGAGAAGACCGCCGACGAGCTGCGCGCCCGACGCGACGACCTGCTGGCCGAGGAGCGCAAGCTCGAGCAGTCGGCGCTGACGATCGAGCAGGACGTCGAGAGCTTCCGCATCCGCAAGGACACGCTCTCGGCCCGCCACACGGCGGCCTCCGCACGCGCCGAGATCAACAGCGCGACGAGCGGCATCAACTCGACCGTCAGCGAGGTCGGCCAGGCGATGGAGGCCGCCGAGCGGCGCACGCGCGAGATGGAGGCGAGGTCCGACGCCGTCGACGAGCTCGTGCGGGAGGGCGTCATCGGCACGGCGGGGGAGTCGGCGGACGACGCGCTGGCCCGGCAGTTCGACGCCGCGCTCGGTACCGGAACCGGCACCGACGCCGGCCCCGTCCTCGACGCGGGCACGACGGCCGAGGTCGACCGCCAGCTCGAGCAGATCTCGCACGACCGGGCTCGACCCGATCAAGACGTGGAGGGTGACGATGGCCAGAAGCCGGTTCAGAACTGATCGGGGGCTCTCGCTGCGCATGGGCGGCGTGAGCTTCGGGCTCGGCGCGCTCTACATCCTTTTCGGCGCGGTCCTGTTCGCCTTCATGGGCAACGGCGTGCTCGCGCTCGTCATCGTCCTTGCGATCGCTTGGGGACAGTGGTACTTCTCCGACACGCTGGCACTCAAGTCGATGAACGCGCAGATCGTCGAGCCCCACCAGGCGCCCGAGCTGCACGCCATGATCGACCGCCTGTGCGCGCTGGCCGACATGCCCAAGCCGCGCGTGGCGATCGCCGTGACCGACATGCCGAACGCCTTCGCGACGGGTCGCACGCCGAACCACTCGGCGGTGTGCGTCACGACCGGCATCATGCAGCGCCTCGACGCCGACGAGCTCGAGGGCGTGCTCGCGCACGAGCTGTCGCACGTCGCCAACCGCGACGTCACGGTCATGACGGTCGCGTCGTCGATCGGCCTGCTGGCCGGCTTCATCACGCGCTGGGGCGTGTACTTCGGCGGGATGTTCGGCGGTGGCAACCGCGACCGCGACAACAACGGTGGGCCGGCGTTCATCGTCGTGTTCCTCGTCAGCCTGCTGGTGTACGCGGTCAGCTTCGTCCTGATCAGGGGCCTGTCGCGCTACCGCGAGCTCAGCGCCGACCGCAGCGGCGCCTACATGACGGGCCGCCCGTCCAAGCTGTCGTCGGCGCTCGTCAAGATCTCGGGCGACATGTCGCGCATCCCCAACAGCGACCTGCGCGAGAGCCAGGCCATGAGCGCGTTCTTCTTCGCGCCCGCGATCAACCGCGAGTCGATCGGCGCGCTCTTCTCGACGCACCCGCCGCTGCAGCAGCGCCTCGACCAGCTCGCCAAGGTCAGCGCCGAGCTCTCCGAGCAGGGCTGATGGGCTTCCTCGACGGCATCCTCGGGCGGTCCAAGCCGCCCGAGGCCGATCTCGACGTCCTGTTCTCCGTGCCGCAGGCGGTCATCTCGCTGCAGCTGGAGGGCTTCGTGCCGACCGGTTCGGGGTCCGTGTGCTTCCGCGACATGGAGGGACAGGCCGACGACGCCGTCATGGCCGACGCCGAGAAGATCATCACGTCGACCCCCGGCTCGACCGTGACCCGCAGCGACGACCGGTTCGGCTTCCACTGGCTCACCGTCACGCGAGCCGACGCCGACGTGTCGGGTCTCGTGACCGACCTGCACGCCGTCAACAGCTCGCTGGCCGACGCCGGGTTCGGCACCGCGCTGCTGTGCTCGACTTTCGTGTTCACCAGTCCCGCCGGGAAGCCCGTCGGGCTGGTCTACCTCTACAAGCGCGGCACGTTCTACCCGTTCGCCCCCGACGGCTCCGAGCGACGCGACAACGCGCTCGAGCTGCAGCTCAGGGGCGTCGTCGGTGGCGACGTCCCGGTGGAGCCCGACCTCGCCCGGTGGCTCGCGATCTGGGGCGCGCCCGGTCTGGCCTGATTCCGTCCGGGCGATAGGTTGGGTCCGTGAGCCTCGACGATCTCTCCCGTGACCAGGTCCAGACCCTCCTCGACGAGCAGACGGCCGCGCACCGCGCCCTGCAGGAGCGAGGTCTCAAGCTCGACCTGACGCGCGGCAAGCCGTCGCCCGAGCAGCTCGACCTCTCCAACGGCCTGCTGACGCTGCCGGGCGACGACTTCCGCGACCGCGACGGCGTCGACACCCGCAACTACGGCGGTCTGACGGGCCTGACCGAGCTGCGCGAGATCTTCGCGCCGATCATGCAGGTGCCGGTCGAGCAGGTCGTCGCGGGCGACAACGCGAGCCTCGCGATGATGCACGACAACCTGGTCTTCGCGCTGTTCCACGGCGTCCCCGGGTCCGAGCAGCCGTGGGGCGTCGAGGAGTCGGTCAAGTTCATCTGCCCCGTGCCGGGCTACGACCGCCACTTCGCGCTGCTCGAGGAGTACGGCATCGAGATGGTGCCGGTGCCGCTGAACGAGGACGGCCCCGACGTCGACGCCGTGCGCGAGGCCGTCAAGGACCCCTCCGTCAAGGGCATGTGGCTCGTCCCCACCTACAGCAACCCCACGGGCGCCGTCACCAGCGAGGCCGTCGCGGCCGAGCTCGCGGCCCTGGAGACCGCGGCGCCCGACTTCCGCATCTTCTGGGACAACGCGTACGCCGTCCACCACCTCACCGACGAGCAGACCAAGACCGCCGACATCCTCGGTCTGTGCGTCGCGTCGGGGCACCCCGACCGGGCCGTGATCTTCGCCTCCACGTCCAAGATCACGTTCGCCGGCTCGGGAGTCTGCTTCTTCGGCAGCTCGGCCGACAACGTCGCGTGGTACCTGTCGCACCTGGGCAAGCGGACGATCGGCCCCGACAAGGTCAACCAGCTGCGGCACGCCCGTCACCTCGGCGACGTCGACGGCGTGCACGCCCTGATGGCCGGGCACCGCGAGATCCTCGCCCCCAAGTTCGAGGCCGTCGTCTCGATCCTGGCCGACCGGCTCGCCCCCTACGGTGTCGCGAGCTGGACCGAGCCGAAGGGCGGCTACTTCGTCAGCCTCGACGTCGTCGACGGCACGGCCTCGCGGGTCATCGAGCTGACCCGCCAGGCGGGCGTCGCGATGACCCCTGCCGGTGCCGCGTTCCCCTACGGCGACGACCCCCGCGACCGCAACATCCGCATCGCGCCGTCGTACCCGTCGCCCGACGAGCTGGCGCTCGCGATCGACGCGCTCGCGACGAGCGTCCTGATCGCGGCCGCCGAGCACGCCCTCGCGGAGTAGGCGGGGCGGGCCGTGCGGGTCCTCGTCGCACCGGACTCCTTCGGTGGCACCCTGTCGGCCCCGGAGGCGGCGCGCGCCATCATCGAGGGCTGGCGGCGTCACGCGCCCGACGACGTCCTGACCGCCGCGGCGATGGCCGACGGGGGCCCCGGGCTCGTCGACGTCCTGCACGCCGCGACCGGAGGCCGGCTCGACGTCGTCAGGGTCCGCGGACCTCTCGGGGCCGACGTCCCGGTCACGGTCCTCCACGCGGACGGCACGGCGTTCGTCGAGAGCGCGCAGGCGTGCGGGCTGCACCTCGTCGAGGCCAAGGACCCCCTGCACGCCTCGACGTTCGGGGTCGGCCAGGCCGTCGCCGCGGCGGTCGACGCCGGCGCGTCCCGCGTCGTGGTGGGCCTGGGGGGCAGCGCGACCAACGACGGGGGAGCGGGGTTGCTGGCCGCCCTCGGCGCGACGGCCGACGTGCCGCTCGACGCGGGCCCCGCGGCGCTCGCGAACGTCGGGTCCGTCGACGTGGCCCCGGCCGTCGAGCGGCTGCGCGGCGTCGAGCTGGTCGTGGCCGCCGACGTCGACGTCACGCTGCTCGGCATGTTCGGCGCCACCAAGACCTTCGGACCGCAGAAGGGCCTGACCGACGCCCATATCGTCGAGGTCGACGGCTGGCTCGACCGGTTCGTGGTGGCGGTGTGCGGCCCGTCCCCGGCGCAGCGACGCCCTGCGGACGCCAAGGGGGCCGGAGCCGCGGGCGGGCTGGGATTCGCGCTGATGGTGCTCGGCGGCACCGTCGTGTCGGGCATCGAGCTCGTCGCCGAGACGGTCGGGCTGACCGCGGAGGCCGGTGCCCACGACCTCGTCGTGACGGGGGAGGGCACGTACGACTTCTCGTCGCGGGCCGGCAAGGTCGTGCACGGGGTCGCCGCGGTGGCCGCCGCGGCCGCGCGCCCGTGCATCGTCCTGGCCGGGCAGGTGCTCGTCGGCTCGCGCGAGATGCGGGCGATGGGCGTCGAGTCGGCCTACGGCGTCACCGAGCGGGTCGCCGTCGAGGAGTCGATGGGCGAGCCCGCCCGGCACCTGGCCGACCTGGCCGAGCGCGTCGCCCGCACGTGGTCGCCCCGACCGCTGGACTGACGGCGTACGATGGAATGGAATCGCCACACGCTTCGTTGCCTTTCGTGAAGCGTCCCTCGTGACGAGTCCGCAGACCACACCTTCGGGAGTACACATGACAGTCGAGACCGACCAGACCACCGCCTCCGAGCCGACCACGGAGGTCGCGTCCGGCGTCAGCCTGAGCGACGGCGCCGCCGAGAAGGTCGCGAGCCTGCTCGCCCAGGAGGGTCGCGACGACCTCGCGCTGCGCATCGCGGTGCAGCCCGGCGGCTGCTCGGGCCTGCGCTACCAGCTGTTCTTCGACGAGCGCTCGCTCGACGGCGACCAGACCTTCGGCTTCGGCGGCGTCAACGTCGTCGTCGACCGCATGAGCCTGCCGTACCTCGGCGGCGCGACGATCGACTTCGTCGACACGATCGAGAAGCAGGGCTTCACGATCGACAACCCCGCCGCCACGGGCTCCTGCGCCTGCGGCGACAGCTTCCACTAGGCCCTCGCGGCTGGCCGGTGCCGCCGATCCCCGACGAGCGAGCTCNGCGCCGCAGGGGGGCGTTGTCTATGGTTGGCGGGTGCACCTCGCCATCACCGGATCCATCGCGACCGACCACCTCATGACCTTCCCGGGCAAGTTCGTCGACTCGCTCGTGCCCGACCAGCTCGACAAGATCTCGCTGTCGTTCCTGGTCGACGACCTCGACGTCCGCCGCGGCGGGTGCGGGGCCAACATCGCCTTCGCGCTCGCCAAGCTGGGCCACCGCCCCCTGCTGGTCGGCGCCGTCGGCCGCGACTTCGAGACCGAGTACCGCGGCTGGCTCGACGCCGCCGGCGTCGACACGAGCGGCGTGCTCGTCTCGGACACCCGCCACACGGCACGGTTCGTCTGCACGACCGACACCGAGCTCGCCCAGTTCGCGACGTTCTACGCCGGCGCGATGGCCGAGGCCCGCGACATCGACCTGCTCGCCGTCGGCTCCGGCTACGACCTCGTGCTGATCGGCCCCGACGACCCCGAGGGCATGCTGCGCCACACGCGCACGTGCCGTGACGGCGGCATCCCGTTCGCCGCCGACCCCTCGCAGCAGCTCGCCTGGGCCGAGGGCGACGTCATCCGCGAGCTGATCGACGGTGCGACGTACCTGTTCAGCAACGACTACGAGGCGTCCCTGATCCAGCAGAAGACGGGCTGGAGCGCCGACGACGTCCGCTCGCACGTCGGCACCCAGGTCATCACCCGCGGCAAGGACGGCGTGACGGTCCTGCCGGCCGACGGCGAAGCCGTCGAGGTCAAGGCCATCGCCGGCGTCACGGCCGTCGATCCCACGGGCGTCGGCGACAGCTTCCGCGCCGGGTTCCTGGCCGGCATCGCCGCGGGCCTCGGCTTCGAGCGCTCGGCGCAGATCGGCTGCACGATCGCAGCCAGCGTCGTCGAGACGACGGGCACGCAGGAGTACGTCCTCGACCGCTCGGGCTTCCTCGACCGGCTCGGCTCCGCGTACGGCGACGACGCCCGCACCGAGGTCGACGCAGCGCTTTCGCTGGCGTGACGCCTCGCGCGGCGACGCGCGCCCAGGTCAGGCGGACCTCACCGCTCCCGACACGTTCACCTGAAGTAAGGTGCTCATGTGTCATCTCGTGACAGTCATGGTCCAGAAAGGCGCCCCGTGGGTCGGATGAAATTGGCGGTTCTGTTCTTCGCCGCCGTTGTGTTGAGTGGGTGTGCACCAGACGCCGACTCGGATCTTGCGCGTCTCGCGCTGCCGGTCGGAAGCACCGATCGCACCCAGGACATCTGGGAGCTGTGGCTCGGTGCGTGGATCGCCGTGCTGGTGATCTTCCTGCTGGTCTTCGGTCTCATCGTCTACGCGACGGTGCGCTACCGCCGCCGCAGCGAGGACGAGATCCCCGCGCAGGTGCGCTACAACCTGCCGATCGAGGCGCTGTACACCTTCGCGCCGGTCATCATCGTCGCGGTGTTCTTCTTCCACACGGTCACGTCGCAGAACAACGTGCTCGAGCGCGTCGACAACCCCGATCACACGATCGAGGTCGTCGGCAGCAAGTGGCAGTGGGCGTTCAACTACCTCGACGAGGACGCGACGCAGGGCGAGGACGTCTACGACTACGGCACCCCGCAGGAGCCCGCCGAGCTGTGGCTCCCGGTCGACGAGTCGGTCCGGTTCGACCTCAAGTCGCCCGACGTCATCCACTCGTTCTGGATCCCCGAGTTCTACTTCAAGATGGACGTCGTGCCGGGCAAGGTGAACTCCTTCGACCTGTCGCCGACGCGCACCGGCACGTTCACGGGTCGCTGCGCCGAGCTGTGCGGCCTCTATCACTCCCGCATGATCTTCAAGGTCAACGTCGTGACGCGCGCCGAGTACGACGCGCACCTCGAGGACCTGAAGGCTGCGGACCAGGTCGGAGCGCCCCAGGGCGCGAAGGAAGCCAATGAGATCGCAGGTCTCAGGGGCGACGACAAGAGCGGCAACGTCGCTGGCGTCCAGGGAGACGGGTCAGGCAAGAGCTGATGGTTGACGCAACAGCAACATTCGACGACGGTTCGACGAACCTGCGGGCGGGCGTCCGCGAGCGGACGCTCGGGCAGAAGGTCGTCACGGTCCTCACGACGACCGACCACAAGGTCATCGGCAACATGTACCTGGTCACGTCGTTCGCGTTCTTCATCATCGGCGGCATCCTCGCCCTGATGATCCGCGCCGAGCTGGCCCAGCCGGGCACGCAGTTCGTCGACGACGAGACGTACAACCAGCTGTTCACGATGCACGGCACGATCATGCTGCTGATGTTCGCGACACCGCTGTTCTTCGGCTTCGGCAACGCGATCATGCCGCTGCAGATCGGTGCTCCCGACGTCGCGTTCCCGCGCCTCAACATGTTCAGCTACTGGCTGTACCTGTTCGGCAGCACGATCGTCGTCTCGGGCTTCTTCGTCCCCGGTGGCGCGGCGAGCTTCGGCTGGTTCGCGTACGCACCCCTCAGCGACGCCGTGAACTCCCCGGGAGTGGGCGGTGACCTGTGGGTCATGGGCCTGTGGATGTCGGGTCTGGGCACGATCCTCGGTGGCGTCAACTTCATCACCACGATCTTCACGATGCGTGCGCCCGGCATGACGATGTTCCGCATGCCGATCTTCGTGTGGAACACGCTCGTCACGAGCATGCTCGTGCTGATCGCGTTCCCGATCTTCGCCGCGGCGCTGCTGTCGCTCGAGGCCGACAGACGTCTCGGCGCCCACGTCTTCGACGCCGCCAACGGCGGGCCGATCCTGTGGCAGCACCTGTTCTGGTTCTTCGGTCACCCCGAGGTCTACATCATCGCGCTGCCGTTCTTCGGCATCATCACCGAGATCCTGCCCGTGTTCAGCCGCAAGCCGATCTTCGGCTACGTCGGCCTGGTCGGCGCGACGCTGATGATCGCGGCCCTGTCGGTCGCGGTGTGGGCCCACCACATGTTCGTGACGGGCTCGGTCGACCTGGCGTTCTTCTCCTTCATGACGTTCCTGATCGCGGTGCCCACGGGCGTCAAGTTCTTCAACTGGATCGGCACGTTGTGGGGCGGCTCCCTGTCGTTCGACACCCCGCTGATCTTCGCGCTCGGCTTCCTGACGACCTTCCTCTTCGGTGGTCTGACGGGCGTCATCCTGGCCTCGCCGACGCTCGACTTCCAGCTGTCCGACAGCTACTTCGTGGTCGCGCACTTCCACTACGTCGTGTTCGGCACCGTGGTGTTCGCGATGTTCGCCGGCTTCTACTTCTGGTGGCCCAAGCTGACCGGTCGCATGCTCGACGAGAAGCTCGGCAAGATCCACTTCTGGCTGCTGTTCATCGGCTTCCACCTGACCTTCCTGGTGCAGCACTGGCTCGGCGTCGAGGGCTTCCCGCGTCGCTACGCCGACTACGGACCGGGCGACGGGTTCACGACCCTCAACGAGATCTCGTCGATCGGCGCGTTCCTGCTGGGTGCCTCGACGCTCCCGTTCTTCTACAACGTGTGGAAGTCGCGCAAGGCGCCGCTGGTCGGTCTCGACGACCCGTGGGGCTGGGGTCGCTCGCTCGAGTGGGCCACCTCCTCCCCGCCGCCGCGTCACAACTTCACGTCGCTGCCGCGCATCCGGTCCGAGAGCCCCGCGTTCGACCTGCACCACCCGGAGATCGCGGCCCTCGAGCTGGTCGACAACCCGGGCGAGAACTCCAAGTTCGCCGACGCCCCCGACATCAGCGGCAAGGGCGAAGCCATCAACGACGCGAAGGGCGACCACTGAGTCATGAAGGCTGAAACCTGGACCATCCTGTCGTGCGGAATCTTCTTCGCACTGATCGCTCCGGTCTACTGGGTCCTGACCAAGGACCCGACCGGTACGACCGCCCTGGTCATGACGACGCTGCTGTGCATCCTGCTGGGCTTCTACCTCGGTGTGGTCGCCAAGCAGATCCCCGATCGTCCCGAGGACCGGTCCGACGGCGAGATCGCCGACGGTGCGGGCGAGCAGGGCTTCTTCCCTCCCTACAGCTGGTGGCCGTTGTTCTGCGCCGCCGCGCTGGCCATCGTCGTGCTCGGCGTGGTCATCGGCTGGTGGCTGTTCATCATCGGCTGCACGATCGGAGCCGTGATGGTCTGCGGCTGGATCTTCGAGTACTACCGCGGCATCCACGCCCACTGATCGGCACCCGCACGAGCTGATCTCCAGAGCACCGACGACGTCCACCACGTCGTCGGTGCTCTGCTGTGTGGGGGGCGGCACGTAAACTGTCGGGGTGAAGCAGCTCCGTCTCCCCGTCGCGCTCGTGTGCGCCACGATGATCGCCGTGTCGTCCTGCTCGATCAAGGACGCCAAGGACGCCGTCACGCCTGACAGCACGCTCGACTCGCTGAGCCTCACGCCGAACGTCGCCGACGGCGCGAAGGACGTGAAGGTCAGCACCTACGTCAAGGTGCTCGCCGAGGACGGCACGGTCTCGTCCGCGAAGCTCGCGACCGCCGACGGCGCCACCGAGATCACCGGCCGCGTCACCGACTCCGGCTGGCGGGCCGACAGCCGGCTCGAGCCGGGAACGGCGTACCGCCTCACCGCCACGGGTCAGGGCGAGGACGGCGAGTCGCGCACCGTCACGAGCGCCTTCACGACGCAGGCGCTGTCGCTCGACCAGCAGACCTACCCGTCGGTCGCGCCGCTCGACGGCGAGACCGTCGGTGTCGGCATGCCGATCATCGTCACGTTCGACCTGCCGGTGCGCAAGCGCGCCCTGTACGAGAAGCACATGAAGGTGACGACCGACAACGGCACGACGGGCTCGTGGACGTGGTTCAGCGACAACGAGGCCCACTACCGGCCCGAGCAGTACTGGCCCGCCAACACCAAGGTCAACGTCCACCTGACCCTCAACAGCCTGCCGGCGGGCGAGGGGGTCTTCGGGCAGCAGGACCAGGACATCAACTTCCAGGTCGGCAAGAAGTCGGTCACGACGGTCGACGTCGGCAAGCACCAGCTGACCTACTCGGTCGACGACCAGAAGGTCCGCACGATCCCCGTCACGACGGGTGACGACGGCCACCGCACGCGCGCCGGCGTCAAGATCATCATGGAGAAGTTCTCCTCGGTCGACATGGACGCCGCGACGACGGGCGTCGACTCCGAGGACCCCGGCTACTACAACATCTCCGACGTCCGGTGGGCGATGCGCCTGACCAACTCGGGGGAGTTCATCCACGCCGCCCCGTGGTCGGTCGGCTCACAGGGGCGTGACAACGTCAGCCACGGCTGCACGGGCATGAGCACCGCCGACGCCAAGTGGCTGTACGACCGCTCGGTGCGCGGCGACGTCGTCGAGTACGTCGACAGCCCCCGTGCCCTCGAGGACCGCAACGGCTGGACCGACTGGAACGTCCCGTGGGCGACGTGGACCGCGGGCTCGGCCCTCCAGGCCGCGGCTGCGTCCGCAGCGCCTCCTGCAGCCGACGACGTCGTCGACTGACCCCACCCTGCACACTGCTCAGCCCCACCGTGGACGTCATCACGGTGGGGCTGTCGTCGGTACTGGCGTGATGACGTCCGCAGTGGGGCGTGGGGACGTCATCACGGTGGGGCTGTCGTAGGTACCGATGTGATGACGTCCGCAGCGGGGCGTGGGGACGTCATCACGGTGGGGCTGTTGTGGGTACCGATGTGATGACGTCCGCGACGGCCGCCGCGGGGGAGACGTGGCGGGGGAGCGGGGCGGGGGCCGCGAGAGAAGACGAAGCCCCCGTCAGCGTGGCTGACGGGGGCTGTCGGGGACGTGCAGGCGATCAGTGGACCCGGGGGACACCCGTCTCCGAGACGCCCTGGAACTCGTCGCCCAGCTCGACGGGGTGGCCGTCGATCTCACCGAGGTGCTCCTCGGCGTGCTGGACGTCCTCGGCCGTCGGCTTGTCGAGCGTGTCGCGGTAGTACAGCGCCTGCAGCTTGGCCCGCACCTTCTCCTTGCGGGAGTGGGGTGCGGCGACACCGTTCTCGTCCGTCTCGGCCGGAGCCTCGAGGACGGGTACGCGGTCGTGCGCCGTCAGCGTGTACTGCTGCGAGGCCGGCAGGGGAGCGTGGCGCTCCGAGAAGCCGCCGTCGGGCGACCGCTCGATGACACCGGTCTCGTAGCCGTGCAGGATGCGGTTGGCGTCCGCCCGCTGGAGGCCGATGCAGATCCGCTTGGTCACCATGAACGCGATGATCGGGAACACGAAGAAACCGACCCGGAAGATGTTCGTCAGCGTGTAGATGTCCATGTGGAACTTGGTGGCGATGATGTCGTTGCCACCGGCCGCCCAGGCGACGCCGTAGGCCGTCATGCCGGCCACGCCGAGGGCCGTGCGGACCGGGGCGTTGCGCGGACGCTGGAGCAGGTGGTGGTCACGCTTGTCGCCCGTGATCCACTGCTCGATGAACGGCCAGGCGCCGAGGATGACGAACAGACCGGTCAGGCCGCCGACACCCGGGATGAAGACGTTCCAGCTCCAGGTGTAGTTGAAGAACGTGCTCTCCCAGCCGGGCATGAGGCGCACGAGGCCCTCGGAGAAGCCCATGTACCAGTCGGGCTGCGAGCCGGCCGTGACCTCGGACGGGTTGTAGGGGCCGTAGACCCAGACCGGGTTGATCTGGAGCAGGGCACCCATCAGGGCCGTGAAGCCGAAGACGACGAAGAAGAATCCGCCGGCCTTGGCCGCGTAGACGGGGAGCATCGGGTAGCCGACGACGTTCTGCTCGGTGCGTCCCGGTCCAGGCCACTGCGTGTGCTTGTGGTAGACGAGCAGCAGCATGTGGGCGCCGATGAGACCCAGCAGGATCGCGGGGATCAGCAGGATGTGCGCCATGTAGAGGCGGGGGATGATCTCGTCGCCGGGGAACTCGCCACCGAAGATGAAGAACTCGAGGTACGAGCCGACCAGCGGGATCGAGCGGATCAGGCCGTCGACGAATCGCAGACCGGTTCCCGACAGCAGGTCGTCGGGCAGCGAGTAGCCCGCGAACCCCTCGACCAGGCCGAGCGAGAACAGCCCGACGCCGATGAGCCAGTTGATCTCACGCGGCTTGCGGTACGCGCCGGTGAAGAACACGCGCAGCATGTGGGCGATCATCGCGGCGATGAACAGCGCCGCGGCCCAGTGGTGGATCTGCCGGATCAGCAGACCGCCGCGGATGTCGAACGAGATGTCGAGCGTCGACTTGTACGCCTGCGACATCTCGAGCCCGTTGAACGGCAGGTAGGAGCCGTGGTACTCGACCTCGGTCATGCTGGGCTGGAACCAGAACGTCAGGAAGACGCCGGTCAGCAGCAGCACCACGAAGCTCCACAGGGCGATCTCGCCCAGCATGAACGACCAGTGCTCGGGGAAGACCTTGCGAAGGTTCTTCTTGGCCACCCCGGCGAGGCCGAGGCGGTCGTCCAGCCAGCCGACGGGGCCGGCTGCCTTCTTGCCCACGCCGGTGTCTTGGATCGGCGTGTACTGCTCTGTGGTGCTCATGACTTATTGTCCAACTTCTTCTGGTCACGCGCCAGTTCTGGATAGCTGGGCGCGATGATCTCGGGGAAGTCGCTCATGGCGATCAGGTAACCCTCCTCGTCGACACCCAGCGGGAGCTGGGGCAACGGACGGTGGGCGGGGCCGAAGATGACCTTGCCGTTGTCACCGAGGTCAAAGGTCGACTGGTGGCACGGGCACAGCAGGTGGTGCGTCTGCTGCTCCCACAGGCTGATCGGGCAGCCGACGTGGGTGCAGATCTTGGAGAAGCACAGGATGCCGTCGACGCCCCAGTTCTCGCGGCCCTTCGAGGCCGTGATGTCCTCCGGGCGCATGCGCACGACGATGATCGAGGCCTTCGACTTGACCTGCAGCAGCTCGGTGCCGTGCAGGACGGCCTCGCCGTCGGCGTCGGTCTCGTAGACGATCGCGGGCTGGCCGTTGACGAGCTGGCCGACCTGCATGTCGGACGGCTTGATCGGCGTGCCGGTGACGTCGTTGACCAGGCGCATGCCCTTCTTCCAGACCGTCTCGCGCTGGGAGTGGGGGAGCGGGCCGAGGTCGCGCAGCAGCACGACGGCCGGCAGGCCGAGCAGCGCCATCGAGCCGAGCAGGCTGTTGCGGATCATGGGGCGGCGGCCGAAGCCGGACTCCTCGATGCCCGCGTTGATGTCCTTCATGACCGCGACACGGTCCTCCTCGGACGATGCCGAGGGGTGACGCATCTCGACCATCTCGTGGTCGCCCATGAGCTTCTTGGCCCACTGGATGATGCCGACGCCGATCAGCAGCAGCCCGCCGCCCAGCGTCATGCCGAAGGCGAAGTTCTGGGCGGACCAGCCGAGGAACGTGGCGTCGATGTCGACGGCGAAGTAGGCGACGCAGAAGCCGAAGAACAGCAGCCCGGCGATGCGGAACATCCAGGCGATCTGACGCTCGGTGCGCTTGGCCTGCGACTCGTCGACGTCCTGCGGGCGGAACTGGTGCTCGGCGAGCCCCGGGTCCTTGATCGGCTCGGTGTCCGAGACCGGCTGCAGCTCGTCGCTCATGACTTCTTCTTCACTCTCGCTCCGTGGGCACCGATCCAGATCGATGCGATGATCAGGCCGCCGATGCCGATGATCCAGGTGAACATGCCGTCCACCACCGGACCGAGGCCGCCGCCGCCGAGACCGCCGTAGTTGGGCTGGTCCTGCACCTGCTTGACGTACGCGATGATGTTGCGCTTGTCCTCGGGCGTGATGACGTCGTCGGAGAAGACGGGCATCTGCTGGGGACCGGTGATCATGGCCTCGGCGATGTGCTTGGCGCTGACGCCCTTGATGGAGGGGGCGTACTTGCCGCCCGGCATGGCGCCGCCGGCGCCGACCGAGTTGTGGCACGCGGTGCAGTTGGCGCGGAACAGCTCGCCACCCTCGCGGATGTCGTCGACGTTGGCCTTGTCGATGTCGGTGTACTCACCGTCGGGGATGGCCGGCCCGGGGGCCAGCGAGGCGATGTACGCCGACAGCTGCCGGGTCTCCTCCTCGGTGTACTCCGGGTTCTTGGACGGAGCCTGCGGCGCGGTCTGCGCCAGCGGCATGCGTCCGGTGCCGACCTGGAAGTCGACCGAGGCGGCGCCCACGCCGATCAGGGACGGGCCGTAGTTGTTGCCGCGCTCGGTCTCGATGCCGGTGGCGTTCTTGCCGTGGCAGCTCGCACAACCGATCAGGAACAGGTCGCGTCCGGCTTCGACGTCGTTGGCCGTGACCTCCTGCGCCTCGGCGGGCTTGGGCGCGAACGCGTAGTACGCGCCGCCCGCGATGACGAGCCCCAGCAGGAGCACGACGAATCCGGCGAGTGGATGCCGACGTCTGGTGGACAGTTTCCGCACCGAGGACCTCATTCCTGGAAGTGATGCCAGAGTACCTTTCGGCACCCCGAAGTTTGTGACTCAGGCCAGCCTTAGCGGCAGGCCCGTGTGGTGGCTACTTGATGAGGTAGATCGTGGCGAACAGCCCGACCCACACGATGTCGACGAAGTGCCAGTAGTACGACACGACGATCGCGGAGATGGCCTGCTCGTGCGTGAACTTGCGCGCCGCGAACGTGCGGCCGATCACGAGCAGGAAGGCCAGCAGACCACCGATGACGTGGATGCCGTGGAAGCCCGTGGCGAGGTAGAAGAGGCTGCCGTAGGGCGAGCTGGGGATCGTGATGCCCTCGCGGACGAGCTCGGCGTACTCGGTCGCCTGGCCGCCGATGAAGATCGCGCCCATCAGGTACGTGAGGACGAACCACTCACGCATGCCCCAGAGGCTGATCTGGAAGAGCTTGCCGGAGCGACCGGCCTTGCCGCGCTCGGCGGCGAACACGCCGAACTGGCAGGTGACCGACGACAGCACGAGGATCGTGGTGTTCGCGGTCGCGAAGGGGACGTTCAGCACCTCCGTCTCCTGGGCCCACAGCTCGGGGGAGATGTTGCGGATCGTGAAGTACGCCGCGAACAGACCGGCGAAGAACATGAGCTCGCTGGAGAGCCAAACGATGGTCCCCACCGTCACCATGGAGGGACGGCCTTCCTGGCCGTGCAGGCGGGAAGCGGGAATCACGGAGGTAGTCGTCACTCGTTCATTATGTACGATCAACTCGTGAGCGCAGACAAGCCCCTACGTGTCCTGGTCTACAGCGACGATCGAGACGTCCGATCCGCTGTGCTGTCGGCGCTCGGAGCCCGCCCTCACCCCGATCTGCCGCCCTTCGAGTACGTCGAGTGCGCGACCGAGCCGGTCGTCCTGCAGCACCTCGACGGCGGCGGGATCGACCTGGTCGTCCTCGACGGCGAGGCCGTCCCGGTCGGCGGGCTCGGCATCGCCCGTCAGATCAAGGACGAGATCTTCCAGGCGCCCCCCGTGCTGGTGCTGACCGGACGTCCCCAGGACGCGTGGCTCGCGACGTGGTCGCGCGCCGAGGCCGCCGTCTCGCACCCCATCGAGCCCATCCGGCTCGCCGAGGCCGTCATCGCGCTGGCGCGCGGCGTCCTGCAGCCCGGCTGAGGTCGAGGTGCAGCCACAGACGTGGCCCGACGTCCTGACGACGCTCGTGGCCGGTCACGACCTCGACGCGTCCACGACCGTCTGGGCCATGGACCAGATCCTCGCCGGCGAGGCGACCGACTCGCAGATCGCCGGCTTCGCGGTCGCCCTGCGCTCCAAGGGCGAGACCGCCGAGGAGCTGCGTGGCCTGGCCGACGCGATGCTGGCCCGCGCGACCCGTCTCGACATCCCGGGTCGGTTCGTCGACATCGTCGGCACGGGCGGCGACCGGTCGCGGACCGTCAACATCTCGTCGATGTCGGCGGTCGTGGCGGCGGGTGCCGGCGTCGGCGTCGTCAAGCACGGCAACCGGGCGGCGTCGAGCTCGAGCGGCACGGCCGACGTCTTCGAGGTGCTCGGCATCCGGCTCGACGTGCCGGCGGCCCGCATCCCCGACGTCTTCGCCCGCAGCGGCATCACGTTCTGCTTCGCGCCGGTGTTCCACCCGTCGTTCCGGCACACGGCGGTCCCGCGCCGCGAGCTCGGCATCGCGACGCCGTTCAACTTCCTCGGCCCGCTGACCAACCCGGCGCAGCCGGCCGCCTCGGCGATCGGCTGCGCCGACCTGCGCATGTCGCCGCTGATGGCCGAGGTGCTGGCGGCGCGGGGTCACGACGCCTTCGTGTTCCGCGGCGACGACGGTCTCGACGAGATCACGATCACGACGACGACGCGGGTGTGGGAGGTCACGGGGGGCGCGGTCGTCGAGAGCGTCCTCGACCCCACCGACCTGGGCTTCGAGCTGGCTCCGCCGGCGAGCCTGGTCGGCGCCGACCCGGCGTTCAACGCCGACGTGTTCCGCCGGGTCGTCGGGGGTGAGGTGTCGCCGGTGCGCGACGCCGTCCTGCTCAACGCGGGTGCCGCGATCGCCGCGCACGAGGCGGGCAGCGGCACGCTGCACGAGCGGCTCGCAGCGGGCGTCGACCGTGCGCGCACGTCGATCGACTCCGGGGCGGCCGCCGAGACCCTCGCGCGGTGGGCCGCCGCGACCCAGGACCTCGCCACCTGATCCCCGACGAGTCACTCGCGCCCGGCGACGAGTCACTCGCGCCCGGCGACGAGTCACTCATGGATCGCCTGGAGTGACTCGCGGGTGGGCTTACGTGACTCGTCGGCGGGCTTACGTGACTCGTCGGCGGGCCTACGTGACTCGTCGGCGGGCTGGGGTCAGAGGCCGATGCTGAAGGCGTCCTCGAGGTCGTGCTGGCTGTGGGCGCGGTAGGCGATCTGCGTCTGCGTCGACACGATGCCGTCGACCTTGTTGAGCTGGTCGGCGACGACCGACGCGACGTCGTCGATCTGGCGGACCCGCACCATCGCGACGAGGTCGAGCTCGCCCGTGACGGAGTAGACCTCGCTGACGCCGTCGATCGCGGCGATGCTCTCGGCGATGTCGGACAGCCGCGAGACCTCGGCCTGGATGAAGACGATGGCGGTGATCATGCAGCGAGCCTACCGACGTCGCGGGCCTAGCCCGGTCGTTGCAGGTCGTGCCAGGCCGCGGTGGCCTGCTCGAACGGCGTGAGGTGGCGCGCGGCGCTCTCGAGCGGGACGTGCCAGGCTCCGCGCACCATGCGCAGGCCCGGGGTGTCGAGCCAGCGCAGGAGCGTCTCGGTCTCCTCGGCCGTGGCCGACGGGATCGGCCCGAAGCCGCCGACGACGGTCTCGGCGGTCGCGAGCAGCGCGTCGACCCACCCGGTCGGGTGCACGCCACGCGGCAGCACGCCGGCCGCGGCGAGCCGGCCGAAGCGGATGACGTGGATCTCGTAGCCGAGCGGGTGCGGCGCCGCCGCGACGAGCTCGTCGACGGCCGTGAGCTCGCGCAGCCGCTGCGTGCGCACGGCGGCCCGCAGGAAGGCCGTGAGCCGGTCGCGCCACACCGCGGCGTCCTCGAACCGCTCGGTGCGCGCCAGCTCGAGCATGTGCCGGCGGATCGAGGCGACCAGGGGAGCGGGGTCGCCCGTCATGGCCTGCCGCACTCGCTGCACCTCGGCGGCGTACTCGTCGGGATCGGCCGAACCGTCGCACGGCGAGAGGCAGTGGCCCATCTCGGCCAGGGCGCATGGGGACGTGCGCGACGCCTTGGCCAGCCGGGGCGTGCACTGGCGGATGCGGAACGAGTCGTGCAGGGCCGTCAGCGCGGCCTCCGCGGACGGACGCCCGCGGAACGGGCCGATGTAGTCGGCGTCGTCGTCGAGGATCGCCCGGACGATCGACAGCCGGGGCCACGGCTCGCGGGTCAGCTTGAGCCACGTGAGGCGGTCGGGGAAGCGGGAGCGGCGGTTGTAGGGCGGCCGGTGGCGGCCGATGAGCCGCAGCTCGCGGACGTTCGCCTCGAGGGCGGTGGCGCACACGATGCCCTCGATGCGCTGCGCCAGCATGACCATCTCACCCATGCGGGTGCGGGTCTCGGCCTTGGTGAAGTACGAGCGCGTGCGGGTGCGCAGGTTGCGTGACGTGCCGACGTAGAGGATGTCGTCGTTGGCGTCGCGGAACAGGTAGACGCCCGGTGCCTCGGGCAGGTGCTCGGCGAGGTGACGCTTGCGCCGCTGCTCGGGCTTGACCTTGGACGTGTAGGTCGACACCTCCTCGAGGGTCGTGACGCCCAGCGGCCCGAGCCGCTCGAACAGGGCGTGCAGGACGTCGACCGTCGCGCGGGCGTCGGACAGGGCGCGGTGGTTGGGCGTCGTGGTGGCCGAGAACGCCGCCGCGAGGGTCGAGAGCTTGCAGTTGGGCACCTCCTCGCGGCTCAGCACGCGGCGCGCCAGCACCGCGGTGTCGAGCGTCTCGAACCCGGGCCACGGGATCGCCAGCTCGCGGCTGAAGTGCTTGAGGAAGCCGACGTCGAAGGGCGCGTTGTGCGCGACCAGCACGGTGCCGCGCGCGAACTCGAGGAAGCTCGGCAGCACCTCGGCGATGCGCGGCGCGTGCACGACCATCTGGTTGGTGATGCCGGTCAGGACCGTGATGTAGGCCGGGATCGTCTCGTCGGGGTTGACGAGGGTCTGGAACTCGCCGAGCACCTCGCCGCCGCGGATCTTGACGGCACCGATCTCGGTGATCCTCGAGCCCTTCGCGGCCGACCCACCCGTCGTCTCGAGGTCGACGACACAGAACGTGACGTCGGCCAGATGGCGTCCCAGCTCGTCGAACGATCCCTGCACGGCTTCCACGCGGCACACGTTAGGCGCGGCCACCGACAGAGTGGGGGAGGCGTCGGCACCCGGCTCCCGCCGCCCCGGGACGGCGGACGTTTTTGTCCGGGGCGGCTCCTAGCGTCGTGGACGTCCCCGATCACCGGGGTCTTCCCCGCACCAGGAGGTCACGCATGACCAGCCACACCTCGCACGAGTCACACCCCACCGACTCGGTGGTCGTCGACTGCGACCGCTGCCTCGTCCGCAGCCCCGGCGCGTGCGGCGACTGCGTCGTCACGTTCCTGCTCGGCGCACCGCCGGCCGGCATCGAGATCGACGCCGAGGAGATGGCCGCCCTCGGGGTGCTGTCCGACGCCGGCCTGACGCCGCCCCTGCGCCTCGTCACCCCCGTCGCGGGCCCCGAGACGCAAGCCGGCTGAGCGCACCTGAACATCTCCTGACAACCGGCCGGGCGAGTTGTCCCGGCCCCTGGCTCGGCCTACAGTGAGACCTTGCGCGTCCGGTGAACACCGCCCTCCAGGTCGGTGTCGGACGCGCCGTCGAGTCGTCGCAGCCATGGGGAAGATGTCTGGGACGAACCGGGGAACCACGCACGTGGGGTGAATCGCCGTGCACGCACCTGACCGGTGCGCACACGGCGTAGGGCAATCCGAGGCCCGAACCCGTCAGCTCACCCGGTAGACGTCGAGGATGCGGGAGACCCACGCACACATGGCACACGCCCTGAACCAGCCCAGCACGACCCAGACCACCCCCCACCGCCGCCGCACGGTGCGGCGTCGCGTGCTCGCGATGACCGCGAGCCTTGCCCTGGCCGGTGCGGTGCTGGCGCTCCCGTCGGCGCAGGCCGCGCCCAAGGTCACCGTCAAGGACGTCGAGGCCGCCTTCAGCCAGGTCGAGGCCGCCAACGAGCAGGTCAACCAGCTCGGCGAGCAGATCAAGCAGACGCAGTCCGAGATCGACGACATCTCCGCCGACATCTCCCGCGGCATGGCCACCTACACGGCCCAGAAGGACGAGCTCAGCGGCGCCATCGTCCAGCAGCAGCTCGACGCCCCGCTCGGGCCCACCGCCAACCTGCTCAGCAGCGACGACCCCGACCAGTTCCTGGCCGGTCTGGGTGCCGTCCGTGCCCTCAACAACACCCGTGCCGACGCGCTCGAGCAGTTCGGCCGCACCAGCAAGCAGCTCAAGAACCGTCGGGCTCAGCTCAAGGACCGCCGGGCCGACCTGACCGCCGCGTCGAAGGACGCCGAGGCCCAGCGGGCCGACGTCCGCGCCAAGTACGAGGCCGCCAAGGCCGAGCTCGCCCGCCTGACGGCCGCCGAGCAGGCGTCGTTCAACCAGAGCAACACCGACGTGGACGTGTCGACCGCCGACGCGAAGGGCCGGGCGAAGAAGGCCCTCGACTTCGCGCTCGCCCAGATCGGCGACCCGTACGTCTACGGCGGCACGGGCCCCAACAGCTGGGACTGCTCGGGCCTGGTCATGAAGTCGTGGGCCGCCGCCGGCGTCTCGATCCCGCGCGTCGTCGGCCCGCAGATCGCCGCCGGCACCTCGGTGTCGATGAGCGAGCTGCAGCCCGGCGACATCGTGGCCTACGGCGACATGTCGCACGACGGCCTCTACCTGGGCAACGGCCGGGTCGTCCACGCCCCGCGCCCCGGCAAGAGCGTCGAGATCACCGGCCTGAGCGGCTTCACGCGCGCGGCGCGGGTTGGCTGAGCCGCGCCTGCGGCCGTCGCCCAACGTGGCGGCGGTCCTCGTGCTGGCCGTCGTGGCCGCCGTGCTCCTGGCGTGGCAGCAGCCGTGGCGTGCCGACGCCCCGGCCGACGACCCCGTCGCGATCCCGCGGGACGCCTCGTCGCGGCTGACGTCACAGCTGCGCGACCTCTCGGGCGCCGCCTCGGAGCAGGACTTCGTCACGGCGGCGGGCGACCTGCCGGCCGGCCGCGAGTTCGCCCGGCGCACGTGGCGGTCGATGCAGGTCGTCGCCGCGCCGGGCACGACGTTCCGCTACGTCAGCGGGGGTGAGGTCGCCGACCGCACGGACGGCTCGGCCACCGCGACCGTCGAGGTCGCGTGGAAGGCCTCGCAGGCATCGGGCCTCGACCCGGCCGTGACGCACCGGTCGACCGTCGAGCTGCGCGTCGCACCGCAGCGCGACGGAGCGCTGTCGATCGTCGGCCGGGGGCGGGCGACCTCGAGCGTGCCGGTCTGGCTGCTGGGCGACGTCACGCTCGACACGGGTGGGGGGCGCACCGTGCTGCGGATCGACGGTGGTGACGACTCGCTGCCGGTCGACGACATGGTGACCCGCGCCCGCGACGTCGTCGAGCGCACGGTGCCGGGCGTCGGGGGAGACCTGACGATCATCTCGCCCCGCACGCAGGCGCAGATGGCCGCGGTCGTCGGACAGGACGAGGACGCCGTGGCGCAGATCGCCGCGGTCACGACCGGTGTCGACGGCGACACCTCGGCCGCCGACGCCGTCGTCGTCCTCAACCCGGCGGTGTTCGCGACGATGGACCGGCGCGCCGCGCAGATCGTCCTGACGCACGAGGCGACGCACGTGCTGACGTCGGCGGTCGGCACGACGGCCGTCAACTGGGTCGTCGAGGGATTCGCCGACTACGTCGCGCTGCAGGACGACACCGCGCCGCTGTCGGTCAGCGCGGGCCAGGTGCTGACCCGCGTGCGCGCGGGCATCGTCCCGGAGGCGCTGCCGTCCGACACCGACTTCGGCTCGACGCAGCACGGTCTCGGCGCCGTGTACGAGTCGGCCTGGATGATCTTCCGGATGCTCGGCGAGCAGCACCCGCAGAAGGACGTCGTCGCGTTCTACCGCGACGTGCTGGGCGGCGAGCCCGTCGAGCGTGCCCTGCGATCGTCGTTCGGCCTGACGGTCGACGAGCTGACCGCCGACTGGCGGGCCTACCTGACGAAGAGCGCCTCGACGGTGTCGTGAAGGTCGCGGAGGACGGCATTGCGCTTGACCTTGAACGACGGGGTCAGGTAGCCGTTCTCCTCGGTCCAGTCCTCGCGCAGGATCTCGAACTTGCGGATCGACTCGGCCTGCGACACCTGCGAGTTGGCGTCGTCGACGGCCTTCTGGACGGCGGACAGCAGCTCGGGGTCGTCGAGGCGTCCCGTCCAGGCCTCCTCGTCGATCGTCACGAGGGCCGCGATGAACGGCTTGCCGTCGCCGACCACGAGGCACTGGCTGACGAGGGGGTGCGCCCGGACCCGGTCCTCGAGGACGGCGGGGGCGACGTTCTTGCCGCCCGCCGTCACGATGATCTCCTTCTTGCGTCCGGTGATGCGCACGAAGCCGTCGGCGTCGACCTCGCCGAGGTCGCCCGTCGCGAACCAGCCGTCGGCGTCGAGGGCCTCGGCGCTGGCCTCGTCGTTGTGCCAGTAGCCGTGGAAGACCTGCGGGCCGCGGAAGCTGAGCTCGCCGTCGTCGCCCGCGCGCACCTCGGTGCCCGGCAGGGGCCGCCCGACGGTGCCGATGCGCTGGTCGTCCGGGGTGTTGACGCACAGGGCGGCGGTGGTCTCGGTGAGGCCGTAGCCCTCGAGGACCGTCACGCCGATGCCGCGGTAGAAGTGCGCGAGCCGGTCGCCCAGCGGTGCGCCTCCGGAGATGGCCCACGCCGCCTCGCCGCCCAGCGCGTCGCGGAGCTTGCCGTAGACGAGACGGTCGAACAGCGCGTGGCGGGCCCGGAGCGCGAGGCCCGGTCGGCCGTCGTCCAGGGCACGGCTGTAGCCGATCGCCGTCTGCACGGCGCGGTCGAAGATCTTGCCCTTGCCGTCGGCGTAGGCCTTGCCGCTGGCCGAGTTGAACACCTTCTCGAAGACCCGCGGCACCGCGAGGACGAAGGTCGGGTGGAACGTGCCGAGGTGCGTGACGAGTTCCTTGACGTCGGCGGTGTGGCCCAGCCGGGCTCCCGATCGGATCGCACCCACCTGGATGACCCGCGCGAACACGTGCGCGAGCGGCAGGAAGAGCAGCGTCGACGCGCCCTCGGCCGTGAACAGGTCGTTGAGCTGCTCCGTGGCAGCCTCGAGCTCGTACCGGAAGTTGCCGTGCGTGAGCCGGCAGCCCTTGGGCCGTCCCGTCGTGCCGGACGTGTAGATCAGGGTCGCCAGCGTGTCGCTGGTCAGCGCGGCACGTCGCTGCTCGAGGTCGTCGTCGGAGACGTCGGCACCCGCCGCGCGCAGGTCGTCGAGCCCGCCGGTCTCGATCGTCCAGACGTGCCCGAGCGACGGGGCGTCGGCGCGGGCCTCCTCGACCTTCGACAGGTGGCCGTCGTTCTCGACGATCGCCGCGACGGCGCCGGAGTCGGACAGGATCCAGGCGATCTGGGCCGCCGACGACGTCTCGTAGATCGGCACGGTCGCGGCGCCGGTCCACCAGATGGCGTAGTCGGCGACGGTCCACTCGTACCGCGTCTTCGACAGCAGGACGACGCGGTCTCCCGCGGCGACACCCGCCCCGACCAGGCCCTTGGCCACGGCGACGACGTCGCGGTGGAACTCGGCCAGCGTGACGTCGGTCCAGGACTCGCCGTCCTCGCCGGCCCGGGCGAGGGCGATGTCGTCCGCGTGCGCGGGCAGACGGTCGAGGATGTCGTCGCTGAGGTTGCCCAGGGAGGGCGTCGGGTGCTCGGTCACGTACGGAACGCTACTCGCCCGCGGCGCGCGTCGGAGGGGAGCCCACGGCCTGCGAGGGCCGTCGAGCCACTAGCATGGTGGCTCACACTGGCAGCGGCACGAGGAGGGGTGATGGCGCGGACCACGAGCGACATCGTCATCGATGCACCGGCCGACGAGATCATGGACGTCATCGCCGACTTCGGTGCCTACCCCTCGTGGGCCACGGGCATGAAGACGGCCGACGTCGTGTCGACGAGTGCCGACGGGCGCGCCGAGCAGGTGCACTTCGTCCTCGACGCCACCCCGATCCGCGACGAGTACGACCTGGGCTACGTCTGGGACGGCGACCGCACCGTGTCGTGGAGCCTCGTCGAGCCCGGCTCGATGCTCAAGTCGATGGACGGCGCCTACACGCTCGAGCCGGTCGGTGACGCCTCGACGCGTGTCACGTACCAGCTCGCGGTCGACGTCTCGATCCCGCTGCTGGGCATGCTCAAGCGCAAGGCCGAGAAGGTCATCATCGACACCGCTCTCAAGGGGTTGAAGAAACAGGTCGAGGCCCGGTGAACGAGCCGGACGCGGCCGCACCCGACGTCGACACCCCCTCGACGCCCCACGACCCCGAGCCCGTCGGCTCCGTCGCGCAGGAGGCGTTCAAGCTGTTCCGCGCCGTCGCGACGCCCTCGGCCGCGCAGGGGGTGGGCGCCGACGACGGCGCCGACGAGGTGCGGACCGGCCATCCCGCAGGCCACGAGTGCACGACGACGTGGTGCCCCGTGTGCCAGGTCGTCGGGTTCGTGCGCGACAACCCCGACGCCATCGCGTCGGTGACGCGATCGGCGACCGACCTGGCGCGCTCACTGCGCGACCTCGTCGACGCCGCTCTCGCCCCGGAGGAGAAGAAGCAGTGAACCTGTCCATCGGCGTCGACATCGGCGGCACCAAGATCGCGGCGGGCCTCGTGTCCGAGGCCGGCGACATCCTCGACTCGGTCGCCGAGCCCACGCCCGACGACGCGACGAAGATCCCCGCCGTCGTGGCCGACCTGGTCGACCGCCTCACCGGCGACGAGAAGGCGTCCGGCATCGGCATCGGTGCCGCCGGCTTCGTCGGCGAGGACCGCTCGACGGTGCGCTTCGCGCCCAACATCGACTGGCGCGAGGAGCCCCTCGGCGCGGAGGTGGCCGCGTTGGTCGACCTGCCCGTCGTCGTCGAGAACGACGCCAATGCCGCGGCGTGGGGCGAGTTCCGGTTCGGTGCCGGCGAGGACACCGACGACCTCCTGCTGATCACGGTCGGCACCGGCATCGGTGGCGGCATCGTGCACCGTGGCCGCCTGTTCCGTGGCGGGTTCGGCGTCGCCGCCGAGATCGGCCACATGCGCATCGTCCCCGACGGCATCCTGTGCGGTTGCGGCCAGCGCGGCTGCTACGAGCAGTACGGCAGCGGCAGCGCCCTGGTGCGCGACGCCCGCGAACGCGTCACGAACCGCGACCCCGGGTCCGAGGCGCTCACGGCCCTGGCCGACGGTGATCTCGCGCGCATCACGGGTCCGGCCGTCACGAGGCTCGCGCAGGACGGCGACCCGATGTCGGTCGACCTCCTGGCAGACCTCGGACGCTGGATCGGCGAGGGGGCGGCCGTGCTGGCCACCGTGCTCGACCCCAGCGTCATCGCGATCGGCGGAGGTGTCGGCGCGGCGGGCGACCTGCTCATGACCCACCTCGTCGAGGCGTTCGAGACGCACCTGCCGGCCCGCGCCCACCGGCCGCAGGCGGCCCTGCGCCTGGCCGCGCTCGGCAACGAGGCGGGCATCATCGGCGCTGCGGACCTGGCACGCACCGAACCGACGACGTCGACGAGGAGGGCCTGATGGCCGACAAGCTGGCCGTGGGCATCGACATCGGCGGCACCAAGATCGCCGCCGGCGTCGTCGACGAGGACGGTCACGTCCTGGCCCGCCTCAAGCGCGAGACCCCGACGACCGACCCCCTCGAGGTGATCGACGCGATCGCCTCGATCACCGAGGAGTTCCGTCGCGAGCACCACATCCGGGCGATCGGCGTCGGCGCGGCGGGCTTCGTCGACGCGACGCAGTCGACCGTGCTGTTCGCGCCGCACCTGGCGTGGCGCCACGAGCCGCTGCGCGACTCGGTGGCCCGCCGGACGGGTCTGCCGGTCCTGGTCGACAACGACGCCAACGCCGCGGGATGGGCCGAGTGGCGCTTCGGCGCGGCGCAGAACGAGGCCGACCTGGTGCTGATCACCCTCGGCACGGGCATCGGAGGCGCGATCGTCATCGACGGCCAGCCGTATCGCGGACAGTTCGGCATCGCCGGCGAGTTCGGCCACATGCAGGTCGTCCCGAACGGCAACCAGTGCGAGTGCGGCAACCAGGGCTGCTGGGAGCAGTACGCCAGCGGACGCGTCCTGACCCGTCGGGCCCGTGCCGCGGCGACCGACGGCACCGAGCTCGGCAAGCTCATGCTCGCCGACGCCGGTGGAACCGTCGAGCGCATCGAGGGGCACCTCGTGACGGCGCACGCCAAGACCGGCAACGAGGAGGCCGTCGAGTGGATCGCCGACGTCGGCGACTGGCTCGGCGTCGGCATCGCCAACCTGGCGGCGGCGCTCGATCCCGGCATGTTCGTGATCGGCGGCGGCGTGAGCGACGCCAAGGACCTGCTGATCGGCCCGGCCCGCGCGGCGTTCTCCCGCACGCTGACGGGCCGCGGCTACCGCGCCGAGGCCCGGATCGTCCGCGCGCACCTCGGGCCCGAGGCGGGCCTGATCGGTGCCGCCGACATGGCTCGCATCACAGCACGGCGCCGTCGTCCGGCCAGTCCCGGCGCGAGGGCCCGTGTTCGGGCAGCTGCAAGAACAGGTAGATCGCCGAAGCCACGAAGGTGAGTGCGGCGCCCGCGACGATCGGACGGTCGAGGAAGACGTGGGCGACGGTCGCGAGCACCAGCAGCATCGGCGCGCCGATGACGCCGGCCCACGCGAGCACGATGCCCCGACGACGGGGCACGATCGGTCGGGCGTCGACGTGCCGATAGAACTGCTCGTCCTCGGCCGGCTCGACGGGAGCCGCCTGCGGGGGAGACGGCGGGCTCGGAGGGTCGGCGACCGGCTCGTCGGCGAACGACAGGTCGAGGTCGAGCCCCTCGACGATGCGGTCGAACTCGTCGCGCTCGGTCATGCGTCCTCCCGGTCGGGCGATGAGGGCAGGTGCTCGGCGACGAAGGCGTCGGTGCGGCCGAAGATCAGCTCGGCGTCGTGGTCGAGCGTCGCGACGTGGAAGCTGTCGTGCAGGGTGACCAGCTCGGCGACGTCCGACGAGACGCCCTCGAGGATGATCGACTGCGAGGTCTCGTCGACGACGTGGTCGTCGGCGGAGCGGAACATCAGCAGCGGCTGCGTCACCGACGGCAGCGCGGCACGCACCTGCCTCCACATCGTCACCTGCGACGCGAGTGCCTTCAGGGGTGTGCGGTCGTAGCCGATCTCGTCCTGGCCCGGCTTCTTGATGTCGTTGCCGATGCCCGGCATCGAGGGGACGACCCACTGCAGCAGCGGGACGAGCTTGATGTCGAGACGCTTGACGTTGACGGCGGGATTGACCAGCACCACGGCGTCGACGTCGCCGGGCCGCTGCTCGGCGAGCCGCAGGGCGAGGCAACCGCCCATCGAGAGGCCCGCCACGACGACGGTGTCGCAGTGCGACCGCAGCTCGGTCAGCGCCGTGTCGAGCTCGCCGTACCAGTCGTCCCACCGGGTGCGGTTCATGTCCTGCCACGTCGTGCCGTGACCCGGCAGGCGCGGCACGCGGACGGAGTGCCCCTGCGCTGCGAGGTGCCGGGCCCACGGCGTCATCGAGGCGGGGGAGCCCGTGAACCCGTGGCTCAGCAGGAAGCCGACGCGGCCGCCCTCGGCGGCGAAGGGCTCGGTGCCGGCCCGGGGTGCTGACGTCATGCGTCCATCATCCCCCATGGGAGGGCGTCCGACCCCGTGGTCGGTCACGTCGTCTCCCGCGCTTCGTCCTGCGCGGGGCGAGCCGGACGGAGTAGTGTCCTGTCCGTGTTCTATTGGTTCCTCAAGTTCCTCGCGCTGGGTCCGTTGCTCAAGCTGATCTTCAGGCCGTGGGCGCAGGGCACCGAGAACGTCCCGCGCGAGGGCGCGGTCATCCTGGCGAGCAACCACCTGTCGTACAGCGACTGGCTGTTCATGCCGCTCGTGATCCCGCGGCGCGTCACGTTCGTCGCGAAGGCCGAGTACTTCGAGGGGTCGGGCGTCAAGGGCTGGCTGCAGAAGACCTTCTTCTCCGGCGCCGGGCAGGTGCCGATCGACCGCAGCAGCGGTTCGGCGGCGGCCGGCGCGATCAAGACCCAGCTGCGGCTGCTCGCCGACGGCGAGGTGTGCGGCATCTACCCCGAGGGCACCCGGTCGCACGACGGCAAGCTCTACCGCGGGCGCACGGGGGTCGCGCGCCTCGCGCTCGAAGCCGGTGTGCCGGTCATCCCGCTCGCGGTCATTGGCACCGACGTCGTCGCGCCTCCCGGCAAGATCTTCGGCTCGTTCGCGCGCCCCGGCGTCCGGTTCGGCGCCCCGCTCGACTTCAGCCGGTACGAGGGCATGGAGGACGACCGCTACATCCTGCGGGCCATCACCGACGAGATCATGTACGAGATCATGCGGCTGTCGGGCCAGGAGTACGTCGACCTCTACGCGCAGGAGGCCAAGAAGCGGGACCAGGCCCGTGAGAAGGAGGCCGCTGCGGCCGCCGCGGCCGCCGAGTCCGACGAGGTCTGGGAAGAGATCAAGCCGGTCTGACGAGAGCGAGCGCAGCGAGCGATCGAGCCGGATGGGGCCAGACCCCTCGCCTCGCTGGCGCGCGCTGCAAGCGGCCTCCTGGGGCGAAGGACGCACGAGCCGCGGACGGCTTCCCGACCGGAGGGGCGCTAGTGTCGTAGGTCACACGTCCTGAGGAGCTCGAATGCGCGTCGGCATGCTCACCGGGGGAGGCGACTGCCCCGGTCTCAACGCGGTCATCCGGGCGGCGGTCCGCAAGGGTGTCCAGCAGTACGGCCACGAGTTCGTGGGGTTCCGCGACGGCTGGCGGGGGCCGCTCGAGGACGACGTCATGACGCTCGGCGTCGACGAGGTGCGCGGCATCCTGCCGCGCGGCGGCACGATCCTCGGCTCGTCGCGCACCAATCCGTTCGCGGTCGAGGGTGGCGTCCAGCGCATCCGCGACACGCTGGAGCGTCACGGCTGCGACGCGCTCATCGCGATCGGCGGCGAGGACACGCTCGGCGTCGCGAGCCGGCTCGCCGACCTCGGCGTCCAGGTCGTCGGCGTGCCCAAGACGATCGACAACGACCTGTCCGGCACCGACTTCACCTTCGGCTTCGACACCGCGGTCAACATCGCGACCGAGGCGATCGACCGGCTCCACACGACGGCCGAGTCGCACCACCGGGTGCTGGTCGTCGAGGTCATGGGACGCCACGCGGGCTGGATCGCCCTGCACAGCGGACTGGCCGGCGGGGCCAACATCATCCTGATCCCCGAGCGTCCGTTCGACATCGACCGCGTGTGCGCGCAGGTCGAGAGCCGGTTCGCGACGCACTACGCGCCGATCATCGTGGTGTCCGAGGGCGCCGTGCCGGCCGAGGGCGGCGACATGTCCCTCGTCAGTGGCGAGAAGGACGCCTTCGGGCACGTCCGGCTGGGCGGCATCGGCGACCGCCTCGCGTCCGAGATCGAGCACCGCACCGGCAAGGAGGCGCGTGCCGTCGTGCTGGGGCACGTGCAGCGCGGCGGTTCGCCCACGGCCTTCGACCGGTGGCTCGCGACACGGTTCGGGCTGCACGCCGTCACGGCGGTCCACGAGGGCGACTTCGGCACGATGATGGCGCTGCGGGGCACCGAGATCGCCCGGGTGCCGCTGTCGGAGGGCACCGAGACGCTCAAGACCGTCCGCGACGACCTGTACGAGGAGGCCGAGGTGTTCTTCGGCTAGTCGGCGTAGCCTCGTGACATGAGCTCCCGTCCCGTCGAGAACGTGTGGGACTACCCGCGCCCGCCGTCGATCGAACCCAGCGACGAGCACCTCGTCGTGACCCTGGGAGGGTTGACGATCGCCGACACGTCGGCCTCGTACCGGATCTGCGAGACCAGCCACCCGCCGACGTACTACCTGCCGATCGACTCGTTCGCCGACGGCGTGCTGCGCCGGATCGACGGGTCGACGTGGTGCGAGTGGAAGGGCGCGGCCTCGTACTTCGACGTCGTCACGCCCGAGCGCACGATCCGCGCCGGCGCGTGGACGTACGAGTCGCCCACCGACGGCTACCGCGACCTGGTCGGCCACGTCGCGATCTATCCCGGCAAGGTCGACTCGTGCTCGATCGACGGCGAGACCGTGCAGGCGCAGGAGGGTGACTTCTACGGCGGCTGGATCACGTCGCGCGTGACGGGCCCGTTCAAGGGCGCCCCGGGCACGCTCGGCTGGTAGGCGCGGCGGCTCGGCGCGGTTTCCCAGCTCCACCTCGGAAGCTTCCGGTGCGCACCACGGAAACCGGCACCCCACCCCGGTTGCGAACAGGGTGGGGTGGTGGATTCCCCCGTGGACCCCGCGATCAGCGAGGACGCGCACGATTCCCGGGTCCACCTGGGAATCCGCGGTGGGGACGACCGAGGTGCGGGAGGCTCGTCCACCGCCGGACGGCGGGGTCGGGGCACGGCTCGGCACGGGTAGAATTCTGGCGTGAGCATCCCCAGCCTTGACGACCTCCACGCGATCGGCGCCGCCCAGCAGCCCACGTACGTCGACCAGACCGCCCGCGACGCCGCGGTGCAGACGCTGCGCAGGATGCCGCCCCTGGTGTTCGCCGGCGAGTGCGACGCGCTGCGCGACCGGCTCGCCGAGGTCGCCCGGGGCGAGGCGTTCCTGCTGCAGGGCGGTGACTGCGCCGAGACGTTCGAGGGCGTCACGGCCGAGAACGTCCGCAACAAGCTGCGGGTCCTGCTGTCGATGGCGGTCGTGCTGACGTACGCCGCCAGCGTCCCGGTCGTGAAGGTCGGCCGCCTGGCCGGCCAGTACGCCAAGCCGCGCTCCAGCGACACCGAGACCCGCGACGGCGTGACGCTGCCCGCCTACCGCGGCGACGCCGTCAACGGCTTCGACTTCACCCCCGAGTCGCGTGCGCACGACCCCCAGCGGCTCGTCGACGTCTACAACGCGTCGGCCGCGACCCTCAACCTGGCCCGTGCCTTCACGACCGGCGGCTACGCCGACCTGCGTCAGATGCACGCGTGGAACACCGACTTCGTCAAGAGCAGCCCCGTCGGCGAGCGCTACGAGCGCATCGGCGCCGAGATCGACCGCGCCCTCGCGTTCATGGACGCGATCGGGGTCGACCCCGACGAGTTCCACACCGTCGACTTCTTCTCGTCGCACGAGGCGCTGATCCTCGAGTACGAGCACGCCCTGACGCGCATCGACTCGCGCACCGAGCAGCCGTACGACGTCTCGAGCCACTTCGTGTGGATCGGCGAGCGCACCCGCCAGCTCGACGGCGCGCACGTCGAGCTGCTGAGCCGCATCGCCAACCCCATCGGGGTCAAGCTCGGCCCCACCACGACCGCCGACGACGCGATCGCGCTGTACGAGAAGCTCAACCCCGAGCGCGTGCCGGGCAAGGTCAGCTTCATCACCCGCTTCGGCGCCAAGAAGATCCGTGACGGCCTGCCGAACCTGGTCGAGAAGGTCACCGCCGCCGGCATCGAGGTCGCGTGGATCTGCGACCCGATGCACGGCAACACCTTCGAGACGTCCAACGGCTACAAGACCCGCGAGTTCGACGACGTCATCGACGAGGTGCGCGGCTTCTTCGAGGTGCACCGCTCGCTCGGCACGTGGCCCGGTGGCGTCCACGTCGAGCTCACGGGCGACGACGTCACCGAGTGCGTCGGTGGCGGGTCGCGGCTCTCCGCCGAGGACCTGACGCACCGCTACGAGACGCTGTGCGACCCCCGCCTCAACCGGGCGCAGTCGCTCGAGCTGGCGTTCCTCGTCGCCGAGATGCTCGCGGGACGCTGACGCGCGGGCGCCCGGGCCACGGCCCGGGCGCGCTCCGCACCCGGTCGGCCGCGGTCAGAGCGGCGAGATCGTGACCGTCGTGCCGCGCTTGGCGGTGTCGCCGCCGTTCGGCACCTGGCGCTGGATGATGTAGTTGCCGGCGCCCGGGAAGGAGAACGCGCGCACCTTGAAGCCCGCGGCCTCGAGCGCCGCGCGTCCGTCGGACTTCTTCATGCCGACGACCGACGGGATCGGGATGGCCTCGGGGCCCTTCGAGACGGTCAGCGAGATCGTGTCGTCCTTGAAGCCCTGCCCGCTGCCGGGTGACTGCGAGACGACCGCGCCCTCGGCGACGGTGTCGCTGAACGCCTCGTTGGTCGTGACCGTGAACCCGGCGTCCTGCAGCGCCTTGCGGGCGGTCTGCAGCGACTGGCCCTCGTAGTTCTTGATGTCGATCGGCTGGCGGCCGCGACTGACCCGGACGTTGACGGAGTCGCCGCGCTTGAGCGGATCGGCCGACGTGACGCCCTCGGCGCGGATGATCAGACCCTGGGCGATCGTCTCGCTGTAGGCCTGGTTCTGCTCGCCGAGCTTGAGGTCCTGCTGCCCGAGGGCCGCGGTGGCCTCGTCGATCGTCATGCCCTTGAGGTTGCCCTCGGGGATGTAGACGCGGTCGGGTCCCTTCGACACGACGGCGTCGATCGTGCTGCCGGGCAGGATCTTGTCGCCGGGATCGGGATCGGTGCGGATGATCGTGCCGGCCAGGACGGTCTCGGAGAACTCCCGTTCGGTGACCTTGAACTCGAAGCCGGCCTGCTCGGCGTTGTCCTTCGCCACGGTCTCGGCGCTGTTGACCAGGAACGGCGTCTCGTCGTAGCGCAGCACCGTGAAGTAGTACGACAGGAAGCCCGCGAGCAGGGCGATCACGACGGCGGCGATCAGCAGGTTGCGGCCGCGGCGCGAGTGCGGACGGCTGGTGACCTGCCCGTACTGCTCGCGGGTCATCGGCGGGTGCAGCCCCGCGGGCTTGGCCGCGCCCTCGATCGGGACCGACGGGGCAGCCGTGGGGTGGCTGCTCCACTGCATCGTGTGCTCGTCGCCCGCCGCGGTGGCGGTCGTGACGGCGGACGCGGAGGCCGAGGCGCCGAGGGCCGAGCCGATCGGTGCGCCGGGGACCGCGAGGGTCGGGGCGTCCTCGTCGACGCGGGCGCCGGGACGCAGGTCGGCCACGAGCTCGGGGTCGTCGTCGAGCCCCGCCGCCAGGGCGCGCTGCACCGACCGCACCTGCTGCAGCATGACGCGGGCGTCGGTCGAGCGCTGGTCGCGGTCACGGACCGTGGCGCGCGCGACCAAGGCGTCGACGTAGGGCGGGATGCCGCGCTGGATCGCCGACGGACGTCCGATGTCCTCGTGGACGTGCTTGTAGGCCACCTGGATCGGCGACTCGCCGGAGTGCGGCTTGAAGCCCGTGAGCATCTCGTAGAGCATGGCGCCGCACGCGTAGACGTCGGAGCGGGCGTCGACGCCGTCGTTGGTCACGATCTCGGGGGCCAGGTACGAGACCGTGCCGATCAGCGTGCCGCCCGTCGCGGTCGTCGCCGCGCTGACCGCGCGCGCCAGGCCGAAGTCGGCGACCTTGACGTCGCCGTCGGGCGTGATGAGCACGTTCTCGGGCTTGACGTCGCGGTGGATGATGCGCGCCGCGTGGGCCGCCGACAGGGCGATCAGCACCTGCTCGAGCAGCTCGAGCGCGCGCCACGGGGGCATCGGCGCCTCGGCCCGCATGAGGTCGCGCAACGTGTTGCCCGGGACGTACTCCATGACGAGGTACGTGACCTCGCCGTCGGTGCCCTGGTCGAAGACCGACACGACGTTGCGGTGGTTCAGCTTGGCGGCGGACTTGGCCTCGCGGACGAAGCGCTGCGTGAACTGCTGGTCGTCGCCGAGACCGCGGTGCATGACCTTGATCGCGACCTCGCGGTCGAGCCGCTGGTCGAGGGCCTTGAACACGCTGGCCATGCCGCCGCGGGCGATGCGCTCGCCCATGAGGTACCGCTCGTTGAGGACCGTGCCGACGAGGGCGTCGTCGCCTGTGATCGCCACGTCGCCCTCCTTGTCGCACAGCGGACCCCTGGCGGTCCTGAACGCATTCTAGTGACTCTGCCACACCGGACCGTGACCGGAGCGGACGCGTGTTGCCCGGCGTCTGTGATGTCGCCCGCACCCTCGCGGGGGAGTCAGCTGGCGCGGCGGGTCGCCTTGAGGGCCAGGGGGTGCAGCACCTCGGGAGCCCTGCCGCCGAGGCGGTCGATCGCGGCGTCGGCCTGCGCCTCGAGGCGCGAGATGTCGGCCTCGACCGCGTCGAGCGCCCCCGACGTGCGGATGAGCGTGGCCAGCGCGTCGACGGCGTCGGCGGTGCCGAGGCCCTCGGTGAGCAGCGCGCGTCCGGCCTCGTCGGCGAGCTCGTGCGCCCGTGCGACCAGCACCGTCCGCTTGCCCTCGCGGAGGTCGTCACCGGCGGGCTTGCCCGTCACCGCCGGGTCGCCGAACACGCCGAGGACGTCGTCGCGCAGCTGGAACGCCTCGCCGAGGGGCAGGGCGACCTCCGACAGCGCATCGATCATGGTCGCGTCGGCGCCGGCCAGGGCCGCCCCCATGTGGAGGGGACGCTCGACGGTGTACTTGGCCGACTTGTAGCGCACCACCCGCATGGCCTCAGCGACCGACAGGGTCGCCCGGGTCTGGCCGACGACGTCGAGGAACTGGCCCGCCACGACCTCGGTCTTGCACAGGTCGAGGTACGCCAGGGCCGCGGGGACCGTCGGCAGGTCGCTGGCGCGGAACATCTCGTCGCACCACGACAGCATCAGGTCGCCCAGCAGCACCGCGACCGACTCGCCGAAACCCGCCGGGTCGCCGACGCGTCCGGCGTCGCGGTGGCTGGCCTCGAAGGCGCGGTGCACGGCCGGGCGCCCACGACGCGTGTCGGAGCCGTCCATCAGGTCGTCGTGCACGAGGGCGCTGCCCTGCAGCCACTCGAGCGATGCGGCGGCGGGGACGATGCCGGGCTCGTCGGGGTCGCCGCCGGCCACGAGCCACCCCGCGAGGCAGAACTGCGGACGCAGCCGCTTGCCGCCCTCGACGAACGCGATCGCGGCGTCGGCCAGCTCGTCCAGGTCGGGGCCCATGGCAGCGAAGAGCGAGCGCTGGTGCTCCACGAACCGCGTCAGGGTGTGATCAACCCGGGTCGTGAAGTCGTGGTCGTCGCGGCCTGAAGTCACGTCCTGAACGGTACCGTTGCGCCATGGCTTCCGATGACCGCTCCCTCGTCGCTGCCCTCCGGGCCCCCGCACCGAGCTTCTCGTTCGAGTTCTTCCCGCCCAAGGACGACGCGGGCGAGGACGTGCTGTGGCAGACCATCGCCGATCTCGAGCCCCTCGACCCGACCTTCGTCTCGGTGACGTACGGCGCTGGCGGCACGAGCCAGGAGCGAACGGTGCGCATCACGTCGCGCATCGCCGAGCAGACCGGCATGCGTCCCGTCGGCCACCTGACCCTCGTGTCGCAGACCAAGGGAGAGATCGAGTCGGTCCTCAAGCAGTACGCGGCGGCCGGCGTCGACAACGTGCTCGCGCTGCGCGGCGACCCCAAGGGCGGGCCGCGCGCGCCGTGGGAGCAGCACCCCGACGGCATGACGTACGCGATCGACCTGGTCGAGCTGGCACGTCAGCTGGGCGGCTTCGAGATCGGCGTCGCGGCGTTCCCCGAGGGGCACCCGGACGCCGCGAGCCTCGACCACGACGCCGAGGTGCTCGTGGCCAAGGCGCGGGCCGGCGCCGACTACGCCATCACGCAGCTGTTCTTCCGGGCGTCCGACTACTTCGGGCTGGTCGACCGCGTCCGTGCGCTCGGCAGCGACATCCCGATCGTGCCGGGCATCATGCCGATCCTGAACTTCGCGCAGGTCGCCCGCATGGCCGAGCTGTCGGGCGCCGCGATGCCGCCGGAGGTGCTGGAGCAGATCGAGCCCATCGCCGACGACCAGGGCGCCGTCCGGGCCAAGGGCATCGAGCTCGCGACGCAGCTGTGCCGCGACCTGCTCGACGGTGGCGCCCCGGGGCTGCACTTCATCACGCTCAACCGGTCGAAGGCGACCCGCGAGATCTTCGATCGTCTGCGCGCCGACGACCTGATCTAGACGCCCCGACGTCAGCGGCCGACGGCGCCGACGTCGGCGGCGATCGCCGCGGTCGCCATGCCGATGCCCTCGAGGGTTCCACCCGGGTAGGCGTGCGCCCCGGCGAAGTACAGGCCGCCGGCGGGCGCGACGCCCGGCAGGTCGAAGACCGTGGTCCAGGTGCTCCAGGCCCAGCCCCAATGGCCGGCCGTCACGAGCTGGCTGGGCGAGAGCGTGGACCGCGTCTCGACGTGAGCGCGCAGGTCGAGGCCGAACCGGGCCAGGGCCTGGAGCGGGTCCTCGCCGCTGTGGTGCTCGATGGTCCACCGGCGCTCGCCGGCGGTGTAGATGCGCACGGGTGGATTGCCGTGCACGAGGGTCTCGTCGGCGAGCTCTGGCGCGCCCGGGCCGAGCGTCACGAACGTCCGGGCCGCGGGGATGACCGGCAGCATGCGGACGGGAGGAAGGGGGGCGGGGATCGTCGGCGCGCACCACACGACGACGTCCGCCGCGATCGTGCGACGGTCCGTCACGACGCCCGTGACCTGCCCGGCCGCGCGCGTGATCTCGACACCCGTCTCGCCGAGCTCGACCGTCACGCGTCGCTCCGCGAGTCGCTGCTCGAGGGCGTGGGCCAGGGCCGGCAGGCCGCCGTCGAAGCGCCACCGCCCGAACGACCGCTCGACGTAGTGGTTGACCGCGACGAAGGCGGGGGTCGACCGGCGGTCGTGGCCCGCGAGCCGCACGGGGTCGAGGACGATCTTGGCGAGGCGCTCGTCGGCCAGCTCGCGGTCGAGCGACTCGACCGTGCGCCGGGGCCGCAGCACCTTGCGGGCGGGGCGGTCGACGGCCCTGCGGCCCGCGAAGACCTGGTCGAGCGCCGTCAGGCGGATGAGGTTCCACGGCTCGGCGAACCGGTCGACCCACGGAGACCACTCGTCCTCGCCGGTCAGCGCCACGACGGCCTCGTGCTGGTCGCCCCGGTTGCCGAGCGGCAGGTCGAGCACCGACCCGTCCTTGAAGAGGTGGCGCCGTCCGTGCGTCTTGTCGAGGCCGATGACACGGTCGATGGGACGCCCGGACTTGCGGAACAGGTCGCGGAAGACGCCGGGCAGCGTCACGGTGTCGAGGTCGACGGGCCACGCGTGCCCGTCGACGACGTGACCGTGCAGACGTCCGCCCAGGCGGTCGCCCGAGTCGACGAGCGTGACGTCGTGCCGCAGCTTCGCGAGGCGCGCGGCGGCGGACAGGCCCGCGAAGCCGCCACCGACCACCACGACGTTCGCCATGGCCGGAAGCGTACGGGCCGGGCGGCGCCCGGCCGGACACGGGCCGGGCCGGGACGGGGGAGCGCGGTGGGGAGCGGGCCGGGGGCCTGTGACTACAGTGTCGGTCATGGGTCCGGTGCGCTCCGAGCTGATGTGGCAGGCAGTCGTCGACGCCGTCCGGATCGCCGGCGACGGTGCGTCGCTCGACGTCCTCGACCTGGGTGGCGGGACCGGTGGCGACGCCGTCCGGCTGGCCCAGCTCGGGCACCGCGTCACGGTCGTCGACCCGAGCCCCGACGCCCTCGCCTCGCTGCACCGCCGCGGCGTCGAGGCCGGCCTGGCCGTCCCGGTGACGGGGGTGCTGGGCGATGCGTCCGACCTGCCCGACCACGTGGCCGCCGCCTCGTTCGACCTGGTCGTGTGCCACGGGGTCCTCGAGCACGTCGACGACCCCGCCGAGGCGCTGTCGACCGTCGCCACGGTCCTGCGCCCCGCCGGTCACGTCAGCGTGATGGTCGCGGGTCGCAACGCCGCGGTCGCGGCGCGGGCGCTGGCGGGCGACTTCGTCACGGCCCAGACCCTGCTGGCCCGCTCGGCGGGCGACTGGAACCTGCGCACCATGGGGCCGCGGCGGTTCGTGCAGCACGAGGTCGAGGCCCTGCTGTCCGACCTGCACTTCACGACGATCCGCAGCCAGGGCGTGCGGGTCTTCGCCGACCTCGTGCCCAGCGCGATCGTCGACACCGAGCCCGGTGCGCGCGACGCGCTGTTCGCGCTCGAGCAGATCCTGAGAAGCTCATCGGACTTCACAGGTCTTTCGGCTGGTCTGCACACGATCGCCCGCCTAGACTTGACCGCAGCACCACCCGATCCAGGAGGCAAGAGTGCCACTCTCTGACGAAGAGGCCAGGCTGCTGCACCAGCTCGAGCAGTCGCTGGCCGCAGAAGATCCCGACTTCGCCTCCACGCTGCGCGGGTCCAAGTTCATGGCCCGCAACCGGCGCGTCGCGGTGCTGTCGGCCCTCGGCTTCATCGCCGGGCTCGTGGTGATGTTCTCCGGCGCCGTCTCCAAGATGACGTGGCTCGGGGTCATCGGCTTCCTGCTCATGGTCGGGACGGCCTTCCTGTTCAGCCAGGCCTGGAAGCGTGGCATCGGTGGTCGCGAGGACGAGACGGCCGCGCCGTCGGGTCCCCGCCAGCGCCAGCAGAAGCCGTCCGGCTCGTTCGTCGACCGCATGGAGGAGCGCTGGCAGCGCCGCCGCGACGGCGACGGCATCTGACCGCTGACGCCGATGCGGGGCTGAACGCCCCACTTCGCTCCACCTCTTCGTGAACCGCCCCCTCGGGGGCGGTTTTTTCGTTGTCCTGACGGGCCACGACGCCATTCGCGAGCCGTGGGGACATCGCTGCGACATGTCCGGAAACAGGCCGCGAATGGTGGTCCGGTGGGGCAATGTGGAGTACAGTGGTGCGAAATGGAGCGCATGGCCGTCAACGAGGAGGAGAGAGGTGAACCCGGATGTCTCGAACTTCTTCGGCACCTACACCCCCCGACTCGACGACAAGGGCCGTCTCTTCCTGCCGGCCAAGTTCCGCCCTCGCCTGGAGACCGGCATCGTGCTGACCCGCGGGCAGGAGAACTGCGTCTACGGCTGGACGACCGAGTCGTTCAACGCCTTCACCGACCGCATCCGCAACACGCCGTTCACCAACCAGGCGGCGCGCAACTTCAACCGGATGTTCTTCTCGGGCGCCTCGTCGGAGGTGCCCGACAAGCAGGGGCGCATCCCGATCCCGTCGGTGCTGCGCACCTGGGCGCACCTCGACAGGGAGTGCACGGTCGTCGGGGCGATGGACCGCATCGAGATCTGGGACTCGGCCCGCTGGGACGAGTTCTCGGCATCGCAGGAAGGTCCGTTCGCGGACATGTCGGAAGAAGTGATGCCCGGGATCTTCTGACGTTCGTGCGGCGAGATCTGCGCCCGCGCGGTTCTGACATCACTTCCCCGGTGTCAGACCCAGCGGTCGTGGATCTGGGCACACGAACGACATCCGCCCCCACACCGGGGCGGAGGACCGGGCACACGACAGGGCACGAGAGCGACGAGGGGCAGGGGACATGACGATCGAGACGGGCGCGACGACGTCGCCGACGCGACGCGTGCGGCACGAGGTCGCCGACGGCGCCCGCCTGATGGCCTTCTCGCTGGGTTCGTCGATCGCCCTCGCAGTGCTGATCTCGATCGGCCTGGGCCGGCTGTGACGTCCCCGACGGGCTCGGGTCAGGCCGACGCGAGCCACGTCCCCGTGCTGCTGGACCGCGTGCTCGACGTGCTGGCCCCGTCGCTGACGGGGGAGCGTCCCGTCGTGGTCGACACGACCCTGGGCCTCGGCGGTCACACCGAGGCGATGCTGCAGCGCTTCGACGGTCTGCACGTCATCGGCATCGACCGTGACCGCGAGGCGCTGAGGCGGGCGCAGGACCGTCTCGCGCCGTTCGGCGACCGCGTCACGTTCGCGCACGCCGTCTACGACGAGATCGGCGAGGTCGTCGCGGGGGCCGGTCTTACGACCGTCTCGGGCGTCCTGTTCGACCTCGGGGTGTCGTCGATGCAGCTCGATCTCGCCGATCGGGGCTTCGCCTACGCGCAGGACGCCCCGCTCGACATGCGGATGAACGCCGAGGACGAGCTGACGGCCGCCGACGTCCTCAACACGTACAGCTCGCGCGACCTGTCGCGCGTGCTGCGCGAGTACGGCGAGGAGAAGTTCGCCAAGCGCATCGCCGACAACGTCGTGGCCGCGCGGGCCGTCGAGCCCTTCACCACGAGCGCCCGCCTGGTCGACCTGATCCGCGACTCGATCCCGCAGGCGGCGCGACGCACCGGCGGCAACCCCGCCAAGCGGACGTTCCAGGCGCTGCGCATCGAGGTCAACGACGAGCTGGGGGTCTACCGCCGGGCGCTGCCCGCCGCTCTCGACGTGCTGGCCCCCGGCGGCCGGGTCGTGGTGCTGTCGTACCACTCGCTCGAGGACCGCATCACCAAGCGCGCCCTCACGGAGGTCACCACGACCGACGTGCCGCGCGACATGCCGTTCGTGCCCGCCGGGCACGAGGCCAAGTTCTCCCTCGTCACCCGCGGCGCCGAGCTGGCGACCGACGACGAGATCGACGACAACCCCCGGGCCCGGTCGGTCCGGCTCCGCGTGGCCGAGAGGAACAAGTCATGAGCGAGCGCCAGCGAGTGAATCGTGATGCCGGATCGATGCGGCCGGCTGCGTACCGTTCCTCCCTCACGAAGGTGGCCGCATGAGCTCGATGGTCGCGCGGACGCTGGCACCCGCACCGAAGGTCCTCGAGGACGCCCGGGCCGCGGGTCTGCGACTCGTCCGCCCCGTCCGGAGCCGCGCCCGCAAGGCGCCGTTCGTGGTCGTCGTGCTCAGCGTGCTGGGCGCCGGACTCGTCGGCCTGGTGCTGATGAGCACGGTCCTGCAGGCCCAGTCGTTCGAGGCGACGCGGCTCGACCGCCAGGCCGCCTCGCTCGAGACCCGCCAGCAGTCGATCGCCCGCGAGGTCGACCGCCTGCAGAGCCCCGCCAACGTCGCGAAACGTGCCATCGCCATCGGCATGGTGCCGAACGCCAACCCCGCCTTTCTGCGACTCTCTGACGGGAAGGTGCTCGGCAAGCCCCAGGCGGCCGAGCCGGGCAGCAACATCAGGAGCGTGACGCAGTGACCGCCGCCACGAACGACCGGCACCGCCTGACACGGCGCAGGCTGCGGTTCTGCACGATCGGCGTCTTCCTCGTGTTCGGGCTGTTCGGCGCCCGGCTCTTCCAGATCCAGGGCATCGACGCGAGCGCGTACGCCGCCGCATCGATCCAGGCCGGCACCCAGCCGCAGACGCAGCCCGCGCCGCGCGGCAACATCCTCGACCGCAACGGCGCGCAGCTCGCGACGAGCGTCGACGGCCTCACGATCGTCGCGGACCCCACCCTGACGACGGCCAACGCCCCGCAGATCGCACGGATCCTGCGCGAGGAGCTCGGCGACGAGATCGACTACTTCGACACGATCGACACGCTGCGCACCCCCAAGACCCGCTACGTCGTCCTCGCGCGCGACATCCCCAAGTGGACGGCCGACAAGGCCGTCGCGGCCCTGCAGGAGGCCCAGCTCGCGGGGGTCTCCACCGAGAAGGAGACGCTGCGCACCTACCCGGGCGGCTCGCTCGCGGCCAACCTGCTCGGCTACGTCAACGGCGCCGGCAAGGGCGTCGCGGGGCTCGAGCAGCAGTACGACAAGACCCTGACCGGCACCGACGGCTCGAGCACGTACGAGGTCTCGCCGACCGGCCAGCGCATCCCGATGGCCGACAGCACCGTCACCAAGATGGTGCCGGGCCAGGACGTCAAGACCACGATCGACCGCGACCTGCAGTGGTACGCCGACCAGCGTCTGACCGACGCCGTCGCCGAGTCGAGCTCCGACTGGGGCCTGGCCATCACGATGGACGTCAAGACCTGCCAGATCGTGCAGATGTCGCAGTCGCCCACGTTCGACGCCGACACCCGCACCGGCATGGACGACTCCAACACCGTCTCGCGTGCCGTGCAGAACGTCTACGAGCCCGGCAGCGTCATGAAGACCGTGACGATGGCGGCCCTCGCCGACCAGGGCAAGATCGCCGCCGACACCCCGATCTCGGTGCCGTCGAGCCTGACGATCGACAAGTTCCGCATCGGCGACTACTGGGAGCACGGCCGCATCAACCTGACCGCCGCCGGCGTCATCGCCAAGTCGTCGAACCTCGGCACGATCGTGGCCGCCCAGCAGATGAGCGACCAGACGATGTACGACTACTTCACCAAGTTCGGCTTCGGCCAGAAGACCGGCGTCAACCTGCCCGGCGAGTCCAACGGCATCCTCACCGACGGGGCGTCGTGGACCAAGGCCAACCACGCCACGATCTCGTTCGGCCAGGGCGTCTCGGTCACCGCGATGCAGATGATGCGGGCCGTGGGAGCCATCGCCAACGCGGGCACGATGTGCGAGCCGACCGTCGTCACCGGCACGGTCGACGCCGAGGGCACCGAGACGCCCGTCGAGTCGGCCCCGGGCCACCGGGTCGTCTCCAAGGACGCCGCCGCGACCGTCACCCGGATGATGGAGGCCGTGACGGCCGACGACGGCACCGCGCCCGCCGCGCAGATCGAGGGCTACCGCGTCGCCGGCAAGACCGGCACCGCGTGGCGCGTCGACCCGCAGACGGGGCGCTACATCCGCGGCCAGAACACGGTGTCGTTCATGGGCTTCGCCCCCGCCGACAACCCGCGCTTCCTGACCTACATCGTGCTCGACAAGCCGTACAGCAACGCGGGAGGCGGCTCGACCGCCGCGCCGGTGTTCCACGACATCATGTCGATGGCGCTCGAGCGGTTCGGCGTCGCGCCCAGCGGCTCCAAGAGCCCCAAGGTCGAGCAGACCTGGTAGGCGGGGCGGCTCCGCCGCCTCGGGCTCGTACCTCGCCCTCTCCGCAGCTCGTTCCTCGCTGCGGCCGCCTGTCCTTCGCTCGCTGCGCTCGCTCGAACCCGGGGTGGGTTCTTGCTCGCAGCGCTCGCTCGGACCCGGGGTGGGTTCTTGCTCGCTGCGCTCGCTCGGACCCGGGGTGGGACTCGGACGGTTTCGCGTGAAATCGGCCCGTGGAGGCTCGGGTTCGCCTAGCGTGCGGGGGTGAGAATCGTGAGGACGCTGGGCGTCATCGGCATCGTCGCCTCCGTCGTCGTGTCCGTTCTGGCGGCACCGGCCGTCGCTCGAGGACGGGTCGACGCGCCGTGGGTCGTGGCTGCGTCACCGACGTCGATGACGCTCGACTGGGCAGGAACGGGGTCGTACCGGCTGACCGCTCGCCCGCAGGCCGGCGGTCGCGCCACATCGGTCCGGACCAGGACGTCGACCGGCACCGTGAAGGGCCTGCGGGCCGGACGCTCGTACTGCTTCACGGTGGCGAGGCCGCACCGGACGGAGCACTCGAGGACCTACTGTCACTCCACTCCGCGTCCGGTCGACGCCCCCGCCACGACGTCGATCAGGGTGGCGACCTTCAACGTGTGCGCCTCGGTGTGCCGGGGGTGGAAGGAGCGGCGGGACGCGATCGTGCGGCGCATCGAGGAGTCGGACGCCGATGTCGTGGCCGTTCAGGAGCTCACCCGTCACGGCTTCGCCCTCACCTCCCAGATGATCCGGCGCGGCTACGTGCAGGTGGCGCAGACCAGCAACGACATCGTCCTGGTGCGAACGTCCGGACCAGGGGCTCACCTGCGACACCACGGCGACACCGAGGACGGGGTCGTCCGCGCGGCGGGCGCCGCGTCGCCGTGGATCACGATGTACGACACCGTGACCGGCAGCCCCTACACGTTCATCTCGGTGCACCTCGAGTCCGGGACGTCTCGGAGCGCCTCGCGGGCCAGGCAGCGCCAGGCCGTCGCGCTGATCCGCGGCATGGCGGCATCCGCTGCCCGCGGACCCGTCGTCTACGCGGGCGACGTCAACTCCAGCCCTGCCCGCGGCGGAGATCCCGTCGGACGGATCTTCGCCCGAGCCGGACTCGTCGACGCCTACCAGCAGTCGACGTCGTTCACGCGCGCATGGGTGAGCAGCTTCAACGGCTTCGCGTCGAGACCGCGCCGCGAGGTGCGGTACGGCGACCACATCGACCGGATCTTCGTCCCGTCAGGCACCGCCGTCTCCGACTGGGAGGTCGTCGCACCCCTGCGGCACGGCCGGGCCGTGCGTCCCATGGCGTCGGACCACCACCCCGTGCGGGCGACGCTCCGACTGCCCTGACGCGGCGAGGTGCGCATGCCTCGGCGGTGGTCGCGGTCGGTAGGGTTGCTGGGTGACGGATGCGATGCGGGTGCGACCCACCACGACCCCCCGATGGACGCTCCCCGAGCTCGCGGAGACGCTCGGCGCAGCGGTGTCCGGCGACGCGGTCGTCACGGGCATCGCGCTCAACACGGCCCACGTGCTCGCGGGCGACCTGTACGTCGCGCTGCCGGGCGCCAACGCGCACGGCGGCACGTACGTGTCCCAGGCCGCCGCCGCCGGCGCGACCGCGGTGCTGACCGATCCCGCCGGCGCCGACCTCGTGGGTGACTTGCTGCCGACGATCGTCGTCGACGAGCCGCGCCGCCGGCTCGCGGCACTCAGCGCGTCGTTCTACGGGCACCCCGCCGAGTCGTTCACGACCGTCGGCGTCACGGGCACGCAGGGCAAGACCACGACCACGTACCTCGCCGAGGCGGCGCTCGGCGAGCGGGTCTCGGCCGTGGTGGGCACGATCGGCACCCGCATCGGACGGGTTCCCGCGGCCTCGACCCTCACGACGCCGGAGGCACCGCAGCTGCAGGCGCTGTTCGCGGTCATGCGCGAGGAGTCGGTCGAGCTGTGCGCGATGGAGGTCTCGAGCCACGCCCTCGTGCAGGGACGCGCCGACGGCTTCGTCTTCGAAGTCGCGGTCTTCTTGAACCTCGGTCGCGACCACCTCGACTTCCACCACGACCTCGAGGAGTACTTCCTCGCCAAGGCGTCGCTGTTCACCCCGGAGCGGGCACGGCACGCCGTCGTCAACGTCGACGACGCGCACGGCCGACGGCTGCGTCAGCTCACGCCGCTGCCCGTCACGACGTTCTCGACCGACGGCAACCCGGCCGACTGGCGGGCCGTCAACATCCGCCCCCACCGCCTCGGGACCGACCTCGAGGTGCTCGGACCCGACGGCCTGGCGATCGACCTGTCGGTGCCGCTGCCGGGCGTGTTCAACGTCTCGAACGCCCTCGCGGTCGTCGCCGCGCTGACCACGGCCGGTCACGACCCCGTCGAGCTCGCGGCGGGCATCGCGGCCAGCACAGGCGTCCCGGGGCGCATGGAGCGCGTCGAGGCAGGTCAGCCGTTCACCGCGATCGTCGACTACGCCCACAAGCCCGATGCCGTGACCGCGGTGCTGACCGCGCTGCGCCCCGTCACGGCCGGACGCCTGATCGTCGTGATCGGCGCCGGGGGAGACCGCGACCACGGCAAGCGACCCCTGATGGGCGAGGCGGCCGCTCGGCACGCCGACGTCGTGGTCGTGACCGACGACAACCCCCGGTCCGAGCGTCCCGGTGCCATCCGGGCCGCCGTGCTGGAGGGGGCCGCAGCGGGCCCCGGTGTGACGATCGAGGTCGCCGACCGCCGCGACGCGATCGCGCACGCCGTCGCGATGGCGCACCTCGGCGACACCGTCGTGGTGGCCGGCAAGGGGCACGAGCGCGGACAGGAGGTCGACGGCGTCGTGCACCCGTTCGACGACCGCGAGGTGCTGGTCGAGCTGATCGGGGCCGCCTCGTGATCCCCCTGACGCTCGCCGAGATCGCCGACGTCATAGGCGGGGCGGTCGTCGGCGACCCCGCCGTCGTCGTCGACGGCCCCGCGACGCTCGACTCGCGGGCCGTCGAGGAGGGCGGGCTGTTCGTGGCCGTCGCCGGCGAGCACGTCGACGGGCACGACTACGCCGAGCGGGCCGTCGCGGCTGGAGCGGCCGCCGTGCTGGCCTCGCGCGACACCGGTGTGCCCGCCGTGGTGGTGCCCGACGTGACCAGAGCGCTCGGTCTGCTGGCCCGTCACGTGCTCGACGTGCGCGAGGACGTGCAGGTGGTGGCCCTGACGGGGTCGAGCGGCAAGACCAGCGTCAAGGACCTGCTGGCCCACGTGCTGGCACCCGACGGCGCGACGGTCGCCACGCGGGGCAACTTCAACAACGAGCTCGGCGTGCCGCTGACCGTGCTCGGCGTCGACGAGCTGACCCGGTACCTCGTCGTCGAGATGGGCGCCCGCGCGATCGGCGACATCGCGGTGCTGTGCGAGATCGCCCCGCCGTCGATCGGCATCGTGCTGAACGTCGGCTCGGCGCACGTCGGCGAGTTCGGCTCGGCCGACAACATCGCGGTCGCCAAGGGCGAGATGGCCGAGGCGGTCGGCCCCGAGGGGGTCGTCGTGCTGAACGCCGACGACGTCCGCGTCGCCGCGATGCGCACCCGCACCGAGGCGTCCGTGCGCACGTTCGGCACGGGCGACGACGCCGACATGGAGATCGGCGACGTGCGCCTCGACGAGGGCGGGGCGCCGCACTTCACGTTGGGCCACGACCGGCGGCGCGTCGAGGCCACCGTTCCGTTGATCGGTGGGTACCACGCCATGAACGCCGCCGCGGTGGCGCTCGCCGCCGTCTCGCTGGGCCTCGACCTGCCGACCGTCGTCGAGCGGCTCGCGACCGCCGGCAGCGCCACGTCGCCCATGCGCATGGAGCGGCACGTCCGCGACGACGGCCTCGTCGTCGTCAACGACGCCTACAACGCGAACCCCGAGTCGATGGAGGCCGCGCTGCGCGCCGTGGCGGCGATCGGCGGGGGACGCGCCGTCGCGGTGCTGGGTGCGATGCTCGAGCTCGGCGACGACGCCGACGACGCGCACCGCCGCATCGGGCGCCTGGCGGCCGAGCTGGGATACGCCCGCGTGGTCGTCGTCGGCGACGGTGCCCACGGCATCGCCGAGGGGGCGGGAGCCGTCGCCGAGACCGTGGCCGACGTCGATGTGGCGACCCACACACTCCCCGCGAGCCTGTCGGGGGACGAGGTGGTTCTTGTGAAAGCATCGAGGGGCGTTCGTCTCGAACGCGTCGCCCGAGCCCTGCTGGAAGGAACCACCACGCGATGAAGGCCATCCTGATCGCAGGAGCGCTGTCGTTGCTGGTGACCCTGATCGGCACCCGGTTCGCCATCTCGGTGCTCGTGAAGCAGGGCTACGGCCAGCTGATCCGCGACGACGGTCCGACGTCGCACCACACCAAGCGCGGCACGCCGACGATGGGTGGCCTTGTCATCATCGTGGCGGTCGTGATCGGCTACTTCACGGCCAAGCTCGCGACGCAGACGGCGCCCAGCGCCTCGGCCCTGCTGCTGCTGTTCCTGTTCGTGGGGCTCGGCGCGATCGGCTTCCTCGACGACTTCATCAAGGTCTCCAAGCAGCGCAACCTCGGTCTGCGCAGCAAGGCCAAGCTGATCGGCCAGACCGTCGTCGGACTGATCTTCGCGTGGCTCGCGATCGGCTGGGAGGACGACACCGGACGCACCCCGATCACGCACGCGATCTCGTTCACCCGTGACATCGACGGCTGGCGGCTGCCGACCGTGCTGCTCGTCATCTGGGTGCTGCTGCTCGTCGCCGGCACCAGCAACGGCGTCAACCTGACCGACGGCCTGGACGGTCTGGCGATCGGCTCGGCCATGATGGTGTTCGGCGCCTACATCTTCATCAACATCTGGCAGAGCGGGCAGAACTGCTCGGTCAACCCCGGGATGAAGTGCTACGAGGTGCGCGACCCGCTCGACCTCGCGGTCGTCGCCTCGGCCCTGACGGGTGCCTGCTTCGGGTTCCTGTGGTGGAACGCCTCGCCGGCCAAGATCTTCATGGGCGACACGGGCTCGCTGTCGCTCGGCGGCGCGATGGCCGGCTTCGCGCTGATGACCCGCACCGAGCTGCTGCTCGTCGTCATCGGCGGCCTGTTCGTCGCGATCACGATGTCGGTGATCCTGCAGGTCGGGTGGTTCAAGATCTCCGGCGGCAAACGGATCTTCCGCATGGCGCCCCTGCAGCACCACTTCGAGCTGCTGGGCTGGGCCGAGATCACGATCGTCGTCCGCTTCTGGATCATCAGCGGCCTGTGCGTCGCCGCGGGTCTCGGCATCTTCTACAGCGAGTGGGTCACGGGCGTATGACCGTCGACATCTCCACCCTGGGGCGCGAGTCGTCCTGGGAGGGCGTCCGCGCTGCCGTGGGCGGCCTCGGCGTCAGCGGCTTCGCGGCCGCCGACACCCTGCAGCACCTGGGCGCCGACGTCGTCGCGCTCGACGACGGCGACGACGACGCGCTGCGCGAGAAGGCCACCCTGCTCGAGATCCTGGGCGTCGACGTCCGCATCGGCCCCGGCTCGACCGCGACGTTCCCCGACGGCGTCGACCTGGTCGTGACGTCGCCCGGCTGGTCGCCGTCGACACCGCTGCTCGCGGAGGCCGCGGCCCGCGGCGTCCCGGTCTTGGGCGAGGTCGAGCTCGCGTGGAGGCTGCGCGGCCAGGACGCCGCGCCGTGGCTGACCGTCACGGGCACCAACGGCAAGACCACGACGGTGCAGATGCTCGAGTCGATCCTGCGGGCGCAGGGCCTCAACGCGCTGGCCGTCGGCAACGTGGGCACGCCGGTCCTCGAGGCCGTCATGAACCCCGAGCCCTTCGACGTCCTCGCGGTCGAGCTGTCGAGCTACCAGCTGCACTGGAGCCGGTCGATCTCGGCCCGCGCCAGCGCCGTGCTCAACCTCGCGCCCGACCACATCGACTGGCACGGCGGTCTCGACGCCTACAGCGCCGACAAGGCGCGCATCTACGAGCGCACCCAGGTCGCGGCGGTCTACAACGTGCAGGACCCCGCGACCGAGCGGATGGTCGAGGACGCCGAGGTCGTCGAGGGCTGCCGGGCGATCGGGTTCACGCTCGGCATCCCCGCCACCGGCATGATCGGCCTCGTCGACGACGCGATCGCCGACCGGGCCTTCATCCCCGGCCGCATCTCGAGCGCCGCCGAGCTCGGCAGCCTCGGCGACATCGGGCTGGCCGCGCACGGCGACGCGAGCCGGGTGCCGGCCCCGCACGTCGTCGCCGACGCCCTCGCGGCGGCGGCCCTCGCGCGGGCCCACGGCGTCGAGCCGCGCGCCGTCCGCGACGGCCTGCGCGCGTTCAGCCCCGACGCCCACCGCATCGCCGACGTCGCCGAGATCGACGGCGTCCGCTGGGTCGACGACTCCAAGGCCACCAACCCGCACGCGGCGCAGGCGTCGCTGCAGGGATTCGACGACGTCGTCTGGATCGCCGGGGGACTGGCCAAGGGCGCGACGTTCGACGAGCTCGTGATCGCGACCCGCGACCGGCTCCGGGCCGTGGTCCTCGTCGGTGCCGACCGCGCCGTCGTCGCCGACGCGCTGCGGCGACACGCGCCTGATGTGCCGGTCGTGGAGGTCGACACCGGCGAGACTGACCCCATGGATCGCGTCGTCGAGGTCGCCGCCCCGCTCGCCCGTCGGGGCGACACGGTGCTGCTGGCCCCGGGGTGCGCCTCCATGGACCAGTTCCGCAACTACTCCGCCCGGGGCGACAGCTTCGCGGCGGCGGTGCACAGGTTGCGCGACCGGTCGTAGCCCCACCGAGACACGAGCACCCCGACAGACCAGCCCGGGCACGGAGGACGACCACGATGCGGAGCACCAGCGAGGCGATACGCCGGACGCTCGAGCGTCCGCTGGCGTCGTACCAGCTCGTGCTCGGCACCTCGGCGCTGCTGCTCGGCATCGGGCTGATCATGGTGCTGAGCGCCAGCTCGGTCTTCGCGCTGGTGCACTACGGCAACTCGTTCTCGATCGTCCTGCGCCAGCTGATCTTCGCGGTGCTGGGCATCACGGGCGCGGTCGTCGCGGCCCGCATGCCGCTGAGCCTGATCCGCCGGCTGATCCTGCCGTTCCTGCTGGTCTCGGTGGCCCTGATCTGCGCGACGTTCATCCCCGGCGTCGGCATCACGGTCAACGGCAACCGCAACTGGCTCCCGCTGTTCGGCGGGTTCCAGCTGCAGCCGTCGGAGTTCGCCAAGCTGGCCCTGGTGCTGTGGATCGCCGATCTCTACGCCCGTCGGCAGAAGTACCTGTCGACGCCGCGCTACGTCCTGACGCCGATGGTGCCGGTCGCCGGCGCGGTCGGCATGCTCGTCGTCCTGCAGCGCGACCTCGGCACCGCGGTCGTGATCTTCGCCCTGACCGTCGGCATGCTGTGGATCGCGGGCCTGCCCCGGCGCCAGATGGGCGGCATCGTCGCTGGCCTGTTCGTCGGCCTGGTCGTCGCGGTCGCCAACTCGCCGCACCGCGTCGAGCGCCTGCTGAACTTCACCAACCCGCAGGCCGATCCCGACAGCGCCGGCTACCAGGCCATCAAGGGCATGATGGCCCTGGCCCGCGGCGGCTTCTGGGGTGTCGGCCTCGGCGGCAGCCGGCAGAAGTGGGGATCGCTGCCCGAGGCCCACACCGACTTCATCCTCGCCGTGATCGGCGAGGAGCTCGGCCTGCTCGGCACGCTCGTCGTCCTGGTGCTGTTCATCGTCCTGGGCTTCGCCGGCATGCGCATCGCGATGCGCACGCGGGAGCCGTTCGTCCGCTACGCCGCGTCCGGCATCACGATCTGGCTGCTGATCCAGGCCATCATCAACATCGGCATGGTGCTGGGAATGCTGCCGGTCATCGGCATCCCGCTGCCGCTCATCTCGTACGGCGGCTCGAGCCTGCTCGTGACCCTCGTGTCCCTGGGCATCCTGCTGAACTGCGCCACGACCGAGCCGGGCGCCAAGCGCGCCCTCGCGGCCGGGCGCGCCAACCGCAAGCGCGCCGCGGCCCCGCACCCCGTCCGCGTCGCAGGGAGGCGATGACGCGTGCGCGTTCTCCTCGCCGGTGGTGGAACCGCCGGACACACCTCGCCCCTGCTCGCGACCGCGGCCGTGCTGGCCGACGCGGGCGTCGACATCACGTGCCTCGGCACCCCGCGCGGGCTCGAGGTGACCTTGATCCCGCAGGCCGGCTACCCGCTCGAGCTGGTGCCGCCCGTGCCGCTGCCGCGCCGCCCCGGCAAGGCCATGGTGCAGGTGCCCGGACGGTTGAGGGCCGCGGTCCGCGCGACCGGCGACGTCGTCGACCGCGTGCGTCCCGACGTCATCGTCGGCTTCGGCGGCTACGTGTCGGTGCCGGCCTACCTGGTGGCACGTCGACGCCGCATCCCCCTGGTGGTGCACGAGGGCAACGCGATCCCGGGCATCGCCAACAAGCTGGGCGCGCGGTTCACCCCGCACGTCGCGACGAGCTTCCCCGACACCGACCTGCCGCACGCCCGATTCGTCGGCCTGCCGATCCGTCGCGAGATCTCCCGGCTCGACCGGGCCGCCTCCCGCGCCGAGGCACGGCAGTTCTTCGGCCTCGACGCCGACCGCCCGACGCTGCTCGTCACGGGCGGCTCGCAGGGCGCGCGGCGCATCAACCACGCCGTCTCGGCAGCGGCCCGCGTCCTCGCGGCGGCCGGCGTGCAGGTGCTGCACGCGGCCGGCCGGCCCGAGGAGGTCGTGGTCAGCCCGCGTCCGGGCGACCCGCCCTACGTCGTCGTGCCGTTCATCGACCGCATGGACCTCGCATACGCCGCCGCCGACCTGATCGTGTGCCGCGCCGGCGCCAACACCGTCACCGAGGTCGCGGCCACCGGGTTGCCGGCCGCCTTCGTGCCGCTGCCGATCGGCAACGGCGAGCAGGCCCACAACGCACACCCCGTCGTGCAGGCCGGGGGAGCGCTGCTGATCGACGACGCCGCGCTGACGCCCACGTGGATCGACAACGTCGTGATCCCGCTGGTCTCGCACGAGGGGCGTCTCGCCGCGATGTCGGAGGCCGCCTCGGGCATCGTCGCGCGCGACGCCGACGAGAAGCTCGCGGCGATGATCCGCGAGGCGGCGGGGGAGAAGGCGTGAGGATCGAGGTCCCCACCGTCATCCCGCCGGTCGGCGAGCTGGGGCACGTGCACTTCATCGGCATCGGCGGAGCCGGTCTGTCCGCGATCGCGCGGCTCATGGCGCAGCAGGGTGTCACCGTCAGCGGCAGCGACGCCTTCGACTCCGCGGTCGTGCGGGCCCTGCGTGCCGAGGGAATCGTGTGCCACGTCGGCCACGACCCGTCGCAGCTCGACGGCGTCGACACCGTCATCGCGTCGACCGCGGTGCGCGACGACAACCCCGAGATCGTCGAGGCGCAGCGTCGCGGCCTGCGGCTGTGGCCGCGCTCGGCGGGGCTGCGGTCGGTCATGGAGGGCCGCCGCACGATCGCCGTCGCCGGCACCCACGGCAAGACCACCACGACGGCGATGCTGACGTGCGCGCTGATCGCGGCCGGCGCCGAGCCGTCCTACGCGATCGGCGCCGAGGTCGCGAGCCTCGGGGCCAACGCCCGGCTCGGATCGGGCGACCTGCTGGTCGCCGAGGCCGACGAGAGCGACGGCGCCTTCCTGGTCTACCGGCCCGAGGGGGCCGTCGTGACCAACGTCGACGCCGACCACCTCGACAACTACGGCACGGTCGAGGCGTATGCCGCGGCGTTCGACGAGTTCGTCGGACGGGTCGGGCGCTTCGTCGTGCTGAGCGCCGACGACCCCGGGGCGGGGCACCTCGCCGAGGTCGCCCGGGCCGCGGGTCTCGAGGTCGTGACGGCCGGGTTCGCCGAGGACGCCGACCTGATGGGACAGCACCTGCGGGTCGACGGCACCCGGACGACGTTCACGGCCTCGATGCGCGGCGTCGACCTCGGTCCGGTCGAGCTCGCCGTCCCGGGCGCGCACTACGCGCTCGACGCGTTGCTGGCGCTCGGCACGGGACTGCTGCTCGACCAGAACGTCGACCTGCTGATCGCCGGGCTCGGGGCCTACACGGGGGCCAACCGACGCATGCAGTCGCTGGGCGAGGCGGGCGGCGTCCGCGTCTACGACTCCTACGCCCACCACCCGACCGAGATCGCCGCCGACCTCGCGGCGGCACGTGCCGTCGCCGGCACCGACCGGCTGGTCGTGGCGTACCAGCCCCACCTCGTGAGCCGCACGCGGCTGTACGGCGCCGAGATGGGCGCGGCCCTGTCGGCCGCCGACCGCGTCGTCGTCGCCGACATCTACCTCGCGCGCGAGGACCCCGACCCGGCCGTCACCGCCGCGCTGGTCGCCGACGCCGTCGTCGGCCCCGTCGCGACCCTCGGCGGCCCGGTCTCCGGGTTGGCCGACGTCCTGCTGCCCGAGCTGCGGCCCGGCGACCTGCTGCTGACGCTCGGGGCGGGTGACATCACGACGGTCGGCCCCGCGGTCCTCGAGGCGCTGGCATGACGGCCGACCGGTTCTTCGAGCGCAGCCGCTCGGAGCGTCGACGCCGCTGGCTGCGCATCGTGCTCGCGGTGCTGGGCGTCGTCGCACTCGGCGCGCTGGTGTGGCTGGTGTGGTTCTCGAGCGTCCTGTCGGTGCGCGACGTCGAGGTCGCGGGGCGCACGACGCTCAAGCAGTCGCAGGTGCTGCGGGCGGCGCAGGTGCCGGTGGGGCGCCCCCTGGCGCGCGTCGACGTCGAGGCGATCGAGCAGCGCGTCTCGGCGCTCGACCGGGTCGACACGGTCGACGTCGGGCGGTCGTGGCCGCACGCCGTGTCGATCACGATCGTCGAGCGCACGTCCGTGATGTGGACGCGCGTCGACGGCGAGGTGCGCGGGGTCGACCGCAACGGCATCGCGTTCCGCTCGTACGGATCACCGCCCGACGGGCTGCTCGAGGCGACGATCGACGTCAGCGAGCCGCGCAACCGTCTGCAGACGTCCGAGGCGGTCGCCGCCGTCGTGGTGCAGATCGGCGAGCGCGACCCGGCGCTGCGCCGGGAGATCGAGTCCGTGTCGGCCGGCAGCAAGGACTCGATCGAGCTCACGCTGAGCAAGGGCCGCACGGTCGTGTGGGGGAGCAGCGCCGACGGACGGCGCAAGCTGCAGGTGCTGACGCCGCTGCTGCGGCTCGAGGCGTCGCGCTACGACGTGAGCGCCCCCGACCAGCCCACCACGACGCCGTAGTCGCGGCGTGTCGGAGCCGTCGGACCGCGACGTCCGCGTACCGTTCTCGGTAGGTCGCAGGTTGACATAACTATAACTCTTTACCTCAGGGTTAAGGTTTACCGCCTGCCGATCGAGAACGTTTCCACGAGTCTCAGACCGAGCTCGTCCACACTGCGCTACATCCTCGGAAGGGACACACGATGGCGGTCCAGAACTACCTCGCCGTGATCAAGGTCGTCGGCATCGGCGGCGGCGGAGTCAACGCCGTCAACCGGATGATCGAGGTGGGGCTCAAGGGTGTCGAGTTCATCGCGATCAACACCGATGCCCAGGCCCTGCTCATGAGCGACGCCGACGTCAAGCTCGACGTCGGCCGCGACTCGACGCGCGGGCTCGGCGCCGGCGCCAACCCCGAGATCGGCAAGCAGGCCGCCGAGGACCACGCCGAGGAGATCGAGGCCGCCATCAAGGGCGCCGACATGGTCTTCGTGACGGCAGGTGAGGGCGGCGGCACCGGTACCGGCGGCGCGCCCGTCGTGGCCCGCATCGCCCGCTCGCTGGGTGCCCTGACGATCGGCGTCGTGACGCGTCCCTTCAAGTTCGAGGGACGCAACCGCTCGGGCCAGGCCGACGCCGGCATCCAGGCGCTGCGCGACGAGGTCGACACGCTGATCGTGATCCCCAACGACCGGCTCCTGTCGATCAGCGACCCCAACGTCAGCCTGCTCGACTCGTTCCGCCAGGCCGACCAGGTCCTGCACCAGGGCGTCTCGGGCATCACCGACCTCATCACGACGCCTGGCCTGATCAACCTCGACTTCGCCGACGTCAAGTCGGTCATGTCCGACGCCGGCTCCGCCCTGATGGGCATCGGCTCGGCCCGCGGCGAGCACCGGGCGGCCGTCGCCGCCGAGAGCGCCGTCTCCAGCCCCCTGCTCGAGGCGTCCATCGAGGGCGCCCGGGGCGTCCTGCTGTCGATCGCGGGTGGCTCCGACCTCGGCCTGTTCGAGATCAACGAGGCCGCCGGCCTGGTCGCCGACGCCGTGCACCCCGACGCCAACATCATCTTCGGTGCCGTCATCGACGACGCCCTGGGCGACGAGGTGCGGGTCACCGTCATCGCGGCCGGCTTCGACGGGGGAGAGCCGATGCTGCGCGACGCCACCAAGCCCGCGCTGCTCAAGGAGAACCCTGCTCCGTCCGATCCGCCGGTCGCCCCGCCCGCGGCCGCCTCGCCGCCGACGGCCGAGAGCTACCTGCCGCCCGACCCGTACCTCGACGGCGGACGCCCGAGCCTGCCCCCGCGCGACGGTGCGGGTCGCCGCACGTCGCCGCCCGAGCCGCTGCCGGCCGACTACGGCGACGACCTCGACGTGCCCGACTTCCTGCGCTGAGCGGGTCGGGGACGCGACGGGTGATCTGGTACGAGGGCAGCCACGGCGACGTCTCGTTCGCGTTCACCGACCGCAGCGGTGGCACGAGCGAGGGACCGTGGGGATCGCTCAACCTCGGCACGTCCAGCGGTGACGATCCTGCGCGGGTCGCCGACAACCTCGCGCTGGTCGGCGGGGCCGTCGGCGCCGACCGGCTCGTGCGCATGACCCAGGTGCACGGCAACGACGTCGCCTGGGCCGATGCCGTCGCCGACGGCGACGTGCCGGTGGCCGACGCGCTGCTGACCGACCGGCCGGGCACCGCCGTGCTGGTGCGCGTCGCCGACTGCACGCCGGTCGTGCTGGCCGGCCAGGGAGTCGCAGCCGTCGTGCACTGCGGGCGGGAGGGGCTCGTCAAGGGAGTCGTCCCGGCCGCCGTGCGCGCGATGCGCGACCGCGGCACCTCCCGCCTGCGGGCCTGGGTCGGCCCGCGGGCCTGCGGACGCTGCTACGAGCTGCCCGCCGACATGGCCGACGCCGTGGCCGAGGTCGTCCCGCAGGCCCGCGCCACCACGTCGTGGGGCACCGCCTCGATCGACGTCGGCGCGGGCGTGCTGGCGCAGCTCGCCGCCGACGACGTCGACGCGACCGACCTCGGGGCCGACGAGTGCACGATCGAGCACGACCGGTGGTTCTCGTACCGCCGGCAGGGCCAGGACTCCGGTCGCTTCGGCGCCGTGGCGGTGGTCCGGTGAGCGCCGACGTCGACGACCGTCGCGCCGAGCTGACGGCGTCACTGGCCGAGACCGAGCAGCGCATCGTCGACGCGTGCGCCGCCGCCGGTCGCTCGCGCGACGAGATCACGCTCGTCGTGGTCACCAAGACCTACCCCGCGTCCGACGTCGAGATCCTGGCCGAGCTGGGCATCGTCGACGTCGGCGAGAACCGGCACCCCGAGGCCGGCGACAAGGCCGAGCAGGTCGCCGCGCCCCTGCGCTGGCACTTCCTCGGCGGCCTGCAGACCAACAAGGCCGGTGCCGTGGCCCGCTACGCCGACCTCGTGCACAGCGTCGACCGCGTCAAGCTCGTCAACTCGCTGTCGCGGGGTGCCGAGGCGGCGGACCGGACGCTGACGTGCCTCGTGCAGGTCGACTTCCAGGCCACCGACGCCGGGCGGGCCGGTGTCCTGCCCGACGGCATCGGCGTCGTGGCCGACGCGATCGCCGGCGCACCAGGCCTCGAGCTCGGCGGCCTCATGACCGTCGCGCCGCTCGGCGAGGACCCCCGGCCGCACTTCGACCACCTGGTGCGGTTGTCGGCCGAACTGCGCCGCGACCACCCCGACGCGTCGATCGTGTCGGCCGGCATGAGCGGCGATCTCGAGGCCGCCGTCGCCGCCGGCGCGACACACCTGCGGATCGGGCGTTCGGTGCTCGGCGAGCGTGCCGTCACCGGGTAATCTCAGCACTGTCACAACCGACACGGACCCACGGAGAAATCATGGCTGGCGCAATGCGGAAGGTCGGCGAGTACCTCGGACTCGTCGAACAGGCCGACTTCGACGACGAGTTCGACGAGCTCGAGCCCGACGAGGCCCCGGCCCGGCAGCAGGCGCCCGCGCGTCAGGCCGCTCCCGCCGTCGTGCGCCCCTCGACGGTCTCCAGCATCGACGAGCGCCGTCGTCCCGAGCGCGTCGAGCGCCCTGAGCGTCGCGCCTCCACGGCGTCCGACCTCGCGCGCATCGAGACCGTGACGCCGCGCACCTACAACGACGCCCGCACGGTCGGTGAGCAGTACCGCGCCGGCGTGCCCGTCATCATGAACCTGTCCGAGATCGACGACGACGACGCCAAGCGTCTCGTCGACTTCGCCGCGGGCCTGGTCTTCGCGGTGCACGGATCGATCAACCGCGTCACCGCCAAGGTGTTCCTGCTGTCGCCCGAGAACATCTCGGTCACCGACGAGGACAAGCAGCGCATCGCTGCCGGCGGCTTCTTCAACCAGAGCTGACGGATGGCCACAGTCGGCAACATCCTGCTCTTCGTCCTCTGGATCGCGCTGCTGCTGCTGATCGCCCGGTTCGTGCTCGACTGGGTGCAGATGCTGGCGCGCAACTGGCGTCCCCGCGGTGTCGTGGCGGTGCTGTGCGAGGGTCTGTACTCCGTGACCGACCCGCCGCTGCGCGCCGTCCGCAACGTCATCCCGCCGCTGCGCCTCGGCTCGGTGATGCTCGACCTGTCGCCCATGATCCTGATCATCGGCATCTACATCCTGCAGCGCATCGTCGAGCTCACCTTCTTCTGACCGAGGTCGGTACGCCTGTGGCAGAAGTGAACGCCCACCGAGTACGGTGGAGTCTCCGAGTCCCCAGGACTACCCCGAAACCCGAGGTGTACTCATGCCACTGACGCCAGAGGACGTGCGTAACAAGCGTTTTACGCCAGTCCGTCTTCGCGAAGGCTATGACATGGGCGAAGTTGACCAGTTCCTCGACGAGGTCGAGGCCGAGCTCGAGCGTCTGACGGTCGAGAACGAAGAACTTCGCGCCAAGGTAGCTGCCGCATCGACCGGCGAGCCGACCGGACTGATCCCGGCCCTCTCGTCGTCGACCCCCGCCGCGCAGTCTGCGCCGACCCCTGCGGTGCAGGAGCCGGTGAAGGCTCCCGAGCCCGAGCCCGTCAAGGCTCCCGAGCCCGAGCCGGCCCCCGCGCCGGTCGCCGCGGCTCCGGCGCCGGTCGCGACGCCTCGTCCGTCGATGGGCGACGCCTCCTCGGCGGCCGCCCGTCTGCTCGAGATCGCCTCGACCAACGCCGACCAGCTCATGGACGCGGCCAAGGAAGAGGCCGACCGCATGGTCGGCGAGGCGCGTGCCAAGGCTGAGCGCATCACCAACGAGGCCCGTGGCAAGGCCGACCGCCTCGAGACCGATGCCCGCATCCGCGCGCAGAAGCTCGACGAGGAGACCAACGAGCGCCGCACGGCCGCCGTCGCGACGATCGAGCGCGATCGCTACGAGATCCAGCGCGAGGTCGAGCACCTGCGGGCGTACGAGCGTGAGTACCGCGCCCGGCTCAAGAACTACTTCCAGAGCCAGCTCGACCAGCTCGCGGCCAACGAGAGCACGACGGCCTCGACGCCCGTCCAGGCACCGGCAGACGCGGCCCCGCGCCGTCTCCGCTCGCTGCTCGGCGACGACGAGAACCTCTAGTCACACCGCACCANTTGGTGACGGTGAAGGCGAAGCCCAGCTCGTCGTCGGAGAAGGCCGACGCGTCGGACGTCTCGTTGATCGACGTGGCCAGCACCTCGTCGGCGATGAGGGCGGCGTGGGTGCGCAGCGCGTCGGCCATGCCGCCCTCGGCCGTCCACGTCACCGCGATGCGGTCGCTGATCTCGAGCCCCGACGACTTGCGGGCCTCCTGGATGACGCGGATCGCCTCGCGCGCCGAGCCGGCGAGCCGCAGCTCGTCGTCGAGCTCGAGGTCGAGGGCGACGGTCTCGCCCTGGTCGTTGACGACCGACCAGCCCTCGCGCGGACGCTCCGAGACGACGACGTCGTCGGCGGTGAGCTCGACGGTCCGGCCGTCGACCTCGACGGACGCCGTCGTGCCGCCCAGGAGCGCGTGCGCGACGGCCGCCGGGTCGTCGTGCGCGGCGATCGCGGCGGCGACGGCGGGCGTCCCCTTGCCGAAGCGCTTGCCGAGGTTGCGGAAGTTGCCCTTCAACGAGTACTCGACGAGGTCCTCGCCGCCCTCGCCGAACGGCTGCAGCTCGCGGACGTTGAGCTCCTCGGCGATGTCGGCGCGCAGGTCGGCCTCGAGACGGTGGAAGCTGGCCGAGGCCAGCAGGGCACGTCGCAGGGGCTGACGTGTGCGCACCTTGGCCTCGGCGCGGGCCGCGCGGCCCAGCTCGGTGACGCGGCGCGCGAGGTCGACGCGGGCGCCGAGGCCGTCGACGATCAGCGACTCGTCGGCGACGGGCCACGTCGCGAGGTGCACCGAGGCGGGGGCGTCGGGCGTCACGGGCACGACGACGTCCTGCCACACGCGCTCGGCGATGAACGGCGTGAGGGGTGCCATCAGGCGGGTCAGGACGTCGAGGGTCTCGTGCAGCGTCGCGAAGGCCGCGGCGTCACCGCGCCAGAAGCGGCGGCGCGAGCGGCGCACGTACCAGTTCGACATGTCGTCGACGAAGCCGGCGATCCGCGTGCCGGCGGTCTGGGTGTCGAACTGCTCGAGCGCCGCGGTGACGGCGCGCGTCAGGGTGTGCAGCTCGGACAGCAGCCACTGGTCGAGCACCTCGCGCTCGGCGACCGGCGGGACGCTGCCCGACGTGGGGGTCCACCCCTCCGTGCGGGCGTAGAGGACGTGGAAGGCCGTCGTGTTCCAGTACGTCAGCAGCACCTTGCGGACGATCTCCGACAGTGCCGTGTTGCCGATGCGGCGCGGGGCCCACGGTGAGCCCGAGCACGCCATGAACCAGCGCAGGGCGTCGGCGCCGTGCTCGTCCATCAGCGGCATCGGCAGCAGGATGTTGCCGAGGTGCTTGCTCATCTTCTTGCCGTCCTCGGCCAGGATGTGCCCCAGGCAGACGACGTTCTCGTACGAGCTCTGGTCGAAGACCAGGGTGCCGACGGCCATCAGCGAGTAGAACCAGCCGCGCGTCTGGTCGATCGCCTCGGCGATGTACTGCGCGGGGTACGCCTGCTCGAACTTCTCCTGCGAGCCCTCGGCGTGCGGGTAGCCCCACTGCGCGAACGGCATCGAGCCCGAGTCGAACCAGGCGTCGATGACGTCGGGGACCCGGCGGTACGTGCCCGCCTCGCCCTCGATCTCGAACGTGACCTCGTCGATGTAGGGACGGTGCGGGTCGAGGCCGGACAGGTCGCGTCCCGTGAGGCCCGACAGCTCGGCCAGCGACTCGACGCACACGAGGCGGGACGGATCGGCGTCGTTGCGCCAGATCGGCAGGGGAGTGCCCCAGTACCGGCTGCGCGACAGCGACCAGTCGATGTTGTTGGTCAGCCAGTCGCCGTAGCGGCCGTTCTTGATCGTGCCGGGGAACCAGTTGGTGTCGGCGTTCTCGGCCAGCAGACGGTCCTTGACGGCCGTCGTGCGGATGTACCAGGCGGGCAGCGCGTAGTACATGAGCGGCGTGTGGCAGCGCCAGCAGTGCGGGTACGCGTGCTCGTAGGCCAGCTCGGCGAACATCAGCCCGCGGGACGCGAGGTCGTCGGCGAGCACCCGGTCGGCGGCCTTGAAGAACTGCCCGCCGACGAGCGGGACGTCGTCCTCGAAGTGCCCGTCGGGACGGATCGGGTTGACGACCGGCAGGTCGTACCCCTTGCACACGATCATGTCGTCGGCGCCGAACGCGGGGGACTGGTGCACCAGGCCCGTGCCGTCGTCGGCCGTGACGTAGTCGGCCAGCACCACGAAGTGCGCGGGGCTCGGGAACTCGATGAGCTCGAACGGACGCTGGTAGGTCCACCGCTCCATCTCGGCGCCCGAGAACGTCTCGCCCGTCGTCGTCCAGCCCTCGCCCAGCGCCTTCTCGACCAGCGACTCGGCGACCAGCAGCGTCTCGTCGCCGTCGGTGGCCAGCACGTAGGTGAACGCGGGGTTGACCGCGACGGCGGTGTTCGACACGAGGGTCCAGGGGGTCGTCGTCCACACCAGCATCGACGCGCGCCCGGCCAGCGGGCCGGACGTGAGGGGGAAGCGGACGTAGACCGACGGGTCGGTGATCGTCTCGTAGCCCTGCGCGAGCTCGTGGTCGGACAGCGTCGTGCCGCAGCGCGGGCAGTAGGGGGCGACGCGGTAGTCCTCGGTCAGCAGCCCCTTCTTGAAGATCGTCGACAGCGCCCACCAGACGCTCTCGACGTAGGCCGGCTCCATCGTCCGGTAGGGGTGCTCCATGTCGACCCAGTAGCCCATCCGGTCGGTCATCTCCTCGAAGAGATCGACGTTGCGGACGACGGCCTCGCGGCACTTCGCGTTGAACTCGGCGATGCCGTAGGCCTCGATGTCGGGCTTGCCGTTGAAGCCCAGCTCCTTCTCGACCGCGATCTCGACGGGCAGGCCGTGGCAGTCCCAGCCGGCCTTGCGGTCGACGTGGTAGCCCTGCATCGTCTTGAACCGCGGGAAGACGTCCTTGAAGACGCGGGCCTCGACGTGGTGGGTGCCGGGGGTGCCGTTGGCCGTCGGGGGACCCTCGTAGAACGTCCAGCGCGGAGCGTCGGCCGGGGTGTCGAGCGTCGCCGCGAAGGTGCCCTGGTCGGCCCACAGATCGAGGATCTCGCGCTCCAGGACCGGGAGGTCGACGTGGGCCGGAACCGGCCGGTAGGACGGGCTGTCAGACGCGTGCGAAGTCACACCCTCAATTCTACGGGTGGGCGGCGCGGAGCCTGCGGCGGTGCGAGTTGGCATTGTCCTGACGGGGGTCTAACCTTCGTGCATGCCAAACACCAAGCTCGCCGTGCGAGCGGACGAGACCCCCTGGACCGCAGCCGAGGCCAAGGAGGTCCGCACCGAGCTGGAGGGCGATCTCGCCCGGCTGCGCGTCGAGCTCGACGCCTCGGCCCGCGAGCTGCAGGACCTGCTGCGCGACGGCGTCGACGGTGCCGGCAACGACCAGGCCGACGTCGGCTCCAAGGGCCTCGAGCGCGATGCCGAGATGTCGCTGCGCGCCAACCAGAGCGAGCTGCTGCTGCAGACCGAGAAGGCGCTCGACCGGCTCGAGAAGGGCACCTACGGCCAGTGCGAGGTCTGCGGAGAGGCGATCGGCAAGAATCGTTTGATCGCGTTCCCGCGTGCGACACTGTGCATGACATGCAAGCAGCGCGAGGAGCGTCGCTGAGCCCTGGCGACGACCACGGCGCGACCACGAGGACGTACGTACGGCTGTTCGCCGTCGTCACCGTCGTGTCGCTCGTCCTCGACCAGGTCACCAAGGTCGTGGCCGTCGAGAAGCTGCAGGGCCGTGAGTCGGTCGAGATCCTCCCGGGCGTGCTGTCGCTGACGTTCCTGCGCAACCCCGGCGCCGCGCTCAGCACGGGTGCCGGGTTCACGCTGGTGCTCAGCATCATCGCGATCGCGGTGTGCATCGGCGTCGTCCGCGTCGCGCCCCGGCTGCGCGACCGCGGCTGGGCCGTCGGGCTCGGGCTGCTGCTCTCGGGCGCGCTCGGCAACCTCATGGACCGCATCTTCCGCGAGCCGTCGCCGCTCAAGGGCCACGTCGTCGACTTCATCGACTACGGGGTCTTCGTGGGCAACGTCGCCGACATCGCGCTGACGTTCGCGGCCATCATCATCGTCTGGCGCGCGTGGCGGGGCGTGCGCATCGACGGCACCCGCGAGGAGAAGTCATGACCGCCGACAACGGCACGCACACCGACCTCGACCAGGTCGAGCTCGAGCACCGGGTCATCCAGGTGCCGGAGGGGCTCGAGGGCGAGCGGGTCGACAGCGCCCTCGCGCGTCTGCTGGGCCTGTCGCGCACCCGTGCCAGCGAGCTCGTCGCCGAGGGCCACGTGTCGCTCGACGGCCAGGCGCCCGCCAAGTCCGACCGCGTCTCGGCCGGCTCGGTGCTCGAGGCGTCGATCCCGGCGCCGCGCCGCGCGGTCGTCGTGGCGACCGAGGTCGAGGGCATGCGGCTGGTGTTCCAGGACGACGACATCGTGGTCGTCGACAAGCCCGTCGGCGTCGCGGCGCACCCCAGCGTCGGCTGGTCGGGGCCGACCGTGCTCGACCACCTCGCGGGCGTCGGCATCCGCATCTCGACGTCGGGGGCGCCCGAGCGTCAGGGCATCGTCCACCGTCTCGACGTCGGCACGAGCGGGCTCATGGCGGTCGCCAAGTCCGAGCACGCCTACACCGTGCTCAAGCAGGCGTTCCGCGACCGCTCGGTCGACAAGACGTACCACGCCCTCGTGCAGGGTCACCCCGATCCGCACACCGGCACGATCGACGCGCCGATCGCCCGTCACCCCAAGCACGACTTCAAGTTCACGGTCAAGGACGGCGGCCGCGACAGCATCACGCACTACGACACGCTCGAGGCGCACCGTTTCGCGAGCCTGCTGACGATCAAGCTCGAGACGGGGCGCACCCACCAGATCCGCGTCCACATGAGCGCGATCCACCACCCGTGCGTCGGCGACCTGATGTACGGGGCCGACCCGACGCTGGCCAAGCGCGTCGACCTCGACCGGCAGTGGCTGCACGCGCACAAGCTGGGCTTCGTCCACCCGCGCACGGGCGAGTACGTCGAGTTCGAGTCGCAGTACCCGGACGACCTGGTGCACGCGCTCGAGATCGTCCGCACGATCGACGACAACCCCCTCCCGCGCTGACCCACCCCTCGCGCCGAGCGGTGCGCAGTGGACTTTGTGGGACGGCGTGTCCGGCCACGCCGCACCGGTCGCGGACGTGGATGCACCACTCGCGAGGGGACGGGCCGCCGAGTGGAATGATGGGCGCATGTCCTCCGTCGTGCGCCAGTCCGAGAAGCTCAGGGATGTCCTCTACGACATCCGCGGACCCGTCAGCGCTCGAGCAGCAGCCCTCGAGGCCGAGGGGCACCGCATCCTCAAGCTCAACATCGGCAACCCGCAGCCGTTCGGCTTCGACGCCCCGGCCGAGATCCTGCAGGACGTCATCGCGGCCCTGCCCGACTCCGCCGGCTACTCCGACTCGCGCGGCATCCAGTCGGCGCGCCGGGCCGTCGTGCACAACTACCAGCTGCAGGACGGCTTCCCCGAGATCGACGTCGACGACGTCTGGATCGGCAACGGCGTCTCCGAGCTGATCTCGATCGCCCTGCAGGCGCTGCTCGACAACGGCGACGAGGTGCTGATCCCCGTCCCCGACTACCCGCTGTGGACGGCCGTGACGAACCTCGCTGGCGGTGTGCCCGTGCACTACCGCTGCGACGAGGACAACGACTGGAACCCCGACCTGGCCGACCTCGAGTCGAAGATCACCGACCGCACCAAGGTCATCGTCGTCATCAACCCCAACAACCCGACGGGCGCGGTGTACTCGCGCGAGACGCTCGCGGGCATCGCCGACCTCGCTCGCCGGCACGACCTCGTGCTGATGGCCGACGAGATCTACGACAAGATCCTCTACGACGACGCCGTGCACATCCCGATGGCGAGCGTGGCCCCCGACGTCCTGACGCTGACGTTCAACGGACTGTCGAAGGCGTACCGGGTGTGCGGCTACCGGGCCGGCTGGCTCGTCGTGACAGGTCCTCTGCAGCGTGCGCAGGACTACCTCGAGGGCATCACGTTGCTCGCGTCGATGCGGCTGTGCCCCAACGTGCCGGCGCAGAACGCGATCCAGGTCGCGCTGGGCGGCTACCAGTCGATCAAGGAGCTGATCCTGCCGGGCGGACGGCTGCTCGAGCAGCGCGACACCGCGGTCGCCGAGCTGCGCAAGATCCCCGGCGTCAGCGTCGTCGCGCCGCGCGGCGCGCTGTACACGTTCCCGCGGCTCGATCCCGAGGTGTACCCCATCAAGGACGACCAGCAGCTGGTGCTCGACCTGCTGCTGCAGGAGAAGATCCTGCTGACGCAGGGCACGGGCTTCAACTGGCCCGATCCCGACCACCTGCGCATCGTGACGCTGCCGTGGGCGCGCGACCTCGCCGAGGCGATCCAGCGCCTCGGCAACTTCCTCAGCAGCTACCGCCAGGTCTGACCTGCTGGGCGCGACCGTGAGCGGAGCGAGGCGACGCTCGCGAGCCTCATCAAGTGGGTTCGCCTCGGGCTTCGCCCTCACGCTCGCTGCGCTCCCTGGCGAACGGGGGTGTGGTCGCCAGGGAGGCCGCTTGCGGCCGACCGTGAGCGGAGCGAGGCGACGTTCGCAAGCCTGATCAAGTGGGTTCGCCTCGGGCTTCGCCCTCACGGTCGCTGCGCTCCCTGGCGAACGGGGGTGTGGTCGCCAGGGAGGCCGTCTGCGGCCGACCGTGAGCGGAGCGAGGCGACGTTCGCAGGTGATTCGCCTCGGGCTTCGCCCTCACGGTCGCTGCGCTCCCTGGCGAACGGGGGTGTGGGCACGGTCGCTGCGCTCCTTGGCGAACGAGGAGTGGGCACGGTCGCTCCGCTCCCTGGCGAGCGGGGGTGGCGGACGGGATCCTGAGGCCGAATCGCTGGGTTTCTGTCGGCGTCATGCGGCATGATGTCCTGTGATGTTCCTGATAGGAATACGGAGAGGCATCCAGACATGACCGACATGATCCGGGCGACCGGACTGGTGAAGACGTACAAGGACGTCGAGGCGCTGTCGGGTCTCGACCTGACCGTGCCCGAGGGCAAGGTGCTGGGCCTGCTGGGCCCCAACGGCGCCGGCAAGACCACCGCGGTGCGCATCCTCGCGACGCTGCTCAAGGCGACGTCCGGCACGGCCGAGGTCGCGGGCATCGACGTCGCCAAGGATCCCGACGGCGTCCGGGCGCGCATCGGCCTGTCGGGCCAGTACGCGGCCGTCGACGAGCACCTGACGGGCTTCGAGAACCTGCAGATGGTCGGCCGCCTCTACGGCATGCCCAAGGCCACGGCCTCCCAGCGCGCCCGCGACCTGCTCGAGCGATTCGGTCTCGACGACGCCGGTGACCGCCCGTCGAAGACGTACTCCGGCGGCATGCGCCGCCGGCTCGACCTGGCCGGTGCACTGGTCGCCGAGCCGCCCGTGCTGATCCTCGACGAGCCCACGACGGGCCTCGACGTCCGCAGCCGCCAGCAGATGTGGGGCGTCATCCGCGACCTCGTCGCATCGGGCTCGACGCTGCTGCTGACGACGCAGTACCTCGAGGAGGCCGATCTGCTGGCCGACGACATCGTCGTGATCGACCACGGACGCGCGATCGCCCGCGGCACGGCCGACGAGCTCAAGTCGCAGACCGGCGGCGAGCGCATCGAGATCGTGCTGACCAACGGGAGGCAGCGCGACGCCGCCTCCCGCATCCTGGCCGGCGTCGCGATCGGCGAGGTGCAGACCGGCGACAACGAGCGCGAGCTGACGGCGGCCGTGGACGGGGGAGTGCCCCAGCTGCGCGCCGTGCTCGACGAGCTCGACGCCCAGCGCATCGACGTCCTCGACGTCGGCCTGCGGCGCCCGACGCTCGACGACGTGTTCCTGAGCCTCACGGGACGAGCGGCCGAGACCGCGCCCGACGACACATCCAGCGACGAGGGCACGGAGGTGCCGGCATGACGACCCTGACCCGCCACGCGACCGACGGATGGGTCGTGGCCAAGCGCAACCTCATCAAGATCGTCCGTGTCCCCGAGATCCTCGTGTTCGTGCTGATCTCGCCGATCATGTTCGTGCTGCTGTTCGCGTACGTGTTCGGCGGCGCGATCGACCCCGGCGACGGCGTCAACTACCGCGAGTTCCTGATCGGCGGCATCTTCGCCCAGACCGTCGTGTTCGGCGCGACGTTCACCGGCGCGGGGCTGGCCGAGGACATGCAGAAGGGCATCATCGACCGGTTCCGGTCGCTGCCGATGTCGCGCTCGGCGGTGCTGGTGGGCCGCACGACGTCCGACATCGTCTACAACGTCCTGTCGCTGATCATCATGGCGCTGACGGGCCTGCTGGTCGGCTGGCGCATGCGCGAGGGCGTCGTCGACGCGCTCGCGGGCTTCCTGCTCCTGCTGCTGTTCGCGTACGCGATCAGCTGGATCATGGCGTGGGTCGGCCTGCTGGTCCCGAGCGTCGAGGTCATCAACAACGCCTCGTTCATCGTGATCTTCCCGCTGACGTTCGTGTCCAACGCCTTCGTGCCGCTCGACACGCTGCCGGGCGTGGTCCGGACGTTCGCCGAGTGGAACCCGGTCTCGACCGTCACCCAGGCCTCGCGCGAGCTGTTCGGCAACACGGGGGGCAGGCCGCCGCAGTCCGACGCGTGGGCCATGCAGCACCCCGCCGTCTACACCGTCATGTGGGTCGCGATCATCCTCGTGGTCTTCGTGCCCCTGTCGGTGCGCCAGTACCGCATCGCCAGCAGCCGCTGACGGCGACCGTCAGCCGCCCGAGCGCTTGCGTGCCGCGAACTCGGCGGCCTCGGCGAGGCGGAAGGCCGTGACGTCGGCGATCAGCTCGAGCGGCAGCGGCTCGTCGAGCGAGAACCTGATCGCCGACTTCGAGGTCGAGTACGGCTCGAGCTCGGCCTCGAAGCGGGCGAACGCCCCGGCGGTCGGGAAGAAGTTGAGCGAGGTGTGCTCGGCCTGCCCGGCGAACTGCACCACGACGAGCCCGTGCTGCCGGTACGTCGGCATGTTGTGGCCGATGGTCTCCTCGGCATCCGGCAGCGTCTCGGTGATGACGCGTCGCATCTCGGCCAGCCGCGGCTCGACGTCGTACGTCGCGGCGGCCAGGTAGTCGTCGACGCTCGCGTACGTCTGCTTCTCGCGGTCGGGGTGCCCAGTCATGACCCCAGTATGGGTGCCGACAACTTTTCGTTCGGAGGGCGGGACGGAAGCGGCGGGGTGCGGATTCTCGTCAGGGCCCTCGACTACTCTGGAGACCTTCCCCCGACCCGTCCCAGACCGCACGTCCGTCTGGTCAGATCTCAGCCCCGGAGGCCATCTCTCGATGTCGAGCGACTCGTCATTCGTGCACCTGCACGTGCACACGGAGTACTCGATGCTCGACGGGGCGGCCCTGCTCGACGGACTGTTCGAGCGCACCGCCGAGCTCGAGATGCCGGCCATCGCGATGACCGACCACGGCAACCTGCACGGCGCCTACGACTTCTACAGCAAGGCCAAGGCCCACGGCGTCAAGCCGATCATCGGCATGGAGGCCTACCTCACGCCCAACATCCCGCGCACGGAGAAGAAGGCCGTGCAGTGGAACAAGGGCGCCAAGGACGCCGACGTCGCGGGGCGCGGTGCGTACACGCACATGACGCTGCTGTCCGAGACGACCGAGGGCATGCACAACCTGTTCCGCATCGGCTCGTACGCGAGCCTCGAGGGCCAGTACCGCAAGCCGCGCGCCGACCGCGACCTGCTGCAGCGGTACGGCAAGGGGCTCATCGCGACGACGGGCTGCCCGTCCGGCGAGATCCAGACGTGGCTGCGCATCGGCAACTACGAGAAGGCCCGCGCCTCGGCCGCCGAGTTCCAGGACATCTTCGGCAAGGAGAACTTCTTCCTCGAGCTGATGGACCACGGCCTCGAGATCGAGCGGGTCGTGCGCGACGGGTTGCTGCGTCTCAAGGCCGATCTCGGTCTGCCCGCGATCGCCACCAACGACTCGCACTACACGAGCCCCGAGGACGCCGAGGCCCACTCGGCGCTGCTGTGCGTCCAGTCGGGCAGCACCCTGACCGATCCCAACCGGTTCAAGTTCGACTCCAACGACTTCTACATCAAGTCGGCCGCCGAGATGCGCGACCTGTGGGAGGACCGCTTCGACCTCAAGGAGGCGTGCGACAACACGCTCCTGATCGCCGAGCGCTGCAATGTCGAGTTCACCGAGTCCAACGGTGGCTACATGGCGCGCTTCGACGTCCCCGAGGGCGAGACCGAGGACTCCTGGTTCACCAAGGAGGTCTGGAAGGGCATCGAGAGCCGCTATCCCGCCGGCATCACCGACGAGGTGCGCGCCCGCACCGAGATGGAGCTCGACGTCGTCCGCACCAAGGGCTACTGCGGCTACTACCTCGTGGTCGCCGACTTCATCAACTGGGCCAAGGACAACGGCATCCGCGTCGGCCCCGGCCGTGGCTCGGGTGCCGGCTCGATCGCGGCCTACGCGCTGCGCATCACCGACCTGTGCCCCCTGACGCACGGCCTGATCTTCGAGCGCTTCCTCAACCCCGAGCGCCCGTCGATGCCCGACTTCGACATCGACTTCGACGAGCGTCGTCGCAGCGAGGTCATCCGCTACGTCAGCAACAAGTACGGCGAGGAGCGCGTCGCGATGATCGCGACGTTCGGTCGGCTCAAGTCCAAGGCCGCCATCAAGGACGCCGCCCGCGTCATGGACTACCCGTTCTCGCACGGCGAGCGCATCACCAAGGCGCTGCCCGCCGACATCATGGGCAAGGGCGTCACGCTCAAGGGACTGTTCGACAAGGACGACAAGCGGTACGGCGACGGCGGCGACTTCCGCAAGCTGCACGACGACGACGCCGACGTCCGCAAGATCTACCAGACCGCGCTGGGCCTCGAGGGGCAGATCCGCCAGTGGGGCGTGCACGCCGCCGGCGTCATCATGTCGAGCGATCCGCTGATCGACATCGTGCCGATCATGAAGCGCGAGCAGGACGGCGCGATCATCACGCAGTTCGACTACCCGATGTGCGAGGCGCTCGGGCTGGTCAAGATGGACTTCCTGGGCCTGCGCAACCTGACGGTCCTCGACGACGCGTTGGTCAACATCAAGCGCAACCGCGACATCGACCTCGTGCTGGAGGACCTCGACTTCGAGGACCAGGCGACCTACGACCTGCTGGCGCGCGGCGACACCCTCGGTGTGTTCCAGCTCGACGGCGGCCCCATGCGCGCCCTGCTGCGCAGCATGAAGCCCGACAAGTTCGAGGACATCTCGGCCGTCGGCGCGCTGTACCGTCCGGGCCCGATGGGCGCCGACTCGCACAACAAGTACGCGCGCCGCAAGAACGGCCGCGAGCCGATCGACCCGATTCACCCCGAGCTCGAGAAGCCGCTCGAGACCGTCCTGGGCGAGACGTACGGCCTGATCGTGTACCAGGAGCAGGTCATGGAGATCGCCCAGGTGCTGGCGGGCTTCTCCCTCGGACAGGCCGACAACCTGCGGCGCGCGATGGGCAAGAAGAAGAAGTCCGAGCTCGACAAGCAGTACGCGGGCTTCCAGCAGGGCATGCTCGACCGTGGCTACTCGCAGAAGGCCATCACGACGCTGTGGGACATCCTGCTGCCGTTCTCCGACTACGCCTTCAACAAGGCGCACTCGGCGGCCTACGGCGTCATCTCGTACTGGACGGCCTACCTCAAGGCCAACTACCCGGCCGAGTACATGGCGGCGCTGCTCACCAGCACGCGCGTCGACAAGGACAAGTCCGCGATCTACCTCAACGAGTGCCGGCGCATGGGCATCAAGGTGCTGCCGCCCGACGTCAACGAGTCGGTCTCGAACTTCGCCTCGGTCGGCGCCGACATCCGCTTCGGCCTCGGGGCCATCCGCAACATCGGCGAGAACGTCGTCGCGGGCATCGTCGAGGGCCGGGCCGGGGGACCGTACGCCGACTTCAACGACTTCCTCGACAAGGTCCCGACCCTGGTGTGCAACAAGCGCGTCCTCGACTCGCTGATCAAGGCCGGCGCCTTCGACTCGATGGGCCACCGCCGCCGGGCGCTGACGACCGTCGCCGAGGAGGGGGTCGACCTCTACATCGACCTCAAGCGCCAGGCCGCGATCGGCCAGGACTCGCTGTTCGGCGGCCTGGGCGACGACGTCTTCACGGGCGGACGCGTCGAGGTGCCCGAGCACATGCCCGAGTGGGAGAAGACCCAGCTGCTGGCCTTCGAGCGCGACATGCTGGGCCTGTACGTGTCCGACCACCCGCTGCAGGGCCTCGAGCACGTGCTGCGGGCCAGCAGCGACTGCACGGTCGGCGAGCTGCTGACCAACACCGACCTGCCCGACGGCAGCACGGTGCGCATCTGCGGCCTCATCACGGGCGTGCAGCGACGCATGAGCAAGAAGGGCGACAGCTGGGCCTCGGTGACGATCGAGGACCTCGAGGGCGGCATCGAGGTCATGGTGTTCCCGGGGGCCTACCAGCTGGCCATGCCGGTGCTGGTCCCCGACACGATCGTCGTGGTCAAGGGGCGCGTGCGGCGCAAGGACGACGGCGTCGAGCTCAACGCGCTCGAGGTCACGATGCCCGCGATGGGATCGGGCGGACCCGACCGCCCCATGGTCGTCAGCCTGCCGGTCGCCCGCTGCACGAGCGACACGATCGGCACGTTCAAGCAGGTGCTGTCGGCGCACCCGGGCATGTCCGAGGTGCACCTGCGCCTCATCGGCAACGGCACCACCAAGGTCATGCGCCTCGACGACAGCCTGCGTGTGGCACAGTCGTCCTCACTCATCGCCGACCTCAAAGAGCTGCTGGGACCCCATTGCCTGACCTGAGCGCCACCCCCACGACGTCCGACACCCGCTCCACGGTCCCCGTCCGCCGCCTCGCGATCGTCCTGCTGGGCACGCTGCTGACGGGTCTGGTCGGCGGGCTCGTGTGGCTGTGGCTCGCGCAGCCGGCCGAGTGGGAGGGACGCGACGGAGGCCTCGTGCTGACCGAGGCCGCGGCCCGCGGCCAGTTCTCGGTCGTCGTGGTGTTCGTCCTGGTCGGTGTCATCGCGTCGGTGGTGTCCGGATGGGTCACGGCCCGCCTGCTGCCCGACCTGGGATGGCTCGCGGTGCCGCTCGTCGCGGTGCTCAGCGCCGTCGCCGCGGTCGTCGCGTGGCGCGTCGGGGTCGAGCTCGGCCCGCCCGATCCCTCCACGGTCGCCGGGGTCGCCGACGGCGACCGCGTGCCGGCTCGGTTGGCGGTCGACAACGTCGCACCGTTCCTGGTCTGGCCGATCTTCGGCCTGGTGGGCGTCATCGGCGCGACGTGGTCGGACGGCCGTCGCGACGCGCGCCCGGGCGACCGCGGTGCGGGTGCCGAGGTCAGCGAGCGATTCGAGCCACGACAGCACGGGTGACGCGCACCAGGTCGTCGGGCGCGATCTCGGCCTCGAGCCCGCGGCGTCCGCCCGACACGAAGATCGTCGGCCACTGGGCCGCGCTGCGGTCGACGACCGTGCGGTGCGCCTTCTTCTGGCCGATCGGCGAGATGCCGCCGATGACGTAGCCGGTGGCCCGCTGGGCCTGCCCGGCATCGGCCATCTGGGCCCGCTTGCCGCCCAGGGCGTCCGCGAGCGACTTGAGGTCGAGCGATCCCATGACGGGCACGACCCCGACGCACAGCTCGCCGTCGACGACCGCCATGAGCGTCTTGAAGACGCGTCCCGGGTCGGCGTCGAGCGCCGCGGCGGCCTCCATGCCGAACGAGTCGGCCCGCGGGTCGTGCACGTACGAGTGCGACGTGAACGGCACGCCGGCGCGGTGCAGGGCGACGAACGCTGGGGTCGAGTCGGTGGGCTTGGGGTTGGCTGCCACGGCACCACCGTAGTGCGTCCGTAGACTTGCCGGTGTGATGAGACGTCTCGATCTTCGTTCGCTCGCCCCCTCGCCCGACGAGGCAGCCGTGGTCTACACCGCTGCCGTGCCGCGTGCCGCGGTCGACGTCGAGCACGCCCTGGCCGCCGTCCGTCCGATCTGCGACGACGTGCGGGCGCGTGGCTCGGTCGCGGTGCTCGACGCGGGGAAGAAGTTCGACGGCGTGCGGCCTGCGCAGCTGCGGGTCCCGGCGGCGGCGCTCGCCGACGCCCTGGCCGCCCTCGACCCCGCCATCAGGGCGGCGCTCGAGGAGTCCGTCCGCCGTCTGCGCCAGACGTCGCAGGCCGAGCTCGAGCACAGCCTGACGTCCGACGTCGCCCCCGGCGCGACGGTCGAGCGGCGGATCGTGCCGATGCAGCGCGTCGGCCTCTACGTTCCCGGCGGCCTCGCGCCGCTGCTCAGCACCGTCGTCATGAACGCCGTGCCGGCGCAGGTCGCGGGGGTGCCCGGCATCGCGCTCGCGAGCCCGCCGCAGGCCGAGTTCGGCGGCCTGCCGCACCCGTCGATCCTCGCGGCGTGCGCGCTGCTGGGCATCGACGAGGTGTACGCCGCCGGCGGCGCCCAGGCCCTCGCGATGTTCGCTTACGGCGCGGCCTCCGAGGACGGCACGGTCGACTGCCGCCCGGTGAACCTGATCACGGGCCCGGGCAACATCTACGTCGCGGCGGCCAAGCGTCACCTGCAGGGGACCGTCAGCATCGACTCCGAGGCCGGTCCGACCGAGATCGCCGTCATCGCCGACGCCACGGCCGACCCGGCGTTCGTGGCGGCCGACCTGATCAGCCAGGCCGAGCACGACCCCATGGCCGCCAGCGTGCTGATCACCGACAGCGAGTCGCTGGCCGACGCCGTCGACGTCGAGCTCGCGACCCAGCTCGGCACGACCCGGCACGCCGATCGCGTGCGCACGGCGCTCGACGGCCCCCAGTCCGCGACGGTGCTGGTGCGCGACGTCGACCAGGCCGTCGACGTGGCGAACGGCTACGCCGCCGAGCACCTCGAGGTGCAGACGGCCGATTCCTCGGCGGTCGCGGCGCGCATCGTCAACGCCGGCGCGATCTTCGTCGGGTCGTTCACCCCGGTGTCGCTCGGCGACTACGCGGCCGGCTCCAACCACGTGCTGCCCACGGCCGGCTGCGCGTGCCACTCGTCCGGTCTGTCGGTGCGGGCGTTCTGCAAGAACATGCACGTCGTGACGTACTCCGAGCAGGCGCTGCGCGAGGTCGGCGACCACGTCGTGACCCTCGCCGAGGCCGAGAACCTCCCGTCGCACGGTGCCGCGGTGTCGGTCAGGACGTCACGCTGATGGGCGTGCCCGCCTGGGTGCCGATCCGCGACGAGCTGCGCGACGAGGAGCCCTACGGGGCCCCGCAGCTCGACGTCCCGGTGCAGCTCAACACCAACGAGAACCCGTACGGCCCCAGCGAGGAGACGGCGCGTGACATCGCCGACTCGGTGCACCGGGCCGCGCTGACCCTCAACCGCTACCCGGACCGCGAGGCCCTCGAGCTGCGCACGTCGTTGGCGGGCTACCTCGGTCACGGGCTGACGGCCGACCGGGTGTGGGCGGCGAACGGCTCGAACGAGATCATGCAGCAGGTGCTGCAGGCCTTCGGCGGACCGGGACGCACCGCGGTGTCGTTCGCGCCGACGTACTCGATGTATCCCGAGTACGCCCGCAACACGCACACGCGTTGGGTGGCGGGGCGTCGACGCGACGACTTCGGCCTCGACCTCGACGCCGCGCTGGCGCTGATCGCGAGCGAGCGCCCCGACGTCGTGATCCTGACGTCGCCCAACAACCCCACCGGCACGGCCCTCGACCCGGCGCACACCCGCGCGATCCTCGACGCTGCGCCCGGCGTCGTGGTGGTCGACGAGGCGTACGCGGAGTTCCGCCGCGACGGCACCCCCAGCGCCCTCGAGCTGCTCGACGAGTTCCCGCGGCTGCTGGTCACCCGCACCATGAGCAAGGCGTTCGCGCTGGCCGGCGGACGGCTCGGGTACGTCGCCGCCGATGCCGCGATCATCGACGCCCTGCGCATCGTCCGCCTGCCGTACCACCTGTCGGCGGTCAGCCAGGCCGCCGCGACGGCCGCCCTGCGCCACGAGCCCGAGCTGCTGGCGCAGGTCGACGCCCTGCGCGCGACCCGCGACGGGACGTCCGCGTGGCTGCGCGAGCAGGGCTTCGAGGTCGCCGAGTCCGACGCCAACTTCGTGCTGTTCGGGCGCTTCGACGACCGGCACGCCGTGTGGCAGGGCGTCCTCGACCGGGGCGTCCTGATCCGCGAGGTCGGCCCCCTAGGATGGCTGCGCGTCTCGATCGGCACCCCCGACGAGATGCTCGCGTTCCGATCCGCCCTCCAGGAGGCCACCCGATGAGCCGCACGTCCCGCATCGAGCGCCGCACCTCCGAGTCGCACGTCGTCGTCGAGGTCGACCTCGACGGCTCGGGCGCCCACGACATCTCGACCGGCGTCGGCTTCTACGACCACATGCTGACGGCGTTCTCGCGGCACTCGCTGATCGACCTGACCGTGCGCACCGAGGGCGACCTGCACATCGACGCGCACCACACGGTCGAGGACACCGCGATCTGCCTGGGCCAGGCGCTGCGCGAGGCCCTGGGCGACAAGGTCGGCATCACCCGGTACGGCGACGCGATCGTCCCGCTCGACGAGTCGATCGCCCAGGCCGTCGTCGACGTCTCCGGTCGTCCGTACTTCGTGCACTCGGGCGAGCCCGACCGGCAGATCACCGCGATCATCGGGGGCCAGTACTCCGGCTCGCTGACGGCGCACGTGCTCGAGTCGATCGCGCACCACGCCGCCATGACGATGCACGTGCGCCTGATCGACGGTCGCGACCCGCACCACATCGCCGAGGCGCAGTTCAAGGCCGTGGCGCGCGCGCTCCGGCAGGCGATCGCGCTCGATCCCCGCGAGACGGGCATCCCGAGCACCAAGGGCGCTCTGTGACGCTGCCCAGCGTCGCGGTGCTCGACTACGGCTCGGGCAACCTCCGGTCGGCCATGCGCGCGGTCGAGCGGGCGGGTGCCGAGGCCGTCCTGACCAGTGATCCCGCGGTCGCGGCCGAGGCCGACGGCCTGCTGGTGCCCGGGGTCGGTGCGTTCGAGGCGTGCATGCGCGGGCTGCGCGAGGTCGACGGCGTGCGCATCATCGAGCGTCGCCTCGTCGCGGGACGCCCGGTGCTGGGCATCTGCGTCGGCATGCAGATCCTGTTCGCCGAGGGCATCGAGCACGGCGTGCGCACCGAGGGCTGCTCGGAGTGGCCCGGCGTGATCGAGCGGCTCCAGGCGCCGATCGTGCCGCACATGGGCTGGAACACCGTCGCACCCGGCGACGGGTCGCGGATGTTCGCGGGCATCGCGGACGAGCGGTTCTACTTCGTGCACTCGTACGGCCTGCGCGACTGGGTGCTGTCGCGTCCGCCGGCCATGCCGGAGGCCCGGGTGACGTGGACCGAGTACGGCGGCGACCGGTTCGTCGCGGCGGTCGAGGACGGTCCGCTGTGGGCGACGCAGTTCCACCCCGAGAAGTCGGGCGACGCCGGCATGCTGCTGCTGCAGAACTGGCTCGCGACCCTCTAGTCGTACGACGCGCAGGCCGGTGGATCCGCCACCTTCTCAGCGCGAACGAGGTTGCACATCCACCGTCTGCTCCGTGGTCAGGATGCCTTCAGCCACTTCGTCCAGGCATCCCCGCGGACGCTCTTCGGCGACACGGAGTCGGCCTTGAACGGTGTGTCGTCGCCTGCCTGGTAGCCGGCATCCGCGGCGAACCCGGCCACCTTGATGCGCCGGGGGTTCTTGAGGCACGAGCGCTTGGCCGTGAACTTGACGTAGCCCTTGGCGCCGAGGCGCGCCGTGACCGAGGCGTTGCAGCGCTTGCGCCCCTTGGTGTCGACGACGGCCGCTCGGTCGTCGCCCGAGATGAGGAGGTAGCGGGAAGCCTTCGACGCGCCGTCGAGTCGGAGGCTGGCGATCGGCGTCGTCTCGCCCGAGAGCTCGGCGAACCTGAGGGTGACGGTGATTGACTTCTTGGTGTGCTTGACCCGCATGCTGCGAAGATCCACGCCCGACGCGACGCTGTCCGAGTAGCCGAGCTGGGTGCCGCGCTCGTCGGTGGTCTGGTCGGCGAACGAGATGACGTCGGCGGACTTGTCCCTCAGCGTCGTGGACTGCGCGGAAGCGACCGTGGCGGTCCCGCCGATGACGACGGTGGTGGTCAGGAGCGTCGCGGCGACGCGGGCGCTGGTGCGCATGGGAGCTCTCCTCGGGAGGGTCGTGAGATGGCACCGAACGGTATCCCGGCGAGTCGCCGTCCACGGCTCGCTTCACCGAATCGACACCATGTCTCCCACCGGTCGCCGTGGCGGGCGCGGACGGCCGATAGCATCGCGGCGTGACCCTCGAACTCCTCCCCGCCGTCGACGTCGCCGACGGACAGGCCGTGCGCCTCGTCCAAGGTGCCCTCGGCAGCGAGACGTCCTACGGCTCCCCCCTCGACGCGGCCCTGCAGTGGCAGACCGACGGTGCCGAGTGGATCCACCTCGTCGACCTCGACGCAGCCTTCGGCAAGGGCTCCAACCGCGAGCTCCTCGCGGAGGTCGTCGGACGGCTCGACGTCAAGGTCGAGCTGTCGGGCGGCATCCGCGACGACGCCTCCCTCGAGGCCGCGCTGGCCACCGGGTGCACGCGGGTCAACCTCGGCACCGCGGCGCTCGAGAACCCCGAGTGGTGCGCCAAGGTCGTCGGCCAGCACGGCGACCAGATCGCTGTCGGCCTCGACGTGCGCGGCACGACGCTCGCGGCGCGCGGCTGGACCGAGGAGGGTGGCGACCTGTTCGACGTCCTGGCCCGCCTGGAGCGCGACGGCTGCGCGCGGTACGTCGTCACCGACGTCACGAAGGACGGCACCCTCACGGGTCCGAACCTCGACCTGCTGCGGCGCGTGTGCGAGCAGACCGACAAGCCCGTCGTCGCGTCCGGCGGCGTCTCGAGCCTGCAGGACCTGCGCGACATCGCGACCCTGACGTCGGTCGGCGTCGAGGGCGCGATCGTCGGGAAGGCCCTGTACGCGGGCGCCTTCACGCTGCCCGAGGCGCTGTCGGCCGTCGCCGAGGCCTGACCGTGCCGGGCGCGGACGTGTGGGGCTCGTTCTCCGCCGATCCGCGCGACCCGACCGTCGCGCACCTCCGGGCGTCCGACGCGGACCGTGACCGTGCTGTCGACGTCGTGCGAGACGCGTTCGTCGACGGCCGGCTGACCCGCGACGAGTTCGACACCCGTCGCGATGCCGTGCTGCAGGCGCGCACCGTGGGCGACCTCGTGCCGCCGATGCGCGACCTCGTGCCCACGTCGGGTCGGGCGGTCCGCCGCACCGCCCCCTCACCCGTCGGCACGTCCGACCTCGCCCGGGACGCCGTGCAGCAGTACCGGCGCGACCTGCGCGACGCGCGCAACGGGTGGATCTTCGTCACGACCCTGTGCGTCGCGATCTGGGGCGCGACGAGCGTCGCGGGCGGTGGCCCGTCCTTCTTCTGGCCGGTCTTCCCGTCGCTCGGGATCGGCATCGGGTACTTCTCGACGTGGCTCCGCCGCGATCAGCAGATCGAGCAGATCGAGGAGAAGCTCGTCCGCGAGCGGGAGGCTCGCGAGGTCCGCGAGCGCCGGCACCGCGACTACTAGAGCAGGGGCGGGCACCGCCGGGGCAGGCCGGTAGGCTCGTCCGGTGAGCCTCGCCGTCCGTGTCATCCCGTGCCTGGACGTCGACAACGGTCGCGTCGTCAAGGGCGTCAACTTCGTCGACCTGCGCGATGCGGGCGACCCCGTCGAGATGGCCACGGTCTACGACGCCGAGGGTGCCGACGAGCTGACGTTCCTCGACATCACGGCCTCGTCCGACAGTCGCGGCACGACGTTCGACGTCGTCGGGCGCACCGCCGACCAGGTCTTCATCCCCCTGACGGTCGGGGGAGGGGTGCGCACGCCCGAGGACGTCGACCGGCTGCTGCGCGCCGGCGCCGACAAGGTCGGCATCAACACCGCCGCGATCACCCGCCCCGACGTCATCGCCGAGATCGCCCACCGGTTCGGCAGCCAGGTGCTGGTGCTGAGCGTCGACGCCCGACGCGCGGCCGACCAGCCCAGCGGCTTCGAGGTCACGACGCACGGCGGGCGCCAGTCGGCCGGGATCGACGCCGTCGAGTGGGCCCGACGGGCCACCGAGCTGGGCGCCGGCGAGATCCTGCTCAACTCGATGGACGCCGACGGCACCCGCGACGGATTCGACCTGGAAATGATTCGGGCGGTCCGTGACGTTACACAGGTGCCGCTCATCGCGAGCGGTGGCGCCGGACGGCTCGAGCACTTCGCTCAGGCCGTCGATGCCGGCGCCGACGCAGTGCTCGCCGCGAGTGTCTTCCACTTCGGCGACATGACCATCGGACAGGTGAAAGAGACCTTGCGAGCTTCTGGACATCGTGTCCGCTGACCTGGGCGACGCCCGCACCGACCGCATCACGAGGCGGGGCTTCAGACTGCTCGGACGCGGCATCAGGGAACAGCGGTTCCTGTTCTGGGTGTCGGTCGTCGGCAGTGTGCTGTTCGGCTTCATGACCGTCGCGGACGCCCGCGTGCTGGGCTGGGCCACCGACCACGTCATCCGGCCCTCGTTCGAGGCCGGCGACGTCACGGAGGGCGCCCTGGTCGCCGCGATCGCCCTGTTCATGGCCGTCGCGATCCTGCGCGCCCTGGGCATCGTCGCGCGACGACTGATCGGCGGCATCGTGTACTACCGCCTCGTGGCGGAGTACCGGCGCCGCGTGACGCGCCAGTACCTGACCCTGCCGATGTCGTGGCACCACAAGCACCCCACGGGGCAGCTGCTGTCGAACGCCAACGCCGACGTCGAGGGCGCCTGGGCGGTCTTCATGCCGCTGCCGATGGCGATCGGCGTCATCGCGATGCTGGTCGCGGCGATCGTCGAGATGGTGCGCGCCGACCTCGTGCTGACGCTCGTCGGGCTCGTCGTGTTCCCGGCGCTGTTCGTGATCAACGTGTTCTACCAGCGCTGGCTGTCGCCCAAGGTCGCGCACGCCCAGTCGCTGCGCGGATCGGTCAGCGCAGTGGCGCACGAGTCGTTCGACGGCGCCCTCGTCATCAAGTCGCTGGGCCGCGAGACCGACGAGACCGATCGCTTCCGCGACGTCTCGCACGAGCTGCGCGACGCCAACATCGCGGTCGGACGCATCCGCAGCATCTTCGACCCGCTGCTCGAGGCGCTCCCGAACATCGGCATCCTCGCGGTCGTCGTGCTGGGCGTGGGGCGGGTCGCGAGCGGCGCGGCCGATCCCGGCGACGTCGTGTCCGTCGCGTACCTGTTCACGGTCGTCGCGTTCCCCGTGCGCGCGATCGGCTGGGTGCTGGGCGAGCTGCCGCGCAGCGTCGTCAGCTGGGAGCGGGTCGAGTCGGTGCTCGCCGAGCGCGGCTCGATGCCCTACGGCCCGCAGACGCTGCCCGGACGCGGCGCGGTGGCGCTGGCCGTGCGCGACGTGACGTTCCGCTTCGACGACGCGGACCAGGACGTCCTGCGGCACATCGACCTCGACGTCGAGCCGGGCCGTGTCGTGGCCGTCGTCGGCGCGACGGGCAGCGGCAAGAGCACGCTGACGTCGCTGCTCACGCGTCTGGTCGACCCGCAGGGCGGCACGATCGGCGTGGACGGCGTCGACATCCGCGATCTCACGCACGACGAGCTGGCCTCGGCGATCGCGGTCGTCCCGCAGGGCACGTTCCTGTTCGACGACAGCGTCCGCGCCAACGTGACGCTCGGCGGCGACCACTCCGACGACGAGGTCTGGGAGGCGTTGCGCACGGTGCAGGCCGCCGACTTCGTCGCGTCGCTGCCGCGGGGGCTCGACTCCGAGCTCGGCGAGCGCGGCACGACGCTGTCGGGCGGGCAGCGGCAGCGCCTGTCGCTGGCGCGTGCGCTGGTGCGGCGACCGCGCCTGCTCGTGATGGACGACGCCACGAGCGCCGTCGACCCCGAGGTCGAGCAGCGCATCCTCAAGGCCTTGGCGGCCAGCACGGCCGACGGGGAGGGCCCGACGGTCCTGGTCGTCGCCTACCGCAAGGCCACGATCGCGCTGGCCGACGAGGTCGTCTTCCTCGACGAGGGAGCCATCGCGGCCCGCGGGACCCACGACGAGCTGGTCGAGGCGTCCGCCGACTACCGCAACCTCGTCAACGCGTACGACCAGGCACGGGAGGAGATGTCATGACTCAGGCAGTCGAGAACGACCTCCCCGAGATCACGCCGAGCCGGCAGACCGGCACGCAGATCATCCGGCGCGGGCTCGCCCTGTCGCCGGCGATCAAGGAGGGCCTCGGGTTCACGGTCCTGCTGGCGGTGCTCAGCACGGTCGGCGGCTCGGTCGTGCCGGTCCTGATCCAGCGCACCGTCGACGCGGGCCTCGGCGACGGCGGCGACACGCGGCTGAGCGACATCGGCACGTTCCTCGTGATCGCCTCGGTGCTGATCCTGCTGACGGCCGGCATCGCCTACTGGATGCGCATCCGCCTGTTCAAGGCCAGCGAGACGGGGCTGGCCCAGATGCGGGTCGACGCGTTCCGTCACGTCCACGACCTGTCGATGCTGACGCAGAACTCCGAGCGCCGCGGCGTGCTGGTCTCGCGGGTGACGTCCGACATCGACCAGGTCTCGCAGTTCCTGCAGTTCACGGGCATCCAGATCGTCGTGAGCCTGGGGCAGATCGTCGTCGCCACGGTCATCATGGCCTACTACTCGTGGCAGCTGACGATCGTCGTGATCGTGTGCTTCCTGCCGCTGGCGATCAGCCTCAGGTGGTTCGCGAGCCGCCTGAGCGACGCGTACGACATCGTCCGCCGCACCGTCGGCGAGATGATCGCCGTGATCGCCGAGCCCGTCGTCGGCGCGTCGGTCGTGCGTGCCTACGCGATCGAGGGACGCACGCAGCAGCGGGTCGACGAGGGCATCAAGGGCAACCTCGACGCGAACGTGTCGGCGCAGAAGCTCGTCGCCGTGACGTTCGCGTCGTCCGGCGTCGCCGGGGGACTGGCCAACGGTGCCGTGCTGGCGATCGGCGTCGTGCTGGGGGTCGCCGGCGACCTGTCGATGGGCACCGTCATCGCCTTCGCCTTCCTGGTGGGGCTCTTCGTGGGGCCGGTGCAGACGGCCACGCAGGTGCTGACCGACGCCCAGAACGCCATCGCGTCGTGGCGCCGGGTCATCGACCTGCTCGACACGCCCGCCGACGTCGTCGACCCGGGTGCCGCGGGGGTCTCGCTGCCCGAGGGGTCGCTGGGCGCACGCTTCGACGGCGTGACGTTCGCGTACCCGGGCGGCCCGCCGGTGCTGAGCGACGTCGACGTCGTGCTGGCACCGCGCCAGCGCATCGCCGTCGTGGGCGAGACGGGGTCGGGCAAGACGACGTTCGCCAAGCTGCTGACGCGGCTGATGGACCCGACCGAGGGCACCGTCCGCCTCGGCACCGACCCGCAGGCGGCCGCCGACATCGCGACGGTCTCGTTCGCCGACCTGCGGCGACACGTGCTGATGGTGCCGCAGGAGGGTTTCCTGTTCGACGCGACGCTGCGCGAGAACCTGCTGTACGGCCGGCACGACGCGACCGACGAGCAGCTGCTCGCGGTGGTGTCCGACCTCGAGCTCGACGACTGGTTCGCGAGCCTGCCGCGGGGGCTCGACTCCCAGGTCGGCCAGCGTGGCGAGTCGCTGTCGGCGGGGGAGCGGCAGCTCGTGGCGCTGGTGCGCTCGGCGCTGGCCGATCCCGACCTGATCGTGCTCGACGAGGCGACCAGCGCGGTCGACCCGCAGACCGAGCTGCGCGCCACCCGCGCGCTCGACAAGCTGCTGCTGGGACGCTCGAGCGTCACGATCGCGCACCGGTTGTCGACGGCCGAGAACGCCGACCGCATCCTCGTGTTCGACGCGGGCCGCCTCGTCGAGGACGGCGACCACGCGCAGCTGGTCGACGGGGGCGGCGTCTACGAGCGGCTGCACGCCAGCTGGGTCGCCCAGGCCTCGCTCACGACCCGGGCGGGCGGGTCGGCATGACGACGCCTGAGACACTGGGAGACGTGACCACCCTGGACCCCGCCGTCGCCGCACGGCTCAAGCGCGATGCGGACGGCCTCGTGCCGGCCGTCGTGCAGGACGCGACGACGCACGACGTCCTGATGGTCGGCTGGATGGACGACGAGGCGCTGCACCGCACCCTCACGACGGGCCGTGGCACCTACTGGAGCCGCAGCCGCCAGGAGTACTGGGTCAAGGGCGAGACGTCGGGCCACGTGCAGCACGTCCGCGAGGTGCGGCTCGACTGCGACGGCGACACGTTGCTCGTCAAGGTCGACCAGACCGGCGGCGCCTGCCACACCGGCGACACGACGTGCTTCGACGCGGACCGGCTGCTGTGAGTCGCCGCCGGCTGTACGCGCCCGTGGTGCTCGCGACGCTGGCCGTCGGTGGCCTGGCGTTCTTCGCCGCCGGACGCACGTGGGCCGAGGCGCAGGTCAGGGCCGAGGGGCTCGCCTCGGCGGACGTCGCGGTCAGCGGCACCGACGCGCAGCCGCTCGTCTCGGCGCTCGCGGTCGTCGTCGTCACCGCGGGCCTCGCGATCCTGGCCGCGGGGCCCCGCATGCGTCGGGTCGTGGGCGTGCTGACGATCCTCGTGTCGGCCGGGGCGATCGCCCTGGTGCCCCGGGCGGGCAGCTCGACGCTCGACGACGCGGTGCGGTCGGCCGCCGAGAAGTCGCCCGCGTACACGGGTCCGTCGTCGCTCGGCGACATCTCGTACGGGCCGTGGTACCTGGTGGCGATCGCCGCCTTCGCGGTCGCGGTCGTGCTGGGCGTCGCGATGGTGCGGTTCGCCGGGCGCTGGCCCACCATGAGCAGCCGCTACGACGCGCCGTCCGCGCGCCGTCCGGAGCGGGGCGCCAGTGACGGCGACATGTGGAAGGCCATGGACCGCGGGGACGATCCCACGGCCTAGACGCCGTGGGCGGGCGTAACAGACCCGCACGACGCTCGTTCTCCTAGGTGTGACGCACCACACCGTGGAGAAGGGAACCGTGGCATGAAGATCCTCGTGCACGACTTCAGCGGCCACCCCTTCCAGGTGCAGCTCAGCCGGGAGATCTCCCGCCGCGGCGAGGACGTCGTGTACTCCTCGTGCGGCGCGTACGTCTCGGGCAAGGGACGCCTGACCGCCGGGCCCGGCGAGACGCTGACGTTCCAGACGGTCGGCGACGACATCGTCTTCGACAAGTCCAGCTTCGTGCGGCGGCTGTTCCAGGAGCTCCGTCTCGGTGTCGAGCTCGTGCGCCACGTGCGCACGGTCCGGCCCGACGTCGCCCTCATGTCGAACGTCCAGGTGCCGACGCTGGTCGTGTTCGCCGTCGCCATGGTGCTGACCCGCACGCCGTGGGTGCTGTGGCACCAGGACGTCTACTCCGTCGCGATCCGGTCGTTCGCCGGCGGCAAGCTCTCGCGGTCGTTCGGGTTCGTGGCCCGGGCGTTCGAGGTCGCCGAGCGCTGGTGCTCGCGCCGCGCGGCGGCGGTCGTCGTGATCGCCGAGTCGTTCGTGCCCGTGCACCGGCGGTGGGGCACCGCCGACAAGGTCACCGTGATCCCCAACTGGGCGCCCCTGGACGAGATCGTCCCGCTCGACCGCAAGAACGACTGGGCCGTCGAGAACGAGCTCGACGACACCCTGACCCTGCTCTACTCGGGCACGCTGGGCCTCAAGCACGACCCGGCGCTGCTGGTGTCGCTGGCCGCCGAGGTGCGCCGCGCCGGACGCGACGTGCGACTCGTCGTCGTCAACGAGGGCCCCGCCGTCGGTCTGCTGCGCGCCGAGGCCGAGCGCCGCGCCGTGCCGATCACGCTGCTGCCGTTCCAGCCGTACGAGCGCCTGTCCGAGGTGCTCGCCACCGGCGACCTGCTGGTCGTCCTGCTCGACCAGCAGGCGGGCGCGTTCTCGGTGCCGTCCAAGACCCTGTCGTACCTGTGCGCGGGTCGGCCCGTGCTGGGGCTCATGCCGTGCGAGAACGTCGCCGCCGACCTCGTCAACCGCACGGGCGGCGGCGTGTTCGCGCCCTCCGAGCTCGACATCCCGGCCGCCGGCGCCTGGGCCGCGGAGCTCCTCGGCGACCCCGCCCGTCGCGACCAGATCGGCGAGGCCGCCCGCGAGCTCGCCGAGGGCGAGTTCGCGATGCAGGTCTGCGCCGACCGGTTCGAGCGGGTGCTGCGGTCCACGGCGGAGGGCGCCCGATGAGCGGTGTGACGACGATCGTGACGGGTCCCCGCACGCGGGCGGGCGCCGCCGTCGTCGAGCGCGCGCTGGCGAACGGCGACTCCGTGCACGTCCTGGCCCGGCACGCCGACGATCACGCCGCTCTCTCGGGTGGTGACGTGACCGTGCTGCGCGTCGACCAGGACGTCGACCTGCTCGGGGCCGGCGACGGGCCCGTCCGCCTCGTGGTGTGCGCGCTCGGCCCCGTCCACCCCGACGCCGCTCACGCAGACGCCGAGCTCGAGTCCGCGCACGTCCGCCGCGACCTCGGGGCGATCGAGCGCCTGCTGGTCGCGACGTCCGGCCGACCCGTGGGCGTCGTGCTCGTGTCGTCGGTCATCGCGCTGGCCCCGGGGCCCGACCGCCGCCACTACGGCGGCTGGAAGTGCCTGGTCGAGCAGCGACTCGCCTCCGTCGTGGCCCGCACGTCGCCCCGCGCGACGTTCTCGGTCGTGTACCCGGGGCGCCTCGTGGACGGCCCAGCGCGCCGACGCGTGCCGGGGCTGCACACCACCTACCGCGGCCTCGCCGCCGCGGTCGACATTCTTGGCCGGTCCTCGCGGACGCGCATCAGCGGCATCGATGCTCGTCTGTGGCTGGTCATGCACGGCGCACGACTCCTCCTCACCACGGTTCGACCACCGCGAGCGTCCACTCCCGATCCGTCGCTCGAGCTTCACCTGTCCGCTGACGATAGGAACTCCCACCCATGACCAAGAAGCGCGCTCTCGACATCGTGATCACCGGCCTCGCCGCGGTGATCTGGGTCCCCGTCCTGACCCTCGCGGCACTGGCCGTCCTGGTCCTCAGCGGCCGGCCCGTGCTCTACCGCTCCATGCGTCGCGTCTCGAACGACGACGTCCTGCGCATCGTCAAGTTCCGCACGATGGTCAAGAACGCCGAGGCCCTCGTCAACCGCTCGACCGTCCCGATCCAGAACGACGTTCGCTTCCTGAACATCGCGCCCGACTCGCCGCTGTACACCCGCATCGGCCGTCTGCTGGAACGCTGCGGCATCACCGAGATCCCGCAGCTCGTGCACGTGCTGCGCGGCGAGATGAGCATCGTGGGCAACCGCCCGCTGCCCGAGAACGTGGTCTCGGCGCTGCGCGACGAGTACCCGACGGCGAGTGACCGGTTCCTGACCAAGTCGGGACTGACGGGCCCGGCCCAGCTCGTCGGACGGTCGGCGCTGACCGATCTCGAGCGACTGACCCTCGAGGGCGCCTACTGCCGTGCCTGCGTCCGTCGCTACTCGATCTGGCTCGACGTCTCGATCCTGTTCGCGACGGTCATGATCGTCATCGGCATCAAGAAGGCCTACACGTACCAGGGCGTCCTCGACCTGATCGACCGTCGTTCACGCTCCAGCCGTCGCACGCTGGTCACGGTCGTGGCGGAGGCCGACGAGGTCATCGCGACCGAGGCCGTCTGACCGGGGCGCGACACCCGCCCGGCCGGCGCCGGGTGCGTGAGCCGGCACCGCCGTCACCCAGTAGTCTGGGCTCAGTTCCAGCCACCACGAGGAGAGTCTCACCCATGCACGGATCGTCGCCCGCCGCCTGGACCGGAGTAATCATGTGCCTCGTCGGCATCACGATCGGTGGCATCGCGCTGATCCCCGATCCCAACTGGGTCCTGTTCACGATCGGCACCGTCATCGCGCTCGCAGCCGGTGTCGTCGCCCGCATCATGTCGGCCGCCGGCATGGGTGCCGAGCGCGCCAGCGAGCACTGAGCCGGCGCCGGGGTGAGCGACCAGCCGCAGTACCCGCGCTACCCGGGTGAGGACCCCGAGCCCTCCGGCGAGCGGCCGACCGAGTCCGCTCCGGCACCGACGCAGGGATGGGGCCAGGCTCCTCCGCCGCCGTCCTACGGTCAGGCTCCTCCGCCGCCCGCATACGGCCAGGCCCCGCCCGCCTACGGCCAGGCCCCGCCCGCGTACGGCCAGACGCCCGAGCACGGTTTCGGTCCGCCGCCGCAGCAGCAGGGCTACGGCTACCCCCAGCAGGGCTACGGCTACCCGCCGCGTCCGCAGAACTCCACCAAGGCCGTGCTGGGCCTGGTCTTCGGCATCGTCTCGATCATGTTCTGCTACCTCGGCGTGCTGATCGGCCCCGCCGCCATCGTCCTGTCGGTCATGGCGCGCAAGGAGATCGACGCCGCCCCGCACGGGGCCATCGAGGGTCGTGGCATGGCGATCGCCGGTCTGGCGACCGGCATCATCGGCACCGTCATCTGGGCCGCCGTCATCGTGCTGGTCGTGGCCGTGTCGGTCTCGTGAGCCACCCCGACGTCCTCGCGACGTCGACCGCCCGCGCGCTGCGGGCACCCGCCCTGGCGGCCGGTCTCGGGCTGGCCGCGGCCGCCGTGCTGCACCTGCGCGACCCGCACGACTCGGGCACGTACGGCTTCTGCCCGTTCCAGCGGCTGACCGGCCTGCCGTGCCCCGGGTGCGGCGGACTGCGCGCCGTCAACGACCTCACGCGCGGCGACGTGGTGGGTGCCCTCGGCAGCAACGCCGTCGCGGTCGTGATGGTCGCGGCGGCCGTCGTGCTGTGGTGCGTGTGGGTCGTGCGCCGCGTGCGGGGCGACCACACCGCGCAGCTCGTCGCGGTCGGCACGCGCGGCGGCCTGGTGGTGCTCGCGGGGCTGGTCGTCTTCGGGGTGCTGCGCGTGACGCCGTGGGGGTCGTGGCTCGCTCCGTGAGGATGCGGGGGATCACCCCACCAGCGGCATGGCCCACGACAGCACGACCGTGACGATCGCGCCCCCGCCGACCAGCAGACCCGTGAACGCGACGGTGTCGCCGGTCTCGTACCCCTTCGAGGCGGCGATCTCCCGGCGGGCGTGGATCGCGCTGGTGACGGCCGGAAACCCGACCAGCAGCCCCACGAACGGGGAGAGGTAGATCAGCGCGAACGCGAGGAGCCCGCACAGGACGCTGTACACGGCCTTGCGGTTGAGCACCGTCTGCTCCGTGGGACCTGACATGCGCCGAGCATAGTGAGGGCGCCATGGGGTAACCCCGGGAAACACGGCGCCGTGCGCGGGATACCCTAGGACGACAGGCGCGTCACCACTGCAGAGGAGGAGCCATGTCCGTACTCGACGACATCCTCGTCGGCGTGGCCGAGGACCTCGAGGCCCGCATGGCCACGACGTCCCTCGACGACCTCAAGGAGCGCGCCTCCCGCCAGCACCCGGCGCTCGACCCCATGCCGGCCTTCCGGTCCGACGGCGTCTCGGTCATCGCCGAGGTCAAGCGGTCGAGCCCCAGCGAGGGCCGACTCGCCTCGATCAAGGACCCCGCGGCCCTGGCCGCCGACTACGCCGCCGGCGGGGCCGCCGCGATCAGCGTCCTGACCGAGGAGCGTCGCTTCGGCGGCACCCTGGCCGACCTGCGGGCCGTGCGCGGCACGGTCGACGTGCCTCTGCTCCGCAAGGACTTCATCACGACCTCGTACCAGCTCTGGGAGGCCCGCGCCGCGGGCGCCGACATGGCGCTGCTGATCGTCGCGGCCCTCGAGCAGATCGCGCTCGAGAGCCTCATCGAGCGGGCCAGGTCGATCGGGCTGACGCCGCTGGTCGAGGTCAACGACGCCGAGGAGGTCGCCCGGGCTGCCGACGCGGGCGCCGACCTGATCGGCGTCAACGCCCGCAACCTCAAGACCCTCGAGGTCGATCGCACGACCTTCGAGCGTCTGTCGCCGTTGATCCCCGACACCGCCGTCAAGGTCGCGGCCTCCGGCGTCCGCGGTCCCCGCGACGTCATCGACTACGCCAAGGCCGGCGCGCACGTCGTCCTCGTCGGCGAGACGCTCGTGCGCGGCGACGACCCCCGTGCCTCGGTGGCCGACCTGGTCGCCGCCGGTGCGCACCCCGCTCTGCAGCATCGGTGGTAGTGGCGCCGCCGCTCACGCGGTGGCGCGCCCTCGCCTGCACTCCTGCCCTTCGGGGCCACCGATCTGATCGATGAGAGAAGCCATGACCGACGTACAGCCCGCCCCCGCACGACCCGCCTACTCGCAGCCCGACGGCTCGGGACACTTCGGCCGCTTCGGCGGCCGTTTCATGCCCGAGGCGCTGATCGCGCCCCTCGACGAGCTCGACCGCGCCTGGACCGAGGCCAAGGCCGATCCGGCCTTCACCGCCGAGCTCGACCGCATGCTGCGCGAGTACGCCAACGTCCCGAGCCCCCTGTACGAGGCGCACCGCTTCTCGGAGGCCGCCGGCGCGCGCATCCTGCTCAAGCGTGAGGACCTCAACCACACCGGCGCCCACAAGATCCGCAACGTCATCGGCCAGGCCCTGCTGGCCAAGCGCATCGGCAAGCCGCGTGCGATCGCCGAGACGGGTGCCGGCCAGCACGGCGTCGCGTCCGCGACGGCGTGCGCGTACCTCGACCTCGAGTGCACGGTCTACATGGGCGAGGTCGACACCGAGCGCCAGGCGCTCAACGTCGCCCGCATGAAGATGCTGGGCGCCGAGGTCGTGTCGGTCACGAGCGGCAGCCGCACCCTGAAGGACGCGATCAACGAGGCGCTGCGCGACTGGGTCGCGAGCGTCGACACGACGTCGTACCTGTTCGGCACGGCGGCCGGGCCGCACCCGTTCCCGTCGATGGTCCGCGACCTGACGCGCGGCATCGGCGACGAGGCGCGGGCCCAGTGCCTGACGCTCGACGGCCGGCTGCCCGATGCGGCCGTCGCGTGCGTCGGCGGCGGCTCCAACGCCATCGGCCTGTTCACGGCGTTCATCGACGACGCGGACGTCCGGCTGGTCGGCATCGAGGCCGGCGGCGACGGCGTGCAGTCGGGTCGTCACGCCGCGACGATCACGGGTGGCGACGTCGGCGTGCTGCACGGTGCCAGGTCGTTCCTGCTGCAGGACGACGACGGGCAGACCCTCGAGTCGCACTCGATCTCGGCCGGTCTCGACTACCCGGGCGTGGGGCCGGAGCACTCGTTCCTGGCCGACACCGGGCGTGCGTCGTACGTCCCGGCGACCGATGCCGAGGCGATGTCGGCCTTCGACCTGCTGTGCAAGACCGAGGGCATCATCCCGGCCATCGAGTCGGCCCACGCGCTGGCCGGTGCGCTACGCCTGGCCGAGGAGCTCGGACCCGACTCGACGATCCTGGTCAACCTGTCGGGCCGCGGCGACAAGGACGTCCACACGGCGGCGGAGTACTTCGGCCTCATCGACGAACCCGTGGTGCTCGAGCAGGGGGTCGAGGAGTGAGCGGCTCCGCGATCGACGAGCTGTTCGAGCGCACCCGCGCCGAGGACCGCGCCGCGCTGGTCGGCTACCTGCCGGCCGGGTTCCCGACCAAGGAGCTGTCGATCCGGGCCATCCAGGCGATGGTCGAGGGCGGGGTCGACCTCGTCGAGATCGGTCTGCCCTACAGCGATCCCGTCATGGACGGACCGGTCATCCAGGCCGCGGCCGAGCAGGCGCTCGCGGCCGGCGCGCGGACGTCCGACGTGTTCGACGTCGTCGCCGCGACCGCCGCGACCGGCGTGCCGACCGTCGTCATGACGTACTGGAACCCCGTCGAGCGCTACGGCGTCGAGCGGTTCTCCGCCGATCTCGCGGCGGCGGGCGGCGCGGGTCTCATCACCCCCGACCTGATCCCCGACGAGGCCGGCGAGTGGGTCGACGCCTCGCGGTCGCACGAGCTCGACCGCATCTTCCTGGTCGCTCCGTCGTCGACCGACGAGCGGCTGTCGATGACCGTCGAGGCCGCCAGCGGCTTCGTCTACGCGACGGCCGTCATGGGCGTCACCGGCGCCCGCGAGCAGACCAGCTCGCTGGGTGAGGCCCTCGTGGCGCGGGTGCGGTCGGTCAGCGACAAGCCCGTCGGCGTCGGCCTGGGTGTGTCGAACGGCACGCAGGCGCACGAGATCGCCGCGTACGCCGACGCCGTCATCGTGGGGTCGGCCCTCGTACGCTGTCTGCTGGACGCACCCGACGAGGATGCCGGGATCGAAGCCGTCCGCGCGCTGGCAGCCGACCTGCGCGCAGGCGTCGAGAGGAGCTGACCATGCTCGAGTACATCCCGAGCCCGTCGCAGGGCGTGTGGCACCTGGGCCCGCTGCCGCTGCGGGCCTACGCCCTCGGCATCATCATCGGCGCGCTGGTCGCGATCTGGATCGGCGAGCGCCGCTACCAGGCGCGGGGCGGCCGGGCCGGCCTGATCGGCGACATCGCGATCTGGGCGATCCCGTTCGGCATCGTCGGGGCCCGGATCTACCATGTCGTGACCGATCCCGAGCTGTACTTCGGCGAGGGGCGCCAGGTCATCGACGTCCTGTTCATCTGGAAGGGCGGTCTCGGCATCTGGGGGGCCGTGCTCGGCGGCGCGCTGGGCGCGTACATCGGGTGCCGGCGCTACGGCGCGTCGTTCTCGAAGGTCGCCGACGCCCTTGCGCCGGGCCTGCTGGTCGCCCAGGCGATCGGCCGCCTCGGCAACTACTTCAACCAGGAGCTGTTCGGCAAGCCCACCGATCTGCCGTGGGGCCTGGAGATCTCGCCCGAGAACCGTCCGCCCGGCTACACGCAGTTCGAGACCTTCCACCCGACGTTCCTGTACGAGCTCCTCTGGAACCTCGCCGCCGCGGCGCTGATCATCGCGATCGACCGCAAGGTCCGCCTCACGGGCGGGCGCGCGTTCGCGCTGTACGCGATGTTCTACACGGCCGGTCGTGGATGGATCGAGTCGCTGCGCATCGACACCGTCAACCACATCGGGCCGTTCCGGCTCAACGTGTGGACCTCGATCATCGTGTTCCTGCTGGCGCTCGCGTACTTCGTGGCTACCCGCAACCGCGTGCCCCACGACCCCGACGCGGTGACGTCCGGCGCCGACGCCGAGGCCACGCCGCATCGCGACGAGGTGGACGCGATCGACGACGTCGAGCCGACCGACGACGACGGTGACGCCGTCCGCACCGACGGCGACCGACGCCCACCGATCAGCGGGTGAGCTCCTCGACGACGATCGCCGCGAAGGCGTCGACGTCGTCCACGGTCGTGTCGAACGCCGTCATCCACCGGACCTCCCCGGCGGCACGGTCCCAGTCGTAGAACCGCACACGCTCGCGGATGCGGTCGGCGACGGCGTTGTCGAGCACCGCAAACACGGCATTGGCCTGTGTCGGCTGGCTGAAGGTCAGCCCGTCGACGCCGCCCGCGACCGCCGACTCGAGCGCGGTGCGCAGGCGGGTCGCCATGGCATTGGCGTGCCCCGCCGAGCGCAGGTACAGGTCGTCGTCGAGCAGGGCCAGGAGCTGTGCGCTCACGAACCGCATCTTCGACGCCAGCTGCATCGACAGCTTGCGCAGGTACGGCAGCCCCTCGGCGACGGACGGGTCGAGGACGACGACGGCCTCGCCGTACAGCGCACCGTTCTTGGTCGCGCCGAAGCTCAGGATGTCGACACCCGCGTCGACCGTGAAGTCGCGCAGCGGGACGCCGAGCGCCGCCGCGGCGTTCGCGATGCGCGCCCCGTCCATGTGCAGCGTCATGCCGCGCGCGTGCGCGTGATCGGCGATCGCCCGGATCTCGTCGACCGTGTAGAGGGTGCCGAGCTCGGACGTCTGCGTGATGCTGACGGCCAGTGGCTGCGCACGGTGCTCGTTGCCCCAGCCCCACGCCTCCCGGTCGACGAGGCCGGGCGTGAGCTTGCCGTCCGGGGTCTCGACGGTCAGCAGCTTGAGCCCGCTGACGCGCTCGGGCGCCCCGCCCTCGTCGGTGTTGATGTGCGCGGTGGACGCGGCGACGACGGCGCCCCAGCGCGGCATGACGCTCGTCAGCGCCGTGACGTTGGCGCCCGTGCCGTTGAAGACCGGGAAGACCTCGGTCTGCCCGCCGAACAGGTCGCGCATCGTCTCGACGAGCCGTGCGGTCCAGGCGTCCTCGCCATAGGCGACCTGGTGGCCGACGTTGGCGGCGGCGATCGCCGCCAGCACCTCGGGGTGCGCCCCCGCGTAGTTGTCGCTGGCGAATCCGCGGGTCTGCTCGTCGATCGTCACGACCCCACCCTGCCACCACGGCCGCGGGGCCTTCGGCCAGCCTCACCTCGCGTGACGGATCGGCCGGACCGTCGTACCTTCGCGGTATGACCGACGTCCAGGAACCGCTGCCCGACCCGGCCGGGATCGACCACGAGCACCCCGACGTCACGGGAGGCTGGCTGCGGCCCGCCGTCTTCGGTGCCATGGACGGCCTGGTGTCGAACTTCGCCCTGATGATGGGCGTCGTCGGTGGCAGCCAGGCCTCCGACACCGGACCGGTCGTGCTGGCGGGCCTCGCGGGCCTCGCCGCCGGCGCGTTCTCGATGGCGGCGGGGGAGTACACGTCGGTCGCCAGCCAGCGCGAGTTCGCCCTCCGGCAGGTCGACGTCGAGCGTCACGAGATCCTGACGAACGAGCCGGCCGAGGAGGCCGAGCTCGCGGCGATGTTCGTCGCCAAGGGCATCGACGAGTCGACGGCGCGCGAGATGGCGCGCGAGGTCCACGTCGACCCCGAGCAGGCCGTCCGGGTCCACGCCCGCGAGGAGTTCAACGTCGACCCCGACGACCTCGCCTCGCCGATGCTCGCGGCGGTGTCGTCGTTCTTCGCCTTCGCCCTCGGTGCGGTGATCCCGCTGCTGTCGTACCTCGCGGGCGTCGAGACCCCGTGGCCCGCGATCGTCCTGTCGTTGGTCGGCCTGTTCGCGTGCGGCGCCGTCGTGACGCGCGTGACGTCCCGCAGCTGGTGGTTCGGCGGCGTCCGGCAGCTCGTGCTGGGCGGCGCCGCCGCGGGTCTGACGTACCTGGTGGGCGAGGCCGTCGGCTCGTCGCTCGGCTGACGCGGCGTTCGCACGGTGACGCAGACGACGGTGACGAAGACGTAACCGGCAGTTACCCTGTGTCTCGACGGAACGGAGAACCCATGCCCCAGATCATCCTGGTCGGCGTCGACGGCAGCGACAGCTCGCGCCGGGCCGCCGAGACCGCTGCCTCGCTGGCCGCCTCGACCGGCGCGACGCTGCACGTCATGATGGCCGCCGAGGACCGCGACCGGCCCGCGGAGGGCCAGTACGTCGGCGACGTGCGCATCCAGTCGCCGGCCGAGGCGATCGCGACCGAGATCGCCGACGCTCTCGAGGGCACCGCGCCCAACGTGCAGGCGAGCCCCGCGCACGGCAGGCCGGCCGACGCCCTCGTGCAGGTGGCGACCGACATCGGCGCCGACCTGATCGTCGTCGGCAACCGGCGGGTGCAGGGCATCGGCCGGCTGCTGGGCAGCGTCGCCAGCGACGTCGCGCAGCACGCTCCGTGCGACGTCTACATCGTCAAGACCGTCTGACGACGGCGGCGCGCTCCGCCCGACCGTCGATCTCGCTACGCTGAGGGTCGACCGTCAGGAGAACCACATGCCCAAGATCATTCTCGTCGGAGTCGACGGGAGCGACAGCTCCCGCAAGGCCGCCACCGTCGCGGCCCAGCTGGCTTCCAGCACGGGCGCCGCGCTGCACGTCCTCACGGCCGTCGACCCCCGCAGCCACGGGTCGCAGGCCGAGCCCGGACGCCCCTTCGACGACACCCGCTCCCTGACGCCCGGCGAGGCCGCCGAGGCGATCGCCGCAGAGGTCGCCGGCTCGCTCGGCACGGTCGTGCCGCACGTCGAGAGCAGCCCCATCCAGGGCAAGCCCGCCGAGGCGCTGGTCGAGGAGGCCAAGCGACTCGGGGCCGACCTGATCGTCGTGGGCAACCGCCGCGTGCAGGGCATCGGTCGCATCCTGGGCAGCGTCGCCAGCGACGTCGCGCAGCACGCGCCCTGCGACGTGTACATCGTCAAGACCGTCTGAGGCCGGCCCCGCCCCGCGAACGGCGAGGGGCGTGTAGCCTTGGACCGCTGTCCGAGGCCAACGTCGTCCCCGGTGCGAGAATTTCGTGACCACCGATGACGCAGAAGGGGCTCCAGCATGCGTGCTCAGCCGTTCTCATCAGTTCCCGCCGCCCAAGGTCTGTACGACCCGGCCAACGAGCACGACGCCTGCGGTGTCGCGTTCGTGGCGACGCTCACGGGCGTCCCCACCAACGACATCGTGGTCAAGGGCCTGACGGCCCTGCGCAACCTCGACCACCGTGGTGCGGTCGGCGGCGAGCCCGACACCGGTGACGGCGCCGGCATCCTGATGCAGACGCCCGACCGCTTCCTGCGGGGTGTCGCCGGGATCGACCTGCCCGACGCCGGCGCGTACGCGTGCGGCATGGCGTTCCTGCCGGTCGACGCCGACGCGGCCACCGAGGCACGCGCCTCGGTCGAGGCCATGGCCGCCGAGGAGGGCCTGACGGTCCTCGGCTGGCGCGACGTGCCGGTCAACCCCGAGATCCTCGGCTCGATGTCGCGCGGCGCGATGCCGTCGTTCGCGCTGATGTTCGTGGCCGCCGCGGACGGCTCGCGCACCGGCATCGAGCTCGACCGCGTCGCCTTCGCCCTGCGCAAGCGCGCCGAGCACGAGCTCGAGGTGTACTTCCCGTCGCTGTCGAGCCGCACCCTGGTCTACAAGGGCATGCTGACGACCGACCAGCTCGAGGGCTTCTTCCCCGACCTGAGCGACGAGCGCATGGAGTCGGCGCTCGCGATCGTCCACAGCCGCTTCTCGACCAACACGTTCCCGAGCTGGCCGCTGGCCCACCCGTTCCGCTTCGTCGCGCACAACGGCGAGATCAACACCGCGCGCGGCAACCGCAACTGGATGCGCGCCCGCGAGTCGCTGCTCGAGAGCGACCTGATCCCGGGCGACCTGCAGCGGCTGTTCCCGATCTGCGACCCCCACGGCAGCGACACCGCCTCGTTCGACGAGGTCCTCGAGCTGCTGCACCTGGGCGGACGCTCGCTGCCGCACGCCGTCATGATGATGATCCCCGAGGCGTGGGAGAACAACGCCGACATGGACCCCGCTCGCCGGGCGTTCTACGAGTTCCACTCCTCGGTCATGGAGCCGTGGGACGGGCCGGCCGCGGTGTGCTTCACCGACGGCACCCAGATCGGCGCGGTCCTCGACCGCAACGGCCTGCGTCCCGGACGCTACTGGGTCACCGACGACGGTCTGGTCGTCCTCGCGTCCGAGTCCGGCGTGCTCGACCTCGACCCGCAGTCGATCGTCCGCAAGGGCCGCGTCGAGCCCGGCAAGATGTTCCTGCTCGACCTCGACGAGCACCGCATCGTCGAGGACCACGAGATCAAGAACGCGCTGGCCTCCGAGCAGCCCTACGACGAGTGGCTGTACTCGGGCCTCGTGCGGTTCGAGGACCTGCCCGACCTCGAGCACATCGTCCACACGCACGCGTCGGTCACGCGTCGTCAGCAGGTCTTCGGCTACACCGAGGAGGAGCTGCGCATCCTGATCGCCCCCATGGCGCGCTCGGGTGCCGAGGCGATCGGCTCGATGGGCACCGACACGCCCATCGCGGCGCTGTCGGAGCGTCCGCGCCAGCTGTTCGACTACTTCTCCCAGCTGTTCGCGCAGGTCACCAACCCGCCGCTCGACGCGATCCGCGAGGAGGTCGTGACGTCGCTGGCCGGCACGATCGGCCCCGAGCGCAACCTACTCGCCCCGAGCCCGGCCTCGTGCCGCATGCTGCAGCTGCCGTTCCCCGTGCTCGACAACGACGAGCTGGCCAAGATCCGGCACATGAACAAGGACGGCGACATGCCGGGCTTCTCGGTGCACGTCGTCCGCGGCCTCTACGAGGTCGACGGCGGGGGAGAGGCGCTGCGCGCCAAGCTCGACGAGATCTGCGCCGAGGTGTCGCGGGCGATCGCCGACGGTGCCCGCATCATCGTGCTGTCGGACCGTCACTCCAACTCCGACCTCGCCCCGATCCCGTCGCTGCTGCTGACCGGCGCCGTGCACCACCACATGGTGCGCGAGAAGCTGCGCAGCCAGGCGGGGCTCATCATCGAGGCCGGTGACGTCCGCGAGGTGCACCACGTGGCCCTGCTGATCGGCTACGGCGCCACCGCGGTCAACCCGTACCTCGTGCTCGAGTCGGCCGAGGACCTCGCCCGCGAGAAGGTGTTCGTCGAGGGCGTCCGGCCCGCGCAGGCACTGCGCAACGTCCGGTACGGCCTGGGCAAGGGCGTCCTGAAGGTCATGAGCAAGATCGGTGTCTCGACCGTCGCGTCGTACACCGGGGCCCAGATCTTCGAGGCCGTCGGGCTCTCGCACGACGTCGTCGACGCCTACTTCACCGGCACGTCGTCCAAGCTGGGCGGAGTCGGCCTCGACGTGCTCGCCGAGGAGGTCCGCTCGCGGCACCTTCGCGCGTACCCCTCGAGCGGCATCGCGGGCCCGCGCCGTCACCTCGAGGTCGGCGGCGAGTACCAGTGGCGCCGTGAGGGCCCCGAGCACCTGTTCGACCCCGAGACGGTGTTCCGCCTGCAGCACTCGACCCGCACGGGCTCGTACGAGATCTTCAAGCAGTACACGTCGCGCATCGACGACCAGTCCGAGCGCCTCATGACGCTGCGTGGGCTGTTCGGCCTCAAGGAGGGTCTGCGCCCGGCCATCTCGATCGACGAGGTCGAGCCGGTCTCCGAGATCGTCAAGCGCTTCAGCACCGGCGCGATGTCGTACGGCTCGATCAGCCAGGAGGCCCACGAGACCCTCGCGATCGCGATGAACCGCCTCGGCGGCAAGTCGAACACTGGGGAGGGCGGCGAGGACCCCGAGCGCCTGTACGACCCCGAGCGTCGCTCGGCGATCAAGCAGGTCGCGTCGGGACGCTTCGGCGTGACGTCGGAGTACCTCACCAACGCCGACGACATCCAGATCAAGATGGCGCAGGGCGCCAAGCCCGGCGAGGGTGGTCAGCTGCCCGGCCCGAAGGTGTACCCGTGGGTCGCCAAGACCCGGCACTCGACGCCGGGCGTGGGCCTGATCAGCCCGCCGCCGCACCACGACATCTACTCGATCGAGGACCTCAAGCAGCTGATCCACGACCTCAAGAACGCCAACCCGTCCGCGCGCGTGCACGTCAAGCTCGTGTCCGAGGTCGGCGTCGGCACGGTCGCGGCCGGTGTCTCGAAGGCCAAGGCCGACGTCGTCCTGATCTCGGGCCACGACGGCGGCACCGGCGCCTCGCCGCTGACGTCGCTCAAGCACGCCGGCGGACCGTGGGAGCTGGGCCTCGCCGAGACCCAGCAGACGCTGCTGCTCAACGGCCTGCGCGACCGGATCGTCGTCCAGGCCGACGGACAGCTCAAGACCGGGCGCGACGTCATCATCGCGGCGCTGCTCGGCGCCGAGGAGTTCGGCTTCGCGACGGCGCCCCTGGTCGTCAGCGGCTGCATCATGATGCGCGTGTGCCACCTCGACACGTGCCCCGTGGGCGTCGCGACACAGAACAAGACGCTGCGCGAGAGGTACTCCGGCAAGGCCGAGTACGTCGTCAACTTCTTCACGTACATCGCCGAGGAGGTGCGCGAGTACCTCGCGAGCCTGGGCTTCCGCTCGATCGAGGAGGCCGTCGGCCACGCCGAGGTCATCGACGCCGCCAAGGCCGTCGACCACTGGAAGGCCGACGGTCTCGACTTGTCGCCGATCCTGCACGTCCCCGAGCTGCCCGAGGGCGCCTCGCTGCACCACACGACGTCGCAGGACCACAGCCTCGACCGGGCCCTCGACAACGAGCTCATCGCGCTCAGCGCCGACGCCCTGAGCAACGGTGAGCCGGTGCGCGCGCAGGTCGAGATCCGCAACGTCAACCGCACGGTCGGCACGATGCTGGGCCACGAGGTCACCAAGCGCTACCGCGGCGAGGGCCTGCCCGAGAACACGATCGACCTGACGTTCCTGGGCTCGGCGGGTCAGTCGTTCGGCGCCTTCGTGCCGAAGGGCATCACGCTGCGGCTCGAGGGCGACGGCAACGACTACGTCGGCAAGGGCCTGTCGGGCGGGCGCATCATCGTCCGGCCGCCGCGCGACGCCCAGTTCACGGCCGAGGCGCAGATCGTGGCCGGCAACGTCATCGGCTTCGGCGCGACGACGGGCCAGATCTTCCTGCGCGGACGGGTCGGCGAACGCTTCTGCGTCCGCAACTCCGGCGCCAGCGCGGTCGTCGAGGGCGTGGGCGACCACGCGCTCGAGTACATGACGGGAGGCCGGGTCGTGATCCTCGGCCCCACGGGGCGCAACGTCGCCGCCGGCATGAGCGGCGGATCGGCCTACGTCCTCGACCTGGACGAGTCGCTGGTCAACCTCGACATGGTCGAGCTGCGACCCGTCCCCGAGCAGACGGCCGACGAGCTCCGCTCGCTGGTCCGTCAGCACCACGAGGAGACCGGCTCCGTCGTGGCCGAGCAGCTGCTCGCCCACTGGGAGCAGTCGCTCGCCCGGTTCACCGAGATCATGCCGGTCAACTACCGGCTGGTCCTCGAGGCGCGTGACGCCGCAGAGGCCGAAGGCCTGTCCGAAGAAGACACCACAGCTCGCATGATGGAGGTGGCCGCTCGTGGCTGATCCCAGAGGTTTCATCAACACCCCCCGCCAGGTCGCCGAGCGGCGTCCCGTCGAGGAGCGCGTCAACGACTGGAACGAGGTCTACCCCGGTGGGCCCGGCCGCGCGTTGCTGCCGATCATCACCGAGCAGGCCGGACGCTGCATGGACTGCGGCATCCCGTTCTGCCACAACGGCTGCCCGCTGGGCAACCTGATCCCCGAGTGGAACGACCTGGTCTGGCGCGACGACTGGGACGAGGCGCTCGACCGCCTGCACGCGACCAACAACTTCCCGGAGTTCACGGGTCGTCTGTGCCCGGCCCCCTGCGAGACGGCGTGCGTCGTCGGCATCAACCGCGACGCCGTGACGATCAAGAACGTCGAGGTCTCGATCATCGACAAGGCGTGGGACGACCGTCGGGTCCGCCCCGAGCCGCCCGAGTGGCTGACCGGCAAGACCGTCGCGGTCGTCGGATCGGGCCCGGCTGGTCTCGCGGCGGCCCAGCAGCTGACGCGCGCCGGTCACACCGTCGCGGTGTACGAGCGTGACGACAAGCCGGGCGGCCTGCTGCGCTACGGCATCCCCGAGTTCAAGATGGAGAAGATCCAGGTCGAGCGTCGCATCGACCAGATGGAGCGCGAGGGCACGGTGTTCCGCACGGGCGTCCAGGTCGGCGACACGCTGACGGGCTCGCAGCTGCGCGACCGCTACGACGCCGTGGTCCTCGCCGTCGGCTCGACGGTGCGCCGCGACCTGCCCGCGCCGGGACGCGAGCTGTCCGGCATCCACCAGGCCATGGAGTTCCTGCCGCAGGCCAACCGTGCGGCGCTCGGCGAGGAGGTCGAGTGGCAGATCCTGGCCACCGACAAGGACGTCGTCATCATCGGCGGCGGCGACACGGGTGCCGATTGCCTCGGCACCTCGGTGCGTCAGGGCGCGCGCTCGATCACGCAGCTCGAGATCATGCCCAACCCCGGCACGGAGCGTCCCGGCCACCAGCCGTGGCCCACGTACCCCATGACGTACCGCGTGTCGTCGGCGCACGAGGAGGCCGGCGACCGCGTCTACTCGGTCTCGACCAAGGAGTTCGTGGGCGACGACGACGGTCACGTCTCGGCGCTGCGCCTGGTCGAGGTCGAGTTCGTCGACGGCAAGCTGACCGAGGTGCCCGGCACCGAGAAGGACCTGCCGGCGCAGCTCGTGCTGTTCGCGATGGGCTTCACGGGGCCGCAGACCGAGGGACTCGTCGAGCAGCTGGGCGTCGAGCTCGACGAGCGCGGCAACGTCAAGCGCGACAAGGCGTACATGTCCAGCGTCGACGGCGTGTTCGTCGCGGGAGACGCGGGTCGCGGTCAGTCGCTGATCGTGTGGGCCATCGCCGAGGGCCGCTCCGCCGCGGCCGGCGTCGACGCCTACCTGACGGGCTCGACCACGCTGCCCCGGCCGATCGCGCCCACGGCACGTCCGCTCACCGTCTGAGCCCCCTCCGGCCGTGGTTCACCACGGGGCCCCGGAGACCTGCGTCCGCCCACGGGAGACATCCCGTGGGCGGTCATGGTTCACGACGGGACCGTGGTGAACAGCGTTCACCTGAATTTGTTGTGTGAAACGACAAAAATGACTCGCGGGTAACCGCCCCCGCTGACTACTGTGGGGGACGTGAGAAGAGCCAAGATCGTCTGCACCCTGGGTCCCGCCGTCGGAAGCGCCTACAAGATCCTCAAGCTCGCCGAGGCCGGCATGGACGTCGCCCGCCTCAACATGAGCCACGGCGACCAGTCCGACCACGAGCAGAACTACGCGTGGGTCCGCGAGGCCGCCGACACGACGGGCAAGGCCATCGCGACGCTGGCCGACCTGCAGGGCCCCAAGATCCGTCTCGGACGCTTCGCCGAGGGCCCGGTCCACCTCGAGGCCGGCGCGACCTTCACCATCACGATCGACGACATCCAGGGCGACCAGCACCGCTGCTCGACGACGTACAAGGGCCTGCCGGGCGACGTCAGCCCCGGCGACGAGATCCTGATCGACGACGGTCGCATGCGCTTCCGCGCGACCGAGGTCACCGCCACCGACGTGACGTGCCTGGTCGAGACGACCGGCACGATCAGCAACAACAAGGGCATCAACCTGCCCGGCGTCATGGTCAGCGTCCCCGCCATGAGCGAGAAGGACATCGACGACCTGCGCTTCGCGCTGCACCTCGGCGTCGACTTCATCGCCCTGTCGTTCGTCCGCTCGGCCGACGACTACGACGACGTCCGCAAGATCATGGACGAGGAGGGCATCGTCCGTCCCGTCATCGCCAAGATCGAGAAGCCGCAGGCCGTCGACAACCTCGACGGCATCATGGACGCCTTCGACGGCGTCATGGTCGCGCGCGGCGACCTCGGCGTCGAGCTGCCCCTCGAGGACGTCCCGATCGTCCAGAAGCTCATCGTCGAGAAGGCCCGTCGCAACGCCAAGCCCGTCATCGTCGCGACGCAGATGCTGGAGTCGATGATCTCGGCGCCGCGGCCCACCCGTGCCGAGGCGTCCGACGTCGCGAACGCCGTGCTCGACGGCGCCGACGCCGTCATGCTGTCGGGCGAGACCAGCGTGGGGGAGTACCCCATCCACACGGTCCACACGATGGCCCGCATCGTGGAGTCCACCGAGGACCACGGTCTGCCGCGCATGGCCGCGTTCACGTGGAAGGCCCGCACCAAGAGCGGCATCATCTGCCGCGCCGCGTCCGAGGTCGCCGAGTCGGTCGACGCGCGCTACGTCGTCGCCTTCACGACCAGCGGCGACTCCGCGCGGCGCATGACGCGGTACCGCTCGCGCGTGCCCGTCGTGGCCTTCACGCCCGACCCGCTCGTGCGCAACCAGCTGGCGCTGAGCTGGGGCATCGAGACGTTCACGGTGCCCGAGGTCAAGCACACCGACGACATGGTGCTCCAGGTCGACCGCGCGCTGCTCGAGATCGAGCGCTGCACCGAGGGCCAGCAGGTCGTCATCGTCGCCGGGAGCCCCCCGGGCATCCCCGGCTCGACCAACGCGCTGCGCATCCACAACATGGGCGACGCGATCAACGGCGTCGTGCCGGCCTACACCGAGCCGCAGCGCGACGCCTGATCCCCGCTCACCCCGGACCCGCCTGGACGTGCCGCCCCTTCGGCGCACGACCACGGCGGGTCCCGGCCGTCGTGGACGCTACGCCCACGATGCCGGCGGGCAGATCGGCCTCCGCGATCGGCTCCCAGTCGTCCGACTGGCGGATCTCGGCCCCCAGCAGCGGGTTGTGCACCCACATGCCCGAGGCGGCGTCGAAGAACGAGGGCGAGCCGTGCCGCGAGATGCGGGCCACCTCGGTGTGGCCACCGTCGGTCCGCAGGACGAAGTAACGCGTGCGTCGACGGGACCTGCGTCCGGCTGCCATGTGACCCCTTGGGTCTCCCACCCACCACGAGTGTGCGGGACGTCGGGGCCTGGCGCCAGGCAAGCGACCCATGTGTCGCGGCGCGCTGCGTGCGCGGCCCTCGATGTCACGGGTGCCGAGTGCGGGACTCGAACCCGCACGCCCTCTCGGACAACGGTTTTTGAGACCGTCGCGTCTACCATTCCGCCAACTCGGCTCGCCCCGTTCGAGGCCGTATAACCTTCTCATGTGAACGACCACCACGAGCCATCGGCACCGGCCGCGCAGACGTCACCCGCCCCGCGTGTCGTGATCGCCGAGGACGAGGCGCTGATCCGGCTCGACCTGGCCGAGATGCTCGCCGAGGAGGGCTACGACGTCGTCGGGCAGGCCGGCGACGGCGAACGGGCCGTCGCGCTCGTCACGCAGCTGCGCCCCGACCTGGTCGTGATGGACGTCAAGATGCCCAAGCTCGACGGCATCGCCGCCGCGGCCCTGATTGCGCAGGAGCGCATCGCGCCGGTCGTCATGCTGACGGCGTTCAGCCAGCGCGACCTGGTCGAGCGCGCCCGTCAGTCCGGCGCCATGGCGTACCTCGTCAAGCCGTTCACGAAGTCCGACCTCGTCCCCGCGATCGAGATGGCACGCAGCCGCTTCGCCGAGATCGCGGCGCTCGAGCGCGAGGTCGGCGACCTGGCCGAGCAGCTCGAGACCCGCAAGACCGTCGAGCGCGCGAAGGGCCTGCTGCAGGCGTCCCTCGACATCAGCGAGCCGGAGGCGTTCCGCTGGATCCAGCGCACCGCGATGGACCTGCGCCTGACGATGCTGCAGGTCGCCCAGGGCGTCATCGACCACGGTCCGACGCTGGCCGGACCGACCGACTGAGCGTCGTCCGGCCGCCGCGGCACGTCGCGGGTTACAAATTGGCTACTTAACCGCCGGCTCACACAACCTTGACCCAAATGACCCCGGGAAGAACTAGGTTCAGGGTTATCACAGGCTCCCTGGCGCGGCCACGGGCTTTCTACCCATCCGGAGGATTGATGAAACGCAGTACCACAACGATTCGCCTCGCTGCTGTGGCAGCTGCCAGCGCTCTCGTGCTCGCAGCCTGCGGTGGCGGCAGCGACAGTGATGGTGGCTCGGACGACTCGTCGGCAGCTGCTCCCGCCGCCAAGGGCGACGGCACCCTGACGATCGGCTCGCTCCTTCCGCAGACCGGCAGCCTCGCCTTCCTCGGCCCCCCGGAGTTCGCGGGCGTCGACCTGGCCATCAACGATATCAACGCCGCCGGTGGCGTGCTCGGCAAGGACGTCGTGGGCGTCAAGGCCGACTCCGGCGACACCGACTCGGGCATCGCCCCGGCCGAGACCGACAAGCTGCTCAAGGCCAAGTCCGACGTCATCGTCGGTGCCGCCTCGTCCGGCGTGTCGCTGACCGTCATCGACAAGATCATGTCGGCCGGCACCATCCAGTACTCGCCCGCCAACACGTCGACGTCGTTCGACGAGGGTGACTACTCCAAGCCCGACCTGTACTTCCGCACGGCGCCGTCCGACATCCTCCAGGGTGCCGTGCTCGCCAACCTGCTGATCGAGGACGGACGCCAGAACGTCGCGATCCTGGCTCGCCAGGACGCGTACGGCGAGACCCTGGCCAAGGAGATCTCGAAGAACCTCGAGGCCGCCGGCTCGACCGTCGCCGCCAACGTGCTCTACAGCGAGAAGACCGGTCCGGGCGACAGCCAGATCACCGAGATCGCGGACGCCAAGGCCGACGCCGTCGTGCTCGTCGCGTTCGAGGAGACCACCACGATCGTCCCGAAGCTGATCCAGGCCGGAGCCGGCCCGCAGGACGTCCCGACGTACTTCGTCGACGGCAACACGGCCAACTACGGCGAGGGCGACGCGGCGTCGCTGCCCGACGGCACGCTCGAGGGCACCAAGGGCACCATCCCCGGTGCCGAGGCGACCTCGGACTTCAAGGATCGTCTGGCCACGGTCAACCCCGACCTGAAGGACTACTCCTACTCGGCCGAGTCCTACGACGCCGTGATCACGTCGGCGCTGGCCGCCATCGTGGCCGACAGCGACTCGGGCGAGGCCATCGCCAAGGAGCTGCCGGGCGTCACCGAGGGTGGCGAGAAGTGCACGACGTTCGAGGAGTGCGCTGCGCTGCTCAAGGACGACCCGAAGACCGACATCGACTACGACGGTGTCTCGGGTCCGATCGAGCTCGGCGAGACGGGCAGCCCGACGGCCGCCTCGATCGGCATCTACGAGTACGACGCGAAGAACAAGATCAGCCCGGTCAAGTACATCGCCGGCAACATCTGATCGACCGACCACGCTGATCTGATCAGCAGGGTCACGAGGGCCCCGGTGCTTCGGCACCGGGGCCCTTCCGCGTCCCCCTCCGCCGACGAGTCACCCACGCCCGGTGACGCGCCACCTGTGGACGGGCGGGTGGACGGCGAGGAGCCGCACGCGCTGCGATGTCGCCATGTCGGACGTCGAGATGTTCCACGGCGGGCAGCCCTTCCTGCACCGCGACCACGTCGAGCTGGGCCTGTCGCGAGCCGAGTTCCGGGCTCGTCTGGGTGCGGGCGACCTCGTGCGGCTCGTCGGTGGCGTCTACGCCGACGCCCGGGCCGACGACTCCCGTGAGCTGCGCGTGCAGGCCGCCCGTCTCGTCGTCCCGGAGCACGCCGTCGTGTGCGACGAGACCGCCGCATGGCTGTGGGGCGTCGACGCCCATCGTCCCGGCGACCGCCACCGCTTCACGCCGCGCTGGGTCGTCCCGCACGGACGGGGCCGGACACGGCTCGCGGGTGTCGACTGCCGCCAGGCGCTGCTGGACGACGAAGACGTCACCGACCTGGGCGGACTCCGGCTGACGACGCCCGTGCGCACGACGTCCGACCTGCTGCGCAAGCAGTGGAGGCCGTACGCCCTCTCCTCGGCCGACGCGATGGCGGCCGCGGGTCTCGTGCGGCCCATGGACGTCCGGCAGTACCTCACCGGGCTCAAGGGATATCGCGGCATCCGGCAGGCACGCGTGCTCGCCCGTCACATCGAGCCGCGGTCGGCGAGCCCGGGGGAGTCGTGGACCCGGCTCCGTCTCCTGGACGCCGGGTTCCCGACGCCGACGGCGCAGCTCGAGGTGGTCGACGCCTCGGGCGTGACGCGGTTCCTCGACCTGGCCTACCGGCGCCGCAGGATCGGCGTCGAGTTCGACGGACGCGAGTTCCACACGGCCGAGGCCGACCTCGACCACGACGCCGACCGGCGTGAGCTGATCCGGGCGGTCGGGTTCCGCATCGTCGTCACCCGGCGCGAGCAGGTCTTCGGCACCGACACCTCGTTCGAGGACGAGGTGGGTGCACTGCTCGGGATGACGCCCATCGCCCGGTGGTGGTGAGTGACTCGCCACCGGGCGACGGTGACTCCTCGCCGGGCGACAGCGACTCGTCGGCGGGCGTCAGTGACTCGTCGGCGTCAGTCCTGGTCCTGGCCCAGGGTGCCGAGGTAGAGCTCGATGACGCGGGGGTCGTTCGACAGCGACTTGCCGGTGCCGGAGTACGCCGTCGTGCCGTGGTCGAGGACGTAGCCTCGGTCGCAGATCTGCAGGCAGCGGCGGGCGTTCTGCTCGACCATGATGACCGAGACGCCGGCCTTGTTGATGTTGCGCGTCTGGACGAAGACCTCGTCCTGCAGCACGGGGGACAGGCCGGCGGACGGCTCGTCGAGCAGCAGCACCGAGGGGTCCATCATGAGCGCGCGGCCCATCGCGACCATCTGGCGCTCACCGCCCGACAGCTGCCCCGCCCGCTGCTTGCGACGCTCGCCGAGCCGCGGGAACAGGTCGGTCACGAAGTCGAACCGCTCCTGGAACTTCTTGGGCTCCTGGTAGCAGCCCATCTCGAGGTTCTCCTCGATCGTCAGGCTCGGGAACACGTTCTCGGTCTGCGGCACGAAGCCGATGCCCTTGGTGACGAGCTGGTCGGCGCGCTGGTTGGTGATGTCGCCGTCCTTGAGGGTCACGGTGCCCTCGTGGATCTTGACCAGGCCGAACAGCGCCTTGAGCAGCGTCGACTTGCCGGCGCCGTTGGGGCCGATGATGCCGACGAGCTCGCCGGGCTGGCAGTACAGGTCGGCACCGTTCAGGATGTTGACGCCCGGCAGGTAGCCCGCGATCAGGTTGTCGGCCCGCAGGACGGCTCCGTCGGCGTGCGCGACGTGCTTGTCGCGCTCCGACGTCGGGGTGGGTGTCTCGGTCATGACTTGTTCTCCTCCGCCTCGGCGTCGAGCTCGGCGTCCGCCTCGGCCTCGAGGTCCGCGACGTCGATCTCGGTGATGTCGGTGTCGTGGTGGGCGCCGAGGTAGGCGTCGATCACGCGCTGGTCGGCCATGACGGACTGCGGCGTCCCCTCGGCCACGATCTGGCCCTGGGCCATCACGATGACCCAGTCGGAGATGTCGCGCACCATGTCCATGTCGTGCTCGACGAACAGGACCGTGCGGCCCTCGTCGCGCAGCGACTTCACGTGCCCGAGCAGCGACTGCTTGAGCGCCGGGTTCACGCCGGCCATGGGCTCGTCGAGCATGATCAGCTCGGGGTCGACCATGAGGGCGCGGGCCATCTCGAGCAGCTTGCGCTGACCGCCCGACAGGGAGCCGGCGAAGTCCTCGCGCTTGGCGTCGAGCTTGAAGCGGGCGAGCAGGTCGTCGGCGCGGACGGTGTTGGCGTCCTCCTGCGAGCTCCACAGCGACTTGAACGCGGCCGAGAAGAACTTCTCGCCCCGCTGGCCGGTCGCGCCGAGCCGCATGTTCTCGATGACCGTGAGCTTCGAGAGCACCTTGGTCAGCTGGAACGTGCGGACCATGCCGCGACGGGCGACCTTGTAGGCCGGCACCTTCGCGAGCGACTTGCCGTTGAAGGCCCAGTCGCCCTCGTCGGGCTCGTCGAAGCCCGTCAGCAGGTTGAACAGGGTCGTCTTGCCGGCACCGTTGGGACCGATCAGGGCGGTGATGACACCGCGCTGGATCTCGATGTGCTCGACGTCGACGGCCTTCAGGCCGCCGAACGTGCGGGTGATGTTGCTGCCCTTGACGATCGGGTCGGGCTTGGCGGCACCTGGTTCGTTCGAGACGTTCGCCAGAGCGGCGCGGGCCTCACTGAGTTCAACGGCCATCGATTGCAATCTCCCTTCGGTCTCCGAAGATCCCCTGTGGGCGGAAGATCATCAGGAGCATGAGGCCCAGTCCCAGAAGGATGAACCGGATGAGGCTGGCCTGGGTGTTGGTCATGAGCCACTCGGGCAGCAGCGGGTCGGCGCCGCTGGTGGCCTGGCTGAAGAACGAGCCGATTCCCGCGATGAGGAACCAGAAGATCATCGAGCCGACGACGGGTCCGAGGACGCGCGCCGCACCACCGATCAGCAGCGCCGCGTAGGCGTAGAACGTGAACGTCGTGTTGAAGTCGGTCGGCACCGCCGAGCCCTGCTTCAGGATGTGGAAGATGCCGGCGATGCCACCGAACACACCACCGAGCACGAGCGCCTGCATCTTGTACGCGAAGACGTTCTTGCCGAGCGACCGTACGGCGTCCTCGTCCTCGCGGATCGACTTGAGCACGCGGCCCCAGGGGCTGCGCATCAGGGCGAACACGAGCAGCGAGCTGATCGCGACGAGCGTCCACCCGACCGTGATCGACCAGAGGTCGTTGCGGCTGAACGAGACGATGCCGAGGTCGACGCCGTCGCCGTACGGGTTGAGCCGCTGGTAGGTGCCGGCGAAGCCGTTGAGCCCGTTGGACCCGCCGAACGTGTCCTTGAACTCGACCGCGCCGAAGATCAGGCGCAGGATCTCCGACGTCGCGATCGTGACGATCGCGAGGTAGTCGGCGCGCAGGCGCAGCGTCGGGATGCCGAGCACGAGGGCCAGCACGACCGCCGCGATCATGCCGACGACGATGCCGAGCCAGAAGGGCATGTCCCAGGTCACGACCGTGACGGCGAGGCCGAAGGCCGCGATCGACATGAAGCCGGCCTGACCGAAGTTGAGCAGTCCGGTGTAGCCGAAGTGCACGTTGAGCCCGATCGCCGCGAGGGCGAAGACGATGGCCTGGGGGCCGAGAGCCGCGGAGAACGCGGCGTCGATGATGGTTCCGAAGTCCATGATGCGCGCCCTATCCGATTCGCTGGGCTTTGCCGAGGATGCCTTGCGGCCTGACGAGGAGGATCAGGATCAGCACCACGAGGGCGCCGACCTCCTTGATCGACGCGGGGACGCCGAACACCGGTCCGAGCTCGACCATGAGTCCGATGATCAGCGAGCCGATGAGTGCTCCCCAGATCGTTCCGAGGCCACCGAGGGTGACACCGGCGAAGACGAGCAGGAGGAGGTTGAAGCCCATCTGGAAGTTGACCTGCTGCTGGACCGCGAGCAGGACGCCCGCCAGGCCCGTCAGCGCGGTGCCGAGCACCCACACGGCCGAGATGACGCCATCGACCCGCATGCCCGACGAGGCGGACAGGGCCGGGTTGTCGGACACCGCGCGCATCGCCTTGCCGAGGCGCGTGCGCATCAGGGCGATGCACGTGACCAGCAGCGTCGCGACCGAGACCAGCACGATCGCGATCTCCTTGTGCGACAGGTCGATCGGGCCGTAGCTGTCACGGCCCTGGACGACGTACTGCGAGAGCGTGCGGGTCGAGCCGCCGAAGCCGTACTGGTAGATGCTGCGCAGGAACAGCGCGAGGCCGATCGAGACGATCATCATCGCGATCAGGCCCGTGCCGCGGTTGCGCAGCGGCCGCCACAGACCGCGGTCCTGCAGGAAGCCGAAGGCGGCCGAGACGAGCACCGCCAGGACGCCGGCGACCACCACCGGCAGCCCGAAGCCGCGGTTGAAGACGTAGGTCGCGATGGCGCCGAACGTGATGAGCTCGCCGTGCGCGAAGTTCGTCAGGCCGGTCGTGCCGAAGATCAGCGACAGGCCGAGCGCGGCCAGGGCGATCAGCAGGCCGGCGATGATGCCCGAGCGGGTGCCGTCGACGATCTTGCTGCCGAGCGAGGCCTCCTCGACGACGACGGCGCCGATCTGGAACTGCACGAAGTTGGACGAGGCGAGCTTGACCTGGACGGTCTTGACCGTCTCGCCCGAGCCGCTGAGCTCGACGCCCTTGGGCAGCGTCTTGGGGTCGAGCTCGACGACGTACGTGCCGTTGCCCTCGATCCCGATGCTGACGCGACCCTTGGAGTCGGTGGTCTGGGTGCCCACCTCGGCGCCCGAGCGGCTGTCCTTCAGCACCGTGAGCGAGACCCCGGGGACGGGCGAGGGCTTGCCCTCACCCCCCTTGAGGTCGAGCAGCGTGACGGTGATGTTGGCACCCGGGACGATCGGGTTGTCCGCGGCCGGCGCGGAGCCGGCGGGGGCCGTGGGGGTGGGCGTTGCCTGGGCGAGCGCAGGGCTGGGGGCGAGGAGCATGAGGACTCCCGCCACCGCTGCGAGTAGGGCCGCGAGTCGCAATCGCACGCGTGTACTCCTGTCGGCGTTCAAGGGGTGGTGCTGAGTGAACTTCGGACTATAGACGCATGTCGGAGTCATTCGTGGGTCGAACGAACCGAATCAGGTAACAGTTGGGTTTCGGTCGTTCTGGTCGTGAATCAGCGGGTCGCGATGACGATCTGGCACAGGATCGGTGCCGCCACGAGGGCCGGCAGCAGGTCGGCGACCGCGAAGGCGCGCAGGTCGAGCAGCCGGATCGCGACGCCGACGAGGATCAGCCCGCCCGTCGCGGTCAGGGCCGCGAGGTGGGCGTCGGGCAGGAACGAGCCCAGCAGGACGCCCACGAGCGTCAGCGATCCCTGGATCAGCCCGACCGACAGCGCCGACGCCATGACACCGATGCCGAACGAGGCCGCGAAGGCCAGGGCCGCGAAGCCGTCGAGCGTCGACTTCAGCAGCAGCTGGTCGGCGCCGTTGCCGAGGCCCTCGTTGAGCGAGCCGAGGATCGTCAACGGCCCGACGCAGAAGACCAGAGAGCTGATGACGAATCCCTCGACGAACCGCTCGCGGGCCTCGCCGTCCGTCCCGCCGCGCGTCAGGCGGGTCTGCAACCAGCCGCCGAGACCCTCGAGCCGCTCCTCCAGCCGCAGGGCGGCGCCGACGATGCCGCCGACCACGAGGGCCCCGAGGACGATCAAGGTCGGGGCGCTGTCGCCGACGGCGTCCGACAGGACGGGGTCGGAGACCGCGAGGGCCGACTGCGCCGCGATGAGCAGCGTGACCAGTCCGAGGGCCGAGGTGACGGTCGTGCGCACGTGGGGGCTCAGCCGGTGCCCCACGAGCATCCCGAGGCCCGATCCGACCAGGACGGTCGCGACGTTCGTGACGGTCCCGAACCCGACGAACATGTATGGTCTCCCTGCCGGTTGAGCATTCAACCGGACGCGGTGCCCCGGCTCAGCGCGTAGTGTGTCATCCAGCTCGGCCCCCGTCACGGGAGCGCCCAGGACGAGAGGCAGAACGGCATGTCGGCTCGACCCCACATCGTCCTGCGTGACGCTGACCGCGAGGACGCCAGCGCGCTGGTGGCGCTCTGGGCCGAGTGCGTCGGTGCGAGCCAGGACGAGGGCTCGGAGGCATTCACCCAGCAGGCGCTGTGGCGCGAGCCGGGTGTCGCGGAGGCGGCGTCCGCCCTCGAGCTGGCGCTGGGCCGCCCCGACAAGCGCATCATCGTGGCGCTCGTCGACGGCGAGATCATCGGCGCGACGGTCTGCGACGTCACCACGCTGACGCCGATCACCCTGACGCGCGTGCTGGTCGTGACCGAGATCCAGGTGTCGCCGCGCTTCCGGCGCCGGTCGGTCGCCTCGACGCTGCTGTCGGCCGCCGCGAGCCACGGCGAGGACCACAACTGCGAGATCGTCGTCGCGGCGATCCCCGTCCACTCGCGCGAGCCCCACCGCTACCTGACCAAGATCGGCTTCAACCAGATCGCGGTACTGCGCGCGATCCAGTCGAGCAAGCTGCGGTCGCGCCTGACGACCAAGGCCACCAACTCGCGCGACACCGGCAAGCTCATCGCGGTCCGGCGCACCCTGCGGCGTCGCCAAGGTCAGTCCCGCGCGACCCGCCCCCGGGGCTGAGGCAGCTGTCGGCACCGACGACTAGAGTCGTGCGGGTGGACCGCCTCCTGCTGATCGACGGCCATTCGGTCGCCTACCGTGCCTTCTTCGCCCTGCCCGTCGACAACTTCGCGACGACGACCGGGCAGCACACCAATGCCGTCTTCGGCTTCACGTCGATGCTGATCAACGTGCTGCGCGACGAGACCCCGACGCACGTGGCCGTGGCCTTCGACGTCTCGCGCCAGACCTTCCGCCTCGAGCAGTACCCCGACTACAAGGGCAACCGCTCGAAGTCGCCCCAGGAGTTCACGGGGCAGATCCCGTTGATCAAGCAGGTGCTCGACGCGCTGCACATCCAGACGTTCGAGAAGGACGGCTTCGAGGCCGACGACATCATCGGCACGCTCGCGACGCAGGCCGAGGCCGCGGGCATGGAGGTGCTGATCTGCACGGGCGACCGCGACGCCCTGCAGCTCGTGACCGACCGCACCACGGTGCTCTACCCGCGCAAGGGCGTCTCCGACCTCGCCCGCATGACGCCCGACGCCGTGCGCGACAAGTACGGCGTCGCGCCGGCCAACTACCCCGACATCGCGGCGATGGTCGGCGAGACCAGCGACAACCTGCCCGGCGTGCCGGGGGTCGGACCCAAGACCGCCGCCAAGTGGCTCGGACAGTTCGGCTCGCTCGACGAGATCGTCGCCAAGGTCGACCAGATCCCCGGCAAGGCCGGCGAGTCGATGCGCGCCCACCTCGACGACGTCATCCGCAACCGCAGCATCAACGCCCTGATCCGTGACCTCGACCTGCCGGCGGGCCCGGCCGATCTCGCCTTCACGACCGAGTGGGACCGCGACGCGATCCACACGGTCTTCGACGCGCTCGAGTTCGCGGCGCTGCGCACGCGCCTGTTCGAGTACCTCGGCGGCGGCGACGAGCACGTCGCCGGCGACGCCGCCGTCGCGATCGACGTCTCCGTGCTGGGCGGTGGCCAGGTGCAGACGTGGCTCGACGAGCACGCGGCCGATCCGACCGCCGCCGTGGGCCTCGACGTCTCCGGCGTGCTGCGCCCGGTCGGCGCGCGGGCCGACGCGCTGGCGCTCGCGACGTCCGACGGTGCCGCGGCGTGGATCGACTCCACGACGATCGAGCCGGCCGACGACGCCGCCCTGGGCGCCTGGCTGGCCGACGCCGCGCGACCGAAGGTGCTGCACGACGCCAAGGGCCAGATGCACGCCCTGCAGGCCCAGGGCTGGGCGCTGGCGGGGGTGCGGGCCGACACCGCGCTGGCCACCTACCTGGTCAAGCCCGACCAGCGGTCGTACGACCTGGCCGACCTGTCGCTGCGCTACCTCAAGCGCGAGCTGGGCGTCGGTGGCGACTCCGGCCAGCTCGCGTTCGACGACGACTCGGCCGGCGCCGAGACCGCCGCGCAGCGTGCCCGGGCGACGCTCGACCTGTGGGCCGTGCTCGAGACCGAGCTCGAGGAGCAGGCGTCGCTGACGCTGCTGCGCGACCTCGAGCTGCCGCTGGTCGACGTCCTGGCCCGCATGGAGTCGCGCGGCATCGGCGTCGACACGGCCCACCTCGAGGCCCTGCACGCCGAGTTCACCGAGCGCATGCTCGCCGCGGCACAGGGGGCGTACGACGCGATCGGCCGCGAGGTCAACCTCGGCTCGCCGAAGCAGCTGCAGGAGGTGCTGTTCGACCAGCTCGAGATGCCCAAGACGAAGAAGACCAAGACGGGCTGGACGACCGACGCCGAGGCCCTGCAGCAGCTGTTCGTCAAGACCGAGCACCCGTTCCTGGCCTCGCTGCTGGCGCACCGCGACGTCACCCGGCTGCGGCAGACCGTCGAGGGGCTGCAGAAGACCGTGCAGGCCGACGACCGCATCCACACGACGTACGCGCAGACCATCGCGGCGACCGGTCGGCTGAGCTCGGCCGACCCGAACCTGCAGAACATCCCGATCCGCACCGAGTCGGGCCGCCGCATCCGCGAGGCGTTCTGCGTCCGCGACGGGTTCGACACCCTGCTGACGGCCGACTACAGCCAGATCGAGATGCGCATCATGGCGCACCTGTCCGAGGACGCCGACCTCATCGAGGCGTTCCGCTCGGGGCACGACTTCCACACCGTCATGGCGGCCAAGGTCTTCGAGCGCGATCCGTCCGACATCGACGGCGGGCTGCGCGCGCGCATCAAGGCGATGAACTACGGGTTGGCCTACGGCCTGTCGTCGTACGGGCTGAGCCAGCAGCTCAGCATCACGACGGGCGAGGCGCAGCGGCTGATGGACGACTACTTCGAGACGTTCGGCGGCGTGCGCGACTACCTGCGCGGGCTGGTCGACGAGGCCCGGCAGACCGGCTACACCGAGACCATCATGGGTCGGCGTCGTTACCTGCCCGATCTGCAGAGCGACAACCGCCAGCGGCGCGAGATGGCCGAGCGCATGGCGCTCAACGCCCCGATCCAGGGCTCGGCCGCCGACATCATCAAGGTCGCGATGCTCGGTGTCGAGCGTGCCCTCGACGAGGCGGGTCTGACGTCACGCATGCTGCTGCAGGTGCACGACGAGCTGGTGCTCGAGGTCACCGACGCCGAGCGCGAGCAGGTCGAGGCGCTCGTGCGCGAGCAGATGGCCTCGGCCGCCGATCTGTCGGTGGCGCTCGACGTATCGGTCGGCGTGGGCCGCACGTGGCACGACGCGGGCCACTGACCCGTCGTCAGTCGACCGGCAGCGGCACCCGCAGGAAGCGCGGGCGGTACAGGAACGGATTGGCGTCGACCTTCGACAGGTCGGAGTCGTTCTGGCTGTACGACACGATGACGCTGTCCTTGCGGGGCAGCAGGTCGGGGTGGGCCAGCGGCATGTATCGCAGCGTGCCCGCGCGGGTGTCGGACGGGATCTGGGCGACGGGCTCGCCGGCGACGAACGGCCCGGTGGGCCCCGGCGACGACCAGATCACCAGGTCGGTGCCGAGGAACTCGTCGCGCTTGCTGACGGCGTACCAGCGTCCGTCACGCTCGAAGACGCTCAGGGTCTGCGAGACGCCGCCGTCGGCGTCGATCACGGCAGCCGCCCGGTTCGCGTCGGACTGCCACCGGTCACCGTCCCAGTACTGCCACCTCGACGCGTCGAGCAGGTCGTCGGGGCGCACGCGGGCGACGTGCAGCGAGAAGCCGAACACGAGCTTCTCGTCCGGTCGTGCGGTGCCGTAGACGTAGACCCAGCCGTCGTGGACCGCGCTCGCTGCGCCCCACGTGGGGCGACGGGGATCGGTGCTGTCGGGGCCCATGTCCTGGACCTCGACGAGCTGGGGCGTGCGACCGCGCACGACCGCGAACACCGCGATCGCGGGGCCGAGGTTCTCGAACGCCAGCGCCCCGTCGGGGACCGCGGCACCCCGCACGCGCTGCAGGCCGACGCCGACCAGGTCGTACCCGGTCCGCTTGATCGTCGCGATCGACATGGGCCAGTAGCCCACGCCGTCGTCGCGGTCGGGCACGAGGGCCCCGTGGTCGGCGGGCAGGACGACGTTGGCGCACGAGTCGTCGAACACCAGCATCGAGTTGCGGACGAAGCGCTGGCCGTCGAAGTCGGCGGAGCGGAGGGTGTCGCCGAAGACCCACAGGCGCCGGCCGTCCTGCAGCTGCGCGTCGGCGCCGACGTCGGCACCCTGGAACTCCTGACCACCCCGCATGCCGGTGGCGAGGCGGTCGAGGTCCTGGGCGGTGCGCAGCTTCTCGAACGGCAGGCAGGACGTCTCGGTCGCCGGCCGGGCGTCGGCGGCAGCGGCGGGCCCGGGATCGCGGGCGACGGCAGCGGCGCCGAAGGCCAGCACCGTCACCGGCAGCGTCAGCAGCACGACGCGCAGCCGCCAGGGGAGCCGCTCGCCGAGTGAGGTCGTGGTCTTCATGCTGGGTACAGTCTGCGGCATGGACGGCCTGCGACGCGTCAGCCGTCCGGCGGCCGTGACGGCCGCGGTCGTCGTGGTGCAGGTCGTCGTGGGCCTGCTGGTGGTGCTGCTGCCGTCCGGCGGCACGCCGCACGAGGTGCCGGTCGCGATCAGCGGTCCGATCATCATCGCCGAGTCGATGGCCGAGCAGGCCGATCAGCGCACGGGGACCGCGCTCGACGCCCACGCGGTCGCCTCGGCCCAGACCGCGCGCGAGGAGGTGCGGCGCGGCACGGCCGTCGCGGCGATCGACATCGACCTGCGCCGCGACCGGGCGACCCTCTACGTCGCATCGGCTCAGGGCGAGCAGATGACCCGCGCGGTCGCCTCGTCGGTGCGGACGATCGCGGGTCCGTTCGGCGTGACGGTCGCGACCCGCGACCTCGTGCCCACCGCGGACGTGCCGGGGGCGTCGTGGGCGCTGCGCGTGCTGGTCGCTGCCGCGGTCGCGCTGGGCCTCGCGCTGGCGGTCGTCGTGACGTGGCGGCGAGGGCCCGTCGCCGACACCCGGCCCGAGTCGGCCCGCCGCGTGCTCGTCGTGGTCGGGACGGCGTCGGGGGCGGCCGCGATCGGCGCCACCGCCGCGACCGTGTGGGTCGGAGGAGCCTGGCCCGGGTGGTGGGCCGTCCTGGCGCTCACCTCGATCGCGGTCGGCGGGCTGACCCTGGCGCTCGAGGGCGTGCTGGGGGTCGCGGGGGTCGGCCTGTCGGTGACCGCCGCGCTGGCCACGGCGGCGCCCCTCGTGCGGGTCGACCACGCCCTGTTGCTCGCCGAGCCGTGGCGCACGGTGACGCCGTGGCTGCCGCACGGGGCGGCGCTCGACGCCGTCCGGGAGATCGCGTACTTCGGCGGGGCCGGGGCCCTGCGCCCCGTCGCGGTGCTGGTCGCCTGGACCGTCGTGTCGTACGTCGTCCTGGTCGTCGCGCGCCGCGAGCGGCTGCGGGCCGGTGTGCGCTGGTCGGACGCGGCGCGAGGCGACGCTACGACGCGCTGACGGGCTCGCGCGACCGCATCGGCACGAGGTACACGGCGGTCGCGAGCACCACCGCGACGCCCGCCATCGTCAGGGCCAGGCCGGTGATCCCGACGCCGATGCCGTAGGCCGACGCCAGCACGGCGAGGACGGCGCACCACACGAGGACGACGACGCCGTGGGCGTTGCGGGCCAGCGCCTCGAACACCAGCAGGTGGACGACGGCCAGCGTCGATCCCGCGAGGGCGAACAGCCACAGGCGTCCGGTGATCTCGGAGTACTGCTCGCCGCCGACGAGGATCAGCGCGACGCGGGGGAGCGCCGCCGTCGCCGCGACGGCCAGCACGCCGAAGCCGGCCACCAGCGTGACCGCCCTCAGCCGGGCGTGGTGCGTCGTCGCGCGAGCCAGGTTCGGGAACACCACGACGCTGACGAACTGCGGGAAGAACAGGGCGGCCTTGGCCAGGATCAGTCCGGACGCGTAGAGACCGCTGTCGTGCTGGTCGAACTGGTTGCGGGCGATGAGCGAGTCCATGTTGCTGAGCACCAGGTAGGCGAGCAGGGCGTGGGTCGAGAACACCGCCTCGCGCAGCAGGGAGCGACGGCTGAGCCGCTCGCCGGCGTCGCCGTGCCCCACGAGCAGCCGGGCACCCACGAGCACGGGCAGCCACGAGCCGATCGCCAGGCCCACCATGGCCGCGGTCGGCGTCGCGGAGACCAGCAGACCGGCGGCGCCGCCGATCAGCCGTCCGAAGCCGTTGGCCAGGTACACCGCAGTCAGCGAGCCCCACTGCTCCTGCCCCTGCGCGATGCCGCACTGGGCGCCCATGATCGTCAGGGGGACCAGTGCGAGACCGCACAGGACGACCGGCAGGTACGAGTCGAGCTTGAGCGCGGGGGTGAGGACGACGGTCGAGGCCGCCACGACGGTGCCGACGGTCGTCGCGACGAGCAGCGTCGTGCGGACCGTCGCGCTGATGATCGCCGAGCGGTTGTCGTGGTCGACCGCGATGCGGCGGGCCGTGACGGCCTGCAGGCCCAGGGCCCAGACGGTGCCGACGAGGATGATGCCGAACAGGGCCGTGAGGGCGCCGAAGTCGCGAGGGACGAGCAGGCGGGCGGCGACGACGTTGAACCCGTACACCGCGATGTTCATGCCCATCATGCCCGCCGCGACCAGCCCGCCGCCGGTCAACGCCGCGCGCAAGGACTTCACCACGGCACAATAGCCCGCGGAGGGTCCGACGACGATCAGGGGCGACGATGCGGCACGGGTGGACTGACGGGTCACGGTGGAGCGCCCTCGTGGTGCCGGCGTGGTCGGTGGTGCTGGTGCTGGCCATCGCGCTGCCGTGGCTGCGCGGCGGCTACGTGCTGTCCTACGACATGGTGTGGGTGCCGCACCTCGACCTCGACCGGGCCGAGCTGTGGGGCCTCGGCACGGGCCTGCCGAGGGCCGTGCCGTCCGACGCCGTGATCGCCCTGCTCGATGCGGTGCTGCCGATGGCGCTGGTGCAGCGGCTGGTCGTGATGGGCGCGCTGCTGCTGCTCGCGCTCGGAGGCGCCCGGCTGCTGAGGGAGCGGGGCACGGGGCCCCAGCTCGCGGCCGCGACGTTCGCGGTCTGGAACCCGTACGTCGCGGAGCGCCTCGTGCTGGGGCAGTGGCCCGTCGTGGTGGCCGCCGCCGGGCTCATGTGGCTCGCCGCGACCCTGGCCGGTCCGGACGGTCCCCGCTGGCCCGTCGTGGTGCTGGCCCTCGCGGCAACGGCCATGACCCCCGCGACGGGCGTCATGGGCCTGGTGCTGGCGGTGGCCTTGGGGGTGCGCTCCGGGCTCGTCGGCATCGTGCTGGTCGCGGCCCTCGTCAACGGTCCGTGGATCGTGTCGGGACTGCTGCACGCCTCGATCGCCCGCACCGACCCGGCATCGGTCCGGTTGTTCGAGCTGCAGGGCGAGGGATTCCTCGGGCGCCTCGGATCGGCCCTGACGCTGGGCGGCATCTGGAACACCGAGGTCGTGCCGACGTCCCGCACGCTGCCGCTGACGATGGTCATCGCACTGGTGATCGGCACCGTCATGGTCATCGGTCTGGTCGGCCTCGTGCGACAGCGGTCGGCGACCGCCGCCGGGCTGGCCGTCGCGGGAGCGGTCGGCCTGGCGGTCGCGCTGGCCGGGTGGCTGGTCCCCGACCTCGTGGCCCGGGTCGTCGAGGACGTGCCCGGCGGCGGGCTGGTGCGCGACGGCACGCGCTGGCTCGTGCTCCTGCTGCCGCTCGAGGTGGCGGCGCTGGGCCACGGCGTCGCGGCGCTGATCGGTCGCGCGAAGGACACGTCGTGGGCCGTGCCGACGATGGTGCTGGGCGTGCTGGTGCCGCTCGCGGCGATCCCGGATCTCGCGTGGGGGGTCGCCGGGCGGCTCGAGCCCGTCAGCTACCCCTCGTCGTGGGTCGACGCCCGGCGCGTCGTCGACAAGACGTCCGTCCGCGGCGACGTGGTCTCGCTGCCGTTCTCGGCGTACCGCAGGCCGTCGTGGAACCGTGACCGCCCGGTGCTCGACCCGGCGGGTCGCTACTTCGGGCGCACGACCGTCACGAACGACGAGCTGGAGGTCTCCGGCCGCGTCATCGCGGGGGAGGACCCGCGGGCAGCGGCCGTCGGGCGCGTGCTGGCGTCGGGAGACGACGTCGCCGAGGGCCTCGCGCGGTCCGGCGTCGGGATCGTCGTCCTGCAGACCGACGCCCCCGGTGCGGATGCGGCAGGTCGTGCGGTGCGGGGTCTGCGCGAGATCCCGGTCGCCGGAGAGGGGCTGCGGGTCTTCACCGTGCCCGGTGCCGAGGTGCGCGCGGTCGACCCCGACGACCGGCGGACCATGACGATCACCTGGGCGCTCGCCGGCGCCACGGTGCTGCTCGCGCTGCTGGCGACGGTCCGCGGGGCGGTCCGTTCGGTGGTCGGTGCGACGCGCGGGCGGACTCGTTCGCGTTCGGGACCGTCATGACCTCCGCGGCCTGTTAGACTCGTCACGCCTTGAGGGAGGTAATAACGTGGGAACAATCACAGGCGGACTCATCGCCTTCATCGCCGGTCTCGGACTGGCCGGCGCCACCGTCGTCGGTGTCGTGCAGACGCAGCAGAGCGCCGGCGAGAAGCCGGTCTCGACGACCAGCGTCAGCTACGGCTCGAACGGCTGACACCAGCGCACACAGCATGACGAAGGGCGGCTCCCGATCGGGAGCCGCCCTTCGTCATGCCCGAGCAGCTCGCCCGGGTCAGATGTGGACTCAGGCCGACAGCACGACCTGGGCGAAGGCCGCCTGCGAGGCCGACCACGAGAACGTGCGCGACTTCTCGAGCGCGCCCTCGCCGAGGAACGCGCGCAGCTCGGTGTCGTCGACGAGCTGACGGATCGCCGCCGTGAGCTGCTCGGGGGTGTCGACCAGCAGGCCGGAGTCCTTGTGGTCGATCGACTCGGTCGTGCCACCCGCGGTGCTGTAGGCGACGGTGGGCACCGCATGGCCCCCCGCCTCGCCGACGACCAGTCCCCAGCCCTCCTTGATCGACGGGAGCGCCATGACCCACGCCTGGGCCAGCAGCTCGTGCTTCGTGACGTCGTCGACGAAGCCGTGCAGCACGACGTGGTCCTGCAGGCCGCGATCGGCGACGTAGGCCCGCAGCTCGTCCTCCCACCAGCCCGCCCCGATGACGTCCAGGACGACGCCGGGGTGGTCGTGCACCAGGGCCGCGACGGCGTCGACGGCGTGCTCGACCTGCTTGTGGGGCACGAGTCGACCGACGACGCAGATGCGCGGCTCGGGCGACCGCGTGGCCGTCGTGCGGGGAGCCGCCTCGTTGCCGTTGTGGATGACCGTGATGCGGTCGCGGTCGACGCCGAGATCGATCAGCTCGAGGCGCGTCGCGTGCGAGACGGCCACGTACTGGCTGCGCCGGTACAGGCGCGGCGACAGGCGGCTCTCGATCCACCAGCCGAACCGGCCCATCAGCCCGGGGTAGACGACGGGCCACTGCTCGCGGTGCACGTGGTGCACCAGGACGACGACGGGCTTGCGGGTCGCCAGGCGGGTGAAGAACGGCAGGCCGTTCTGCACGTCGACGACGACGTCGACCTTGCCGTAGCGACCCAGCAGGAGGGCGAGGAAGGTGCGCAGGTAGATGTCCATCTTGGTGCCGCGCCGGACGAACCGGACGCCGTCGACGACCTCTCGGCGGGGGGCGCCGTCGTGCGCGGCGCACGCGATCGTCACGCGGTGACCGCGCTCGGCGAGCCCCCGGGCCATGTTCTCGACGTAGCGCTCGGACCCGCCGCCCTCGGGGTTGCGGGTGTCGCGCCAGTTGCAGAAAAGAATGTTCATCGCGGTGCCCGGCGCGCGGCCGGTGCCTCCTGTCGCCGGATCGGTATCCGGCAGTCCCTCGGCCGCACGTCCCTCAACGTCCGGCGCGGGTCCCTCGTCCCGCTGCCCTCACCCTAACATTCTGTGGTCCACGTCTCACGTATGATCTCCGGGTGCCCGGCCAGACCTTTCGACCGACCCTGCGGCGGTCCTGGCGACTGTTCCGGGTGTTCCGGGTCGAGCAGACCGACCCCGCCCTCTTCTACGGAACGCTCGCGACCGACTCGGTCGAGCAGCTCGGCACCTACGCCGACCTCGACGGCCGGTGGGTGCTCGACGTCGGGGGAGGCCCCGGCTACTTCGCCGACGCGTTCGCGGCGGCCGGAGCGACCTACACGCCGCTCGACGCCGACCTCGGAGAGCTGTCGGGCATCGGCGACCCCCTGCCGGGAACCGTGCTCGGCAGCGGCATGCAGCTGCCGTTCGCCGACGGTAGCTTCGGCGTCACCTACTCGTCCAACGTGCTCGAGCACGTGCCCGACCCGTGGCTCATGGCCGACGAGATGGTGCGCGTGACCGAGCCCGGCGGGCTCGTGTTCATCTCCTACACGCTCTGGTACGGGCCCCACGGAGGGCACGAGACGTCGCCGTGGCACTTCGTCGGCGGTCACCGCGCCGCCCGGCGGTACGAGAAGAAGCAGGGACACCCGCCCAAGAACGTCTTCGGCACGTCGCTGTTCGCCGTCACCGCCGCGGAGGGCATCGCGTGGGCCGCGCGCCAGACGGCCGCCGACGTCGTCGAGGTCGTCCCGCGCTACCTGCCGCGCTGGTCGTGGTGGGTGCTGCGGGTGCCGGTGCTGCGTGAGCTCGTGACGTGGAACCTGGCCATCGTGCTGAGGAAGAAGTGACGGCACTCGAGACACCGCGTACCGGCCTCTGGCGCTTCCGACTGGCGGCGTGGTGTCTCGCCCTGGTGGCGGTCGCCTTCGCCCAGGCGCCGGGTCGCGTCGTGACCGACACGAAGCTCGACCTGACGGTCGATCCCGTCGGGTTCCTGGGACGTGCCCTGACGCTGTGGGACGCGCAGGGCGCCTTCGGCCAGGTGCAGAACCAGGCCTACGGCTACCTGTTTCCGATGGGGCCGTTCTTCGCGCTCGGCCGACTGGGCGACGTGTCGCCGTGGGTCGTGCAGCGACTGTGGTGGTCGCTGCTGCTCGTCACGGCGTTCCTCGGCTGCGTCAAGCTGCTGGGTGCCATGAGGATCGGTGCGCCCTGGGCCCGGGTGCTCGCCGGGCTCGTGTTCGCGCTCTCGCCGAGGATGCTGTCGGTCCTCGGGGCGTCGTCGATCGAGATGTGGCCCTCGGCCCTGGCGCCGTGGGTGCTGGTGCCGCTGGTGATCGGGGCCCGTCGGGGTGACCCGCGACGCCTCGCGGCGTTGAGTGCGCTCGCGGTCGCCGTGGTGGGCGGCGTCAACGCGGTCGCGACCTTCGCCGTCGTGCCGCTCGCGGCGTGGTGGATCTGGTGCTCGCCGGCCGGTCCACGTCGCCGGTCGATGATGCTCTGGTGGCCGCCGTTCGTGCTGCTGGGCACGATGTGGTGGATCCTGCCGCTCGTGCTGCTGGGGCGCTACAGCCCACCGTTCCTCGACTACATCGAGAGCGCATCGAACACGACGGTCGCGGCGACGGTGGTCGATGCACTGCGTGGGACGACCAACTGGGTGCCGTACGTCGACCCCAACGCCGATGCAGGCCGCATGCTCATCACCGAGCCGCTGCTGCTGCTCAACACGGGAGTCGTGGTCGTGCTCGGCGTCATCGGCCTGGCGCGGGTCGACCTGCCCTGGCGACGGTTCCTGGTGACGGGACTGCTGGGCGGTCTGGTGCTGGTGACCCTCGGGCACGTCGGCGCGACGTCCGGCCTCGGCTCGGGGACGCTCAACGACCTGCTGGACGGAGCCCTGGCACCCCTGCGCAACACCCACAAGTTCGACGTCCTGGTGCGCCTGCCCCTGGTGATCGCGCTCTGCCACGCCGTGAGCAGCCTGACGAGCGGTCGCACCGTCACCGAGGACGGCACGCGTCGGCCCGATCCGCTCGCACTCGGGGTGGGACTGCTCGCGATCGTCGGCGTCCTGGGGGCGACCGTTCCCGCGTGGACCGCGCACGTGGCGCCGAACGGCACCTACGCCGACGTGCCGCAGTACTGGGACGAGACGGCCGACTGGCTGGGAGACAACGCGGTGGGCACGACGCTCGTGACGCCTGCCACGGCGTTCGGCACCTACGTGTGGGGGCGGACAGGTGACGAGCCCCTGCAGCCTCTGGCCTCCTCTCCGTGGGCGGTGCGCAACGTCATCCCGCTCGTGCCCGGGGCCGGCATCGAGATGCTCGACACCGTCACGGCCGCGCTGGCGACCGGGCAGGGCAGCGAGGGGCTCGCCGCCTTCCTGCGGCGGTCGGACATCGGCACGGTCGTCGTCCGCAACGACGTCGTCCGCGGCAACGACGTGGTGTCGCCGGAGCTCGTCCGCGCGACGTTGACGTCGACGCCGGGCATGCGACGCGTCGCGTCGTTCGGGCCGACGGTGGGCGGCGGACCTCTGCTCCCCAGCCCCGACGGCCGGCAGGTGTTCGTCGACGAGGGGTGGCAGGAGCGCAGGCCCGCGGTCGAGGTGTTCGCCTTCGTCGGTCTCGTCGACCGGAAGGTCACGGCGCTCGACGACCTCGACGTGCTGGTGGGCGGGTCAGGATCGCTGCTGCGGCTGGACGAGCTGGGCGTCACCCGCGGACGCTCGACCGTGATGGCCAAGGACCTCTCGGACGGTGTGGTCCCGGGCGGCGGCACGATCCTCACCGACGGCAACCGCCGGCAGGAGGTCGCGTTCGCCCGGGTGTCGCGCAACCGGTCGGCGTCGCTCGCGACCGACGAGCCCTACCGGGCGTCGCGGCGTGTCCACCGCTACGACGAGGACGCGATCGAGCGATGGACGAGCACGCCGCAGCTGCGGGGAGCCAGGTCGCTCGAGGCCAGCTCGTCGCTGTCCGACGCGGGAGCACAGCCCGAGCCCGACCGCTCGTCGCAGCCTTTCGCCGCCTTCGACGACGACCTCTACACCGCCTGGCGGCCCGATGTCTCCGAGGTCGGACGTCGGTCGTCGCTGACGCTGCGGCTCGACGGTCCGCAGGACGTCGGGACCGCCACGATCTCGATGGACATGCCCGCGGAGGAGAGCCGTCAGCTCACGGTGACGACCGACCGCGGCCGTCAGACGGTGACCGTGCGCGGGCGCACCCCCGCCCAGGTGGACGTCGGCCGGATCTCGCGGATCACGCTGTCGGCGCGATCGACCCCGGCGCGTCCGATCGCGATCGCGGACGTCGAACTGCCGACGGTCTCGCTGTCGCGCCCGTTGGTGCTGCCGTCGCTGCCGGACGGGTCGGGCAGCCCGTCGCGCATCCTCCTGCAGGACGCGGACGGGCGCGAGCCGGGATGCCTCGACATCGCCGGTGCCACGCGGTGCTCGGACTCGCACGTCCACCGGGTCGAGGACCAGCGCGTGCTCGACCGCGAGCTGACGATGCCGCAGGACGCCTCGTACTCGGCGCAGCTGCGAGTCGCGTCCCGCGGCGGCCAGGCGCTCGACGCCCTGGTGCAGCAGGGACGCCTCACCACGGTCGAGGTCAGCTCCCAGCAGACCGACGAGGGCCGGGCCGGGGCCGTGGCGGCGGCGGACGGCGACGATCGGACCGGGTGGGTCGCGGCCGCGGACGACGACGACCCGACCATCACGGCGCGGTGGGTCGGAGCGCGGACGATCAGCTCGTTGCGGCTCGCGACGTCGTCCACGCTGGCCGCCACGACGCCCGATGCGGTGGTCCTGCGGTTCTCGGACGGGTCGCAGCAGGAGGCGGTCGTCCGTGACGGCGCGGTGTCGTTCGACCCGGTCCGGTCGTCATACGTCGAGGTGCACCTCGACGCGTCCGCGTCCCGCGCGTCCGTCGGCTTCGACGGCTCGGTCAGCAGCCTCCCGCTGGGAGTCAGCGAGCTCAGGGTCGGCGGTGTCCGCGGGCTGCCGATCCGCCTCGACGACACGCCCCGGACCCTGCCCTGCGGATCGGGCCCGACCGTCGACGTCGACGGCACGACCGAGCGGACGCGGCTCGTCGCGTCCCCGCTGCAGCTGTATCGGGGGGCGACCCTGGACGCCGTCTGGTGCGGGACGGGGACCGTCGACCTGGCGCGTGGCACGCACCGCGTCGTGCTGGCCGGCACCGACGCCATCCGTCCCGTGGACCTCTTGCTGAGCTCGACGTCCGCCCCGACCGTGGCCGCGCCGACCTCGTCGGTGCTGTCGCGCGACGTCGTCGTGGCCACGGGCCACAACGCCAACCTCGGCTGGCGCGGACGGGTCGCCGACGGCATCGCGCCCCCGATCGTGCTCGACGGCTGGGTGCAGGGCTACCAGACGCCGCGCAGCGAGGCCTCGTCGCTCACGGAGTCGTTCGGGCCCGGTGCGATCTACCGCAGCTCGTTGATCGTCGGTGCCATCCTGTGGCTGGCCCTGCTGCTGATCTGCCTGGTGCCCGGGCGCGACGGACGACGGTGGGTGAGGGGGCACGCCGACACGACGCGCACCGGAGTGGGCGTCGTCGCCGCGGTCGTCGCCACCGCCGCGCTCGTCGGCGGGGTGCCCGGGCTGGTGGCGACCGCGGTGGGGGTCGGCGTGGTGCGGGCCCTGCGGGGTCGGGTCGCGCAGCAGGCGGTCGGCCCGGTCGCCGTCGGTCTGGCGATGGTCATCGCCGTCGCCCGGCCCTGGGCGGGCCCCGACGGCTGGAGCGGAGCCCTCGCCGTGCCTCAGCTGCTCGCGCTCGCCGGCCTCTCGGCGGCGGTGGTCGCGGGCGTGCGCCGGCCCACGTCCTTCAGACGCATGAAGGGTCGCTCGACGAGCCGGTAGAGGATCTCCGAGAGCACGAGGCTGACGGCCAGCACCCCGACCAGCATGACGAGCATGTTCTCGCCGAACAGCACGAGGTCGAGCCGCTCGAACGCCACCGCGATCACGATCAGGTGGCAGCAGAAGAGGCTGTAGGAGATGTGCCCGAGATGACGCAGGGGCGGCAGCGCCAGGATGCGCGCGTACGTCGTGGAGGGGTCGCCGAAGATGCTGGGCAGCACGACGGCGACCGCGACCACGGCGTACAGGACCGTGCGGCACACGCCCTCGGCCGCGGTACGACTGACGAGCTGCACGGGTCCACCGAGGGGTGTGCTGGCCACGAGGAGCACCGCGACGGCCACCAGCCAGCAGGTCCACGGCGCGGCTGCGGCCGTGCGGCACCAGCGGACGGCCGCGAGCTCTCGACCCGGCTCCGCGTGCCGACCCTCGACGTCGAGGACCGCCAGCGCGATGCCCGCGCCGAACCACCCCAGGTATCCGGGCAGGGCCTGCGTCACCCAGGCGCCCCAGGCCGTGAGTGGTCCGGCAGCCAGCACGACCCACACCAGGGAGGCGAGCGACAGGACCGCCAGTGCGCCCAGCATGGCGACCGGCCGCCAGCGGCTGCGGGCCACGACCCGCACGAGCACGGCCATCAGGACCGGCAGGACGACGTAGAAGGCCACCTCCGTGGCCAGGCTCCACATCTGCGTCAGCGACTGCAGCAGCGTGTCGTCGACGTACAGGTCGATCATGAGCAGGGCGTCGATCCACCGAGCGGGCGACGTGCCGGCGTTCTCCTGGACTAGCAGGATCGCGCCGACCACGACGACCCAGTAGACCGGCAGGATGCGCAGGGCGCGCTTGACGAAGTACCGCCCGGTCGAGTCACGCCGCGCACCGGTGCGCAGCTCGCGGAGCCACGGGTGGGCCAGCAGGAATCCCGACAGGACGAAGAAGATCGCGACGCCGACCTCCAGCCGTTGGACCACCGCTCCGATCAGACCGGCGTCGTAGTAGCCCACCCAGAACCCCACGTGCGTCGCGACGACGGCGATCGAGGCGACGGCCCGGATGGAGTCGAGGCCGGGGAACACGGGGGCTCCGGTGCTCGTCGTGGTCGAGGTGGCGATCGTGTCAGGGGTCGTCATGGCAGTGCCTTGATCTCTCCGGCGCGCACGCGGTCGACGCACATCTGCACGTCAGGCGTCCGTGCGCGCAGCGTCAGCCGGGAGTACGCGCCGTCGGTGCGCAGGAAGTAGGTGTGGGGACCTGCGGCCACGTCGAGGTCGGGAAGAGCACGGCCGTCGGCCGTGATCGACACCCGCCCGGCTGCCGATCCGGCGTACGAGATCGCAGTCCACGGGTCCACGCTCATCTTCGTGAAGTCGAAGGTCACGGACGACGGTCGCGTCGTGACCCTCAGACCGCACCCGGGCTCGTCGACGGGCGCGACCTCGGTGCCACCCTCGACGACGGCTTGACGGCTCGTGCCCGAGGCGTCGAGGACGCGGATGTCGTTGCCCGCGTCCGTCGTCTGCACCACGTCACCGTACGGGGCGAGCAGCCGGGACGGCAGGTTGCTGGGGTAGTGGATCGACAGCTGGACGAGGTCGGGCACCTCGAGGTCGGCCACCGGAGTGGGGTCGGCACGCAGGCTGGCGACTGCGTTCGCGACGAACGCGCGGGCCGGGAACGAGTCGTGCCACGGCCGCGCGTATCCGATCGTGCTGACGATTCCGCCGATCAGGGCCACGCCGAGCGCGACGGACAGCCCCACGCGGGCGGGGCCGGCCAGTGCCCTCGGAGAGGGGAGCGGACGGCGGAACGTCGGTGCGACGTCGTCGAGCAGGGGCATGGTCATCAGGCCGATCACGAGCACCGTGACCGGCAGGGCGTCCGCGAGGTACCGCATGTTGAGTCCCGCGAGCGCTCCGAGCTGCAGCGCGCGGCCGAACACGAGAGCCACGTAGGTCGCGGTGAGCTGGGCCACCATGATGGCGGCGGCGGCGGCCGTCGGCCCGGGGTTGCGGCGGAGGAGCACGACGACGGCCGCCACGACGACGAGGGCGGCGACGACGGCGACGGTGTCGGACGGGTCGGGCACGGAGACGGGGTCGGCGACGAGCTCCCACTGCCACGGGCCCCCCACGACGGACGGCAGCCAGGCGCGACCCACGAGGTTGCCGGCGAGTCGCAGCAGGGGAGCGTCCGTGCTGGCTGCGACCGGCGATGTCGTGGTGGTCGCGTAGAGCGCCAGGTAACCCACTCCGAGCAGGGCGAGGGGGACGATGAGCAGGGCATGGCGACGCAGGGTGTCGAGCGGCCGGCGCCACCACGGCCCGGAGGTGAGGAAGAGCATCATCAGCAGGCCGATGGGCACGATGGTCACGAGTCCGCGCGGCCCGCTCGCGACCGTCAGGGCGAACGCGGCGGCGGCGAGCCAGGCCCAGCGCGCCCTCCGCTCGCGCGACCAGAGCAGGACGGCCGTGACGGTCAGCATGAAGCCGATCTGCATGGGCAGGGCATTCAGCGCCGCGGCCCACCAGACCATCCCCTCGATGCCCATGGCCGAGAACAGGAACAGACCGAAGGGCACCAGGATCGCCCACCGTTCGCCGAAGGCGGTGCGGAGCATGAGCCAGCAGCACCCCACGGCGACGGCCTGCAGGGTCAACGTCAGCAGGGCGGCGGTGCCCCACGCGTAGGGTCCCGCGTGGGCCACGACCCACGAGACCAGGACGCCGACGGGCATCAGCTGGCTGTCGTGGGGCGTCATGAGGAATCCGGCCGTCAACGGGTTCGACGTGCCGTCCTCGATGAACCGGAGGTCGTCGCTGTAGAACCACGCGGGGAGGAGCGCCCAGGCCCTCAGGACCAGGTGGGCCACGACCATGACACCTGCCACGAGCCGGACCCGCTGGGGGGTCGTGACGTCGGCGGGCACGATCGTCCGGAGCGTCGGCGCGAGGATCGAGGTCACAGTGGTCGATGATCCCATACGAACGGGCCATCGACGGGGTCGAGGACCAGGCGCGACCTCGCCTGGAGCCGTCCGACGAGCCCGCGACCAGCGATGCCAAACGACACGATGTGACGCACGCTTCATGTGACCCCCACCCGGTGTTACCGTTCGGTAATCATTCCGTGGAGGGAGCCCACAGTGGGTAAGAAATTGGGGACAGTCGCCCTGTTCCTGGGAGCATTCGTGCTCGCCTTGGCCGTGTTGTCGAAGTTCTACATGTACGACCGGCTGGCGGTGGTCCCGTTGAACAACGAGACCACCAGCATCTCCGAGACAGCGCCCGGACAGGACGGGACGTACCTCGACATCGCCGGCGGCCTGCGCGTCGCCGAGGCGCCGCTGAAGTCGACCCGCATCGTCAGCGGCGACGTCGAGGCGAGCAAGAAGGCCAGCGACGAGCTGGGCAAGGACGTCGCGGTCTGGGACACCTACGTGTGCACCGCGCCGGCCGCCTTCGACTGCTCCAGCGGCGAGACGCCGCTGAGCGCCAGCGACGAGACCGTCGCCTTCGACCGTCAGACGGGCGAGGCCGTGGCCTGGAAGGGCAACACGTCGTCGTCCGACGGCGAGACCGAGAAGGACTTCCCGTTCAAGGGCCAGTACTTCAAGTTCCCGTTCGACACCCAGAAGAAGACGTACCAGTTCTGGGACGGCACGCTCAACAAGGCGACGCCGGCCACGTACGACGGTGAGGGAACCGTCGACGGCCTCAAGGTGCTGAAGTTCAAGCAGACGATCGCCCCGGTCAAGACCGGCACGATCGACGTGCCCGGCTCGCTGGTCGGACGTCCCGACGAGGGAACCGTCACCGCCGACCGCATCTACTCCAACGTCCGCACGTTCAGCGTCGAGCCCGTCACGGGCGTCATCGTCGTCGGCGGCGAGGCCCAGGACGGCTACCTCGAGCTCGACGGCGAGCGGGTGCTGACCACGACGAAGGCGACGCTGCAGTACACCGAGTCCAACACCAAGGACACGGTCGAGGAGTACAAGCCGAAGGCGACGCTGCTGACCGCGGTCAAGACCTACGTCCCGATCGGCGGCGCCGTCCTCGGCATCGTGCTGATCGGCGTGGGCCTGCTCGCACGTCGCAGCGGCAACGCGGCCGGCACGCGCCGCTCCGACGACCCCGAGCTCGTCGAGTCGCGCTAGCACCACCACCTCCACACAGCGGGTGCCGTCCTTCGGGGCGGCACCCGCTGCGTGCGTCCGGGGTGCGGCGGCCCGCCTAGAGTGGCGGCATGACGATCGCCTCCTCCGCCGCCGCAGACCTGTGCGCCTTCATCGACCGCTCGCCGACCCCGTTCCACGTCTGCGCGACGGTGGCCGCCGAGCTGGACGCCGCGGGGTACCGCCGCCTCGACGAGCGCGAGTCGTGGCCGTCCGAGCAGGGCCGCTTCTACGTCGTCCGCGGCGGCTCGCTCGTCGCGTGGTCGTCCGAGTCGAGCGCGTCGCCGGCCGACCCCTTCCGCGTCGTCGGCGGCCACACCGACAGCCCCAACCTGCGACTCAAGCAGCACCACGACCTGGCGCCGGAGGGTCTCGGCGTCGTCGCGCTCGAACCGTACGGCGGGGCGTGGCTGCACTCGTGGCTCGACCGCGACCTCGGCATCGCCGGACGTCTGTCGCTGCGCGACGGCCGCGACGTGCTGGTGCACGTCGGCGAGCCGGTGCTGCGGGTGCCGCAGCTCGCGATCCACCTGTCCGACCGCAAGCCGCTCGAGGTCGACCCCCAGCGTCACCTCAACGGCATCTGGTCGACGCGCCGGGGCACCTTCCTCGAGGTCGTCGCCGAGCGGGCCGGGGTCGACGTCGCCGACGTGCTGGGCTTCGAGCTCATGACCCACGACGCCCAGCCGAGCGCGCTGATCGGCGTCGACGCCGAGCTCGTCAGCGCGCCGCGCCTCGACAACCAGGTCACGTGCTTCGCGGGCACCCGTGCGCTGCTGTCGGCGACGCCGACCCCCGGCGTCCGCCCGGTGCTGGCGCTGTTCGACCACGAGGAGGTCGGCAGCACGTCCGAGCGCGGCGCGCAGTCCGACCTGCTGGCCACGGTGCTGGAGCGCGTCGTGCTCGCGGCCGGCGGCACGCGCGACGACTACCACCGCGCGGTCGCGGCGTCGGTGTGCGCGTCGGGCGACATGGCGCACGCGACCCACCCCAACCACCCCGAGCGGCACGAGCCCCTGCACCACATCGCGATCGGCGGGGGACCCGTGCTGAAGCTGCACCCCAACCTGCGCTACGCCAGCGACGCCCCGGGAACGGCGCACTTCGTCCGGGCGTGCGAGCAGGCGGGTGTCCCGCTGCAGCGGTACGAGCACCGGGCCGACCTGCCGTGCGGCTCGACGATCGGTCCCCTCAGCGCCGCCCGCACGGGCATGCTGACGGTCGACGTCGGGGCGCCACAGCTGGCGATGCACTCGGCGCGCGAGACGATGGGGGCGGCGGACGTCGAGCCCTACGCACGAGCGCTGTCGGCCTTCCTGTCGCCCGCGTGACCCACCTGTCTCGCTGACGGCGGTGTCGCGTACGCTTGACTCTGCGCAGATGGCCTGTACGCACCTCGGACAGAGCAGGCCCGTGCTCGTGCCTCGCCGGGCGAATCTCCCCGGCATCTCCACGATCCAAGGGCTGTCATGCGTGCCCGACAATTCCACCCATCCATCGGAGCAACTCCTTTATGACAAGCAGCATCGCCCACGTGGCACCCCAGGTAGCGGTCAACGACATCGGCTCTGAGGCAGACTTCCTCGCCGCGATCGACCTCACCATCAAGTACTTCAACGACGGCGACATCGTCGAGGGCATCATCGTCAAGGTCGACCGTGACGAGGTCCTCCTCGACATCGGCTACAAGACCGAGGGCGTCATCCCGTCGCGCGAGCTGTCGATCAAGCACGACGTCGACCCCAACGAGGTCGTTTCCGTCGGCGACAGCGTCGAAGCCCTCGTCCTCCAGAAGGAGGACAAGGAAGGCCGTCTGATCCTGTCCAAGAAGCGTGCGCAGTACGAGCGCGCGTGGGGCGACATCGAGAAGATCAAGGCCGAGGACGGCGTCGTCGAGGGCACCGTCATCGAGGTCGTCAAGGGCGGCCTCATCATGGACATCGGTCTGCGCGGCTTCCTGCCCGCGTCGCTGGTCGAGATGCGCCGCGTGCGCGACCTCGACCCGTACATCGGTCAGAAGATCGAGGCCAAGATCATCGAGCTCGACAAGAACCGCAACAACGTGGTCCTGTCGCGCCGTGCCTGGCTCGAGCAGACGCAGTCGGCCGTCCGCCAGAACTTCCTCACCGAGCTCCAGAAGGGGCAGGTGCGCAAGGGCGTCATCTCGTCGATCGTCAACTTCGGTGCGTTCGTCGACCTCGGCGGCGTCGACGGCCTCGTCCACGTCTCCGAGCTGTCCTGGAAGCACATCGACCACCCGAACGAGGTCGTGCAGGTCGGCGACGAGGTCACCGTCGAGGTGCTCGACGTCGACATGGACCGCGAGCGCGTCTCGCTGTCGCTCAAGGCCACGCAGGAAGACCCGTGGCAGCACTTCGCGCGCACGCACCAGATCGGCCAGATCGTGCCGGGCAAGGCGACCAAGCTGGTCCCCTTCGGTGCGTTCGTCCGCGTCGAGGAGGGCATCGAGGGCCTGGTGCACATCTCCGAGCTCGCCGAGCGTCACGTCGAGATCCCCGAGCAGGTCGTCCAGATCGGCGACTCGGTCATGGTCAAGATCATCGACATCGACCTCGAGCGTCGTCGCATCTCGCTGTCGCTCAAGCAGGCCAACGAGACCGAGGCCGCCGTCAGCGACGACTTCGACCCGACGCTGTACGGCATGACCTCCTCGTACGACGAGCAGGGCAACTACATCTACCCCGAAGGTTTCGACCCCGAGACCGGCGAGTGGCAGGAGGGCTTCGACGAGGCCCGCGCCACGTGGGAGAAGCAGTACGCCGAGGCTCACGAGCGCTGGGAAGCCCACAAGAAGCAGATCGAGGAGGCCGAGAAGGCCGGCCTCGAGGCTGCCGAGGCGTCGAACTACTCGTCGGACTCGTCCGCCGGTGCCGACGCTCCCGCGCAGGAGGGCTCGCTGGCCTCCGACGAGGCGCTGCAGGCGCTGCGCGAGAAGCTCACGGGCGGCGAGGCGTAAGCCTTCCGTTCCACCTCAGAACCCCCGGTCCTCACGGACCGGGGGTTCTGTCGTTCGTGGCGCCGGCGGGGGGCTCGGCAGTCAGAGCTCGGTGCGCCTGACCTTGCCGGTCGCCGTGCGGGGGAGGGCGTCGTGGCGAACGTACGTCTTGGGACGCTTGGGCGGAGCCAGCCGCTCCTCGGCGACGGCACGCAGCGCCGCCTCGTCGACGTCGCCGACGTAGGCGGCGCACACGCGCTGGCCCCAGCGCTCGTCGTCCCGGCCGTGCACGGCGACGTCGACGAGCCCCTCGACGGTCTGGAGCACCGCCTCCACCTCGGCGGGGTAGACGTTCACGCCGCCGGTGATGATGAGGTCCTCGCGGCGGGAGTCGAGGAAGACGTGCCCGTCGTCGTCGACACGGCCCAGGTCGCCGACGCTGAACGCCCTGCCGTCGGGGGTGTCGTGCCACGCGCGAGCTGTCTTGTCGGGAGCGTCCCAGTACGTGAACTCGGCCCACGCGGGCACGGTGCACCACAGCTGTCCGTCGGCGTCCGCGGTAACGACCCGGCCGGGACGCGCGCGCCCGAGGGTGCCCGGACGGGCGATCCACTCGGGGGCGGGGCACGCGGTGAACTGTCCTTCCGTCGAGCCGTAGAACTCCCAGACCACGTCCACGCCGAACAGGTCGTGCGCGCGACGTCGCACGGCTTCGGGGCACGGGGCGCCCGCGTGGGCGACGAGCCGGAACGAGCTCACGTCGGGTCGCAGACCGTGGTCGTCGACGTGCGCGAACAGGCGCTGCAGGTGCGCGGGGACGCAGAACATCGAGGTCGGGCGCAGCTCGGCGACGGCCGTCAGGAACGGCGCGGGATCGAAGCGGGGCAGCACGGCGACGGATCCGCCCGCAAGGATCGTCCCGGTCGCGAAGCGCAGCGGTGCGGAGTGGTAGACCGGCGACACGACGAGGTCGAGGTCGTCCGGGGCGAAGCCCCACAGGTCGCGCTCCTCGGCGACCAGGGCGGCGGCGTCGTCCGGTGACAGCATCCCCGACCAGACGCCCTTGGGACGTCCGGTGGTCCCCGACGTGAAGTGCATCGGACGGCATCGCGGGGAGGCGTCGAGCTCCGCCTCCGGCCCGTCGAGCAGGGCCAGCAGGTCCGCCTCGTCGGTGACGACGAGGCGGGGTGAGACGTCGGCGACGATCGCGTCGCGCTCGTGCAAGGTCAGACGAGGGTCGAGCGGCACCGGCACGACGCCGCTGCGGGCAGCGCCGAGCACGACGCTGACGTACGATGCGCTGCCGGGTACTGCGAGGACCACCCGGTCGCCCGCGGCGAGCCCGCGGGCCCGCAGGGCGCCGGCGACGCGTCGCTGCTGCTGCTCGCTGCGGGCTGCTGTCAGGACGTCGGGCACGCTGGATCCTCGCGATGGTGGGAGATGGGTCACATCGTCCCGCGGCGGGGACGGCATTCGGGGTGAACGATTCGTAACAGTATGGTTGACTCGGACGCTGAGCCGATTGTCGTCGACGCACTAGGTGGTACTTCGTGGCAGACCAACGCCACAGCAAGCACGCTGCACCGCGCACCATCCGGCGCAAGCGCCGCACCCTCTCCGCATGGGCCGTCCTCCCGACGGTCGGGATGCTGACCGTCGCCGGTGCGGCAGGAGCCGCCGTCTTCCACGACGGCGGTCCGGTGACGTCAGAGACCCTCGCGACGGCGAAGGCCCAGGCGGCCCCGTCGAAGGATCTGTTCGCCGCGTCGGCCAGCCGTGGCCAGGCGCCTGCGGCCGTCAGCCGCAGCGCCGAGCGTCCTCCGGTGCCGAACGTCGCGGCCGTCGAGGAGAAGATCGCCGGCCTGCGGTATGCCACGACCGACATCGAGGTGCACGCCGACGCCAAGTCCGGCTCGCCGGTCCTCGCCACGGTCGGGTACGGCGACTCGGTCGACATCACGGGCGAGACGAACGGCAAGTGGGCCCAGATCATGCACAACGACCTGCCGCGGTGGGTCGAGGCCGACAAGATCTCGGCCGAGGAGCCCCTCGGCACCGCGCCCTGTGCCTCCGGCTCGGGCGTCGAGAACGGGCTGCTGCCCGACACGATCAAGGTCCACCGCGCCGTGTGCGCCAAGTTCCCGTCGATCGTCAGCTACGGCGGCATCGCCGGTCGCGGCGAGCACGCCACGGGTCACTCGCTCGACATCATGGTCTCCAGCGACCTCGGCAACGAGATCGCCTCCTACCTGCAGGAGAACCGCGCCGAGCTGGGCGTGGAGTACCTGATCTGGCGTCAGCGCATCTGGCGTCCGGCGACCTCGGGCGCGTGGCGTGGCATGAGCGATCGCGGCGGCGCGACCGCCAACCACATGGACCACGTGCACGTCACGGTCTACGGCAACGCCGCGACCCGCTAGGCGTCGCGTGCTGCGGGTGGGCCTGACCGGGGGCATCGGTGCCGGCAAGAGCACCGTGAGCGCCCTGCTGGCCGCCCACGGTGCCGTCGTGATCGACTACGACCGACTGGCCCGTGAGATCGTCGAACCCGGACGTCCGGCGCTCGCCGTGATCGCCGCACGGTTCGGCGACGGCGTCATCGGCGCCGACGGGACCCTCGACCGTCCCGCCCTCGGGTCGATCGTGTTCGGCGACCCCGAGGCCCTGTCGGACCTCAACGGCATCACGCACCCGGCGATCCGCGACCTGGCCGCCGAGCGCGAGGCGTCGGCGGGGCCGGACGCCATCGTGGTGCACGACAATCCGCTGCTGGTCGAGATGGGTGCCGATGCGCACTGCGACGTCGTCGTGGTCGTCGACGTCCCCGTCGAGGTGCAGGTCGACCGGCTCGTCACGATCCGCGGCATGTCGGCCGACGAGGCGAGGGCGCGCATCGCCGCGCAGGCCCCCAGGGACACGAGGACCGGTGCCGCCGATCTGGTGATCGACAACACCGGTCCGGAGGGCGAGCTCGCCCGCATCGTCGGGGGTGTGTGGGACGAGCTCGCGTCCGTGGCCGCCGCCCGGCGCGAGCCGGACGGCGACTGACCCTAGGCGGCCAGGTCGGGGTCCGCGATGCGTCGCAGCGTCGCGAGCGCCTCGCGCTCCAGCTGGCGGACCCGCTCGGCCGAGATGCCGTGCCGCTTGCCGATGTCGGCGAGCTTCTGCTGGCGACCGTCGAGCAGGCCGTAGCGGGCGCGGACGATGTCGGCCTCGCGCTCGCCGAGGTTGTCGACGAGGCTCGCCACGAGGTGCCGCGACTCGTCGTCGAGCACCGCGAAGTCAGGACCCGGCGCAGTCTCGCGGGCGATCAGGTCGCCCAGCGAGGTGTCGCCGTCGTCGTCGACGGGGGAGTCGAGGCTGACGTGGTCACGACCCCACGACATGAGGTCGATGACGCGCTCGACGTCCATGCCGAGCTCGAGGGCGATCTCGGCGGGCTCAGGATCGTAGCCGAGCTGGCGCTCGAGGTTGCGGCGCGCGGCCGTGACCTGGTTGAGCTCCTCGACGACGTGGACTGGGAGCCGGACGACGCGCGCCTGCTGGGCGATGCCGCGGGTGATGGCCTGACGCACCCACCACGTGGCGTACGTCGAGAACTTGAAGCCCTTGGAGTAGTCGAACTTCTCGACGGCGCGGATCAGGCCCGTGTTGCCCTCCTGCACGAGGTCGAGCATCGGCATGGCCGAGCGTCCGTACTTGCGGGCGATCGACACGACGAGGCGCAGGTTGGCCTGGATGAACTCCTGCACGGCCCGGTCGCCCTCCTCGGCGAGCCAGGTCAGCTCCTCCTCGGTCGCGGACTTCGGGGCGCCGCCCTTGCGGCGACCGATGCGGCCCTCCTCGAGGAGGTGGCGGGCGAAGAGCCCGGCCTCGACGGTCTTGCTCAGCTCGACCTCGCGTGCAGCGTCGAGCAGGGGAGTGCGGGCGATCTCGGCGAGGTACATGCCCACGCTGTCCTTGCCCTCGGCGGTGGTGTTGCCGGTTCTGGTGCTCACGGTGCGACTCCCATCAGTGTCTGTACTGAGTGGAACGCGCGAGTGTCCCCGAGGATTCCGCTCTCAGTCAAGTCTTAGGGTGTGCGTGCTAGGGGCCACGACCTCTGCACGGAGTCGACGACCTGCACGATCCGGCGCTGCGAGTCGGCGTCCTTGACCGCGACCCGCACGGCGCGGTCGCCGAGCGTCCGGCCCATCCCGGCGGCATCGCGCAGGAAGACCCCGTGCTCGCGGGCACCCGCGACCAGCTGGGCCGCCGTGGGTCCCTCGTCCGGCAGGTGCGCCAGGACGAAGCCGGCGCAGCCGTCGACGACGTCCCACCCCAGCCCCCGGAGGTCGACCGTCAGCTGCCGGCGCAGCCCGTGCGTCTCGTCCCAGCGGTCGCGGTAGTAGCCGGGTGACTGCAGCGCTCTGACGGCCGCGACCTGCGACACGAGGCCCACGACCCACGGCGGCGTGATGGAGCGCAGCTCCTCGAGCTGGTGCGAGGCCGCGGCGAGGTAGGCGACGCGGGCACCGCTGAGGGCGTATGCCTTCGACATCGACTTGCACACGACCAGGTGGTCGTGGCGGCGGATCAGCGGCTCGACGCTCTGGCCGGCGAAGTCGACGTACGTCTCGTCGACCCACACCCGTGTCGACGGCGGCGCCGCGCGCAGGAGCAGGTCGACCTCGTCGACCGTGAGCACCTGGCCCGTGGGGCTGTTCGGGTTGACCAGCACCACGAGGTCGGGGCCGGACGCGACCAGGTCGACCAGCGCCGCGAGATCGGGGCGGTAGTCGTCCGACCGCTCGAGCGGCAGCCGCTCGACCCGGCAGCCGACGACCTTCTCGAGCACGTGGGCGTACTCGCCGTAGGTGGGGTCGAGCAGCACGACGCGCGACGACCGGTCCAGCCACCGCGTCAGCGCCCTGAAGATCAGGTCGGACGATCCCGCACCGGGCAGGACGCAGCCGGCGTCGAGGCCGCGCGCGGTGGCCACCGCTGCGACGAGCCCGGCGCAGTCGACGGGCGGCGACGTGCGCAGGAGCCACGGCAGCTCGTCGTGCAGCGCGTCGAGCACGGCCGGTGCGGGTGGGAACCAGGCGTCGAGCACGTCGGCGTTGACGACGTCGCGGTGTCGTCCGAGGTCGTCCAGGCCCACGCCGACCGCCTCGAACGAGACGCCGCCGTGGAAGCACGCGGCGGGCTTGCGCAGCGGCACGTGCAGCCGCCAGTCGACGGCGCGCTCGATCGCGGCGACGACCGACTCGAGGGCGTCGAAGGCGGCCCGCACCTCGGCGACGTCGGCGTGCATGAGCTCGAACGTGACGGCGCCGGACGTCGTGGTCAGCCCGGTGCGACGCATGCCGCCGCGGACGTACATCGGCGTGACCTCGTCGCGGCCGATCGCCACGACGGTGCGGCCGCCGCGCGCCTCGATCCACCGGTAGGCCGCGACCATGAGGGTCGCCGCGAGGTCGGTGTCGCGGTGCTGCTCCAGCACCGTGAGCAGGCGGATCTCGTACGTCCCGCCGTCGAGGTCGAGCGGCATCTCGGGGCGCTCGAAGTACTTTTCGACGGAGTAGCCGAGGGGGCCCGGCGGCGTGATGCTCACGAAGGCCGCTACCTCGCCGTCCCGCAGGGCGACGAGGAAGCGGTTGACGTCGTCGAGGCGGTCGGTCAGTCGCCCTGCCGTGTTGACGGGGTGCTGGCCGAGCTCGACGGCGTACACGTCGTGCCGGATGCGGTAGATCGCCTCGCGCTGCGCGGCGTCCGCCTCGGCGACGACGGTGCTGGGACGGGGGCGCGCGGTGGTCACGCCGTCATCCTGCCCCACGGTGAGGCGACACCGCGATGCGACAGACTGTGCTCGTGCACGAGTCGACGTTCCGCACCATGGCGGGCCTGGACGTCACCGCCGTCGGCGGTGCGCTGCTGCACGTGCGTCGTGGCCGGTGCTGCAACGGCGAGGCGCCGACGTGACGACGGCTCCGGATCCGTCGGTGCTGCCGAGCTCGACCGACGTCGTCCGGGTCTGGATCTGGACGAGCGCGGAGGTCGTCGCACTCGACTCGTTCGCCGTGGGTGACGTGGTCGAGTGGAGCTGTCGCGACGACACGGACGTGGAGGTCGAGCTGCCACCGGACGTCTCACGACACACGCTGCTGATCGAGGACGCCGACTGCATGACCGGCCACGACGACGTGTTCGTCGAGGTGACCGGCCGCGTCGTCACGATCCGGGTCGCGCACGACCGGTGGCGCGAGGTCGAGGAACGGGGGTGGGTGGCCACCCCCGGATCGCGCACGTGGAGCGTCGCCGAGCGGACCCAGGCCGAGTCCCAGGGCCCACCACTCGGTGGCGCGTCGGGGTACCTCGTCGAGGTCGTCGTCGGCTGACCCCAAGCGCTCAGGCCTTCGCGCCGACCGTGTCGATGATCCAGGCGAGCTCCCAGGCCCGCTCCTTCCACGACGCGTACCGTCCGCTGACGCCGCCGTGACCGGCGTGCATCTCGGTCTTCAGCAGGATCGGGGCGTCGCCCGTGGCGGTCGCGCGCAGGCGTGCGACCCACTTCGCCGGCTCGACGTACATGACACGGGTGTCGTTGAGGCTCGTGACGGCCAGGATCGCGGGGTAGTCGTGGGCGCCGACGTTCTCGTAGGGCGTGTACGACTTCATGTAGGCGTACACCTCGGGGTCGTCGAGGGGGTTGCCCCACTCGTCCCACTCGATGACGGTCAGCGGCAGCGAGGGGTCGAGGATCGTCGTCAGCGCGTCGACGAACGGGACGGCCGCGACGATGCCGGCGAAGGCCTCGGGCGCGAGGTTCGCGACGGCACCCATCAGGAGGCCACCGGCGCTGCCGCCCTCGGCGACCAGGCGGTCGGACGACGTCCAGCCCTCGTCGACCAGGTGGCGGGCGGCGGCGACGAAGTCGGTGAACGTGTTCTTCTTGCTCAGCGTCTTGCCGTCGTCGTACCAGTGCCGGCCCAGCTCGCCGCCCCCTCGCACGTGCGCGATCGCGAACACGAAGCCGCGGTCGAGCAGCGACAGCCGCATGACCGAGAAGCCGGGGTCCATGCTGGCCTCGTACGACCCGTAGCCGTAGATCAGCGCCGGTGCCGTGCCGTCACGCGGCGTGTCCTTGCGGCACACGATCGACACCGGCACACGGGTGCCGTCGTCGGCGACGGCCCAGCTGCGGTGCTGCTCGTACTCGTCGCTGTCGTAACCGCCGAGCACCGGGGCCTGCTTGCGCAGGATCAGCTCCTTGGTCGAGGGGTCGTAGTCGAGGACCGACGACGGGGTGACGAACGAGCCGACGCCGACCCGGATGAGCGGCGGGTCCCACTCGGCGTTGCCGCCGACCCCGCTCGTGAACAGCTCCTCGCCGAAGTCGACCTCCTCGAGCGCGCCGATGCCGTCGGGGCCGAGGGGCAGCACGCCGATGCGGGCCAGCGCGTCGCGCCGGTACGACAGCACGATGTGGCGCGCGAACACGTCGACGTCCTCGAGCCGGGTGGTGTCGCTGCCGGGGATCACGACGGTGCAGCCGCTGAGGTCGGCCAGGGGCTCGTCCTGCACGGGGACGGTGACGAGCTCGAAGTTCAGCGCGCCCTCGTTGTGCAGGACGACGAAGCGGTCCTCCCCACCCACGACGGCGTGCTCGAGCGAGTACTCGACGCCGTCGCGGCGGGGGAGGACGACGCGGAACTCGCCCTCGGGGTCGTCGGCCTCGAGCACCCGGTACTCGCTGGTGATCTTGGACGACATGCCGATCACGAGGTACTTCTCGGAGTGGGTGCGTCCGACGCCGACGAAGTAGCGCTCGTCGGTCTCCTCGTGCACCAGCACGTCGTCGGCGCCCGACCCGACCGCGTGCCGCCACACGCGGAACGGACGCCACGCGTCGTCGACCGTCGTGTAGAAAAGGTGCGTGCCGTCGGCCGACCAGGTGGCTCCGCCGCTGGCGCCCGTGATCTCGTCGGCCAGCACCTCGCCGGTGCGCAGGTCCTTGACGCGGATCGTGTAGCGCTCGTCGCCCTGCGTGTCGACGGACCAGGCCAGGAAGTTCTCGTCGTCGCTGACGCTGAAGGCGCCGAGCGAGAAGAACTCGTGACCCTCGGCCTCGACGTTGGAGTCGAGCAGGACCTCCTCGCCGGGGATCGCGCTGTCGGCCGTGAGCGTGGGGGGCGTCCAGTCGTCGGGGTCGGTGACGGCGCAGCGGCAGCGGATCGCGTACTGCTGGCCCTCGAGCGTCCGTGCGTAGTACCACCACGCGCCGTGACGGGTGGGCACCGAGAGGTCGGTCTCGAGGGTGCGCGACTTGATCTCGTCGAAGATCTGCTGGCGCAGCGGCTCGAGGTGCGCGGTCGCGGCGTCGGTGTGGGCGTTCTCGGCCTCGAGGTAGGCCAGGGTCGCGGGGTCGTCCTTGTCGCGCAGCCACTCGTAGTCGTCGACGAAGGCGTCGCCGTGGTGCGTGCGGGTGACGGGGCGTCGCTCCGCGATCGGTGCGGGAACGGTCGGGTCGGTCGCGGTCATGACTGAAACGTACCCGTGTGCCCCGTGGCGAGTGCCGGGTCGTCGGCGCGGAACGTGTGCACCGGCCCCGGCGGCGTCCAGCGGGTCTCGAAGCGCACCGTGACGCGACCGAGCCCGGCGCCCCAGACCCAGCCGTCGCCGTGGGTCTCGTGGTGCACGTCCATGCCGGGGTACCAGCGCACGGGCCCGGCGTCGGGCTGCTCGTCGATCTCCTGCAGCTCGCGCTCGGCGACCTCCTGCGCGTCGTCGTCGGCGGCGAACAGGTCGTCCTGCACCCAGTCGGCGAGCCCGCTGACGCCGACGCCGATCAGGCGCAGCCCGTTGCTGACGTCTTCTACCGCGAGGAGCCCCCGCGCCTTCTCGGCCAGGACGCGCGCGTTGTCGGTGGGGTGCGCCAGCGTCGACGACCTCGTGTGGGTCTCGAAGTCGTGGTGACGCAGCTTGATCGTCACGGTGCGTCCGGACAGCCCGCTCTTGCGCAGGCGCGCCGACACGGTGCGGGCCATGCGCTCGATGATCGTCTCGAGCTGCAGCCGGTCGGAGATGTCCTGCTCGAAGGTGTCCTCGACGCTGACCGACTTGGCCTCGCGCGAGGCGACGACGGGGCGGTCGTCGTCGGCGCGGGCCAGCCGGTGCAGCGACCGTCCGGACGCCTGGCCCAGCAGGCGGACGAGCTCGTCCTCGCTCTGGCGGCGCAGCTCGTCGACCGTCAGGATGCCCATGCGCCGCAGGCGCTCGGCGGTCGCCGGGCCCACGCCGGGGATCGCGGTCGCCTGCATGGGGCCGAGGACGTCGGCCTCGGTGCCGGGGGCGATGACGAAGACCCCGTCGGGCTTGTTGACCTCGCTGGCGATCTTGGCCATGAGCTTGGACGACGCGACGCCCACCGACGCCGTCAGGCCGCCGGTGATCTCGGTGATGTCGGTGCGGATGCGCTCGACGACCTCCTCGACGCGCGCCGGGTCGAACGCGCGGCCGGACGTCGGGTCGCCGGCGGCCAGGTCGACGAAGGCCTCGTCGAGCGACAGGGGCTCGATCAGCTCAGACTCCTGGCGCAGCCGCTCCATGACCAGGCGGCTGGCCTCGCGGTACGCGTCGAAGCGCCCGCCCAAGAAGGCCGCGTGCGGACAGCGCGCCCGGGCCTCGGCGGTGCGCATCGCCGACCGGACGCCGTGTACGCGCGCCTCGTACGACGCGGTCGCGACGACGCCGCGGGGCCCGATGCCGCCCACGATGACCGGCCGGCCGCGCAACGACGGCTTGTCGCGCTGCTCGACCGACGCGAAGAAGGCGTCGAGGTCGAGGTGCATGATCGACGCCGTGGACCGCATGCGTCCATTGTCGCCCGAGCGTGCGACACCGCGACCGTCCACACCGCACGGACCGGGCACGGACGTTCCACAGGCCTCGCCGCGGCGCTGTCGACGCCGACTCCGAGCGGCGAGCGTTGGGGCATGACAGAGACCCCGTCGACGTTCGTGGCGCACGACGCCTCCGACCTGATCAACGCCCTGCCGACCTTCTTCGGCTTCACGCCGCACGAGTCGGTCGTCGCGGTCGCGACGCACGGCCTGAGACGCCGCTTCGGCTTCCGGCTGCGGGTCGACGTGCCCGCCCAGCAGGACGTCGACGCGCAGGCGCGCCAGATCGTCCAGCACCTCCGGCGCAACGGTGCCGAGGGAGTCGTCCTGATCGCCGTGACCCGGCAGCAGGATGTCGCGCTCCGCCTGCTCGACGCGATCCACCGCTCGATCGACGAGCTGCCCGACCTCGAGCTCGTCATCCGCGTGCGCGCCGACGGCGAGCGGTACTGGACCGACTCGCTGGGCGCGCCGGCAGAGGGCGTCGCCTACACGACCTCGTCGCACCACCTCTCGATCGTCCAGGCCGTCGCGGCGGGCCAGCAGATCCTGCCCGACCGCGCGTCGCTGGTCGAGCGGTTCGCCGCGGTGGTGGGGGAGCGGCGCCGTTGGCTCGAGCGCTCGACCGACGAGATCGTCGCCGAGGTCGTGCGGACGGTCGCCCGCACCGATCCCGACCAGCTGGGGGCCGTGGGGATGTCCGTCGTCGGACCGATCCTCGACCGGGCGCTCGACGGCCGACGGCTGCTCGACGCCGACCTGGTGCGGGTCGCGGTGTGGGTCTCGGGCGTCGAGGTCCGCGACGCCGTGTGGGCGCGCATCACGCGCGAGACCGCGGACGACATGCTGCGCGTGCTGACGCTGGTCGCGGGCAGCGTCGTGCCGCCCTTCGAGCCCGCGGTGCTGAGCCTCGCGGCCTTCGCGGCGTGGCTGACGGGCGACGGCGCGCAGGCGCTGATCGCGGTCGAGCGGGCCCTCGACGCCGACCCCTGCTACTCGATGGCACGGATCGTCCTCGACGTCCTCGAGCAGGGCGTCTCGCCCGTCCACTGGACCGGCTTCGTCGAGGGCGCCGCGTGCGAGCCGGGCGAGGCGTAGGGGCGGGCCTCGCCCGGCCATCGGCGCGGTGGTCCTCGCAGCCCTAGGCTGTCGTCATGGGACAGGACGTCGACGCACGTGAGTTCAGTCGCGAGGACCGCACCCTCTACCGGGCCAAGGTCCGCAGGTGCCTCGACGTGTTCGCCCGCATGCTGGGCGAGCACGACTTCAGCGTCGGGCACCCGCAGGTCGGCATCGAGATCGAGTTCAACCTCGTGGACGGCCGCGGCGAGCCGGCGATGAAGAACGCCGAGGCGCTCGAGGCCATCGCCGATCCCGACTTCCAGACCGAGCTGGGGCTGTTCAACGTCGAGATCAACGTGCCGCCGTCGCGGATCGACGGCACGGGGCTCGAGACGCTGCAGGCGGCGCTGCGCGACGACCTGAACGCGGCGCAGCACAAGGCCGCCGGCGTCGACGCGCACCTGCTCATGATCGGCATCCTGCCGACGCTCCAGGACGGGCACTTCAGTCGCGAGGCGATCTCGGCCAACCCGCGCTACCACCTGCTGTCCGAGCAGATCCTGGCCGCGCGCGGCGAGGACATCGAGATCCTGATCGACGGGGTCGACCGCCTCGACACGACGGCCGACACGATCATCCCCGAGGCGGCCTGCACCAGCACGCAGCTGCACCTGCAGGTCGAGCCGGAGGACTTCGCCACGACGTGGAACGCCGCGCAGGCCATCGCGGCCGTGCAGGTCGCCGTGGGCGCCAACTCGCCGTTCCTGCTCGGACGTCAGCTGTGGCACGAGACGCGCATCGCGCTGTTCGAGCAGGCCACCGACACGCGCAGCGAGGAGCTGAAGGCGCAGGGCGTCCGCCCGCGCGTGTTCTTCGGCGAGCGGTGGATCACGTCGGTGTTCGACCTGTTCGAGGAGAACAGCCGCTACTTCCCGGCCCTGCTGCCGATCGTCGACGACGAGGATCCCGTCGCCGAGCTCGAGGCGGGTCGCGTCCCCAACCTCGCCGAGCTGCGGCTCCACAACGGCACGGTCTACCGCTGGAACCGGCCGATCTACGACGTCGCCGACGGACGCCCGCACCTGCGCATCGAGAACCGCCTGCTGCCGGCCGGCCCGACCGTCGTCGACACGATGGCCAACGCGGCGCTGTTCTACGGGCTCGTCAAGGTGCTCGGCGCGAGCGAGCGGCCCGTGTGGTCGCAGCTGTCGTTCCGCGCGGCCGAGGACAACTTCCACCAGGCCGCCCGCGACGGCATCGACGCCGAGATCTACTGGCCCGGCGTGGGGCACGTCGCCGTCCGCGAGCTCGTGCTGCGCCAGCTCCTGCCGCTGGCCCACACGGGGCTGACCCAGCTCGGCGTGGACGACGACGTCCGCACCCACCTGCTGGGGGTCATCGAGCAGCGCTGCATCACGGGCCGCAACGGCGCCACGTGGCTGATCGAGGAGTTCGCCCACCACAGCGCGTCGGTGGACGGTCGCGCCGAGGCGATGCGCCTGACGACGGTGGAGTACGAGCGCCACATGCACGACGGTGCTCCGGTGCACGAGTGGCCGACCCGGTCCTGAGAGGACCCTGAGATGCCGGCCCTTGGTCGGGCGTGACACACTAGACGAAGAGGTTGACCACAGGCCTCTTTGTTGCGCCCTTCTACCGTTTGTGAGGTTGACGTGCCGGTGAATCCCGCTTCTTCATCACGACTCCGGGCCGTCACGAAGCTCCTCCCGGGCTCGTCCGACGACCATTCCTCAGAGAACCCTGAGAGCGATCAGGCCCCCGCCGAGAAGGCGCCGGCGGCCAAGAAGACCGCTGCCAAGAAGACCTCAGCGACACCCGTCCCAGCCCCTGCGAAAACAGAAACGACCGTGACGAAGACTTCAGCCACCACCGTCAAGAAGACTCCCGCCGTCAAGGCTCCCGCCAAGAAGGCGGCGGCCAAGAAGACCGCCGCCAAGAAGGCGGCGGCCCCCGAGGAGGAGGGCAGCGTGCCAGCTGCCGTCGACCTCGCGGACGCGCTCGAGACCCCGGCCGTCGCTGACGCCGCGGCGGTGGACGCGCAGGGCAAGAAGATCCTGCCCGACATCCCCGACGAGGAGTTCGAGAAGGACCTCGCGACCGATCCGACGCTGAAGGAGGACGAGAAGTCGTCCTACACGCTGTCGGCGGCCGACGAGTCCGACGAGCCCGTCCAGCAGGTCATGGTCGCGGGTGCGACGGCCGACCCGGTCAAGGACTACCTCAAGCAGATCGGCAAGGTCTCGCTGCTGACCGCCGGCCAGGAGGTCGAGCTGGCCAAGCGCATCGAGGCCGGTCTGTTCTCGGAGGAGAAGCTCGGCAAGGGCGGACGCATCTCGCCCAAGATGACCGAGGAGCTCGAGTGGATCGTCATCGACGGTCGCCGGGCCAAGAACCACCTGCTCGAGGCCAACCTGCGCCTCGTCGTCTCGCTGGCCAAGCGCTACACGGGTCGCGGCATGCTGTTCCTCGACCTGATCCAGGAGGGCAACCTCGGCCTGATCCGCGCGGTCGAGAAGTTCGACTACACCAAGGGCTTCAAGTTCTCGACCTATGCGACGTGGTGGATCCGCCAGGCCATCACCCGCGCGATGGCCGACCAGGCCCGCACGATCCGCATCCCGGTCCACATGGTCGAGGTCATCAACAAGCTCGCCCGCGTCCAGCGCCAGATGCTGCAGGACCTCGGCCGCGAGCCCACGCCCGAGGAGCTCGCGATCGAGCTCGACATGACGCCCGAGAAGGTCGTCGAGGTGCAGAAGTACGGTCGCGAGCCGATCAGCCTCCACACCCCCCTCGGCGAGGACGGCGACTCGGAGTTCGGCGACCTGATCGAGGACTCCGAGGCGATCGTCCCGGCCGACGCCGTGTCGTTCACACTCCTGCAGGAGCAGCTGCACGCCGTGCTCGACACGCTGTCCGAGCGTGAGTCGGGCGTCGTGTCGATGCGCTTCGGCCTGACCGACGGTCAGCCCAAGACGCTCGACGAGATCGGCAAGGTCTACGGCGTGACGCGCGAGCGCATCCGTCAGATCGAGTCCAAGACCATGAGCAAGCTGCGTCACCCGTCGCGTTCGCAGGTCCTGCGCGACTACCTCGACTGACGGTCGCTCGAGGCGCGCACGGGCACCCTGGTCAGGGTGCCCGTGAGGCGCGTCCTATTGAGTTAGACTGTCGCGACCATCCACGAACGTCTCGGAGAGCAAACCTGTGCACACATTCGGCGGATCACGGCGCGTAGCCCGCGCTCTCGGGGTGGCTCTCCTGGCGGGAAGCGTCGTGCTCGGCATGACGTCGATCGCCTCGAGCGCCGAGGACGTCCCCACCGACACCTCCGCGACCGAGACGACCCCGGCCAGCGGCGACGGTGTCACCGTCGGCACGCCGGCCGCGTCCGTCAAGGCTGCCGCCGCGCCGTGGGGTCCGGACTACCCGGTCACGCTGGAGTCCAACTTCTCCAGGCCGTACCGGGCCGTGACGAGCTCGCGCAACGGTGACTTCACCCTGCTCGACGACCTCGAGCGCATCATCCGCGGATCGTTCATCGACCCCCGCTCCGGCAAGTACCTGCCCAAGGCCACCCGCCGCGCCAACACGGTCTACCTGTCGATCTCGCAGATGCCCGAGTCCAAGCGCGTCGGGCGCACCCTGATCCAGGCCGCCAAGGCCGGTGTCCGCGTGCGCGTCATCCACGGCCGCGCCACGCAGTCGTCGGCCTCGCGGGCTCTCCGCAAGGCGCTCAACAAGAGCAACCTGCGCGACTCGTCGTTCAAGATCTGCGCCAAGGGCAAGAGCCTCGCGTGCCTGTCGAGCCTCAACGGCGCGATCATGCACTCCAAGCTGCTGCTGGTCAACAACACCTTCACGCGCGACAACAAGCCCGCCAAGGGTGCGATCTGGTCGGGCTCGGCCAACCTGGGCGGCCGCAGCGCCGAGCAGACCTACAACAACGGCCTGACGATCTACAACGACACCAAGATGTGGCAGCAGACGTCGCAGCTCTGGAAGGACATGTGGGCCGAGCGCAACATCGGCAACGACTACCTGAACTACGTGCGGAAGAACTCGACCCGCTACGGCTACCCGACGGCCGACGCGCGCGCGGCGGGCTACACCGAGGGCTACGCCAAGTACGGCATGTTCTACTCCAACCTCGCCAACGCGACGATCTACGCCACGCCGATCCGCGCGACGCCGACCAACGGCAAGGACCCCGTCCTCAACCTGCTGAACCGGGTGCAGCCCGACAGCCAGTGCCGCATCCGCCTGCAGCACAACCGCTTCAAGTACCGCCGCATCGCGGTGGCCGAGAAGCTCGTCGAGCTGTCCAACGGCGGGTGCAAGATCAGCGCCGTGGCGTACGAGGACGACCTGAAGGTCAACCGCAAGCTGCACTGCCAGCAGCTGATCCGTATCTGCCGGCCGATCCTCGACGTCCTCAAGACGTCGAGCCAGCGCATCGACGTCGCGTGGGCCAAGCCGCACGACAAGACGATGCTCGTCGACGCCAAGCTCGGCCCCAACCGCCTCAACCCCGAGGAGGTCGCACCCGACGGCACGGGCAACTGGCCCGCCGGTGGCGTGCGGATGAAGATGGTCCAGGCCGGCTCGGCCTCGCTGACCGGCTCGAACCTCGTCGCGAGCGACGAGATCACGACCGAGACGACCGACCCGTCGATCTACGAGGACTACCTCGAGCACTGGAAGGCGATCCTGAAGTCGCACGAGTACAAGGCGTACGCCTACTAGGCACCCGCCGCAGGACCACGAGAAGAGCCGGCCAGATCATCTGGCCGGCTCTTCTGGGTTCGGGGGTGGATGGGTCGTGCTGGCTGCTCAGACCTCGTCGGCCACCGGGGTGGTCGATCCGGAGAGGCGCTCGCTCTCGTCGTGGATGAGCGCGGACATCTCGCGCAGCTTCTCCTCGTGCTGGCGGGCGTGGTGAGCGCAGAACAGCAGCTCGCCACCTCCGCCGAGCGTCACGCGGACGTACGCCTGAGCGCCGCAGCGGTCGCAGCGGTCGAGGGAGCTCAGCTTGGGGGCTGTCAGTGTTGTCACGGTGACCTTCTCTCTGAGCCATCGGCGGGGGTGTACAGAAGTCAACATCCAACCACGGGGCGGTATTCCGTGTGGTCGTTCGTGACCTATGACATAGATACTCCCCGGCGGGTGCAAACCGGGGCAGGCGCGCGGGCCCCGGAGCGTGTCAGACGACGTCACGTCGGCCCCGCTGACTAGGCTGGGCACGGTCATCGTCTCGAGAAGGAACCCATCATCGACAGCACGTACGACGCCCGCAACCTCCTGGTCCTCGAAGGTCTCGAGGCCGTCCGCAAGCGTCCCGGCATGTACGTCGGCTCGACCGACACCAGGGGCCTCATGCACTGCCTCTGGGAGATCATCGACAACTCGGTCGACGAGGCGCTGGGCGGGCACGGCTCGCACATCCTGGTGGCGCTGCACGCCGACGGCTCGGTCGAGGTGCACGACCAGGGGCGCGGCGTGCCGGTCGACGTCGAGAAGAAGACCGGGCTGACGGGCGTCGAGGTCGTCTACACCAAGCTGCACGCCGGCGGAAAGTTCGGCGGCGGCTCCTACGTCGCGACGGGCGGTCTGCACGGCGTCGGCGCCTCGGTCGTCAACGCGCTGTCGTCGCGGCTCGACGTCGAGGTCGACAAGGGCGGAGCCACCTGGGCGATGTCGTTCCGCCGTGGCGAGCCCGGCGTCTTCGACGGCGACGGCCCCGACGCCCCGTTCACCCCGGGCAACGAGCTGCGCAAGGTCGGCAAGGTCGCCAAGGCGCGCACCGGCACCCGGGTGCGCTACTGGGCCGATCCGCAGATCTTCATCAAGGGCGCGAAGTTCGCCTACGACGAGCTGGTGTCGCGGGCGCGGCAGACCTCGTTCCTGGTGCCTGGCCTCGAGCTCGTCATCCGCGACGAGCGGGGCGACGAGCCCCACGAGGAGTCGTTCCGGCACGATGGCGGCATCGCCGAGTTCTGCGAGTTCCTGGCACCCGACGAGCCGGTCTCCGACGTGCTGCGGCTGCAGGGCGAGGACGTGTTCACCGAGACCGTCCCGCTGCTCGATGCCAAGGGTCAGATGACGCCCCAGGACATCGAGCGCACCCTCGGCGTCGACGTCGCGGTGCGGTGGGGCACGGGGTACGACACGCACGTGAAGTCGTTCGTCAACATCATCGCGACGCCCAAGGGCGGCACGCACGTCAACGGCTTCGAGCGGGCCGTCACCAAGACGTTCAACGAGACGCTCAAGACCACGCGGCTGCTGAAGGCCGGCGACCCCGACGTCATCAAGGACGACGTCCTCGAGGGCGTCACGGCCGTCGTCACGGTGCGACTGGCCGAGCCGCAGTTCGAGGGGCAGACCAAGGAGGTGCTGGGCACGCCCGCGGTGACCAAGATCGTCAACCAGGTCGTCGCGCGGGAGCTCAAGACGTTCCTCAACGCCACGAAGGCCGCCGACAAGGCCCGCGCCCGTCTGGTGATGCAGAAGGTCGTCGACGCGTCGCGCACCCGCCTGGCCGCCCGCCAGCAGCGCGACACGCAGCGCCGCAAGAACGCCCTCGAGTCGAGCGCTCTGCCGGCCAAGCTGGCCGACTGCCGCAGCAACGACGTCGACCGGTCCGAGCTGTTCATCGTCGAGGGCGACTCGGCCCTCGGCACCGCCAAGTCGGCCCGCGACTCCGAGTTCCAGGCGCTGCTGCCGATCCGCGGCAAGATCCTGAACGTCCAGAAGGCCAGCATCGGCGACATGCTGAAGAACGCGGAGTGCTCCTCGATCATCCAGGTCGTCGGGGCGGGGTCGGGTCGCACGTTCGACGTCGACGCCGCCCGCTACGGCCGCATCATCTTCATGGCCGACGCCGACTCCGACGGCGCGCACATCCGCTGCCTGCTGGCGACGCTGTTCTTCCGCTACATGCGCGACCTCGTCGAGGCCGGCCGGGTGTACACCGCGGTGCCGCCCCTGCACCGCATCGAGCTGACCAACCCTAAGAAGGGGCAGGACAAGTACATGTACACGTACTCCGACCCCGAGCTGCAGCGCACGATGGCCGAGCTCAAGCGCAAGGGCGTGCGCTGGAAGGAGCCGGTCCAGCGCTACAAGGGCCTGGGCGAGATGGACGCCTCCCAGCTGGCCGAGACGACGATGGACCCACGGCACCGCACGCTGCGACGGCTGACCGTCGACGACGCCGAGGCCGCCGGCGACGTGTTCGAGCTGCTGATGGGCAACGAGGTGCCGCCCCGCAAGGAGTTCATCGTGCAGGGCGCCTACGAGATCGACGCCGACATGATCGACGCGTGACGCTGGAGTCGTCCTCCGACTTCGACGCAGGTCGCGTCGGGCGCCGCGACCGGCGTCGTGCCGTCCGGCTCATCGGTGCGGCCCGTGGCATCACGGACGCCGACCGCGAGCTGCGCATCCGCGATGCGCGAACGGCGCAGACCCGCGGCGAGCTGCACGCGCTGACACGAGGGCTCGACGCGATGCCCGTGGCAGTCGCCGGCCGGCCCTCGACGCCGGCCGTGCCGAACGCGCCGCCCGCAGCGTCGGCACAGCGACGGCGGTTCGGCGGCAAGGTCGTCATCGGCCTGATCGCCGTCGTGCTGGTGCTCGGCACGAGCGTCGTCTCCTGCCTGAGCGGACTCGCCGACACCTCGACCGAGTCGTCGACGCGATCGTCGTCGGGCAGCGCGCCGGTCACCGTCACCGACCTGACGACGCGTGCTGACTGGGACGAGATGGTCGACGCGCTCGACGACGAGGCCGATCTCGACCGCACCGTGCTGCTCTTCGCGGACCGTCGCTCCGCCACGCTGCAGATCGCCGAGAGCGACACCTCGTCCGCGCGCTACCTGTACGACGGCGACGTGGCCCCTGCGTCATCGGTGCTGCGTCTGCCCAGCGAGCAGGCCTTCGACCTGAGGGACGTCGATGCTGAGGTCGTCATGAGAGCGCTGGTCCGCGCCCGTCGCTCGAGCGGGGTCGCCGACACCTCGGAGGCGCAGGTGCTGCTGACGCGCGGTCGCCGCGGCCCACAGGTCTTCGTCTCGTTCCCCGACGGCTCCGCCGGCACGTACGGTCTGCTCGTCGACGCGCGCGGCGACGTGATCAGCGAGCTCGGCTAGCGGCTGCGGGGCGTGAGCAGATCGTCCTGGTCGAGCAGGCGCTCGATGTAGGGCGTCATCGTCGTCATGTAGGTCTTGCTGATGTGGCTGCGGTCGCGATAGACGTTGACGCCGCCGATCACGGCAGGGCACGACGAGTCGGTGCAGTAGTAGCGGGTCAGGTCGAGCAGCGTGCTGCCCTTCACCTGCTCGGTGGCCTTGATCAGCGGGTCGTAGTTCGGGAACGCCTCGTCGCGCGGGAGCGCGCAGCTCGACGACGTGATCTCGCTCTGACGCGCCAGGCACTCGTTGGTGTTGGCCGGTTGGTAGGGGTTGTCGCGGACCGCGACGACGGGGACCCCGCGCCCGGTCATGGTGCGCCAGGTCTCGGCGAAGCCTGCGACCTGCTCGTCGGGCCCGGTGGCGGGGCGCGGGTGGGCCAGTGCGCCCGTGACGATGACGTCGATGTCGTCGGCGTTCGCGTCGAGCCAGGTCGCGACGCTGTCGCGCCACGTGTAGCAGTCGTCGGCGATCGCGCGGTCGTCGTTGGGGTGCGGGTTCGTCGACCACGTGCACCCGCCCTTGACCTGCGCCGTCAGGTAGATGCGCCCCTGCTCGGCCATCGTCACGAACGGCGGCAGGAGGGAGCGGGCGTGCGAGTCGCCGATGACCAGGACGTGCGGCAGCGACGCGTCGTCCTTGTCGCCGAACGTGCACGTGTCGGTGGCCCGGTCGGTCGACGCGCACCCGGGGTAGTTCGCGTCGTCGCGCTTGATCGCGGTGGTGTCGGGCACCAGGAGGCCGTCGAGCGCGGGGTTGTCGCAGGCGGGCCCGGGTGCCATCGACGCGGCACCGAAGCAGCGGGGCGCGTCGGAGGCGACCTCGGCGGTCAGCTGCTCGGCCCGGTCGGCGGCGGCGTCGGCGCTGCGGATTCCGCCCAGGCAGGCGGCGGCGATCGCCGCAGCGCCCACCGCGGTGAACGCGAACGTGACGGTGCTGCGCTGGATGCCGAGACGTCGTCCGGTGCGCACCGGGTCCTCGACGAACCGCTTCGTCAGCGCCGCCGCGCCGAAGGTCGCGACCAGGATCGCGACGCGCGGCCAGAAGCCCAGGTCGTGCCCGAGCACGACCGGCAGCAGGACGATCGGCGGCCAGTGCCACAGGTACAGCGGGTACGAGATGTCGCCGGTCCACTGCACGAAGCGGGTCTCGATCAGACGACGAGGCGAGAACCGCGAGGCGGGCATCCCCACGGCGATGACCGCGACGGTCGCGAGCACCGGCAGCAGCGCCGCGAGCCCCGGGAACGGGGTCGAGCCCGTGAGGAACAGTCCGCAGCCGAGCAGGACGAGCAGGCCGGCCCACGAGACGAGGGCGGCGACCGGCGCGGGCAGCAGCGGCGTGGTCGAGGCGCGGCGGCCCTCCGACGCGCGCAGCGTCAGCAGGGCCAGCAGGGCGCCGGCGCCGAACTCCCAGGCGCGGGTGAAGGTCGAGAAGTAGGCGTAGGAGACGTTCTCGTACGTCAGCCACCACGAGTAGGCGAAGCTGGCGACCGTCGCGACCGCGACGACCGCGGTGACGGTCGGCAGCTGGCGCAGGCGCAGCCGGGCGGCGAGCAGGACGGCCGCCAGTACCAGCAGCGGCCACGCGACGTAGAACTGCTCCTCGACCGAGAGGGTCCAGTAGTGCTGGGCGACGCTGGGCGCGTTCTCGGCGGCGAGGTAGTCGACCGCGTCGGCGGCGAGCCGCCAGTTCTGGAAGTACAGCGCCGACGACATGATCTCGCGGAAGTTCTGCGCCCAGTTGAGCTGCGGCACCCACACGAACACCGCGACCGCCGACGTCGCGAGCACCAGGTACGCCGCGGGCAGCAGACGGCGGGCGCGGCGGGCCCAGAACCGTCCGAGGCGGACCCGACCCGTCGAGGCGGCCTCGCGGGCCAGGTGCGACGTGATCAGGAAGCCCGAGATGACGAAGAAGACGTCGACGCCCATGAAGCCGCCGGGCAGGCGGCCGGGCCACAGGTGGTACAGGACGACCAGCAGCGCCGCGCCGGCGCGCAGCGCCTGGATCTCGGGCCGCAGCGGTCGTGGGGTGCGAGCCGGCGGGCCCGTGGTCGTCGCGGGTGACGTGGGGGTCACCGGCATCAGACGATGGGCTCGAGCAGTCCGCTGTCGACGTCGTACAGGAAGCCTCCGACCGACACCGCGTCACCGATCAGCGGATGGGTCTTGACGCGGATCACGTCGGCCTCGATCGTGCGGCGCTGGTCGTCGATCGCGCCCAGCGTCATCCACTCGGCGTCGCGGCCCGCGCTCTCGGTGAGCCGCTGCTTGAGCTCGTCCTCGGAGGACGACGCCATGGCGCAGCGGGTGTGCTCGACGACGAGCACGCGGTCGACGTTGAGCAGGTTGACGCCCAGCACCAGTGCGACGAGGGCCTGGTCGGTCACGCGGCCGCCGGGGTTGCGCAGGATCTTGGCGTCGCCGGCCTTCAGGCCGATCATGTTGAGCGGGTCGATGCGCGAGTCCATGCACGTGACCATCGCGACGCCCGCGCGGGCGATGCCGTCGAAGCCGGCGAGCGAGAACGAGTCGGCGAAGGACCGGTTGGCGGCGAGCAGGTCGTCGAAGTCAGCCATGGCACCAGCGTAACCAGCGGCGCCGCGCCGTCACGCCTCAGCCCGGGACGTGTCGTGCGCCGGTCGCAGCAGCACGAGGGCCAGCACCGCGGCGATCACGGCGCAGGCGGCTGCTCCGACGAACACGGCGTGGAGCTGGGCGATGCCGGCGTCGCGCACCGCGTCGCGGTAGGCCTGGCACAGGGTGCCGCCCGCCCCGCACAGCCGGTCGACCGACGGTATGCGGTCCGAGGCGTCGTAGAACGCGCGCAGGCCGATCGTCGTGAGGGCCGAGATGCCCAGCAGCATGCCGACCATGCGGGCCACGATCAGCAGGGCCGACGAGACGCCGTGGACGGCGTCGGCCGTGTGGGCCAGCAGGACCGCGTTGACGGGTGCGATGGCGAGCCCGAAGCCGAGGCCCGCGAGCACGAGCGACCAGGTCTCGGCCTGGCTCGCGAGCGACGTGGCGTCCCACGTCGACATGTGCCAGAACGCGATGGCGCTGAGCAGCATCGCGACGGCGGTCAGGACGTGGGCGGGCACCTTGCGCAGCAGCCACCCTCCGAGCAGGGCACCGACGGGCAGCGCCACCAGGAAGCGCACCAGCACCAGTGCCGCGTCGAGCTGCGAGTCGCGGTACACCGTCAGGCGGGCGAAGAACGGGATGTCGACCAGGGCGGCGATCAGCGCGGCGCCGACGAAGAACGACACGACGATCGCCCCCCACGCCGGACGAGCCCGCAGGGCGCCGCGCGGCACGAGCGGACGGGCCGCGCGGCGCTGGCGCAGCACGAAGCCGGCTGCTGCGACGACCGCGATCGGGACGAGCCACGGGGCGTCGGGGGAGACCGCGCCGCTCTCGGGCTCGGCCGAGGCGAAGGTCAGGATCACGGCGCCGAGGGCGACCGTGAGCAGCGCGGCGCCCCACAGGTCGGTCTCGCGGGCCAGGGCCGGCCAGGCGCGCCAGTCGACCAGTGGACGGCGGGCGGTCGCGAGCCGCAGCACGAGCAGCACGAGCAGGCCGAACGTGACGAGTGCCAGCGGCGTCAACCACCGCGAGTCGCCCGTGACCGGCAGGTAGGCGCGTCCGATCTCGACGTCCTGGACGAGCCGGGTCGGGGCCGCCATGACGAGTGCGACACCCGTGAGCGCCAGGACGGCGAGCGCCGCCCCGGGCCAGTCGAAGCGGCCCGTCGACGGGTCGCGGCGGCCATCGACGTCGATCGAGGAGGCGCGACGCAGCGGCAGGATCGCGGCGACCAGCACGAGGCCGATCGCGCAGTTGAGCCAGAAGATCGCCCGCCAGTCGCCCACCGCGAGGACGACCGCGCCGTAGAGGGGGCCGAGGACGCTGCCGAGCTCCTGCACCGCCCCGACCACGCCCAGCGGCATGCCGCGGCGGTGCGGCGGCCAGAGGTCGGCGACGAGCGCGAGGGTGGGCGGGATGAGCCCGCCGCCGCCGATGCCCTGGATCAGCCGACCCGCCACGACGGTCTCGAGGTCGTACGCCGCGGCCGTCACGAGCGAGCCGACCGCGAACACGACCAGCGAGCCGAGCAGCACCGGCACGCGGCCGCGCAGGTCGGAGATGCGGCCGATCAGCGGCAGGATCGCGACGTAGCCGAGCAGGAAGCCCGACACGATGGGGGCGGCCCGTTGCAGCTCCTCGGTGCCGAGGCCGACCGACGTCATCATCTCGGGCAGCGCCAGCACCACGACGTACGTGTCGGCCGCGGCGAACGAGATCGCGACGGCCGCGAGCGCCAGGAGCGTCCTGGACGCCGGCGTGACGGTGCGCCCGGACGTCGTCATGTCGTGGTCAGGGAGCGGTGATCGTCACGGGGGTGTCGGACGTCGCGAGCGACACGGTGTAGGTGACCTTGTCGCCGCCGGGGTAGAACGGTCCGCTGATCGTGGCGTCGCGCAGCTGGTCGTCGTCGTCGAGGCGGTACGTGACGGCGAAGTCCTGGTCGGCCGCGGCCGAGGGGATGATCGTCGCGACGACGCTGCCGGGCAGGGTGCCCTTGATCGACGTCAGCACGTCCTGGCCGTCGCGGGACTGGCCGTCCTCGGCGAGGTCCTCGGTGCTCGTGAGGATCGAGGTGATGCCGCCGTCGACCTGCAGCAGCGCGGCCGGGTCGGGCGCCTTGAGGTCGGCCGGGTCGATCGGCGCGAAGTCGGGCGTGAAGCCGGTCTTGGCGTAGACCTTGCCACCCGTCGCGACGACGTCGGCGCCGAGGCTGGCGCCACCCGTCACGACCGTGACCTTGCCCTCGAACGCGGGGGAGTGGTTGCCCTTGCCCGTGGCCGAGAGCAGGCCCGTGACGCCGTCGGGGACGCTCTTGGTCGACAGCGAGATGTCGATGGTCTCGGCGGTGTCGAGCGTCGTCTTGGCGTCGGCGAGGCGGGTCGCGAGGTCGTCGCCTCCGCCTCCACCACCGTCGGAGCCGTCCGAGGAGTCGGACGAGCCGGTGCAGCCGCTGAGCAGCAGACCGGCGGCGAGCAGGGCGGGGAGCAGGTGTCGGGTGCGCACGGGCTCAGTCTCCCACGACGTCGGCGGGTGCGGCGTCGACGCCGAGATGGGCCGACGGGGGGCCGGCGACGGCGGCGATCGGCTGGGCCACGGGGACGCCCGAGCCGTCGCGTCGGTCGCTGACGGCCGGCAGGTCGACCGCGGTGCCGCTGGTGGCCGACGCCATCGGGACCCCGTCGCCGACCCAGGCCAGCAGCAGGCCGTCCTCGCCCTTGAGCAGCCGCTGGCAGCGGACGCCACCAGTGGCACGACCCTTGGGCGGGTAGATCGACATCGGGCTGACCTTGACGGCACCCGTCTGCGTGCCGGGCAGTGCGCTGCTGGAGCCCGCGACCGTCACGACGTGGGCGGCGTCGACGTCGGCGACGGCACCGAAGAACACCGCGGACTGGCCGGCCGCGAGCTTGATGCCCGCGACGCCTCCGCCGGAGCGACCCTGGGGCCGCACGAGGGAGGCGGAGAAGTACAGCAGCTGGGCGTCGGACGTGACGAAGACGAGCTGCTCGTCGCCGGTGGCCAGAGGCACCGCGCCGACCAGCGCGTCGCCGTCGGCGAGCGAGATCAGCTCCCAGCGGTCGCGGCCGAGGTGATCGGGCCGCACCCGCTTGACGACGCCCTGCCGGGTGCCCAACGCGATGCCGGGGCCGTCCTCGTCGAACGTCATGAGCGCCAGGGCGGGGGAGTCGAGCGGGACGATCTCGGTGATCGGCAGACCGCCCTGCAGGTGCGGCGAGTGGGCCCCCGGCGGCAACGCGGGCAGCTCCAGCACGCTGATGCGGCGGACGCTGCCGTCGGCCGTCACGATGCCCACCTCGCCGCGGGCCGTGCTGCGGACCGCCGAGACGATCGTGTCGTGCTTGACGCGGCGGTCGACCGCGCCGATCGGCGAGTCGTCGGAGGTGCGGGCCAGCAGGCCCGTGGCCGACATCAGCACCCAGCACGGGTCGTCGGGCACCTCGAGGGGAGCTGCGGACGTCGCGGTCTGCCCCGACGACTCCAGCAGCACGGTGCGCCGCGGGGTGCCGAACGTCCGGGCCATCTCGCCGAGCTCGTCGCCGACGACGCCGCGCAGGACCTGCTCGTCGCCGAGGATCGCGTCGAGCTGCTCGATCGTCCGGCGCAGGTCCTCGGCCTCCTTCTCGATGTCGATGCGCGACAGCCGGGTCAGGCTGCCGAGGGTGCGGTTGAGGATGTAGTCGGACTGCGCCTCGCTGAGGTCGAACACCGACATCAGGCGCTCCTGCGCGGCGGCCCGGTCGTCGCTGCTGCGGATCAGCTGGATGACCTCGTCGATGTCGACCAGCGCGAGCAGCAGGCCGTCGAGCAGGTGCAGCCGGTCGGCGGCCTTGCCGCGGCGGAACGTCGTGCGTCGTCGGACCACGACGATGCGGTGCTCGAGGTAGACCTCGAGCATCTGCTTGAGGCCCAGCGTGCGCGGCTGGCCGTCGACCAGCGCGACGGCGTTGATGCCGAACGAGCTCTCCATCGGGGTGCTCTTGAACAGCTGCGCGAGGACGGTCTCGGGGATGAAGCCGTTCTTGACCTCGATGACCAGGTGCAGGCCCTTGTGGCGGTCGGTCAGGTTGGTGATGTCGGAGATGCCCTGCAGCTTCTTGGCCTGCACGAGCTTCTTGATCGCCTCGATGACCTTCTCGGGGCCGACGTTGTAGGGCAGCTCGGTGACGACGATGCCCTTCTTGCGGGGCGTCACGTTCTCGATGCGGGTCGAGGCGCGCATGCGGAACGAGCCGTTGCCGGTCGCGTACGCGTCGCGGATGCCGTCGAGTCCCACGATCTTGCCGCCGGTCGGCAGGTCGGGGCCCGGCACGAAGCGCATCAGGTCGTCGAGATCCGCTTTCGGGAACGCGATCAGGTGACGCAGGGCCTGCACCACCTCGACCAGGTTGTGCGGCGCGATGTTGGTCGCCATGCCGACCGCGATGCCGCTGGCCCCGTTGACCAGCAGGTTCGGCAGCGCCGCCGGCAGCACGACGGGCTCGAGCTCGCGACCGTCGTAGTTGGGTCGGAAGTCGACGGTGTCCTCGGTGATCGAGGCCGTCATCGCCTCGGCGGCGGCGTCCATGCGGATCTCGGTGTACCGCATCGCGGCGGGCGGGTCGTCCTGCGAGCCGAAGTTGCCGTGCCCGTCGGCCAGCGGCAGGCGCAGCGACCAGGGCTGGACGAGTCGCACGAGGGCGTCGTAGATCGAGCTGTCGCCGTGCGGGTGGAAGCGGCCCATGGTCTCGCCGACGGGCCGGGCGCTCTTGACGTGCCCGCGGTCGGACCGCAGCCCCATGTCGTCCATCGTGTGCAGGAGGCGGCGCTGGACGGGCTTGAGCCCGTCGCGGGCGTCGGGCAGGGCGCGGGAGTAGATGACGGAGTACGCGTACTCGAGGAAGCTCGATCGCATCTCGTCGCCGACGTCGGTGTCGAGGATGTGCTCCTCGAAGTCCTCCTCGGGTGCCGGCTTGCTGCTGCGGGCCATGCCGTCCTCTCCAGTCGTGCCAGGGGCGTGGGCGTGCGGGTGCCGCCGACCCATTTTGACGGGTCGGCGCGCGCCGGGCACCACCGCCACGCCGGGGCCGGACCCGATAGGTTGGGGACGTGACCAGTCAGGCGAGCTCGTTCGAGCACTGGGAGGCCGACGTCCTGCTCAAGGACGGCCGGGTCGCCCAGCTGCGGCCCATCCACGAGGACGACGCCGACCGGTTCATCGAGTTCTACGCCCGCGTCTCCGACGAGTCCAAGTACTTCCGCTTCTTCGCGCCGTACCCGACGCTGTCCGACCGCGACGTCAAGCGGTTCACGACGGTCGACCACGACCGTCGTGTCGCGTTCGTCGTGACGCTCCACGCCACGATCATCGGCGTGGGACGCTACGACGCCGTCAGCGACGACGAGGCCGAGGTCGCCTTCCTCGTCGAGGACGCGCAGCAGGGGCGCGGGGTCGGCCAGCTGCTGCTCGAGCACCTCGCCCAGGCCGGTCGCGAGCGCGGCATCCGGCGCTTCGTCGCCGACGTCCTGCCGTCCAACGCCCGCATGCAGCAGGTGTTCCGCGAGATGGGCTACCAGATCGAGGGCGCGATCGAGGACGGCGTGCAGCGCCTGACGTTCCAGATCGAGTCGACCGACGTCGCGATCGGCGTGATGCAGGCGCGCGAGCAGCGTGCCGAGGCCGCCTCGATCGAGCGCATCTTCAAGGCCCGCAGCATCGCCGTGATCGGCGCGAGCCGGCGGCAGGACTCGATCGGCCAGGCCATGGTGCGCAACCTCGTGCTGGGCGACTTCGGCGGCAGCGTCTACGCCGTCAACTCCAACGCCGAGGCGGTCTCGGGACTCCCGGCCTACAAGCGGGTGCAGGACATCCCCGGCGAGGTCGACGTCGCGATCGTCGTCGTGCCGGCCGAGTCGGTCAACGACGTCGTGCTCGACTGCGCCGCCAAGGGCGTCCACGGCCTCGTCGTGATCTCGGCGGGCTTCGCCGAGGAGGGCCCCGAGGGGCGCCAGCGGCAGCGGGCGCTGCTGGGGCTCAGCCGGTCGTACGGCCTGCGCCTCATCGGCCCCAACTGCCTCGGCATCATCAACACCGCGCCCGACCTGCAGCTCAACGCCTCGCTGTCGCCGAGCATGCCCCCGCAGGGCCGCGTCGGCTTCTTCTGCCAGTCCGGCGCACTCGGCACGGCGATCCTCGAGTCGGTGTCGCGACGCGGGCTGGGCCTCTCGACGTTCGTGTCGGCCGGCAACCGCGCCGACGTGTCGGGCAACGACCTGCTGCAGTACTGGCAGGAGGACGACTCGACCGAGGTCATCCTGCTGTACCTGGAGTCGATCGGAAACCCCCGCAAGTTCTCGCGCATCGCGCGCCGCGTGTCCGCCACCAAGCCGATCGTCGCGGTCAAGTCGGGGCGCTCGACGCAGGGCGTCCCCGTCGGGCACACCGTCGCGCGCACCTCGGCGCCCCAGTCGGCGGTCGACGCGATGTTCCGCCAGGCCGGGGTGATCCAGGTCGACACCCTCGACGAGATGTTCGACGTCGCCCAGCTGCTTGCCCACCAGCCGCTGCCGCGCGGCAACCGCATCGCGATTGTCGGCAACTCCGACGCCGTGGCGCTGATCGTCGCCGACGCCGCGTCGGCCGCCGGCCTGCAGGTCACCGAGCCCGTCTCGCTCGGAGCCAACGCCAACGCCGACGACTTCGAGGAGGCGATCGAGGCCGCGATCGCGCGCCCCGACACCGATGCGCTCGTCGCGGTGTACATCCCGCCGCTCAACACGACCGGCGAGGACGTCGCCAACGTGCTCGCCGCGATCGGCGAGCAGTCCGACAAGCCGATCGTCTCGACGTTCCTCGGCACCGAGGGCGTGCCGGTGCTGCTGCGGGTGCCCGACCTGCTCGGCGGCTCGGCCGGACGCGGCTCGGTGCCGTCGTACGCCGCCCCCGAGTCGGCCGTCCGCGCCCTGGCCCGCGTCGTCAACTACTCCGAGTGGGCCGCCCGCGACCACGGCGAGTTCCACCTCGCGCTCGACCACCGCACGGGTGACGCCCGCGCGCTGGTGCGCGACGTGCTGCGCCAGGCGCCGCGCGGCGCGATCCTGTCGACCGAGCAGGTGCACGCCCTGCTGGCCTGCTACGGCATCGACATCTGGACGTGGATCAACGTGCACGACCGCGACGAGGCGATCGCGGCCGGCGAGACCCTCGGCTGGGACGTCGTCCTGAAGGCCGGCAGCGAGCACCTGCGCAGCCGGCCCGACATCGCGCACATCTGGCGCGGCATCCAGAACGCCCAGGAGATGGGCGACGCGTGGGACCAGCTGACCGGCTGGACGGGCATGCGCAAGGACACCAAGTTCTTCGTGCAGCGCGTGGCCCCCGAGGGCGTCGCGGTCTCGTTCAGCGTCAGCGAGGACCCGCTGTTCGGGCCGCTCGTCTCCTTCGGCCTCGCGGGCGCCCCGAGCGAGCTGCTCGACGACCGCGCCTACGGCATCCCGCCGCTGACCGACCTCGACGCCGAGGCCATGATCAAGAACCTGCGCTCGGCGCCGCTGCTCTACGGCTACCGAGGCTCCGAGCGCGTCGACGTCGACGCGTTGCAGGACATCATCGTGCGCCTGGCGGCCATGAAGGACGACCTTCCCGAGATCGCCGAGCTCGACCTCGAGCCCGTCACGGTGCACGCCGACGGGTTCACGGTGCTGAGCGCCCGGGCCAAGGTCATCCCCTCGGCCGACCGTCGCGGCGAGTGGTACGTGCGCCGCCTCAGCCAGCCCGCTGCCACGGGGGATACGCTCGCGTGATGACTGCCGACCACACGGCCTCGCTGTTCGACGAGGTCTCCCGCAGCGGCTACTACCCCGAGATCGTGGCGGCGGGGCTGCGCGACGCGCTCGCCGACGAGGTCGTCGACGGGTACGTGCTGCACCACGAGCCCACGTTCGACCGCGACGAGATCCGCCGACACATGACGGTGCTGGCCCTGACGCCGAGCCGTCTGATCCTCGTGCACACCGACGAGCACCCCGGCGACGACCTGCTGCCCAAGCCGTACACGTCGACGACGTCCGAGGCCGTCGCCCTCAGCCAGGTGCGGTCGGTCGTCGTGACGCGCATGGTCACCTCGACGTCGAAGAAGCTCGAGGAGGCGCTCCTGACGATCGGCTGGGGAGCCGTGTCGCGCGTCGAGCTCGAGCCGGCTCGGTGCTCCGACCCCGAGTGCGAGGCCGACCACGGCTACTCGGGCAGCGTCACGGGTGACGACTTCTCGCTGCGCCTGGCGGCCGCGGGTGACGGTGGCACCGCGGTCGAGCGTCTGCTCGCATTCGCCCGCACCCTGTCGGCGGCCACGAGCGGGCGGATCGGGTGACGGGGCCCGGCCTCGCCGGACGCCGCACGATCGACCAGATCATGCCGTCGGTCGGCGCGGCCCTCGGCGCCGCCGGCTTCGACAACACGCTGGGGCTGCCCGACGCGCCCCGCTACGTCGTCTTCCTGGTCGACGGGCTGGGGCTCGACCTCCTGCGCGAGCACGCCGACGCCGCCCCGTTCCTGTCGTCGCTGCACAACGTCGACGACGTCGTGTGCGGCGTGCCGTCGACGACCGTCACGAGCCTGACCTCGCTGGGCACCGGCGTGCGGGGCGGACAGCACGGCGTCGTCGGCTACACGTCGCGCGTGCCCGAGACGGGCCGCCGGCTCAACTCCCTGAAGTGGGACCAGCCGCTCGACCCCGCCGTCTGGCAGCCGTTCCCGACGGTCCTGCAGCGCCTGCAGCAGGCGGGCATCTCGGCGTCGTCGGTCAACGACGCGAAGTTCGAGGGCACAGGGCTCACGGTCTGCAGCCAGCGCGGCGTGCCGTTCCACGGCATCAACTCGGTCTACGAGCGCCTCGACGTCGTGGTCGACGTCATCGAGTCGGCACCGCGCTCGGTCACGTATGCCTACGAGTCGCGTCTCGACCACACGGGCCACGGCAAGGGCTGCACGTCCCGCGAGTGGCGCGAGATGCTGACGACGATCGACACCGAGCTCGCCGAGCTGCGCGACGAGCTGCCGCGCGACACGGTGCTCGTCGTCACGGCCGACCACGGCATGATCGACCTGCCGTTCGAGAACCGCTTCGACGTCGACACCGAGCCGCGCCTGCTCGACGACGTCGACCTGCTGGCGGGCGAGGCGCGGTTCCGTCACCTCTACACCCGTCCCGGTGCCGCCGACGAGGTCGCCGACCGCTGGCGGACGATGCTGGGCGACCGGGTCGAGGTGCGCACGCGCGACGGCCTCGAGGACTGGTTCGGCCCGATCTCGCCGCAGGTCGCCGGACGCATCGGCGACGTCGTGGTGGCCTCGCTGGGCGACTTCGCGGTGTTCTCGTCGCGCGAGTTCGCGATCGAGCTCAAGATGACGGGCTTCCACGGCTCGATCACCGAGCCCGAGCTGCGCATCCCGGTGCTCGTCGGCACCTGAGCGTGCATGCCCGCCGTCCGATCGGGTACTCGGCGCTCATGACAACCATCGCGATCATCGGAGCAGGCAAGGGACTGGGCGCGGCTGTCGCCCGTCGATTCGGCGCAGAGGGATTCGCCGTCGGACTCATCTCACGACACCAGGGACGGCTCGACGCGCTCGCCGCCGAGCTGTCGGCCGAGGGCGTGCAGGCGCAGGGCTTCGCGGCCGACGTCCGCGACCCGGCCTCGATCGCCGCGGCCCTCGAGCAGGTGACCGAGACGCTCGGCCCCATCGAGGTGCTGCAGTACAGCCCGCTGCCGCAGAAGGACTTCATGCGTCCCGTGCTCGAGACGACGCCCGCCGACCTGGTCGGGCCGATCGAGTTCTCGGTCTACGGCCCCGTCGCCGCGGTGCACCAGGTGCTGCCCGGCATGCGGTTCCTCGGCGAGGACAAGGGCACGATCCTGTTCGTGAACGGCGGATCGGCGGTGAAGCCGGGGCGCAACGTCACGGGCACGTCGATCGCGTTCGCGGGACAGGCCGCCTACGTCGAGCTGCTGCACGAGGTGCTGGCCGAGGAGGGCATCCACGTCTCGCAGCTCATCATCGGCGGGCAGATCATCGAGGGCGACGACGAGAAGGGCCCCGACGTCCTGGCCGAGCACCTGTGGAACCTGCACGACAAGCGCGACACCTTCCGCCAGCAGATCAGCGAGGACTGAGCGCGCGTCAGTCGAAGGGGAGCAGCTCGGGCTCGGCCAGACGACCGGTCGCCCGGGCCCGGGCCACGGTGAGCGCGTGGCGGTGGTGCTGACGGCACAGCACCTCGTACGCGACCTCGGGCGGCTCGTCGACCGAGTCGGCCTCCTCGACGTCGCCGACCACGACGACCTCGCCCTCGGTCACCATGACGCCGTTCTCGGTGCGGGCGTTGTGCGTGGCCCGCTGGCCGCACCAGCACAGCGCCTGCACCTGCAGCACCTCGGTGCGGTCGGCCAGCTCGACGAGACGTGCGGCACCGGGGAACAGGCGGGTGCGGAAGTCGGTGAGGATGCCGAAGCAGAACACGTCGATGCGCAGCTCGTCGACGATCATCGCGAGCTGCTCGACCTGCGCGGGGGAGTAGAACTGGGCCTCGTCGCAGATCAGGTAGTCGACCTTGGTGCCGCGCGTCAGGGCGTCGACGACGTACGTCCAGAAGCTGAAGTCGTCGTCGACCTCGACCGCGCTGTGCGACAGGCCGAGGCGGCTCGTGAGCACCGCGGTGCCGGTGCGGTCGTTGCTGACGAAGATGATCCCGGCGCGACCGCGGGCGGCGTGGTTGTGGTTGGTCTGCAGCGCGAGGGTCGACTTGCCGGCGTCCATCGTGCCGGTCCAGAACATCAGCGCTGCCACGCAGATGATTCTGTCACTGACCACACGCGAGCGGACGCCCGCCCGTCGTTCGCCAGGGAGGCCGCTTGCGGCCGACCGTGAGAGAGCGCCGGCGACCGAGGCGAGGCTGTCGTGGGTCGCCTCGCTTCGCTCACGCCGCTCGTTCCTCGCGGCTGGCGATCGGGCCTCCGTTCGCCAGGGAGGCCGCTTGCGGCCGACCGTGAGGGAGCGCCAG
>NZ_JACYUM010000006.1:0-93937 GCF_014841755.1 Aeromicrobium sp. CFBP 8757
CCCGCCACCGCCCGGACGGGGGCGTCGACCCCGGAGGCCACGAACACCGAGGCAGCGGCCTCGAGCAGCTTCTGCTCGTTGCGGAACGCGTCGACGCGCTTGGCCCGCGGAGACGGCGTGGATGGCTCGGACGCACTCGTCACCGTCGACCCCTCCCGTCACCTTGTTATCCGGAACACCGTTCCGTATGGTTGTGGAACACCGTTCCGCTTACATCCTGCCACAGCGGACCACTCGAAGGGCCCACCATGTCCAGCATCGTCCACCGCCTCGACGCCCTCACCGGACCGTCGATCCCCGTCGTCTCGGTCGCCCCCGTCGTCCTCGAGGCGCCCGGCCGCTCACGCGACCTGCACGTCCGGGTGTCCGCTCCCGTCACCGGCACCGACCTTCCGATCGTGCTGTTCTCGCACGGGAACGGCTGGTCGCACGACGGCTACGCACCCCTCACGGCATTCTGGGCGTCGCGCGGATTCGTGGTCGTCCAGCCCACGCACCTCGACTCCCGCCGGCTCGGCACCCGCATGGACGATCCGGGGTTCGCCGACATCTGGCGCACCCGGGTCGCCGACCTGCGCCGCGTGCTCGACCAGCTCGACACCGTCGAGTCGGCCGTCCCGGGCCTGGCGCGGCGGGTCGACCGTTCACGCATCGCCGCGGCCGGGCACTCCTGGGGTGCCCAGAGCGTCGGCGAGCTGCTCGGCGCCCGGGTGCTCGACGCCGACGGGACACCCGGCGACGACCTCTCCGAAGCCCGCGTGACGGCCGGCGTCCTGCTGGCGACAGCCGGCACCGGCGACGACCTCTCGCCCTGGGCGAGCACGCACCTGCCGTTCATGCGCCCGTCGTTCGCGTCGCTGGCCACGCCCACGCTCGTCGTGGCCGGCGACCGGGACGACTCACCCCTGACCACCCGCGGACCCGAGTGGATGACGGACGCCTACGAGCTGAGCCCCGGCGCGACGGACCTGCTGACGCTGTTCGGCGGCGAGCACTCGCTGGGCGGCATCCCGGGTCACGAGGTCGCCGAGACGACCGACGAGGACCCCGAGCGGGTCGCCGTCGTGCAGCGCCTCACGACCGCCTACCTGCGCAGCGCGCTCGACCCGTCCGATCCGTGCTGGACGGCAGCGCGAGACGAGTTCAACGCCGCCGTCGAGCCGGGTGGACGGATCGACTCCCGCACCTGACGTGCGGACCGCCGAGGCGTCAGACCTGCACCTGGCGGCTGATCAGCGAGCCCTTCGCGGCCCGCTCGGCGGACGTCAGCGGGCTGTCGTCGGCCAGCGCGGCCGCCAGGCGCTCGGCGAACGCGGTCGCCGGCTGCTCGAGCGCGTCGGCGTCGTGCTCGAACTCCCACACCGGCACGAGCAGACCGTGCGCGCGGAAGTGACCGATCAGCTTGGTGCCCTCGCCGAGCGTGTCGTCGTCGGCGGCGTGCAGCCGGGCCAGCGCGTTGAGCAGCGCGGTCTCGTCGTGCGTCATGACCCAGCGCAGGAACCGCTGCGGTCCCATCTCGGTCCAGTACGCGCCGTCGACCGAGTCGAGGTGGACCGTCGGTGCGATCGTGTCGTTGGCCTCGGCGAGCGCCTCGGCGACGCCGTCGTTGTCCTCGACGCCCTCGACCCAGTAGTCGAAGCCGTCGTGCACGACGACGTCGAACGTCGAGTCGGGCGCGATGATGTCCTGCAGACGCGGACCGACACCGGGATCGGTCATGCGGACGGGGCTGCCGGGCTCGGTGCTGCGGGCGAGCTCGATGACGTGCGCGAGGTCGCGGCTGATGTCACCGAAGTTGTGGGCGACCTGCAGGCCGATCCACGTCTCGCCGTCCTGACGCCGGATGCCGGCGCCGTTGCCCGGCAGCATCGAGCACACGCGGACGGTCTCGCCGTCCTTCAGCGTGATCGTGGCCGAACCGGCCGGGACGAACTCGCGCAGCGCGACCCAGTCCTCCTCGGACGGCAAGCCCTCGAAGGTGCGCGCCACGAACGGCATGCGCTCCTTCTTGGCAGCCTTCGTGCCGTCGGTACGAGTCTTGATTCGCGACTTCTTGCCCATGACGGGCGAGTCTAACGGGCGGCGGCTGAGCCGCTCGGCCGGTCGTCAGTGGGTCGTGAGGGCGAGCTCGGCGTTGACGCGGGTGCCCTTCGACATGTCGACCCACCAGCGGTCGGCGACACGGTTGATGATCGCGAGACCGCGACCGCTCAGCGAGTCCTCGTCGAAGTCGATCGGCTTGAGGTGGCCGCCGACGCCCCCGTCGAGCACGCTGAGCTCGAGCAGGTCGCCGTTGATCGACCACGAGATCTCGATCGCACCGTCCTCGGCGGGGACGCCGTGGCTGACGGCGTTGGCGATCATCTCGCTGATGACGATGAGCGCGTCGTCGATGACCTCGTTGGACGCGTGCTGCCGCGTCAGGAAGGCGGCCAGACGGGTGCGGGCGATGCCCGGCGTGGAGGGCTCGAACGGTAGGCGGACGGTGTCGTGCGACATCATCTGCGCCACCGTCCTTCCGTCTCCGGCTCGTCCCGTCGGGTTGTTCAGGCTCCATCTCACCACGGATCCTGAAACCCTTCTGGTCCAAAGTAACTACTCCAGGGGGGTCATTGCTACTCCTGTGACGGATTAGACCCTCCCCGAGGCCCATTTCGGCAAGAGGAGGACGATGGTCCCATGACTGACTCGACCGTCCCGACCACCGAGATCGACGCGATCCCGGCGACGATCCCCGACGACCTCGTCGTCCTCGACGTCCGCGAGCCGCACGAGTGGGCGGCCGGGCACATCGACGGCGCCGTCCACGTCCCGCTGGGCGAGATCCCGGCCCGCGTCGGCGAGCTCGACCCCTCGGTGCGCACCCTCGTGGTGTGCCACCTGGGCGGCCGGTCGGCCCGCGCGACCCAGTGGTTGCACGCGCAGGGCCACGACGTCACGAACGTCGCCGGTGGCATGGAGGCGTGGGAGGCCGCCGGCCGGCCGACCGTCTCCTAGCCAGACCGAACCGCCTCAGCGCCACCCCGGAGGGAGCTCCCCCGGGTAGTCCGGGGTGTCGGGGTGCAGCGCGGGGCCCGGTGCGACCGGGGTGACCGGCTGCACGGGCTGGTACCAGACCATCGCGTACGGCGGTGGCGGCCACATCGGCGCGAGGGGCGGCGGCGGGTCGGGGATGGGATCGCGCGTGCGCTGGACGCCCCGCCGGCGTGCCAACCACTCGATCGCCACGACGAGCAGGACGCTCGAGACGACCGTCGGCACGAGGTCGAGCGGCCCGGCGCCGGTGTCGTCGGTCGCCGAGATCACGCCGAGCGCGTCGAGCGCGAACAGCACGACGTTGTTTGCGGCGTGCGCCGCGATCGCGGCCTCGAGACCGCCCGTGCGGATCGTCAGGACCGCCGCCGTCAGACCGAACAGCCCGACGTCCAGCAGCCCCCACAGGCCGTACCCGTGCCCCGCGACGAACAGCGGCGTCGTGACGACGACCGGCACGATCGCGAACCTCGTCCACGACCCCACCAGCTGCATCAGGTACCCCCTGAAGAGGTACTCCTCGGCGGCCGACTGCAGCGGGACGACGAGCAGGATCGCCAGCAACGCCCACGCCGTGCTCGGGTCGATCACTGTCGGGGTCGACGCCTCGGACGGGTCGGTCACCTCGCCGACGACCAGCGAGCCGCCGATCGTGACGGTCGTGACGACGGTCGCGACGACGGCCGTGAGCCCCAGCCAGCGCCAGCGCAGACGTCCTGCCACCGACGACAGGTAGCCGACCGGGCGCGGGCCCGTGGCCAGCACCCCCAGCAGCACCGCGGGGATCAGCAGCGCGATGCTCAGCAGGTCGAGCACGAAGTAGTCGAGGTGCGCGGTGTCGAGGTCGCCGACCGCGTCGAACCAGCCGTCGAGCGATCCCGACGAGCTCGACGCCGCGAACCAGACGGCCGCCGCGACGATCAGCAGGATCGTCAGCCCGAAGTAGACGACGACGATGACCGGCGCCGCCACGGGCAGCTTCCACCAGGCGTACGCCGGGGTCTCGCGGGCGAGACGGTGGTACGGCGTGGCCATGGCTGATCCTCACACAGACGGCAACAGCGCCACCGGATCGGGTCCGATGGCGCTGCAGGGTCGTGCAGGTCTACTTGGCGGCGGCCTTGAGGCGCGAGCCGACGCTGACCTTGACGCCGAAGCCGGCGGGGATGTCGATCGTCTCGCCCGTGGAGGGGTTGCGACCGGTGCGGGCCGCGCGTGCCACGCGCTCGACCGAGAGGATGCCGGGGATCGAGACCTTCTCGCCCTTGGCGACCGAGTCGAGGAGGATCTCGCTGAAGGACGAGAGAACCGCGTCGGCGTCGGCCTTGCTGGTGCCGGCCTTCGAAGCGAGGGCAGCGACGAGGTCGTTGCGAGAGATAGCCACAAAAGCTCCTTGTGAGTGGGGGTGTTTTCGCCATTCAGTCTAGGAACGCGATCCCCGCCCCGGGCGCCCACCCCGCCGTGCGCCGGGCCGATTCCGCCGTGATATCAGGCCCATCCGGGAGGCGGGGCGGCGTCGACGAGCTCCTCGATGCGCGCGAGGTAGACGTCGCGCGGCCACTGCGTCACGCCCAGCGACTCCAGGTGCGTCGTGCTCCACTGCGTGTCGATCAGCCCGCCGTCACCGACCCGGCGAGCCAGCTCGACGAGCGCGACCTTCGAGGCGTCCGTCGCGCGGTGGAACATCGACTCGCCCGCGAACAGGGCCCCGATGCTCAGGCCGTAGAGGCCCCCCACGAGCGTCCCGTCGGCGCTGCGGGTCTCGACCGAGTGCGCCCAGCCCAGCCGGTGCATCTCGACGTACGCCTCGCGGATCGGCCCGTCGATCCACGACCCGGGTCGCGACGGGTCGGCGCACGCGTCGATGACCTCCTCGAACGACTCGTCGACCGTCACGGTGAAGCGGCGCACCGAGCGCGACAACGACCGGCTGACCCGCAGGTCGGACGGCACCAGCACGCCCCGCTCCATCGGCGACCACCACAGCAGCTCGCGGTCGTGCGGCATCGGGAACGCACCCCGGCGGTAGGCCTCGACCAGCGTGCTGGGGGCGAGGTCGGCGCCCGAGGCGACGCAGTCGTCGTCGGGCCACTGGTCGGGATCGAAGACCCAGGGGGTCGGCGGCAGCGGGGTGCGGGTCACGGCTCGAGCACCCGCGTCAGGTGGTGCAGGACGCTGTCGCCCCACTGCGTCCACTCGGCGGCGGTCGCCTCCTGCAGGCAGCCCCACCACACGAGCGTCCGGTTGACCGCCTGCGTGCACGACGCGGCCCGCACGTGCGCCGCGAGGTCGCCGGGCTCGACGCCCCACACGTCGCCGTACGCCGCGAGCACGTCGGGCCACGACAGCGTCCCGTCGGACTGGGCGATCCATGCCTCGGGCACGCACAGCAGCTCGGCGGCGTGCGCCCACTGACCGTCGCCGAAGTCGAAGAAGTGGCCATTGGCCGCGAAGACGTTCCACGGGTGCAGGTCGCCGTGCTGCCACGTCGTCGGCAGCGACGACTCCTGCAGCGCGGCGACGGCGTCGACGACGCGCGGGCGGGCGCCCTGGAGCTGCGTGCGCAGCTCGTCCGGGACGTGCGCGGGGTGCTGGTCCGGCAACGAGGCGAGCACCTCGACGAAGCGGTCGAACCGGCCCACGACGGTCGCCGGACGGCAGTCGGGCAGGCCCGTGGCGATCAGCGTCTCGCCGTGGCCGGCGGCGGTGCGCTGCAGGTGGGCGGCGTGCCCGAGGACCCGCCGCCAGTCGTCCGCGGTCGGATCGCTCGTGTCGCCGAGGGTCGCACCACGGTCGAGCGTCAGCATCCAGCCGCGATCGACGTCGACGGCGACGGGGGCGTCGACCGCGTCGGGTGCAAGGCGGGCCAGCTCGACCTGCAGCGCCGGTTCGAACGCCATCGAGGCGCAGTTGGCCTTGAACCAGATGCGTCCCGCGTCGGTCGGCACCGTGAGCTGCGTCGACCAGGGGCGGATGCGGGGCTGCTCGACGGGTCCGGTGACCTCGATGCCGCGGGCCGCGAGGGCGTCGTGCGTCCACCGCCGCGCCGCGTGCCGCCAGTCGTCGTGCGCGACGCGCTCGGAGAACGGTCGGCCCATGGGGTCAGCGTAGGCGTCCGGCCCGCGGTCCGTGGGGTTCTGCGCTCGAGGGGCCGGTGCGGGGCATCGCTCCTATGCTGGACGCATGGGACTCAGACGCAGTGTTGCCACCTCCGCCGGCTCGAAGCTGGCGCCCAAGGTCGCGTCCGGGTACGTCCGCACCGTGCTCGACCGGGCCATCGACGGCATCGGGCCGTTACGCTCGGCGGCCGCGGCCGCCGACAGCCGTCTCGTCGATGCCGACGGTGACGTCGAGAAGGCCATCTCGAGCCTCATGAAGACGCACACGAGCCTCGCGGCGGCGCAGGGGTTCGTCACGAACCTCGGCGGCCTCGCCACCGCCGCACTGGCGGTGCCCGCCAACGTCGCGGGCGTCACGATCGTCCAGTGCCACCTGGTCGCGGGGATCGCCCACCTGCGCGGCTACGACCTGCACGACCCGCGCGTCCGCAACGCGATCCTGGCGTGCATGCTCGGCGAGGACGCGGTCAAGACCCTGGTGAAGAAGCACCGCCTGCCGTCGTCACCGATGGCGCTCGCGACCTCGCCGGTGCACGACCCGGTGCTGGACGAACGGCTGTCGAGGGAGGTCACGGCCGAGCTGGTCGGACGCACCGCCGGACGTCGCGCCGTCACGATGATCGGCCGTCGCGTGCCGTTCCTCGGCGGTGCGGTCGGCGGGTCGAGCGACGCCTGGGCCACGTGGCAGATCGGCTCGTTCGCGTCCGACGAGCTCAAGGACCGCCGCCGCTCCTGACCCCGGCTCCTGACCCCCGCTCCTGACCACGAGTGGCGCAGGACTGTTGGTTCAGGACTGCTGAGGCAACACATCTGCGCCACTCGCGGGGCGCTCGAGCTCGGCCAGCCACCGCTTGGCTCGCCCCGCGTCGTGCGGCCACCCCAGCGCGTCCTCGGCGTCGCGGACGACCAGCAGTGGCGACTCGACGAGCTCGACCGACGTGTAGCCGTACCTCTCCTGACCCAGGCGGGCGAGCGCCTTGTCGCGCGTGAGGTCGTGGCGATGGGTCTCTTGCGACCGGTGCCCCGCGCCGTCGTACTCGGGGTGCCTCGCCGTGCCGACGATCTGCAGATCGGTACGGGCCACGAAACGTCCCTCCCCGTCGCGCACCTCGACCTGTGATCGGACCGGGACGCCCGACAGCTGGTGCGCCAGGCGCAGCACCGACTCCCACCACGACTCGCTCAGGCGATCGGCCAGCGGCAGGGCATCGCGCAACGTCCGGGCACCTCGGCGGCCCGGGACGATGGCGTCTCGCAGGCGCTCGACCGACGTCTCGCCCGCCCGCAGCGCGCCGTCGATCACCGCGACCAGGTCGATGAGCCCGAGGTCCTCCGCGAGCTCGACGATCGTCCACTCCGCCGACGCGATCCGCACACCGCGCAGGGACGACCGGTGCCGGCGGGGCACGTCGCACCGCCTGACGTACACGCCCCGCCGGTCCAGGCGGGCGAAGTCGGCGTCGCTGACGGCGACGATCGGCACCGAGCGGGTGCGCGGGAGCCGCCATCCGCGCAGGCTGGCGCTCGTGAGGTGCGTGAAGATCGCGTCGGCGGGGAGGGCCTGCTGGACCGCGCGGCAGGTCTTCGCCAGGTCTCCGGCGTCGTCCACGTCCATGAAGACCGTGTGGGTCGGCGTGTGGTAGCCGCCCGTCCGAAGATTCTGCCGGGAGGGGGCACCGGCGGCGTCCTGGCTCATCCCTCCACCCCACCATGCTCGTGAGCCCGTGACCCGCCCCCGGCGCGAGCCTGTGGACGGAGCGCGAGCGGCGCACGATGGTTGGCTCCAGTCGCGAGAATCAACAGTTCTGCGCCACTCGCGGGTCAGCGCAGGCTCAGCGGAGCGCGCGGACGACGGCGCTCGCCGGTTCCTTGGCCAGGATCTCGGCCATCCAGACGCTCGTCGCCACCAGTGACGGCAGGTCGACGCCGTGCTCGATGCCGAGGCCGTCGAGCATCCACACCAGGTCCTCGGTCGCGAGGTTGCCGGTCGCGCTCTCGGCGTACGGGCACCCGCCGAGGCCGCCCGCGGACGCGTCGAACGTCGTGACGCCGACCTGCAGGGCGGCGTACGCGTTCGCGAGCGCCTGGCCGTAGGTGTCGTGGAAGTGCATCGCGAGCGATCCCACGCCCGTCCCCGCCTCGGCGAACGCCCGCACCAGCGCCTGGACGTGCGCTGCCGTGCCCACCCCGATGGTGTCGCCCAGCGACAGCTGCGACGCGCCGAGGTCGAGCAGCCGTCGCCCCACCGAGACGACCTGCTCGGTCGGGACCGCCCCCTCCCACGGGTCGCCGAAGCACATCGAGACGTACGCGCGGACGTCGAGACCCGCAGCGCGGGCACGCGCCACGACCGGCTCGAACATCGCGAGCTGGTCGTCGAGCGTCGAGTTGAGGTTCTTGCGCGCGAACGTCTCGGTGGCGCTGGCGAAGATCGCGACATGACGGACGCCCGCCGCGAGCGCCCGGTCGAGACCGCGCTCGTTCGGCACCAGGACGGGCAACGGCGTCGGGCCGTCCAGCGGCAGGCGCGCCACGAGCTCGGCGGCGTCCGCGAGCTGCGGCACCCACCGCGGGTGGACGAAGCTCGTCGCCTCGACGACCGGCAGGCCTGCTGCGACGAGCCGACCGATGAACTCGGCCTTGACCTCGACGGGCACGACCGCCTTCTCGTTCTGCAGCCCGTCGCGCGGGCCGACCTCGTAGATCGTCACCGCCGCCGGCAGCGACTCGTCGCGGACGACCATCGGGCGGGTCATGCGGCACCTCCGCGAGTGGTGCACACCCGTCCCCGAGTGGTGCGCTGTGGCCAGACACGCCGTCTCAGGATGTCCACTACGCACCACTCGCACGCACGCGGGAGGTGCCCCCACCGGGTTCGGATGGTGGGTCGACGGTGAAGAGGACGTGCTTGATCGGCACCTGGTCGCCGACGGCGGCACCGACGAACGAGACCGTGCCGTCGTAGGGGGCCGTCAGAGGCAGCTCCATCTTCATGGCCTCGACGACGCCGAGGTGCTGGCCCAGCTCGACCGACTCCCCCTCGGTGACGTCGACGCGCAGCACCGTGCCGGGCATCGGCGACACGACGTCGGCGTCGGTCGCGGCGCCCCGCCGGTGCCCGCCGCGCATCGGATCGGGCAGCTCGAGCGCCCAGACCTGCCCCTCCCACGCGATCGTGACGGCATCACGGTCGACGACCGCGAGCTCTCCCCCGTCGGCGAGCTCGTCGGGCCGCAGGCGGGACGTCCAGCGGTGCCCCGACTCGTCGGTCAGGACGATCGAGAGCGGCGCGGGCTCGCCACCCGAGCGCCAGCCGTCGACGCTGCCGAAGACGTGGTCGCGCTCGTCGAGGTCGTACGTCGCCCACAGGCGGGCGGCCGCCCGCACGGCGGCCTCGGGCACCGATGGCGCCGCGAGCAGGTCGGCGGACGCCTCGCCGTCGAGCCACGCCGTGTGGATCCGCCCCTCGGCGAACTCCTCGCTCACGACGAGTCGCCGCACGAAGCCGACGTTCGTCGTGATGCCGAAGACCCCCGTGTCGTCGAGCGCCGACACCATCGCCCGGCGCGCGGACTCGCGGTCGTCGCCGCGCACCACGATCTTGCCGAGCATGGGGTCGTACGCCGTCGAGACCACGGCGTCGGCCGTCAGGTCGGTCTCGACGCGCACCCCCTCGGGCCAGGCGACGGCGTCGACGTGGCCGGCCTGGGGCAGGAAGCCCGCGTACGGGTCCTCGGCGTAGACCCTCACCTCCATCGCATGGCCCGTCGCGACGATCTGGTCCTGCGTCAACGGCAGGGGCTCGCCCGCCGCGACGCGCAGCTGCCACTGCACGAGGTCGAGGCCCGTGATCTCCTCGGTGACGGGGTGCTCGACCTGCAGGCGCGTGTTCATCTCGAGGAAGTACGCGCGCTGGCCGTCCGGCGTGTCCGCGACGAGGAACTCGACCGTCCCGGCACCGGTGTAGCCGACCTCGCGGCACAGGGCCACCGACGACTCGTGCAGCGTGCGCCGCAGCTCGTCGGTCAGCCCGACCGCGGGCGCCTCCTCGACGACCTTCTGGTGCCGTCGCTGCACCGAGCAGTCGCGCTCGAAGAGGTGGACGACGGTGCCCGCGGTGTCGCCGAAGACCTGCACCTCGACGTGGCGACCGGCCTCGACGTACGTCTCGACCAGCAGCGTGTCGTCGCCGAACGACGACGCCGCCTCGCGACCGGCCGCCTCGATCGCGTCGGCCAGGCCGGAGGCCTCGCGGACGATGCGCATGCCCTTGCCACCGCCGCCCGCGGCCGCCTTGACCAGCACGGGGTAGGCGTCGTCGGGCACCGAGCCGATCTCGAACTGGGGGGTCACGGGCACGCCCGCGCGCTCGGCGATCGCGCGCGCACGGTCCTTGCGGCCCATCGCGTCCATGACGTCGGCGGTCGGGCCGATGAACACCAGGCCCGCGTCGACGACCGCGCGGGCGAAGGCCGAGCGCTCCGACAGGAAGCCGTAGCCGGGGTGCACCGCCTCGGCCCCCGACTCGGCCGCGGCGGCGAGCAGCCGCTCGACCGACAGGTACGACTCGGACGCCGGCGTGGGGCCCAGGTGGACGGCGTCGTCGGCGAGCCGGACGTAGGGCGCGTCGGCGTCCGCGTCGGAGTAGACCGCGATGCTGCGCAGCCCCGCCTCGCGGCACGCGAGGATCACCCGGCGGGCGATCTCGCCGCGGTTGGCGACCAGGACGGAGGAGAACGGAGAGGGCATGCGGCTCACATCCTGAACAGGCCGAAGCGGGGCTCCGGCGTCGGAACGGCCGTCGCGAGCTGCAGGCCCATGGCCAGGACGCGACGGGTGTCGGCGGGGTCGATGATGCCGTCGTCCCAGAGCCGGGCGCTGGAGTAGTACGCCGATCCCTGGTCGTCGAACTGCTCGCGGATCGGGGCGCGGAACGCGGCCTCGTCGTCGGCCGACCACTGTTCGCCGCGCTTCTCCATGCCGTCGCGCCGGACGGTCGCCAGCACGGCCGCGGCCTGCTCGCCGCCCATCACCGAGATCTTGGCGTTGGGCCACATCCACAGGAACCGCGGGTCGTACGAGCGTCCGCACATGCCGTAGTTGCCGGCGCCGTACGAGCCGCCGATCACGACCGTGAACTTCGGGACGACCGAGGACGCGACCGCCGTGACGAGCTTCGCGCCGTCCTTGGCGATGCCGCGGTTCTCGTACTCCTGGCCGACCATGAAGCCCGTGATGTTCTGCAGGAACACCAGCGGGACGCCGCGCTGGTTGGCGAGCTCGACGAAGTGCGCGCCCTTGAGCGCCGACTCGCTGAACAGGATGCCGTTGTTGGCCACGATCGCGACGGGGTAGCCCTCGATGCGCGCGAAGCCGCACACCAGCGTCTCGCCGTAGAGCGGCTTGAACTCGTGCAGCCGCGAGTCGTCGACGACGCGGCGGATCACCTCGCGGACGTCGTACGGCGTGCGGCCGTCGACCGGCACGACGTCGTAGAGGGTTTCGGGGTCCTCGCGCGGCGGGACCGGCTCGTGCGGCGCGGGCTCGGACGTCGGACGCTCGAACGTGCCGACGATCGAGCGGACGATCTGCAGCGCGTGCTCGTCGTCGTCGGCCAGGTGGTCGACGACCCCGGACGTCCGCGCGTGGACGTCGCCGCCGCCGAGGGCCTCGGCCGTCACGACCTCGCCCGTCGCGGCCTTCACGAGGGGCGGCCCGGCCAGGAAGATCGTGCCCTGCTCCTTGACGATGACGGTCTCGTCGCTCATCGCCGGGACGTAGGCGCCGCCGGCCGTGCTCGAGCCCATCACCGCGGCGACCTGCGGGATGCGCATCGCGGACATCTGCGCCTGGTTGAAGAAGATGCGGCCGAAGTGCTCGCGGTCGGGGAACACCTCGTCCTGCATCGGCAGGAACGCTCCGCCGGACTCGACGAGGTAGAGGCACGGCAGGTGGTTCTCGCGCGCGATCGTCTGGGCCCGCAGGTGCTTCTTGACCGTCATCGGGAAGTACGTGCCGCCCTTGACGGTCGCGTCGTTGGCGACGACGACGCACTCACGTCCGCTGACCCGGCCGATGCCGGCGATGACGCCGGCGCTCGGCACGGCGTGGTCGTCGTCTCCCCCGTACATCCCGTACGCGGCGAGGGCGCCGATCTCGAGGAACGGCGATCCGGGGTCGAGGAGACGGTCGACACGGTCACGGGGCAGCAGCTTGCCGCGGGCGAGGTGCCGGGTGCGGGCGGCCTCGCTGCCGCCCTGCCGGACGATGGCGAGCCGCTCGCGCAGCTGGTCGACGAGTTCACGCATGACCTGAGGTTAACAGTTGTTAACCTCAGGCCGCTAGACTGGTGCCGTGACGACCACCCGGCGCGAGCAGATCCTCGACACCGCCGCGACCCTCTTCGCCGAGCGCGGCTTCCACGGCGTCTCGGTGCACGACATCGGCAGCGCCTGCGGCATCTCGGGCCCCGCCCTCTACAAGCACTTCGCGGGCAAGGACGACGTCCTCACGCAGTCGCTCATCGCGATCAGCGAGCGACTGCTCGAGCAGGGGCGGTCGCGCTCGGAGAACGCCAGGAACGCCGACGACGCCCTCACGGCGCTGATCGACTGGCACATCGAGTTCGCCCTCGGGCACCGCGCCCTCATCGTGATCCAGGAGCGCGAGTGGGCCAACCTCGGTGCCGACGGACGCCGCGACGTCCGCGCGCTGCAGCTGGCCTACATCGACATCTGGGTCGACACGGTGCAGCACCTGCGCGACGACCTCGACGCCGCCGAGGCGCGGGCCGCCGTCCAGGCGACGTTCGGGCTGATCAACTCGACGCCGCACAGCGCGCGCATCAGCGAGTCGTCGATGGCGTCCCGACTGGCCCGGATGGCGCGAGCGGCACTGCTGGCGTGACGGTGCGGGCCCGACGGCTGATCGTCGCGGCCGCGACGCCCACCAGCATCACGACACCCCCCACGACCTCGAGCCCCGACGGCACCTCGTCCTGCACGACCCACGCGGTCGCGATGCCGACGACCGGCACCAGCAGGACGAACGGCACGACGGCGCTGGCCGGGTAGCGGGCCAGCAGCGAGTTCCAGATGCCGTAGCCGATCAGCGACGCGCCGACCGCGGTGTAGACCGTGCTGGCGACCGCGACGCCCGACAGGTCGCCCAGGGCCCGGACGACCTCGTCGCCGCCGTCGACCACGAGCGACAGGGCGAAGGCCGGCACCGGGACCACGAGTGCCGACCAGACGACCATCGAGAACCCCGACTGGACGCCCGCGGCCCGTGCGATGACGTTGCCCGTGGCCCACGACAGCGCCGCACCGAGGATCACCAGCACCGGCAGGACGGGCGCCGACGCCCCGTGCGCCACGACGACCAGCACGAGCCCGGCCGTGCCGATCGCGGCCCCGACCACCTGGCGCCTCGTCGGCACCTCCTTGATGACGGCGGCGGCGATCACGATCGTGAAGATGACCTGCGCCTGCAGCACCAGCGAGGCCAGACCCGCGGGCATGCCGAGGTCGAGCGAGACGTACAGCAGGCTGAACTGCCCGAGGCTCATGAACGTCCCGACCGCCACGACCGCCTGCCACGACGCGGCGGGGCGCGGCACGAAGAACACCAGGGGGATCGCGACGAGCACGAACCGCATCGCGAGGAACAGCAGCGGCGGGACCCCGTCGAGGCCCTCGTCGATCACGACGAAGTTGGCGCCCCACAGCAGCATCACGCCGACGGCCAGGAGACTGTGCTTGAGCGACATGACACCAGTGTCGTCGCTGCAACCATGAAGCACCAGCGATGTCTTCTACCGACAACCCGGTACGGTTCCTTCATGGTGACTCACCGATGATCGACATCGTCGCCCTGCGGGCTCTCGTCGCCGTCCGCGACCACGGCAGCATCGTCGCGGCGGCCACGGCGCTCGATCTCACGCCGTCCGCGGTCTCGCAGCAGGTCAAGAAGCTCGAGCGGCAGAGCCGGACGCCGATGCTGGAGCGGGTCGGCCGCAGCGTCGTGCTCACGGAGCGGGGGCGCCTGCTGGCCGAGCGCGGCACGACGCTGCTCGCCGATCTCGAGCAGGTCGAGCACATCGCGGTCGGCGGGGCCGCGACGTCGCCGCGCGGGACGTTCCGCATCGCGGCGTTCTCGACGGCGTCGCGCGGTGTCGTCGCTCCGCTGCTGGCCCGGCTGAGGTCGACCGCGCCCGAGCTGGACGTCACGGTCGTCGAGTCCGATCCGCGCGAGACCGTCACGCTGGTCGAGCGGGGCGGGGCCGATCTCGCGGTCGTCCACGACTGGAACACCCTGCCGCTCGACGTGCCGCCGACGCTCGACCGGCACCAGCTGCTGGTCGACGTCGCCGACGTGCTCGTGCCGTGGGACCACCGCCTCGCCCTCGAGCCGTCCGTGACGCCGCTCGACCTGCTGGCGGACCGGTGGATCACGACGCCGGCCGGGACGATCTGCCACGAGTGGCTGGTGCAGATGTTCGCGATGCACGGCGAGCGCCCCGACATCCGCTTCTTCGACGGCTCGTACGCGACACACGTCTCGATGGTCGAGCACGGTGTCGCGGTCGCCCTGGTGCCACGGCTCGGGCGCGAGCCGCTGCCCTCCCGGGTGCGGGTCGTCGAGGTCGTCGACCCCACGCCCCAGCGCCGCGTCAGCTCGCTGTGGCGCACCGCGAGCCGCGACAACCCGGCCCGCCAGCACGTCCAGCGCGAGCTCGAGTCGCTCCACCCCGCCTGAGCGCCGCCCCGCGCCCGACGGGTCAGGCGTGCTTGAGCGTGCGCCAGCTGACGAGCGCGGCCAGCAGGGCGATGACGATCGCGGCGGCCGACGTGTACTGGACGCCGAGGTCGAAGGCCTCGCGCGCCGAGTCGAGCAGGCCCGTACCGACCTCGTTGGGGTAGAACTTGGCGACCTCGACGGTGCCGCCGAGCGTCTCGAACGCGCCCTCGCGCTCACCCCACTGCAGCATCGCGGGGTACGTCAGGTGCGAGCGGTACGTCGACGTCAGCACCGTGCCGAGCACCGCCGTGCCGAGCACCGCACCGATCTCGTAGGCAGTCTCGGAGATCGCCGACGCCGCCCCGGCCTTGGACGACGGGACGCTCGACAGCATGACGTCGTTCGTCAGCGTCTCGGCCATGCCGATGCCGAGCCCCATCACGGTGAACGCGACCGCGACCGACACGACGCTCGGCACCTCGGTCAGCGCCGTGATGGCGTAGCCGGTGGCCGAGGCGACGAAGCTCGCGGTCACCAGCGAGCGGATGCTGACGACGTTGGCGAGCCGCACCGCCACGAAACCCGCGACGACGGTCGCGACGAGGCCGGGCAGCAGGACCAGCGCGGCGTCCATCGCCGACAGCCCGAGCACGAGCTGCAGCAGCTGGGCGCCGAGGAACAGGAAGCCCGTCAGGCCCATGAGGCTCAGCAGGTTCGCGACGATCGCGCCGCTGAAGACCCGGTTGCCGAACAGCGTCAGGTCGATCATCGGCGACGCGCTGGTGCGCAGCCGGTGCACCAGCGCCCAGGCGGCGATGATGCCGACCGCGAACGCCGTCATCGTCAGGTCGGTCAGGCCGTGCTCGGCGAGGTTCTTGATGCCGAAGACCAGCGGCAGCATCGCGAGCAGCGACAGGACGATCGCGAACGGGTCGAGCGGGCCGGGCGCGGGGTCGCGCGACTCGGGCAGCAGCGCCAGGGCCAGGGGCACCAGGACGATCACGATCGGGACGTTGATCAGGAAGACCGAGCCCCACGACGCGTGGCCGAGCAGCCATCCGCCGAGCACGGGGCCCAGGGCCGCACCGCCCGAGAACATCGCGGCCCACGACGCGATCGCGAGCCGGCGGTCGCGCGGGTCGTGGAAGACGTTGCGGATCAGCGACAGCGTCGACGGCATCAGCGTCGCGCCGAAGACGCCCTGCAGGGCCCGTGCGAGCAGCAGCATCTCGGCGCTCTGGCTGTAGGCCGCGACGAGCGAGGCGGCACCGAAGCCGACCGTGCCGATCAGCAGCAGGCGACGGCGTCCGAACCGGTCGCCGATCGAGCCCATGGCGATCAGCAGCCCCGCGAGCATGATGGCGTACAGGTCGACGATCCACAGCAGCTGCGTACCGGTGGGCGTGAGGTCGACGCTGATGGCCGGCAGCGCGAAGCTCAGCACGGTGTTGTCGACCGACACCATGAGGACCGGCAGCATCAGCACGGCCAGCGCCGCCCATTCGCGGGGTCCGGCCCTGTGCGCGTGCATGGTTCCGGTGGTGCTGTCGATCGTTGTCATGTCGTCCTCCTCACGGTGAGTTGTCGTCCGATCCACTATACCGTCCAGCCGGTACAGTACGGACCATCCGTGGCGTGACGTCGCTCTCTGTAGGGTGAGCGCATGGCGGCCACCGAGCGTTCGACGAGGGATCGCCTGCTCGACGCCTTCGAGACGCTGCTCGTCTCGGCCGGCAGCCGCTCGGCCACGCTCGACGCCGTCGCGTCGGCCGCCCAGGTGTCCAAGGGCGGCCTGCTCTACCACTTCCACAGCAAGGACGAGCTCGTCGACGGCATGCTGGCCCGCCTGCGCGAGCAGGGACGGGCCGACGTCGAGAAGATGCGCACGGCCAGGAAGGGCCCCGTCGACTTCTACCTCACGACGTCGATCAACACCGGCAGCGACTTCGACCGCGCCCTGATCGCCGCCAGCCGCATCGCGCAGGACAACGACTCGCGGGCGTCGGACGCCCTGGGCGACCTGCGCGAGTGGTGGTTCGCGGTGCTGCTCGAGCACCTCGAGGACGAGTCGCTGGCCCGCACGATCCAGCTGATCGGCGACGGGCTCTACTTCGACGACACGACGGGGCTCAACGAGAAGAACGCGCTCAAGCACGTCCGTGACGTGCTGACGCGCCTCGGCGCGCTGTAGCGACCACACGCGGTCGACGGCCACCGTGACAGGCCGTCTAGCATCTCCGCGTGACCCCTGACTGCCGCTGCTCCTGCTCCTCGAACCGTCGTCGCCGAGGAGTGTCGTTCGTGCTGACCTGCGTGCTGCTGTTCACGGCCCTGGGCAGCACGGCGTTCGCCGCCGGCTCGCTGGCCCGCAACAGCGTCGGCTCGGCGCAGATCAAGAAGAACGCCGTGGTCGCCTCCAAGCTGCGGGCCGGCTCCGTGGGGTCGTCCGAGATCCAGGACGGCTCGGTCACCGGCACCGAGGTCGCCGACAACAGCCTCGGCGGGGCCGACCTGGCCGACGGGAGCGTGACCGGGGCCGATCTCGCCGACGCGAGCGTCGGCGGCCAGAAGATCGCGGCCAACAGCATCGGCCTGCAGGCCGTCGAGCAGAGCACGCAGGACCACCTGACGAACGTCCCCATGACGCAGGTCGTGCCCGACCCGACGCGCAACGTGTCGCTGAACCTCAACCCGGGGCCTCTCGTGAAGTACGTCGTGACCCCGGCGCAGGCGGGGCTGAACCTGCTGCAGAGCCAGGTCACGGTGCGGTCGATCAAGTCCACGACGATCACGTGCGACATCGCGGTCGACGGCGCCGTGCTGACCCGCGTCAAGCAGTCGATCATCAAGACCGACGACCTGCAGTACGCCTTCGCGACGGTTCCCCTCACGGCGACCACGCGCCTGCTCGACGGCCAGACCGTGGCCACCCGGTGCACCGTCGGCCAGGCCTCCATCGCCTCGGCGATGACGGCCGACCCCGACGAGAACGGCACCACGCGCGCGACGACCATGGTCGCGACCCGCATGGCGCGCTGACCCCCCTCCCCCACCGCCCCCGCGGGGTGGCGGACTGTTCACCTGATGGCGGGGTCACGGCCACGCGGTCGTCACCCGCCCCGCGTGCTCTGGAGACATGACACTCCTCTCGACGGGAACGATCACGCCGCACGTCCGCCGCGCCGCCCACGTCATCGGGGCCGCAGCACTCGCCACGGGCCTCACCACGGTGCCCGCCGGCGCCCAGACCGCACCGGCGATCGACCGCCGTCACGCCGAGCCGCCGCAGCACGCCCAGCCCGTCACGGTGTTCGCGCACCGCGGCGCGTCGGGCTACCGACCCGAGCACACGCTGGCCGCCTACGAGCTGGCGATCCGCATGGGCGCCGACTACATCGAGCCCGATCTGGTCAGCACCAAGGACGGCGTGCTGGTGGCGCGCCACGAGAACGAGATCAGCGGCACGACCGACGTCGCCGACCACCCCGAGTTCGCCCAGCGCAAGACGACCAAGACGATCGACGGCGTCGCCGTGTCGGGCTGGTTCACCGAGGACTTCACGCTGCGCGAGCTGCGGACGCTGCGCGCCAAGGAGCGGCTCCCCGGCGTCCGCGCCGGCAACACCCGCTACGACGGACGCTTCCAGGTGCCGACGTTCGACGAGATCCTCGACCTCGTCCGGCGCGAGGGCAGGGCCCGGGGCCGCACGATCGGCGTCGCACCCGAGACCAAGCACCCCACGTACTTCCGGTCGATCGGCCTGCCGCTCGAGCGTCCGCTGCTGAGGTCGCTGCGCCTGGCCGGCCTGGACTCGAAGCGCTCGAAGGTCGTCATCCAGTCGTTCGAGACGAGCAACCTGCGGCAGCTGTCGCGCGAGACCAAGGTCAAGCTCGTGCAGCTGACGTCCGCGACCGGCGCGCCGTACGACCTGGTCGCCCAGGGCGATCCGCGGACGTACGCCGACCTGATGTCGCCCGCCGGGCTGCGCCGGGTCGCGACCTACGCCGACTGGCTCGGGCCCGAGAAGAACAGCGTGATCCCCCGCGACTCCGCGGGCTTCCTCGCCCAGCCCACGTCGGTCGTCGACGACGCGCACCGTGCGGGCCTGAAGGTCGTCGTCTACACGTTCCGCGACGAGAACCAGTTCCTGCCGGCCGACTTCCGCAACGGCGTCGACCCGAACGCCAAGGGCGACATCTTCGGCGAGCTGCAGGCCTTCTTCGACACCGGCATCGACGCGGTGTTCAGCGACTACCCCGACACCGCCGTCGCCGCGCGCGACTGGTGGGAGGACAGGGACTGACGGAGGAGGAGGACGCTAGACGTCGACCCACGAGGTGCCGGACGGCTCGACCGTCGCGCGTCCGGCGCTCGCACCGGCGACGTCCTCGGCGAACCGCGCGGCGTCACGGACGCCGACCGTGAAGACCACCTCGGTGCCGTACTCGACGTCCGACACCTCGCCCATGGCCCGCAGGCGGTGGTCGAGGGCGCCGGACTCCGCCGCCGGGGCGGTGACGCGCATCGTGTGCAGCAGGCGGCGCTGACGCGTCCCGGCCGCGTCGAGCGCCAGGCCGACCGCGTCGCCGTAGGCGCGGACCAGTCCGCCGGCACCCAGCAGCGTGCCGCCGAACCACCGGGTCACGACGGCGACGACGTCGCTGACGTCGCGCCGGGTCAGCACCTCGAGCATCGGGGCGCCGGCCGTCCCCGCCGGCTCCCCGTCGTCGTTCGAGCGACGCAGCGACGCGTCGGCGCCGATCACGAACGCACTGCAGTGGTGCCGTGCGTCGTGGTGCTCGCGCCGGACGGACGCGATGACGTCGCGAGCCTGCGCCTCGTCGTCGACACGGGTGACGACGGCGAGGAACCGGGAGCGCCTGACCTCGACCTCGGCCGTGCCCGTCCGGGCGACCGTGCGGTAGGCGTTCAGCTCTTGCGGAGCTTGAGGAAGATGCTGGGGCCGAAGTCGCTCTTGGCCAGGCGCTTCTGGCTGATGCGCTCGGCGGCGAGCATGACGCTCTTGGGCAGGACCTTCTTGACCCGCTGGCTGCGCAGGTTCGAGACCGACAGCTTGCTGTCGAGCACGAGACCCGCGGCGGCGAGCTGGCCCACGACGGTGTCGATGTTGTGGTTGACGAACGCGATCGCGTCGGGCTCGTCGGCCCTGGTCTGACGGATGTCGACCGGCTCGACGGGCAGCGGCGTGCCCTGCTTCTTGTGCCGGCGGCGGTTCATGAAGTGCCCGTAGTTGGCGACCTCGATGATCGCGGTGCCACCCGGCGCGAGGACGCGCGAGATCTCGGCGAACTCGGCGGACGGCTCGGGGATGTGGTGCATGACGCGCACCATCGTGACCAGGTCGAGCTCGCCGTCGGCGAACTTCAGGTCGTCGGCCTGCATCTGGACCTGCTTGACGTCGGTGCCCGCGAGCACCTTCTTGGCGGCCTCGAGCTGCGTCGCGGCCGGCTCGGCCAGCGTCACCTCGTCGGAGAACGTGCGCAGCAGCAGGCACAGACGACCGAAGCCGCCACCGATGTCGGCGGCCTTGCGGTAGTGGTTGCCCTTGAGCAGGCGCCGGATGGCGATGTGCTCGGCACCGTTCTCGTAGTCGCGGTTGTCCCAGTACGCGGTGTAGTCGTAGTCGCGCTCGTACTGGTTGGCGACCTTCTTGGACGGCTCGTTGTGATCAGTCACGTCCGGAACCCTAGCAACCGGAGACGTGGACGAGGAATCAGCCGAACGTCCGCGGGCCGAACTCCGGCTTCTGCTCCGCGGCACCGGCCTTGCGGGCAATCGCGGTGTTGCGGGCCTTGAACATCGCGGCCTGCAGCTTGCGCTCGAGGCGCCACGCCGAGCGCAGGCTGCCCCGGCGCGTGCCGTAGACGAGCTGCTTGGTGGCGGCGACCGAGTCGGGCGAGCGCTCGAGGACCTGCTCGACCAGCGCCAGGGCGGACGCCAGGGGGTCGTCGGTCGCCTCGGTGGCGAGCCCCAGCTCGGCGGCGCGGGTGCCCGAGAACGTCTCGCCGGTCATGGCCAGGCGCATCAGGACGTCGGCCGGCAGCAGCTCGCTGAAGGGGACGGTGCCGCCCATGTCGGGCACGAGGCCCCACTTGGCCTCGAGGATCGCCCAGGTCGCGTCGGGCGTCGTGAACCGGAAGTCGGCGCACGAGGCCAGCTGGAGACCCGCGCCGTAGACGTGACCCTGCAGCACCGCGACGACCGGGACGGGCAGCTCGCGCCAGACCTGGTTGACGCGCTGGAAGCGGTTGAGGGCGCGCGGGCCCGCGATGAAGAACTTCTTGACCCGGTTCCGGTCGGCGAACGCGGCCCCGAAGTCGAGGCCGGCGCTGAAGGAGCGTCCCGCCCCGCGCAGGACGACCGCGCGGACGGCGCGGTCCGAGCGCAGCCGGTCGGCGGCGGCGATCAGCTCGTCGATCGTGTCGAGGTCGATGCCGTTGAGCTTGTCGGGACGGTTGAGCGTGACGTGGGCGATCGGTCCGTCGACCTCGACGAGCACGCGGGGTTCGGTCATGGCCCCAATCTAGCCGTCCGGCTACCGGCCGGTAGGTGCGCTCAGCCGACGAGCGAGGTGATGCGCGCGACCGTCGACTCGAGGCTGACGCTGATCGTCGCGTGCCCTCGCGCGTCCGGCCGCTGGGGCCACCCCGGGCCGCCGAGGATCGCGGTGGTGGGCGGGACCATCGCGGTCACGACCTTCCACATGTCGTCGTCCTCCTCGCGCGGCAGCGACGCCCAGACGAACACGATGGTGGGGCGCAGGTTGGCGGTCATGCTCGCCAGGGCCTTGGCGGGGAACTGGGCCCCCAGCACGTGGCACGCGAGCCCGGCCTCGGCCAGCCCGGCCTCGAGCGCGATGAGCGGCATCGAGTGCAGGTCGCTCTCGGCGCTGGCCAGGACGATCGTCGGGCCGCTGGAGTCGAGGCGACCCGCCGCCCGCGTGTAGGCGCGCAGCTCGCCGACGATGACCTCGCTCGCGATGTGCTCGACCTCGATGCCGAGCCGCCCGTTCGACCACTCCTCGCCGATGCGGATGAGCGCCGGCGCGATCACGCCCGACCACGCGCCGTTGACACCGTCGCGCCGCAGCGCTCCGCCCACGAGGGCCCCGACGCGATCGGGCTCGTAGTCGCGCGCCGCCCGGATGATGCCGTCGATGATCTGCCCGTGGTCGAGGTCGGCGCCGTGGTCGTCGATCGACGCCTCGAGCAGCGCGGCCTCCAGGCCGTCGGCGGCGACGGCCTGCGCGACGCGGGCGGCCTCCATCGGCGGCGCGCCGCGACTGATCAGCGCCTGCACGAGCGTGACGCGATGGATGTCGGTCTCGGTGTACCGGCGGTGGCCGCCGGTGGTGCGGTGCGTCGGGCCGACGCCGTACCGGCGCTCCCACGTGCGCAGGGTGGACGGGGAGATGCCGAGACGTTCGGCCACGGAGCCGACGTTCCAGACGATCGCGCCGACGGGACGCCCCGTCTCGTCGGGCTCGGAGGCCTCGACGCTCTCGGGGTTCGACATGTGCCCAGCATAGAACTTGTTCAGGGCCTTGCGCTCTGAACAAGTTCTGAGTAAGTTTCGAACACATTCTGAATTCGAGGTTTGATCCCGTTCAATTCGGGGAAAGAAGGAATCATGGTCAACGTCAACCGCCTCCCCGGTCCCATGATGGACGCGTACGAATGGCAGTACGAGGGCGCCTGCATGGGCGTCGACAGCTCTGTCTTCTTCTCCCCCGAAGCCGAGCGAGGCGCCAAGCGCGAGCGACGCGAGCAGGCTGCCAAGCAGCTGTGCCTGCGCTGCCCGGTCATCGAGCGGTGCCGTCAGCACGCTCTCGCGGTCCGCGAGCCGTACGGCGTCTGGGGCGGGTTGACCGAGGGCGAGCGGGCCGCGATGGCCCGCCAGGAGAAGATCGCCAGCTGAACGTCCCCGTCGCGACCGCGACGCTCGGGGGGCGCCGCGAGCCCGACGTCCCCATGTCATCAGGAGGCACCATGAGCACCGATTCGAACCAGCAGCTGTCCGGCCGCACGATCGCCTTCCTCACGTCGCAGGTCGGCGTCGAGAAGGCCGAGCTGACGTCACCGTGGCAGGCCGTGATCGACGCGGGCGGCACGCCCACGCTCATCGCACCCGAGAAGTCCCCGGTGCAGTCGATGGTCGGCGACGTCGACAAGGACGACACCTTCGACCCCGACCTCACGGTCGACGCGGCCTCGGTCGCCGACTTCGACGCACTCGTCATCCCCGGCGGCACGGTCAACGCCGACAACGTCCGCGGCGACGACGCATCGGTCGCGATGGTGAAGGCGTTCATCGACGCCGGCAAGCCCGTCGCGGCGATCTGCCACGGCCCGTGGGCCCTCGTCGAGGCCGGCGTGCTGCCGGGCAAGACGCTCACGTCGTTCCCGTCCCTGTCGACCGACATCACCAACGCCGGTGGCTCGTGGGTCGACAAGACGGTGTTCCACTGCCCCGCCAACGGGTGGGACCTCGTGACGTCGCGCAACCCCGACGACCTCGACGCGTTCAACGCCACCCTCACCGACGTCTTCGCGAAGGCCTGATCCGCATGGCAGCCAAGAACGCCAGGACCGCACCCGGCACAGCCCCCAGCACGTCGGCCAAGATCCTCTACCGCCCGGTCGGCATCGTCAGCTCGATCGCGGGCGGCCTGATCGCGAGCGCGATCTTCAAGCAGGTCTGGAAGCGGGTCAGCGCCGGCGACGGCGTCGACCCGCCCGGCCCGCTGGAGTCCGAGTACGACTTCAAGGAGATCCTGCTCGCCGCGGTGATCCAGGGAGCCATCTACTCGACGGTCAAGACCGTCATCCAGCGCCAGGGAGCGCGCACGTTCGAGCGCGCCACCGGCGAGTGGCCCGGGTCGTGAGCACGGTCGCCGACGTCCTGGGCGACACCTTCGGCCGCATCGGCGACGACGTCGTCGCGCTGGTCGAGCCGATGTCCGACGCCGACCTCGTGCGCCGGGTTGCTCCCGGCGCCAACACCGTCGGGTGGCTCGTGTGGCACCTGCTGCGCGTGCAGGACGACCACGTCGCCGACGCCGCGGGCACCGAGCAGGTGTGGTTCGCGAGCGGCTGGGTCGACCGGTTCGGCCTGCCGTTCGAGGCCGGTGCGACGGGCTACGGCCAGACGCCCGACGAGGTCGACGCCGTCCGGCCCACCGCGGAGCTGCTGACGGGCTACGCCCGTGAGGTCACCGCCGCGACGCAGCGCTACGTCTCCGGGCTGGACGAGGGCGACCTCGACCGCGTCGTCGACGAGGGCTGGGACCCACCGGTGACGTTGGCCGCGCGACTCGTCAGCGTGATCGGCGACGACCTCAAGCACCTCGGCCAGGCCGAGTACGCCGCAGGCCTGTCCTAGTCGGCGAATCGCCGCATGAACGTGCGGAAGCGCTCGTTCTGCATCGACTCGGCCTGCCGCCACGACTCGTAGTCGAGCGAGGTGGGCAGGTCGGACGTCGACGCGATCCGCACCGACTGCTTGATGTCGGCCATGAGCACGGGCTCGCGCTCCGCGTAGACGTGCGCGAGCCCGAGAGCGTCCGCCAGGGCGTCGTCGGCCGACCGGTCGGCCAGCCCGATGCGCAGCGCCTCGTCGGGGCCGATGACCGCTCCCTCGAGCAGGGCGGCGGTCGCGCGCCCGCGGCCGATGCGTTCGGTCAGCATCCAGCTGCACCCGCCGCCGGGGTGCAGGCCGATCTCGGCGAACGTCGGGCCGAACCCCGCGTGGGGGCCGGCGACCACGACGTCGCACGCGAGCGCGACGTTCAGGCCCGCGCCGATCGCCGCGCCGTTGACCGCGGCGACGGTCGGGATCGTCAGGTCGCGCAGCCCGAGGAACGAGGCGTAGACCTTCATGAGGTGGTCACGCATCTGGTCGGTCGGACGGTCGAGGTCGCCGAAGAGGTTGGCCAGGTTCGCCCCGGCGCAGAAGCCCTTGCCGGCCCCGGTGACGACGAGCGCGCGGGCGTCGCGATCCGCCGCGACGGTGCGGACGGCCTCGGCCAGCTCGTCGAGCAGCGGCCAGTCCAGGGCGTTGCGACGCTCCGGGGCGTTCAGCGTCAGCAGGCGGACGGGACCGTCGGATTCGAGGAGCACGAGTGACATGCGCCGACGATAGCGGCCGCGGCGGATTGATCCGATCGTCCTCGGGTACGCCACCGACATGACAACCATCAGCCGCACCTTCACCGTCGAGCCCTCCCCCGCCACCGTCCTGGACTACCTCAAGGACTTCTCGCACGCCGAGGAGTGGGACCCGGGCACCGAGAAGTGCGACCGCATCGACGCCGGACCGGTCGCCGTCGGCAGCCGCTGGCACAACACGTCCAAGATCGCGGGCGTCTCGACCGAGCTGGAGTACACGCTCGAGGAGCTCACCGACTCCAAGGTCGTCTTCGCCGGCAAGAACGACAGCGCCACCACGACCGACGCGATCACGGTCGTGCCGTCGGGCTCGGGCAGCGAGATCACGTACGAGGCCGTCATCGAGATGAGCGGCGCCGCCAAGCTCGCGACCCCCTTCGTCAAGCTCGTCTTCGAGAAGATCGGCAGCGACACCGAGGACGACATGGTGAAGGTGCTGAACCGCCTCTGACCCCCGACGGGTGGTCCGTCGGGTCTGGCACGCTGGACGCATGACGCACCTCGACGGATCCTTCAGCTCACGCCAGGACGGCATCGACATCGCGACCTACGCGTGGCCGCTGCCCGAGGGCACGGACGCCCGCGGTGTCGTGCAGATCGCCCACGGCCTGGCCGAGCACTCCGCCCGGTACGACCGGTTCGCGGTCGCGCTCAACGCAGCCGGCTACCACGTGCACGCGGCCGACCACCGCGGGCACGGCCGCTCGATCCACGCCGCACCGGGCGACTTCGGCGCGCCGGGCTTCGCGGGCCTGCAGGCCGACGTCGTGCAGCTCGGCGAGCAGCTGCGCGAGCAGCACCCCGACCTGCCGCTCGTCCTGTTCGGCCACTCGATGGGGTCGTTCGCGACGCAGCACGTGCTGCTCGAGCGCTCCGACCTGTACGACGCGGTCGTGCTGTCGGGGTCGACGGCGCTCGACGTCCTCGCCGCGGGCATGGGTGACGGACCCGTCGGCGACCTCAGCGCGTTCAACGCGCCGTTCGACGACCGCACGGGCTACGAGTGGCTGTCGCGCGACGAGGCCGAGGTCGACGCGTACGTCGCCGATCCGCTGTGCGGGTTCGACCTGCCCGCCGAGACGCTCCCGTCGTTGTTCGCCGGGACCGAGCGGCTCGCCGACCCGGCCGCGCTCGCGGGCATCCGGCACGACCTGCCGATCCTGCTGGCGTCCGGCACCGACGACCCGCTGGCCGGCGGTGGCGAGCTCATCGAGCTGCTCGCGACCCGCTACCGCGACGCCGGCGTCACCGACGTCGAGGTCGTCCTCTACCCGCAGGGGCGCCACGAGATCCTCAACGAGACCAACCGCGACGAGGTCACCGCCGACGTCATCGGGTGGATCGACCGCCACCTCGGGCAGTAGGGGTCACGCCAGCTCGAGCGACACGTGGCACTCGGCGAACCGGCGGTCTGGGTCGGGCTGCGCCACGAGGCGCCACCGCTCGGTCAGGCCCGCTGCCGTGAGCAGGTCGACCATCGCGTCCGGGTGCCAGCGCCACGCCCGCGCGACGCGGTGGTCGAACTCGACGACCGGTCCTGACGCGTCGTCGGTGCACTGGAACGCGACCATGACCCGCGAGCCGGGCCACAGCCGCCGCACCCACGCGTCGACGACGGCCCGGACGTCGTCGGGGTGCACGTGGATCAGGCTGAACCTCGCCAGCACTCCGGCGAGCGGGCCGTCGTCGCCGAGCGCGGCGAGGGTCGCGTCTCCCTCGACGAACCGCACGTGCGGGTGGCTGCGGCGGGCGATCGCGAGCATGCCGGCCGACGGGTCGATACCCACGACGTCGAGCCCTGCGACGGCGAGGTCGCTCGTGACGTGGCCCGTGCCGCACCCGACGTCGACGATCGTGCCGACCGGGCCCGCCGCGGCCTCCGCGACGAACGCCGCGACGGCGTGGCGCTCGAGGACCGATGCGTACCCCTGCGGGAAGGCGTCGTCGTAGGCGCCTGCGAGCGCGTCGTACCCCGGCTGGCTCGTCATGCCCGGGATCATCGCACGGGGGCGTCGAGGGGGCGGTGCCGTGCGAGAATGACGCTCACATCCGGGACGGAAGGCATGACCTGTGGCCAAGCGGGGCGAGGGCGCTGACTTCGTCGAGGCACTCGCTCGAGGGCTCGACGTCATCGAGTGCCTCGGAACGGCCGCACGGGCGATGAGCCTCAGCGAGATCGCGACCGCGAGCGACCTGGCCCGCCCCACCGCCCGTCGCCTGCTCCTGACGCTGGCCGAGCTCGGGTTCGTCCGCGTGACCGGTGGCTCGTACGACCTGACGCCGAAGGTGCTGCGCCTCGGCATGGCGTACGTCGGCTCGACCGGGCTGTGGGACGTCGCGCGCCCCCACATGGAGGACCTCGTCCGCACGACCGGCGAGTCGACCTCGATGACGCAGCTCGACGGGTCCGACATCGTCTACGTCGCGCGGGTCGCCGTGCCGAAGATCATCGCGATCCGGGTCGAGATCGGCACGCGCTTTCCGGCCGTCGTGACGTCGCAGGGCAAGGTGCTGCTGGCGGCCCTCGACGCCGACGCGCTCGACACGACCCTGCGCATCCCCAGCCGCGCCCCCGGCGTGGCCGTGCCGTCCGTCGACGTCGACCGCGTGCGCGGGCAGCTCGCGACGATCCGCGAGCAGGGGTGGGCCCTCGCCGACGAGGAGCTGGCCCCGGGCGTGAGGTCCGTGGCGGTGCCAGTGCGCGACGCGTCCGGTCGCACCGTCTCGGCCATGAACGTGACGGTCAACGCGGCCGAGACCAGCGTCGAGACCCTGACGCAGGTCTACCTGCCCGCGCTCGTCCGCACGGCCGCCGAGGTCTCGGCCGACTGGGCCCTGCTGCAGGGTCGCCCGCAGAGCGAGGTCTCGGCCGTCCGCTGACGCGGTCTCCGCACGCCATGTCTGCTGGTCCTCGAGCACCGGGCCGACCACCTGTCCGGAATAGGCATCGTGCAGGCCGAGTTGCACCGGACATGCGAGCCATCGGAGTGCCCCTGCCCGGCGACGAGGACGACCTGGAGGTGCTCGACCTTCCTGTGCAGGATCCGCAGGACGGCCAGATCCGCATCCGCGTCCACGCCGCGACCGTCAACCCCACCGACACCGCGATGATCCGCGGTGCCTACTACCGCGACGGCGAGGTGCCGCCCGGGCCGCACGTCCCCGGCATGGACCTGTCCGGCGTCGTCGACGCGATCGGTGCGGGCGTCGACCGGTTCGCGGTCGGCGACCGCGTGATCGCCGTCGTCGCTCCCCTCAGCAAGACGCGTGGCGCCTACCAGGAGCAGATCGTGCTGCCCGCCGAGCAGGTCGTCCCCGCACCCGCCGGTGTCGACGACGCAGCGGCGGCGACCCTGCTCATGAACGCGCTCACCGCGCGCCTGGCCCTCGACGAGATGGCCGTCCCGGCCGGCGGGACCGTCGCCGTCACCGGCGCGGCCGGCGCGTTCGGCGGATACGTCGTGCAGCTGGCCAAGGCCGACGGCCTGCGCGTCGTCGCCGACGCCAAGGAGGGCGAGGAGGACCTCGTCCGCGACCTGGGCGCCGACATCGTCGTCCCCCGCGGCGACGACGTGGCCGCCACCATCCGCGCCGCCGTGCCCGAGGGCGTCGACGGCCTGGCCGACGGCTCCGTGCAGATCGACCAGACGCTCGCGGCCATCAAGGACGGCGGGGCGCTCGTGACCATCCGCGGGTGGGACGGTCCGACCGACCGCGACATCTCGGTGCACCCGATCTTCGTCTCGTCCGCCGTCGGCCACACCGACAAGCTCGACCGCCTCCGTCAGCAGGCCGAGGACGGCACGCTGACGTTGCGAGTGGCCACGACGTTCCCGGCCGAGCAGGCAGCGGAGGCCCACAAGCTGCTGGCCGGCGGCGGGGTGCGCGGCCGCATCGTGCTCGACTTCAGCTGACAACCGCCCCCACTCGACCGTCACCCCGTTCGGACCTCTCCGTCCGCACGGGGTGTCGGTCCTCGGGGCGCCACGCCATCTTCACCACGGGTTCGTGGAACACGTTCCGGTCGCTGCATCGCGACGAGAAAGGGCCGGAACCCTGAGGTTCCGGCCCTTCGTCGATCCTGTGCGCGAGGGGGGATTTGAACCCCCACGCCCTTGCGGACACTGGCACCTGAAGCCAGCGCGTCTACCATTCCGCCACCCGCGCATGGTCCCTGAGGACCGGTCACACAGTCTAACAGGCCATCTCCGGTAGGTTTCCCCCGCGCCCGGTCACGACGGATGAGGCGCCACTTCGGGGAGTCCCGATACCATCGCAGGGAACATCATTGATCCGATCGGAAGGCGGCCGTAGATGGCGGGGGTGCTGCAGCGCTTCGAGCAACGGCTGGAGGGTGCCGTGACGGGAGCGTTCGCCCGGGCCTTCCGCAGCGCGGTGCAGCCGGTCGAGATCGCCGCTGCCCTGCAGCGCGAGGTCGACAACTCCGCGCACATCCTGTCGCGCGACCGGATGCTGGTGCCGAACGACTTCACCGTCGAGCTCGCGCCCTCCGACTTCGAACGCCTCAACCCGTTCAGCACGACGCTGGCCGAGGAGCTCGAGACGCTCGTCAAGGAGCACGTCGTCGAGCAGCGCTACACGATGCCCGGCGCGTTCGAGCTGACGTTCACGATGGTCAACGACCTCAGCACCGGACGCTTCCGGGTGCGCAGCAAGACCACCGCCGCCGTCACGCCCGTCGCGGGCCAGCGCATGACCGACACGGCCGTGCGGTCGGCCGACGTCATCCTCGAGGTCAACGGCATGCGTCACCCCCTGAGCCCTCCCGGTGTCGTGATCGGCCGCGGCAACGAGGCCGACCTCAAGATCGACGACCCGGGCATCTCGCGGCGTCACGCGCAGGTCAAGATCCACCAGAGCGGCGCCGAGACCACCGTCACGATCGTCGACCTCGACTCGACCAACGGCGTCGTGCTCAACGGGCACCGCGTCGCCACCGCGGTCGTCGCCGACGGCTCGGAGATCCGGCTGGGCAACACCGTGATCATCATCCGCATGACGGAAGTGACGTGATGTCCGAGCTCACCCTGACCCTCATCAAGCTCGGCTTCCTGGCCGTGCTGTGGCTGTTCGTGCTGTCGGCCGTGTCGGTCATCCGCTCCGACATCTTCGGCACCAAGGCCCCGTCGACACCCCGCCCGGCCAAGCAGAAGGCGCCGGCCAAGGTCGGCCGCACCAAGGCGCGCAAGCCCCCGCGCGGTAACCCCACGACGCTCAAGATCGTCGACGGGCCCAACGCCGGCCAGAGCGTGCCCCTCGGCGACGGGCCGATCCTGCTGGGACGCGGCACCGACGCGGCGATCCGCCTCGACGACGACTACGTCTCGACGCGTCACGCCCGCTTCGCGACCAACGGCGAGCAGTGGTTCGTCGAGGACCTCGGCTCGACCAACGGCACGTACCTCGGCAGCCAGCGCATCACGACGCCGATCCCGATCGGCCTGGGCATCCAGGTGCGCCTCGGCAAGACCATCGTCGAGCTGCAGAAGTAGTCCATGACCGCCCTGAGCTACCGCTACGTCGCCCTGACCGACACGGGTCTGCGCCGCGCCGACAACGAGGACTCCGGCTACGCGAGCGACCACCTGCTCGTCATCGCCGACGGCATGGGCGGTGCCGCCGCCGGCGAGATCGCCTCGTCCGAGACGCTCCACGTCATCCGCCAGCTCGACCGCGACCTCGACATCGATGCGATCGACGCCCTCGACCGAGCCGTGATCGACGCCAACCAGCGCCTGGCCGACATCATCGCCCGCGACCCCGCCGTCGAGGGCATGGGCACGACGCTCGACGCCCTGCTGTGGGACGGCGAGAAGTTCGCCTTCGCGCACATCGGCGACTCGCGGGTCTACCGCCTGCGCGGCAACGACCTGCAGCAGATCAGCACCGACCACACCTTCGTCCAGAGCCTGATCGACGAGGGCCGCATCTCCAAGGCCGAGGCGCGCACGCACCCGCACCGCTCGCTGATCCTGCGCGCGATGCTGGGCCGCGACGACAACGGCGCCGACCTCAGCTGGGTGCAGCCCGTGCTGGGCGATCGCTACCTGCTGTGCAGCGACGGCCTCTCCGACATGGTCGAGGACCCCGCGATCGCCCGCGCCCTCGGCGCCGAGACGATCGACATGGCCGCGACCGAGCTCATCCGCCTGGCCCTCGAGGGCGGCGGCGTCGACAACGTCACCGTCGTGATCGCCGAGTTCGTCGAGAAGAACACCGAGCCCGACGAGCACCTGTCGTGCTCCGACGGCCAGCCGCAGCTCGTCGGCGCGGCCGCGAGCCAGCAGCGTCCCCGCACCGGCAACGCCGCTGCGGGCACCGACACGACCCGCACCGACGGTGAGCAGACCTTCGACCCCGAGGAGCTGCGCTACGCCCCCCGACCGCCGAGCCGGCGGCGCTGGGTGCGGTGGACGGCCGGGCTCGTCGTGCTCGCGGCGATCCTCGCCGCCGCCGGCTACTTCGCGTACCAGTGGTCGCAGACCCAGTACTACGTCTCGGACGTCGGCGGGAAGGTCGCGGTCTACCGCGGCGTCCAGGCCGACATCCCCGGCATCACCCTGAGCCACGTCGACGAGACGACCGAGATCGAGCTGACGTCGCTCAGCGAGTTCCAGCGTCGCGAGATCGAGGACGGCATCGAGGCCTCGAGCAAGGCCGATGCCCTGCAGACCATCAAGGAGCTCGACGTCATCACCCCGCCCACCCCGGCACCCAGCCCCAGCACCGCGCCCGCCCCGGCGACCACGACCCCGACCGCCGCGACCCCCGCGGTCTGGACCCCATGACGACCCCGGTCTGGGTCCCCCGCAAGCGGCGCGGGGCCGAGCTGTTCCTGACCTTCCTGGCCGTCTTCATCGGCATCGCCGCCTACGCCTCGGTGGGCCTCGGTGCCGAGGGCACGATCCCGGCCGACACCTACAAGCTCGGCGGCGCCCTGATCGTCGTGGCCATCGCGACGCACCTGATCGTGCGCCGGGTCGCCCCGTACGCCGATCCCGTGCTGCTGCCGCTGGTCATCTCGCTCAACGGTCTCGGCCTCGCGATGATCTACCGGCTCGACATCGGACGCCAGCAGATCGACCCCGCCCGGGCCGCGTTCGCGAACTCCCAGCTGGTGTGGACGGCCGTCGGCATCGCGGCCTTCGCCGGCATCCTGATCGCGGTGCGCGACCACCGCCGCCTGCAGACGCTGACGTACACGTTCGGCGCCGCCGCGATCGGCCTGCTGATCCTGCCGCTGATCCCCGGCGTGGGGCAGACGATCAACGGTGCCCGCATCTGGGTCGTCCTGTTCGGCTTCAGCTTCCAGCCCGGCGAGGCCGCCAAGGTGTGCCTCGCGATCTTCTTCGCCGGCTACCTCGTCGTCAAGCGCGACGCCCTCGCGCTGGCCGGCCGGCGCGTCATGGGCATCGACCTGCCGCGTGGGCGCGACCTCGGCCCGATCCTCGCGTGCTGGCTCATCAGCGTCGGCATCCTGGTCTTCCAGCGCGACCTCGGATCGTCCCTGCTGTTCTTCGGCCTGTTCGTCGTGATGCTCTACGTGTCGACCGAGCGCCCGGGCTGGATCGTCGTCGGCGGGCTGCTGTTCGGCGCCGGCGCCTACTTCGGCTATGCCGCCTTCGGCCACGTGCGCGTGCGCTTCGATGCCTGGCTCGACCCGTTCGGCGACCCCGACCGCAACGGCCAGGTCATCAACGGCCTGTTCGGGCTGGCGCACGGCGGCATCCTCGGCCAGGGTCTCGGCCAGGGCAGCCCGCAGCTGACGCCGTACTCGTTCTCGGACTTCATCGCCGCCTCGATGGGCGAGGAGCTGGGCCTGACGGGCCTCATGGCGATCCTGCTGATCTACGGGCTCATCGTCGAGCGCGGACTGCGCATCGCGCTGACGTGCCGTGACGCCTTCGGCAAGCTGCTGGCCGCGGGTCTCGCGTTCTCGTTCGCGCTGCAGGTGTTCGTCGTGGTCGGCGGCGTCACCCGCCTGATCCCGCTGACGGGTCTGACGACGCCGTTCATGGCGCAGGGCGGCTCGTCGGTCGTCATGAACTGGGCCATCATCGGTCTGCTGCTGCGCATCAGCGACCAGACGCGTCGCCCCGCCCCCGAGATCTCGACCTTCGACAGCAACGACGAGACCCAGGTGGTGAAGATCTCGTGAACCGTCCCATCCGCAACATCGCCGTCGCGTGCCTCGTGCTGTTCCTGGCGCTGATCCTCAACGCCAACTTCGTGCAGTTCGTGCAGGCCGACGAGCTCAACAGCAAGAACGGCAACCGCCGCGTCATCAACGAGGAGTTCTCCCGCGACCGCGGCGCGATCCTGGTCGACGGCAAGCCCGTCGCCGAGAGCGTCAAGAGCAAGGACGAGTACAAGTTCCAGCGCCGCTACCCCGACGACGACCTGTACGCGCCCCTGACCGGCTACTTCTCCTACATCTACGGTCGCAGCGCCGTCGAGAGCACGCAGAACGACGTCCTGTCGGGCAGCGACGACCGCCTGTTCGTCAACCGGGTCGTCGACCTGGTGTCGAACAAGCAGCCCAAGGGCGGCAGCGTCGAGCTCACGATCGACCCCCTGGCCCAGAAGGCCGCCGCCGAGGGCCTCGAGCGCCTGGGCGACGACACCAAGGGCGCCGTCGCGGCGATCGACCCCCGCACGGGTGCCGTCCTCGCGATGGTGTCGCAGCCGTCGTACGACCCGAACCGCCTCGCGAGCCACGACTTCACCGAGGTGCAGAAGGCCTGGCAGGACCTCACGACCGACGACGACCAGCCCATGACCAACCGCTCGACCGAGCAGACGCTGCCCCCGGGCTCGACGTTCAAGCTCATCACGGCGGCCGCCGCCCTCGAGAACGGTGTCGTCACCGACATCGACGACAAGGTCAAGGCCGGCACGACGCTGAAGTTCCCCGGCTACGGCTACACCCTGCCCAACGAGAACGGCGGCAACTGCGGCGGCAGCACGATCACGTTCGAGCGGGCGCTCAACGTCTCGTGCAACGTCGCCTTCGGTGGTCTCGCCCTCGAGATCGGCCAGGAGAAGCTCGGCGAGCAGGCCGCCAAGTTCGGCTTCGGCACCGACCCGATCGACGGTCTGGCCGCGAGCCCCAGCCGCTTCACGAACCCCGACACGACGCTCGAGCCGCCGCAGCTCGGCCAGACCGGCATCGGCCAGTTCGACGTGGCGGCGACGCCGCTGCAGATGGCCATGGTCGCGGCGGGCATCGCCAACGACGGCGACGTCATGAAGCCCTACGTCATCGACACCGTGCGCGCGCCCAATCTGCGCGTGCTCGACAAGACGCAGCCCGAGCGGCTCAGCGAGGCCGTCAGCGAGACGACGGCCCGCAAGCTGCGCGAGATGATGGTCAGCACGGTCCAGCAGGGCACCGCGACCTCGGCGCAGATCGCCAACGTCGAGGTGGGGGCCAAGACCGGCACCGCCCAGTCGACGCCCGACCGTCCGCCCTATGCCTGGTTCGTCTCGTACGCCAAGGACGGCGACAACGAGGTCGCCGTCGCGGTCCTGGTCGAGTCCAGCGACACCGCCCGCGACGAGATCGCCGGCGGACGCCTCGCCGGTCCGATCGCCAAGTCCGTCATGGAAGCGGTGCTGGGCAAGTGACCGACGTACTCCCCCTGAACGCAGCGATTGAAGGAATGACACCATGACCGATTCCGGCGACACCGAGGCCACCGACGGCGTGGTCCGCCTGGGCGACCGCTACGAGCTCGGCGGGCTGCTGGGTCGTGGCGGCATGGCCGACGTGCGCGTCGGTCGCGACCTGCGTCTGGGTCGCACCGTGGCGGTCAAGCAGCTGCGCGGCGACCTCTCGGCCGACGACACGTTCCAGGCCCGGTTCCGCCGCGAGGCGCAGTCGTCCGCGGCGCTCAACCACCCGTCGATCGTCGCGGTCTACGACACGGGCGAGTCGATCGACAAGCACGGCAGCCACGTGCCGTACATCGTCATGGAGTACGTCGAGGGCCAGACGCTGCGCGACATCATGCGCGGCGCCGAGAACGGTCGCAAGATCCTGCCCGAGCGGGCCCTGTCGATCACCGCCGACATCCTCAGCGCGCTCGACTACAGCCACCGCTCCGGCATCATCCACCGTGACATCAAGCCCGCCAACGTCATGCTGACGCCGTCGGGCCAGGTCAAGGTCATGGACTTCGGCATCGCGCGGGCCATCGCCGACACGTCGTCGGCCATGACGCAGACCGCCGCCGTCATCGGCACGGCGCAGTACCTGTCGCCCGAGCAGGCGCGCGGCGAGACCGTCGACGCCCGCAGCGACATCTACTCCACCGGCTGCCTGCTGTACGAGCTGCTCACGGGACGTCCGCCGTTCATCGGCGACAGCCCCGTGTCGGTCGCGTACCAGCACGTGCGCGAGGAGGCCAAGCCCCCGTCGCAGCTCAACCCCGACGTCAGCCAGGCGATCGACAACATCGTGGCCAAGTCCCTCGCCAAGCGCGTCGACGACCGCTACGAGAGCGCCGCCGCGATGCGCAAGGACCTCGAGCGCGTCCTGGCGGGTCACTCGGTCGACGCGCCCACGTCGGCCACCTCGGTCGTGCCGGGCGCGACGCAGGTCGCCCCGGTCGTCGCGGCCGCGGCTGCCGGCGCCGCCGCGGGCTCGCGCCGCGCCACCCCCGAGCCGGAGGACGAGGACGACAAGTCGGGCAAGTGGTGGGCGATCGGCGCCCTCGCGGTCGTGCTGATCGCGGCGATCGCCGGCGTGCTGTGGTTCACCGGGGCGTTCGACTCCGACGAGCCGCCGCCGCCGACGCAGGTCGCCGTCACCGACGTGACCGGCCAGGACGTCGACACCGCCACACGAGCCCTGACCAACGACGGCTTCGTGGTCGGCGACACGACCGAGCAGGCCAGCGCGGACGTCGAGGAGGGCCAGGTCATCGAGACCGATCCCCCCGCCAACACGCAGCTCGACGAGGGCTCGACGGTCAACCTGGTCGTCAGCACCGGCCCCGAGACGGTCCCGGTCCCCAATCTCTCCGGCTACACGTACGACCGTGCCAAGGAGACCCTCGAGGGGCTGGGCCTGCAGGTCACCAAGGAGCTGCAGGACAGCGACGCCCCGCGCGACCAGGTGCTCAACACCGACCCGTTCAGCGGCAGCGAGGTCGAGGCCGGCTCGACGGTCAAGCTGATCGTCTCGCGCGGTCAGGCCACCGTCCCCGACCTGGTCGGCCAGATGGAGCAGGACGCCCAGGACGCCCTCGACGAGCTCAACCTGAAGTACGAGGTCACCGAGGACCCGAACTCCACGGAGCCCGCCGGCACCGTCGTCCGCCAGTCGCCCACCAGCGGCCAGCGGGTCTCGATCGGCTCGACCATCACGCTGACGGTGTCGCGCAAGCCCGACACCCCGACGCCGACGACACCCACGCCGCCGGCCACCGACGGTGACCCGAACGTCCCGGACACCCTGGGCGGTTGAGCCCGGCGGCAGAGTGGGGCCGGGTCAGGGGTCGGGCCCGACTCAGCCGGCGATGCGGGCGTGCGTCAGGGACACGGGGTTGGCGTAGGCCTTGACCGTGACCTGGCGCAGCTGCTCGATCTCGAGGCCGAGGTCGTAGCTGCGCGAGTAGTCGGCGTACGTGGACGTCTCGGGCGACTGCGCCATCGCGCGGTACATGCCGCCGACGTTGCCGATCGCCTCGATGACGTAGGGCGGCGAGTAGGGCACGCCGTCGAGCACGACGGTGTTGCCGACGCACTTGATGCCCGTGGTGGAGATGAGCCGCTGGCCCTGCAGCGAGATCGCCTCGGCGCCACCGGCCCACAGCGCGTTGACGTACGCCTGGATGTCCTGCTGGTGCACGACCAGCAGATTGGGGTCGATGTCGGGATCCTTGCCGGTGCGGGGGGCGTCGGTCAGCGTGACCCGGATGCCGGGTCCCCTCATCGCTGTCAGCCCCGTGGCGGGCTCGAGGTCGTCGACCCGCTCGCGCAGCCGGTCGAGGTCGTCGCCGCCGACGCCGGACGACAGCTGGTCGATCTGGGCGCGCAGCGACTGAGCGTCGTCGCGCCGGGAGTCGATGCGGTCGGACCGCTCGCGCAGCAGCGAGCCGACGTCGCCGCCGGACGGTCGCAGGTCGTCGCCGTCGGCGCTGATCGACGCCGCCGCGAAGAGCAGGCCGGTCGCGGTGAACACGCCGAGCACCAGGAGCGGTCGTCGGCGCAGCGCGTGGGTGCCCGTCTTGGCCATGCCGCACTCCTCCCGTGCCCGGTCGACGACTAGGCTACCCGTGAGCACCCACCGATGCGGCCCTCGCGCCGCACCAACCCACCGGAGACGTCGTGGCGAGAGACAAGGCCCCCAAGGGACCGCAGGCCCAGAAGATCGGCAACCGCTGGGCGGGCCCCGCCATGGTCGGCTCGGCCCTCATCGGACTGGTCTGGATCGTGGTGTTCTACGTGCTGAACGGCCAGACGATCGACTACCCGTCGTTCCTGCAGTGGTACGCCGACCTCGGCAACTGGAACCTCGTGATCGGCATGGGCTTCATCGTGGCGGCCTTCGGCTTCGCGATGAAGTGGGAGTGACCACCGCTCCTCGCCGAATTACACGGGTGTAGTTATCCACATCTGTGTGCACAGCTGTTGACGACGGTGTGCGCGTTCCGCCCCGCCGCTAGGGCGTGAGCTGCATCGTGCGCAGCACGAAGGCGGCGACCATGATGATCCACAGCCCGCCGATCGCCAGCGACTGCACGAGCGTGCGGCGGTCGCGCGGCGCGTAGGCGAACACCGCTCCCAGGGCGACTCCCGCGACGAATCCGCCGAGGTGCCCCTCCCAGCTGATGTTGGGGCCCGCGACGCTGATGAAGGCGTTGATCGCCAGCAGCACCAGCAGCGTGCGGACGTCCTGCTTGGCCTTGAGCAGGAAGATCAGGGCCATGCCGAACAGCCCGAACACGGCACCGGAGGCGCCGATCGTGACGGTCGCGGGATCGGCCAGCAGGTACACCACGATCGAGCCGGCGATGGCCGACGTGAGGTAGGCGACGACGAAACGGGCCGTGCCGAGCGCGCGCTCGACGAACGGCCCGAACAGGTACAGCGCGTACATGTTGAACAGCAGGTGGAGCATGCTGCCGTGCAGGAAGGCCGAGGTCAGCAGACGCCAGTAGTCGCCGTCGGCGGTGACGTACGCCTGCAGGGCTCCCTGCTGGTAGACGTCGCCGGCCCGGTCGCCGGTCGCGAGCTGCGCGACGTAGGCCGCGACGTTGATGCCGATCAGGATCATCGACACCCGGCCCTCGCGGCCGGAGACGGCTCCGCCGGCCAGCGTCGTCGGCTGGCGGACGGTCTTGGCCCCCTCCGCGATGCAGGAGGGGCACTGGAACCCGACGGAGGCGTCTCGCATGCAGTCCGGACAGATCAGCCGCTCGCACCGCTGGCACGAGATGTAGGCCTCGCGGTCCGGGTGGTTGTAGCAGCGATAGTCCTCCGCCGGGAGGTTCACGACCTAGCCCTCGGTGCGGGCGATCGTCAGCTTCTCGATCACGACGGGCTGCGCCGGACGGTCGAAGCCGTCGGTCGAGACCTTGCCGATCGTGTCGACGACAGCACGGCTCGCGTCGTCGGCGACCTCGCCGAAGATCGTGTGCTTGCGGTTGAGCCAGTCGGTCGGCACGAGGGTGATGAAGAACTGCGAGCCGTTGGTGCCCGGTCCGGCGTTGGCCATCGCGAGCAGGTACGGCTTGTCGAAGCGAAGATCGGGGTGGAACTCGTCCTCGAACGTGTAGCCCGGGCCACCGGTGCCGGTGCCGAGCGGGTCGCCGCCCTGCAGCATGAAGTTGGCGATGATGCGGTGGAAGCCGAGCCCGTCGTAGAAGGGCTTGGTCGCGACCTGGCCGGTGGCCGGGTCGACGAACTCCTTGGTGCCCTCGGCGAGGCCGACGAAGTTGTCGACGGTCTTGGGGGCGTGGTCGGGGAAGAGGTTCACGACGATGTCGCCATGGTTGGTCGAGAAGGTCGCGGTGAGCTGCGAGGCCACAGGGGGGATCCTTTCGGTGTGGTGACCCCATCTTTTCACGTCCGGCCAACTTCCGTCGGGCGGCTGGCGGGGCGGCGGTCCACCGATCCGGTGGCTATCGTGAGCGCATGTCGACGTCCTCGGGCTCCCACCGCCTGCGCACCCTGTTCCTGCTGACGCTGCTGGTCGGCGCGCTGCTCGCCCTGCGGGCCGCGGTCGCCGACAAGGGCGGCTCCTACGATCCCGCGGAGGTGCGGCGATGAGCGTCACGGTCGAGCGGGTCGACGGCGGCATCGCGGTGCTGACGTTCAGCGAGCCTCCCGTCAACCTCTACTCCCTCGAGCTGCACGACGCCTTCGACGTCGCGCTCGACGAGGTCATGGCCGATCCGCCGCGGGCGCTGCTGATCCGCGCCGAGGGCAAGATCGTCTCGGGAGGCGTCGACGTCGCCCAGTTCCACGCGCGCCGGACCAAGGCCGAGACGCTGGCCCTGTACGACCGCATGCTCGAGCTGCCGACCCGGATCGACGCCATGCCGTTCCCGACGTTCTTCGCGGCCCACGCCCTGACGCTGACGTGGGCCTTCGAGGTCGCGGTCGCGTGCGACATCATCCTGGCCAGCGAGAAGGCGAAGTTCGGCCTGGTCGAGCGGGTCATCGGCCTGACGCCCACGATGGGCGGCACGCAGCGGCTCGCGGCGCGGGCCGGCGTCGGTCGCGCGAAGGAGTTCGTGTTCACGGGCGACCTCTACGACGCCGCGACGATGGAGCGCTGGAACGTCGTCAACCGGGTGCTCCCGGTCGAGGGCTTCGACGACGCGGTCCTGTCGTTCGTCCGGTCGATCGCGGTCGGCCCCACGAAGGCGTTCGGCGCGGCGAAGGACATCCTGCGCCACTTCGAGGCCGGCGGCGTGCCGCAGGCGATCGAGCACACGACCGCGATCGCGTCCGAGCTGTTCGACACCGACGACCTGCAGCACGGCATGGAGTCGTTCCTGACGAACGGCCCCGGCCGGGCGACGTTCGAGGGCCGCTAGAGCGTCAGGCGATCGCGGGGTGGTCGGCGTTGACCTTGAGGGTCGTGCGCCGCTCGGCCCAGAAGCTGACGAACGGGATCGTCGCCAGCAGCATCGTCGTGATGGTGAAGACGGGCTTCCACTTGTTGCGGGTGGCCAGCACGGCGATCACGACGAGCAGGGCCATGAACAGCAGGCCGTGGACCTGGTCGATCACGAGGATCAGCGTCTCGTTGCGGTTCCACCACGAGCCGTCGCCGGTCAGTCGTTGGGCGAACGCGGCCGTGAACACGAAGATCAGGTTGAGGCCGACGATCGTCGCCAGCACCTGGTACGGAAGCAACGGACCGCGAGGATTCTTCACGACCTCAGGCTACCTTCGCGGGCCTGGCGGCGATCGTCTCGGTGCACATGCGCCACCACATGAACGCCGCGAAGAGGCCGAAGACCCACCACTGCATCGCGTAGGCCAGGTTCTTGAGGCCGACGGTCCACGAGACGTCGTCGGGCTGCGGCGGCGGCACGAGGTCGAGGGACCCGGCGGTCGCCGCGTCGGTGCTGATCGCGAAGCCCGAGTAGAGGTCGTACGGCACCTCGTTGATCAGGCTGGGGATCCGGACGGCGCCGATCGTGCGCTCGTCGGGGTCGAACGACCGGGCGCCGGCCTCGGCGGGCTCGCCCGGCTCGAGGACGGCCTCGACGACCACGCGGCCGGCCGGGACGTCCGGGAAGGCGCCGGTCTCGGACGACCAGCCGCGCACGACCAGCAGGGTGTCGCCGCCGGCGACCTGCAGCGGTGCGAGAAGCCACGCCCCGTCGCGTCCGTCGAGCTCCTTGGGCGTGACCCAGATCTGCTCGTCGGCCGGGGCGAACGACCCCTCGACCGTCACGGGCCGGTGGTTCAGGTCGCGGGTGAACGGCGTGTCGGGCGTCCACAGGTCGGTCAGCGCGACCCGCGGCACCTCGCGCTTGTCGGCCTGCTCGTCGTGCTGGCGCGAGTCGTACACGCCCATCTGCCACAGGCCCATCAGGACGCAGAAGACGACCGCGACCACCCCGAGGACGTGCAGGCCCATCAGGCCGGGCGTGAACCAGGCCTTGACGGGGGGTCTGCTCGTCTCGGGGCGCACGGTGGTCACGCCGTGAACGGCGTGACGTCCGGGTAGAGCGGGAAGCGCTCGGCCAGCACCGTGACCCGCTTGCGCAGGCCCTCGAGGTCGACCTCGCCGGGCTGCAGCGCCGCGGCGATGATGTCGGCGACCTCGGTGAACTCCTCGGCGCCGAAGCCGCGGGTCGCGAGCGCCGGCGTGCCGATGCGCAGGCCCGACGTCACCATCGGCGGACGGGGGTCGTTGGGGACGGCGTTGCGGTTGACCGTGATGCCGGCCTCGTGCAGCCGGTCCTCGGCCTGCTGGCCGTCGAGCTCGGAGTCGCGCAGGTCGACCAGCACCAGGTGGACGTCGGTGCCGCCGCTCAGCACCTTGACGCCCGCCTCGGTCATGTCGTCGGCCAGCAAGCGCGACGCCAGGATCTGGGCGCCCTCGATCGTGCGCTGCTGGCGCTCCTTGAAACCGGGCTCGAGCGCCATCTTGAAGGCCACGGCCTTCGCGGCGATGACGTGCTCGAGCGGGCCGCCCTGCTGGCCGGGGAACACCGCGGACCGCATCTTCTTGGCGACCTCGTCGTCGTTGGTCAGGATCGCGCCGCCGCGAGGACCGCCGAGGGTCTTGTGCGTCGTGGTGGTGACGATGTGCGCGTGGGGGAGGGGGCTGGGGTGCAGGCCCGCCGCGACCAGGCCCGCGAAGTGCGCCATGTCGACCCACAGCTTGGCGCCGACCTCGTCGGCGATCTCGCGGAACAGCGCGAAGTCGAGCTGCCGCGGGTAGGCCGACCAGCCGGCGATGATGACCTGGGGCTTGTGCTCGCGAGCCAGCGAGCGCACCTCGTCCATGTCGACCAGACCGGTCTCGGGCACCACGTGGTAGGCGACGGGCTTGTACAGCTTGCCCGAGAAGTTGAGCTTCATGCCGTGCGTCAGGTGGCCGCCGTTGGCCAGGTCGAGACCGAGGATCGTGTCGCCGACCGTCGCGATGGCGTGCAGCGCCGCGGCGTTGGCCGTCGCGCCCGAGTGCGGCTGGACGTTGGCGTAGCCCGCGTCGAACAGCTGCTTGAGGCGGTCGATCGCGATCGTCTCGACCTGGTCGACGAACTCGCAGCCGCCGTAGTACCGCTTGCCGGGGTAGCCCTCGGCGTACTTGTTGGTCAGCACGCTGCCCTGCGCCTCGAGCGCCGCGACGGGCGCGAAGTTCTCGGAGGCGATCATCTCGAGCGTCGACTGCTGACGATGCAGCTCGGCGTCCAGAAGCGCTGCGATGTCGGGGTCGAACTCGGACAGGTGCTGGTCGTGGCTCATGCCACCAAGGATAACGGTCGCGCCGTCACGACTTGCGCGGGTTCATCCCGGCATGACGGGTGACGAGGACCGCCGCCTGGGTGCGTCGCTCCAGGCCCAGCTTCGAGAGCAGCTGCGTGACGTAGTTCTTGACGGTCTTCTCCGCCAGGAACATCTCGCCGGCGATCTGCCGGTTGGTCAGGCCCTGCCCGATCAGGTCGAGGATGCGGCGCTCCTGCTTGGTCAGCGACTGCAGGGGGTCCTCGGCCGGCTCGCCCTCGCGGATGCGGCGCAGGACGCGCTGCGTGACGGCCGGGTCGAGCAGCGACTGGCCGCTCGCGACGCGGCGGACGGCCTCGACGAGATCGGTGCCGCGCACCTGCTTGAGGACGTAGCCGGCCGCGCCGGCCATGATCGCGGCGAACAGCGCGTCGTCGTCGTCGTACGACGTCAGGATGATGACGGCGATCGAGGGGTCGAGCGAGCGGATGTCGCGGCACACCTCGATGCCCGAGCCGTCGGGCAGGCGCGCGTCGAGCACCGCGACGTCGGGCTTCATCGACGGGATGCGGGCGACGGCGTCCTGGGCCAGCCCGGACTCGCCGACGACCTCGATGTCGTCCTCCTGGTCGAGCAGGTCCTTGAGCCCGCGGCGGACGACCTCGTGGTCGTCGAGCAGGAACAGTCTGATCGGTGCGGCACTCATCAAGATCTCCTCGGTACGGTCCACGAAACGGTCGTGCCCTGGTCTGCCTCGCCCGTGACGGTGCAGGTCCCGCCGAGCAGCTCGGCCCGCTCGCGGATGTTGCGGAGCCCGTTGCCCGGCGACCCGGGTCGCAGCCCCCGACCATCGTCGCGGACCTCGAGACAGATGTCGTGACCGACTCCCACCTCCACAGAGACGCGGGACGCCCTCGCATGACGGACGATGTTCGACAGGGCCTCGCGCAGCACCGCCAGCAGGGGGCCGCGGACGTCGTCGGGGACCATGCTGTCGACGGGCCCCGACAGCGTGAGGTGCGGCGTGAACCCCAGCAGCTTGGCGGCGTCGTGCACGACGAGCTCGAGCTCGGCGCGCAGGTCGTCGGCCTGCGTCGTCGAGCTGAGCGCGAAGATCGTGCGCCGGATGTCCTTGATGGTCTGGTCGATGTCGTCGATCGCCGACGACAGACGCTCGACCGCGGCGGGCTCCGCGATGAGCTTGGTCGTGTTGTCGAGCATCAGGCCGATGCCGAACAGCCGCTGGATGACGAGGTCGTGCAGGTCGCGGCCGATCCGGTCGCGGTCCTCGAAGACCGCAAGACGCGCCTGGTCCTCCTGCGCGCGCGCGACCTGCAGCACGAGCGCCGCCTGGTTGGCGAAGCCCTGCGGCACGACGGGGTCGAGCTCCCACCGATCGGTCTGGTGGCCCTTCATCCAGCCCACGATCAGCACGCCGGTCTCCTCGCCGCCGCGCAGCGGCAGCACCATCAGCGATCCGAGGTCGGGCCAGGCCGGGGTCTTGTGACGCTGGTAGCGCGGGTCGAGCTCGGTGTCGGGCACGACGATCGTCTGGCCGAGCCGGGCGGCCTCGCCCACGAGGGTGCCGTTGGGCGGGATCGCCTCGCCCAGCACGCCCTCGGCGGGACGCCCGGAGACGGCCTCGACGACGAGGCTGTCGGAGGTGTCGGGCATCAGCAGGGCGACGAAGTCGGCCGCCGACACGAGGCGGGCCCGATCGGCGACGAGCTGCAGGGCGGTGTGGCGCGAGATCGGCGAGAGCAGGGACGTCGTGATCTCGCTGGCCGCCTCGAGCCACAGGCGCTGTCGCCCGCCGCGCTCGTGCAGCCGGGCGTTCTCGATGACGACGCCGGCCGCCGAGGCGATGGCCTGCGCGACCTCCTCGTCCTCGTGCGTGAACCCGTGGCCCGACCGCTTGCCGATCAGGTACAGGTTGCCGAACTCGAAGTCGTGGATCCTGATCGGGACGCCGATGAAGGCGCTGCCCTCGCCCTTGCCGGCGCTGCCGCGCCGCACCCGCGGGTCGGGCTGCTCGAGGAGGTCGACCAGGAGCTGCCGTCCGGGGTGCTGCTGGTCGACGACCCCCGGGACGTTGTACGCCGCGAAGGTGCCGATCCGCCGGTCCGACCGCCGGTCGAGGACGTCGAGGAAGCCGCGCTCGGCGTCGACGAGGTCGCCGGCCTGGCGCAGGATCCGGTCGAGCAGTCCCTCGAGGGACAGGTCGGACGACATCGTCGCGACGGCCTCGAGGACACCTCGCAGACGTTCGGACGCCACCTTGGCACTCCCCGGCATGAACACACTCCCTGAGTACCAGCCTACGGACGGCGGGACCTGAGGTCTCGACTTTAGCGACCTTCGCCGAAGATCATGAGGACATTGGTCCCTGCCGCTGCCCGACCGGAGCCGTCACGATGGAGGTACGAACTCAGTCGTATCCCGGCTCTCCCGCCGCGGTCCGTGCGGATCTCCCTCCGTCCAGACCCTGGGTCGAGGCACCTCTCCCGGCAGCCCGACCCGGACGACACGAGAAGAGACCCGACGCTCTCCCGCGTCGCGGTCACGGCCCCCGGCAGCGCCTCGCGCTACGGGGGTCTTCGTCATGGGCGCGCGGTGCAGACGGTTGCATCTGTCACCGAACTGCAATGTTCGCGGACCGCACCTCCCGTCCCGGCGCGTGTAGCGTGCGGACCACCTGTCCCATCATGTGGACGACCGTCGCCGCCGCGGGTGGGTGGCTCGACTCATAGGAGACCAATGACCATCTTCCGTCGGGGGACCGCGCTCGCCGCGGTGTCCGCAGTGGCCGGGGTAGCCCTCGCAGCCTGCGGAGCAGGGAACAACAGCGGTGGCAGCGACTCGGGAGCGGGACTGATCGTCGGCACGACCGACAAGGTCGTCTCGATCGACCCGGCGGGCTCGTACGACAACGGCTCGCTGAACGTCCAGACGCAGGTCTACCAGTACCTCCTCAACTTCCCGGCCGGCAGCACCGACCCGACGCCGGACGCCGCGTCGGCGTGCGACTTCGACACGCCCACGACGTACGTGTGCACCATGAAGCCCGGTCTGACGTTCGCCAACGGCAACGAGCTGACCGCCTCCGACGTCGCGTTCTCGTTCAACCGCATCGTCGCGATCAACGACCCGAGCGGCCCCTCGTCGCTGCTGGGCGCCATGAAGAGCGTCGAGGCCACCGACGACTCGACCGTCACGTTCACGCTCAACGCGCCGAACGACCAGACGTTCCCGCAGATCCTGGTGACGTCCGCCGGTCCGATCGTGGACGAGGAGACCTACCCCGCCGACAAGGTGCTCGACGACGACGCGGCCGTCAAGGCCGCCGGCTTCTCGGGCCCGTACACGATCGCGAAGTACTCCAAGAACCAGCTCGCCGAGTTCAAGGCCAACCCCGACTACCAGGGCACGTACGGCAAGCCGAAGACCGCATCGGTCACGATGAAGTACTACGCCAAGCCCGAGAACCTGAAGCTCGACATCAAGAACAAGGACATCGACGTCGCGTACCGGTCGCTGACCCCGACCGACATCGCCGACCTCGAGAAGACCGACGGCATCAACGTCGTGACGGGCGACGGCGGCGAGCTGCGCTACATCACGTTCAACCTCGAGACGATGCCCGGCGACTCGCCGGAGCAGAAGCTCGCGATCCGCAAGGCCATGGCCTCGTCGATCGACCGGGCCGACATCGCGACGCAGGTCTACAAGGACACCTTCACCCCGGCGTACTCGATGGTCCCGGACGGCCAGACCGGCGCGACCGAGGCGTTCAAGGACGCCTACGGCGACGCGCCCGACGCCACGAAGGCCAAGCAGTTCCTCGACGAGGCGGGCGTCTCGACGCCGGTCGACATCAAGCTGCAGTACAACCCCGACCACTACGGATCCAGCTCGGGCGAGGAGTACGCGGCGGTCAAGCGTCAGCTCGAGGCCTCCAAGCTGTTCACGGTCGACCTGCAGTCGACCGAGTGGGTCACGTACTCCGAGGAGTACAACGCCGACGCGTACCCGGTGTTCCAGCTCGGCTGGTTCCCGGACTTCCCCGACGCCGACAACTACCTGTCGCCGTTCCTGAGCCCGTACGACAAGGAGAAGAGCGGCAACTTCACCAACTCGCACTACAACGACCTCGACTCCGACTTCGCCGACCCGGAGATGACGAAGCTGCTCGAGAGCGAGCGCACCGACGCCGACAAGGCGTCGCGCGAGGCGACGCTGGGCGCGATCCAGGAGCGCCTGGCCGACCAGGTGCCCTACCTGCCGCTGCTGACCGGCTCGCAGGTCGCGATCGGCGTCGACGGCGTCAAGGGTCTCGACGAGACGCTCGACCCGTCGTTCAAGTTCCGGTTCACCTCGCTGTCGAAGTGACCACCTGAGGAGGGGCGGGCCCGTCGGGTCCGCCCCTCCTCGGCATGAGACCACCACGAAGAAGAGGACCACATGTCGACCGCCGAAGTCCTGGCACCGCTCGAACCCGCCGGTGCGCGTCCGCCGAGCCGGCGTCGCGGACCCCTGAGCCCCCTGGCCCGCTACCTGCTGGTGCGCCTCGCGCTGCTCGTCCCGATGATCTGGGTGCTCGTCACGATGGTGTTCGTGCTGATGCGCGTCATCGGCGACCCGATCCAGGCCGCGCTCGGCGGACGTCTGACGGCCGAGCAGATCGCCGAGCGCAAGGCCGACGCCGGCCTCGACCGGCCGATCCTGACGCAGTACTGGGAGTACCTGTCCGGGCTGTTCCGCGGCGACTTCGGCACGACGCTGACCGACAACCGCAAGGTCTCGGACATCCTCGTCGTCAACGGCGCGGCGACGCTCGAGCTGGCCTTCTGGTCGCTGATCGTGGCGTTCGCGGTGGGCGTCCCGCTCGGACGCCTCGCGGCCCGCTACCGCGATCGGGTGCCCGACGTCCTGCTGCGGCTGTTCTCGATCCTGGTCTACGCGGCACCCGTGTTCTTCGTGGGCCTGCTGCTCAAGCTCGCCTTCACGCCGTTCGGCTGGCCCTCGTCGGGACGCGCCAGCATCGCGACCGAGCTGACGCTGCAGGACGTCCACCCGCGCACCAACATCATGATCGTCGACGCGATCCTGTGGGGAGACCCCGCGCTGATCGGCGACGTCCTGAAGCACGCGATGCTGCCCGCGATCGCCCTCGGCCTGCTGACCGGCGGCGTGTTCCTGCGACTCGTGCGGGTCAACCTGCTGCAGACGCTGCGGATGGACTACGTCACGGCGGCCCGCGCCCGCGGCATCTCCGAGCGACGCGTCATGAACAAGCACGCCTTCCGCAACGCGCTGGTGCCGGTCGTGACCGTCATGGGCATGCAGGTCGCCCTGCTGCTGGGCGGCGCGATCCTCACCGAGACGACCTTCGAGTGGAAGGGGCTGGGCTACCAGCTGTCGGAGTACCTGATCCGCCGCGACTTCCTGGCCGTGCAGGGCATCGTGACCGTCATCGCCCTGATCGTCGGGGCGATGAGCTTCCTGATCGACGTCATCGTCGCGTTCGTCGACCCCCGAGTGAGGTTCTGATGTCTCGATTCGTCCCCGGCGTGGTCCGGCAGTCCCACGGGCTGCAGCGCTTCATGCTCCTGCTGGGCTTCGGCCTGGTGTTCCTGTTCGTGTTCGTGGCGATCTTCGCCCCGTGGCTCGCGCCGTACGACTTCAACGCCGACCGCGCCAACGGCGTCGTCTTCGGGACGCAGCAGGGCCCGTCGGCCGATCACTGGTTCGGCACGACGGTCGGCGGCACCGACGTGCTGTCGCGCGTCATCTACGGGGCCCGCACCGCGGTCGAGGTCATCGTCCTGGCGGTCGTGCTGTCGGGTGTCGTCGGCGTGCCGCTCGGCCTGGTCTCGGGCTACCTCGGCGGATGGCTCGACCGCGTCCTGGTGCTCGTCATGGACGCCCTGTACGCGTTCCCGTCGCTGCTGCTCGCGATCGTCGTCTCGATCGTCCTGTCGGGCGGCAACAGCAGCGCGATCGGCGGCATCCTCGCGGCGGCCATCTCGATCACCGTCGTCTTCGTGCCGCAGTACTACCGCGTGATCCGCAACGCGACGCTGTCGGTCAAGGCCGAGCCCTACGTCGACGCCGCCAAGGTCGTCGGCGTGCGGACGCCCCGCATCCTGCGCAAGCACGTCTTCTCGAACGTCTCGTCGTCGCTGCCCGTCATCGGCACCCTCAACGCGTCGGAGGCGATCCTGACCCTCGCCGGGCTGGGCTTCCTCGGCTTCGGCATCGAGCCGTCGGCAGCCGCCGAGTGGGGCTACGACCTCAACAAGGCGCTGCCGGACGCGTCGTCGGGCATCTGGTGGACGGGAGTGTTCCCGGGTCTGGCGATCGTGCTGATCGTGCTGGGCGCGACGCTCGTGGGCGAGAGCCTCAACGACATCCTCAACCCGCTGCTGCGCACCCGCGGCGCCGACACGACCGAGGCCGACCAGGCCGAGATCGAGCAGGAGTTCGCCGCCCTCGACAGCGCCACGGACGACCGGTCCCTAGGGAGGCCGCCAGCGGCCGACCGTGAGCGAAGCGAAGGGACAGATGCAGACGCAGGGACCGACGCCGGCGAGAAGCGGGTCGCGGCGCTGTCGCTGACCGATCTCGCGGTGTCGTTCCGCACCGACGCGGGCCAGGTCAGGGCCGTCAAGGGCATCAGCTTCGACGTCGCCCCGGGCGAGGTCGTCGCGGTCGTCGGCGAGTCCGGCTCCGGCAAGTCCGTCAGCTCGCGAGCCGTCCTGGGCCTGCTGCCCTCGACGGCCGAGGTGACCGGCTCGGCCCGCCTGGGCGACCGCGACCTGCTCGGGCTGTCGAACCGCAGCCTCCAGCCGATCCGCGGCGACCGGGTCTCGATGGTGTTCCAGGAGCCCGCCACGGCGCTCAACCCGGTCTACACGGTCGGCTGGCAGATCATCGAGGGCCTGCAGGCGCACCGCAAGATCTCGAAGAAGGCCGCCCGCGCCCGCGCCGTCGAGCTGCTCGAGATGGTCGGCATGCCCGACCCCGAGGAGCGCGTCGGCTACTACCCGCACCAGCTGTCGGGCGGGCAGAAGCAGCGGGTCGTCATCGCGATGGCGATCGCCTGCGATCCCGACGTCATCATCGCCGACGAGCCGACGACGGCTCTCGACGTCACGGTGCAGGCCTCGATCCTCGAGCTCCTGCTGTCGCTGCGCGAGCGGCTCGGCACCGCGATCGTCCTGATCACCCACAACATGGGCGTCGTGGCCGACATGGCCGACCGCGTCGTCGTCATGTACCGCGGCACGATCGTCGAGCAGGCGCCGTCGCGCGAGCTGTTCGCGTCCCCGCGGCACCCGTACACGCGGGCGCTCCTCGACGCCGTCCCGCACCTCGGCCGCTCGGACGGTCCCGGGCTGGTCGACGACAAGACCGACGTCGTCCTGAAGGTCGACGACCTCGTCGTCGAGTTCGCCGGACACTTCGGACAGCCGCCGTTCCGGGCCGTCGACCACGTCTCGTTCGAGATCCGCAAGGGCGAGGTGCTGGGCCTGGTCGGCGAGTCGGGATCCGGCAAGTCGACCGTCGGCCGCACGACGGTGGGCCTTCAGCAGCCGACGTCCGGCACGATCCACGTCTCGGGCCAGCAGGTGTCGGGCCTCAGCGACCGCCAGCTGCGCTCGATGCGCTCGCGGTTCGGATTCGTGTTCCAGGACCCCGCGTCCTCGCTCAACCCCCGCATGTCGATCGGCCAGTGCATCGCCGAGCCGCTGCACGTCCAGACCGAGCTGACGTCGTCGCAGATCGACGCCAAGGTCGCCGAGCTGCTCGAGAACGTCGAGCTCGGCGGCTCGTACGCCGAGCGGTTCCCGCACGAGCTGTCGGGCGGCCAGCGGCAGCGGGTCAGTCTCGCCCGCGCGCTGTCGCTCGACCCCGACCTGCTGATCGCCGACGAGCCGACGTCGGCCCTCGACGTCTCGGTGCAGGCGCGCGTGCTCGAGCTGTTCAGGGAGCTGCAGCAGCGTCTGCAGTTCGCGTGCCTGTTCATCAGCCACGACCTCGCGGTCGTCGACACGCTGGCCAACCGCGTCGCCGTCATGCAGCACGGCGAGCTGGTCGAGATCGGGGCGCGCGACCAGGTGCTGAGCCACCCCCGGGAGGCGTACACGCAGCGACTCATCGCGGCGGTCCCCGTGCCCGACCCGATCGAGCAGGCGCGCCGCCGCGCCGAGCGCGCCCCGATCGGCTGACCCGGTGCCGAGGGCCGGCGTGCTCGAAGCGCCGGTTCTTGGCTCGTGGGGGACACTCGACAGGTGAACGTGTTCAGTTTTGCGCAGGAACGGGTCGGGGCAGCCATCTTCGCGCGCGTCGCGGGGGAGGAGGGGCCGGCGCGGCGCGACCGCATCCACCTCGCCGAGGGGCCGCGACGGTTCGGGCCCGACTCGGCGATCCAACGCGTGCACTCCGACGCGTCGATGTTCGTCGGCGGCATGCGGGCGCTGCTGCTGCAGTCGCTGCACCCCCTGGCCATGGCGGCGGTCGACCAGCACTCCGGCTACCGCGGCGACCCGTGGGGACGCCTGCAGCGCACCAGCACGTTCCTGGCCGAGACGACGTTCGGCACGATCGAGGACGCCGATCGCGCGATCCGCATCGTGCGGGCCGTGCACGGACGCATCAACGGGGTGGCGCCCGACGGACGCCCGTACGAGGCGTCCGACCCGCACCTGCTGCGGTGGGTGCACGTGGCCGAGATCGACAGCTTCCTGCGGGCCCACGACCGCTACGGCGCGCACCGCCTCGACGCCGGCGGTCGCGACGCGTACGTGGCCGACACGGCCCACGTCGCCCGCGCGCTCGGAGCCGTCGACGTGCCCGAGACCGTCGCCGAGCTCGACGAGGTCATGCGGTCGTACCGGCCCGAGCTGCAGGGCACGCCCGCCGCCCGGCGGACGGCCCGTTTCATCCTGGTGCACCCGCCCGTGCCGCTCGCCCTGCGCGGACCGTACGGGCTGCTGTCGGCGGCCGCCGTCGCGATGATGCCGCGGTGGACCCGGCTGCCGCTGCGGCTGCCCTACCTGCCGCTGACCGAGGCGACCGCGGTGCGCACGAGCGGTGTCGTCGTGACGGGCGCGATCCGCTGGGCCATGGGGTCGGGCGTGCCGGCGGTCGCGGAAGCGCCGTAGGTCAGCAGCCCCCCGCGAGGTCGTCGCCCACGACGTCGCACATCGAGTGGTCGGTGGGCGGTGCACCCACCGCGGCCGCGACCAGGAGACGCCTGAACGCGACGGCGTCGTCGGCCGACAGACTGCCGAGCACGACGTCCTCGACGGCTGCCATGCGGCGCCTGACGTCGTCGAGCGTCGCCTCGCCGGCGGCGGTGCGCACCACCTGCCGCGCTCGACGGTCGGCGGGGTCGGGTCGGCGCTCGACGAGACCGGCCTTCTCGAGGTCGTCGACGAGGTAGGTCATGACGGTGCGGTCGATGCCGAGCCGGTGCGCGATCGTGGCCTGGTTGCTGCAGTCGGCACCGGACGACGCGTTCACCAGCACCTGGAAGCCGCGCGGACCGCCCGGCAGGTCGTCCGTCGCCTCACGGGCCCCGTCGAGGTAGCGGCGCAGCAACGAGCCGAGGGCCTGGCCGAAGTCGTCGACCGGGCCGATCGTGCGCTCGCCCGTCGTCTCGCTCATGCCTCCACCCTATCCGCCCCTGCCGGCGTGATGCTCGTCATCGACGATCGTCTGTATAAAATATGATCTTCGTGCAAGACTATATGCAACCACCCCACACCCCAGGAGCACCTGACATGACCACGATCCTCCGGCTCGACTCCAGCATCCGCACCGACGGCTCGGTCACCCGAGCCGTCGCCGACACCCTCGTGGCGTCGATCGTCGAGGCCGAGGGACCCGACACCGTCGTCACGCGCCGCGACGTCGCCGCCGATCCCATCGCACCCGACGTCTGGTCGACCGCCGCCTTCGCCGGCTTCGTGCCGCAGGAGCAGTGGACCCCCGAGCAGGAGGCGGCTCGCGCCGTCGCCGCCGGGCTGGCCGACGAGGTCGAGGCAGCCGACGTGCTGGTCGTCGCGGCGCCGCTGTACAACTTCGGCGTGTCGGCGCACCTCAAGACGTGGATCGACACCCTCATCACCGACCCGCGCTTCGCGCCCGGCACCCAGACGGTCGCGGGCCGGCCCGCCTTCCTCGTCGTCGCGCGCGGTGGTGGCTACGGCGAGGGCACGCCGCGCGCCGGCTGGGACCACGCGACCGACTACCTGCGCCGCATCTTCGGCGACGTGCTCGGGCTCGACCTCGACGTCATCGAGACCGAGCTGACCCTCGCCGAGGTCACCCCGCAGATGGCCGGTCTCGTCGACCTCGCCCGCGCCCAGCTCGCCGAGTCGCACGACGTCGCGCGGGCCGGCGGTCGTTCCGTCACCCTCAAGCTGCGCGCCACGGCCTGACGGATCGCCGTCGCCGCGTGGAAAATCGCTGTGACGGGGTACGGGACGTGCCCCGGACAACGATGCAGGAGCGGTTCACCATGAAGAAGCTGACCATGCTCGCCGTCGCGGGAGCCGGCTACGTGCTGGGCTCCCGCGCCGGACGCGAGCGCTACGAGCAGATCAAGACCCAGGCGACCAGGACCTGGAACAACCCGAAGGTGCAGGACGCCGCGGACACCGTGCAGGCGCAGGCCAAGCAGGCCGGTGCCGATCTCGGTCACGCCGTCAAGGACAAGGTCTCCGAGAAGGTGTCGTCATCCGACCACGCCAACGAGCAGCCGTCGACGATCGCGCCGGGGATGGGGACGTCGTGAGCGACGACCGCACCCCCGTCGGCGAGGCGTCGACGGGCCAGCTCATGACGCAGGCGATGGAGGACATCTCCACCCTGATCCGCGACGAGCTGCAGATGGCCAAGCAGGACCTCGCCACCACCGGCAAGAAGGTCGGTGTCGGCGCGGGCCTGTTCGGACTCGCCGGGACGCTCGCCCTGTTCGGTCTCGGTGCGCTGGTCGCGACGGCCATCCTGGGTATCGCCGAGGGTCTCGCGCCCTGGATCGCCGCCGCGATCGTCGCGGTCGTGCTGTTCGTGGCGGCGGGCGTCGCGGCACTCGTCGGCAAGGGCAGCATCAGCACGGCGGGCGACCCGCCCGCCGCCCGCGTCGAGAGCGTCAAGGCCGACATCGACACCGCCAAGCACGGCACCGACCACGAAGGGACGTCCCGATGAGCTCCGACCTCGAGCAGGAGATCAAGGAGACCCGCGAGCACCTCGGCGAGACCGTCGACGCCCTCGCGGCCAAGCTCGACGTCAAGGCGCGGGCGCAGGAGAAGGTCGCCGAGACCGACAAGCGTCCGTTCGCGGCGGCCCTGGTGCTCGCCGCCGGCGTGGCTGCGGCCGCGCTGGTGTGGCCGCGCGGCCGCTGAACCTCACGAACCGCGGGTGATCCACTCGTCGAGGTGGGGCTTCTCGGCGCCGATCGACGTGTCGTCGCCGTGGCCCGTGTGCACGACCGTGTCGTCCGGGAGCGTCAGCAGACGCTCCCGGATCGACTCGATGATCGTCGGGAAGTCCGAGTAGGACCGTCCCGTCGCGCCCGGCCCACCGTTGAACAGCGTGTCGCCGCTGAAGACGGCGCCCAGCTCGGGTGCGTAGAGGCACGTGCTGCCCGGTGAGTGACCCGGCGTGGGGATCGCCCGCAGCGTCGTGCCCGCGACCTCGAACGTCGCCCCCGAGTGCAGCTCCTGGTCGGGGGCGGTGTCGTGCTCGGCGTCCCACAGCATGCGGTCCTCGGGCGGGAACCACACCTGGGCACCCGTGGCCTCGCCCAGCTCGACCGCGGCGTTGATGTGGTCGTTGTGCCCGTGCGTCAGGACGATCGCGACCACGGTGCGTCCGTCGATCGCGTCGAGGATCGGTGCGGCGTCGTGCGGGGCGTCGATGACGATCACCTCGGCGTCGTCGCCGACCAGCCAGACGTTGTTGTCGACGTCCCAGCTGCCGCCGTCGAGCGCGAACTGTCCCGACGTCACGACCTTCTGCACGCGAGCGCTCATCAGAGGGTCACCACCGATCGCAGGACCGTGCCGTCGTGCATCTTGTCGAACGCGGCCTCGACGTCGTCGATGCCGATCGTCTCGGTCACGAACGCGTCGAGGTCGAGGCGACCCTGCTGGTAGAGGTCGACCAGCATCGGGAAGTCGCGCGACGGCAGGCAGTCGCCATACCAGCTCGACTTCAGCGAGCCGCCGCGACCGAAGACGTCGATCAGCGGCAGGTCGAGCTGCATGTCGGGCGTCGGGACGCCGACCAGCACGACGGTGCCGGCGAGGTCGCGGCCGTAGAAGGCCTGCTTCCACGTCTCGGGCCGGCCGACGGCGTCGATCACGACGTCGGCGCCGTTGCCGTCGGTCAGGGCCTGGATCGCCTCGACCACGTCGCCGTCGGACGACGGGTTGATCGTGTGCGTCGCGCCCAGGCCCGTGGCCCACTCGAGCTTGCGGTCGTCGAGGTCGATCGCGATGATCTTCGCGGCGCCGGCCAGACGGGCACCGGCGACGGCCGCCGATCCGACGCCGCCGCAGCCGATGACCGCGACCGAGTCGCCGCGCTGCACGTTGCCGGTGTTGATCGCGGCACCGAGACCCGCCATGACACCGCATCCCAGCAGGCCCACCGCGGCGGGCGACGCCGACGGGTCGACCTTGGTGCACTGGCCCGCCGCCACGAGCGTCTTGTCGGCGAAGGCGCCGATGCCCAGCGCGGGCGACAGCTCCGTGCCGTCCTCGAGCGTCATCTTCTGCTTCGCGTTGTGCGTGTCGAAGCAGTACCAGGGGCGACCGCGCAGGCACGCCCGGCAGCTGCCGCACACCGCGCGCCAGTTCAGGACGACGAAGTCGCCCGGTGCGACGTCGGTGACGCCCTCGCCGACCGACTCGACGACCCCGGCGGCCTCGTGGCCGAGCAGGAACGGGAACTCGTCGTTGATCCCGCCCTCGCGGTAGTGCAGGTCGGTGTGGCACACGCCGCACGCCGAGATGTCGACGACCGCCTCGCCCGGGCCCGGGTCGGGGATGACGATGTTCTCGACGGTGACGGGTGCGCCCTTCGAGCGGGCGATGACTCCTCGGACGGTCTGCGGCATGCGGGCTCCTCGGTCGTGGCTGCGGTCACCACGACGCTATCGGCCTACAGGATGTAGAGCATCTCCTGGTAGGTCGGCAGCGGCCACAGGTCGTCGGCGACGACGGCCTCGAGCGCGTCGGCCGCGGCGCGGACCGTCGCCATCGCCGGCAGCAGGGCCGTCTGCGCGTACGTCGCCTCGGCGAGGCCGTCGTCGCCGTGGTCGCCGTCCAGCGCCAGTCGCAGCGCGCCGATGCCGACGCGGAGGTCGTCGATGACCGACGTGATCTCGTGCAGCAGGTCCAGGTCGGGCTCGACGCCCGCGGTCCTCAGCGCGCTGACGTTGGTCGCCAGCTCGGTCTGGTAGCGGACCGCGGCCGGCAGCACCGACGTCTGACCGATCTCGAGCGTCGACAGCGCCTCGACCATGATGCTCTGCGTGTAGTGCTCGAGACCGATCTCGTACCGGCTGTGCGCCTCGCTCTCGGTGAAGATGCCGTAGCGCTCGAACAGCTGCACCGACGACTCGGTGATCAGCTCGGGCAGCGCGTCGAGCGTCGTGCGCAGGTTGGGCAGTCCGCGCTCGGCCGCCTCGACCTGCCACTCGTCCGAGTAGCCGTTGCCGTTGAAGACGACCGAGCCGTGATCGGTGATGAGCTCGGTCAGCAGCGACTGGACGGCCTCGTTGAGCTCGGTGCCGAGCTCGACCGCGGTCTCGAGCTTCGTCGCGATGTGGTCGAGCGCCTCGGCCATGATCGCGTTGATCGTGGTCATGGGTCCGGCGACCGACTGCAGCGAGCCCGGTGCGCGGAACTCGAAACGGTTGCCCGTGAACGCGAACGGGCTCGTGCGGTTGCGGTCGCCCGGGTCGGTCGGCAGCACCGGCAGCGTGTCGACGCCGATCTGCAGCGTCCCACGCCCCTTCGACGACGTCGCGGGCCCCTTGGCGAGCTGCTCGAAGACCCCGGCCAGCTGGTCGCCGAGGAAGATCGAGATGATCGCGGGCGGTGCCTCGTTGGCCCCGAGACGGTGGTCGTTGCTCGCCGACGCGACCGATGCCCGCAGCAGCCCTCCGTACTGGTGGACTGCGCGGATGACCGCGGCGCAGAAGACGAGGAACTGGGCGTTGTCGTGCGGGGTGTCGCCGGGCAGCAGCAGATTGCCCTCGGTCGCGTTGCCGAGCGAGAAGTTGACGTGCTTGCCCGAGCCGTTGACGCCCTCGAACGGCTTCTCGTGGAACAGGCACTCCATGCCGTGCTTGCGCGCGACGGTCTTGAACGTCGTCATGAGCAGCTGCTGGTGGTCGGCGCCGACGTTGGCGGCCTCGAACATCGGGGCGATCTCGAACTGTCCCGGCGCGACCTCGTTGTGGCGGGTCTTGGCGGGGATGCCGAGCTTGAACAGCTCGCGCTCGGTGTCGGCCATGAACCCGAGCACCCGCTCGGGGATCGCGCCGAAGTAGTGGTCGTCGAACTCCTGGCCCTTGGGCGGCTTGGCGCCGAACAGCGTGCGTCCGCTGTTGAGCAGGTCGGGACGGGCCACGAAGAAGTGGCGGTCGATCAGGAAGTACTCCTGCTCGGGACCGCAGTACGAGACGACCGCCGACGGCGTGTGCCCGAAGAGGGTCAGGACGCGCTCGGCGTGCACCGCCATGGCCTGCTGCGCGCGCAGCAGGGGCGTCTTGTGGTCGAGCGCCTCACCGGTCATCGAGATGAAGACCGTGGGGATGCACAGGGTGTTGCCGTGCGGGTTCTCCAGGATGTAGGCGGGGCTCGTCACGTCCCAGCCGGTGTAGCCGCGCGCCTCGAAGGTGTTGCGCAGGCCGCCGTTGGGGAAGCTCGACGCGTCGGGCTCGCCCTGCACGAGGGTCTTGCCGGCGAACTCGGCCAAGGCCGTCCCGTCGCCCACCGGGTCGAAGAAGCCGTCGTGCTTCTCGGCGGTGAATCCCGTCAGGGGGTAGAACACGTGGGCGTAGTGCGTCGCACCCTTCTCGATCGCCCAGTCCTTCATGGCCGACGCGACGGCGTCCGCCACCTGGGGGTCGAGCACCTGCGAGTCGTCGATCGTGGCGACGACCGACCTGAAGACCGACTTCGGGAGGCGCTTGTGCATCACGGTCCTGCTGAAGACGTTCGCGCCGAAGAGGTCACCCGGCGTCTCGCCGGGGACGCAGCTCGGGGCCGGCGGGACGTACGCCTCGACGTCGGTGATGGCCTGCAGGCGGACGGGGTTCGCGCTCATGTGATCGGTCCTTCTCGGGGGGCGAGGACAGTCCTCGTGCGGCTGCCGGTCTCAGGATGATCCACGGACATTTCGCCGACGTGTCAGCGGCGATTCGTGCCGGGAACCATAGGCTGGACGGCGTGAGCGCACCCGACCGTCCGTTGAAGAAGCTCGGATTCCTGACCATCGGCCTGTTCGACGAGCACGACCCGGGGCCCGGTCACGAGAGCACCCTGCAGGTCATCGAGCTCGGCGAGCAGCTCGGCTTCGACAGCGCCTGGCTGCGGCACCGCCACCTGCAGCACGGCATCTCGTCGCCCGTCGCGGTGCTGGCCGCGGCGACGCAGCGCACGTCGCGCATCGAGCTCGGCACCGCCGTCACCCCGCTCGGGCTCGAGAACCCCTTCCGCCTGGCCGAGGACCTGTCGACCGTCGACGTCCTGTCGGGCGGCCGGCTCAACCCCGGCGTCAGCGTCGGCCCGCCGACCCACTACGACGACATCAAGGCGCACCTGTACCCCGACACCGCCGACGCCGAGGACTTCTCGTACGCCCGGGTCGACCGGCTGCTGCACGCGCTGCGGGGCGAGCGGGTCAGCACGTTCGAGGGGACGCAGGGCATCGAGACGTTCTCGGCGCGCATCCAGCCGCACGCCCGGGGCCTGGCCGACCGGGTCTGGTACGGCGGCGCGGGGTTCGCATCGGTGGAGTGGGCCGCGCGGTCCGGACTCAACCTGCTGACCAGCAGCGTCGTCCGTGCGGAGGATGACCTGGTGGGCGACGGCGACGACTTCGCGCGCATCCAGCGCGCCCAGATCGACCGGTTCCGCGAGCTGCACCCGCTCGGAGGCGCCGCCCGGGTGTCGCAGGGTCTCGTCGTGGTGCCCACCGACTCCGCGACACCCGAGCAGGCCGCCCGGTACGAGGCGTACGCGGCATCGCGCCTCGACCGCACCCGTGAGCCGCAGGGACCCGGTCGCCTGATGTTCGCTCCCGATCTCGTCGGAACCTCTTCACAGATCGCCGACCGCCTGTGGGAACACGCCGGCTTCCAGGCCGTCGACGAGGTCGCGTTCGCGCTCCCGTTCACGTTCGAGCACGCCGACTACGTGCAGATCCTGACCGACATCGCGACGGTTCTCGCTCCCCTCCTGGGGTGGCGATCTGCCGTCTGACCTGCGGAACTACATCCGTGTCATTTTCCACAGGTGTGTACACAGCTGTGCGTAACCCCGGCTGTGGACGGCGGTGAATGACATCGATGGGATTTCATCCACTGGCTGGGGACAAGCCTGTGCACAACTGCGACCGTCGCACGGGTCCCGGGAACGACGAATCCCCCGGTCCGAGGGACCGGGGGATGTCGAGGGTGGAGCCACGGGGACTCGAACCCCGAACCCCCTGCTTGCAAAGCAGGTGCGCTACCAATTGCGCCATGGCCCCGTGCTGGTGTGGATCACAGACGATCCGTGGCAGCCGACCAGGTGTCGGGCGGCGCATCTCCGGATCTCCGGCCGAGGGCCCAGACGAGCCCTGCGGCGGCGATGCTGAAGGCGATGACAGTCTTCATCGGACCTCCTTCTACGTGGGCGTACGAGGACTTGAACCTCGGACCTCTTCCTTATCAGGGAAGCGCTCTAACCAAGCTGAGCTATACGCCCGCAACAGCCCTGAACTCTACCGCACCCGTTTCACTTGTCTTCAGCGAGGGTCACTTCGACGCCTCCCATGAGCTGTGCGGCGAGGTTGTACAGGTGCGCGCCGATCGTCGCGAGGGCCGTCATCAGCACGACGTTGACCGCTGACAGCACCAGCGTCAGGCCGACGACACGCCCCACACCGAAGTAGTCGGTGACGTTGAAGGCCGTCGTGTCATCGCTCAGCACCGTCGTGAAGCTCTCGTTGATCTGGTCCCAGACCCCGACGAAGTCGAGGACGAACCAGAAGATCGTGACCGCGACGACCGCGACGATCATCATGGCGACCGAGATCGCGAAGGCCAGGCGGGTGACCGACCACGGCTCGACGTGCGTCAGCCGCAGGCTGGCGCGCCGACCCGGGCCCGGCTGGACGGTCTCGGCGGGGCGCGACGTGCGCGCGTCGTCAGGACGGTCCTTGACGGCCGGGATGACCGCGGTGGACGCCGGCGATCCCTTGGTGGTGTGCTCGTAGTCGGCCGCCGTGAGCGGACGACCGGTCGGACCGCCCACGGGCTGGATCTGCCGCTTCTGGTCAGGGCGAGCTGACGTGCCCTTCTTCGCCGGGGCCGCAGGCGACGACGCGGACGTGGTCGACGACGTCGTGGGGGCCGCGGTCTTGCGCGGACGTCCCTTGTCAGTCTGGGACGCCGCCGGCGGGACCTTCTTGGCCGGCGTCGCCTTGGCCGGTGCTGCCTTCGGCGGCGTGCTCTTGGCGGCGGGGGCGCTCTTGGCTGCCGGGGTGCTCGGCGCTGCCGGGGTGCTCTGCGACGGCGGAGTGCCCTTGGCCGCCGGCGTGCCCTGGCCAGCGGCCGCGGGCTTGGTCATCCGCGGGATCGCCTGCGTCGGGGCGGCGTCACCGGCACCCGATCCGGGCACGGCTTTGGACCCCTTCGATTCTTCGCTCACTGGTCACTGCCCTCGTCGGTCGGGTCGGTCTCGGTCTGGTCGGTGGGAGCCTCGTCGGTCACGGACTCGTCCGTGGGGGCCTGCTCGGTCACGGCCTCGTCCTGCAGGACCTCGGCATTGCGTGCGATCGTCACGACCCGATCGTCCCCCTTGAACTTGACGAAGCTGACTCCCATCGTGCCACGCCCCGTGGGGTTGACGCCGGAGACGAGGCTGCGTGTGACCTGACCACTGGCCGTCACCGAGATGACGTCGTCGGTGTCGACGAGCACGAGCCCGCCCACGAGCTCACCGCGGTTCTCGGTGATCTGCATGGCCTTGATGCCCAGTCCACCACGACCCTGCAAACGGTACTGGTCGATCGGCGTCTTCTTGGCGTAGCCGCCGTCGGTGACGGTGAAGACGAACAGCTCGTCGGCATCCGGGACCTCGACCTGCTCGAGCGCGTCGGCCGAGCGTCGGATGACCGACAGCGACAGCATCGAGTCGTCGTCGCGGAACTTCATGCCCGTGACGCCCGACGTCGCCCGGCCCATGGGCCGCAGCTGCTCGTCGTCGGCCCGGAACCGGATGGCCTGCGCGCGGCGCGAGATCAGCAGCAGGTCGTCGTCGGGGGTGACCAGCTCGGCGCCGATCAGCTCGTCGTCGTCGTCGCGGAAGTTGATCGCGATGACGCCGGCCTGGCGGGGGCTGTTGTAGTCCTCGAGGCGCGTCTTCTTGACCAGGCCCTTGCGGGTCGCCAGCACCAGGTAGGGGGCCTGCTCGTAGTCACGGATCGCCAGCACCTGCGCGATCTCCTCGTCGGGCTGGAACGACAGCAGCCCGGCGACGTGCCCGCCCTTGGCGTCGCGCCCGGCCTCGGGCAGCTGGTACGCCTTGGCGCGGTAGACGCGACCGGCCGTCGTGAAGAACAGGATCCAGTGGTGGCTCGTGGTCGCGAACATGTGGTCGACCATGTCGTCACCGCGCAACGAGGCACCGCGCACACCCTTGCCGCCGCGGTTCTGCACGCGGTACAGCTCGGTGCGGGTGCGCTTGGCGTACCCGCCCTTGGTGATCGTGACGACGACCTCCTCGTCGGGGATGAGGTCCTCCATCGACAGGTCGCCGTCGGCCGGGACGATCGGGGAGCGGCGGTCGTCGCCGAACTTGTCGACGATCTCGGCGAGCTCGTCCGACACGATCTGGCGCTGACGCTCCGGCTTGGCCAGGATGTCGCGGTAGTCGGCGATCTCGAGCTCGATCTCGGCGAGCTGGTCGATGATCTTCTGACGCTCGAGGGCGGCCAGACGACGCAGCTGCATGTCGAGGATCGCGGTGGCCTGGATCTCGTCGATCGTGAGCAGCGCGATCAGGCCCTCGCGGGCCTCGTCGACCGTCGGGCTGCGACGGATCAGGGCGATGACGTCGTCGAGCGCGTCGAGCGCCTTGACGAGTCCACGCAGGATGTGGGCGCGCTCCTCGGCCTGGTCGAGCAGGTACTGGGTGCGCCGCTGGATGACCTCGATCTGGTGGGTGATCCAGTTGCTGATGAAGCCGTCGAGCGTCAGCGTGCGCGGGACGTCGTCGACGATCGCGAGCATGTTGGCGCTGAAGTTGCTCTGCAGCTCGGTGTGCTTGTAGAGGTTGTTGAGCACGACCCGCGCGACGGCGTCGCGCTTGAGCTTGACCACGAGGCGACGTCCGACGCGCGACGACGACTCGTCGTTGACGTCGGCGATGCCCTGCACGCGACCCGAGATGGCCAGGTCGGCGATCTTCTCGGCCAGGTTGTCGGGGTTGACCTGGTAGGGCAGCTCCTTGATGACCAGGCTCAGACCGCCCTTGGCGTCCTCCTCGATCTCGACGATGCCGCGCATCGTGATCGAGCCGCGGCCCGTGCGGTACATGTTCTCGATGCCCTGGGTGCCGACGATCAGGCCGTTGGTCGGGAAGTCGGGGCCCTTGATGCGCTGCATCAGGGCCTCGAGCAGCTCCTCCTGCGACGCCTCGGGGTTGGCCAGCGCCCACTGCGCACCGTCGGCGACCTCGCCCAGGTTGTGCGGCGGGATGTTGGTCGCCATGCCCACCGCGATGCCCGCCGAGCCGTTGACCAGCAGGTTCGGGAAGCGCGCCGGCAGCACGGTCGGCTCGAGCGACCGGCCGTCGTAGTTGGGACGGAAGTCGACGGTGTTCTTCTCGATGTCGCGCACCATCTCCATCGCGATGGGCGCGAGCTTGCACTCGGTGTACCGCATCGCGGCGGCACCGTCGTTGCCCGGCGAGCCGAAGTTGCCCTGCCCCGAGATCATCGGCGCCCGCATGACCCACGGCTGCGCCAGGCGCACGAGGGTGTCGTAGATCGCCGTGTCGCCGTGCGGGTGGTACTGGCCCATGACGTCGCCGACGATGCGCGAGCACTTGGAGAATCCGCGGTCGGGTCGGTACCCGCCGTCGTACATCGCGTAGAGCACCCGGCGGTGGACGGGCTTGAGCCCGTCGCGGACGTCGGGCAGCGCGCGCGACACGATGACGCTCATGGCGTAGTCGATGTAGGAGCGCTGCATCTCGACCTGCAGCTCGACGTGCTCGATCCGGTCGTGCTCGGGGGGAGGCGTGGTGTCGGTCATGAGTGGATCCCTGTCAGATCAGATATCGAGGAAGCGGACGTCTTTGGCGTTGCGCTGGATGAACGAGCGCCGCTGCTCGACGTCCTCGCCCATCAGGATCGTGAACATCTCGTCCGCGACCGCTCCGTCCTCGAGCGTCACCTGGCGCAGCACGCGCTGGGCCGGGTCCATCGTGGTGTCCCACAGCTCGGAGTCGTTCATCTCGCCCAGACCCTTGTAGCGCTGGACCGGTGCCTCCTTGGGCAGGCGGCGTCCGGCCTCCTTGCCGGCCGCGAGCAGACCGTCGCGCTCGGCGTCGGAGTAGGCGAGCTCGGCCGGCGCGTTGGTCCACTTGATCTTGTAGAGCGGCGGCATCGCGAGGTAGACGTGACCCGCGTCGATCAGCGGCTTCATGAACCGGAACAGCAGCGTCAGCAGCAGCGTCGAGATGTGCTGGCCGTCGACGTCGGCATCGGCCATCAGCACGATCTTGTGGTACCGCAGCTTGGCCATGTCGAAGTCCTCGTGCACGCCGGTGCCGAGCGCCGAGATGATGGCCTGCACCTCGGTGTTCTGCAGGATCTTGTCGATGCGCGCCTTCTCGACGTTGAGGATCTTGCCGCGCAGCGGCAGGATCGCCTGCGCGTACGGATCGCGTCCGCCCTTGGCCGAGCCGCCGGCGGAGTTGCCCTCCACGATGAAGATCTCGCACTCCTCGGGATTGCGCGACTGGCAGTCGGCGAGCTTGCCGGGGAGCCCGCCGCCACCCATGAGCCCCTTGCGGTTGCGGGCCAGGTCGCGGGCCTTGCGGGCGGCCATGCGGGCCGTCGCGGCGTCGATCGACTTGCGCACGATCGTCTTGCCCTCGGCGGGGTTCTGCTCGAACCAGGCGCCGAGCTCGTCGTTGAGCACCGACTGCACGTAGGACCGCGCCTCGCTGTTGCCGAGCTTGGTCTTGGTCTGGCCCTCGAACTGCGGCTCCTCGAGCTTGATCGAGATGATCGCGGTGAGGCCCTCGCGGATGTCCTCGCCCGAGAGGTTGTCGCTGGCCTTCTTGATCAGGCCCTGCGCCGTGGCGAACTTGTTGACCGTCGCGGTCAGCGCGCCGCGGAAGCCCTCCTCGTGCGTGCCGCCCTCGTGCGTGTTGATCGTGTTGGCGAACGTGTGGACCGACTCGATGAAGCTGTCGTTCCACTGCATCGCGATCTCGAGCGACAGGCCCTTCGACTCGTCCTCGGACTCGATCGAGATGACGTCGCGGTGGATCGGCGCCTTGCTGCCGACGTTGATGTGCTCGACGTAGTCGACCAGGCCCTTGTCGAAGCGGAAGCGTGCGTCGCGGACGCGGTCGTCGCCCTGGGGGCCGTCGGCGCCCTCGACGTCGGGACGGTCGTCGCGCAGCACGAGCTCGAGGCCCTTGTTCAGGAAGGCCATCTCGCGGAAGCGCTTCTCGAGGGTGTCGTAGCTGTAGTCGACGGTCTCGAAGATGTCGGCGCTGGCGTAGAACGTCGTGGTCGTGCCGGTCTCGCTCGTCTCGGCACCGCGCTCGAGCGGGGCGTCGGGCTCGCCGTACGTGAACGACTGCGTCCAGACGTAGCCGTCGCGCTTGACCTCGACATAGAGCTTTGTCGACAACGCGTTGACCACCGAGACGCCGACTCCGTGCAGACCGCCCGAGACCTTGTAGCCGCCGCCGCCGAACTTGCCGCCGGCGTGCAGCGACGTCAGCACCAGCGTGACGGCCGGGATCTTCTCGGTGGGGTGCTCGTCGACGGGGATGCCGCGACCGTCGTCCTCGACGCGGATGCCGCCGTCGGCCTGCATGACGACCTTGATGTGGGAGGCGTACCCCGCGAGGGCCTCGTCGACCGAGTTGTCGACGACCTCGTAGACGAGGTGGTGCAGTCCGCGCTCACCGGTCGAGCCGATGTACATGCCGGGACGCTTGCGCACCGCCTCCAGCCCCTCGAGCACCTGGATGTTGCTGGCGTCGTACGACACAGGATCTGGAGTTTGGGTCACCTCATCAGTATAGGGGGCCATTCTGTGCGTCTGAGGACATACCCACAGATGTGGAGCTGCGTGTCGACGCGCCACGGTGCCCACCAGAGCCACGTAACGGCACCTGTGACGACGTCGTGGACCCGGTGTCAAGTCCCAGTAAGGTCCCCGACGCTCCGATCGGCCCCATGGGCGAATGCGTTCCACGTGGAACACGTGTTCTGGGGGTCGTGAGGCATCGTGGAGGGATGAGCACCACGATCGTCCGCCGCGACACGACCGCCTCGTCGGTCACCGCTGCGCTCCTCGGGGTCCTGACGCTCGTCGTCCTGGTGCGGGTCGCCCTGCAGTCGCAGCGCGGACAGGACTGGGACGACGCCGCGATGCACACCGTGATGGGGGGTCGCGACACCCGCCTGGCGGTGCTGAGCCTGCTCGGGTACGTCGGCATCGGCGCGATCGTGGCGGTCGTCGCGGCGTGCGTGGTCGTCTCGGTGCTGCGCGGTCGCATCGCCCTGGCGGTCGGGGCCGTCGTCGTGATCGCCGGCTCCAACGTCACGACCCAGCTGCTCAAGCACTCCGTGCTCGAGCGGCCCGATCTGGGCCTCGGGACCCTCAACAGCCTGCCGAGCGGGCACACGACGGTCGTCGCGAGCGCCGTCGGCGCCTCGATGGTCGTCGCTCCCCGCGCCTGGCGGTCCCTGGTGGCCCTCGGCGGCGGGCTGGCGACGACCCTCACGGGCGCCTCGACGATCGTGGCGGGCTGGCACCGACCGTCCGACGTCGTCGCGGCGCTCGCGGTCGCGCTCGTGTGGACGGCCGGGGCCGCGCTGCTGCTGCGCGGACCGGCGTCGCCGATCGCCGGCACCACGGCGGGCGCCGTGGTGGGATGCGTCGCCGCGATGATGCTGCTGGTCGCGATCGGCGTCCGTCCCGTCGCGGGGTGGGACGGTTTCGTCGAGGCCTCGCTCGTGCTGGGTCTGGTCACCGCCGCCACCGCGACCTTCGTCATCGCCGCCGCCTCCACCGCCCCCGACGACTGACCCACGCGATCGGGGTCGCACCGCCTCCCCGCCCAACCCCGTTCGCCGGGGACGGAGCTCGGGGTACCTCCCGCAAGCGCAGCGAGCGGGGAGACCCCCGGCCGCAAGCGGCCTCCCTGGCGACCGATCGCCGTAGCCACGGGCCGAGCGAGCGAAGCGAGCGAAGGCAGGCGCCCGTGCGGAGCACGGCAGCCGCGAGGGACGAGCGGCTGGAGCGGCGAGGGACGAGCCGCGCGCCTCAGCCGTAGGTGTCCCGCGGGCCCCGGGCGCCGCGGATCGATCGTGGTCCGTTCTTCCACGAGGGCGCCTGCGGACCCCGCACGTCGATGCGGGTGACCGTCCCGTCGCCGAGGGCCTCGTTGAGCTTGGCGACGATGCGGGGCGCCAGCAGCTTGAGCTGCGTCGCCCATGCCGTCGACGTCGCACGGACGTGCACCACGGTGTCCTCGAAGCCGTCGATCTGGGCGTGCTGGGCGACCTCCGGACCGACGATCTTCGTCCAGTCCGTGAAGATCCGCTGGTCGTCGAGCTTCTCGGCCCAGCCCTGGTTGCGCACCACCTGGTCGAGCAGGTCGGAGATCGGCGAGGGGTCCTCGTTCTTGGCGCGCGACGGCCTGATCGGGCCGGACCGTCGTCGGGGGCGCTGCCCGCCGCCGGCGCCCGGGGCGCCCGCACCCTTGTACGACTGCGCGATGCGTCGCGCGAGCTCGAGGGGGTCGTCGTCAGTCACGCACGACCTCGCCGCCCGCGACCCTGAACCGGTGCCCCTTCAGCGCATCGGGCACGTCGTCGGCGACCGCCGCGGTGACGAGCACCTGCTCGGCGTCGGCCACCAGACCCGCGAGCTGCTCGCGGCGACCCTGGTCGAGCTCGGCGAAGACGTCGTCGAGGATCAGCACGGGGTCGTCGTCGTCGGCCCGGAGCAGCTCGAACGACGCGAGCTTCAGCGCGAGCGCGAACGACCACGACTCGCCGTGGCTCGCGTAGCCCTTGGCGGGCAGGTCGCCGATCGTCAGGACGACGTCGTCGCGGTGCGGACCGACCAGGCTGATGCCGCGGTCGACCTCGTCGCGGCGGCGGCGCTCGATCTCGTCGAGGATCAGCCGCTCGATCGTGGCCTGGTCGCGCAGCTCGGGGTCGAGCACGACCGACGAGCGGTACGTCGCGAGCACGATCCGGCGGTCCGGGGCGGACGCCGCGGCGACCCGCTCGTACGCGTCGATCAGGTGGGGAGCCAACGCGTCGAGCAGCGTCAGCCGGGCGGCGACGAGCTCGGCGCCGGTGCGGGCGAGGTTCTCGTCCCAGATGTCGAGCGTCGCGATCTCGACGTTGCGGCGACCGCGCGCCGACTTGAGCAGCGTGTTGCGCTGCTTGAGCACGCGGTCGTAGTCGGCCTTCACCCCCGCGAGCCGTGGCGTGCGCAGCACCAGCAGAGAGTCGAGGAACCTGCGCCGGTCCGACGGATCGCCCTTGACGAGCGCGAGGTCCTCGGGCGAGAAGATCACGGTGCGCAGGACGCCCACCAGGTCGCGGGTGCGCGGCAGCGCCCCGCGGTTGATCCGGGCACGGTTGGCCCGGCCGGGCGTGATCTCGAGCTCGAGCAGCGCCGTGCGGTCGCCCTTGACGACGTCGGCCCGCACGATCGCCTGGTCGGTGCCGGCCCGCACCAGCGGGGCGTCGTTCGACACGCGGTGCGAGTCGAGGCGCGACAGGTAGTCGATCGCCTCCACCAGGTTGGTCTTGCCCTGGCCGTTGGAGCCGATGAACGCGGTGGCGCCGCGCTCGAGCTCGATCTCGACGTCGGAGTAGGAACGGAAGTCGTGCAGGATCAGCTTGCTGACGTGCATGCGGTGCCCGTCGTCACGGCTCAGGCGTCCTTCGGGTCGTGACCTGCCTCGGCGGCGGCCTGCACGGCGTGGCCGCCGAACTGGTTGCGCATCGCGGCGACGGCCTGCATCGCCGGCGACTCGTCCTGGCGCGACGTGAAGCGGGCGAACAGCGAGGCCGCGATGGTGTGCATCGGGACGGCGTTGTCGATGGCCGCCTCAACGGTCCAGCGTCCCTCGCCCGAGTCCTCGGCGTAGCCGCGGATCTTCGACAGGCCCGGGTCCTCCTCGAGCGCCTTGACGAGCAGGTCGAGGAGCCACGAGCGGACGACGGTGCCCTCGCGCCACGAGTCGAAGACCGCCGTGACGTTGTCGACCATGTCGACCTTCTCGAGCAGCTCGTAGCCCTCGGCGTAGGCCTGCATCATGGCGTACTCGATGCCGTTGTGGACCATCTTGGAGAAGTGGCCGGCCCCGACCCGTCCGGCGTGGACGAAGCCCGACTCGCCCTCGGGCTTGAGGGCGTCGAAGGCCGGCTGCACCTTCGCGATGTCGTCGGCCGTGCCGCCCGCCATCAGCGCGTAGCCGTTCTCGAGACCCCACACGCCACCGCTGACGCCGCAGTCGACGTAGCCGATGCCCTTCTCGGCGGCCAGTGCTGCGTGCTTCTCGTCGTCGGTCCAGCGCGAGTTGCCGCCGTCGACGATGACGTCGCCCTCGTCGAGCAGGTCGAGCAGCTCGGTGACGGTCGAGCGGGTGATGTCGCCGGCGGGCACCATGACCCACACGACGCGCGGCGCCGGCAGCTGCTCGACCATCTCGGCCAGCGAGGTGACGTCGGTGACGTCGGGGTTGCGGTCGTAGCCGACGACGGTGAGGCCGCCCTTGCGCAGGCGGGTGCGCATGTTGCCACCCATCTTGCCGAGTCCCACGAGTCCGATGTGCATGTCCGCTCCTGACGGTCGGGTGTGTCCGGTGATCAGCTCTGCAGGCGTACGGGCATGATCAGGTAGCGGAACGCGACGTCGGGGTCGGCTCCGATCTCCGGTACTCCCGAGATGGCCGCAGGCTTGGTGTGCTGCGTGAACGACAGGTGCACGACGGGCTCTGACATGACCGCGAGGCCCTCGAGCAGGTACGTCGGGTTGAACCCGATCGAGATGTCGGCACCGTTGATGGTGGCCTCGATGGACTCCGAGGCCTGCGCCTCGTCGCCGCTGCCCGCCTCGAGCAGCAGGACGCCGTCGGAGAAGGTCAGCCGGACGGGGGTGTTGCGCTCGGCCACGAGGGCGACGCGCTTGACCGAGTCGACGAAGGCCTGGGTCTGGACGTAGGCGACGGTCTCGGCCTGGGCCTGGAAGAGCTGGCGGACGCGCGGGAAGTCGCCCTCGAGAAGACGGGTCGTGGTGCGGCGCGTGCCGTTGCCGACGACACCCTCGAAGCCGATCAGGCCGTCGCCGGACTCACCCGACGACACCGCGATCGTGACGTCGCCGCCACCGGTCAGCGAACGGGCGGTCTCGTTGAGCACGCGGGCGGGCACGAGCGCGTTGCCCGACAGGTCGCTGGCCTCGGGGAACCACTGCAAGTCGCGCAGGCTGGCGCGGAAGCGGTCGGTCGCCATGAGCGAGATCGTCGATCCCTCGAGCTCGAGGCGGACGCCGGTCAGCAGCGGGAGCATCTCGTCGCGGCCGGCGGCGGCGCTGGCTTGCGCGACGGCGGTGGAGAAGTCCTCCGAGCGGACCGTGCCGGTCGCGGTCGGCATGTCGGGCAGCTGCGGGTACTCCTCGACGGGCATGGTCTGCAGGCTGAAGCGGGCGCTGCCGCACACGACCTGCACCTTGGTGCCCTCGAGCGACACGTCGACCGGCTTGGCGGGCAGCGACTTGACGATCTCGGCGAGCAGACGGCCCGAGACGAGGGCCCGGCCGTCGGCACTGACCTCGGCCGGCAGCGTCGCGCGCGTCGAGGTCTCGTAGTCGAAGCCCGAGAGCGTTAGTCCGTCGGCGGCCGTCTCGACCAGGAGACCGGCCAGGACCGGCACGCTGGGGCGGTTGGGCAGGCTGCGCGCCGTCCACGCGACAGCGTCGGCGAGGGTGTCGCGCTCGATACGGAACTTCACGTGATGGGGCCTTTCCGAGGACGGGATCCGTCGTGGTTGATCCTGCCACGGTGCGCTGTCCACACACACCTCGGGACGTCACTTCGGCGGGAGCTGTCGATGTAGAGAAGAGTAGTAGTCGTAGTAGCGTCTGTGGATTCGGTGGACAACCGCTGTAGCCCCTGCGACGACTGCGAATCGGCCCGTGGACAACCTGTGCGGCGCGAGCTCGTGAAACTACACGTTCCTGTGGACGTCGGCGCGGCGTTCACATGCCGTTCACACCCTGACACCCGATGTCCACGGAATGCGTCGGGTTTCCCACAGGGCCGTCCCCAGCTGTGCACGATCGTGCCGAGGACGACCGGGATCACGACTGTCGGGCCTGCTGCTTGATGCGTGCGGTCAGCTCGGTGACCTGGTTGTAGACCGCGTGCTTCTCGGCCATGAGCTTGCGGATCTTGCGATCGGCGTGCATCACGGTGGTGTGGTCGCGGTTGCCGAACTCCTGCCCGATCTTCGGCAGCGACATGTCGGTGAGCTCGCGGCAGAGGTACATCGCGATCTGCCGGGCCAGCACCAGGTTGCGGCTGCGGTTGGTGCTGCAGAGGTCGTCGATCGAGAACTCCGAGTACGCCGCGGTCTGCGCCATGATCATGCCGGCCGTGATGTCGGGCTCCTCGCCCTCGGCGATCAGGTCCTTCAGGACGATCTGCGCGAGCTGGAGGTCGACCGTCGTGCCGTTCAGGTTGGCGAACGCGGTGGCGCGGATGAGGGCGCCCTCGAGCTCGCGGATGTTGGTCTGCACCTTGCTGGCGATGAACTCGAGCACGTCGGCGGGAGCCGTGAGCTTCTCGTTGGCCGCCTTCTTGCGCAGGATCGCGATGCGGGTCTCGAGATCGGGCGGCTGGACGTCGGTCGTCAGGCCCCACTCGAACCGGTTGCGCAGGCGGTCCTCCAGCGTCGTCAGGTTCTTGGGCGGCCGGTCGGACGTCATCACGATCTGCTTGTTCTCGTTGTGCAGTGCGTTGAACGTGTGGAAGAACTCGGTCTGCGTCGACTCCTTGCCCTCGAGGAACTGGATGTCGTCGACCAGGAGGACGTCGATCTCGCGGTACTTGCGCTTGAGGGCGGCGGTGCGGTTCTCGCGGATCGCGTTGATGACGTCGTTGGTGAACTCCTCGCTGTTGACGTAGCGCACCCGCGAGGACGGGTAGAGGTTCAGGACGTAGTGGCCGATCGCGTGCAGGAGGTGCGTCTTGCCGAGGCCCGACTCGCCGTGGATGACGAGCGGGTTGTAGGCCTTGCCGGGTGCCTCGGCGACGGCGACGGCCGCTGCGTGGGCGAACCGGTTCGACGATCCGATGACGAAGTTCTCGAACAGGTAGCGGGGGTTGAGGCGTGCCTCGGCGACCGTGCCGATGCGGGGCGGCGCGCTGGACCGCTCGGCCCAGCTGGGGACGAACTCGTCGCCGCTGTCGTCGTCCTCGTCATCGGGTTCCTGCTCCTGGGTCGACGCGCCGACTTGTCTGTTTATCGACAAATCGTCTTGTTGACTATGGAGGGAGTCGATCAGCGACGGGTCGATCGTGACGACGAGCCGGGTCTCCTGCTGCAACGTCGTGCTGATGGCGTGCTCGAGGGCGGGTCGCACGCGCGACTCGAGCTGCGCGCGCGTCAGGTCGTCCTGCACCGCGACGATCATGATGTTGTTGTGCAGCGTCAGCGGCTTGGCGGAGTAGACCCACACCTTGGCGCCGGGCGAGAGCGTTGCGACGGCTCGTTGCCAGACCTCGTTGAGATGCTCGTCGGGGCTGGCGTCCTGGCCGTCCTGCATGCAATGCCTCCCGACATGTCCCGATGAGGGAATGTGCACAGTGTTTTCCACACTGTGTGAATCAGAACTGGAGGGTTGTCTCCAGGTTGTGGAAAAGTCGTCAAGCGGCGACGCTAGCAGCGTTGCTGGTGCCAAACAAGCGGCTTTCCCCAAGCCCGCGGGACGCTACGGCGTGTCGTCTGGACGTGGGCGTCCACAAGGCGTAGGCAGGTCGGTTTGACCGAGATGTGGCACCCCCGTACCGTTGCCTAGTCGTCCCAGAACGACCCCCGCCGCATGCTCATGATCATCGATGATCGTGGGCGAGCGGTGGCCGTCGAACGGCCCAGTCCAAGATCCGAGGATTCATCGTGAGCAAGCGCACCTTCCAGCCCAACAACCGTCGTCGCGCCAAGAAGCACGGCTTCCGTCTTCGCATGCGCACCCGCGCCGGCCGCGCGATCCTCGCGGACCGCCGCCGCAAGGGTCGCGCCAAGCTGTCCGCCTGAGCCGTTGCTCGCACGCGGTCACCGCATGCGCAGCGGCGAGGACTTCCGGCACACGATCCGTCGTGGCGCCAGGGGTTCGCAGCCGACTCTCGTCACCCACGTCGTGCTCGGCGCACGCGCCACCGGAACCGACGGACCCACGTCCGTCGGTTTCGTCGTGAGCAAGGCCGTCGGATCGGCGGTCGAGCGCAACCGCGTCAAGCGGCGGCTGCGGCACCTGATGCGCGACCGCGTCGAGAGCCTGCCGCCCGGATCGCGCGTCGTCGTGCGAGCGCTGCCGGCGTCCCACGCCGCCGGGTCGGCGACCCTGGCCGAGCACCTCGACGCTGCACTGCGGCGATCCGGTGCGCGGTGAGGTCGACGTGTCGATGAGGCGGGGCTCCCCGCCCGCGATCGTCCTGATCTGGATGCTGAGGGCGTACCGATTCGCCATCAGCCCGTTGTACGGCCAGGTGTGCCGCTACCATCCGACCTGTTCGGCCTACGCTTTGCAGGCCGTGGAGACTCATGGAGCGGTGCGCGGTTCCTGGCTCGCGGGTCGTCGCGTCCTGCGATGCCACCCCTGGAGCGCGGGCGGCTACGACCCGGTTCCGCAGTCACGTAGAGGAGAACAATGTTCGGCTTCCTAGGCGACATCGGCGGCGCCATCATGACGCCTCTGTACTACGCCGTGTCGGGGATCCTGCTGGTCTGGCACAAGATCTTCGAGACCGTCGGGCTCTCCGGTGACTCCGGGTGGACCTGGGCGCTGTCGATCATCGGCCTGACGATCACGATCCGCACGCTGCTTATCCCGCTGTTCGTCAAGCAGATCAAGTCGAGCCGCAACATGCAGCTGCTGCAGCCTCAGATCAAGGCGCTGCAGCAGAAGTACAAGCACGACCGGGAGCGCCTGACGCAGGAGCAGATGAAGCTCTGGAAGGAGACGGGCACCAACCCGTTCGCGTCGTGCCTGCCGCTGATCCTGCAGATGCCGATCTTCTTCGCGCTGTTCCGCGTGATCGACCAGGCCGCCAAGAACGGCGCCGAGGGTGCGCGCGGCTTCCTCGACGGTGCCGACGCCGAGTCGCTGAAGGAGGCCGTGCTGCTGGGTGCCCGCATCGCCGACACGTTCGTCAGCAGCAGCGAGGTCGAGACCAAGATCATCACGATGTCGCTCGTCGTGATCATGTGCATCACGCAGTTCACGACGCAGCGCCAGCTCATGAGCAAGAACATGCCCGCCGACGCCATGACGGGTCAGTACGCGCAGCAGCAGAAGCTGCTCCTCTACGTGCTGCCGGTCGTGTTCGCCGTCGGTGGCGTGGCGTTCCCGCTGGGTGTGCTCTTCTACTGGACCACGTCGAACTTCTGGACCATGGGCCAGCAGTTCTACGTCATCCGGAACAACCCCGCGCCCGGCACGCCGGCGTTCAAAGCCAAGCAGGACCGCGACAAGAAGCGGGGCAAGGACGTCGCAGAGGACCCGTTGAAGCCCGAGATCGAGGAGGGCCCCAAGCCCGCTCCCCGCGCCCAGCCGAAGAACCAGCCGCGCAGCCAGCGCAAGAAGCCGGCGCAGCCGGGCAACGGCCAGCAGAAGCCGAACCCGGCCAAGAAGCCCCAGCAGAAGCCCGTGGCGAAGAAGAAGCCGGACATCACGGCCCAGGACCCCAGGAACACGCCCAAGAAGACGCCGAAGAACGATCCCAAGGACGACCCGAAGAAGGGTGGCACGTCATGACCGACGCCGCGAAGCTGGAGAACGAGGGCGACATCGCCGCCGACTTCCTCGAGGGTCTGCTCGACATCGCCGACCTCGACGGTGACATCGACATGGACGTCGACGGCGACCGTGCCGCGGTCGAGGTCGTCGGTGGCAACCTCGATCACCTGGTCGGTCGCGAGGGCGAGGTGCTCGACGCCCTGCAGGAGCTGACGCGGCTGGCGGTCTATCGCGAGACGGGTGAGCGCAGCCGGCTGATGCTGGACGTCGCGGGGTTCCGGGCCGCTCGCCGCACCGAGCTGGTGGCGATCGCCCAGACGGCGATCGAGTCGGTCAAGGGCGGCGAGACCTCGGTGTCGCTCGACCCGATGACTCCGTTCGAGCGCAAGGTCGTGCACGATGCCGTCGCCGAGGCAGGCCTGGAGAGCTCGTCGGACGGCACCGAGCCCCACCGCTACGTCGTCGTGCACTCGGCGGGTGAGTAGTCATCTCGATGTCTGACTCCCCCGACTCCCCGGAGGTCGGCGATGTTTCACGTGGAACACCCCCGCCGCACGCGGCGGGGGTGTTCGCGTCCCGGATGCATCTGGCCGAGCAGTACGCAGAGATCCTCGCGACGGACGGCGTGGTCAAGGGCCTGATCGGCCCTCGTGAGGTCCCCCGCCTGTGGGACCGTCACCTGATGAACTCGGCCGTCGTGGTGCCCCGCGTCCCCCACGGTGCATCCGTGGCCGACGTCGGTACCGGCGCGGGTCTTCCCGGTCTGGTCTGGGCCATCGCACGTCCCGACCTCCGGGTGACACTGATCGAGCCCCTGCTGCGGCGGACCACGTTCCTGGACGACACCGTCGCCCGTCTCGGCCTGAGCAACGTGGAGGTGCTGCGCAGTCGCGCCGAGGACGTCACCGCGTCGTTCGACGTGGTCACGGCCCGCGCGGTCGCCGCCCTCGACAAGCTCGGTCGCTGGTGCATGCCGCTGGTGTCCCCCGGTGGCGTCATGCTGGCGATGAAGGGACGGTCTGCGGCCGAGGAGGTCGAGGTCGCGACGGCCACGCTCCACCGTCTCGGCGCGACGTCTATCGTGGTGACGACGTACGAGAACGGCGACGTGCCGACCACCGTCGTGGAGGTCACCAAGTGAGCCATGTTTCACGTGAAACGATGAAGGGGCAGGCATGAACGACCAGCAGCCCACCCGGCGCACGCCGCCCACGGCCGCATCGACCTACAGCGTGCCGGTGCCGTCGAACGACGACTCGACTCCCCTGGCGGCCGCTGCCCAGCAGCACGTCTCCCTGCTGCAGCGCGCATCGGCGATCCAGCGCTTCGAGCGTCCCGTGCACTCGCGGGTCTTCGTCGTCGCGAACCAGAAAGGTGGCGTGGGCAAGACCACGACCACCGTCAATGTCGCGGCGGCCCTCGCACTGAAGGGTCTGCGCGTCCTCGTGGTCGATCTCGATCCGCAGGGCAATGCGTCGACGGCGCTCAACGTCCCGCACTCCGAGGGCACCCCCGGGGTGTACGAGGCGATCGTCGAGGGCGTCGACCTCGACGAGCTCGTCAAGCCCTGCCCCGACATTCCCGGGCTCACGGTGCTGCCGGCGTCGATCGACCTGGCCGGCGCCGAGATCGAGCTCGTGTCGCTGGTCGCACGGGAGTCCCGACTCGACCGTGCCCTGCAGTCGTACCTGAAGGACTGCGAGGCGGCGGGTGACCGCATCGACTACGTCCTGATCGACTGCCCGCCGTCACTGGGCCTGCTGACCGTCAACGCGATGGTCGCCGGGCGTGAGGTGTTGATCCCCATCCAGTGCGAGTACTACGCGCTCGAGGGCCTGGGTCAGCTGATCCGCAACATCGATCTGATCCGCGCCCACCTGAACCCCAAGCTCGAGATCACCACGGTCCTGCTGACGATGTACGACGGCCGCACGCGGTTGTCGGCCGGCGTCGCCGAGGAGGTGCGTGGTCACTTCGCCGAGAAGGTCATCACGACGCCGATCCCGCGGTCGGTCCGCATCTCGGAGGCACCGAGCTACCAGCAGTCCGTCATCACTTACGACGGCACCTCGTCCGGGGCGCTGTCCTACCTGGAGGCCGCGCGCGAGATCGCGTTGGCCGGGAGCAAGGGAGCCACCCGATGAGCACACGTCGCGGACTGGGCCGGGGGCTCGAGTCCCTCATCCCGTCCAGCTCGGCCGACGCGGCGGCGTCGGGTCTCAAGGAGATCGAGGGCGCACGGTTCGCCGAGATCCCGTTGGGCCAGATCGTCGCGAATCCCCGTCAGCCGCGCCAGGTGTTCGACGAGGACCACATGGCCGAGCTGGTCCACTCCATCAAGGAGGTGGGCCTGCTCCAGCCGGTCGTCGTCCGCGAGGTCGCCAAGGATCGCTACGAGCTGATCATGGGGGAGCGTCGCTGGCGGGCCAGCGGCAAGGCGGGTCTGGAGACGATCGGCGCGATCGTGCGCGAGACGTCCGACGAGGACCTCCTGCGCGACGCGTTGCTCGAGAACCTGCACCGCTCGCAGCTCAACCCGCTCGAGGAGGCGTCGGCGTACCAGCAGCTGCTGGAGGACTTCGGGTGCACGCACGAGGAGCTCGCCGACCGCATTGGACGCTCCCGTCCGCAGATCAGCAACACCCTGCGTCTGCTGAAGCTGACGCCGACCGTGCAGCGCCGCGTCGCCGCCGGGGTGCTGTCGGCCGGGCACGCCCGCGCACTGGTCAGCGTCGCCAATCCCGAGATCCAGGATCGTCTGGCCACGCGGGTCGTGGCCGAGGGTCTGTCGGTGCGCGCCCTCGAGGAGATCGTCACGGTCGGTCCCGACGCGGCCAAGCGCCCCGCCGCGCGCCAGTCGGCGAAGGCGTCGGCCCCACGGCTGGCCGATCTCGCCGCCCGGCTGTCGGAGCGGTACGACACCCGCGTCAAGGTCGACCTCGGCCGGTCGAAGGGACGCATCACCGTCGAGTTCGCCACGATCGACGACCTCGAGCGCATCGTCGAGATGATGGACCCGAAGAAGCCGTCCTGACAAAGCGATACGACGACAAATAAACTTGTCGACATATCGATCTGACGACACGGTGGCTATGGACACGAAAAAGCCCGGCATCCACGAGGATGCCGGGCTTCGTCGTCAGCGTCGGATCAGCTGGTGTACTCGTTCAGGTCGTTCAGGATCGCGCTCTTGGGACGCACGCCGACGATCGACTTCACGACCTCGCCCTTGTAGTACAGGTTCATGGTCGGCAGGCCGGTCACGCGGTACTGCGCCGGCGTGACGGGGTTGGCGTCGGCGTCCATCTTCAGGATCGTGAGCTTCTCGCCCTTCTCGGTGGCGATCTCCTCGAGGATCGGGGCGAGCTGGCGGCACGGGCCGCACCAGCTGGCCCAGAAGTCGACCAGCACGGGGCCGTCGGCCTGGAGGACGAGCTCGTCGAAGTTCGCGTCGGTGACCGCGGCGAGGGTGGATTCTGCCATGGGGTGCTCCTTAGGGTCTGTGTAGAGGTGAACGTCGGGGAGGGCTGGTTATTCCGCCCACTGCGCCATCGCGACGTCCGTGGCGGGCTCGCCCGCGGAGTCGATGTCGGCGAGGAAGCGCTCGGCGTCGAGGGCTGCCGCGCAGCCCGTGCCCGCGGCCGTGATGGCCTGGCGGTAGGTGTGGTCGACCAGGTCGCCCGCTGCGAAGACACCGGTCACGTTGGTCGCGGTGGAGCCGGCCTGGACCAGGACGTAGCCCTCGTCGTCGAGGTCGACCTGACCCGTCAGCAGCTCCGAGCGCGGGTCGTGGCCGATCGCGATGAACAGGCCCGTCGCGTCGAGGCGCCGCGTCTCGCCGGTCACGGTGTCGCGCAGCGTCAGGGCCTCGAGCTTGTCGTCGCCGATGATCTCGGCGACCTCGGAGTTCCAAGCGATCTCGATCTTGTCGTTGCCGATCGCACGGTCCTGCATGATCTTCGAGCCACGCAGCTCGTCACGACGGACGACCATCGTGACCTTGGAGGCGAAGCGCGTCAGGAACGTCGCCTCCTCGAGAGCGGAGTCGCCACCGCCGACGACCACGATGTTCTGCTCGCGGAAGAAGAAGCCGTCGCAGGTCGCGCACCACGAGACGCCGTGGCCGGACAGGCGGTCCTCGCCGTCCACGCCGAGCTTGCGGTAGCCCGAGCCCATCGCCAGGACGACGGCCTTGGCACGGTAGGTGCTGCCGTCGTCGAGGTGGACGGTCTTGATGTCGCCGGTCAGGTCGACCGAGGTGACGTCGTCGGTGACGAGCTCGGCGCCGAAGCGCTCGGCCTGCGCGCGCAGCTTGTCCATGAGCTCGGGGCCCATGATGCCGTCGGGGTAGCCGGGGAAGTTCTCGACGTCCGTCGTGTTCATCAGGGCGCCACCGGCCGTCACCGATCCCTCGAACACGAGCGGCTCGAGGTTCGCGCGGGCCGCGTAGATGGCCGCGGTGTAGCCCGACGGACCCGAGCCGATGATGATGAGGTTGCGAACGTCGTCACTCATGGAGATCCCTCTGCTGGGTGGTGAGATGGTGGCCGGTGCGATGACCGGATGCATGGATGTCAACGAATTCTAGGTGCCAGACATTCCATCGGCCGCCCCGCGTGCGGGTCACGAACGACCGCGCACCACGACGTCGTCGATCTCGCCTCGGAAGACCCCGGGCTCGACCTCGGGCAGCGACGTCAGCCAGACCACGAGGTAGCGCGTCACGATGCCCGAGCGCAGCGAGATGCTGGCGTCGGAACCGGCCGAGTCGACCGTCGCCACGTCGGTCAGGCCGCGTCGCACCCGTGGCGTGCGATCGGTGTCCTCCGAGGCGGCGTAGACCACGATGCTGGTGGGCGATCCGGAGAGCCGCAGGCGCAGGGAGTCGACCTCGCGCAGACCTCCGAGGTCGAGGACGAGCCCCACGCCGTCCTTGACGCCGCCGAGCTCGGGGGAGCCGAGGTACGTCGACGTCTGCCACCCCGTGGTCGGCAACCCGTCGATCGCGAGGCGCGCCTGGTCACGATTCTCGCGGCCGTCCTCGCCCTGGGGGTCGAAGTCGACGGCCCGCTGCACGGGCAGCACCCGCACGGGCGACGAGTCGTCGATCGGGTCGGCGGCGCGGTCTGTCTGCCGGCTGACCAGGAAACCCAGCAGCGACAGGATCACGAGCGCTCCGACCACGCCCAGCAGCACCAGGCCCCGATCGCCCTTCGCGGCCCTGCGCGCCTTCTGCTTGCCGCGCTCGAACGTCGTCGGGGGTGCCGGCTCGAACGCCTTGGGACGCCGTCGCGGTGGTTCGAGACCCGGCGGGGGCCCGCCGGGGACGATGACGGGGTCGAGTCGCAACAGGTCGGGGGACGAGATGGCCGCGAGGCTCGGCTGGTCGTCGTGGAGGTCGTCGTCCTCGCCCGACAGTCGCAGCGTGTGGGCGATGTCGGCGGCCTTGCGCAGCGGGGGCTCGTGGTGACGCGGGGGGGAGCCGAGGATGCGGTCGGCGATCGTGTCGATGTCGCGCGAGACACCGGCCCGGACCTGCCGGGGACGCAGCAGGCGACCGTGCTCGGCAGGTGCGGCGACCAGGCCGTCGACGTCGGCTCCCGGCCACCGGCCCGTCACGCTCGCGTAGAGCAGCTTGCCGATCGCCTGGACGTCGAGCTGCTCGTAGGCCTGGAGGTCCGAGAGCGTGTCCTGGCGCCCGACCGGCGCCAGGGCCGTCGCGACCCCCAGACCCACGACGCGGACGGCACCCGACTGCTTCAGCAGCACCTGGTGGGGCGTCAGCCGGCGGTGGTAGACGCCGTGCTCGTGGGCGTGGGCCATCGCCTCGGCCACCTCGGCCACGACCGTGGCAGCGCGGCGGTTGGGCAGGGGCGACTGGGCCAGCAGCTGGTCGAGCGGGAAGGCGCGGGCCCACTCGCGGACGACGAGGTGGTGGCGCTGCTCGTCCTCGATCAGGTCGAGCACCCGCAGGAACCGGGGATCAGTCACCGACGTCGACTCGCGGGCCGCGTCGAGGAAGTGCCCGGCGCGGGGATCGGCGCTCGAGATGATCTCGAGCCCGACGTTGCGGTTGAGCACCTGGTCGTGGGCGCGCCACGTCGAGGAGCCGTGCCGCTCGTTGACCAGGTCCTGCAGCTCGTAGCGGCGGGCGAGGACGTCACCGGAGGCCAGTGACCGCCGCTCGGCCATGCCCTCACCTCTCGTCCGCCCGTCTCGTGCCTGAGCCCATGCTAGACGGACCGGGCGCGAGCACCGGGCTCAGTCACCGCCGCGTCGGCGCAACGACGTCACCAGGTGGTTCAGCTCGTCGAGCCGGACGACCCGGGCGGCGGCGACGAAGGTGACCAGGCCCGCCAGACCGGCGACCACGGTCGTCACGGCACCCCCGACGGCGCGCAGCGGCTCGACCCCCGCGGCGTCGAGGCCTGCGGCGACGCCGAGCGTCACGAAGGCCGTCAGCACCAGCGCGACGACCATGCGACGGATGAAGAAGTGCATCTCGCGGTCGACCACCGGCCCGATCGCCCGTGACAGCAGCGTCACCGACAGGATCGACCCCACGACGTACGCGATGCCGTAGGAGAGGGCCAGCATCATCGCGACGCGGTCGGGCTCCACGAGGTGCACGAGCACGATCGCCACGGCCACGTTGACCGTCGCGATGACGACCTGGATCAGGAACGGCGTCTTGTTGTCCTCGTTGGCGTAGAAGCCGCGGAGCATCAGGTAGTGCACCGTGAAGGCGACGGTCGCCAGCGAGAAGGCCTGGATCGTGTGGCCGATCGCCAGCGTGCTGCCCCCGAGGGCTCCCAGGCCACCCGCGATGGCCGCCGCCGACTGGCCGAGGCACGCCAGCGCCACCGCGAGGGGGGCCACGATCACGAGGGCGATGCGGACCGTGCGACCCAGCTCGAGCCGGAAGCGGTCGTACTCCCGGTCGGACGCGAGGGCCGCCAGGGTCGGGATGACGGCGGTCGCGAGCGAGACCGTGATGACGCCGTGCGGGAGCTGGCTGATCAGGTAGCCGAGGCTGTAGACCGTCGAGCCCGCTGCCTTCTGGGCGTCGGCGGCACCCGCGATCGTCGCGCTGGTCGCGAGCCGTGCCACGACGATGAAGGCGATCTGGTTGACCAGGATGAACAGCAGCGTCCAGCCGGCGAGCCGCGCCGTGTGCCGCAGGCCGACGCCGCGGAAGTCGAACCGCGGGCGGAACCGGAAGCCCGCCCGCCGCAGGTAGGGGAGCAGCACCAGTGCCTGCAGCGCGATGGCACCCGTGGAGCCGAGCCCCAGCACGAGTCCCTGCGTCGTCGTGAACCCGTCGACGCCGTTGCTCGTCCCGAACACCACCGCGTAGGTGACGATGACGGCGCAGGCCACGACGTTGTTGACGATCGGCGCCCACATCATCGGCCCGAACCGGCCACGGGCGTTGAGCACCTGCCCGGTCAGCACGAAGACGCCGTAGAAGAAGACCTGCGGCAGGCAGAGCAGCATCAGCAGCTCGGCGGAGTCACGCTGCGCGGCCCTCTCGGGCTCGAAGAGGTCTCCGTCGAAGACGATGCGCAGCAGGACGGGCGTGAGCACCATCAGCACGAGCGTGCCGACGCCGAGGACCAGCACGCCGAGGGTGATGACGCGGTTCGCGTAGGCGGTGCCGCCGTCGTCGTCGTTCTTCATGGCCCGGACGAGCTGGGGAACCAGCACGACGTTGAAGACGCCGCCCGCCAGCAGGATGTAGAGCGTGTTCGGGATCGTGTTCGCGATGTCGAACAGGTCGCCGTTCAGCTGGGTGCCGATCACGACCGCGAGCAGACCGGCGCGCAGGAAGCCCGTGATGCGCGAGACGATCGTGCCGAGCGCCATCCACGCGCTGGCGCGGGCGATCGAGCGGTCAGTCATCGTCGTCCGCGAGGGGCTCGGTGACCCCGCCCCGGCCGGTGCGGCGACGGTGGAAGCGGCGCACCAGCGCGACCAGCACCAGGACGCCGGCGGCCCCCATCGCGACCCACAGCACCGTGCTGATGCTGCTCGACTGCACCTTGAACGTCGTCGTCGCACCGACGTCCTGGCCCTGCGAGGTGACCAGGCCGGCCGTGAGGAACGTCGTGCGCTGGGTGCCCAGGTCGATCTGCACCGTCAGGGTGCGCCGCTCGCCCGCCGCGATCGTGACGGGATCGACCGACGGGATGGCCAGCGCGGGATTGCTGGAGTCGAGGTCGACGCCGATGCGGATGGCCTCGTCGGTGTCGTTGCGGATCGTGAGGGGGAACCCTCCCTTCGAGCTCGACAGGGTCACCGACGACGGCGCCTCGATCGTGATGCGGTCGAGCGTCGCGCCGGTGCGTCGGGCCCGCGCCGCGGCGACCGTCAGGGCCTCGGAGCGGTCGAGCCGCCACCGCACGGCCAGCGCCTCGGCGACGCCGCGCGCCGACGAGGCGTCGAAGCCGTCGTTCTGCGCGATGATCGAGCCCAGGGTCTGCCCCGTCTGCAGGATCTCGGTCGCCGCGACGAGCTGGGCGCGCGACAGCGGTCGGGCCTTCGCGGTCGTCGGGACCGACCCGTCGTACGTCGCGAGCGACCGGGTCAGCAGCCCGTCGAGGCTCACGGGCTGCACGAACGGCGCCGAGAACGCGCTCGCGAGCTGGCCCGACGCCCAGTCGGCGCCGGGGTCCCACTGCGGGTCGACGAGCACGACGGCGTCGACGCGTGAGTCGGGGTCGATGGTCCGTTCGAGGGTGGCGAGCGCGGCCTCGCTCAGCACGCGCTGTCGCAGGGTCGTCGCGGAGTCCTCGCCCGGGGTGCTCCCGTCCCGGACGTCGTCGACCAGGAGCGGGACCGGGCCCTCCGAGGTGTCGTACTGCACGAGCGACCCCAGCCGGCGGTCCCAGTCGGGCACCGACGCCGGCGTCACGATGACGGGAGCGCCGCCGTCGCCGCGCAACGTGGTCAGCAGGTCACGGGTGACCCCGTCACGTGTCGGCCACGACACGCGACGCCCGCTCAGCTGGTACGTCGCGAGGACGCTCGAGGTGGCCTGGTCGACGGCCTCGCGCAGCGGGCCGGCCAGGTCGGGGTGCGCCGACAGCGCCAGGACGTCGGGGCGGTCGTAGTCGAGGATCCACGGGCTACGGGCACGGGCGAGGTCGAGCAGATCGGTCAGGAAGATCGACGCGGCCGCCTTCTGCTCGGCGGTCACCTCGACGTCGTCGCCGACGCGCCGGCCGTTCGCGACGTCGTCGACGCCCACGAGCAGGGCGGGGTCGACCACGATGGTCGAGCCCTCCGCGGGCGTGCTGGCGGCGAGGTCGAGCAGGTTGCGCAGCCGGCCACCCTGGCCGACGTCGGCCAGCAGGCTCCGCGGATCGGTGTAGTCGCCGTCGGCGCCGCGGCGGTCGGGCATCAGGAACGGCCACGCGACCGACGTCGGCACGGATCCCTCGGCGTCCGACACCAGCGGCAGGAACGTCGTGGCACGCGCGACCGCGACGGGGCTGCGGTTGCCCTCGTCGTCGGTCGCCAGGATCTGCACGCCGACGGGGTAGACGCCCTGCGCCCCCGTGATGCCGAGCTGCTCGTAGGGCACCTCGACGCGGAACGGCAGGGTCTGGCCCGCGGCGAGGTCGCCCATCTCGTCGAACGTCCCGGTCTCGATGACGCGGACGCCCGTGTATGCCTGGCCGTTGGACGTCGCCTGGTCGATCTGGCGCCGGGTCGTGAAGGGTGACGCGGGGATCACGAGGTAGGCCTGCACCGACGTCCACGCGTGGTCGTCGTCGTTCGTGACGGTGCCGGTCATCGTGACGTCGCGACCGGGGGCCAGCAGCGTCGGCTCGAGCGTCGTGATCGTGACCGAGAGCTCGGGGTCGTCGTCGGCCGCGCCGGCCGGAGCCAGGGCGCCGAGGGAGCACAGCGTGGTCAGGAGCAGCGCGACGAGGATCGTGCACCGGCGTCTGCTCACCCGGACATGCTAGACGCACGGGGCCCGCCGACAGGCCGAAGCGCCCGCGGCCCGACGGTAGAGTGTCTCCCCGTGCCCACGCCCTCATTGACCGCAGACCGCCGGGCCCGGATCGACGCCGAGCTCGACGCGCACCCGTTTTTGGCCGAGCTCGGAGAGCTGTTCGCCGCGGCGGGCCACGAGCTGTCGATCGTCGGCGGCCCCGTGCGCGACGCCGTGCTGGGCCGTCCCGGCAACGACTGGGACTTCGCGACCTCGGCCCGCCCCGACGAGATCGAGCGCATCGCGGCCGACTGGGCCGACGCGATCTGGGACGTCGGCCGCGAGTTCGGCACGATCGGGCTGCGCAGGGCCGGGCACCAGCTCGAGCTCACGACGTACCGCACCGACGCGTACGACGAGGGGTCCCGCAAGCCCGAGGTGCAGTTCGGCGACACGCTCGACGGCGACCTGTCGCGGCGCGACTTCGCGGTCAACGCGATGGCCATCCGGCTGCCGTCCCGCGAGTTCGTCGACCTGTTCGGCGGCCTCGACGACATCGACGCGGGGGTGCTGCGCACGCCCGTGACGCCCGAGCAGTCGTTCAGCGACGACCCGCTGCGGATGATGCGCGCGGCGCGGTTCGTCGCCCAGCTCGGCTTCACGGCGGCCCCCGAGGTCGTCGCCGCGATGACCGCGATGGCGACGCGGCTCGAGATCGTGTCGGCCGAGCGCGTGCGCGACGAGCTCGACAAGCTCGTCACCAGCTCCCATCCCGTCGCGGGGCTCCGGCTGCTGGTCGACACGGGCCTGGCCGAGCAGATGCTGCCCGAGCTGCCCGCCCTGATCCTCGAGCGCGACGAGCACCACCGGCACAAGGACGTCTACGAGCACTCGCTCACGGTGCTGGAGCAGGCGATCGAGCTCGAGCACCGGCTCGACGCGGCGCCCGACCTGGTCATCCGCCTCGCGGCGCTGCTGCACGACATCGGCAAGCCCAGGACGCGGCGGTTCGTCGAGGGCGGCACCGTCACGTTCCACCACCACGACGTCGTGGGCGCCAAGCTGGCGCGCAAGAGGATGAAGGCCCTGCGCTACAGCAACGACACGATCGACCAGGTCGCGTCGCTGATCGAGCTGCACCTGCGGTTCCACGGGTACGGCTCGGGCGAGTGGACCGACTCGGCCGTGAGGCGGTACGTCCGCGACGCCGGCGACCAGCTCGAGCGCCTGCACATCCTGACCCGCGCCGACTGCACGACGCGCAACCAGCGCAAGGCACAGCGCCTGCAGCGCACCTACGACGAGCTCGAGCGGCGCATCGCGGTGCTGGCCGAGGCCGAGGAGCTCGGCTCGATCCGTCCCGACCTCGACGGTGGCCAGATCATGTCGATCCTCGGCATCGCGCCGGGGCCAGAGGTCGGCGAGGCCTACCGGTTCCTGCTCGACCTGCGGATGGACCGCGGGCCGCTCTCCGAGGCCGACGCCACCGAGGCTCTCAGGGCGTTCTGGGCCGCTCGTCCGCAGCCGGAGTGATCTAGGCTCGTCACCATGAACCTCCTGGGACGTGCCTGATGGCCGGCGGACTCATGGCCCTGCTCGACGACGTCGCGGCGCTGGCCAAGCTCGCCGCCGCGTCGGTCGACGACATCGGCGCCGCGGCGGGTCGCGCCAGCACGAAGGCCGCGGGAGTCGTCGTCGACGACGCCGCCGTGACCCCGCGCTACGTCCAGGGCTTCGACCCCTCGCGCGAGCTGACGGTCATCCGCAAGATCGCCGTGGGCTCGCTGCGCAACAAGATCGTGTTCATCCTGCCGGCGGCGCTGCTGCTGAGCCAGTACGCGGAGTGGCTGCTGGCACCGATCCTGATGCTCGGCGGCACGTACCTCGCCTTCGAGGGCGCCGAGAAGCTGTGGGAGAAGTTCGGCCCCGGCGAGCACCACGGACCGGCCGAGCCGGTCGCGGCCGAGGGGGGCGCCGACCACGAGAAGACCATGGTCAGCAGTGCGATCCGCACCGACTTCATCCTGTCGGCCGAGATCATGGTCATCGCGCTGAAGGAGGTCACCGACGAGCCGTTCGTGTCGCGGGCCCTGATCCTGGCGGTCGTCGCCGTCGCGATCACCGCGCTCGTCTACGGGGCCGTCGGCCTGATCGTCAAGATGGACGACATCGGGCTGCACCTGGCCAAGAAGTCGTCGGCGGTCGCGCAGAAGGTGGGTCGCGGCCTCGTCGTCGGCATGCCGATCTTCCTGCAGGTGCTGGCCACCGTCGGCATCGTGGCGATGCTGTGGGTCGGTGGCCACATCCTGCTGGTCAACGCCGACGAGCTCGGCTGGCACTGGCCGTACGAGACGGTGCACCACTGGGAGGAGGGTGTCGGTGGCGGGGCGGTCGGCTGGCTCGTCAACACCGCCTCCTCGGCCGTCATCGGCGTCGTGGTCGGCGCGGTCGTCGTCGCGATCCTGCACCTGATCCCGCGCAAGGCCTCCGCGAAGCACTGACACCGACGACGAGGGGCCCGGATCCACACGGATCCGGGCCCCTCGTCCGTTCTGCTCAGTCAGCGGTCAGCGCTCGACCTCGCCGGCGATGTACTTCTCGAGCATCTCGCGACCCAGGTCGTCGGGACGCTGCTCGGGCGGCGACTTCATGAGGTAGGACGACGCCGAGAGCAGGGCGCCACCGATGCCACGGTCCTTGGCGATCTTCGCCGCGCGGATCGCGTCGATGATGATGCCGGCCGAGTTGGGCGAGTCCCAGACCTCGAGCTTGTACTCGAGGTTGAGGGGGACGTCGCCGAACGCGCGACCCTCGAGGCGGACGTAGGCCCACTTGCGGTCGTCGAGCCACTGGACGTAGTCGGACGGGCCGATGTGCACGTTCTTGGCGCCGAGGTCGTGGTCGATGTTCGACGTCACGGCCTGCGTCTTGGAGATCTTCTTGGACTCGAGGCGCTCGCGCTCGAGCATGTTCTTGAAGTCCATGTTGCCGCCGACGTTGAGCTGGTACGTGCGGTCGAGCACGACGCCACGGTCCTGGAACAGCTTGGCCATGACGCGGTGCGTGATGGTCGCACCGACCTGGCTCTTGATGTCGTCACCGATGATCGGGACGCCGGCGTCCTCGAACTTGCGGGCCCACTCGGGGTCCGACGCGATGAAGACGGGCAGGGCGTTGACGAAGGCGACCTGGGCGTCGATCGCGCACTGCGCGTAGAACTTGTCGGCCTGCTCGGAGCCGACCGGCAGGTACGAGACGAGGACGTCGGCCTGCGTGTCCTTGAGCACCTGGACGACGTCGACCGCCTCGGCGTCCGACTCCTCGATCGTCTCGCGGTAGTACTTGCCGAGACCGTCGAGCGTGTTGCCCTTCTGGACGATGACGCCGGTCGGCGCGACGTCGGCGATCTTGATGGTGTTGTTCTCGCTGGCCTGCGTGGCCTCGGAGAGGTCGAAGCCGACCTTCTTGGCGTCGACGTCGAACGCGGCGACGAACTCGATGTCATTGACGTGGTACTCGCCGAACTTGACGTGCATGAGCCCGGGGACGTTGCCCTCGGGGTCGGCGTCCTTGTAGTACTCCACGCCCTGGATGAGGGACGTGGCGCAGTTGCCCACGCCCACGATTGCTACGCGTATCGAACCCATGGGTTCTCCTTCGTTGATGGTGATGTCACTTCTCGGTGGTGGTGCTGGTCTCGGTGGTGCCGTCGTCGGTGTCGGGGTAGCCGCCGGACCGCTCGCGGTCGATCAGCTCGGTCAGCCACCTGACCTCGCGCTCGACCGACTCGAGCCCGTGGCGCTGGAGCTCCAACGTGTAGGAGTCGGCGCGGTCGCGCTTGCGCTGGCCCGCGGCACGGACGTTCTCGAGCCGCTCCTCGAGCCGGCTGCGTCGCCCCTCGAGGATGCGGACCCGCGACGCGGCGTCGGTGCGCGAGAAGAACGCGAACCGGACGCCGAACGTCTCGTCGTCCCACGCCGACGGACCGGAGTCCTCGAGGGCCTGGGCGAAGTGCTCCTTGCCCTCGGCCGTCAGCTGGTAGACGATGCGCGGCCGACGTCCCCGGCCCTCGGGGTCGACGGTCTCGTCGGCGACGACGTAGCCCGCCCGGCCCAGCGCCTTGAGCGCCGGGTAGAGCGTGCCGTACGACAGGATGCGACCCCACCCGAGCAGGGCGTTGACCTGCTTGCGCAGCTCGTACCCGTGCATCGGGGCGTCGTGGAGCAGTCCGAGGACTGCCACCTCGAGCGCCGCGCCGCGTCGTGTCATCGTCGTGTCCCTGACATAGTCGTTCGTTTGTTATATCGGGACGATACATCGACACGTCACGTCTGCCTAGCCGCCCCGTCGCGTGACCCACGACACGGGCGTGCCGGCGATTGGTCATCTCTCAGGTACGTTCGGCACACTTGACCGACGACGGACTCGCACCACGGGTCCTGTATGGAGGTAGACGGACCCTTGGCAACACAGCGAAAGCGCCCCTCGCCCACCGCGAGCGCGGCGAAGAGCAAGCGAGGATCGACCACCACGGCGTCGTCGAAGACGGCACGCCGGGGCGGAGCCGTCGGCGGCGTCGGCCGCAAGATCGGCGGCCGCGGCCCCTGGTGGACCAAGACCCTGCGCTGGTTCTCGTTCCTCGCGGTCGCCGGCGTGCTGGCCGCGGCGCTGACGTTCTTCGTCCTGTACCGGGCCATCGCGATCCCCGACGCCAACGCCGACTTCCAGACCCAGACGACGCAGGTCTACTACTCCGACGGCAAGCACAAGCTCGGCGAGTTCGCGCTGCAGGACCGCGAGAGCGTGTCGATCGACCAGATCCCCGCCTCGATGCAGGCCGCGGCGATCGCCGCCGAGGACCGCACGTTCTACACCAACCGCGGCATCGACCTGAAGGGCATCCTGCGCGCCGTCCGCGACAACACGACGAGCGGCGAGATCCAGGGTGGCGGCTCGACGATCACGCAGCAGTACGTCAAGATCCTCTACCTGACGCAGGAGCGCTCCTACAGCCGCAAGGTCAAGGAGGCGATCCTCTCGATCAAGATCCACAACCAGCTCAGCAAGAAGCAGATCCTCGAGGGCTACCTCAACACGATCTACTTCGGCAACGGCTCGTACGGCATCCAGGTCGCGTCGCAGAACTACTTCGGCAAGCCCGCCTCGCAGCTCAACTACGCGCAGTCGGCGCTGCTCGCCACGATCATCAACAGCCCCAGCTACTACGACCCGTACGCCGAGGGCGCCGAGGCGCGCATCATGCCGCGCTTCCAGTACGTGCTCAACGGCATGGTCGAGTCCAAGGCCATCACGGCCGACGAGGCCGCGAAGTTCGCCGACAAGCTCCCCGAGGTCAAGGACAAGAAGGACCTCAACCGCTTCGGCGGCACGAAGGGCTTCCTGCTCGCGGCGGTCAAGGAGCAGATGGCCAAGCTCGAGTTCAGCCCCTCGCAGGTCGAGGGCGGCGGTCTGCGCATCGTCACGACGTTCGACTACGAGGACCAGAAGGACGCCGTCGAGGCCGTCAAGGACAACCGGCCGTCCGGTGCCCCCGAGCTGCACCCGGCGCTGGTGTCGGTGCAGCCCGGCACGGGAGCCGTCCGTGCGATGTACGGCGGGCCCGACTTCCTGAAGAGCGAGCAGAACTGGGCGATGCTCGGCACGCAGCCGGGCTCGACGTTCAAGGTGTTCGCGGTCATCGCGGCACTCGAGGACGGCTACAGCCTCAAGACCGTGCTCAACGGCAACTCGCCGCTGCGCGACGACAAGGGCAACATCCTGACCGAGAACCAGGGCGACAGCGGCGGATCGTCGTACGGACGCATCCCGCTGTCGACCGCGACGGCCAAGTCGGTCAACGCGGCCTTCGTCGACCTGACGATCCAGATGGCCGGCGGCATGCAGAGCGACTGGGCCAAGGGCGCCGACAAGGTGCTGAAGGCCGCGAACCAGGCCGGCATCCCGAAGGCGACGACCGACACCTGGGAGAAGACCGCCAACATCTCGCTCGGCGCCAACCAGGTCGCCCCGATCGACATCGCCAACTCGTACGCGACGCTGGCCGCCGGCGGCAAGCGCGCCGAGTGGTACATGGTGCAGAAGGTCACCGACTACCAGGGCAGCGTCCTGCACGAGCACGAGAACAAGACCCGCCGGACGATCCCCGAGGACGTCGTGGCCGACACCATCGCCGCGATGCGGGGCGTCGTGACGTCCGGCAGCGGCACGCTGGCCTCGTCGATCTGCACGACGGCGGGCAAGACCGGCACCGCCACCGCGGCCACCGACGGCAACGACGACGACCAGCACGTGTCGTCGTCGTGGTTCGCCGGCATCACGCCCAAGCTCGCCACCGCCGTGATGTACAACCGCGGCAAGGGCAACGAGAACCTCGAGGGCTACATGCTGCCGACGTTCTTCGGAGGCCAGACGCCGGCGCGCACGTTCAAGACGTACATGGACGCGGCCCTGCAGGGCTCCGAGTGCGGCACGTTCCCGCCTCCGGCCAACATCCAGAGCGAGAAGGGCACGAACTACGTCGCGCCCGCGCCGAAGAAGACCGAGAAGCCGAAGCCGGAGAAGACGCGCAAGACGCGCGAGCCCGAGCCGACGACCCCGGCTCCGACGACGCCCGCGCCGACGCAGCCGCCGGCTCCCGAGCCGACGACCCCGGCGCCGACAACTCCGGCGACTCCCATCGTGCCGCCGCCGGCGGCGTAGGCATCCGCCCTAGCGCAGGTTGACGGCGTCGAACGTCGCGGTGGTGAAGCGCACCGCGACGTCGACGGTGTCGCCGACCTCGGGTGCCGTCACGCTGGCGGGCACGAACACCATGCTGGCCTGCATGTGCGGAGGCTCGGCGAACCAGCGCTGCTTGCCCGCGATCGTGAACGGCGACAGCGAGAGGCCCGCGGCCTCGAGGCCGCCCTTGGCCAGTGACTTGCCGCGCCCGACGACCCCGGCCGAGGCCTTGGGTGCCTCGAGCCCGATGCCGTGGCTCGTGCCGCCGGCGATGACCAGCAGCGTGCCGTCGCGCGGCATGGCGCGCTGCCGGTAGCCGATGTGCTCGCCCTTGGCGACGAGGTGCGAGTCGAGCACCGTCGCGCGGACCGACAACGCCCCCAGGTCGCCGAGCCACAGCGACGTGCCGACGCGCGGACGGATGTCGAGCTGCGGACGTCGCGTCGACAGCGCGGCGACCTCGGCGGTCGTCAGGTGCGAGACGTACAGGACCGTCGTCTCGACCTGCGACGTCTCGAGCACCGCGGCCCAGCTCTCGGCCTCGCCGAGGTTGCCGCCGGACATCGACCGCAGCGGCAGGTGGATCGCGAATCCCTCGACCCGCAGGTCGCCGAGCGCCGCGACGGCGGCGGCGAGCTCGTGCCGGTCGAGCCCGTGGCGCGACATCGACGTCTCGCCCTCGAGCAGGATGCGGGTGCCGGGAGCCGTCGCGGCCAGCTCGGCGATGTCGCCGACCCGGCCGAGCGTGTGGATGACCCGGTCGTCGAGCACGACGTCGGTGAAGAACGGACGCCACGGCGTCAGCACCATGACGTCGCCGTCGAACGACGCCAGCGCGCCGGGCACCTCGGCGTACGTGCCGACCGAGATCGTGGTGACGCCGATCGCGGACGCCTCCATCGCGAGCAGGCTCCGGCCGAAGCCGTAGCCGTTGCCCTTGATGACGGGCACCAGCCCGGGCCGGCTCTCGGCGACCGCGCTGATCGACCGCCGCCAGCGCGCCGCGTCGACGTCGAGCTCGAAGCCGCTCATCCGCGCCTCCTCATGTAGGTCGTGAAGCCGGCGTGGAGCGCACGGTTGAGCGGCAGGTCCCACTCGCCGAGGTACTCGACGGCCTCGCCGCCGGTGCCGACCTTGAACTGGATCAGGCCGACGTGCGAGTCGTCGGGGTCGAGCGTCTCGGTGATGCCGCGCATGTCGTACGTGGCCGCGCCGGCGGCGAGGGCGTCGCGGATCATCTGCCACTGGATCGCGTTGGAGCCGCGGACGTCGCGCTTCTCGGTCGTCGAGGCGCCGTAGGAGTACCAGGCGTGCTCGCCGACGCGCACCATCGTGGTCGCCGCGACGAGATCGCCCTCGTGGTGCGCCAGGTAGAGCACGAGCCGGTCGGGCTCCTCGGCCGTCATGGCGTCCCACATCCGCTCGAAGTACGACAGCGGACGCGGGGTGAAGTGGTCGCGCTCGGCCGTCTCGGCGTACACGGCGTGGAAGGCGGCGAGGTCGTCGCGGGTGCCGGTCGTGACCTCGACGCCGGCCTTGGCGGCCTTCTTGATGTTGCGGCGCCACAGCTGGTTCATGCCGGCGAGGACGGCGGCCTCGTCGCGTCCGGCGAGCGGCAGCTGGAAGTTGAACTTCGGCTGACCCGCCGAGAAGCCGCCCTCGGTGGGGATCTCCTTCCAGCCCAGACCCGCCAGGGCGGTGGCCACGCCGATCGCCTCGTCGTCCAGCACGTCGGCCGGGACGTCCGACAGCGTGCCGAGCACCGGATCGGCGATCGCCTGCTTGATCGTGGCGGCGTGCCAGCGGCGGGTCACGACCGGCGGACCCATGCGGATGCCGAAGGCACCCTGCTTCTTCAGGTGGGAGGCCATCGGGGCCAGCCACCGGTCGAGGTCGCCGTCGCGCCAGTCGATGTCGGGGCCCTCGGGCAGGTAGGCCAGGTAGCGCTTGACGCGGGGCAGCTGGCGGTAGAGGACGAGGGCGGACCCGACGATGCGGTCGCCGTCGAACCAGCCGATCGACTCGCCCCGCCACTCGTTCTTGACCGCCGCCCACGCGGGGGTCTGCAGGAAGCTGACCGACGGGCGCGAGCGCACGCGGTCGAGGTGCTCGTCGGCGCTGATGGGCCGGACGCTGAGGGGGCCGTGCGGGGAAGCTGTCGTCACCGCACCACGCTACCAACCCGGGACGTCCGATCCCCGACGACGATGAGTTAGGCTTGCCTTACCAAGCCAGCCATCCCCGGAAGGCAAGATCTGTGAAGACCTACACCGCGACCGTGCTCGGGAGCCGCCAGCTGTCGGCCCACCTGGCCACCGTGACCCTGGGGGGCCTGGACGACTACCCGACCACCGGCATCCCCGACGAGTACGTCCGGGTGCTGATCCCGCCCGTCGGGTCCGCGCTCGCCCTGCCGCAGATCGACGAGAAGTGGAACATCTCGTACGCCGAGGGGGCCGTCGAGCCCGACTTCCGCGTCTACACGATCTCCGACCACCGGGTCGTCGACGGCCGTGTGCAGATCGACCTCGACATCGCGCTGCACGACCAGGGTGTCGGCTCCGACTGGGTGCGACGCTGCCGGCCCGGCGACGAGGTCGGCCTGATCGAGCCGCACGGCCTGTACGCCGCGCCCTCCGACGTCGCCTGGCAGCTGCTGGTCGCCGACATCACGGGCCTGCCGGCGCTCGCCCGCATCCTGCGCGGCCTGTCGCCGCAGCAGAAGGCCGTCGTGCACGTCGTCCTGACCGATGCCGGCGACGAGATCCCGCTGCCGAGCCCGGCCGACGTCGACGTCACGTGGCAGGTCGTGGCCAAGGAGACCGACATCTGCGAGACCCTCGCCGAGGCCGTCACGTCGCGCGACCTGCCCGACGCCGACCGCTACGTGTGGCTCGCGGGCGAGGCGCGGGCGAGCCGTGCCGTGCGGCGTCATCTGCGCCGCGAGCTGAAGTGGCCCCAGGCCGACTTCTACACGTGTGGCTACTGGCAGATCGAGGCCGAGAAGTGGAACGCCCGCTACGAGGAGGTCGCCGAGGTCGTCCAGAAGAAGTCGGCCGAGGTGCAGCGGGAGGTCGGCGACGACCAGGGCGCCTACCTCGACGCCCTCGACGACATCTACGAGTCCGTCGGCCTCTGACCCACGCCACTTCCGTCCCCCAGGGAGGCCGCTTGCGGCCGACCGTGAGCGGAGCGAGGGGGACTG
>NZ_JACYUM010000007.1:0-89478 GCF_014841755.1 Aeromicrobium sp. CFBP 8757
TCCCCCAGGGAGGCCGCTTGCGGCCGACCGTGAGCGGAGCGAGGGGGACTGACGCAAGCCTGATGGGGTGGGTCAGAGGGGCTTGACCCAGCGCGACCACTCGGGCTGGCGTGCGTAGCCGGCATCGGTCCAGATCGACGCCCCGAGCTCGTTGCCGTCCAGCACCATGGCGTCCGCCCGCTTGCCGCCGACGTCGGCGAAGCGCCGCTCGGCGTGCTCGAGCAACGACCGGCCGATGCCCCGACGTCGGTGCGACGGGTGCACCGCGAGCCGGTAGAGGTGGCAGCGCCACCCGTCCCACCCGACGATCACGGACCCGACGACGTCCTCGCCGTCCGTCGCCAGCACGAGCGCCTCCGGATCACGCGCGAGCAGTCGCTCGACGTCGGCCGCGGAGTCGGACGGGCGGTCGGCGTTCTCGGCACCGACCGCCCACAGCGCGAGCACCGCGCCGACGTCGGCCACGGCGGCGGGGCGCACGACGATCTCAGTCATGCGCCCCAGCCAACCCGACGGGGTCCGCGGGCTACCGGGCGACCCGCACCTTGATCGTGTAGCTCCGGGACTTCTCGACCACGAGGATCTTCCACGTGCTGCCGACCTTGGCCGACCGGGGCACGCGCACCGTCGCCCGACCGTCCTTCAACCGCGCCGACGGCTTCGCGACGGTGCCGAGCCGCGCCGGTCCGAGCACGCGTCCGGAGGCCTCGACGGTGCCGTCGAGCGTGTAGCGCCGGCCGCGCTCCATCGTGAACTTCCCGCCGCGGTACGTGGCGCCCCGCACCTCGTACGCCAGCGTCCGGTACGTCACCGACCGCGTGCCGGTGTTGCCGGCGGCGTCGGTCGCGCGGGCCGTCAGCGTCGTGCGCTTGGGCGTCACGACCTTCGTGAGGCGGCAGGCCACGGGGCCGGACGTCTCGTCGGTGGCCGTGCAGCGTGCGGTGGGCTGCGCGCCGACGTACAGGCGTCCGGCTGCGACGCCCGCGATCGTCACGACGGGCGCGACCCGGTCGACCGGGACCGGTGTGGGCTCGGGCTGCGGCTCCACCGGGGTCGTCGCCGGCGTGCAGGTGATCGTGCCGGTGCGGATCGAGTGCCCGCCGGTGTCGCCGTCGTCGGACCACACGACCTCCTTGAGGCCGTCGACGCAGCGCGACTGCGGGGCCAGGGCGAAGCCCTCGTTGTTGAGGTTGGGCATCGTGGCCGGACGGTCGTGTGCCTCCGCGACGGTGAACGCACCGTCCTTCAGCTGCAGCAGCGACGTCTTGCCGTCGTGGGTGTCGTCGGTGACGGCCCACAGTCGCTGCCGCTCGGCGTCGAACGTGACGTCGGCCAGGTGCGCGAAGCCGCTTGAGATCGTCGCGACCCTGTGCGACGTGCCCCCGGTCGAGTCGAGCGCGAAGGCGTGCAGCGCACCGGTGTCCTCGACCGCGACGACGTACAGGCCCGTGCCGTGCAGGGGGTAGTCGGACGGGACGTAGGGCTTGTTCGTGCTCTGGTCGACGAATCCGCCGGCGACCAGGAACGAGTCGGGCACCCAGGTGACGCCCTCGAGACCCAGGTTGGCGCCGGCCGCGGGGATCTGGCTCGTCAGGTTCCACTCGTCGGTCGCCCTCAGCGTCGTGTCGGCGGTGTCGGGCGCGTAGCGCAGGATCGACATCCGGCTGACGCCGCTCGCGGCGTTGTTGCGCTCGGCCGCGGCGTAGACGAAGCCGTCGGGCCCGATCGTCAGGCCCTCGGTGTCGGGTGCGCCGGTGCCGTCGAGGTACGTCGGTGTCTTGCCCGCACCCCAGCCGTCGGTCGTGGCGGGCACCCACGTCTGCCCGTCGCGCACGAGCTTGAACAGCGTGCCGAGCTTGTTCTGCGCGGCCCACAGGACGTCCGGGTCCTTCGGGTCGAAGGCCAGGCCGCTGAGGTCCTGCGTGAACGTCGACGCGAGGTCGGCCGTGCGGACGTCCTGGCTGCCGGGCCAGGGCTCGGTGCCGAGACCGGGGCACGCGTTGGCGGCGCCCTTGGTGGCGGCCCGGGTGTCGACGAAGTCGCCGACGCCGTCCTTGCATCGTCCGTACGTCACGGCCGCGGGGTTGGTCCAGGTGTACGACTCGACGACGGCCCCGTCGGCGCCGAGCAGGCGCACCGAGTCGCCGGCGCCGAGCGAGAAGCCGAAGCCGGACGTGCCGGCCTCGACGACGCGGTAGCCCTTGGCGGGGACCGTCGTGCCGGTCGGGAACGTGTGGGAGCCGGCGTCACCGGAGTCCTTCAGCGTCCAGCCCGAGACGTCGAGCGGCGCGTCGCCGATGTTGGCCAGCTCGACCCAGTCGGGGCCGATCTCGTTGAGGCGCACGGGGCTGCACGCGTTGGACGCCCCACGGGTCGACGTCGTGGTGGTGCGGAAGTCGCCCGTCCCGTCGGGGCAGCGGCCGTAGGTCGTGGCGGCGTGGGCCGTCCACTCGTACGAGTCGACCTTCGTCGTGCCGTCGGCCAGGTACAGCGTCGCCGAGTCGGCCCCGCCGAGCCCGAATCCGGGCGACTGGTTGACCTCCGTGTAGATCGCGAAGAACGCGCCGGGCGCGATCGTCGTCTTCGCCGGGACGACGACGGGCGTCGAGGCGTGCGACGCGTCGGCGTCGAGGATCTTCCAGCCCGAGACGTCGACCGTGCTGGTGCCGGTGTTGGTCAGCTCGACCCAGTCGGCGACCTTGTCGCCGTTCGACTCGACCTCGTTGATCCGGATGACGGTCCTCGGGTCGGCCGGTGCCGCGCACTGGTTGGGCAGGCCGATCGTCGACGCGGTCGTCGTGAAGGCGCCGGTGCCGTTCGGGCACCGGCCCCACGTCGTGGCGTGGGTGTCGGCGGGCCAGGTGGTCGCGTCGAGCAGCGTCGACCCGTCCGGTGTGTAGAGCCGTGCGGAGTCGCCCTTGCCGAGTCCGTACGAGAGGGTCACGTCGAAGGACTTGACCGCCCCGGCGCCGAGGACCGTCCCGGACGGGATCGCGAAGGCGTGCGTGTCGTCGTTGTCCTTCAGCACGTAGCCCGAGACGTCGATCGCCGCGTCGCCGGTGTTGACGAGCTCGACGAGGTCGGCCGGATCGGACTCGACCTCGTTGATCTTGAGCTGGTCGGCGCCCGCCGGCACGGGGCACGCGTTGGCGGCTCCCGGCGTCGCGGCGCGCGAGATCACGAACGCGCCGGTGCCCTGCGGGCAGCGAACGGCGGACGGGGTGCGGTGGGTCGTCCACTCGTACGTGTCGACAGCCGTGCCGTCGGGCAGCGAGACCGTGATGGAGTCGGCCTTGCCGAGCCCGAAGCCGCCGACGAGCGCGTCGGTCTCGAACGCGAAGAAGGCGCCCGGGGCGACCGTGGTGCCTGCGGGGGCGATCGCCGTCGGGGTGTGGAGGGGATCGGCGTCGACGGCCTTCCAGCCTGTCAGGTCGACGGGCTGGGTGCCGGTGTTGACGAGCTCGACGAAGTCGGGGCCGGTGCCGTCGCTGCGCACCTCGTTGAGGCGGACCTTCTGCGGGTCGGGCGTGCACTGGTTGGCCGTGCCGAGGGTCGCGGGCGTGACGCTGAACTGTCCGGTCCCGTCGGCGCATCGTGCCCATGTCGTGGCGTGGGTGTTCGCGGGCCACGTCGTCGAGTCGAGGAGCGTCGTGCCGGAGAACAGGCGCACGGAGTCGCCCTTGCCGAGCCCGACGGTGCCGGCGGCCGATCCCTTGACGTTGACGTCGAGGACCACGTAGGCCTTGCCGGCCACCACGGTGCCGGAGGCGATCGTGTAGCCGGTGCCCGTGTTCTCGGAGTCGCGCAGGACGAGTCCCGAGAGGTCGACGGGGGCGTCACCGGTGTTGACGAGCTCGACGACGTCGTCGGGATCCGACTGCACCTCGTTGATCCTGATCGACGAGTAGTCGGTGGCCGCGCTGGCGGGACCTCCCAGCACGACGGTCAGGAGCAGCACGAGGCAGGACAGCAGGGGGATGGACCTCAGGGGCACGGGGCTCGGGGGTGCGGACAGGACGGGGCGACGGGGGCTCGCAGGCATGCGGCGCACGCTCGCACCGCCGGGAGAACGTGCCGTGAACCCCCGGGGGCCGGGGCGCGAACGCCGGAGGTCAGGCCGGGACGGCGTACTGCGGCTGCTGCGGGACGACCAGCAGCGTCATGCCGGCCTCGGCGGGCGTGCGATCGGCCTTGCGGTGGTTGCACCGGATGCACGCCGCCACCGCGTTCTCCCACGTCAGCGTGCCGCCGCGGCTGCGGGGGACGATGTGGTCGACCGTCTCGGCCTTGCCGCCGCAGTAGGCGCACATCGCGTCGCGGGCCTTGATGGCCGCCTTGGTGCACAGGTGCGAGCGGCGGTGCATCCAGCGGGTCTTGACGTACCGGACGAGCCGCAGGACCTTGGGGACGGGGAACGGCCCGAACATGCCGGCGGCGGCCTCCTCGATGACGGCGACCTCGCGCACCAGCATCTTGATCGCGTGGCGCATCGAGACACGCTGCAAGGGCTCGTAGCTCGCATTGAGCACGAGGACGTTCGCGTCCGACATCGCTGACCGCCTCCCGACGGTGGATCCTGACTGGATCGTAGCCGGAACCACGGCATCGCGGGCGGGCTCGAAACACACCCGTGACGAATCTGTCCTACGGTGAGCACGTGGACACCTCAGAGCTCTTCGACGGCTACGGCCCCGTCGCCGGTTTCGACGAGATGTTCGAGGGCACCGACGTGCGCGACAGCTACGGGCAGGTGCACACGTCGTTCGAGGCGATGGGCGCCGACGAGGTCCGCCTCCGCGCCGACTCGCTGGCGTCGTCGTACCTCGAGCAGGGCGTCACCTTCGGCGTCGAGGGCGAGGAGCGGCCGTTCCCCCTCGACATCGCGCCCCGCCTGATCGAGGCCGACGACTGGGACCACGTCGAGCAGGGGGTGCGCCAGCGGGTGCTGGCGCTCGAGAAGTTCCTCGCCGACGCGTACGGGCCGGGCGAGCTGTTCTCCGACGGCGTCGTGCCGCGCGACACCGTCGTCACGTCGCCGCACTACCACCGCGTCGTCGCCGGGCTGGAGCCCGCGAACGGCGTGCGCGTGCACGTCGCGGGCGTCGACCTGATCCGCGACGGCAACGGCGACTTCCGGGTGCTCGAGGACAACGTCCGCGTGCCGTCCGGCGTCTCGTACGTCATGACCAACCGTCGCGCCCTCTCGGCGGCGCTGCCCGAGGTGTTCGCCGACCACCGCATCCGTCCGGTGTCGCAGTACTCGCAGCACCTGCTGACGGCCCTGCGCAAGGCCGCGCCGGCCGGCGTCAGCGATCCGACCGTCGTCGTCCTGACGCCCGGCGTCTACAACTCGGCCTACTTCGAGCACACGCTGCTGGCCCGCACGATGGGCGTCGAGCTCGTCGAGGGCCGCGACCTGGTCTGCCGCTCGGGGCGCGTCATGATGCGCACGACGCAGGGCCTCGAGCCCGTGCACGTCATCTACCGGCGCATCGACGACGAGTTCCTCGACCCGGTGCAGTTCCGTCCCGACTCGGCGCTCGGCGTCCCCGGCATCATCAACGCCGCCCGCGCCGGCCACGTCACGATCGCCAATGCGGTCGGCAACGGGGTCGCCGACGACAAGCTGCTCTACACGTACGTGCCCGACCTGATCCGGTACTACCTGTCGGAGGAGCCGATCCTGCGCAACGTCGACACGTGGCGCATGGGCGAGGCCGACCAGCGCGAAGAGGTGCTCGACCGGCTCGACGAGCTGGTGCTCAAGCCCGTCGACGGCTCGGGCGGCAAGGGCATCGTGATCGGCCCCGCCGCAACGAAGGGCGAGCTCGACGAGCTGCGCGGCAAGATCCTGACCGATCCCCGCGCGTGGATCGCCCAGCCCGTCATCTCGCTGTCGACCGTGCCGACGCTCGTCGAGGACGGCATCCGTCCCCGCCACGTCGACCTGCGACCGTTCGCGGTGCACGACGGCGACGACGTCTTCGTGCTGCCGGGCGGGCTGACCCGTGTCGCGCTGCCGGAGGGCGAGCTGATCGTCAACTCCAGCCGCGGCGGCGGCTCGAAGGACACGTGGGTGCTGGCGCGCCCCACCGACCCCGACGACGAGGGCGAGATGGCCCCCAGCGCGTCACCGGTCTCGGGCATCGCGCAGTCGGCCGGCCCGGCCATCGAGGGCGACGTCGGCGACATCCACGTGCAGGAGCAGGAGCAGCAGCAACAGCAGCAGGGACGGGCGACGACCGGTCCGACGAACGGGGAGCCCACATGCTGAGCCGCATCGCCGAGTCGCTGTTCTGGATCGGGCGCTACCTCGAGCGTGCCGACGACACCGCGCGCATCCTCGACGTCCAGATGCAGGTCCTGATCGAGGACCCCGGCATGGACGAGCGCACGTCGTGCGAGCAGCTGCTGTCGGTCATGGGCGTCGAGGACTACACGGGTCACCCGAACCGCTGGATGATGCTCGACCTGCTGGCGCACAACCCCGAGTCGCCCGTCTCGATCGCCGCGGCCATCGGGGCCGCGCGCGAGAGCTCGCGCCGGGCCCGCGAGACGCTCTCGACCGACATCTGGGCCGCGATCAACACGACGTGGCGCGGGCTCAGCACGGCCCGGGCGATGCGCCCGCCGGACATGTTCAACTGGGTGCGCAACCGCACCGCGATGATCTCGGGCATCGCCGACTCGACGATGTCGCGCGACGACGGCTGGCACTTCTACATGCTGGGCCGCAGCATCGAGCGCGTCGACATGACGGCCCGCCTGCTGTCGACCGCCGCTCTGGCGTCCGGCCCGCAGGTCGCGTGGCCGACGACGCTGCGGGCGTGCGGCGCCTACGAGAGCTTCATCCGCGCGTACCGCGGCATCGAGGCCGATCGCCAGGCCGCCGAGTTCCTGCTGCTCGACCGCTGGTTCCCGCGGTCGATCGTGTCGTCGCTGGCCGAGGCCGAGCGGGCCCTGGGCAACCTGGCCGCGTCCGGCCAGCGCTCGGGCTTCAGCGACGAGGCCCAGCGGCTGCTGGGCCGGGCGCGCACCGAGCTCGAGTACCGTCCGCTCGCCGACATCGTGTTCGACCTGCCGGTCGAGATGGAGCGCCTGCAGCGCAGCTGCGCCGCGGCGAGCGACGCCGTCTCGGCCCGCTACTTCGCCGAGTCCGAGATCCACACGTGGCGCGGAGGAGCGATCGTATGACCTACCAGCTGCGCATCAAGCACACGACGGGCTACCACTACGAGAAGGGCGCGATGGCGTCCTTCAACGAGGCCCGCATGACGCCCATGACGACGCCGGAGCAGTACGTCCTGCGGTCGCGCATCGAGATCACCCCCGCGCCGTGGTCGTACGAGTACCGCGACTACTGGGGCACGACGGTTACGTCGTTCGAGGTGCACGACCCGCACTCCGACCTCACGGTCGTCGCGACGTCGATCGTCGACACGCAGGAGGTGCCGCCCAAGCCGCAGGCCGTCGGGTGGGACGACCTGACCCCCGACGTCCAGGACGAGTGGTGCGAGTACCTCGTGCTGTCCGACTGGGTCGCTCCCGCCGCCGAGCTGCAGGAGCTGCTCGACGGTCTGCGCGCGACGTCCGAGCGACCGGGCGACTACGCCCGTGCCGCCGTCGGTCTGCTGCACGAGCGCCTCGCCTACGTCCCGGGCAGCACCGAGGTCACCACGACCGCGGCCGACGCCTGGGCCGCGCAGACGGGCGTCTGCCAGGACTTCGCGCACCTCAGCCTGGGTGCGCTGCGCGCCGCGGGCATCCCGGCGCGCTACGTGTCGGGCTACCTCCACCCGTCGCCCGATCCCGTCGTCGGCGAGACCGTCGAGGGCGAGTCGCACGCGTGGATCGAGTGGTGGGACGGCGAGTGGGTCGCCTGGGACCCGACCAACGCGGTCGCGCCCGGGCCGCGCCACGTCGTGGTCGCGAAGGGCCGCGACTACGGCGACAGCCCGCCACTGCGCGGCATCTTCTCGACCGCGGGCGGCTCCGAGCTGTTCGTCGGCGTCGAGATCACGCGCCTGCGCTAGCGTCGGGCCCATGGCCCTCCTGCACGCCGCGTCCATCCGTCCGACCAAGATCGAGATGCTGCGTGTCTGGGCGCCGACCCAGCCATGGTTCACGGGCGACGACGAGGGCCTCGAGCAGGTCGGCGCCTACCGCTTCGACGACCCCGACGGCGAGGTCGGCATCGAGACCTTCCTCGTGCGGTCGGGCGACGGTCCGGTCCTGCAGATCCCCGTCACGTACCGCGGGGAGGCGCTGGCCGGCGCCGACGAGTGGCTCATCACCGAGATGGAGCACACGGTGCTGGGCCACCGCTGGGTCTACGACGCGTGCGGCGACCCGGTGTACGCCGCGGCGCTGGCGACGACGATCCTCGGCGGCGGCTCCGAGGCGTCCGTCGAGCGCGAGGCCGACGGCGTCCGCACACCGGTCGAGCCGTCCGTGCGCGTCACGGGCAGCGGCAGCTCGGACGACGTCGGATCCGTCGGGCTCGTCGACGTCCGCGACCGCGACGCGGCGACGCTGGTGGTCACGTCGGTCGCCGAGATCGAGGTGCTGCGGGTCGTCGGCGACGACTCGTGGGCGATGGGCGGCGAGACGCTGACCGGCACGTGGGACGGCCACGACGGACCCGCGCTCCTCGCCGTCGCGCGCTGATCGCCGCGCGGCTAGCGTGGACGGCATGACCGAAGAGCGCTACTACGCCGACCCCGTGCCCGACATCCACCGCCCGTACGTCGCGGCCGACGACCGCTACCAGCAGCTCGACTACCGCCGCGTCGGCACGTCCGGTCTGCTGCTGCCGCCGATCTCCCTCGGTCTGTGGTGGAACTTCGGCGACAACCGCCCGTTCGACACCCAGCGCGAGGTGCTGCGCCACGCGTTCGACCACGGCATCACGCACTTCGACCTGGCCAACAACTACGGTCCGCCGCACGGCTCGGCGGAGGAGAACTTCGGGCGCATGATGCGGACGGACTTCAAGCCCTACCGCGACGAGCTGATCCTGTCGAGCAAGGCGGGCTGGGACATGTGGCCGGGCCCGTACGGCAAGCTCGGCTCGCGCAAGTACCTGCTGTCGAGCCTCGACGCCTCGCTCGAGCGGATGAGCGTCGACTACGTCGACATCTTCTACTCGCACCGCGTCGACCCGACCACGCCGCTCGAGGAGACCATCACGGCGCTCGACACCGCGGTCGGTCAGGGCAAGGCGCTGTACGCGGGCATCTCGTCGTACTCGCCGCAGAAGACCGCCGAGGCCGTCGCGATCGCCCGCGACCTCGGCACCCCGCTGATCATCCACCAGCCGTCGTACTCGATGCTCAACCGCTGGGTCGAGGGCGGGCTGCTGACGGTGCTCGACGAGCACGGGCTGGGCGCGATCGGCTTCTCGCCGCTGGCGCAGGGCCTGCTGACCGACAAGTACCTCGGCTCGGACGCCGTCGAGCGGGCCGGTGACCGCAGCAGCTTCGACGAGTCGGTGCTGACGAAGGAGAACCTGGCGCGGCTCAAGGGCCTGGCCGGCATCGCCGAGAAGCGCGGCCAGTCGCTGGCGCAGATGGCGATCTCGTGGATCCTGCGGCCCGGCGGCGTCACGTCGGCGCTGATCGGCGCGTCGTCGGTCGAGCAGCTCGACGAGAACCTCGCCGCGGCGCAGCAGACCGACTTCACCGACGACGAGCTCGCCGCGATCGACGAGTTCGCCGGCGACGCCGAGGGCGTCGACCTCTGGAAGGTGTCGGCCGAGCTCTGACCACCGACGCGATCCGGCGCCTGCTCGACAGCCCGCCCGACCTCCCGGTCGTGGGCGGGCTGTCGGCGCTGACGACCGCGCTGCGCGAGCGCGGGACGGCGGTCGTCCAGGCGCCGCCCGGCACCGGCAAGACGACCCTCGTGCCACCCGCCGTCGCGGCGCTCGTGGCACGGGGTGGCGGGCGGGTCGTGGTGACCCAGCCGCGGCGCATCGCGGCCCGCGCGGCGGCCCGACGGCTGGCGGGGCTGCTGGGCGAGAAGGTCGGTGAGACGGTCGGCCACACCGTGCGCGGCGACCGTGCCGTCGGGCCCGCCACGCGCATCGAGTTCGTCACGACCGGCGTGCTGCTGCGGCGGTTGCAGCGCGATCCCGAGCTGCCGGGGGTCGCGGCGGTCGTGCTCGACGAGGTGCACGAGCGTCAGCTCGACGCCGACCTGACGCTGGCGTTCCTGGTCGACGTCCGTGCCACGGTGCGCGACGACCTGCTGCTCGTCGCGATGTCGGCGACGGTCGAGGCCGGACGGATGGGGGCGGTGCTCGACGCACCGGTCGTCGACGTCCCGGGGGCGCTGCACCCCGTGACGCAGCACTGGGCTCCGCCGCCCGCGGACGTCCTGCCGACCGGAGGTCAGGACCGGGGAGTGCCGCCGCGCTTCCTCGACCACGTCGCGGCGACCGTCCGGCAGGCGCTCGCCGCCGACCCCGGCGACGCGCTCGTCTTCGTGCCCGGCGTCGGCGAGGTCGAGGGCGTCATGCGGCGGTTGACGGGGCTGTCGGACGTCGACGTCGTCGCGCTGCACGGACGTCTTCCGGCCCGCGAGCAGGATCTCGCCCTCACCCGGGGGCCTCGGCGCCGTGTGGTGGTGTCGACATCGGTCGCCGAGTCGTCGCTGACGGTGCCGGGCGTGCGGATCGTGGTGGATGCGGGCCTGTCGCGCGAGCCCCGCACCGACCAGGCCCGTGGCCTGCCGGCGCTCGTGACCGTGCGCGTCAGCCGGTCGGCCGCCGAGCAGCGCGCCGGACGCGCCGGACGCGAGGGCCCGGGCGCGGTGCACCGCTGCTGGTCGCGCGCCGACCACGCCCATCTGTCGGCGCACCCCGCGCCCGAGATCGCGGTCGCCGACCTGACGGGCTTCTGCCTCGAGCTCGCTGCGTGGGGAGACCCCGACGGTCACGGTCTCGCCCTGCTCGACGCACCTCCGCGCGCCGCGCTCGATGCCGCGCACGAGACGCTCGCGGCGCTCGGAGCCACCGACGACTCGGGAGCCATCACGGCGCGCGGTCGGGCGATGGCGCAGGTGCCCGCCGACCCCCGTCTGGCCCGAGCCCTGCTCGACGGCGCGGACGTCGCGGGATCGCGGCGCGCCGCCGAGGTCGTGGCCCTGCTCGACGACGACGTCCGCGCCCCGGGCGGTGACCTCGTCGCCGCGCTGCGCATGGTGCGCCGGGGCGGGCCGGCGGCCCGCTCGTGGTCGGACGCCGCCGCGCGCCTGGAGTCGCTCGTGCCGTTACGCGTCGCCCACACCGACCTGACCGACGACCTCGCGGTCGGTGCCGTCGTGGCGCTGGCCCACCCGGGGCGCATCGCCCGTCTGCGTCCCGGTGGCGGCTCCTACCTGATGGTGTCGGGAACCGGTGCGTCGTTCCGCGCCGCCGACCCGGCCCTGGCGGGTCTGCCGTGGATCGCGATCGCCGACGTCGAGCGTCGTCCCGGCACGCGCGACGCCACGATCCGCTCGGCCGCACCGGTCGACGAGGACACCGCGCTCGACGCCGCCTCGGGATCGTGGCACGAGGTCGACGAGGTGGTGTGGGAGCGCGGACGGATCGTCGCGCGACGGGTCACGCGGCTGGGAGCCATCGAGCTGTCCGCCGTCCCGCTCGCCCAGCCGCCACCGGACGCCGTCGCCGCGGCGGTCGCCGAGGGGCTGTCGCGCGACGGTCTCGCGGCGCTGCCGTGGAGCGAGGCCGCCGTCGCGCTGCGCCGTCGCATGGCATTCCTGCACCACGCGCTCGGCGAGCCGTGGCCCGACGTCGGCGACGAGGCGCTGCTCGCCGACGTCGACGCCTGGCTGGGCGTCGACCTCGCGCGGGTGCGCTCCCAGGCAGGGCTCGCGCGCGTCGACGTCCTCGGGGCGCTGCGACGTCTGCTGCCCTGGCCGGCGGCCGGGCGACTCGACGAGCTCGCCCCCGAGCGCGTCCGCGTGCCCACGGGGTCGGCGCCCCGTGTCGAGTACGGCGAAACCGGCACCGAGCAGCCGGTCCTGTCGCTCAAGCTGCAGGACGCGTTCGGGTGGGACGCGACCCCGCGGCTCGCCGACGGACGGGTGCCGCTGCTGCTGCACCTGCTGACCCCCGCGCGTCGACCCGCCGCGGTGACGGCCGACCTCGCGTCGTTCTGGTCGGGGCCGTACCGCCAGGTCAGGTCGGAGCTGCGGGGCCGGTACCCCAAGCACGCGTGGCCCGAGGACCCGACGGTCCGTCCGTAGTCGTCAGCCCACCGGGGCGCGGCGCACCTGGCGGGTCAGCTCGTCCTGCGGGATCGGCACGACGTCGGTGACCCGCGCCGGTCCGACCGAGAGCTGCCCGTCGTCGAGGGGCTCGCAGCGGATGCCGCCGTGGCCGCGCAGGGCCTGGTGCGCCCCGGGGGCGAAGACCTCGTTCATCCACCCGCACGGGTTGGCCGGTGTGATCGACCGGAACCGGATGGGCCCGTGGCCGCCGTCGAGCGTGAACGTCGTGCGGACGAGCGCGTCGACGTCCAGGCCTCGCATGACCAGGTTGCGCCGGGCCAGCACGGGATCGAAGGGCGTGTTGGCCGCGGGGAAGAGACCGTCTCCGGCGATCTGCTCCTCGAGCCGCTCGATCGCCTCGGCCGCGATGATCGTGACGGACGCGTAGGTGAACCGCGTGTTGAAGTAGCGGTCGCCGACCAGGCCCTTGTGCGCGCGCACCCGTACCGTCGTCGGCGTCTCGTCGCCGTCGTACGGGGTCATGCCGTCGCGCGGTCGGCCGTCCATGCGGCGGACCGGCGAGACCACCAGGTGCGTGATCGCGATCTCCATCCCGCCACCCTAGGCCGCCCCGACCCCGCCAGATCCGCGAGTGGTGCGGAGCGGACGAAGTGGGACGGCGTGTCTGGCCATCACGCACCACTCGATGCCGGGGATGCACCACTCGGCGCGGCGGGGCGGACGTGTGGACGGCCGCGCGTCGTCCCCAGGGCTGCGGCGTGGTCTGGCGGTACGGCTCCGCCTCGACCGACCGTCGTCGGATGGACCCCATCCTCCACAGCCGGGCCGAGGCGTCCGGCCACACATCCAGGACGCTGCGTCGTTCCGCCCTCTACGTCCACCCCGTCCACGGTGTCTCCCAGCTGACGGCCACCGCGGACGATCTGGCGTCCACGTGCCGCGCCGTCGCCCTCGTGCTGCCGGACGACGCGGTGTTCACCCACGTCACCGCCGCTCTTCTGCGCGAGTGGTGGATGCCGATGGCCGACGCGTTCCCGCTCGTCGCGTGCACCGACGGCGACACGACGCACCACGACCGCAGGGGCGTCTTCGTCCGACGGTGCGACATCCCGCCCGGGCACCGCCAGCGCCTCGGCGACGTCGCGGTCGCCTCGCCCGAGTGGACGATCGTCGAGCTGTCCGAGCACCTCGCCCTGCTCGACCTGGTCGCCGTGATCGACAGCGCCCTGCACCTGGGCCACACGACGGTCGCCGACATCCGCGCGACGATGCGCCGGGGACGCCGCGGCGTCCGGGTGCTGCGCCGTGCCCTCGAGCTGGTCGACGGCCGGAGCGAGTCGTGGTGGGAGACGATGCTGCGCCTGCTGCACGTGCTGTCGGGGTTCGCGGTCGACCCCCAGGAGCGGGTGCTCAACCGTTCGGGTGTCGAGGTCGCGCGGGTCGACCTGCGCATCCGCGGCACCCGCCGAGTCGCGGAGTACGACGGGAGCGACCACCGCGACAAGGGCCAGCACCAGGACGACCTGCGGCGCGAGAAGGCGCTGCAGCGCGAGGGTCTCGAGCGCTACGGGTACATCGCGACCGAGATCGTCGGCGGGGCGCGCCAGATCGTCCGCGACGCTGAACGGGCGTCCGGACGTCCGCACGTCGGGTCGCGCGCCGACCTCTGGCTCGCCGAGGCGCGGCTCGCGAGCATCAGCCTGACCGGTCGGGCGGCCCTGGCTCGCCGGCTCGAGAAGATGACGCGCGACACGTCGGCCCGCAGCAGCCGATGACCGCCGGCCTGATCGTCGAGTGGTGCATTCCGTTGCCCGAGTGGTGCGTCGTGGTCAGACACGCCGTCCCAGAATGTCCAGTCCGCACCACTGGCGAGTCCCGGAGGGGCGGGAGGCGGATTTCCCTCGGACGGCGGTGGTCCCGTAGGCTTGGGCGGTTGCTGTTCGGCAACCACTCCTGCTACGGAGACCCCGTAGCCGTTTAGTCCGAAGGAGACTGAATGTCACTGCGCCCGTACGAAGTCATGATCATCCTCGATCCCGACCTCGAAGAACGTACCGTCGCCCCCAGCCTGGACACGTACCTCAACGTCGTGCGTCAGGACGGCGGCTCCGTCGACAACGTCGACGTGTGGGGCAAGCGTCGCCTCGCCTACGAGATCAACAAGAAGAACGAGGGCATCTACGCCGTCGTCACGCTCCAGGCCGAGCCGGCCACCGTCAAGGAGCTCGATCGTCAGCTCGGACTCAACGAGTCCGTCGTCCGCACGAAGGTCACACGTCCCGACGTGAAGTAGGCCTGATCACTGGTCCACAGCACCCACGGCGAACCCTCGCGTTCGCCCCAGGTCTGCGGAACACTCGAGCCAGACACCCACACACCTGAAAGGCTGCGCCACATGGCAGGCGAAACGATCATCACCGTCATCGGCAACCTGACCGACGACCCGGAGCTCAAGTTCACTCCTTCGGGCGCCGCAGTTGCCAACTTCACCGTCGCGTCGACGCCTCGAACCCTCGATCGTCAGACCAACGAGTGGAAGGACGGCGAGGCTCTGTTCATCCGCTGTGCCGCGTGGCGCCAGCTCGCCGAGAACGTCGCCGAGTCGCTGCAGAAGGGTCAGCAGGTCATCGTCCAGGGCCCGCTGAGCGTCCGCAACTACGAGCGCCAGGACGGATCGCGCGGCACGAGCGTCGAGATGACCGTCAACGAGATCGGTCCCTCGCTGCGCTTCGCGACCGCCAAGGTCACGCGCGCCAACCGCTCCGGCGGCGGGGGCGGCGGCTTCGGCGGAGGCAACTCCGGCGGAGGCGGCGGCAACACCTCAGGTGGCGGCTACGGCGGAGGCAACTCCGGCGGAGGCGCACCGGCACCCGCGAACGACCCTTGGTCGTCGCAGCCGGCGCAGGGTGGATCCGGTTCATGGGGTGGGAGCTCCGGCGCGTCCGAAGAGCCCCCCTTCTAACCACTCACGTCATTCACGAATCACAGGAGCAACATGGCTAAGCCAGTCGTCCGCAAGCCGAAGAAGAAGAGCAACCCGCTCGCCGCGGCCAAGGTCACCGACATCAACTACAAGGACACCGCGCTGCTGCGCAAGTTCATCTCGGACCGCGGCAAGATCCGCGCGCGCCGCGTCACGGGTGTCACCGTCCAGGAGCAGCGTCTCATCGCCAAGGCCATCAAGAACGCCCGCGAGATGGCACTGCTTCCCTACACGACCACCGGTCGTTAAGGGGTATCGACATGAAGCTCATCCTCACGCACGAGGTCACGAACCTCGGAGCTCCCGGCGACATCGTCGACGTCAAGGACGGCTACGGCCGCAACTTCCTGCTGCCGCGCAACTTCGCTATCCGGTGGAGCAAGGGCGCGGCCAAGCAGGTCGAGTCGATCAAGGCTGCGCGTGACGCGCACGCCGTCCACGACCTCGAAGAGGCCAAGAGCATCAAGGGCAACCTCGAGTCGAACCCGATCAACGTGCCGGTCCGCTCCGGCGCGGGCGGGCGCCTGTTCGGCGCCGTCACGGTCTCCGACATCGCCGAGGCCCTCGGCGAGGCCGGTGCCAAGGTCGACAAGCGTCGTATCGAGGTCGGCAACCCGATCAAGTCGCTCGGATCCCACGAGGTGTCCGTGCGCGTCCACCCCGAGGTGAGCGCGCGCGTCAAGCTCAACGTGGTCGCCTCCAAGTAGTCCACCTGACGGGCCGACACCCTGAGGCTTCTGCCCAGTGGTGCCGGCCCGTCGTCGGTGGCGCATCCCCATGCGTTCTCCTCTCGCCGCAGCCGCGTCCCTCCTGGTGGCCGGGAGCCTGGTGCTCTCCGGCTGCTCGCTGACGTCCGGGGGCGACGACGAGCCGGCCCCCGCGCCGAAGACGTCCACCGCAGCCCCGGTCACCGAGCTGCCCAGCACGGCGTGGACGTCCGCCGACGCGGCCGAGGTCAGCCAGGGCGGCACGCTGCGCCTGGCCGCCTCCGCCCTGCCGGCGAACTTCAACCCGCTGCAGTCCGATGCCGCCGACTCCGACGCCGCCGAGATCCTCGCGCCGACCTCGGGCGGTGCTGTCCGCATCACCGCCGACGGCGGCTGGGAGGTCGATCCCGACTACGCCGAGTCGGTCGAGGTCGTCGACGAGGACCCCTTGACGGTCGAGGTACGGCTCAACCCGAAGGCGGTCTGGCAGGGCGGCACGTCGATCACGGCCGACGACATGGTCGCGTTCTGGAAGGCGCAGAACGGTTCGGACGACGCCTACGAGGTCATCTCGACCGCCGGGTACGACGCGATCTCCGCCGTCGAGCCCGGCGACGACGAGTTCTCGTACACCGTCACGTTCTCGCGTCCGACCGCCGAGTGGCCCCTGTACGTGTACCCGCGACTCGCCTCGAACGTCTCGGCCTCGCCGAAGCTGTTCAACCAGGCCTTCCGCACGCGTGCCATCTCGTCGAACGGCCCGTTCGTCGTCACCTCGATCGACCCCGACGCGGGCGTCGTGACGCAGAAGCCCAACCCGCGGTGGTGGGGCACCCCGCCCAAGCTCGACGAGATCACCTGGAACGTCGGCGACGCCGAGCTGCAGGCCGAGGCGTACGTCAACGACGAGCTCGACGCCGTCGACCTGCAGGCGTCGACCTACCGCATCGGTCGCGGCACCGGCACGGTCCAGCGCGCGGCGGGGGTCGAGTGGTCGCAGGTGACGCTGAACGGCGGTCGCGGACCGCTGCGGGACGTCCGGGTGCGCCGGGCCGTCGCCCACGCCATCGACCGCGACGCGATCGCTACGACGACGGCCAAGGCCCTCGGAGCACCGGCGGCGCCGCTCGGCAGCCTGCTGCTCGTGCCCGGCCAGAAGGGCTACCAGGACTCGACGTCGTCGATCGCCCACGATCCCGCCGAGGCGAAGAAGCTGCTCGAGGCGGCGGGATACACCGCCGGAGCCGACGGCATGCTCGCCAAGGACGGCGAGCCGCTGACGCTGACGTTGCCCGTGCCCGAGGACACCCCCACGAACAACGTCCGGGCCAGCGCGATCGCCGACGACCTGCGGGCCGTCGGCATCGCCGTGACGCTGCGCCCGACCGCCGCGGCGACGTTCTTCGACGACGTCGTGATCCCGCTCGACTTCGACCTCGTGACGTTCGTGAACCGGGCCTCCCCGTTCCCGATCACCGCCGCCAAGCCGCTGTTCTTCCCGCTCGACTCGGCGCAGAACTACACCGGCATCGCACCGGACCGCATCGGCCCGGGATTCGACACCGTCCTGGGCACGCTCGACGACGCCCTGCGCATCAAGCGGGTGGCCAAGCTCGACGAGTGGCTGTTCGAGGACGTCCCGATGATCCCGCTGGCCGTCACCCCGGTCACGGTCGCCGTGCGCAACGGCCTGGTCAACTACGGTGCGGCCCAGTTCGAGCAGCCCGACTGGACGACGGTCGGCTTCGTCACGAAGCCGAAGAAGGCGCCGGCGGACGACTGACCGCCGCCGCGACGACGTCGGCCACCTGGTCGGCGGCTGCCCGGGCTCGCGCCTCCTCGGAGGGCCGGTAGACCTCGCGCCGGGCGTCGTAGCGACAGCCGACGATCTCGCCGTGGTCGGCCGCGACGGCCTGCAGGCTGGTCGTCCATCCGGCCGCCCTCAGGCGCAGCTCGAGGCCGCTGACCTGATCGGGCGGTGTGCTCGTGTCGTCCTGCCCGTAGAGCACGTCGATGCGGCAGCGTCCCTCGCCCCGGGGGAGCGTGCGAGGGAGCGGTCCTCCCGAGATGCCGTCGAGGACGCCCGGCCCGTCGGCCGGTGCGATCAGCACGACGCCTCCGAGCCCGACGCCGAGGCGCTCGGAGTGGACCGCCAGACTCGTCGCCGCCGTCCCACCGAGCGACCAGCCCGCCACCACGACGCGATCGGGATCGAGACCGGCTCCGGACGCCTGCTCGCGGGCGTACCTGACGGACGTCAGCAGGTCGGAGCGGCCACCGTCGGGCGTCTCGCTGCTCCAGTCGGGTGCGAGGGCCAGCGCGCCCCGTGCCGCGACGCGGTCGGCCAGCGGACCCATCCACGACGAGCTGTCGACCCCGCGGCCGTGCCACAGCAGCACGACGCCGCGCTCGGGGGTGCCGCGCACCAGCACCCGACGTCCCGGCGCGTACTCGTGGTCGTCCATCGGCTCAGTCTGCCGAACGGGTCGCACCGAGGACCATCCAGGTGTCACCGCGCTGGCGCAGCCACAGCGTCGCGAGGCGGGCGGCGATGAACCCGCCGTACGCGACCCACAGCCACGTGAAACCCGCGCCGGTCGCCCCCACCGCGAGGACCAGGGGCGTGTAGACGGCCAGCGTCACGATCCCGGCGATCGCCAGGTACACGCCGTCGCCCGCACCGATCAGGACGCCGTCGAGCACGAACACGACACCCGACAGCGGCTGGATCGCGGCGACCACGAGCAGGGCCGGGACCAGTGCGGAGCGCACCGCCGCATCGGACGTGAACAGGTGCGGCAGCCACGGCGCGAGGGCGGCGAGCACGGCACCGGCGACGAGTCCGGTGCCGACGCCCCAGCCGATCATGCGTCGCGTGAGGGCCCGCGTGCCGGCGGCGTCCCCCGCGCCGAGCGCGCCGCCCGTCAGGGTCTGACCCGCGATCGCGACCGCGTCGAGCGCGAAGGCCAGCAGCGTCACGAGGGTCGCGGCGACCTGGTGGGCCGCGAGCTGGACGTCGCCGAGACCCGCCGCCACGAGCGCGGCCAGCACGACCGTGGCCCGCAGCGTGAGGGTGCGCACGACCAGCGGGACGCCCTGCGTCGCGGCCGCGAGGATCTCGCCCGGCCGTGGCCGGATCGAGGCCCGGACGGGGTGCGCGCGTCGCACGACGGCCGCGACGAGCCACGCCGCGGCGAGCCACTGGGCGACGACGGTGCCGGCGGCGGCGCCCTGCACCCCGAGGCCGAAGGCGTAGACGAGCGCGAGGTTCAGGGCGACGTTGACGAGATTGGCCACGATCGTGGCCAGCAACGGCGTGCGCAGGTCGAGGACGCCGCGCAGCGCCCCGGTCGCCGCGAGGATCAGCAGCATCGCCGGGACGCCGAGCGACGAGACGAGCAGGTAGGCGCGGGCGTGACCGGCGACCTCACCCGAGCTCGAGAGTGCATCGGCGAGGGGACGGCTCGTGGCCGCGACGAGCGCGGCGAGGGCGATCCCGAGGCCGACGGCGAGCCACAGCGAGCTGACCGCGAGTCCGAGGGCCGTCCGGTCGTCCCCCGCCCCGTGGTGCCGGGCCACGCTCGCGGTGCTGCCGTAGGCGAGGAACACGCACAGGCCCACCACGGTGCCCAGGACGACCGAGGCAGCGGCCAGTCCACCGAGCTGGGGGGTGCCGAGGTGGCCGATGATCGCGGTGTCGGCCAGCAGCATCAGGGGCTCGGTGACGAGGGCGAAGAAGGCCGGCACGGCGACGGCGAGGATGCGACGGTCGACGTCGCGGAGCCACGTCACGACGGCCTCGCGAAGGTGACCAACGGGTGACGTGGGGCCGAAGTGACGGGGTTTGTCGACAAGTCTATGAACAGGCACCGGTGGAAGACGAGGTGTCCGGAACTATTTTGTCTCCACATCGAACAAATCCCGTCGTCGCAGGTCAGAGGTGGTTTCGGCGAAATAAAACATTTGTTGTCCACATGTTCGTCCACCGACTGTGCACATGGCTCTCGGCGTTTTCCACAAGCCCACAGGTGTTACCCACAGGGCCTGTGCAGGACGGTGTTGGTCGTTCGGAGGACCGGGCCTACTGTGACGGGTCGGCTCCTGTCGGTGGCGACAGCGACAGTAGTCAGTGACAGCGCGATCAGAGAAAAGGCGGTCCCATCGGTGAGTGTGGCGGACCTCTACGAGGCGGGCCCCGGGCCCGGCGAAGACCCCTCCTCGGGGCGGGTCCCTCCGCAGGACATCGCCGCCGAGCAGAGCGTCCTCGGCGCGATGCTGATCAGCAAGAACGCGATCGATCCCGCGGCCGACATCCTCCAGGGCCGTGACTTCTACCGTCCCGCCCACGAGCTGGTCTTCGACATCATCGTCGACCTCGCCAACCGCGGCGAGCCCGCCGACGCCATCACCGTCGCCGCCGAGCTGCAGCGCCGGGGCGAGGTCGGACGCATCGGGGGCGCGCCGTACCTGCACGACCTCGTGCAGGCGGTGCCGATCGCGTCCAACGTCGACTTCTACGCCCACATCGTCCGCGAGAAGGCCGTGCTGCGCCGCCTCGTGCAGGTCGGTCAGCGCATCGCGCAGATGGGCCAGGCGCAGGAGGGCGAGCTCTCCGAGATCGTCGACCGCGCCCAGGCCGAGGTGCTCGACGTCGACGGCACCAGCCAGGCCGAGGACTACCGCCTGGTCTCCGAGCTCATGCCGCTGACGATCGACGAGATCGAGGAGATCCAGGGCCGCGACGGCACCCTGACCGGCGTCCCGTCCGGCTTCCCCGACCTCGACAAGTTCACGACCGGCTTCCGCGCCGGCCAGATGATCGTCGTCGCGGCACGACCCGGTGTCGGCAAGTCGACGCTGGGCCTCGACTTCGTCCGCTCGGCCGCGATCCGCCACCAGATCCCGTGCGCCATCTTCTCGTTGGAGATGACGGGCGCCGAGATCGCGATGCGCATGCTCTCGGCCGAGGCACGCGTCAGCATCGGCCACATGCGCGGCGGCGGCATGCACCAGCGCGACTGGGACGCGATCACCAAGGCCATGCCGCGGGTCAACTCGGCGCCGATCATCGTCGACGACAGCCCCAACATGACGATGCCCGAAATCCGCTCGAAGGCTCGTCGCATCAAGAAGCAGCACGGTCTCGGCTTCATCGTGATCGACTACCTGCAGCTCATGACGTCCGGCAAGCGCGTCGAGAACCGTCAGGTCGAGGTCTCGGAGTTCTCCCGCAACATCAAGCTCCTCGCCAAGGAGCTCGAGTGCCCCGTCGTGGCCATCAGCCAGCTGAACCGTGGGTCAGAGCAGCGCACCGACAAGACGCCGCAGATCTCCGACCTGCGCGAGTCCGGCTCGATCGAGCAGGACGCCGACATCGTGCTGCTGCTGAACCGTCCTGATGCCCAGGGCGCCGGTGAGTCGGACCGTCCCGGCGAGGCCGACATCATCATCGCCAAGAACCGCTCGGGCCCGACCAACAAGATCGCGGTCAGCTTCCAGGGTCACTACTCGCGCTTCACGCCGATGGCCCGCGACGCCGAGCCTCCCGCCGTCGCCGCCGGCGACTTCTTCGGCTGAGCGGCCCGCGGCCTACTGGTACGTGATCAGGTCGGGGTGGGGCCTGACCTGGCGCCACGTCTGACGCGCGTCGAGCATCGGCGCGTCCTCGTCGACGAAGTTCTTCCAGCCCCAGCCGACGTCCTTCGGGGCGTTGCGTCGCAGGGTGCGCCACGTGTCCTGCTTGGCGCCCTGCGGTCCGGAGCCGTCGACGTGGATGACGGTCGCGAGCTCGGGGTGCGAGGTGTCGACGACATCGCGGTCCTTGATCATCGACAGCGAGAACTGGTGCAGCACGAAGACCTTCTGCGGCAGCGTCTTCTCACGGGTCAGGTCGGCGAGCCACGCGCTGGTGCGGTTGATCTCCGCAGCTGACACCGAGCCGATCTGCACGAGGTGCTTCTGCTTGCCCATCAGGCGCCACTCCGGGTCGAGGGCCAGCCCCACGTGGGGACGCTCGAGCAGCGAGCGGTAGCGCTTGGCCTGCGTCAGGAAGTCGGTGCGTCCCGGCTGCAGGTCGAGGACGACGTACACGCCGGCCTTCTCGGCGGCGTCGACGAGTGGTCGCAGCTTCGCGACGGACGTCTCGGTGGAGTAGTCCTTGTCCTTGCCGGCCGAGGCCGACGCCACCGTCGCGATGATCTCGAAGGTGGGGACGAAGGTCGACGAGCTGACGCGACGGTACTTGCGGGCCAGGCGCTCGACCCGCGCGACCGACGCCTTCACGCCCTGCTCGCCGAGCACCCCGAGCTGCGGCGCACCCGGGTGGCCGTACATCGCGGTGTAGGTGCGGTCACCCAGCGCGAGGTAGCCGCCGGTCGGCTGCTCGGCGCCCGTGCGGACGACGGCGAGCGGATAGGCGACGTCGTCGAACGCGGCTCCGAGGGCGATGACGGGCTCGTCCGGCCGCTCCGCCAGCGCGGCCGCCGCGCCGTCACTCGTCCGGGGGTCTGCGCCCGGCACCTCGACGACCTGGGCCCCGGCGGCCCGCGCGGTCGCGATCGCCGCGGCGTCGTCCTGCGCCGACGCGGTGAGCACGACGGTGCCGAGCGGGTCGGGCGCGCGATCGCCCCCGAGTCGGGCGACCTCGGCCGCGGCGCTCGCGTCGTCGACGGTGACCGGGCGGGCGCCGGGGACGTCCTGGGTGGCGCCGAACGTCAGCACCGTCGCGGCCTCCAGGCGCGAGATCTCGGCGGGCGCCTCGGGGGAGTCGACGAGCACCGGCACCGCGAGCGACGTGGCGGTGGCGATCGCGACCCGCTGCGCCTCGGGGTCGGCCGGATCGGCCAGCACCGCGACCGGCGACGACGCGAACAGCCGCCGAGAGACGTCGACCGACGTCGCGGGCGCCACGACGTCGAGCGCCTTGCTCGCCTCGCGAGCCTGCGGTGCCGTGGCGGCCGAGACCGCGCGCGCCCCCGGCGAGGCGCCCGTCGATCCACCGCGGTCGACCAGCAGGGCGGCCGCGACGAGAGCCACAGCGACCGCACAGCAGATCAAGGTCACCCGATTGAGCCCGGAAGATACGCTCATGCCCGTGACCCTACTGACCACTCTCATGGCCGCGACCAGCAACGCACCCGACTCGGGCCTCGCAGGGTGGACCGTCGACCTGATGGACCGGCTGGGCCTGTTCGGCGCGGCTCTCGCGGTCGGCATGGACAACCTCTTCCCGCCGATCCCCAGCGAGATCATCCTGCCGCTCGCGGGATTCGCCGCCAGCCAGGGCACGTTCTCGCTGACGGGCGCGCTGATCGCGACGACGCTGGGCTCGGTCGTCGGCGCCGTCGTCCTCTACTGGCTCGGCGCGATCTTCGGCCGGGAGCGGGCCGTGATGGTCTTCGACAAGGTGCCGCTGCTGAAGGTCAGCGATCTGGAGAAGACCGAGGCGTGGTTCGCCAAGCACGGCGGCAAGGCGGTCTTCTTCGGGCGCATGGTGCCGATCTTCCGCAGCCTGATCTCGCTGCCGGCCGGCGTCGAGAAGATGAACTTCGCCTACTTCCTCGCCCTCACGACGTTGGGCAGCCTGATCTGGAACTCGATCTTCGTGGTGGCGGGGTACCGCCTCGGCGAGAACTGGGACGCCGTCGAGCCGTACGCCGACGTCTTCCAGAAGGTCGTCATCGGCGGCGTGCTGCTGGTCATCGTCGTGTTCGTCGTGGTCCGTGTGCGCGAGAAGCGGCGCCCCACCGCGGCATGAGGATCGTCTCGCTGCTGCCGTCGGCCACCGAGATCGTCTACGCCCTCGGGCTCGACGACCACCTGGTCGGCGTGACGTTCGAGTGCGACGAGCCGGCGCAGGCCCGCTCGCGGCACCGCGTCGTGGTCGGTGGCGCCGACACCTCGGGCATGACGGTCGGCGAGATCGACGCCTACGTGCGTGCGCAGGTCGCCGCGGGCCGTGACCTCTACACGCTCGACGAGGGGGCTCTCGGCGAGCTCGATCCCGACCTGATCCTCAGCCAGGACCTGTGCCGGGTGTGCGCCCTGCCGACGGGCCAGGTCGACGCGGCCCTCCAGCACCTCGGGTGCCGCGCGACCGTCGTGACGCTCGACCCCCACTCGCTGGCGGACGTGCTCGCCTCGATCGGTGCCGTGGGCGCGTCCGCCGGCGCCGACACCCGGGCGGCCGAGCTGATCTCGTCCCTGGAGGACCGGCTGGCCGCGGTGCGTGCCGCGGTGGCGGGGCGTCCCCGACCGCGGGTCGCCGTCGTCGAGTGGGTCGAGCCGTTGTTCACCGGCGGGCACTGGATCCCCGACCAGGTCGAGGCGGCCGGGGGTCTGAGCGTGGGTGGGCACGTGCACCGTGCGTCGGGACCGACGTCGTGGGCCGAGCTGCGGGCCGAGCGACCCGACGTCGTCCTGGTCGCCCCGTGCGGCTTCGGCCTCGACGGCGCCGCCGAGCAGGCCGAGCTCGTGCTGCGCGAGCTGCCGGACGCCGACGTCTGGGCGATCGACGGCGACGCCGTCGTGGTGCGGCCCGGCCCGCGCCTGGTCGACGGCGTCGAGGCGATGGCCTCGGTGCTGCACCCGGGCACCGTGGCACCCGGCCCGCACGTGAGGCGGGTCAGCCCCTAGCCGTGCGGCGGCGCCGGCGACTCGACACGGAGTCGACCACCAGAGCGACCGGCACCAGGATCACCCCCACCAGCATGCCGATGCCGACGACGAGCGTTCTCCACGGCTCGGGCTCACCGCCCCGGTCACCGGGCAGGCGCGCTGCGCTGGGGTGCTGGGCGACGTACTCGAGACCGATGGGCTGCCCCGTGTCGTAGTCCTTGTCGTCGCGGCGCGTCCACACCATCGTCGTGACGCGGCGATCGTCCGCGGTCGTGTACCGCACCGACATCTGGCTCCACTCCTTGCCCGACGCCTGGGCCCGGGCGGGCGGCGTCGTGACGGTCCCCACCACGGGGACGAAGTCGCTGCCGGGGTCGTTCAGCGCCGTGGCGTTGCCGTGCTCGGCGATGCCCCCGCGCACCGCGATGACCCCGGCCGTCCCGAAGGCGAGCAGCACGACGGTCATGACCACACCGACGACCCTGCGCCTGCGTCGTGGTTGCACGTGGAACATCCCCTCGGTCGTCTGGGTCGCACCCCCGCGTCGGGGATCGACCACGGGCGTCACGCTATCGCGGCGGTTGTGAACCCCCTCCTACAGTGGCGGGGTGACTCATTCGGTGATCCGGCGCCTGCTCCCGGTGGCAGCAGCCTCGCTCGTCCTGCTCTCGGCCTGCAGCGGGGGCGGCTCCGACGGCTCCGAGGCGAAGGCCGGCGCCACGCCGAGCGCCACCCCGACGGCCCCGCCCGTCGACCCCGAGCAGGTCGCCTGCAAGATCCTGACGGCGTCCGACCGCACCGAGCTCGCGGGCGCGGCCGTCGACGACGTCGTCGCCGCCTCGGGCGCCGACGGCAGCAGCCAGTGCCGGTGGCAGGCCGAGAGCGCCCTGATCCAGGTCACGACGCTGCCCGCCAAGGAGTGGGCCAAGTCGTTGCCCGACGTCGTCAAGCAGCTCGAGTCGTCGACCGACGTCAGCTCCGCGGCCGACAAGAAGGACCTCGCGACGGCCAAGAAGCTGCTCGCCGGAGCGGCCACGTTCACCGACGCGCAGGCGTGCAACGCGTTCACGACGCTGGCCGAGCTCGGCGGCGACGGCGAGGGCACGCGGACGACCGTGACGTCGATCCCGATCACCGAGACCGAGTCGGGCATCTCGGGCCAGACCTGCTCGGGCGGCGAGCTGACGTCGATCCTCTACTCGGTCCCCGGCCTGAAGCAGACCGACGCCGTCGACAAGACCGTCTCGACGATCCTCGACCGCGCCCAGAAGCGGTTGGCCGCGAAGGGCTGACGCCTACAGCGAGACGTCGGCGCGGCGGTCGTCGGCGCCCGGGCGGTCGCACATCGTGCGTCCGTCGGTGAAGCGGACGCCGTCGGTGAACCGGGCCTCGATCTGGCCCGACCCGAACTGCTCGACGTACAGGCGCGAGTAGAGGCCGCCGAGCTCGAGCAGCTCGTCGTGCGTGCCCTGCTCGACGAGGTGACCGTCCTCGAGGCCGAAGATGACGTCGGCGTTGTGGATCGTCGACAGCCGGTGGGCGATCGCGATCGTGGTGCGGTTGTGGGTCGCCCGCTCGAGGGCGTCCTGCACGAGCCGCTCGGTCTCGGTGTCGAGGGCCGAGGTGGCCTCGTCGAGGATCAGGATGCGCGGGTCCATCAGCAGGACGCGCGCGATCGCGAGCCGCTGCTTCTCGCCGCCGCTCAGCCGGTAGCCCCGCTCGCCGGTGACGGTCTCGTAGCCGTCGGCGAACGACAGGATGCGGTCGTGGATGTTGGCGTCGCGGGCCGCCTGCTCGATCTCGTCGGCGGTCGCGTCGGGCTTGGCGTACGCGATGTTGTCGCGGATCGATCCGTGGAACAGGTACGGCTCCTGCGTCACCATGCCGACGGCCTCGGCGACCGAGCCCATCGTCAGGTCGCGGACGTCGGTGCCGTCGATAAGGACCGCACCCGTGTCGACGTCGTAGAAGCGGGGCACCAAGTACGTCATGGTCGTCTTGCCGGAGCCGGACGGCCCGACGATCGCGGCCAGCTGGCCCGGCTCGACCTTCAGCGAGATGCCGTCGAGCGCCCACCCCTGCTCGGGGGCGGGCGACTCGCGATCGATCCGCACACCGGTGTCGCCGAAGCGGTCCCCGCCCACGGGGCCGCTGAGGCTGCGCGGCTCGGGGTAGCGGAAGAAGACGTCGCGGAACTCGATCTCGCCCCGCAGGTGCTGCGGGTCGAGGGCCAGCGCCCCCGGACGTTCGGTGATGGCGGGCTCGAGGTCGAGGTACTCGAACAGCCGGCGGAACAGCGCCAGCGACGTCTGCACGTCGAGCGAGACGCGCATGAGCTGCAGCAGCGGCATCTGCAGCCGCGCCTGCAGCGTCGTGAACGCCACCAGGGTGCCGGCCGTCAGGGCGCTGCTCCCCTGCAGCATCGTGCCGGCGACGAGGTAGATCAGGGCGGGGGTGATCGCGAAGAACGTCTGGACGGTGGCGAAGAACGCCCGGCCCGTCATGGCCTGGTCGACCTGCAGGCGCGTCTGCTCGCGATTGGCCTGGCGGTAGCGGTCGACCTCGGAGTCGGCGCGGTTGAAGACCTTCGACAGCAGGATGCCCGAGACGCTCAGGGCTTCCTCGGTGATCGCGGTCATCTCCGACAGCGACTCCTGCGTGCGTCGGGCCAACCGCTGGCGGCGCTTGCCGACCTGCAGCTGGACGTAGACGAACACCGGCATCAGGACGAGCGTCAGCAGCGTCAGCTGCCACGACAGGATGATCATCGACACGAACGCCGCGATGACCGTGACGCTGTTCTGCAGGATCGACGTGGCGGTGTCGGTCAGCACCGTCCGGACGCCTGCGACGTCGTTGGCCAGGCGCGACTGGATCGCCCCGGTCTTGGTGGCGGTGAAGAACGCCAGCTCCATCTTCTGCAGGTGGGCGAACAGGTCGCTGCGCAGATCGGCCATCGCGGAGTTGCCGATCGTGGACGTCAGCCAGTTCTGACCGATCCCGATCAGCGCGGTCACGATCGGGATCGCGCACATGCCGGCCACGAGCCAGGCCAGCAGCTCGGTGCGGACTCCGCCGTCGGGCGGGAACAGCGCCTTGTCGAAGATCGCCTTGGTCAGGAAGGGGACGACGGAGGTGAGGGCGGCGGACACCACGACCGCGACGGCCACGAAGACCATCTTGGTGCGGTAGGGCCGCAGCATGCGGGCGATGCGGCGCAGGATCGGCGGTCCGCCGGAGGCGATCTCGGTCTCGCTCAGGTGCGTGACGGTCGGGCCGCCGTCGCCTCGGGCCACCCGGTCAGTCCTCGATCTTGGTCAGCACCACGTCGGTGGCGTCGCCGGCGACGACGGGGACGAGGTCGGTCGTCCCCCACACGCCGACCTCTCCGCCCCGCAGCGCGGCCCAGATGAACAGCTCGTCGGGGTCGGGCACGAACGCCGGGTCGGCGACGAGCGTGAACGCGGTCGGCACCGTCGTCGACTCGATCGCGGTGCCGGCGAGCACCTCGCCCTCGCCGTCGACGAGCTTGATCGTGGCGATCGCCCCCGCCGGCAGCGCGATGCGCTCGCGGAAGGTGACGGTGCCGGTGACGGTCAGGAGCTCGGAAGGCATGGTGACAGGCTATGCCCGCAGTCGTGAGACGTCTCGTGCAGTTCGCAGGGCACGATCAGAGACCGGCCTCGGCGACGGCCTCGTCGAACGAGGTCGCGGGTCGGCCGAGCAGTCGCTCGACGTCACCGCTGACGTGCTCGAGCTCGCCGTCGCGGATCGCGGTGTAGGTGCTGATCCAGGCGTCGACCTGCCAGTCGGGTGCGCCGAAGTGGGCGCGGCTGGCGCGCGCCTCGTCGATCGTCTCGTCGACGAACGAGAACCGGCGACCCGTGATGCGGGTCGTGATCGTGGCGACCTCGTCGAACGTGAGCGCCTCGGGGCCCGTGAGGTCGTACGTGCGGCCGGAGTGCTCGCGGGGGTCGAGCAGGACGTGCGCGACGACCGCGCCGACGTCGCGCTGCGAGACCGCGGCGACGCGTCCGTGGCCGGCCGGCCCGCGGATGACGCCGTGCTCGTCGGCGAACTGCGGCAGGACCTCGGCGTAGAAGTTGTCGCGGACGAACGTCCAGTCGAGACCGGACGCCCGGATGTGGTCCTCGGTCGCGCCGTGGTCGCGGCCGAGCGTGAAGCCCGAGGTCGCGGAGGCGCCCACGAACGACAGGTAGACGATCTGCCGCACGCCGGCCTCGACCGCGGCGTCGACGAACGAGCGGTGCTGGTCGAGCCGGTCGGCGGCCTCGTGGCCCGAGACCATGAAGACGGTGTCGACGCCCTCGAGCGCGGCGGCGCAGCCGGGCTGCCCGTAGGTCGCCTCGCGCACGTCGGCACCGGCGAGGTGCGGCGCCCGCGCCGGGTCGCGCACGAGCAGGCGGACCGAGGTGCCGGAGTCGGCGAGCAGGTGGGCCGCGGTGCCGCCCACGGCGCCGGTCGAGCCGGTCAGGGCGATGGTCGTCATGCCGGGTGCAACCCGGCGCCCCCGACCGGTATTCCGGTCGGGGGCGGTCCTCAGGCCGCGAAGCGGCGCAGGCGCAGGCTGTTCGTCACGACGAAGACGCTGCTGAAGGCCATGGCGAGCCCCGCGATGAGCGGGTTCAGGAAGCCCAGCGCGGCCAAGGGGATTGCGGCGACGTTGTAGGCGAAGGCCCAGAAGAGGTTGCCCTTGATGGTGCGCAGCGTCGCGCGGGACAGGCGGACGGCGTCGACAGCGGTGGCGAGGTCGCCCTTGACGAGGGTGAGGTCGGAGGCCTCGATCGCGACGTCGGTCCCGGTGCCCATCGCGATGCCGAGATCGGACGCGGCCAGCGCAGCGGCGTCGTTGACGCCGTCGCCGACCATCGCGACGGCCCTGCCCTCGGCCTGCAGCTCGCGGACGACCCGCAGCTTGTCGGCCGGGGTGACGTCGGCGACGACCCGGTCGATGCCGACCTCGGCGGCCACCGACTCGGCGACGGCGCGGTTGTCGCCCGTCAGCAGGACGGGCTCCAGCCCCAGGGCGCGCAGGTCGGCGACGGCTCCTGCCGACGTCGGCTTGATCGTGTCGGCGACGGTGATCGTGCCCCGGAGCTCGCCGTCCCAGGCGACGGCGACGGTCGTGCCCGTGCGGTGCGTGGGCGTGGCGACCTCGACGCCCTGCTCGCGCAGCCACGACGGACGTCCGACGAGCGCGGCCCGACCGCCGACGAGACCGCTGACGCCGAACCCCGCGTGGTTCGCGAAGCCGACGACGTCGACGGGGTCTGCCAGCGTCGCCACGGCCCGTGCGATGGGGTGCTCGGACGAGTGCTCGAGCGAGGCGGCGACGCGCCGCAGCTCGCCCTCGTCGACGCCCGGGGCCGAATCGACCGACACGACGCTCATCGCGCCGGTCGTGACGGTGCCGGTCTTGTCGAGCACGACGGTGTCGACGGCGCGGGTCGACTCGAGCACCTGCGGGCCCTTGATCAGGATGCCGAGCTGGGCGCCGCGTCCCGTGCCCACCATGAGGGCCGTCGGCGTGGCGAGGCCGAGGGCGCACGGGCAGGCGATGATCAGCACCGCGACGGCGGCCGTGAACGCCTCGGTCCACGAGTGCCCCGTCGCGACCCAGGCCGCCAGGGTCACCGCCGCCAGGACGATGACGGCGGGCACGAACCACGCGGACACGCGGTCGGCGAGACGCTGGACGTCGGCCTTGCCCTCCTGGGCCTGCTCGACGAGCCGGGCCATCTGCGACAGGCGGGTGTCGTCCCCGACCGCGGTGGCACGCACGACGAGGCGTCCGCCGTGGTTGACCGTCGCGCCCGTGACGACGTCGTCGGGGCCCACGTCGACCGGCACGGGCTCACCCGTCAGCATCGACTCGTCGACCGACGACGTGCCGCTCTCGACGACGCCGTCGGTCGCGATCTTCTCGCCCGGACGCACGACGAAGCGGTCGCCGTGGGCGAGCTCGGCGAGCGCGACGGTCTGCTCGCGTCCGTCGTCGCGCAGCACCGTGACGTCGCGGACCCCGAGGTCCATGAGTGCCCGCAGCGCCGCGCTCGACCGCACCTTGGCGCTGGCCTCGAGGTAGTGCCCCGCGAGGATGAAGACCGTGACGGCTGCCGCGACCTCGAGGTAGATCTCGTCGTGCCCCGTGTCGGACGGCAGCAGCGAGAACCGCATCGTCATGCCCGTCATGCCGGCGTCGCCGACGAACAGCGCCCACAGCGACCAGACGTAGGCGGCGCCCACGCCGACGCTGACCAGGGTGTCCATCGTGACCGCGCCGTGACGCAGGTTGACCCAGGCGGCCCGGTGGAACGGGTACGCGCCCCACGTCACGACCGGCGTGGCCAGTGCGAGGGCGAGCCACTGCCACAGGTCGAACTGCCAGGCGGGCACCATCGACAGCAGCGCCACGGGCAGGGCGAGGGCCGCGGAGACGCGCAGCCGTCGCCGCATCGACGAGGTGCCGTGCAGGTCGTCGTGCTGCTCGTGCGTCGGCGTCGGCGTCGGCAGGCTCGCGGAGTACCCCGTCGCCGCCACGGTGTCGATCAACGACTGCACGTCGACCTCGTCGGCGACGGTGACCGTGGCCTTCTCGGTGGCGTAGTTGACCGTGGCCTCGACGCCGTCGAGCCGGTTGAGCTTCTTCTCGACCCGCGCGGCGCACGACGTGCAGGTCATGCCGGCGATGTCGAGCCTGAGGGTGCTCATGCGAGCGCGTACCCCGCTTCGTCGACGGCGCGGACGACGTCCTGCCGGTCGAGGGGCGCGCCGCTCTCGACCGTGACGTCGGACGTGCCGCCCGCGGTGAGGTCGACCGTCACGGAGGTGACGTCGGGGAGCGTCGTGAGCTCCTCGGTCACGGCGGTGACGCAGTGGCCGCAGGTCATGCCGGTGACGCGGTAGGTCTCGGTGGTCATGGTGGGTCCTCTCGGTGGACGGTCTAGGAACGGACGAGGCGTGCGATGGCCTGCGACGCCTCCTTGACCTTCAGGTCGGCCTCGGCGCCGCCCGCGCGGGCGGCGTTGACGACGCAGTGGGCGAGGTGCTCGTCGAGCAGCTTCAGCGCGACGGCCTCGAGGGCCTTCGTCGTGGCGGAGACCTGGGTCAGGACGTCGATGCAGTACGTGTCGTCCTCGACCATGCGGGTCAGGCCGCGCACCTGCCCCTCGATGCGCTTGAGGCGCTTGAGCACGGCGACCTTGTCGTCGCTGTAGCCGGGTGCCGCGTGGTCGGTCGCGGTGTGGTCGTCGGTCATCCGAGCAGGCCCTTCATCGTGGCGATCTCGGCCTGCTGCGCGGCGATGATCTGACGGGCGAGCTTCTTCGCGCGAGCGTCCTGGCCGTCGGCGAGCTCGGTGCGCGCCATGGCGACCGCCCCCTCGTGGTGCTCGATCATCATGGTGAGCCACTCCTGGTCGAACGCGGCCCCGGAGAGCGTCCCGAGCTCGGTCATGTCGGAGTCACTCATCATCCCGTCGCCCATGGCGCCCATGCCGTGGCCACCGTCGTCGGACGGGACGTCCCAGTCGTCGAGCCACGTCTTCATCGTCGCGATCTCGGGACCCTGCGCGGCCTTGATCTGGGCGGCGAGGGCCTTCACGTCGGCCGAGGCGTCGGCGCGCTCGGCCATGTCGGCCATCTCGACGGCCTGCTCGTGGTGCGGAACCATCTGCTGGACGAAGGCGACGTCGGCGTCGCCGTGACCGTCGCCGGAGTCGTCGGACGAGCCGCAGGCCGCGACGAGGACGAGCGGCAGCGCCGCGAGGAGTGCGATGAGCTTGTTCATGACTCCGAACATACCCCTAGGGGGTATGTCGTTCAAGAGCTCCGGCGGATGGACGCCCTACGCTGGCCCCATGAGTGACATTCCAGGACTGGACGGGGTGCTCGACGTCGAGCACGTCGAGGCAGGTCCCGACAAGGTCGTCGTCCGCTTCACGCTCGGCGAGAAGCACCTCCAGCCGTTCGGCATCCCGCACGGCGGCGTGTACTGCGCCGTCCACGAGTCGACCGCGAGCATCGCGGGCCAGATCTGGCTCGACGGCAAGGGCGTCGTGGTCGGCACCAACAACTCGACCGACTTCATCCGGCAGGCGTCGGTGGGCGACACGATCACGGTCACCGCGACCCCGATCCATCGTGGTCGTGGCCAGCAGCTGTGGCACCTCGACTCGCTCGACCAGGACGGTCGGCTCATCGCGCAGGGGCAGGTGCGGCTGGCCAATCTCGACCGCGAGGTCCCGGCCGAGATGCTGGAGAAGTTCACCGGCGTGTCCCGCTAGACTCGGTGCAAGCAGACGCGACTGGCGTTGAGGTGGCTACCACCGGGGAGCGCTGCGAACCACCGACACACACGACACTGGGACCGTTCGCCTGGGCCCCACGTCAGCCGAGTTCCGCTGACTGGAGGCACCAGAGATGATGATGACCATGACGAACACCGAACACCGTCCCGAAGGATCGAGCCCGACCGAGCTGCTCGACGACGGCGACGTCCGCGTGCTGCTGCTCGAGAACATCCACACCGACGGCGCCGAGTTCCTGCGGGGCAAGGGCTTCCAGGTCGAGACCCGCGACGGGGCCCTCGGCGAGGACGACCTCATCGAGGCGATCCAGGGGGTGCACCTGCTCGGCATCCGCTCGACGACCTACATCACCGAGAAGGTCCTCGACGCCGCCCCCGACCTGCTCGCGATCGGTGCGTTCTGCATCGGCACCAACCAGATCGATCTGTCCGCCACGACGCAGCGTGGTGTCGCGGTCTTCAACGCGCCCTACTCCAACACGCGCAGCGTCGTCGAGCTCGCGATCGCCGAGATCATCTCGCTGGCGCGCCGGCTGCACGAGAAGTCGACCGACATGCACGCCGGGGTCTGGAACAAGTCCGCCGCCGGCAGCCACGAGATCCGTGGTCGCACGCTCGGCATCATCGGCTACGGCAACATCGGCAGCCAGCTGTCGGTCATCGCCGAGGCCCTCGGCCTGTCGGTCGTCTTCTTCGACATCGACGACAAGCTCGCGCTTGGCAACGCCAAGCGCTGCTCGACGCTCGAGGAGCTGCTCGCGGTCGCCGACGTCGTGACCCTGCACGTCGACGGACGTCCGGGCAACGCCGGTCTGTTCGGCGACGACGAGATGCGGCAGATGAAGCCGCGCTCCCTGCTGCTCAACCTGTCGCGTGGCATCGCGGTCGACACCGCCGCCCTGCGCCGGCACATCGAGTCGGGCCACATCGCCGGCGCGGCGGTCGACGTCTTCCCGATCGAGCCCAAGCGCCAGGGCGACGCCTTCGAGTCCGACCTGCGCGGGCTCAAGAACGTCATCCTCACGCCGCACGTCGGCGGGTCGACGGAGGAGGCGCAGCAGGACATCGGACGCTTCGTGGCGTCCAAGCTGCGCTCGTACGCGTCGTTCGGCGGCACGTCGCTCAGCGTCAACATGCCGGGCATCAACCTGCCCGCCGACACGACGAAGCACCGTCTGGCCCTCGTGCACCGCAACGCCCCGGGCGTCCTGGCGCGCATCAACGGCCTGCTGGGCGAGCACGGCGTCAACATCGAGGCCCAGTCGCTGTCGACCCGCGGCGAGATCGGCTACGTGCTGACCGACGTCGCCGCCGAGGTCGGCGCCGAGGTGCTGCAGGAGCTCGCGAAGCTGCCCGAGACGGTGCGCCTGCGTCAGCTGAGCTGACGCGGGCGCCCGCCCGGGGCCGCCGCTACTCGAAGCCGAACGGCGGGAAGTCGTCCGTCACGAGGTAGGCGTACGCGGTGTAGCGCGTCGTCCACCGGATGAACCCGACGACGAACGACTCGAGGCCCGACGGCCAGCGCCCGAGGATGACGACGGCGAACCAGCCGATGATGTAGACGACGTACAGCGCGATGAACAGGAAGATCGAGACGATCGCGTGCGGGATCAGCAGGAAGAACCGGAAGAAGATGCTGAGCCTGCTGCGGCCCTCGATCGCCGGGACGACCTCGACCCGCGTGCGGGGGTCGGTGCCGGGATCGGCGAACTGCGTGTCGAAGCTGAACGGCGGGTACTCCTCGCGCATGAAGAAGACGTACGTCTGCACGCGGGCGCTGTAGCGCAGCATCGCGATGATGAGCCCCTGCAGGCCCTCGGGCACCTTGCCGGTGAAGACGCCGGCGAACCAGGCCACGAAGGCCAGCACCTGCGCCACGATCTGCAGGATGTAGAGCACGATGAAGTGCGGGATCGCGAGCAGCCAGTGCACGAGCGGGCGCCAGCGGGCGATCTTGCCGGGCGAGGCGAACTGGAACGAGACGGGGTAGCCGCCGGGCACGCCGGCGACGGGTGGGGCGCCGTGGGGCGGCTGGTAAGCAGGCGGCTGCTGTCCGTACGGTTGCTGGCCCGGGGGCTGGTAACCCGGCGGGGGAGGCGGCGGTGTGGAGTCGCTCATGGGGAGTCCTTCGTCCGAGAGAGGCTGTGCGGTCAGACGAACCGTAGCGAAGTCGCGAGCGTCTCGGCCACGCCTGCGTCGACCTTGTGGGTGGCGAGCGGGTCGCCCCGGGTCGTCCCGCGGTTGACGATGACGATCGGGATGCCCCGCTGGTGGGCCGCCTTGACGAAGCGCAGGCCCGACATGACGTGCAGCGACGAGCCGAGCACGACGAGCGCCTCGGCCTCGGCGACCAGCGCGTACGACCGCTCGACCCGCTCCTTCGGCACGTTCTCGCCGAAGAACACGACATCGGGCTTGAGGTCGCCGCCGCACGTGCGGCACGGCGCGACGACGAAGTCGTCGGTCTCGCGCAGGACGACATCGCCGTCGGGCGCCAGCTCGCCGGTGCGCTGCTCGAACCCGGGGTTGAGCGCCGTCAGGCGCTCGTGCAGCGCGGCGCGCGTCGTGATCTCGCGGCACCCCAGGCAGACGACGCGGTCGATGCGGCCGTGCAGGTCGATGACGTCGCGGTGCCCGGCCTGCTCGTGCAGCCCGTCGACGTTCTGGGTGATCAGGCCCGTCAGGCGGCCGGCGTCCTGCAGCGCGACGAGGGCGTGGTGCGTCGCGTTGGGATCGGCGTGCCACATGCGGGTCCACCCCACGTGGGAGCGGGCCCAGTAGCGCTGCCGGCCCTCGACCGTCCGGACGAACTCCTGGTACGTGATCGGCGTGCGGGGCGTCGAGCCCGGCCCGCGGTAGTCGGGGATGCCCGAGTCGGTCGAGACGCCCGCGCCCGTCAGCACGAGCCACGTGCGGTCGCCGAGGACGTCGAGGGGATCCACGCTCACGAGCGTACGTCGGGGACGTCGAGGTCGTCGCCCGACAGGTACATGCGGGTGCGGACGACGACGAAGCCGATGATGCCGGCGATGAGGACGACGGTGAAGATGCCGATCGCGAACGACGCGCCGTCGGGGCGCTGCCCGGGGTAGGCGTACTGGACGAACCGCTGGCCGACGTAGCCGAACAGGGCGGCCGAGCCCCATCGGTACGAGAGCGTCGCCCGGGCCCGGTAGCGCACGGTCCGCTCGACCCGTCCTCGCTCGCCCAAGGTGGCCAGCACCCGCCGGCGGCGCCGCAGCGTCGTCAACGCCGCGAGGGCCCAGAGCCCCGCCACGCCGAGCCAGGCGAACCCGATCGACTGTCCCCTCACCAGCAGGAACATGGCGCCGACGAGCGTCGTCGCGCCCCACCCGACCAGGAACCAGACGTGGAGGGGCGACTCGTCGGCCTGCCGGATCGAGGCGAGCTCCTCGTCGGTCGCGGTGTCCATGTATCGCTCCAGGCGGGTGAGCGGGGCCAGCGACAGGAGCGTGATGATCGTGGGCAGGACGAGGGCGATGACCAGGGCCGTCATCGTCTCAGCCCGCGAGGTCGACGAGCTTGCGGACGGTGTTGAGGTTGCGCGCGGTGCCGGCGACACCGAGCGCGCGGCCGATCGCGTCGGCCTTCATCTGCGGGCGTCCCGCGCCGTCGGCGTACCGGACGTGCATCTCGGTGCCGACGACCTCCCACCGGTCGTCGTGGGTCTCGAACGAGCGGGCCTTCTCGAGCGCGTCGGCCGTCGGCTCGGCGGCGAGGAAGGTGACGTACGAGTACTTCGGCTCGACCACCTCGAACGGGTGGGCGTGCAGCGCGGAGCGGACCTGGTCGGGCGTCCGGGAGATCACGTCGCGGAAGAAGCCGAACCGCTGCTCGACGGCCTGCTCGAGCGCGCGGTCGAACGTCGCCGGGTCGCCCGGCACGTCGGCGACCAGGTTGCCCGAGGCGATGTACGTGCGGACGTCGGTCGCGCCGAGGTCGGCCGCGATCGCGCGCAGGTCGGCCATCGGCAGCTGGGCCGGGCCGACGTTGACGGCACGGAGCAGCACGATGCGGGTGGCCATGGGGCCAGTATCGCCGGCGATGCGGTCAGCGAACCATCAGCACGACGAACAGGACCGTCAGCGCTCCGGCGAGCACGAGCCCGCCGAGGGCGCGCACCCAGGCCGCCTGCCCCCGCCGGGACGACCGGACGATCACGATCGGCACGAGCACCAGCAGCACGGCGAGCGCGATCCAGTAGCCGAACAGCACCGTGCCGAAGTACGACGTGTTGCACACGGCGGGCTCGTCGGCCGCGCTGACGCTGCCGCACGAGTCGGTCATGAAGACCGACGTGATCGCGAACAGGGCGAGGAGCGCCGAGCCCAGCACCTGGAGGACGTACAGGACCCACGCGACGGCGGTGCCGGAGCGGGACGTGCGGGTGTCGGTCACGGGGGGACCGTAGCGCGGGGACGGCCTGTCTCGGGGGCTTTCGTGTCGCCTAGATCGTCGCGGCGAGCTCTGTCGCCTGCTTGATCGCGCGCTTGGCGTCGAGCTCGGCCGCGACGTCCGCCCCGCCGATCACGTGCACCGTCACGCCGCGCGACTCGAGCGGCTCGACGAGGTCGCGGACCGAGTCCTGGCCCGTGCACAGCACGATCGTGTCGACCGCCAGCACGCGCTGCTCGGGGACGTCGCCGGCGATCGTGACGTGCAGGCCCGCGTCGTCGATGCGGTCGTAGGTCACGCCCTTGAGCATCTCGACGTCGGCGTCCTTGAGGGTCTGGCGGTGCACCCACCCGGACGTCTTGCCGAGCCCCTTGCCCAGCTCGGTCGTCTTGCGCTGCAGCAGGTGCACCCGGCGCCTCGCCGGTGCCTTGGCCTTGGTCGCGAGTCCGCCGCGCTCGAGTGCCGGGTCGGTGACGCCCCAGCGGCGCATCCATTCCTCGACCGACTCGTGGGGCTCGTGCAGCAGGAACTCCGCGACGTCGAACCCGATGCCGCCGGCTCCGACGACCGCGACGGTGCGCCCGACGGGCACGCGGTCGCGCAGCACCCGCTGGTAGTCCACGACCGACGGGTGGTCGACCCCCGGGATGGAGGGGATCCGCGGGACGACGCCGGTGGCCACCACGACCTCGTCGAAGCCCACGAGGTCGTCGGCCGTGACCCGGGTGCCGAGGTGCAGCGCGACACCGCCGAGCTCGAGGCGGCGCGAGAAGTAGCGGACCGTCTCGCTGAACTCCTCCTTGCCCGGGATCTGCATCGCGAGCCGGAACTGGCCGCCCACCTCGGGCAGCGCCTCGAACAGCTCGACGTCGTGACCACGTCCCGCGAGCTCGGCGGCCGCCGCGAGCCCCGCCGGCCCGGCCCCGACGACCGCGACGCGCTTGACCGCGCGGGTCGGCGACAGCACCAGCGTCGTCTCGTGGCCGGCCCGCGGGTTGATCATGCAGCTCGCCCGCTGGTTCTTGAACGTGTGGTCGAGGCACGCCTGGTTGCACGCGATGCAGGTGTTGATCTCGTCGGCGCGGCCCTCGGCGGCCTTCTGCACGAAGTACGGGTCGGACAGCAGCGGCCGGGCCATCGACACCAGGTCGGCCTGCCCCGACGCCAGGATCTCCTCGGCGACCTCGGGGGTGTTGATGCGGTTCGACGCGACGACCGGCACCGACACCTCGGGCCGCAGCTTGCCGGTGACCCACGAGAACGCCGCCCGCGGCACCGACGTGACGATCGTCGGGATGCGGGCCTCGTGCCAGCCGATGCCGGTGTTGATGATCGAGACGCCCGCGGCCTCGACGCGTCGGGCGAGCTCGACGGTCTCGTCCCAGCTCTGGGCGTCGTCGACGAGGTCGAGCAGCGACATCCGGTACATCACGATGAAGTCGGGGCCGACCGCGTCGCGCACGCGCTCGACGACCTCGACCGGGAACCGCATGCGGTTCTCGGCGCTGCCCCCCCAGCGGTCGGTGCGGTCGTTGGTGCGGGCCGTCAGCATCTGGTTGATCAGGTAGCCCTCCGACCCCATGATCTCGACGCCGTCGTAGCCGGCACGACGGGCCAGCACCGCGGACGCCGCGAAGTCGTCGACCGTCCGGTCGACCTCGCGGGTCGTCATGGCCTTGGGGCGGCCGAACGGGGTGATGGGCGACGGCTTGGACGACGCGGCCCGCTTGAACGGGTGGTAGCCGTAGCGGCCCGCGTGCAGCAGCTGCATGACGATCTTGCCGTCGTGCTCGTGCACCGCGTCGGTCACGATCCGGTGCTTGTCGGCGAACCGGCGCGACGTCATCTGCGAGCCGAACGGCAGCAGCCAGCCGTGCCAGTTGGGCGCGTAGCCGCCCGTCACCGAAAGGGCCACCCCGCCCTTGGCGCGCTCGGCGAAGTAGGCCGCGAGCTCGGGGAGGTGCCGGGCGCGGTCCTCCATGCCGGTGTGCATCGATCCCATGACGACGCGGTTGCGCAGCGTCGTGTGCCCGAGGTCGAGCGGCTCCAGCAGGTGGGGATACGGGCTCATGTGGGCTCCTGTGATGGGATGGCCGGGTGATCTCGAAGACCGCGGCCAAGTTCCTCGTCGTGGCGGGCGTGTTCAACGTCGTGATCTGGCCGCGCTTCGCCAAGGCGATCGCCGACGACGACCGCGCGTGGGCCGGCGAGCACTGGCACAGCACGCCGCAGCCGTTCTTCTGGGTGCACGCGGTGCTGATCGTGACGGCGTTCCTGATCGGCGTCGGCGTGCTGGTCGTGGGCGTGCGTGCTCACCGCTCGGTCCCGCCCAGCCGCTGAAGGATCTCGTCGCACCACGCGATGCCGGTCTCCTCGCCGAGGATGCCGCCCCGGAGGACCAGCCACCCGCCGAGCTCGTCCGTCGGCAGCGACGCGGGGTCCGGGTAGAACCGGGCCGCGCTGTCGCGGTAGTAGGCCAGCTGCGCCTCGTGGTGGCGCCGGCGCTGTCGGACGTCGTCGACGATCGCGGCGGTGTCACCGAACGGCAGGGCGCGCAGCTTGACCGCGAACTCGCTGCGCAGGTGCTCGGGCGGGGTCGTCGTCGACGCCCAGCGGGCGAGCTCGTCGCGGCCCGCCGCGGTGATGACGTACACCTTCTTGTCGGGGCGACCGTCCTGCGGCACGAGCTCGGAGACGACCCAGGCATCGGCCTCCATGCGGCCGAGCACCTTGTAGATCTGCTGGTGGCTGGCCTTCCAGAAGTGGCCGATGGAGGCGTCGAAGCGCCGGGCCAGGTCGTAGCCGGAGGCGGCGCGTTCGGCGAGCGAGACGAGGATCGCGTGCTCGAGGGCCATGCGGGGACGGTAGTACGACGACCTCAGATGTGCAACTGGTTGCATACGCGCAGGCGGCGGCGACGGGATAGCATCTGGCGATGACCGCTGACGAGCCCGCCTTCGACCCGGGCCTGCTGATCGACGTCGCGACGGCCTACCTGTTCGACGACGCGCCCTCGCTGACCCAGGAGCAGGTCGCGGAGGCGGCCGGCGTCGAGCTCGAGGACGCCGTCACGATGTGGCGGCACCTGGGCTTCTCCGAGGTCGGCCCGGGAGTCGTCGCGTTCACGCCCGCCGACGTCGAGGCGTTGCGGATCACCCGCCGCCTGACCGAGCTCGGCGTCGTCGAGCCCGAGCGCATGCCGCAGTTCGTCCGGTCGATGGGTCGCTCGTTCTCGCGGCTCGCCGACTGGCAGACCCGGTTGCTGCTGGCGTCGCTGAGCGGTGGCGACGGCGAGGACGACCCGCCGCTGGAGGTGCTGACCGAGGTCATCCCGATGGTCGAGGAGGTGCAGGGCTACATCTGGCGCCGGCACCTGCTCGCGACGGCCAGCCGCATGGCGCTGCGCGGATCGGCCAACGGTGCGACGTCCTCGACGACCGTGGGCTTCGTCGACATCGTGGGCTACACGTCGCGCAGCCGGCAGATGAGCACGCGGGCGCTGGGCGAGATGGTCGAGTGGTTCGAGCGGGTCGTGACCGATCTGGTGGTCGAGCGTGGCGGCCAGGTCGTCAAGACCATCGGCGACGAGGTGCTCTACACCGTCGACGACCCGTTCGCGGCGGCCGACCTGGCGCTGCTGCTGGTCGAGCGGGCCGAGGTCGACGACCGGTTCCCCGAGGTGCGCGTCGGCACGGCCCACGGGCCCGTCCTGGCCCGGCTCGGCGACGTCTTCGGGCCGACGGTCAACCTCGCCTCGCGCCTGACGTCGATCGCGCGACCGGGCCGCGTCCTGGTCGACGCCGACCTCGCCGAGAGGCTGCGGGAGCGGGCGGACGACTACCGGCTGCGTCGCACCCGCCGCACGTCGGTCAAGGGCTACGAGCACCTCGAGCCGTGGGCGCTCAAGCGACCCCGCTCGCGGGGTGACCGGGGCGACTGATCGCCTTCTGGAACTGCGCGACCCGGGGCCGTGGCCGGAGACTACGATTCTCCGTATGTTCATCTCCTCCTCCCGCGGCCTGACCGCGCTCGCGGCACTGGCCCTCGCGCTCACCGCGGCCTGCGCTCCCGCCGACTCCGACGGCGGTTCCGGCAGCGACTCGACCGCGGACGCGGCGAAGGCCGCCACTTCGCTGTCCGACTGCAAGCCCGCCGACCTGCCGCTGCTGACGTCCGGCACGTTCACGATCGCGACCGACGACCCCGCCTTCGAGCCGTGGTTCGTCGACAACGACCCGACCAACGGCAAGGGCTTCGAGGGGGCCGTCGCCTACGCCGTCGCCGACAAGCTGGGCTTCGCCAAGGACGACGTCACGTGGGTCAAGGCGGGCTTCAACCAGGCCGTCCAGGCCGGCACCAAGTCGTTCGACGTCGACATCAACCAGTTCTCGATCACGGCCGACCGCGCCAAGGCCGTCGACTTCTCGTCGCCGTACTACTCGGCCGCGCAGGCGATCATCACGCTGAAGAACTCGTCGTTCGCCGGTGCGACGACGCTGGCCGACCTCAAGGACGCCAAGCTCGGCGCCCAGGTCGCCACGACGTCCCTCGAGGCGATCAAGCAGATCGCCCCCTCGTCCGACCCCCTGGTCTACGACGACACGACCAAGGCCGCGCAGGCCCTGCAGAACGGCCAGGTCGACGCCGTCGTCGCCGACCTGCCGTCGGCGTACTACCTGACGTCCGCCGAGCTCGACGGCGCCACGATCGTCGGGCAGTTCCAGCCCACGACGGGCGAGTCCGAGAAGTTCGGCCTGCTGCTGGCCAAGGACAGCGCCCTGACGCCGTGCGTCAGCCTCGCCGTCGACGCCCTGGCCGACGACGGGACGCTCGCCGCGCTCGAGAAGGAGTGGCTGACGCAGGCCACCGACGTGCCCGAGCTGAAGTGACGTCACCGGCGGGCGCCGGCGCCAGCCCGCGCCAGCTCGAGCGCGACGCCTACCGCCGCCGCCGTGCCCGCTCGCGGGCCGCGGTGGCGGTGGTGTCGACGCTCGTCGTGCTGGGCGGCCTCGCCGTCGTGGTCCTGCAGTCCCCGGGCTGGGACCGCGTCCGGCAGACGTACTTCGACGTCGGCGACGCGAAGGCCGTCCTGCCCGACGTCGCCGAGGCGTTCTGGCTCAACATCCGGCTGTTCCTCGTCGCCGAGGTGCTGATCCTCGTCGTGGCGATCACGGTCGCGATCATCCGCGTCGTGCCGTCGCCGGCGCTGGCGCCCGTCAAGCTCCTCGCGGTCGTCTACACCGACGTCTTCCGCGGGACGCCGACGATCCTCGTGGTCTTCCTGATCGGCTTCGGCGTGCCGGCGCTCGACCTGGCGGGCACCCCGACGAGCCTGTTCTGGCTCGGCGTCATCGCGCTGACCCTCTGCTACGGGGCGTACGTCGCCGAGGTGCTGCGGGCCGGCATCCTGTCGGTCCACCCGACGCAGTGGGCCAGCGGACGGGCCCTCGGCCTGTCGTACGGACAGACGATGCGCCACATCGTGCTGCCGCAGGCCGTCCGTCGGGTCACGCCACCGCTGCTCAACGACTTCGTGTCGCTGCAGAAGGACACGGCCCTGCTGTCGATCATCGGCCTGGTGGAGGCGCTGCGCGTCGCCCAGGTCGACGCGGGCCGCACGTTCGCGTTCACGGGCTACGTCGTCGCGGCCTGCTTCTTCATCGTCGCGACGATCCCCCTGGCCCGGCTCACCGACTACCTGACGGTGCGCTCGCTGCGCCGCGAGAACGGAATCTGATGACCGAGGGTGGCACCGGCGTGCTCCGCGCCGACGCCGTGCGCAAGTCGTTCGGCGACCACGAGGTGCTCAAGGGCGTCTCGCTCGAGATCGCCGAGGGCGAGGTCGTGTGCCTGATCGGCGCCTCCGGCTCGGGCAAGTCGACGCTGCTGCGGTGCCTCAACCTGCTCGAGCAGGTCGACGACGGCGACATCTGGTTCGACGGTCGCGAGATCACCGATCCACGCGTCGACGTCGATGCGGTCCGGCGCGACATCGGCATCGTCTTCCAGGCCTACAACCTGTTCCCGCACCTCTCGGTCGAGCAGAACATCGTGCTGGGCCCCGTGAAGTCGCGTGGCGAGTCGCGCGAGACGGCCCGCGCCCGCGCGCACACCCTGCTCGAGCGCATCGGACTGGCCGACCGGGCCGGCGCCTACCCCGACGCGATGTCGGGCGGCCAGCAGCAGCGGGTCGCCCTGGTGCGGGCGATCGCGATGCAGCCGCGGCTGCTGCTGCTCGACGAGATCACGTCGGCGCTCGACCCGATGCTGGTCGGCGAGGTGCTCGACGTCATCCGCGACCTGCGGACCGAGGGCATGACGATCGTCATGGCGACGCACGAGATGACGTTCGCCCGCGAGGTGTCCGACCGCATCGTGTTCATGGCCGACGGTCGCATCGAGGAGTCGGGCCCGCCCGAGCAGATCTTCACGGCACCCCGCAGCCCGCGCACGGCGGAGTTCCTGGCCCGGCACCTGCCGTGACCCACGACTTCGAGGCCCGGGCGGCCGAGCTGCTCGGCCCCGGCGCGCACGGCTACTTCGCCGGCGGCGCGGGCGACGAGGTCACGCTGCGCGACAACGTCGCCTCCTGGGACCGGTTCGCGCTGCTCCCGCGCGTGCTGGTCGGCGTCGAGCACCGCGACACGTCGGTCACGCTGCTGGGGCGCGAGCGTCCCCACCCGTTCGTCGTCGCCCCCATGGCGTACCAGCTCGAGGCGCACCCCGACGGCGAGACCGGCACGGCGCGCGCGGCCGCGGCCACCGGCTCGATCATGGTGCTGTCGTCGCAGACCACGACCGACCCGCGGCAGGTCGCGGCGGCCGCGGGGCCGGCCGACCGCTGGTTCCAGCTGTACGTCTACCGCGACCGCGGCCTGTCGCACGATCTCGTCGCGGCAGCGCGCGAGGGGGGCTACGAGGCCCTCGTCATCACGGTCGACTTCCCGTTCGGCGGTCGTCGCGAGCGCACCGAGCGGTCCGGCTTCACGCTGAGCCACCCGCCGTTCGTCGACGGCCTCGCGGGCCCGCGCTCGCTGGCCGAGCGGCACGCGATGCACGATCCGTCGCTGTCGTGGGACGACGTCGCGGCCTTCGGCGAGGCCAGCGGCCTGCCGGTCGTCCTCAAGGGCATCCTGAACCCCGCCGACGCCGCCCGCGCGGTCGACGCCGGCGTGGCGGGCATCGTGGTGTCCAACCACGGCGGACGTCAGCTCGACACCGTGCTGTCGGGGGCCGACGCCCTCGGTCCGGTCGTCGAGGCCGTCGACGGGCGCCTCGACGTGCTGGTCGACGGAGGCATCCGCCGCGGCTGGGACGCCGCGAAGGCGCTCGCGCTCGGCGCCGACGCCGTGATGGTCGGGCGACCGGTCCTGTGGGGCCTGGCGTGCGAGGGCGAGGCGGGGGCGCGCCAGGTGCTGGAGCAGCTCGTCGACGAGCTCGACGGGACGCTGGGCCTGCTCGGGTGCCCGCGTGCCCACGATCTGGACGCGTCGCACGTCGCCCGACGCCCGACCTGACACGCTGGGTGCATGCCTCTCTTCGCCACGACCTACCGCTACGTCGCCGACTCCGACGCGGCCCGAGACGCCACGCGTCCGGCCCACCGCGCGTACCTCGCCGAGCTGACGGGGCGGGGTGAGCTCGCCCTGTCCGGCCCCTACGTCGGCGGTGAGGGCGGGGCGCTGCTGGTGTTCGAGGCCGCCTCGGAAGCCGACGCCGTCGCGCTGACGGACGCCGATCCGTTCGTCGTCGAGGGCCTGGTGGCCGAGGTCAGCGTGCGCCAGTGGCAGACCGTGTCGGGCCGGCTGGCGCAGCACGTCTGAGCCGGTCGCGCACCGCCAGCGCCGCGGTGCGTCCGGCACGGTTGGCGCCGATCGTGCTGGCCGACGGCCCGTACCCGACCAGCTGCACGCGCGGATCGGCCACCGCCGTCGTCCCGTCGAGCCGGATGCCGCCCAGCGGGCCGCGCAGGTGCAGCGGGGCGAGGTGCTCGACCGCGGGGCGGAAGCCCGTCGCCCACAGGATCACGTCGGCACGCTCGAACCGGTCGGCCCAGCGCACGCCGTCGGGCTCGATCGTCGTGAACATCGGGCGCGGGTCGGCGTAGGCGCCGAGCCGCTCGGCCTCGCGCTCCTGCTCGCGCAGCTGCAGGCCCGTCACGCTGACGACGCTGCGCGGTGGGAGCCCCAGCCGCACCCGCTCCTCGACCTTCGCGACGACCTCGCGGCCCACCTCGGGGGTGAAGTCGCGGTCGTTCCACACCGGTGCGCGGCGCGTGACCCACACGGTGTCGGCGATCGGCGCGAGGGCGCCGATGAACTGCACCGCCGACGCGCCGCCGCCCACGACGACGACCCGCCGGCCGCGGAAGTGCTCGGGGCCGGGGTAGTCGACGGTGTGCAGCTGCTCTCCGGCGAACGTCGCGATGCCGGGGACGTGCGGGACGAAGGGGCGCGTCCAGGTGCCGGTCGCATTGACGAGCGTCCGGGTCGTCCACGAGCGTCCGTCGGCCGACGCCACGCGCAGCAGGCCCTCCGCGTCGTCGACCCGCGTGACCCGCACCGGCCGCACGACCGGCAGCTCGAAGCGTGCCTCGTAGTTGGCGAAGTACGACGGGACGAACCGGTTGGCCCGCTCGGCGCCCGCCCGGTCGGGGATCCGGGCGCCCGGCAGGTCGGCCACGCCGTGGACGTCGTGCATCGTCAGGGCGTCCCACCGGTGCTGCCACGCGCCTCCGGGGCCGTCGTCGCCGTCCAGCACGACGTGCTCGATGCCGCGTCGGACCAGGTGGTACGACGTCGAGAGGCCGGCCTGGCCGGCCCCGATCACGACGCTGTCGAGGATCTCCACGTCCGGCTCAACGCCGCTGCGCCGGACGCCATTCCGGGGTCGACCTCGGCGGTCGTGTTCTGCACGACCCGCACGACCAGCGCCGGGTCGTCGACCATCGGCACGTGTCCGCAGTGCGGCAGCGCGACGTGGCGCGCCTCGGGCAGGCGTTCCTGGGCGATCGCCGACGAGCTGTAGGGCAGGATCAGGTCGCGCGTGCCCCACGCGATCGTCGTGGGGACGTCGAGGCGTTCGCGGAACGAGTAGGTGACGCCCTTGACGATCGTGCGCTCGAAGCCGTGGCAGTGCTTGAGGGCCAGTGCGTCGCCGTAGACCTGTGCGGCGGTGAACCGCTCGGGGTGCGCGTACAGCGAGCTGCCCGCGAGACGCCGTCCGGCGGACGACCGCGACACCGAGCGCAGCACGGACGCGGGGAGCTGGCTCGTGACGCGCAGGAGGACCAGCAGCACCAGGGTCTGCAGGCGGTTGACGGTGCCGAAGAAGCCGGCCGGGCTCAGCGCCGTCACCGAACGGGCGAGCCCCCGGGCGCCCAGCTCGAGGGCGATCGCACCGCCGAGCGAGTTGCCGACGACGTGCGGCCGGTCGACCCCCCACGCGGCGAAGTTGTCGCTCAGGTTGTCGCAGGCGTTGTCCATGTCGTACGCGGCCTTCAGCGGGTAGGCCGGAGACTCGCCGAAGCCGGCGAGGTCGACCGCGATGACGTCGTACGACTGCGCGAGCGTCTCGAGGACGGGGTCCCACGCCTGTCGCCGGTGGCCGATGCCGTGGATGAGGACCAGGGGTTCGCCGGATCCCTTGCGCGTGTAGGACAGTTCGGAGAGCATGCGCATCAAGATACTGACGGTATGCGGATGTGTCACGCGGCCGGATGCCGGAGTGGCGGGCCACTTGCGACCGTGACAGCACTACTGTCACAATAGTGGTGTGACGATTCCAGCGCAGTCCGGCTCCTCCGCCTCCGGCCCCCTCCACGGAGTCCGCGTCGTCGAGCTCGTCGGCATCGGGCCCGGTCCGTTCGCGGCGATGCTGCTGGCCGACCTGGGTGCCGACGTGATCCGCGTCGACCGGCCCGGCGGCAACGCCCTGCAGCTGGGGCCCGCCGAGAAGGACATCCTGGGTCGCGGCCGTCCGTCGGTCGCGATCGACCTGAAGAACCCCCGCGGCGTCGAGACGGTCCTCGACCTCGTGGCGTCCGCCGACATCCTGATCGAGGGCCTGCGCCCCGGCGTCACGGAGCGTCTGGGCCTCGGCCCCGCCGACTGCCACGCCCGCAACCCCGCTCTCGTGTACGGGCGGATGACCGGGTGGGGGCAGGACGGACCGCTCGCGCAGGCGGCCGGCCACGACATCAACTACATCGCGGTCGCCGGCGCGCTCGGCGCGATCGGCCGGGCCGGCGGACCGCCCCAGGTGCCCCTCAACCTCGTCGGCGACTTCGCGGGTGGATCGCTCTACCTCGTCACGGGCCTGCTCGCGGCGCTGACGCACGCGCGCTCGACCGGCGAGGGCCAGGTCGTCGACGCCGCGATCACCGACGGCACGGCGCACCTGATGTCGATGATCGTCGCGATGCAGCAGTCGGGGGGCTGGAGCGACCGTCGCGGCACCAACATGCTCGACACCGGCACCCCCTTCTACGACGTCTTCGAGACGTCCGACGAGCAGTGGATGTCGGTCGGCCCGCTCGAGCCGCAGTTCTTCGCCGCGCTCGTCGAGGGCCTGGGGGTCGACCTGCCGGGCCAGTACGACATCGGCCGGTGGGACGAGCTCCGCGAGACCCTGACCTCGACCTTCGCGAGCCGCACGCGGGCCGAGTGGGTCGACGTGTTCGACGGCACCGACGCGTGCGTCGCTCCCGTGCTGAGCCTGACCGAGGCGTACGAGCACCCGCACAACGTCGCGCGCGGCACGTACGTCGAGCACCACGGGCTCACCCAGCCGGCACCGGCTCCGCGGTTCTCGGCGACCCCCGCCACCTTGACGACGGCACCGGAGACCGCGGGTGCCAGCACGGCCGAGGCGCTCGCCGCCTGGGGCGTCGCCGACGTCGACCAGCTCATCGCCGACGGCGTCGCCGTGCAGGCCCCCCGAGACACGACCACTCCTACGAAGGGCACCTCATGAAGCGCACGATCTTCGACTCCGACCACGACGCGTTCCGCGACACCGTCCGCTCCTTCTGCGAGAAGGAGATCGCCCCGCACCACGACCAGTGGGAGAAGGACTCGATCGTTCCCCGCGAGATCTGGACCAAGGCCGGCGACATGGGCCTGCTCGGCTTCATGATGCCCGAGGAGCACGGCGGGGGCGGTGTCACGGACTTCCGCTACAACGCGATCCTGACCGAGGAGATCACCCGCATCGGCGCCAGCGGCATCGGCTTCGTCATCCAGACCGACCTCGTGTCGGGCTACCTGCTGTCGCACGCGACCGAGGAGCAGAAGGCGCGCTGGTTCCCGAAGTTCTGCAGCGGCGAGATGATCACCGCGATCGCGATGACCGAGCCCGGCACGGGGTCCGACCTGCAGGGCATCAAGACCACCGCGGTGCTCGACGGCGACGAGTACGTCATCAACGGCTCCAAGACGTTCATCACGAACGGCATCAACGCCGACTTCGTGATCGTGGTGTGCCAGACCGATCCCTCCGCCGGTGCGATGGGCTTCTCGCTGATCGTGGTCGAGCGGGGCGCCGAGGGCTTCGAGCGCGGTCGCAACCTCGACAAGATCGGCCTCAAGGCGCAGGACACCGCCGAGCTGTTCTTCGACGACGTGCGCGTGCCCCGCACCAACCTGCTGGGCGAGGCCGGCCACGGCTTCATCTACCTCATGGAGAAGCTGCCGCAGGAGCGTCTGTCGATCTCGGTCGTGGCCGCGGCCGCGTGCCGCCGGATGGTCGACATGACGCTCGAGTACGTCAAGGACCGCAAGGCCTTCGGCAAGCCGATCGGCTCGTTCCAGAACTCGCGCTTCACGATGGCCGAGCTCGAGACCGAGACGCAGATCGCGCAGGTGTTCGTCGACGAGTCGATCACGCGCCTCAACGAGGGCACCCTGACGGTCGAGGACGCCGCGATGGGCAAGTGGTGGACGACCGAGCTGCAGAAGAAGGTCGCCGACCAGTGCCTGCAGCTGCACGGCGGCTACGGCTACATGAGCGAGTACCCGATCTCCAAGGCGTACCTCGACACCCGCATCCAGACGATCTACGGCGGCACGACCGAGATCATGAAGGAGATCGTCGGGCGCGGACTCGGCATCTGACGCGCGGCGCCGCCGGGGTCAGCTCCGGCGGCGCACCGTCTCGCGCTTCGCCTCGTCGACGCCCGTCTCGTACGCCGTCACGAGAGCCTGCACCGTCAGGGGCTTGAAGCGCTCGACCAGGGCGATGATGTCCTCGGGCGGTCGGCCCGACGAGCGCAGCGTCGGCCACCACATGGTCTTGAACACCTCGGTGATCTCGCGAGCGACCGAACGGCCGGCCTCGTCGAAGATCTTGCGGGCCGCCAGCGCGACCTCGATCGGCATCTCGGTCTCGATGAACTGGATGCCGACCGCCAGGTGGGCGGGGGCGACCTGGAAGACGTCCTCGGTGGGCGTCGGCTCGACGACGCCGAGGGCGATGAGCCGCTCGAGGTCGTCATCGGTGAGCGGGCGTCCGGCGCGCAGCTCGAGCGACGCGCGGTCGAGCTCCTCGGGACGATCGGCCATCCACGGTGCCAGCAGGGTGCGGTGCAGGGCGACCTGCTCGGGCGTCGCGCCCGCCGGGATGTTCTCGAGGTAGCCCTCGATCGCCGACAGGGTGAAGCCGTGGCCCTGCAGCTCGCGGACGAGCTCGAGCCGGGCGATGTGGTCGGGGCCGTAGAAGCCGTTGCGTCCCTCGCGGCGCGGCGGCGGGATCAGTCCGCGACCGGCGTAGAACCGCACGGTGCGCACCGTCATGCCGACGCGCGACGCGAGCTGCTCGACGCTCATGGTCTCGGCCGGGGTCGTCGTCATGGGTCCGACCTTATTCCACGGGCCCACCGGCGCCGACGAGGTTAGGCTCGGAGCTCGGGAGCTTCGGGGGGCGGAGAGACGATGCGCAGATCTGGTGTGCTGGCGGCGGCGGTGGCGGTACTGCTGGCGGGGTCGGTCGTCGCGGCCACCGCGGGGACCACGACGGGCTTCGCCCAGTGGGGGCCGCTGACGGGGTCGACGAACGACTACGCGACGACGATGCAGCTGCCGGCGGTCGGCTTCCCCGAGGCCACGGTCGCGTCCGACTCGCGCGCGGACGTCGCCCTGCCCTCGGGGGCGACCAACTGGTTCGGCGCGAGCACCCCGCCGGGCCAGCGGTACGGGTCGAGCCGCGACCAGGCGTACCTCAACCTGCGGCCCAGGGCCGACAACGCGTCGTCCCCGTCGACGACGACCTACACGTTCGACCGTCCGACCCCGCAGGGCTGGACCGTCGTGCTGGGCGACGTCGACGCCGACCAGGTCCGGGTCTCGGCGACGCGCGCCGACGGGACCGCCGCGACGACGGCCGACCTGGGCTTCCGCAGCGCCTTCAACCTGTGCGACACGACGCCCCGGCCGAGCAGCGTCTGCTCCGACACGGGTCGACCCAAGGACGTCCCGACGTGGGACCCGGCGACGGCGACCCTGCGGGGCAACGACGCCGCGGTCGACTCCGACGGCGCGACCGGCTGGTTCGAGCCCACCACGTCGCTGCGCACGCTGACGTTCACGTTCACCCGCCGCGCGGGGCTCCCGATCTTCCAGACGTGGTTCGCCGTCACGAAGCAGGACGTGTCGGGAACCGTCGCGGTCACGACCGGCACGTGCTCCCTCGCGAGCGCGACGGTCTCGCTCGTCGACGCGTCGGGCGCCGTCGTGGCGACGCGGTCGGTCGACGCGTCGGGCACCTACGCCTTCGACGGCGTGGCCGCCAGCGACGGCTACCGGGTCGCGTTGTCGGGCGTCCCCGCGACCTGCCTCGTGACGGGCCCGAGCAGCCGCGCGATCGACCTGAGGGCGGGTGACGCCGTGGCCGACTTCTCGGTGCGGCAGGCCGTCCCGGTGCCGATCACGGGCGAGGTGCGCGCCGCGTCCGGTCCCCTCGAGGGCGTGACGGTGACGCTGACGCCCGTGGCCGGCGGTCCGTCCCGCACCACCACGACCGACGTGTCGGGGCGCTACGTGTTCGAGGACAACGCCGACGATGCCGACTACACGATCGCGGTCACCGCGCCGGCCGGCTACCTGCCCGCCCCCGACCGGACGGCCACGGTCCCGGCGGGCGCGACGACCCCCGTCACCGACCAGGACTTCGTGCTGCAGGCCCTGCCCACCGTCAGCGGGGTCGTCGCGGGGCCCGACGGGCCGTTGGCGGGTGTCACGGTCGAGCTGACCGGTGGGGGGTCCACCTACCGGGCGGTGACGGCCGCCGACGGCACCTACGCCCTGCCGCGCGTCCCGGCGGGCGCCTACGTCCTCGCGGTGCCGAACCCGCCGGCGGGCTACCTCACCCCCGCGGCGTCGCCCGTGACGGTCGGGACGGCCGACGTGCCGGACCAGGACGTCGTCCTCTCCCGGGTCGCCGCGACCGGCTCCGTCGCCGGCACCGTGACGCTCGACGGTCGCCCCCTGCCGGGTGCCGTCGTGACGGTCGCCGCCGCCGCCGCCGGCGCCGCCGGCGCCGCGGTGACGACCGACGCCGAGGGCATTTTCGGGATCGGGGCCCTGGCCCCCGGCACCTACCGGGTGACCGTGGCGGCACCGGCCGGCACGAGCGGCGGCGCGGCGCGCACCGTGACGATCACGGTGGCGGGCGAGGACCTGACAGGCCAGGACTTCGCACTCGTCACGGCGCCCGTGACGTCCGACCCCGTCGTCCCCGCGCCGGACGATCCCTCCGACCCGGCCGCCGACCCGACGTCCGACGACGACGGCGGCAGCGCCCCCGACGACGGCGCCGTGCTGCCCGACTCGGGCGGGCCCCCGCTCGCCCTGCCGCTGCTGGGGCTGGCCCTCACGACCGCCGGGGCCGTCGCGGTGGTCGCGGCGCGCCCCCGGCGCGGGTGACCTGCGGCACATCACCCCGACCCTTGGACTTTGACAGTGTTGGTGTCACAATCAACAGTGCCGCCCTCGCGACGGCACCTGTTCTCCATCCACACCTGCGGGACTCATCTCTAAGGAATCCGTTATGACCGAGGCCTTCGTCTACGACGCCATCCGTACGCCGCGCGGTCGCGGCAAGAAGACCGGATCGCTCCACGAGGTCAAGCCGATCTCGCTGGTCACCGGTCTGGTCGACGAGCTGCGCAAGCGCAACCCCACGCTCGACACCGACGGCATCGAGGACCTCGTCCTCGGCAGCGTCTCTCCCGTCGGCGACCAGGGCGGCGACATCGCCAAGACCGCGGCGCTGGCCGCGGGCCTGCCCGACACCGTCGCCGGCGTGCAGCTCAACCGCTTCTGCGCCTCGGGCCTCGAGGCCGTCAACCAGGCGTCGGCGCGCGTGCGCTCCGGCTGGGAGGACCTGATCCTCGCCGGTGGCGTCGAGTCGATGAGCCGCGTTCCGATGGGATCCGACGGTGGCGCCTGGGCCATGGACCCCCGCACGTCCTTCGACACCGACTTCGTGCCGCAGGGCATCGGTGCCGACCTGATCGCGACGATCGAGGGCTACAGCCGCCACGACGTCGACACGTTCGCCGCCGAGTCGCAGGCACGGGCCGCCAAGGCCATCGCCAACGGCTACTTCGCCAACTCCGTCATCCCGGTCAAGGACGCCTCCGGCCTGACGATCCTCGACCACGACGAGTTCGTCCGCGAGGGCACGACGGCCGAGAGCCTCGGCAAGCTGCCCGCCTCGTTCGCGCAGATCGGCGACCAGGGCGGCTTCGACTCCGTCGCGCTCGAGAAGTACCACTGGGTCGAGAAGATCGACCACGTCCACCACGCCGGCAACTCCTCGGGCATCGTCGACGGTGCCGCCCTCGTGCTGATCGGCAACGAGTCCGCCGGGGAGCGCCACGGGCTCAAGCCCCGCGCCCGCATCGTCTCGGCCGCCGTGTCGGGCTCCGAGCCCACGATCATGCTGACGGGCCCCGGCCCGGCCAGCCTCAAGGCGCTGGAGCGCGCCGGGCTGAGCATCGGCGACATCGACCTGCTCGAGATCAACGAGGCCTTCGCGGCCGTCGCCCTGCGCCTCATGAAGGACCTCGGCGGCTACCCGCACGACCAGACCAACGTCAACGGCGGCTCGATCGCGATGGGCCACCCGCTGGGTGCGACCGGCGCGATGATCCTCGGCACCCTGGTCGACGAGCTCGAGCGTCGCGACCAGCGCTACGGCCTCGCGACGCTGTGCGTCGGCGGCGGCATGGGCATCGCCACCGTCGTCGAGCGTCTTCGCTGACCTCCTCCCCTCACCCTCCTTCTTCTTGACCAGAAAGACACACCCATGACCGAAGCAGTGCGATACGAGGCCGAGGGCGGCATCGTCAACCTCGTCCTGGACGATCCCAACCAGAGCGCCAACACGATGAACCAGGACTACGCCGACTCGATGGCCGCGGCCGTCGACCGGCTCGTCCAGCAGATCGCCGACGACCCGGACTCGGTCACGGGCGTCATCGTCTCCTCGGCCAAGAAGACCTTCTTCGCCGGCGGCGACCTCAAGCTCATGACGAAGGCGACGCCGGCCGACGCCGAGACGCTGTTCGCCAACGTCGAGGCCATCAAGGCGACCCTGCGCACGCTCGAGACGTCCGGCAAGCCGGTCGTCGCGGCGATCAACGGTGCCGCGCTGGGCGGTGGCCTCGAGATCGCGCTGGCGGCCCACCACCGCATCGCGGTCGACGGCGGCTACTCGATCGGCCTGCCCGAGGCGACGCTGGGCCTGCTGCCCGGTGGCGGCGGCGTGACCCGCACGGTCCGCATGTTCGGCATCTCCGACGCGCTGATGAAGTTCCTGCTCCAGGGCCAGCAGCTCAAGCCGTCCAAGGCGCTCGCCGAGGGCCTCGTCGACGAGGTCGTCGCGACGCAGGACGAGCTGATCCCCGCCGCGAAGGCCTGGATCGAGGCCAACGCCGGCAACGAGGAGGCCGCGACCCAGCCCTGGGACCGCAAGGGCTACCGCATCCCCGGCGGCACGCCGTCGACGCCCAAGTTCGCCGCGTTCCTGCCGGCCTTCCCGGCCAACCTGCGCAAGCAGACCAAGGGCGCGCTCTACAAGGCGCCGCGCAACATCATGAGCGCGGCGGTCGAGGGCTCGCAGGTCGACTTCGAGACCGCGACGCGCATCGAGTCGCGCTACCTGGTCGAGCTGATCGTGGGCCAGCAGTTCAAGAACATGACGCAGGCCTTCTTCTTCGACCTCGGCGCCATCAACGCCGGCAAGTCGCGCCCCGAGGGCATCGCGCCCACGAAGGCCGAGAAGGTCGCCGTCCTCGGCGCCGGCATGATGGGCGCGGGCATCGCGTACGTCTCGGCCAAGGCCGGCATGCAGGTCGTGCTGAAGGACATCTCGCTCGAGGCCGCCGAGAAGGGCAAGGCCTACAGCCAGGGCATCGTCGACAAGGCCGTGTCGCGCGGCCGCCTGACGCAGGAGAAGGCCGACGCCCTGCTGGCGCTCATCACGCCGACCGACGACTACGCCGACCTCGAGGGCTGCGACTTCGTCGTCGAGGCCGTCTTCGAGTCGGTCAAGCTCAAGCACGAGGTGTTCGGCGAGGTGCAGAAGGTCGTCAACGCCGACGCGCTGCTCGGCTCCAACACGTCGACCCTGCCCATCACGATCCTGGCCGACGGCGTCGACCGTCCCGAGGACTTCATCGGCATCCACTTCTTCTCGCCGGTCGACAAGATGCCGCTGGTCGAGATCATCGCCGGCAAGGACACGTCCGACGAGGCCATCGCGCGCGTCATCGACTACACCAAGGCCATCAAGAAGACGCCGATCGTCGTCGGCGACAGCCGCGGCTTCTACACCAGCCGCGTCATCGGCACGTTCGTCAACGAGGGCGTCGGCATGCTCGCCGAGGGCGTCTCGCCCGTCAGCATCGAGCGGGCCACGACCCAGGCCGGCTTCCCGGCGCCGGTCCTGCAGCTCAGCGACGAGCTCAACCTCGAGCTGATGGTCAAGATCCGCAACGAGTCGAAGGCCGCCGCCGAGGAGGCCGGCCAGGCATGGCCCGAGAGCGCGTCGGAGAAGGTCATCGACACGATGATCGAGCTCGGCCGCCCGAGCCGCCTCAAGGGCGCGGGCTTCTACGAGTACGTCGACGGCAAGCGCGAGGGGCTGTGGAGCGGTCTGGCCGAGCAGTTCCCGATCGCCGACGAGCAGCCGTCGTTCGAGGACCTCAAGGAGCGCCTGACGTTCATCATGAGCATCGAGTCGATCAAGTGCCTCGACGAGGGACTGCTGTCGGTGCCCGACGCGAACATCGGCTCGATCTTCGGCATCGGCTTCCCGGCCCTGCACGGTGGCGCGATCCAGTACGTCAACGGCTACGAGGCCGCCGACGGCTCGATCGGCGTCGAGGCCTTCACGGCTCGCGCGCAGGAGCTGGCGCAGAAGTACGGCGACCGGTTCACCCCGCCCGCCTCGCTGCTCGAGAAGGCCAAGAACGGCGAGAAGTACGTCTGAGCTGTTCGACACGACGCCCCCGGGACCGCGCGGTCCCGGGGGCGTCGTGCGTCCCCTGACGGTCCCGTAGGGTCGACGCCGTCCACACGACCGGCAGGAGAGGGGACGTCCGACGGTGCGCCAGGTCCCCGTGCTGCCCGTCGTCGTCCCGGTCGCCGCAGTGACCATGGCGATCCTGCTGTGGCGACTGTCCCGTCGCGGCCGGCTCACGGTGCCGCGCGCCGCCGTCGCCCTGGCGCTGTGCGTGTACGCGGCCGGCATCGTCGCCAACACCGTCTTCCCGATCCACCTGGACGCTCCCCGCCACCACAGCGCGTGGACGGTCTACGTCACCCCGTTCACGGACTACGAGGTCAACGACGCGGTGACGAACATCGTGGTCTTCGTGCCCGTCGGGATCCTCGTCCACCTGCTCATGGCACGCCCGCCGTGGTGGCGTGTGGTCGGCGTGGCCACGGCGATCAGCGGGTCGATCGAGCTGACGCAGCTCCTCACCGGCAACCTGCTGGGCGGCGGTCACCTGGCCGACGTCAACGACCTGATCTTCAACGTCGTCGGTGCCGCGATCGGCCTCGGTGCGGTGACGCTGCTGTCGCGGGTCCCGGGGGTCGCGCCACTCGTCGACAGGTTCCGCTGGACCCCCGACGCCTGACCGCTCGGCGCCATGTGACGTAGACGTGGTGGATTGGTGAGGCTCGCCTAAGTTACGGTGGGGCGTCATGACCCTCATCGATCGCTCCGCGCCCGCCGGCGAGCAGCGTCCGACCCACCGGTCGCGGGCGGCGCTGTCGGCCGGGCTCGTCGCGCTGATCGGTCTGCTGGTCGTCGTGTGCTTCTTCAGCATCACGATGGGTGCCCGCGGCGTCGGGCTGTCGACGATCTGGAAGGCGTTCACCGACTACGACCCGGGCAGCGCCGCCGAGACGGTCATCCGCGAGCTGCGGGTGCCGCGGACGCTGATCGGCATCTTCGCCGGCGCGGCACTCGGGCTCAGCGGCGCGATCCTGCAGGGCGTGACCCGCAACCCGCTCGCCGACCCCGGCATCATGGGCATCAACGCCGGCGCGGCCGCCTTCATCGTCTTCGGCATCATGGTGCTCGGCACCCAGTCGGTCAGCACCTACGTGTGGTTCGCCTTCGCCGGTGCCGGCGTGGCCACCGTGACGGTGTACGGCATCGCGTCGTTCGGACGCGAGGGGGCGACGCCGGTCAAGCTGGCGCTCGCGGGTGCCGCCGTCACCGCGATCCTGTCGTCGATCACGTCGGCGATCGTGATGACCAACGTCTCGGCCCTCAACGAGCTGCGGTTCTGGCAGGTCGGCTCGCTGGCGGGCCGCTACTTCCCGGTCCTGTGGCAGACCCTGCCGTTCCTGGTCGTCGGCCTGCTGGTGGCGCTCGGCACCGGCCGCGCCCTGAACGGGCTGGCCCTCGGCGAGGACCTCGCGGTCGCGCTCGGCCAGCGGGTGCGCCTGACCCGCATCGTGCTGTTCGTGACCGTCGCGGTCCTGTGCGGTGCCGCCACCGCGGCGTGCGGCCCGATCGTCTTCGTCGGCCTGATCGTGCCGCACCTGGCCCGGATGATCTGCGGACCCGACTACCGCTGGATCCTGACGTACTCCCTGTTCCTGACCCCGGTGGTCCTGCTGGTCGCCGACATCGTCGGACGCGTCGTGGTCTCGCCCGGTGAGCTGCAGGTCGGCGTCGTGATCGGCGTGATCGGTGCGCCGGCGTTCGTCCTGCTCGTCCGCTACCGCAACCTCGCGGAGCTGTGATGGCGACCCCCACGACCCTCGACGTCCCCACCGTCCGCGGCGGGCGACGTCAGCGTCGCCGGCGGGCGACGGTCGTGACGTCCGCGCTGCTGCTCGTCGTCGCGTGCCTGTTCGTGCTGACGATGATGCTCGGCAGCTACTACGTCTCGCCGATCGACGTCATCACCTCGGTGCTCGGGCTGCGCGACGACCCCACGACCGACTTCATCGTGCGCGACCTGCGGCTGCCGACCGCCGCGTCGGGCGTCGCCGTCGGGCTGGCCCTGGGCCTCTCGGGCGTGATCTTCCAGAAGCTGCTGGGCAATCCGCTGGCGTCGCCCGACTTCGTGGGCGTCTCGTCGGGCGCGAGCCTGTTCGCGGTGTCGTCGATCGTGCTGTTCAACGCCAGCAGCTCCGCGGTCTCCGGCTCGGCGCTGCTCGGCGCGCTGCTGACGGCCCTGCTGATCTACGTCCTGGCCTGGCGCGACGGGATCACGGGCTACCGGTTCGTCCTGATCGGCATCGGCGTCTCGAACTTCATGGTCGCGATCATCGGCTACATCGTCTCGCGTGCCGAGCTGTACGAGGCGCGCCAGGCGATGACGTGGCTGGCGGGCACGATCGGCCAGTCGGGTGCCGGCGAGCTGCGGACGCTGCTGGTCGCCGTCGTCGTCGTGATCCCCCTGGCGCTGGTGCTCGAGCGTCCGCTGCGCACCCTCGAGCTCGGCGACGACACCGCGACCGCGCTGGGCTCGCGCGTCGAGCGCAACCGCCTCGTGCTGATCGCGCTGTCGATCGTCCTGATCGGCTTCTCGACGGCGGTGGCCGGCCCCATCCTGTTCGTCGCCCTGATCGCCGGCCCGATCGCCCAGCGGCTGACGGGATCGGCCGGCGGCATCGTGACGGCCGGGCTGGTCGGCGCGGTCATCGTCCTGGGCGCCGACCTCGTCGCCCAGCAGGCGCTGCCGACCCCGCTGCCGACGGGCGTCGTGACGGGCATCATCGGCGCCCCCTACCTCATCTGGCTCCTCGCCACCGTCAACCGGGAAGGACGCGGCGGATGACCTCTCACGACCTGCGCGCCGACAACCTCACGCTCGCCTACGGCGACACCGACGTCGTCCGCGACCTCGACGTCCAGATCCCCGACGGACGCATCACGGTCATCGTCGGGGCCAACGCCTGCGGCAAGTCGACCCTCCTGCGGGGCCTCGCGCGGTTGCTGACGCCCCGCGGCGGGCAGGTGACGCTCGACGGCACGTCGGTGCAGGAGATGAGGAGCATCGACGTCGCCAAGGTGCTGGGCCTGCTGCCCCAGACGCCCGTGGCCCCCGACGGGATCTCGGTCGGCGACCTCGTGGGCCGCGGTCGCTACCCGCACCAGGGATGGTTCCGGCGCTGGAGCGCCGAGGACGACGTCGCGGTCGCGGCGGCCCTCGAGGCGACCGGCACGACCGAGCTGGAGCACCGCGACATCGCCGAGCTGTCGGGCGGCCAGCGCCAGCGGGTGTGGATCGCGATGGCGCTGGCGCAGGACACCGACCTGCTGCTGCTCGACGAGCCCACGACGTACCTCGACATCAACCACCAGGTCGAGCTGCTCGACCTGCTGACCGACCTGAACCGCCAGTCGGGCAAGACCGTCGTGCTGGTGCTTCACGACCTCAACCTGGCCTGCCGCTACGCCGACCACATCATCGCGATGAAGGGTGGCGCGATCGTGGCCGAGGGCGCACCGCGCGACGTCATCGACGCGGCGACCGTCACCGAGGTGTTCGGCCTGGCGTGCGAGGTCGTGCCCGATCCGGTCAGCGGGACGCCCCTGATCGTCCCGCGGGGCCGGCACCACGCACGGCCCGAGGTCGTCCGGACGCTGGCCTGATCCGACCGCGTCGGGTTGCCGTGGCGCCGCCCCGTGATGGGATGGCGGCATGGACGACGGTGCCGAGATCGCGATGTTCCCGCTGGGCTCGGTGCTGTTCCCGGCCATGCCGCTGCCCCTGCGGGTCTTCGAGCCCCGGTACCTGCAGATGCTGCAGGACCTCCTGCCCGACGGTCCGGCCGAGTTCGGCGTCGTGCTGATCGAGCGCGGCCAGGAGGTCGGCGGGGGCGAGAAGCGCTTCGACGTCGGCACGATCGCGCAGGTCGCCGAGCTGAAGGTCGCCGACGGCTACCTGGCGCTGCTGGGCGAGGGCACGCGGCGCATCGAGGTCGTCGAGTGGTCGTCCGAGGACCCGTACCCCCGGGCGCGCGTGCGCGACCTGCCGCCGCTGGAGTGGGACGACGAGCTGCAGGAGCGCTTCGACCAGACCGAGGGGCTCGTGCGGCGGACGCTGTCGAGGGCCAGCGAGTTCGACGACCTCGCGTGGTCGCCGACCGTCCAGCTCAGCGACGACCCCGTCGACGCCTTGTGGCAGCTCGCCGCGATCGCCCCGCTCGGACCGCTCGACCAGATGAAGCTGCTGCGGTGCCGCACGGCGCGTGAGCTGGTCGACGCGATCTTCGCCGCGACGCAGGACGCCGGTGAGACCTACGACGCCAGGGGGCTCTGACCGTGCTGACGTTGAGGGGCGCCTGCGCGACGGTCGAGATCTCCGAGCACGGGGCCGAGCCGCACTCGCTGCGCGCGCCCGACGGTCACGAGCTGCTGTGGCAGGCCGGCGAGGCGTGGCGCCGGCACGCTCCGATCCTGTTCCCGATCGTCGGTCGCGTGCCCGACGACACCATCACGGTCGACGGCCGCGCCCACCCGCTGACGCAGCACGGCTTCGCGCGCGACCTGGAGTGGGACGTCGTGACGTCGGACGAGTCGTCGGCGACCCTCGTGCTGCGCGACGACGACGAGACCCGCGAGCGGTTCCCGTTCGCCTTCGAGCTGACGGCGCACTACGCGGTGGACGACGACGGGTTCGCCACGACCTACGAGGTGCGCAACGCAGGTGACGACCGCGCGATGCCGGTCTCGATCGGCTCGCACCCCGCCTTCGCGTGGCCCATCGAGCCGGGCGCCGCCAAGACCGATCACGTCGTGGTGTTCGACGAGCCCGAGCCGGCGCCGATCCGCCGCCTCGACCACACCCTGGTGCTCCCGGGCCACCAGCCGTCGCCGTTCGACGGCTCGACGCTGAGGCTCGACCCGGCGCTGTTCGCACCCGACGCGATCGTGATGGACCGCGTCGCGAGCCGCGGGCTGCGCTACGTGGCCCCGTCGGGCCGGGGCCTGCGCATGACGTGGGACGACGTGTTCGACGTCTTCGTCGTCTGGTCACGCCCCGACGGTGCCCACCTGCTGTGCCTCGAGCCGTGCGTCGGTGGCGCCGCGCCGATCGACTTCGCGGGCGAGCTGCGCGACAAGCCGGGCGTCGTGATGATCCCCGCCGGTGGCCGCCTGGTCGCGTCGTACCGGATCGACCCGCTGCTCCCGTAGGGCGCGGTCAGCCGCCGAGCGCCTCGTCGAGGCGGGCCACGAAGAAGTCGGCGCTCTCGCGCGTGAAGCACAGCGGCGGCTTGACCTTGAGGATGTTCTGCCGGTCGCCGGTGGGCTGGACGACGACGCCGAGCTGCAGCAACCGGTCGCACAGTGCCGCAGCCTCCTCGGCGGCGGGCTCGAGCGTCGTGCGGTCGCGCACGAGCTCGACGCCCAGGTAGAGGCCGCGGCCGTGGACGGCGCCGATGAGGTCGTGCCGCTCGGCCAGCCTCTCGAGCCCGGCCCGCAGGTGGGCGCCGACGGCGCGGGCCTGCTCCTGCAACCCGTCGCGCTCGAGGATCCCGAGCACCACCCCGCCGATCCGGCTGCTGAGGGTGCTCCCACCGGCGGACGAGAAGAAGGTCCCCTGGTCGGCCAGTGCCCGGGCGATCTCGGCGCGGGTGACGACCGCTCCGAGCGGGTGCCCGTTGCCCATGGCCTTGGCCATCGTGATCACGTCGGGCACGACCCCGTGCTCCTCGTAGCCCCAGAACCAGTCGCCCTGCCGCCCGTAGCCGACCTGCACCTCGTCGGAGACGCACACGCCGCCCCCGGCACGGATCGCGTCGTAGACCCGCGGCAGGTAGCCCGGCGCCAGGCCGATCGCGCCCGCGTTGCCGTTGCGAGGCTCGGCGATCCACGTGCCGACGGGGGTGCCGGCGGCGGCCAGGCGCTCGATCTCGCCCACCGCGTCGCGGGCGTAGGCCTCGCCCGCCCCGGCGCCGCGGTGGGTGCCGCGGTACGCGTTGGGCAGCTCGACGGCGTGCACGTGGGCGGGGCGGGTCTCGTCGGCCCGCGGGTTGTCGGACGTCGAGGTCGACACGGCGTCCGAGGCGACGGTCCACCCGTGGTACGACTCGGTGACGCACAGGACGTCGTCGCGCCCGGTGAACGCCGCGGTCAGGCGCAGCGCCAGGTCGACGGCCTCGGAGCCGCTGTTGACGAGCAGCACCGTGTCGAGGTCGTCCGGCACCGTCGCGAGCAGCCGCTCGCTCAGCTCGGCGACGGCGGCGTAGTGGAAGCGCGAGTTCGTGTTGAGGCGCCGCCACTGGTCGGCGGCGGCGGCCGCGACCTCGGGGTGGCCGTGCCCGAGGATCGTCACGTTGTTGACCATGTCGAGACGGTGGCGCCCCGTCGTGTCGATGAGGTGCTCGCGCCAGCCGCGCTCGATCTGCGGCGGAGCCGCGTAGTAGTGGCTCTGGAGCGGCGCGTACGCGCCGGTGCGCCGGGCGAGCAGGTCGTCCGGCCCACCGTCCGGCAGCGGCGGGGTGCCGAGCAGGGGGGCCGGGTCGAGCACGCGCGTGCGCCAGGCCGCCAGCTCCGCGGGGCGGACGAACCGCGGGGGGAGCCGGTCGCCGACGGCGTCGGCCACCGTGAGCCAGACCGTCGCGCGGTCGGTGGTCGCCAGGGCGTCGCCGGCGCTCACGGTCGCACCGTCGGGGACGTCGGCCTGCGGTGCGCGCAGGACGACGGCGTGGTCGCGGCCCGTGAGGACGACGGCGCCGTCGCGACGAATGACGGTGCCGGCGAACGGCGCGGCCAGGGTCACGGCCGATGCGGTGCGCAGGTCGACCCCGAGGGCGACGGTGGCCGGCTGGTCGCGGCTGAGCGCCGGCGCACGCGTCAGACGTCCCTCGGCGAAGGCCGTGACCGCGGCGCCGTCGCTCGCGGCGTCATCCAGCGCCCGCTGCTCGACGGACCCGCGGTCCTCGAGCCAGGAGCCGTCCCACAGCACGTCGCTGTCGTGCCCCAGCCGCACGACGACGGGCGGGCGCCGCGTGAACGACGGCACCAGGGGTGCGACGAGGGACGGGACGGGAGGCGCGGTGACGGGGCGTCCCAGCGCGAGGCGGATGGCCGCCGTCATGACCTCGGGGTCCTGGGCCGCGGGCACCTCGAACATCGCCCACTCGTCGTCGAGTGCCGCGGCCGCATAGGCGTTGTCGGGGTCGACGGCCAGCTGCTCGGCACCGCTGACGACGAGCGTCGCACCGCGCAGCACGACCAGCGGCCACAGGGCCGTGAGCTCGGCGTCGGTCAGGTGCACCTCGGCGTCGAACGCCTCGACCAGCGGCAGGACGGCCAGGGGCTGGCCGGGCTCGTCACGGAACACGGCGCTGCAGGCGACGGCCAGCTCGGCGACCCGCCAGCTCGTCATCGCGTCGCCGAAGTCGATGATGCCCGTGACCTGCAGGGCGCCGACCGCGTCGCGCCCGCCGACGAGGTTGTCGGTCGTGAGGTCGCCGTGGACCGGCTGGGTCGGGAGCTCGTCGCGCACCGGGTCGAGTCGGGTGCGCCCGCGGGCGACCGCCTCCTCGACCAGGGCACGACGCCCGGGGTCGTCGACGAGGGCCAGCCGGTCCGCCACGACGGACTCGCCCTGCCGCAGGTCCCACTGCAGGTCGCGCTCGAGGCCGGGGTGGACGACGTCGGCCAGGGCGGTCGTGACCTGTCCGGCCAGTCGGCCGATCTGCGCCAGCGTCGCCGGCCACGGGGCCCCGGTGGACGACAGGGGCGAACCGGGGACGAAGGTCAGCAGCCGCAGCGCGTGGGGCACCCCGTCGACGTCGACCGTGACGATCTCGTCACCGTCGAGCGAGGGCACCGGTCGCGGGGTCGCGTGACCGCGCGCCGACAGCTGCCGCATCACCAGGTTCTGCGCCTCGATCTCGGCCCGCGCGAAGACCGGGTTGCTGACCTTCGCGAGGTGCTGCGAGCCGTCGTCGCCCGTGAGCAGGACGTTGCGGTCCTGCTGGCTGCCGAGCTCGACCCCGCGGCCCTCGACGCCGAAGTGCTCGTGCGCCCACGCGACGACGTGGTCGATCGTGACGGCGGGCCGGGGCAGGCCGGTGCTGGAGGGCTCCATGCACCTGATCGTAGGGCTGGCGCGGTGCGCACCGGGTCACGACGAGGCGCGACGCTCGTACTCGGCCCTGGCCTCGACGTCGACGGCCCGCAGCGCCTCGTCGGCACCGATCGCGTGGCCGGCGCCGTTGCGCACCCGGCGGGGCAGGACGTTCATCGAGTAGAACAGCCCCTTGCTCCACGCCGGCACCCACGTCTCGAAGCGGGGCGCCCGCGCGACCTTGACGATCGCGGCCGCGACCTCGTCGGGGCGGACGGCCCGCATGCCCTTGGCGGCCGAGACGCCGGCGGCCAGCTCGGTGTCGACCACCGTCGGCAGGATGCACGAGACGTTGACCCCGAAGGGCGCGAGCTCGGACTGCATCGCCTCGGAGAAGCCCATGACGGCGTACTTGCTGGCGCTGTAGGTCGCGCCGTTCGCGACCGCGATGCGTCCGACCGCCGAGGCGACGTTGATGATGTGGCCGCTGCCGCGCTCGGTCATGTCGGGCGCCACCAGCTTCGTGCCGGTGATGACGGCGCGCAGGTTGACGTCGATGATGCGGTCCGTCGCGGCGTCGGTCTCGTCGACGAGGGGCGAGAGCGGCATGATGCCGGCGTTGTTGACGAGCACGTCGATCGGACCCTGCTCGCGGGCGCGCTCCACGAACTGGGCGTACGACGCGCGGTCGGCGACGTCGACGACGTGGGCGACGCACCGTCCGCCGACCTGCAGCGCCGCCTTGGCGGCGACGTCGTCGTCGAGGTCGCCGATCACGACGACGGCTCCCTGGGCGGCGAACCTGCGGGCGGTCGCGAGGCCGATGCCTCGACCGGCTCCGGTGATGACGACGACCTGGTTGCTGAGCGTGCGGGACATGGGTCCTCCAGAGGGGTGGGCGGGTTCAGCGACGGGTGAGGTGGACGGGCTGGCCGTCCTTGGGGAACGGCAGCGAGGCGTAGCTCATGGGGGCCCGGTAGCCCGGGTCGACGCTCCACTCGAACTGGCGCAGCAGGTGCACGAGGATCGTCTTGACCTCGGCGCCCGCGAAGAACATGCCGAGGCACTTGTGCACGCCGCCGCCGAACGGTTCCCAGGCGTAGCGGTGCACCTTGTCGTCACGACGGTCGTCGGCGAACCGCTCGGGATCGAACCGCTCGGGATCGGTCCACAGCTCGGGCATGTGGTGCGACAGGTGCACCATGACGGCGACGAGCCGGCCCGCCGGGATGCGGTGCCCCATGACCTCGGTCTCCTTGACGGTCCTGCGGGCGAGCACCGGCACGGGCGGCACGAGCCGGAGGCTCTCCTTCATCACGAGGTCGATCGCGACGAGCCCGTCGAGCTCGGCCATCGTCGGGTGCTCGGGCAGCGCGAGCGCCTCGTCGCGGCACCGGCGCTGCCACTCGGGGTGCTGGCCGAGCTGCTGCATGACGGTCGAGACCGTGATGGTCGAGGTGTCGTGCGCGGCCATCAGCAGGAAGATCATGTGGTTGACGACGTCCTCGTCGCTGAAGCGCTCGCCCTCGTCGGTCTCGAGGTGGCACAGCACCGAGAACAGGTCGTCGCCGGGCGTGGCCCGCTTGGCGGCGAGGTGGCGCCCGAAGAACTCCTCGAGCAGCCGGCGGCTCCGCAGGGCGCGGCCCCACCGCGTGCCCGGCACGTTGGCGCGGACCAGCGCCGTCGCCGACTGCACGCAGTCGATGAAGGCCCGGTTGACGCGGTCGAGCTCGTCGGGCGTCGCGAGATCGGCCCCGCCCATGAAGACCTCGGCGGCGAGGTCGAGCGTCAGCTCCTTCAGCGCGGGATAGGCGCGGACGTGCGGGCCCGGCTGCCAGCGCGCCAGTCCCGCCGCGACGGCGGGCTGCAGGGCGGCCGTGTACCCCTCGAGCCGGTCGCGTGTGAAGGCCGACTGCATGATGCGCCGGTGGCGGTGGTGCTCGTCGAAGTCGAGCAGCATCAGCCCGCGGTCGAAGAACGGGCCGACGAGGTAGCCCCAGCCGTCGCCGCTGGCGAAGGCCTTGTCGGCGTTGCGCAGCGCGGCCTCGCACGCGTCGGGCCCCAGCAGGACCGTCCAGCGCTTGCCGATGAAGTCGATGTCGGAGACCGGGCCCCAGCCGTCGTACTGCGTGCGCATCATCGCGAGCGGGTCTCGGACGTAGTCGAGCGTGCGGCCGACGTAGGGGATCCCGCGACGTCGGGGAGGTGCTGTCGTGGTCTGGGTCACACGTGCATCTTGATTCAGACAGGACGCTCTGTCAATATCGAGGCATGGCAGTCAAGGCAGGGACGTATCGCGGCATGTCGGCCGAGCAGCGGGCCGCCGACCGCAGGGCCAGGCTCGTCGAGGCGACGCTCGAGGTGTGGGGGCGCGACGGCGGGCCGAAGGTCACGATGACCCGCGTCTGCGCCGAGGCGGGGCTCACCGAGCGGTACTTCTACGAGAGCTTCACGGGGCTCGACGACGCCCTCGCCGCCGTCATGGACGACATCGCGGCGCAGATCGCGGAGCGGTCGGTCGCGGCGCTCGAGGCCGCGGAGGGCACCCCCGAGCAGCGCGTGCGTGCGGGCATCGGAGCGTTCGTGCAGATCCTGACCGACGACCCCCGCAGGGGGCGCGTCGCGATCGTCGAGTCGCTGTCGATCGACGCGCTGCGGCCGCACCGCGCCCGCCTGCTGCGCCAGTTCGCCGAGCTGGCGGCGCACGAGGCCCGCGACCTCTACGGCCCGGAGGCCTGGAGCGAGGTCGAGGGGCACCTCGCGGCGACGATGTTCATCGGTGGCGTGGCCGAGCTCGTGACCGCGTGGATCGAGGGGACGCTCGCGGCGAGCCCCGGCCAGATCGTCGACGCCGCGACGCATCACTTCACGTCGACTGCCCATCGTTGACGTCGGCGTCGGCGTCGGCGTCGACCTCGGCCTGGCGCAGGCCGCGGCCGAGGCGTGACGAGCGGTAGCCGTAGACGAAGTACACCGCGAAGCCGATCGCGAGCCAGATCAGGAAGCGCACCCACGTCTCGACCGACAGGTTGACCATCAGCCACAGGCACGCCGCGATCGACAGGATCGGGATCAGCGGGACGCCCGGCACGCGGAACGGACGGTCGAGGTCGGCGCGGGTACGACGCAGGATGATGACGCCGGCCGAGACCACGACGAAGGCGAACAGCGTGCCGATGCTGACGAGCTTCGACAGCTCCGAGAGCGGCACGAAGCCGGCCAGCACGGCGACGAACAGGCCCGTGATGATCGTGATGCGGTACGGCGTGCCGAAGCGCGGGTGCACCTTGGCCAGGCCGACCGGCAGCAGCCCGTCGCGCGACATCGCGAACAGCACGCGCGACTGGCCCAGCATCAGCACGAGCACGACGGTCGTCAGGCCCGCGACGGCGCCGACCGAGATGATCTTGCTGGCCCAGTCGAGGTCGTTGGCCTTGAACGCCTCGGCGAGCGGCGCGGCGGTGTTCATGCGCTCGTCGCTGTACTTGAGCATGCCCGTGACGACGAACGAGACCGCGGCGTAGAGGACTGTGACGATCGCCAGCGAGCCGAGGATGCCGCGCGGCATGTCGCGCTGCGGGTTCTTGGTCTCCTCGGCCGACGTCGCGACGATGTCGAAGCCGATGAACGCGAAGAACACGACCGAGGCGGCCGCGATGATGCCGTAGACGCCGAAGACCGTCGGGTCGACGCCGAAGATCGACTGCAGCAGCGTCGAGTCGAGTCCTGACCCGCCCTCGCTGGGCTGGGAGTCGGGGACGAACGGCGTGTAGTTGGACGCCTTGATAAAGAACAGGCCCGCCACGATCACGAACGTCACGACGGCGACCTTCACGATGACCAGGACGCTCGTGAACCGTCCCGACAGCTTGGTGCCGAAGACGCCGAGGGCCGTCAGCGCCAGGACGATCGCGATCGCGCCGAAGTCGGGGATCGCCTCGTCACCGGCCAGCCACGTCGGCAGGTCGAACAGCGACTGCAGGTAGGCCGACCACCCGCGGGCCACGACGGCCGCTCCGAGGGCCAGCTCGAGGACGAGGTCCCAGCCGATGATCCAGGCGATCAGCTCGCCGAGCGTCGCGTACGAGAACGTGTAGGCGCTGCCCGCGACGGGGACGGTCGATGCGAACTCGGCGTAGCAGAGGGCGGCGAGCCCGCACACGATGCCGGCTATGACGAACGAGATCACGATCGCCGGCCCGGCGTTGCTGTACGCCTGCTCTCCCGTGAGCACGAAGATGCCGGTGCCGACCATGACGCCGACGCCGAACACCGTCAGGTCCCAGGCCGAGAGCTCCTTCTTGAGCCGGGTCTCGGGCTCGTCGGTCTCCGCGATGGAGCGTTCGACGGACTTGATGCGGAAGAGATCCATCCGGACATCCTGTGGCGATCGGCGGTCGGGCGCAAGCGCTCAGGCCCTCGCCGGCGCCGCGTGTCGACGGCGGCTCACCGCGTGCGGGGGTACCGGGCCCAGGCGAAGCAGAACAGCCCGAAGGCCGCGAGGCCCAGCGCGACGGCGCTGAGCAGGTACGGCCCGAACGGCTGGTCGCGGACGGTCTTGAGCGCGTCGTCGAGTCCGCCGGCCTTCTCGGGGTCGTACGCCAGCGCGGCCCAGCCGAACAGGATGCCGACGACGCCGACCGCGACGCCCTTCGCGACGTAGCCGACGCGGCCCAGCACGATGACGGCCGAGCCCGAGTCGCCGCTGGTCGCGGGGCCCTCCAGGTCGTGCGTGAACGAGTCGGTGACACCCCGGTGCACCTGTCGCACGCCGAGGGCGATCACGGCGATGCCGATCGCCGCCACGAGCGTCCGGCCCGCGGGGGCGCCGAGCAGGTCGGCCGTCAGGCCCTCCTCCTGGGAGTCGCCGCCCGATCCTCCGCCCGATCCGCCCGCGATCCTCGCGGCCGACACCGCGAGGGCCCCGTACACGACGACGCGGCCCGCGGCGCCCAGGCGCTTGCGCACGCGCTTGGCGCCGTCCTCGGTCGCGTAGCCCCAGATCGCGGTGCCGAGCTGCCACAGCATCAGCGCGACCAGGCCGACCACCGTCGTCCACAGCATCGTGCGGCCGAAGGGCTGGTGGGCGAGTGTCCGCAGGGCGCCGCCGCTGCTCGCGTCGCCCCCGCCCCCGCCCCCGCCCGACCAGGCGACCTGCAGCGCGATCCACGCCACGATCAGGTGGACGACGCCGTACGCCGCGAGCCCGACCCGGGCGCCGTGCTTGAGCAGGTCGCTGTGGCGCGCCTGCTGGGGACTCGTGCCGACCACGGTGGTCAGTCCTCCCGTGCTTCGAGGGCCTCGGCGGCGCGGGCGATGTTGCGCTGCATGCCGCCGAAGACGATGCCGTGGAACGGGTAGATCGACCACCAGTACAGCTGGCCGAGGAGTCCCTTCGGCGCGAAGAGCGCCCGGTGGTGGAACGTCGTCGTCCCGCCCTCGGTCGACCCGACCTGCATCTCGAGCCAGGCCAGTCCGGGCAGGCGCATCTCGGCCCGCAGGCGCAGGAACGTCGCGTCGTCGGTCTCCTCGACGCGCCAGAAGTCGACGACGTCGCCCACGACGAGGTCGCGGGGGTTGCGGCGGCCGCGGCGCAGACCCGGACCGCCGACGATCCGGTCGAGCACGCCCCGCACCCACCAGGCCAGCGACCACGAGTACCAGCCGTTGCGGCCGCCGATGCCCTCGATCACGGTCCACAGGTTCTCGGGGCTCGCGTCGACCTCGCGGGTGCGCTCGTCCTGGTACAGCGAGCCGCCGGCCCAGTCGGGATCGGTCGGCAGGCCCTCGGCGGGTGCCCCCGCCGTCGCGGCGGACGACCAGCTGGTCGGCACGTCGAGGCTCTGGATCTTGGTCAGCGCGAGCTCGACCGAGCGGTCGAAGTCGATCAGCCCCTCGGACGGATCGGGGACGTGCTGCTTGATGTCGGTGTCGCCGGCCACGACGGTGTTGCGCAGCGACTCGACCAGGGGGCGGGCGAGGCTCGCGGGAACCGGGGTGATGATGCCGACCCAGTGGCTCGACAGACCCGGTGACAGCACCGGCACCTTCAGGACGCGTCGCTTGGGAAGGCCCGAGATCTGGGCGAAGCGCTGCATCAGGTCGAGGTACGTCAGCACCTCGGGACCGCCGATGTCGAAGCGCCGGTTGACGTCCGAGGGCATGTCGGCCGAGCCGACGAGGTAGCGCAGCACGTCGCGGATCGCGATCGGCTGGATGCGGGTGTTGACCCACTTGGGCGTGACCATGACGGGGAGCCGCTCGGTGAGGTAGCGCAGCATCTCGAACGAGGCGGAACCCGAGCCGATCACGACACCGGCCTGCAGCACCGTCGTCGGCACGCCCGAGGCGAGCAGGACGTCACCGACCTCGCCGCGCGAGCTGAGGTGCTCCGACAGCTCCTCGCCCTCGGGGATCATGCCGCCGAGGTAGACGATGCGGCTGACGCCGGCCTCCCTGGCGGCGGTGGCGAAGCGCTCGGCCATGTCGTGCTCGGTCCTGCCGAAGTCGTCGCCCGTGCCGATCGAGTGCAGCAGGTAGTACAGGACGTCGACGTCCTTCATGGCGTCGCGCACGTCGCTGTCGCTCGTGCCGTCGCCGACCGCGACCTCGACGTCGTGCGACCACGCGTGGGCGCGGGCCTTGCGCTCGTCGCGCACCATGACGCGCACCGTGTGGCCGGCTTCGAGCAGCTGGGGCACGAGGCGTCCGCCCACGTATCCGGTGGCACCAGTGACGAGACTGCGGGGGGACGACATGTCCCCAGTGTCCTGGGGTCGACCGGTCGGCGCACCTTCTTCCCCGCCGAGGGAGAAGAGCTTCAGAAAAGAGAGGGCTGTGCGGTGATTCGTCGGACGGATTCGTGGCGGGTCAGCAGGTCGACGAACTCGCGATTGACGAAGAGTCGGTCGCGACCGACCTTGATGTCCGTCACGATGTCGGCGGCCGCCAATGACGAGAGCCACGAGGTTGCGGTGGGCCGGGAGACGCCACATCGCTCCATCACCAGGCCGATCCTGCAGCAGGGCTGCTCGAACAGTACGGAGAGCAGCTCAGCATCCGACCCACCTTTGAAAGCCGAGCGCGCACGATGCGCCACGTCCGTCTGGAGAGCTCTGATGGCGGCGATCTTGTTGACCGTCGAGATGGACGTCTGTCGGACACCGTCGAGCATGTAGAGGATCCACTGCTCCCAAGCTCCGTGCTCGGTGACCTCGTGAAGCAGCCGGTAGTAGTCGTTCTTCGTCTCGATGATGTAGCGCGAGAGGTACAGCAGCGGTTGATGGAGCAGGCCCGCCTCGACCAGGAGAAGAATGTTCAGGATGCGTCCAGTGCGGCCGTTGCCGTCGGCGAAAGGGTGAATCGCCTCGAACTGGTAGTGCGCGACGGCCATCTTGACGATGGGATCCATGTCGTCGTCGGCATGGACGAATCTCTCCCACGCCGAGAGCTTGTCCGCGATGACTGTTCGCCCCTCGGGCGGGCTGTAGGTGATGTGGCCCGTGGACGGGTTCGCGATCCTGGTGCCTGGGACGGCCCGGATGTCCATGGTGCGTCCCTTGATGGTCGCGCACACGGCAGAAGCCGTGTTGGCGGTCAGTCCTCGTTCGATCGTCGCAGCGAAGCCAGTTCTGAGTGCTGTCCTGTATCGCAGTGTCTCTCGTGTTGCTGGGTCGTCCGAGGCCTCGTCGTTGTCGAGGTGTCGGAAGAGCGCGTCGGTCGTGGTCACGACGTTCTCGATCTCAGAGCTTGCCTGCGCCTCGAGGATGGGGATCGTGTTGATCAGGACGGACGGGTTGGGGATGGAACGGGCCGCCTGATCGAGCTGACCCAGCGCCGTGTTGGCAAGGACGGTGGCTTTCAGTACCGCGCGGGTCTCGAGCTGAGTGGTGTCGGGTGGTTCGGGAAGGTCGTTGTAGGGCTCGTCGGGTCGCCAAGGACGCATGCAAGGAATGTGACACGTAGGTGCTGACATGTAAAGAAAACTCAAGAATTCTTACACGTTATGACGGGGTGTCAAACCTCTTGCCATATCGGCGGAGACGCGGTGCCCGGGGGCCGGGCGATACCGTCGAGCCATGACGAGCTTCCCGCCTGACGTGGTCGCGGCGATCCTGCACCACATGAACGACGACCACACCGACGACAACCTCACGATCGCGCGCGCCTTCGTCGATCCGGCGGCCACCGCCGCGACGATGACCGACCTCGACACCGAGGGCGGCACCTGGGACGTCGTCGTGGACGGTGAGACCCGCGGGCAGGCCGTCCCGTGGCCCGGACCGGTCGTCGAGCGCGCCGACGTCCGCCGCGCGGTCGTCGCCCTGCACGACGCGGCGGCCGAGCGGCTGGGCCTGCCGGCCCGCGAGGCGCACTGATGTCGGGCGAGACCGAGCGCAGCGTCGAGCTGACGCGCACGGGCCCGTCGCGCTACACCGCGACCAACGTCCGCGGCACGACGCTGCAGATCGGCGACGGCTCCAGCGACGACTTCACCCCCGTCGAGCTGCTGCTGGTCGCGCTGGCCGGCTGCACCGCGCTGACGGTCGACCCGCTCGTGGCGCGACGGGCCGAGCCCGTGACGTTCGACGTGCACACCCGCGCCGACAAGATCCGCGACGAGCTCGGCAACCACCTGGTCGACCTGCTGATGCGGTTCGACGTGGCCTTCCCCGAGGGCGAGGACGGCGACCGGGCGCGCGCGCTGCTGCCCGATGCGATCGCCAAGGCCGAGGAGCGGCTGTGCACCGTTGCGCGGACGCTGGCGATCGGGGCCGAGGCGGACGTCGAGATCCGCGACGTCTAGACCGGTCGGGCCGCCGCTACGCGAGGTGCTGGAGCGGGATGTCCTCGTACGCGAAGCGGTTCGGGAAGTAGTGCGGCGCCAGCGGGCGTCCCGTCGGCTCGACGGTGCCCGGGTCGGCGGGCAGCTCCGCGCACGGGCGCTGGCACGAGTCGTTGCGACGCACGAGGCGGTCGTCGACGACCGTGCCGAGGTAGCGTCCGTCGAGGTCGACGACCTCGTTGTCGTCCCACGGCAGGCACCCGATGCGGCGACCGCGCAGGTCGAAGACGTGCGGGTCGGACCAGCTGCGGCGGAAGGCCACGGGGTCGCCCTCCATGTCGAACAGGTAGACGCTCATCGGACCGCGCCCGTCGCCGTCGTGTCCGCTGCCGTCGTGCCCACTGCTGCCATGCTCATTGCCGTCGAGACCTTCCCCTCTTCCTCCGACGGTACGAGGCGATCGGGTCACGTGGGGGAATTCGGCGTCCGACACTCGAAATTGACTCGAAGGGACTAGTTCGTCCGGGCCGCGAAGGCGTCCTCGAGGTCGCGGATGCTGAGCCGGTCCATCGTCATCATGGCGGCCTGGGCGCGTCCGGCGGCCTCGCGGTCGGGATCGCCGAGCAGGCGGTGCAGCGCCGCCGGCACGACCTGCCAGCTCAGCCCGAAGGCGTCGACGAGCCACCCGCACCGGCCCTGTCGGCCGCCACCGGCGATCAGCCCGTCGGAGATCGTGTCGACCTCCTGCTGCGTCTCGACGCCGACCGCCAGCGAGAAGGCGTCGGTCAGCGACACGTGCGGCCCGCCGTTCATGAGCGTCAGGCGCTGGCCCTGCACGCTGATCTCGCCGATGAACAGCGATCCGTCGGGGTGCCGCTGCTCGCTCAGCAGCTCGGCGTCGTCGAACACCGACAGGTACCGCTCGATCGCCTCCTCGGCGTTCGCGTCGAACCAGAGGAACGGCGTGACGGTGACGCGGGAGGAGCTCACAGCGACAGGCTCGGATCGTGCGGGCCCTTGGGCTCGACCCAGAAGTCGAGCGCGAGATCGGACTCCTCGCCGCCGTTCAGGTAGATCGAGAAGTCGGTGACGCCGGCCTCCTCGAGCACGTCGTCGTCGATGAAGAAGTTGCCGGTGCACTCGCGGCTCGGACGCGTGACGATCTCGTACGCCGCGTCGGCCATGATCGCCGGCGTGCGCGAGTGGTTGCCGAGCCCCGGACCGACGACGTTGCGGACGGCCGCGGTGTCGATCGCGGTGCGGGGCCACAGGGAGTTGGCGGCGATGCCGAGCTCGCGCAGCTCCTCGCTCAGGCCCAGCGTCACGAGGCTCATGCCGAACTTGGCGATCGTGTAGGCCGTCGCGGTCCTGAACCACTTGGGGTCGAGCGTGATGGGCGGCGACAGCGTCAGGACGTGGGGGTTGTCGGACCGCTCGAGGTGGTCGATGCACGACTTCGCGAGCAGGAACGACCCGCGCGAGTTGATGTCGTTCATCAGGTCGTACTTCTTCATCGTGACGTCGCGGGTGCTCGACAGGTCGATCGCCGAGGCGTTGTTGACGACGACGTCGATGCCGCCGAACGCCTCGGCCGTCCGCGCCACGGCGTCGAGCACGAAGGCGTCGTCGCGGATGTCGCCGACGAGGGGCAGGGCGTGCCCGCCGACCTCCTCGATCGCCGCGGCGGCGGTGTGGATCGTGCCCGGCAGGGCCGGGTGGGGCTCGGTCGTCTTGGCCAGCAGGGCGACGTTCGCGCCGTCGCGGGCGGCGCGCACCGCGATCGCCTCGCCGATACCGCGGCTGCCGCCGGACATGATGATCGTCTTTCCCGCGAGTGACATGCCGTGATCTTGCCACCACTGCTGTCACGATGGCCAGGGGTCGCCTAGCCTGTCGTCATGGATGACGCAGTGCTGGTCGCCGACGCCGACGGCGTCCGCACGATCACGTGGAACGATCCCGACCGACTCAACGGGTTGACGGGCGTCATGCTCGACATCGCGTCCGACGCCGTCGAGCAGGCCCCGGACGGCACCCGTGTCATCGTCTTCACAGGGGCGGGCCGGGGCTTCTCGACCGGCGCACGCCTCGACGGACCCATCAGCGGCACCGAGCCGATGGACCGCGCCAACCGCCTGATCCGGGCGATCGTCGCGAGCCCCGTGCCCGTCGTCGCGGCGGTCAACGGTCCGGCGGCCGGCTTCGGCTGCTCGGTCGCGCTGGCAGCCGACCTCACGATCGCGAAGGAGTCGGCCTACTTCCTGCTCCCGTTCACGAGCATCGGCCTCATGCCGGACGGCGGCGCGACCGCCGTCGTGGCGGCGTCGATCGGCCGGGCGCGGGCCTCGGCGATGGCCCTGCTCGGCGAGCGGCTGCCGGCCACCGAGGCCGCGGCCGCGGGGCTGGTGCACCGTGCCGCGCCCGATGACGACTTCGCCGCCGAGGTCGACCGCCTCGTCGGCCGGCTCGCCCACGGCGCCGGCGTCGCGTACCGCTCGACGAAGCAGGCGATCGCCGCGGCGACGCTGCCGCACCTCGACGACGCCCTCGACCGCGAGCGCGACCTGCAGGTGCGGCTGTTCGACACCGCCGACTTCGCCGAGGGCACGACCGCCTTCCTGCAGAAGCGCCCGCCCGTCTTCGAAGGACGGTGAGACGCACCATGGACCAGCCCACCGACGACTTCGAGACGCTGACCCGTCTGCTCACCGGCCGCCGCAGCTGCCGCGGGTACCTGCCCGACGAGGTGCCGCGCGAGACGATCGAGCAGCTGCTCGCCGCGGCCCAGCACACCGCGTCGTGGTGCAACACCCAGCCGTGGAACGTGCACGTCGTCTCGGGCGAGGCGAAGGACGCGCTGTCGAAGGCGGCCGTCGAGAACGTCATCGCGACGTTCGGCCAGCCCGCGCCGTCCGACTTCCCGTTCCCCGAGGCCTACACCGGCGTCTACCGCGACCGTCGCAAGGAGGTCGGCTGGCAGCTGTACGAGGCGGTCGGCGTGCAGAAGGGCGACCGCGACGGGTCGGCGGCCCAGATGCTGCGCAACTTCGAGTTCTTCGGCGCCCCGCACGTCGCGATCATCACGACCGACGCCGATCTCGGGGTCTACGGTGCGATCGACTGCGGTCTGTACGTCGACTCGTTCATGCTCGCGGCCCAGGCGCTCGGCATCGGCACCTGCGCCCAGGCCGCGATCGCCCAGGTGACGCCGGCCGTCCGCGCGTTCCTCGACCTGCCCGACGACCGCCGGGTCGTGTGCGGGATCTCGTTCGGCCGTCCCGATCCCGACCACCCCACGGCCCGGTTCACGTCGACGCGCGCCCCGATCGACCAGGCGGTCACCTTCGTCGACTGACCGGCCGTCCGGTGCTCAGCCGCGCAGGGCGCCGATGCCGAGGACGGCGGCGAGCCCCAGCGCGCTGCGGGGGTCGTACGCCGCGGTCCACAGACCTCCGTGGGCCGCGTTGACGGCCTCGTCCTGCCACGGCTCGGCCTGGGCTGCGGCCCCTGCCCGCAGGTCGTGGACCAGCAGCGCTGCCATCAGGGTGTTGCTGGTGGCCGGGTCGAAGATCTCGACCCCGAACCGGTGCGAGCCGGCGTAGGCGGCGGCGAGCGCCTTGTTCTTGACGACCGACCGCGTGCGGGTGGCGGGGGCGACGTTGAGCGACACCGTGGTCCCGGCGGCGCGTGACGTGGTGGCGCGCCAGCGCTGGATCCGCTTGGCCAGGGCGTAGTTGGGCCCCTGCTGCGGCACGAGCGCGTCGCAGATGCCGGGGTCGGCTCCCGGCGGGTAGTGGCGCTGCAGCAGGCGTCCGCCGCTGGCCAGTCGCAGCGGGGTGCGCACGAGCCGCGATCGCGACGAGTACAGCTCGTTGGAGAACCGCACCTCCTCGGCCGGGACGGCGAACGTGTCGGTGGGCGTCGCGAGGAACGCCAGCGCCGTGTCGTCGCGCTCGTCGACCAGGTGCTCGACCAGCGCGTCGGCCGCCATCGAGAGCCGGACGTGGGTCGCTCCGTCGGCGTAGCAGTAGTTGCCGACCACCAGCCGTCCGTCGAGGCCGCCGAGCCAGTGCGCGATGCCGGGCAGCTCGGTCAGCAGGTCGGCGCCGGTGTCGTCGCCGTTGGTCAGGATGCGGGCCGGCACCAGCGTGCGGCCGGCCGACTCGGTCGCCAGGGCGCGCAGGCGCTCCTGGACGTCGGCGCGCGGCAGGTCGAGCGCCACGACCTGCGCACCCCAGCGCAGGAGGGCGCGCAGGGGCCCCATCTCGGCGCCGGCGCCCAGCACGACGACGGTGTCGCCCTCGAGCCGCAGCCACTGCGGGTTGTCCTGCACGGTGCGGACGGCATCGGCCGCCGAGCGGGTGATGACGCCGGCGGCTACCCACGTCTCGAGCTGCCCGACCAGGGCGGCCCCGCCGAGCCGCTCGCCGCGGTAGGGGATCGTCAGCTCGGTCTCGGCCTCGGCGGTGCCCTCGACCGTCCGGGTGTGGAAGGCCTGCTTGAGCGCGCTGCCGCGGACGGCCTCGTCGAGGGGCAGGTCGTCGAAGCGCATCAGGTCGTGGGCGCTGCGCAGGCCCTCGGCCGCGATGCTGTGCGCCGCGGCCGCCTCACCGACGCCGGCCTCGACCGACCGGCGGAAGTGCGCCAGGTAGTTGCGCCGCCAGTTCGTCTCGTTCTCGATGGCCCGGGCACCCACGGGATCGGCCTTGCGCAGCGCGTCGGCCATGACGGTGCGGGCGGCGGACGTCGAGCTGTCGGACGGAAAGGTGACTCCCTCAAGTGCACTCATCGGACCAGCGTAGAAGGCGGCGGTTCGTGCCGTTCATCAAGTTCTTCGAAATTTATTCCCCGACGCACCAATCCACCTCCCACGGTGCGCCGAACCGTAGGTGTGACCACGACGACAGACACTCGCGCAGCCGCTGCGGCGCCCTGGTGGGCGGGAGCCATCGCCGGCTTCCTCGCCGCCGCGTCGGGCGTCGCCGTGGGCACCGGGGTCGCCGCCCTCCTGCAGGGCGTGCCCTCACCGATCGAGTCGGTCGGCAACCGGGCGGTCGACTACGCGCCGCCGTTCCTCAAGGACTTCGCGATCCGGCAGTTCGGGTCGAACGACAAGGCCGTCCTGATCGGCGGGGTCGTCGCGACGCTGGCCCTGTTCGCGATCGTCGCCGGCATCATCGGTCGTCGCCGGCCGCGCATCGCGATCGGCGCCGTGACGCTGCTCGGTGCCCTCGCCATCGCCGCCGCCGCGATCGACCGCACGACGACCGCCAGCCGGGTGCTGACGCTGGTGCCCTCGGTCGTCACGCTGCTCGTGTCCCTCAGCGCGCTGCTGGTGCTGCTCGCCAACCTCCGCGGTCGCGAGAAGGCCGCTGCGGCGCACCCGCTGGGCCTGGGGCGCCGCGGATTCCTCAAGGCGTCCCTGGGCGTGACCGCCCTGGTCGTGATCGGTGGAGCCGTCGGCCAGATCTTCGGCGACGCCGCTGCCGCCGCGTCCCGCGCCGGCATCCGACTGCCCCGGGCCGCCAAGCCTGCTCCGGCCGTCCCCGCCGGGGCCCAGGTCGACGTCGAGGGCGTCAGCCCCTACGTCACCCCGAACCGCGACTTCTACCGCGTCGACACCGCGCTCAGCATCCCCGACGTGCCGGCCGAGGGCTGGAGCCTGCGCATCCACGGCATGGTCGACAAGGAGCTGAACCTCTCGTTCCGCGACCTGATGGACATGGAGCTCGAGGAGCACCGCGTCACCCTGACGTGCGTCTCGAACGAGGTCGGTGGGCCCTACGTCGGCAACGCGCTGTGGCTCGGTGTCCGCACCGCGACGCTCCTCGAGATGGCCGGCGTGCAGGACGGCGCCGACGCGATCAAGTCGACGAGTGCCGACCGCTGGACGGCCGGCACCCCGATCGAGGCCGTGACCGACGACCGCAACTCGATGGTCGCGATCGGCATGAACGGCCAGCCCCTCCCGCTGGCGCACGGCTTCCCGGCCCGTCTCGTGGTGCCCGGCCTGTACGGCTTCGTGTCGGCCACCAAGTGGCTGACCGAGATCGAGGTCACCCGGTTCTCCGACTTCAAGGGCTACTGGACGACGCGCGACTACACCGCGCTGGCACCCATCAAGTTCTCGTCGCGCATCGACGTCCCGAAGTCGTTCCAGGCCTTCCCGCAGAACGCGGTCCGCATGGGCGGCGTGGCGTGGGCGCAGACCGTCGGCATCGAGAAGGTCGAGCTCAGCATCGACAAGGGTGACTGGGTCGAGGCCGAGCTCGCCGACGAGGACAACGTCGAGACGTGGCGCCAGTGGTCCTACCAGTGGGACGACGCCACGACCGGCATCCACTCCGTCCAGGTGCGCGCCACCAACAAGGACGGCGAGACACAGACTTCCGAGCGGGCCCCGATTCGCCCGAACGGTACGACCGGCTGGCAGAGCGTCCAGTTCCGCGTCGAGTAACACAGCACGACTCGCACGAGAGCACGACAACCCAACCACAAGGAGACACGACATGCGTACCCACACCAAGAGCTTCGCCGTCGCGGCCGTTGCCTCGCTCGCCCTGTTCACCGCGGCGTGCGGATCGAGCGACTCGGAGGGCGACGCCGCCGCTCCGTCGGACGAGGCCACCTCGGCTGCGCCCTCCGCCGACTCCTCGGACGCCGACCCGGCGGCCGACCTCGTCGGACCCGGCTGCGCCGACTACGCGAAGGCCGTCCCGGACGGCGCCGGCTCGGTCAGCGGCATGGCCCAGGACCCGGTGGCCACCGCCGCCAGCAACAACCCGCTGCTCACGACGCTCGTCAAGGCCGTCAGCGGACAGGTCAACCCCGACGTCGACCTGGTCGACACCCTCAACGGTGGCGAGTTCACGGTCTTCGCGCCCGTCGACGACGCGTTCGCCAAGATCCCGGCCGACACGATCGACACCCTCGCCAAGGAGGCCGGCGGCACGACGCTGTCGAGCATCCTGACGTACCACGTGATCCCCGAGCGCATCGCGCCCGCGGACATCGACGGAACGTTCAAGACCGTCAACGGCGCCGACCTGACCATCACCGGTTCGGGCGACGACATCAAGGTCGGCGACCAGGCCGCCGTGATCTGCGGTGGCGTCCAGACCGCCAACGCCACGGTCTACCTGATCGACACGGTCCTGATGCCGCCGGCGGCCTGATCGCCACGTAGCACCGCACGACCGCAGCACCGCACGACCCGCGAGGCCGGCACTGACTTCACCAGGTGCCGGCCTCGCGGTCTGCGCGGGTAGGGTCGCGCCATGGGCTCCATCCACCTGATCCGCCACGGGCAGGCGTCGTTCGGCGCGGCCGACTACGACCAGCTCTCCGAGCTCGGGTACGAGCAGTCGTCCTCGCTGGGGGTCTCGTGGGAGGCGTCCGGCTGGGCCCCGACGTCGGCTGTCGCGGGCGGCATGAAGCGGCACGCGCAGACCGCGATCGCGGCGATCGACGCGAGCGGTGAGGGCGACGGCTACGACGTCGACCCCGGGTGGGACGAGTACGACCACCTGGCGCTGGCGAAGGCGCAGGACTCCTCGGCGATGGGCTCCGACACCAAGGCCTTCCAGCGCACCCTCAACATCGCGCTCACCGGGTGGATGGCCGGCGAGCCCGGCCCGGGCGAGCCGTACGAGACGTTCCGGTCACGGGTGATGGCCTCGTTCGACGACGTCGTCGCGCAGGCGACCTCGGGCCGGCAGGTCGCGGTGTTCACGTCCGGCGGCCCCATCGCGCTCGTGGCGTCGCACCTGCTGTCCGGGGACGACTCGCTGTTCCAGCGCGTCAACGACGTCATCGTGAACGCCAGCGTCACGACCGTCATCGTCGGCGCCTCCGGAGCCCGGCTCCTCGCGTTCAACGAGACGGGCCACCTGCCCCGCGACATGGTCACGTTCCGCTAGTCACGCGGCCACGGCCACCGGGACACTGCCGGGATACCGGTAGTATCCGAACCATGACGATTCCCGCGAGCTCCCGCGTCCTGATCACCGGTGCCGCCTCCGGCCTGGGCCTGGCGCTGGTGCGCCAGATGGTCGAACGCGGGTGCCGCGTGCTGGCGACCGACGTCCACGCCGAGCAGCCCGCCGCGCTCGACGGGCTGGTGGGCGTCACGTACCGGCACCTCGACGTCACGCAGGACGTCGACTGGGCCGCGGCGCGCGACTGGGTCGTCGAGGAGTGGGACGGCCTCGACCTGCTGTTCAACAACGCCGGCGTCGCGGCCGGCGGTCGCATCGAGCTGACCGAGATGGACCAGTGGCAGTGGATCGTCGACATCAACCTGCTCGGCGTGGCCCGCGGCTGCCGCGCCTTCGCGCCGATCATGAAGGCGCAGGGCAGCGGGCACATCGTCAACACCGCGTCGGCCGCGGGCCTGGTGCACCCGCCGCGGATGAGCGAGTACAACGCCGTCAAGGCCGCGGTCGTCGCGCTCAGCGAGACGCTGCTGCACGAGCTCGCGCCGTACGGCGTCAAGGTCTCGGTGGTGTGCCCGACGTTCTTCAAGACCAACCTCACCGAGTCGATGCGCGGCAAGGACGAGTCGGCGCAGAAGTCGGCCGCCAAGCTCATCGACCGGTCGAAGGTCACGGCCGACGACATCGCGGCCGAGGTCGTCAAGGGCGTCGAGAAGGGCCGGCACATCATCCTGACCGACCGCGACGGCAGGATCGCCTACGCCGCCAAGCGGTTCGCCCGACCGGTGTACGACCGCATGATGCGCAAGGCCTCGTTCCAGATGGCGAAGAAGGACTGATCCCGTGCGCACCAACGTCCTCATCACCGGTGCCAGCTCGGGGCTGGGTGCCGGCATGGCCCGCATCCTGGCCGCCAAGGGCCACCACCTCGCCCTGACGGCCCGTCGCGTCGATCGCCTCGAGGCGCTGCGCGACGAGCTGCTCGCGGCCCACCCCGGCATCGAGGTCGTCGTCCACGCGCTCGACGTCACCGACCACGACCAGGTCTTCGCGGTGTTCAAGCAGGCGATCACCGACCTCGGCGGGCTCGACCGCGTCATCGTCAACGCCGGGCTCGGCAAGGGCGGACGCATCGGCACGGGCAGGTTCGAGGCCAACCGGCAGACCGCCGAGACCAACTTCGTCGCGGCGCTCGCCCAGTGCGAGGCCGCGATGGAGCACTTCTACGAGCGCAAGGCCGGTCACCTCGTCGTCATCTCCTCGATGTCGGCGATGCGCGGCATGCCCTCGTCGATGACGACGTACGCCGCGACGAAGGCCGGCCTCGCGATGATCGCCGAGGGCATCCGGTCCGACCTGATCGGCCGCAAGGGCCTCGACATCAAGGTCACGACGCTGTTCCCGGGCTACATCGCGTCGGAGATGAACGAGGGCGTGACGCAGGAGACCCGGATGATGGTCGACACCGAGACCGGGTGCCGGGCGCTCGTGGCCAAGATCGAGGCCGAGGTCGTCGACGCCGCCGTCCCGTCGTGGCCGTGGGCGCCGCTCGGGCAGGTCATGAAGTACGCGCCGCTCGGCGTCGTCCGCCGGATGGTGTGACGGTCCGTCTTCGATAGGGTCGTGGCGACATCAGGTACGTCGTCGAATCCAGGGGGACCCCATGACCAGCACACCGTCCGATCCCAACGAGCCGTTCGGCGCCGGTCAGCCGGCCTACCCGGGGCCCCAGCAGCCCGCCGCCCCGTACGGCTCGTACCCGACCGGGCCCGGCGGCCAGCCGCCGCAGCGTCCGGCCGCCCCGACCCAGCCGTCGTCGATCGCGCTCGCGGTCAAGCTGATGCTGGTGGGCGCCGCGCTCAGCGTCATCTCGCTGGTCTACAGCTTCGCGACGATCGGCAGCCTCAAGGACGACATCCGCACCGAGCTGATGAAGAACGACGTCGACGTCAGCCAGTCGACGATCGACGCGGCCTACGCCGTCACGATCACGATCGCGGTGGTGTTCGGCCTGATCGGCGCCCTGCTGTGGGTCTGGATGGCCTGGAAGAACGGGCAGGGACGCAGCTGGGCGCGCGTCGTCGCGACGATCCTCGGCGTCCTGAACATCGTGGGTCTGCTGTTCACGATCGCGGGCAGCAACGCCGAGACGATCTCGGTGATCCTGTCGGTCGTCAGCTCGGTGCTGGCGGTCGTCATCCTGGTGCTGCTGTGGAAGAAGGAGTCGTCCGCCTTCTACGACGCCACCGCGGCCTCGCGCCAGCTCTACTGACGCTCGCGAGGGGGCTGTCGCCCCTCCAGGAGAGGGTTGTCGCCCCACACGGGGGCGGCAACCCTCTCGTCGTGGGGCGGCAACCCCCTCGTCAGCGGGCGAGGAGGGTGCGGGCGAGCTCGCCGACCTGGTCGAACTCGACCAGGAACCCGTCGTGGCCGTGCGCGGACGTCACGACGTCGAGCCCGTGGGCACCGGGGATCAGATCGGCCAGCAGCTGCTGCTGGTGCAGCGGGTAGAGCCGGTCGGAGTCGATGCCGGCCACCACGGTGCGGGCCGTGACCCGCGAGAGCGCGGCCTCGACGCCTCCGCGGTCGCGACCGATGTCGTGGGTGTCCATCGCCGAGGTCAGCACGACGTACGAGTTGGCGTCGAAGCGTCCGACCAGCTTGGCGCCGTGGTGCTGCAGGTACGAGTCGACCGACCACGTCCCGTCGTGCTCGACCTCGCGGCCGAAGCGCTCCTCCAGCTCGGCCTCGCTGCGATAGGCGATGTGCGCGATGCGTCGCGCCAGGTCGAGGCCCGCCAGGGGTCCGACGGGGCCGTCGTAGTAGTCGCCGTCGAACCAGGCGGGATCGTTCTCGATCGCCGCGACCTGCGTGCGCGACAGGGCGATCTGCTCGGCCGAGGCCGCCGCCGACGTCGCCAGCAGGAACAGCCGCTCGACGCGCGCCGGGTGCTCGACGGCCCACTCCAGCGCCCGCATGCCGCCGGCCGATCCGCCGATCACGCTGTGCCACCGGTCGATGCCGAGGCGGTCGGCGAGCGCGACCTCGGCCCGCACCTGGTCGCGCACCGTCAGGGACGGGAACGAGCCGCCCCACGGCATGCCGTCCGGGTCGAGGGAGGCCGGTCCGGTCGATCCCTGGCAGCCGCCCAGGATGTTGGCCGCGACGACGAAGAGGCGGTCGGTGTCGATCGGACGGCCCGGGCCGACCAGCGTCCCCCACCACCCCGGTGTGGGGTGTCCGGGGCCGGCGTCGCCGACGACGTGGCTGTCACCCGTCAGGGCGTGCAGCACCAGCACGGCGTTGCCGCCGTCGAACGTCCCCCACGTCTCGTGCGCGAGCCGGACGTCCGGGAGGACGCGACCCGAGTCGAGGGTCAGGTCGCCGAGATCGGTGAACGTCCGTCCACCCACGGGATCCCCCTCCCGCCACGCGCCCGTGACGAGAGAGGGATCGATGCCGGGGGCCAGGCTCACTTCGCGGCGCGGAATCCGGCCTCGAGGTCGGCCAGGATGTCGTCGATCCCCTCCAGGCCGATCGCGAGACGCACCAGACCGGGGGTCACACCGGTCGCGGCGTGCTCCTCGGGCGATCCCTGGGAGTGGGTCGTGCTGGCGGGGTGGATCGCGAGGCTGCGCACGTCGCCGATGTTGGCGACGTGGCTGAACAGCTCGAGCGAGTCGATGAACGCCTTGCCGGCCTCGAGGCCGCCCGGCAGCTCGAACGTCAGCACCGCGCCCGCGCCCTTGGGCACGTACGTGTCGGCCAGCTGCTTGTAGGGGCTGCTCGGCAGGCTCGCCCACGTGACCCTCGAGACGTCCTCGCGGGCCTCGAGCCACTCGGCGACCGCGCGGGTGTTCTCGATGTGGCGCTCGATGCGCAGGCTCAGGGTCTCGAGGCCCTGGGCCAGCAGGAAGGCGTTGAACGGGGCGATCGCGGCACCCGTGTTGCGCAGCACCTGCACGCGCAGCTTCGAGATGTAGGCGGCCGGTCCGAGCGCCTCGGCGTACTTGAGGCCGTGGTAGCTCGGATCGGGCTCGGTGAAGCCGGGGTACTTGTCGCCGTGGGCGCCGTAGTCGAACGTGCCGCCGTCGATCACGACGCCGGCGATCGCGGTGCCGTGCCCGCCGATGTACTTCGTGGCGGAGTGGACGACGGTGTCGACGCCGTGCCGCAACGGGTTGAGCAGGTAGGGCGTCGCGATGGTGTTGTCGACGATGAACGGCACGCTGACCTCCTTGGCGACCGCCGAGATGGCCTCGAGGTCGAGGATGTCGCCCTTGGGGTTGCCGATCGTCTCGCCGAAGAACACCTTGGTGTTGTCCTGGACGGCCGCTCGCCACGCCTCGGGGTTGTTGTTGTCCTCGACGAACGTGACGGTGATGCCGAGCTTCGGGAACGAGTGGCGCAGCAGGCTGTCGGTGCCGCCGTACAGGCTGGCCGACGCGACGATGTGGTCGCCGGCCTCGGCGACGTTGGTCAGCGCGCCGGTCGTGGCCGCCTGGCCGGAGGCGAACAGCAGGGCGCCCACGCCGCCCTCGAGCGCGGCGAGGCGCTCCTCGACGACGCTCTGCGTCGGGTTGATGATGCGGGTGTAGATGTTGCCCGGCTCGGCGAGGCTGAACAGCGCGGCCGCGTGGTCGGTGTCGCGGAACTGGAACGACGTCGTCTGGTAGATCGGCAGGGCGCGGGCTCCGGTGGCCGGGTCGGGAACCTGTCCGGCGTGGATCTGCTTGGTCTCGAATGACCAGGTGTCGCTCATGGTGTCTCCCGGGGAGTCGAAGGTCTGTACCTCCGACAGTGCCACCGTCTCGCTGGATGACAAGGGCGTCTCACGATGTGGCACGGATCCATCGGCCCCTGGGGAGGCCGCTCGCGGCCGACCGTGAGCGGAGCGAAGGGGCCGGGGCGACCCACCCGAGCTCGATCACCCGCCACGCCTCGCAGCAGGGCGGCTTCGCCGCGCACCGCTCACGCTGCGCTGGCGCGCCTCGGCGCTCGCTCGCAGAGCTCGCTCGGCTTCAGCGCATGCTGAAGGGCTGGGCGGTCGACTCGAGCACCGAGAGCCACAGGTCGCCGTCGGGCGAGACGCTGTGCGAACCGGCCGTGACGAACGGGATCGGCACGTTGACGAAGCGGTGACGGCGTCGCCCGACGACCATGTCGGTGCGTCCCGACATCGCGGCGTGCACCGCGATCTGCGCCAGACGTGCGCAGTAGACCGAGTCGGACGCGTCGGCCGGCACCGAGCGGATCGCGTAGCCGGGGTTGAAGTAGCGCATCGTCAGCGGCTGCGAGCGGTTCGCGAAGTCCTTGCCGATCTGCTCGCGCAGGAAGCCCGCGATGTCGCCGAGGACGGCGTTGCCGCTCGCGTCGGTGCGGTCGTCGGCGGGGATCAGCTCCTGGCCGGCACCCTCGGCGAGGACGATGACGGCGCTGCCGCGCTCGGCGACGCGGCGGGCCAGCAGCGGCAGCAGGCCGTTCTCGCCGTCGAGCGAGAACTCGACCTCGGGGATCAGCACGAAGTCGGCGTCGTGGTTGGCCAGCGCGGCGTAGCAGGCGATGAAGCCGGCGTGGCGACCCATGACCTTGACGATGCCGACGCCGCCGACGGCCGCCTCGACCTCGACGCGCGCCGCCTTGATCGACTCCGCGGCCTTCGAGAACGCCGTCGAGAAGCCGAAGCTCTGGCCGATGTGCGGGATGTCGTTGTCGATCGTCTTGGGCACGCCGACGATGCCGATCGACAGTCCGCGTGCCTCGATCTCGCGCCCGATGTTGTGGGCCCCGCGCATCGAGCCGTCGCCGCCGATGACCAGGAGGATGTCGATGTCGAGCTCGACGAGCCGGTCGACGATCGCGGTGGGGTCCTGGGCGCCGCGCGACGAGCCGAGGATCGTCCCGCCCCGCTCGTTGATGCGGGCGACGTACTCGGGTGTGAGCTGGACGACCGCGTGCCCGTTGGCCTCGACGATGCCGGCGTAGCCGTGCTGGAAGCCCACGACGTCGTGCACCCCGTAGTGGGTGTGCAGCTCGAGGACGATCGCCCGGATGACGTCGTTGAGCCCGGGGCACAGCCCGCCGCACGTCACGACCCCGACCTTGGTCGTGGCGGGGTCGAAGAAGATCGAGCGACGGGGTCCGCCGGCCTCGAACGTCGGCAGCTCCTCGAGCGGCAGGCCGCGGGCCGTGATCAGCTCGATCGTGTCGTCGTACAGGACGCGGTCGGTCTCGCCGACGTAGTATTCGTTGGTCTCGCGCTCGTTGACGTACATCGCGAGCGGGCTGCTGACGGTGCACGGACCGAGCGAGCGGACCTGGAGATCGGCGAGAGTGACCACGAGGCGATCCTACTCCGAGGAGAACCTCACGTTCTGGCCTTCCGGCAGGCTCAGCCGACCGGGAAGACCAGGCACGTCGACGTCGCGGTGGCCAGCAGGCGGCCGGTGGCGTCCTTGATGTCCGCCTCGACGAAGGCTGCCTTCGACCCGGGCTTGGTCACGCGGCCGGTCGCGACGACGCGCCCGGTGTCGACCGTGATGCCGCGCAGGAAGCTGACCGTGAGGTCGAGCGACGTGTACGCCGTGCCGGCCGGCAGCGTCGTCTGCACCGCGCACCCGCAGACCGAGTCGAGCAGGGTCGCGAAGAAGCCGCCGTGCACCGACCCGATGGGGTTGTAGTGCGACTCGTCCGGGGTCGCGGCCATGACGGCGGTGCCGACCTCGACGCTGACGAACTCCATGTTGATGTGGCTCGCGATCGGGGCGCCCGGCACGTCGCCGTCGATGATGGCCTGCAGGTAGTCCAGCCCGGACATCGTCCGCGCCAGCGCGGCCTGGGGGAGCGGGTCGACCCACGTGATGGTCTTCGACTTCTGCGTCTGCTCGGTCATCGTGCCTCTTCGTCGTCGCCGTCGTGTCGCCAGGTGATCGCGTGCCGCGAGCCTAGCGGGGGACCGCAGCGCCCCGATCCGGGCAGTGTCGGCACCCGGCATGGGGCAAGATGGCGCCATGACGCTCGACATCACCGTCCGCGGCTCCGCGGAGCAGCACCACCCCGCCGAACGGGCCACCGTCTCGTTGGCCGCCGCGATCGAGGGGTCCGACAAGGCGCGGGCGTTCGCCGACGCCCTCGCGATCCAGGACCCGCTGACGGGCCAGCTGAAGGATCTCGCCGACCTGCGGGCCGTCGAGACGTGGTCGAGCGACCAGGTGCGCGTGTTCAGCCACCGGCCGTGGGACGGCGACGGGCGGCGTGGGCCCGCGGTGCACGTGGCCAGGGTGCAGGTGCGGGCCGAGTTCACCGACTTCGAGCGGCTCAGCAGCTTCCTCGACCACTGGTCGAGCGTCGACGGCGTCGAGGTCGGCGGCGTCGTGTGGGACGTCAGCGCCAAGAGCCGCCGGGTCGTCGAGGCCGAGGTGCGCAAGGCGGCGGTCGACGACGCCGTGGTCAAGGCCCAGGCGTACGCCACCGCGGTGCGCCGCGGCAAGGTCGTGGCGGTCCAGCTCGCCGACCCCGGCATGCTGACGGGCCCCGGCGAGGCGCCGGCGGCGCCGATGGCGACGGCGTTCGCGCGGTCCGACGGCCACGGCCCCGAGCTCGACCTGACGCCGGCCGAGATCGTCGTCCGGGTCGAGGTCGACGCGCGCTTCCGGGCCGACTAGCCCGGCCGCGCAGGGGTTTCGGCCCCTGCGCCTTCACATACTGCGGGTATGCTGGCAGGCATGTGGTGGTCTCCCGTCCGTGACCGTGCGGCCCGGCTCCTGGGCCTGGTGCCCCGTCGACGTCCGCGTCCGCAGCGCGACCGGCCGGTCCGCAGCGGCCGCGGCCCCATGCGGGTCGTGTACGACGAGGCGATCGTGCACGAGTCGTTCAGCCTGCGCGCGCGGGTGCTGCAGCGCACGATGCGCATCGTCTTCAAGCCGCTCCTGCAGTACACGCCGATCAACGACCGCTCGCTCGCGGCGATCAGGGCGCTCGACGCCTTCTCGTCCCGGGGCCCGCGCTCGCGCTACATCGAGCCCGTCCAGCACGAGCTGGGCGGCGTCCGCGTCGAGACGATGACGCACCGCTTCGGCCCCGAGAGCGACATGACGATCCTGTACCTGCACGGCGGGGGCTTCTTCTCGTGCGGCATCGAGACCCACCGCCGCATCTGCGAGCGGCTCGCGCTCAAGACCGGTGCGACGGTGGTGTCGGTCGACTACGTCCAGCTGCCCGAGGGGTCGATCGCCGACTCGGTGCACGACGCGATCACGGCGTACGAGGCCCTGCTCGACGAGACGTCGCGCCCCGACAAGGTCGTCGTCGCGGGCGACTCGGCCGGTGGGTACCTGACGATGAAGATCGCCGAGCTCGCGACCCGACGTCGCCTGCAGGCACCCGCCGCCCTGCTGGGGTTCTCGCCGCTGCTGAGCGTCGACCCCGATCGCGAGGACAAGGAGGTCGTGCGGGTCGCGCCGGCGCGTGACGCGTACCTGCCGGTCAAACGGCTCGCCAAGATCCGTGAGCGGTGGCTGCCCGAGGGCTCCTCGATCGAGGGGTACGCCTCGCCGCTGCACGCCAGCGCCTACATCTCGTCGCCGACGTTCTTCGTGGCGGTCGAGGACGAGATGCTGCGACCCGAGGTCGAGGCGATGGCGCTGCTGCTGTCGCAGCGGGGAGTCGAGGTCGAGACCCACCTGTGGCGCAAGCAGGTGCACGCGTTCCCCGTGCTGGCCGACGTCCTGCCCGAGAGCGAGATGGCGCTGCAGCTGGCGGCCGACTTCGCCCGGCGGGCGGTCGGCGAGCTCGACCGTCCCGCATCGGTCGACCCCGAGGCGCACACCGAGCAGATCGCGGGCATGGTCCCCGACTCGGCCGCCTGACCCGCGACGCGACGACGCCGGGGAGGGACCGCGTCGAGCGGTCCCTCCCCG
>NZ_JACYUM010000008.1:0-73127 GCF_014841755.1 Aeromicrobium sp. CFBP 8757
CGCCCCCGTCCGGGCGGTGGCGGCCGCCGCCGGCGTCGGCGTCGGCACCATCTACCGCCACTTCCCGACCAGGGCCGAGCTGGTCGTCGCCGTCTACCGCCACCAGGTCGACGCATGCGCCGAGGCCGGGCCGAGGCTGATGGCATCGTCCGCGTCGCCGGAAGCCGCGCTGCGCGCGTGGCTCGACCTGTTCGTCGACTTCCTGGTCACCAAGCACGGCCTGGCGGCGGCCCTGCAGGACGAGAAGGTCGGCGCCGCCCTCCACCAGCACTTCGTCGACCATCTCGTCCCGGTGTGCGCCGACCTGCTCGCGGCCGCCGCCGACCATCCGCGGGGCGGCGCCGGTCCGACGGCGTACGAGGTGCTGCGCGGCATCGGCAACCTGTGCATCGGCGCTGGCAGAGACCCCCAGTTCGACGCGCGCCGAGTCGTCCGGGCCTACGTCTCAGGGGTCCTGGCGGAGGCCCGCCGGGAATGACCCGGGCCGCACGTCGTTGACGCCTGTATGACTTCTCTCGACTTCGGACCACTCGTCCTCGGCGGCAACACGTTCGGCTGGACGTCCTCGCCGTCCGAGAGCCACGCCGTGCTCGACGCCTTCGTCGACGCGGGCGGACGCTCGATCGACACAGCGGACGTCTACTCGGTCTGGGTGCCGGGCAACACCGGCGGCGACTCCGAGCGGATCATCGGCGACTGGTTGGCGGCCCGCGGACGTCGCGACGACGTGTCGATCGCGACGAAGGTGTTCTCGCTGCCCGACCGTCCGGGGCTGTCGCCCGACAACGTCCGGGCTGCGGTCGACGAGTCGCTGACGCGTCTGCGCACCGACCGGATCGACCTCTACTACGCGCACCGCGACGACCACGACGTCCCGCAGGAGGAGTACGTCGGCGTGTTCGACGAGCTCCTGACGGCGGGCAAGGTCGTAGAGGTGGGCGCGTCGAACTTCGACGCCGGGCGCCTGCGCAGTGCCGTCGAGGTCGCCGACGGTGCCGGTCAGGCGCGCTTCACCGTCGCGCAGGACCACTTCAACCTCGTCGAGCGCGACTACGCCGAGACGCTGGCCCCGACGGTCGCCGAGCTGGGGATCGTCGAGCTGCCCTACTACGCACTCGCCTCGGGCTTCCTGACCGGCAAGTACCGACCGGGCACGTCGGTCGACTCGACGCGCGCCGAGGGCGCCGCCGCCTACCTCGAGGACGACCGCAACGTCGCGCTGCTCGAGACCCTCGACGCGATCGCCGCCGACCACTCGGTCGGCGTCACGGCGGTGGCCCTGGCCTGGTTGCGCCAGCAGCCGACCGTCGCGGCGCCCGTCGCGAGCGCCCGCACGGTCGAGCAGCTCGCCGCGCTGGTGGAGTCGTTCGACCTGACCCTCACCGACGAGGAGCTAGCCCGCCTGGCCTGAGCCCCACCCGCCCGAGATGTCGGCACCTGTGGAGGGGTGGGCTCGCGCAGAAGGTGCACAGCCGCCGACATCTTGGGGTGCCCCCCTGGGGTGGGCGTCAGTCGCGGTCGATGGGGCACGACATGCAGCGGGGCCCGCCACGCCCCGAGCCCAGCTGGTCGCCGCTGATCGTGACGACCTCGATGCCGTGCTCCTCGAGCCGCGCGTTGGTCTGCTCGTTGCGCTCGTAGGCGACCGCGAGCCGGGCGTTGATCGCGAGGGTGTTGTTGCCGTCGTCCCACTGCTCGCGCTCGGCGGTGACGGGGTCGAGGCCCGTGTCGATCTGGTGGAGCGTCTCGATGCCCATCGCAGCGGCGGCCCCCTCGAAGAACGAGGTCTCGGCGCCGATGACGAAGCCGTCGTCGCCCCACGTCAGGGGGACGGAGCGCAGCGTGTCGGACATGGTCGGGTAGATCACGACGGTGTCGACGTCGACCATCGTCACGATCGTGTCGAGGTGCATCGTGGCGCGCTCCTGCGCGATCGGCACCGCCAGCACGGTGTGCGCGAGGCCCTCGGACAGCACCTGCTGCGCGAACCGCTCGAGACCGGCGGGGGTCGTCCGCTCGCCGATGCCGACCGCGATGACGCCGGGGGAGAGCTCGAGGACGTCGCCGCCCTCGAGGTGCTCCAGGTGGGGGCCGTGGACGATCGGGGTGCCGGCGAACCGCTCGTGGTGGCGGTAGATCAGCCCGGTCAGCTGCGTCTCGCGCACCCGCGCGGGCATCGCGAGGCTCGTGACGGCGACGCGGTCACGCAGCCACACCGACGAGTCGCGGGTGAACAGCAGGTTGGGCAGCGGGTTGATGAGGAAGTCCTCGGGCTGCATCAGCTGGTGCGCGGCGCTGCCGTCGAGGTGCACCTCGTCGTTGCGCAGGCCCGCCATCAGCGTCTCGGCCAGCTGCGCCGGGTCGGCGTCGGCGAGCTTCGCGCCGATCAGCGCCTGCAGGCTCGGGCCGACGAACAGGCCCTTGAGCGTGCTGTCGATGATCTCGTCGCGGGCTGCGTCGATCGCGAGGGTCTGCGTCAGCAGCTCCGTCAGGTACAGCACCTCGACGTCGTGGTCGCGCAGGGCCTGCGCGAACGCGTCGTGCTCCTCCTGCGCGCGGCCGAGCCACGGGATGCCGTCGAACAGCAGCTGGTCGTTGTTGCGCGGCGTCAGCCGTCCGAGCTCGGGCCCGGGACGGTGCAGCATGACCGTGCGCAGGCGTCCGACTTCACTGTCCGCTCCGAGAGGCATGACGACAGCCTAGTGAGGGGCGGGGTCGTCAGTAGATCTCCTCGTAGTTGGACGCCTTCACGGTGAACGCCTCCGACTCGACGTCCGTGTGTCCGGTCCGCTTGATCACGAAGGTGCGGGTCGCCCGCAGGTAGACCTTCTCGGCACGAGCTCGGCTCGCCCGGTAGCGCTTGAGTGCCCCGGCCTTCTTGGCCTTGCTCCCGTGGGCCGCCTTGACGGCCTTCTTGTAGGTCCGCTTCGCTGAGGCGTTGGACTTCACCAGCGTGGCCCGTGCGGTCTTGAGCTGCTTCTTCGTCTTCGGGGTCTCCACCCGTGACTCGACGGTCGTGTGGACGGTTCGCTGCGACGAGCCGGCCGCGGTCAGGTACGCGGCGCTGACGTAGCGGTCGCGCTGGACGCTGAGCACCGTGGTCAGCTGGACGGAGCCGGACATCAGTCCCTTGAGCTCGCGCGTCTCCGTGTAGCCCACCTCGACGCCGAAGGTGTAGGACCCGGACAGTCGGTGCTCGCTGCTGGTCGAGGGTGTCATCGCAGCGAACGCGCAGATGCGCGACGTGGTCGAGCCGGAGCCGTCCGGCTCGACGATCGCCGCTCGCACGACGAGCCCGGTCACGCCTGGTCCGTCCACGGAGCTGGCACGCCACTGGTAGAGCTGGGCCGCGCCGTCGAGGTCGGCGGCGCAGGCCCGTCCGACGATCTGACGCACCGCTGCGTCAGTGGCCGGGCCGGTGGCGATGTCGGGCTCGCGGATGCCCGCGGCGGCCGTCAGGATCGAGTCGCGGGTGACGCCGGTGCTGCCGCTCGCCGCCGCCGGACCGGAGACTGCTGCGGTCGCGACCAGGAGACTGGTCGTCAAGAGGGCGATCGACGACATGGTTCGGTGCACGGGTGCTCCTTCGTTGTCGGGCCGCGCGGCCCACCACAGTGTGACGGTCGACCCGGTCACCGTCGGTCGACGGGGTGACACGTGCGACTCCGTGGGACGTGGTGGCCAGGTCACGCGACGGGGGCCCAGCCGACGTCGGTCGAGATGACGGTGGTCGGCGCGCTGACCAGGGCTGCGCTCCTCGTGGCGCCAGCGGGTGCGGCGCCTGCGGGCACGTCGGCGACCGCCGCCCGGTAGGCGGCCTTCGCCCGCGCACGCCGCACGTCGTAGGACTTCTTGGCGGCGACCCTCTTCCGCTTGCTCCGGCCGGCTTTCTTGCGGGCCTTCGCGTACTTGGTCCGCGCGTTCCTGAGGGCGGCGTCGTACGTCCTCCTCGCGGCGGCCAGCTCGGCGGCCGTGCGGGGCGTCGACGTCGGGGCAGGCGTCGACGGGGCCGGCGTGGACGGGGTCGGCGTCGGCTCGACGCTGACCGACGTCAGCGACACCTCGAGCACCCCCGAGTCCGAGACGTCGACGGGCGTCGACACGTGCACGTCGCCCGACAGCGTCGAGGTGTGCAGCGTCCGCGCCCCGTCGGCGGCGTCGACCGGCAGGCCGCTGACGACGACCGACCCGTCGAGCTGGACGCCGTCGGAGGTGGGGGCCAGCGCGACGGTCGCCAGCGACCTGGTCTGCACGCTGTCGGTGCGCGTCAACGAGACGTCGATCAGCACGCCCGTCACGGACGCGTCGGCGGGCGTCGGGTAGGCGGTGTAGTCGACGAGATCGCCGCCGACCGACACGGCGCTCGCGACGATGTCCCGCACCAGGCGGTCCAGCTTCGCCTCGGCCGTGGCGTCGGGGTCGGTCGCGCGGAGCCCGGACGCGGCCTCGAGCACCATCGCGCGGGTCACGGACGTCATGGCAGGGGGTCCACCGGCGGCGCCGTCTGCGACGCCACCTCGACGGCTCCCTGGTCGACCTCGGCGGCGGACACCTTGACGGGTGCGACGGCGACGGCAAGTGCGAGCCCGCTCGCCGACAGCATGAGCAGGGGACGCGTGATGAGACGGTTCATTCTTCTCCCAAGGAATGAGGCCGCGAACGGCAGACGAGCCACGACTCCCGGGGTGGCCCACGACCATGATCCACCAGATCGACGCAGTTGGGGGCATCCGGCCCAAGATCGTCACCCTGGCCGGGCTCCCGCGCCGCACGTGACGATCCCGCCCGGGCTGGCGCTCGGGCGGGATCGTCGGGTGTCAGACGTCGGAATGGCTCACAGCGTCGACGTGTCGTACTGCGCGGACACCGAGAACGGCGTCGGCGTCTTGGTGGTCACGAGCTTGAAGTTGGCGACCGCGGTGCGGTACTTCGCCGTGGCCGACGCCCGCTTGGCCTTGTAGGCCTTCTTGGCAGCGGACTTCTTGCTCTTGCTGCTGCCGGCCTTGTCGAGCGCCTTGGCGTAGGACTTCTTGGCCGACGCGATGCGCTTCGTGTACTTCTTCTTGGCGGCCCTCTTCTCCTTGGACGTCTTCTTGTCGGCGATCTTGACGACGTTCGACTGGACCGCTGCGCCGCTCGCGGAGAAGGTCGGCAGCTCGCCCGTCGGGCCGCTCGACGTGAAGACGAGGTTGACCGCAGGCGTCACGAACGCGTCGCCCGAGAGGGCCACCGTCGCTCCGCCCGTGATCGTGGCCGTGCCCGTGAGGACCGAGCGGTCCGCGACCGTTGCGAGCGCGCCGAACGAGCACACGCGGCCGGCGACGGAGCTGGAGTCACTCTCGGTGTTGAGGATGTATGCGCTCACGACGACGCCATCGGCGCTCTGACCGGTCATGGTGGCTGCGGCGACGGACTGCACCGCGAGCTCGGGCCCGTCCGGATCGGTGATGCACACCCGGTTGACCATCGCCCGCAGGGCGCGGTTGGCGGCGGGGCCGTAGCCGGGTCCGCCACCGAAGATGCCACCCGTCGTGCTGTCGGGGTTGGCCCGCACTCCGGCTGCGGCGGTGAGCACTTGCTCGCGGGTGATGCCGGACGGCGTGGCGGCAGTGGCCGGGACGGCGGCCAGGGCGACCGAGCCGACCGCGATGGACGCGACCGCGACCAGTGACCGGGACAGGATGGATGTGCGCATGGATCTCCTAGGTGTCAGGTGTCGGCGGGGGGTCCGACAGCTCATCGTGCACCTCTTTTGACTGGCGGCGCAGGACATTTCGCACATCGGTTTGATCCGCCACGAGGACCAGGACATCAGCAGACACGGGCTAGGCCCGAACACGTCGATCCCGCCCGAGCGGGCGCTCGGGCGGGATCGATGGTGCTTCAGGTCAGCGCAGGCGGAGGTCCTGCGTCGTGAACGTGAACGCCGTCGTCGACGTGTTCGCGTTCTCGGTCACCACGATCGTCAGGGTGCCGGCCAGGGCGCGGTGGAGCGTGGCCTTGGCAGCCTTCTTGCGCGCCGCGTAGGCCTTGCGGGCGGCAGCCTTCTTGCTGCTGTTCCCGTCGGCCTTCTTCAGCGCCTTCGAGAGCTTGGCCTGCGCGGTGTCGATCGTCCGGTTGTAGGCCTTGTAGGCCGCGCGCTTGCGCTCGGTGCTCTTGGGAGTGACCACGCGCGAGGACGTCGTCGTCTTGGCCTGGGTCACCGTGACGTTGCCCGAGGCGGTCGCGATCCCGTAGCCGTACGAGAGGTCGGTGACCGGAGCGGTCACGTAGACGTCCCCGGAGAGCGTGTAGGCGTGGCTCGTCGGTGCGGCGGCGCTGGAGCTGAACTGCTGCTCGGCGAGCGTCGCGGTCCCCGACATCGTGCTCGACGACTTCTCGGTGGCGAAGCCGGCGAACGTGCAGGTGCGGCTGGGGCTGTTGTCGGCCGGATCGACGAACGCCTCGGCGATGAAGCCGTCGACGCCCTCGGGCTGGTTCGTGGTGCGCAGTTCGATGTCGCGTCCGTCCTTCTCGCCGATGCCGCAGATCTTCTCGACGAGGGCGAGGTTGCCGTCGGCGAACCGGTTGTCGTTGCGGATCTGGTCGGCGACGGTGAGCACGGCCTCGCGGCTCGTGCCGGTCGTGGTGTCGGCCGAGGCGGGTGCTGCGGCCAGGGCGACGGAGCCGATGGCCAGTGACGCGACGGCGACGGCCGAACGGGTCAGGAGGGATGAGCGCATGGTGGTCCTTCGGGAGTGAGGTGTCGGGGTGCGGTGCATGGCGGTGTCAGCCGACGATCGACGGGCCGGTCGACACCGAGAAGCGGCGGGCGTCGGCCGCGGCCGAGCGCGTCTTGACGAGCTTGTAGTCGGCGATCGCGTACGAGTACGACGACTTCACCGCGGAGCGGCGCGACAGGTAGGCCGCCCGGGCGACGGCCTTCTTCGTGGGGCTGCCGTGGGCCCGCTTGACGGCCTTGGCGTACGACTTCTTCGCGGCCTTGATGCGCTTGACGTACGTCCGCTTCGCCGCCTTCTTGGCCGCCTTGCTCTTCTTGTCGGCGATCTTGGTGACCGTCAGCACGCGCTGCCCGTTCGGGGCCGTCACGAGACCATTCGCCTCGGCGCCCGCGAAGCTGAAGGAGCTGGTCGCCTGGGTGACGGGCGAGACGAAGACGTCGCCGGAGAGGCGGGACGTCACGGTGCTCGTGGTGCCCTGACCGAAGGGGAAGTCGGTCAGGCGCACGGTCGAGGTCGTGACCTCGAGGTCGCCCGTGAAGGTCGTCCCCGATCCGAGCGGTGCCACGGCGGCGAACGTGCAGGTGTCGAGGTTGCCGAACGGGAAGCCCGTCGGTCCCTCGACGTCCTCGGCCGACTGACGCAGGACGGTGACGGTGAGACCGTCGACGCTGTCGGGCGTGGCGACGGGCTGCCCGAAGACGCCGAACGTGTCGCTGCCCAGGGGCCCGCACGCCTTGGCTGCGAGCGCAGCCAGCTCGGGGGTGCCGTTCTGGGGCGAGCCATCCTCCGGGTCGGCGCGCAGGCTGCTGGCGGCGGCGAGGACGTCCTCGCGGGTGATGCCGTTCGCCGTGGCGGCGGTGGCCGGCGCGGCGACGAACACGGCCGAGCCGATGGCCAGCGAGGCCACCGCGATCACGGACCGGGACAGGACGGACGAACGCATGGTGCTCCTTGGGAGTGAGGGGGCCGACCGGCCCGTCGTCCAGCATGCGCGAGATCTGCTGCGGCTGCGGGCTGGAAGGTGAAGACCATCACATCGGACTATTTGGCGTGGCCCGTCCGGATCCGGACGAAGCGATCCCGCCCCGAGCACGACGGCTCGGGGCGGGATCAGGGGAGTTGGATCAGCCGAGGTTGTTGTTGCGGCCGCTGGCCGTCAGGTTGAACGGCGTGGACTGGGTGACGGTCTTGGTGTTGGTGACGTAGCGGTAGTTCCAGACCGCGTAGTCGTACTTGACCTTCGTCTCCGCCCGCTTGGCCAGGTAGGCCTTCTTCGCGGCGGCCTTCTTGGCCGAGTTGCTGCCGGCCCGGTCGAGCGCCTTGGCGTACGCCTTCTTGGCCTTGGCGATGCGCTTGTCGTACTTGGCCTTGGCAGCCCGCTTCTCGACCTTGGACTTGTGGTCCCAGATCTTGCGCTGGTCGGTCACGGTCTTGGACGTCGTGGCCGCCCCGGCAGCGGTGAAGTCGACGGCGGAGTAGTTGCTGAAGAACTCGTTCTCGTCTCGCGTGATGCTGGTCGACACGAACGCGTTGCCGGACAGCTGTCCGGTGGTGGAGTCGTCCGCCGCAGCGTTCGCGATGATCGGTCCCTCGGTGTCCGCGGGGCGGGGGGTCAGCGTGAGCGTCGCCTGGCCGCTGAGCTTCGCGTCCTTGTCGGCGGTCACGACCAGTCCGAAGTTGCAGTACCGGTGCGTGTAGTCGCCTCCCTCGATGTTCTCGTGCAGCTCGACCGAGACGATCGCGCCGTCCGCCCCGCTGTTCTGCTTGAAGAAGTTGAAGTACGCGCCGTGCGGGTAGAGGTCGTTCGTCGTCGTGTAGCCGCAGACCGTCTCGGTCAGCTTGTCGAGGGCCGCCTGCTCGGCTTCGGTGTAACCGCCGCCGTTGGACTGGTAGCTGCGGGCCGCGTCGAGGACCGAGACGATGGAGGCGCGGTCGATTCCGGCCGGTGTGGCGGCGGTGGCGGGGGCTGCCGCCAGGGTGACCGAGCCGATGGCCAGGGTCGCGACGGCGACGGCCGCGCGGGAGAGGATCGAAGTGCGCATGGAGCTCCTTGGGAGTGCTGGGAGGCCGGGCGACCTCTCGCGCATTCTTGCGGTGTTCACACGTTCGTAACCTGGCATTCGGCACAAGTCATCCGAAGTGACTAGGCGGGTGATCCGTCCGGGCCCGGTTCACGGTTCGCGATTCGGCCCCGCGACCCGCTGTCGTCCCCTACCGTTGCGCCCCGGGGCCTCGACCGTCGTCGTCCCGAGGAGAGGTCGTCGTCATGCTGAAGGTCCGGGGCCGGGTCGCCCGCCGTCTGTCCACCGTCGCCCTGGTCGGTGCCCTCGCGGCCGGACTGCTGACGGCGCAGGCGTCCTCGGCCGTCGCGGTCTCGACCGGCTCGATCCAAGGCACCGTGAGCTCGGGTGCGTCCGGCTTCGACGCGTCGGAGGTGCTGGTCACCGCCTACGAGCTCGAGGACGACGAGTGGGTCGAGGCGGGTTACGGCTGGCCCGACGGTGAGGGCCGCTACTCGGTCGACGGCCTCGCCGCCGGCGACTACCGGCTGGAGTTCTACGACTACTCCGAGACGGCGGCCACCGAGTACTGGGACGACGTGACCGACATCGAGGACGCGGACGACGTCGCGGTCGGTGCGGCGCAGGTCGTGACCGGCAAGGACGCGGTCCTGGCGCAGGCCCTGCCCATCGACAGCTCGCGTGAGCCGTCGATCTCCGGCGCCCGGACGCCCGGATCCGTCCTGACGGTCGACCCCGGCGCCTGGGTGCCCGGTGACGTCCAGGTCTTCTACGAGTGGATGCTCAACGGCGAGGAGGTCGAGGGAGCCTACGACCGGACGTTCACCCTGACGGCGCAGCACGTGGGCCTGCCCGTCGCGGCCCGGGTGACGGTCTGGAAGCCGGGGTACCGCTACGAGACGCGGACGCTGTACGCCGGCGCGGTGGGCCTGGCCACGCCGACCGGCCTGAACGTCGCGGCGACCCCCGCGGGCGCGACGTTCACCTGGAACGCCGTGCCCGGGGCGACGGACTACCGGCTGACGATGCAGGGACGGACGCGCACGTTCGGCGGCAGCACCGGTGGCCGGACGGCGATGACGTTCTACGCCGGATCGCTCGAGCCGGGGCGCACCTACACGGCGTCGGTGGAGGCCACCGCGTCGACGCGGCCGGTCTCATCGGTCCCCGCCACCGTCACGTTCACGACTGCGGCGATGCCGGCGGCCACGAAGCTCCGGACGTACGAGAAGAAGGCACGCTCGAGCGGCGTCGCGTGGCCGGCCGTGGAGGGCGCTCGGCGCTACGAGATCACGGTCTGGTCGAAGGGCAGGAAGGCCAGGACGTTCAAGACGGTGAACCGTGGCCGGAGGCTGAACGGCCTGAAGCCCGCCACGAAGTACTACGTCCGGGTCACCTCGTTCTCGGCCGACGACCTCTCGCGCTCGGTGAGCAGGAAGTGGACGTTCACGACGCGCAAGAAGTAGGCGCACCGAACTGTGGCGGTCGACGCACCCCGTGCGTTACCTCGCGGACACCCGACCTGCGTACGCTCGTGCGTGTGGACTGGAACGACTACGACGCTGCCCTCTTCGACCTCGACGGCGTGATCACGCCGACGGCTGAGGTGCACATGCGCGCATGGGCCCAGATGTTCAACGACTTCCTCCGCGAGAGGGGTGTCGACGAGCCGTACACGGACGCCGACTACTTCACGTACGTCGACGGAAAGCCCCGGTACGACGGCGTCAGGTCGTTCCTCGCCTCGCGCGACATCGAGCTGCCCGAGGGCGACGCGTCCGACCCGGTGTCGGCCGAGACCGTCGCGGGCCTGGGCAACCGCAAGAACGACGACTTCGAGCAGATCCTGCGGACCGAGGGCGTCGAGCCCTACCCCGGCTCGGTCGCCCTCGTCGAGGCGCTCGAGAAGCGCGGCACCAAGATGGCGATCGTCTCGAGCTCGCGCAACGCCGCGGCCGTCCTGACCGCCGCCGGCATGATCGAGCACTTCCCGGTCATCGTCAGCGGCAAGGAGGCCGGTGAGCGCGGCCTGCCCGGCAAGCCCGCGCCCGACACGTTCCTCGCGGCCGCCGACGACCTCGGCGTGCCGAAGGAGCGGGCCGTCGTGTTCGAGGACGCCCTCTCGGGCGTCGCCGCCGGGCACGCCGGCGACTTCGGCCTGGTCATCGGCGTCGATCGGGGCGTGGGCGCCGACCAGCTCACCGAGCACGGCGCCGACGTCGTCGTGTCCGACCTCGACGAGCTCGTGGACGGTGTCGGCGCATGAGCCCCTCGCACATCGCGCCGCAGGTGCACGACTTCCTCAACCGTTCGCGCTACCCCGTCGACGAGTGGGCGCTGGTCGAGAGCCACATCGACAACGACGACCTCGGCACCACCGAGACGCTGTTCAGCGTCGGCAACGGCTACCTCGGCCTCCGCGGAAACGTCGACGAGGGGCGCGACTCCTTCACGCACGGCACGTTCGTCAACGGGTTCCACGAGACGTGGCCCATCCAGCACGCCGAGGAGGCCTTCGGCTTCGCGCGCGTCGGCCAGACGATCGTCAACGCCCCCGACGCCAAGGTCATCCGCCTCTACGTCGACGACGAGCCGCTGCTGCTGCCGATCGCCGACCTCATCGAGTACGAACGTCGCCTCGACTTCCGCACCGGGGTGATGTCGCGCGACATCCTGTGGCGGACGCCCGGGGGCAAGCGGGTGCGGGTCCGCTCGCGCCGCATGGTCTCGTTCACGCAGCGCCACCTCGCGGTGCTGACGTTCGAGGTCACGATGCTCGACGACTACGCGCCCGTCGCGATCTCGTCGCAGATCCTCAACCGCCAGGACGGCGAGGACGAGTACCACGTCCGCTCCAAGGCGATGGGCGAGGGCGTCGACCCGCGCAAGGCCGGCCAGATGAACCACCGCGTCCTGCGTCCGCAGAGCAACTGGGGCAATCTGGCCGACGGTCGCGTCGCGCTGGGCTACCAGTGCTCCGAGAGCGGCATGACGATCGCGGTCGCCGCCGACCACCGTCTCGAGACGGCCAACAACTACACGAAGCGCATCCAGACCGACGACGACCTGGCCAAGATGACGTATCGCATCGACGCCGAGCCGGGTCAGCCGATCGTCCTGACCAAGCTCGTCAGCTATCACACGTCGCGCGGCGTGCCGTCGCGCGAGCTGCTCGACCGCTGCCGTCGCACGCTCGACCGCGCGCACGACGAGGGCCTCGACCAGCAGTTCGACGACCAGCGTGCCTGGCTCGACGGCTTCTGGGAGCGCTCGGACGTGGAGATCCCCGGTCAGCCCGAGGTGCAGCAGGCGACCCGCTGGAACCTCTTCCAGATCGCGCAGGCCTCGGCCCGCGCCGAGGGCACCGGCATCCCCGCCAAGGGCGTCACGGGGTCGGGCTATGGCGGCCACTACTTCTGGGACACCGAGATCTACGTCCTGCCGTTCCTGACGTACACGACCCCGCGCGCGGCCCGCAACGCGCTGCGGTTCCGGTACACGCTGCTCGACGCCGCGCGGTCGCGCGCCCAGCAGCTCGCCCAGCACGGGGCCCTGTTCCCGTGGCGGACGATCAACGGCGAGGAGGCCTCGGCCTACTACGCCGCCGGCACCGCGCAGTACCACATCGACGCCGACATCTCCTACGCGCTGAGCCAGTACCTGGCGGCCACGGGAGACCTCGACTTCCTCACCCGCGAGGGCGTCGACATCCTCGTCGAGACCGCCCGCATGTGGGTCGACCTGGGCTTCTGGCGCGACGAGGAGGACGGCACGTTCCACATCCACGGCGTCACCGGCCCGGACGAGTACACGACGGTCGTCAACGACAACCTCTTCACCAACGTCATGGCCCGCTTCAACCTGAGCCGTGCGGCCCAGGCCGTCCGTGACCTCGCCGCCCGCGACGGCATCGAGTACGAGCGGGTCGTCGAGCGCCTGGGCCTCGCGATGAGCGAGGTCGACGAGTGGGAGCGCGCCGCCGCCGACATGGCCGTCCCGTACGACGAGCACCTCGGCGTCCACCCGCAGGACCAGCACTTCCTGGAGCGCGAGGTGTGGGACCTCGAGCACACGCCGCTCGACAAGCGCCCCCTGCTGCTCAACTACCACCCGCTGGTGATCTACCGGTTCCAGGTGCTCAAGCAGGCCGACGTCGTGCTGGCCCTGTTCCTGCAGGGCGATCACTTCACGCCCGAGGAGAAGCGCGCCGACTTCGAGTACTACGACCCGATCACGACGGGCGACTCGACGCTGTCGGCGGTCGTGCAGTCGATCATGGCGGCCGAGGTCGGCTACCACGACCTGGCGCTGCGCTACTTCCTGTCGGCGCTGTTCGTCGACCTCGCCGACCGGCACCACAACACGTCCGACGGCGTGCACGTCGCGTCGACGGGCGGCGTGTGGAGCGCGCTGGTCAGCGGTTTCGGCGGCTTCCGCGACCACGGGGGCGTTTTCACGATCGACCCGCGCCTGCCCGAGGCGTGGGAGTCGCTGACGTACCGGCTGACGCTGCTGGGCACGCGGGTGCGCGTCTCGGTGCTGCCCGACCGCGTCGACCTCGAGGTCGAGGACGGCGCCGAGGCGTCGCTGGTCGTGCGCGGCCACGCCGTCACGGTGCGCGCCGGCGCGCCCGTGTCGGTCGCGCTGGACGGTCAGGGGCCGCGGCTCGAGGGTGAGCCCGCACCGGTGCCCGGACGCCGTCGCGCCGACGGCACGATCATCGCCGCGATCGTCCCCGGCACGTGATCCCCGGCCGCTCGACGGCGTGAAAAGAGAGGTTCCTGTGATCTTTCGAGACACGCATGGAACGATCTAGGGGTGATCACCGTGATGTGGAAGACCGCTGCCGGCGAGAAGGGCGAGGTTCAGCTGTCCGGCGACGACAAGTGGACGTTCGGCCGCACGGGTGGCGCCGACGAGCCCACGGTCGGTGTCGACCACCCGCTGGTCAGCCGCACGGCGCTGGTCATCCGTGACTCCGGGCCCGGCCCGGTCGTCTTCCGCGGTCAGCGCGACAACGGCGCCAAGGTCTCGCTCGTCAGCGTCATCGGCTCGGTCACGTGGCTCGACGAGGGCACCGCGGGCAACCTGACGGCCGAGGAGAACCGCGTCGAGCTGAGCCTCGACGGCGAGGTGCTCGTGACGGTCGACGTCGAGTTCGACCAGCGCGGCTCCGTCGTCGAGCGTCAGCAGGCCGACGAGCGGTAGAGCCCGCCGCATGAGCACGACGACCGCCGACGTCATTGTCGTCGGCGCGGGCGTCGTGGGTGCGTCGACGGCACTCGAGCTCGCCCGGTCGGGCCGCTCGGTGCACGTCGTCGACAAGGCCGCCGGTCCCGGTCACGGCTCCACCAGTGCGTCGAGCGCGATCGTGCGGTTCAACTACCCGACGTGGGACGGTGTCGCGGCCGCCTGGGAGTCGCGGTTCCGCTGGGACGAGTGGGAGGACCACCTCGGCGTGCGTCCGGCCGACGGTCTCGCGACGTTCAGGCGCTGCGGCATGGTGTTCCTCGACGTCGACATCCTGCCCGCCCGGCTGCAGGCCGAGCTGTTCGACCGTGCCGGCATCCCGTACGAGGTGTGGGGCCCCGACGACCTCGAGCGGCACCTGCAGGGGCTGGACGCGGGACGGTTCTGGCCGCCCAAGCCCGTCACGTCCGACGCCTTCTTCGCCGACCCGCCCGGACGGCTCGGCGCGATCTTCACGCCCGACGCCGGCTTCGTCGACGACCCCCGACTCGCCGCCGCGAACCTCGCCGAGGCCGCGGCGCACCACGGCGCGACGTTCTCGTTCCGGCGCACCGTGACGGCGATCGGCCGGGCCGGCGACGACTGGCAGGTGACGCTCGACGACGGACGTCGACTCGTCGCCCCGGTCGTCGTCAACGCCGCTGGCCCGTGGTCGTCCCGCGTCAACGAGCTCGCCGGCATCGGCGACGACTTCACGGTCGCCGTCGCACCGATGCGTCAGGAGGTGCACCAGGTGCCGACGCCACAGGGTCTGGGCGACCACCCGCCCGTCCTCGCCGACGCCGACATCGGCATCTACCTGCGCCCCGACTCCGGAGGCCACGTGCTGGTCGGCGGCACCGAGCCCGAGTGCGATCCGCTCGACTGGATCGACGACCCCGACGCGTCCGACCCCCTGCCGTCGCGCGAGCGCTTCGATGCCCAGGTGCTGCGGGCCGCGCGGCGCCTGCCCGACCTCGCGGTGCCGCACCGCGTCCGCGGCATCACCGGCGTGTACGACGTCGCGACCGACTGGACGCCGATCTACGACCGCACGGCCGAGGACGGCTTCTTCGTGGCGATGGGCACGAGCGGCAACCAGTTCAAGAACGCCCCGCTGGTCGGCACGCTGATGCGGGCCCTGGTCGACGGGGTGCAGGCCGGTGTCGACCACGACGCGTCGCCGATCACCGTCACGATGCCGCACACGGGCCATGTCGTCGACCTCGGCGCGTTCAGCCGCCGACGCGCCCTCACCGCCGACACGTCGGGGACGGTCTTCGGCTGACACCTGCCGCTATCGTCGGGAGCATGGTCTCCAAGCGCCCAGGGTTCTCACTCGGTCTGCCCAAGGCAGAGCTGCACGTCCACCACGTCGGGTCCGCGTCGATGCGGACGGTCGCCGAGCTGGCTCACCGACATGCCGGCAGCACCACGGTGCCGACCGACGACGAGGGGCTGGCGGACTACTTCACGTTCACCGACTTCGGCCACTTCGTCGAGGTCTACCTGTCGGTCGTCGACCTGCTGCGCACGCCCGAGGACCTCTGGACGCTGACGCACGACGTCGCCCGCGACCTCGCGGCGCAGAACGTCCGCTACGTCGAGCTGACGTGCACGCCCTACACGTCGATCGCGGTCGGCATCAGCGCCGAGGCGTACTGCGAGGCCCTCGAGGACGCCCGCCGTCGCGCCGAGGCCGACTTCGGCATCACGATGCGGTGGATCTTCGACATCCCCGGCGAGTCGGGCGTCCCCGCCGCCGACGTCACGCTCGACACCGCGCTGCGCCTGCAGCCCGACGGCCTCATCGGCTTCGGCCTCGGCGGGCCCGAGGTCGGCGTGCCGCGTCCGCAGTTCAAGCCGCACTTCGACCAGGCGCGGGCCGCGGGCCTGCACTCGATCCCGCACGCGGGGGAGTCGACCGGCCCGCAGACCATGTGGGACGCGATCGAGTCGCTGGGTGCCGAGCGCATCGGCCACGGCATCGCGGCGGCGCACGACCCCGCCCTGATGGCGTACCTCGCCGAGCACGGCATCCCGCTCGAGATCAGCCCGACGTCCAACGTCCGCACCCGGTCGGTCGACTCGATGGACGAGCACCCGCTCGCGACCCTCGTCGAGGCAGGCGTGGCGGTGTCGATCAACTCCGACGACCCGCCGATGTTCGGCACGACGCTCAGCGACGAGTACGAGGTCGCCCGCAACCTGCTGGGCCTGACCGACGCCGGCGTCGCCGAGCTGGCCCGCGCCGGCGTCCGTCAGTCGTTCGCGCCCGACGACGTCAAGGCCAGGATCCTCGGCGAGATCGACACCTACGTCACGCCCTGACCCCCGCCCCGCGTCGGGCGGTGCCTGAGCGACGTGTCAGGGACCCTTATAGGTCGCCACGTCACCGCGATCCGGCCGGAACGACCTAGGCGGGCTTGGGTGCGACCGGCACCCGGACGAGCAGGACGCCGGGCTGCACGTGGGCCCGGATCACGGTGCCCTCGCCGACGGGGTCGCCGTCGAGCTGCATCGGCATGGGCTTCTCGGCCTTGATCACGACGGTGCTGCCGGTCAGCCGGTCGAGACGCTCGTTGGTGCGCTTCTGACGTCCGACGACGCGCACGATGATCGCGAGCCAGCCGATGAACCGCTTGGGCGCGATGACCACGACGTCGAGCTTGCCGTCGTCGATCTGGGCGTCGGGCAGCAGCGGGATGCCGCCCTGCAGGAAGCCGACGTTGCCGACCACGACGGTGCGCGCGCGGAACTTGCGGTACTCGCCGTCGTCGACCTTGATCTTGACCTTCATCGCCGGGAACCGGGCCGCCTTCACGCCGCTGACGAAGTACGCGAGCCAGCCGACCTTGCTCTTGAGCTGGTCGTTGACGCCCGTCATGATCGCCGCGTCCATGCCGAGGCCCGCCATGACCAGGAACGTCGTGCTGGTGCCCGAGTCGGTCTCGAGGTTCGACAGGTCGATCGCGCGGTCCTGGCCGCCGAACACGACGTCGAGCGCGTCGCGGGTGTTGAGCGGGATGCCGAGGTTGCGCGCCAGCAGGTTGCCGGTGCCGTGCGGCAGGATGCCGACCGCGACGCCGGTGCGGGCGACCTCCTCGCACACGGCGCGGACCGTGCCGTCGCCGCCGGCCGCGACGATCAGGTCGGCGTCGGCCTTGAGGGCGGCGCTGGCCTGGCCGTGGCCCGGGTCCTCGACCGTGGTCTCGAACCACAGGGGCTCGTTCCAGCCGGAGATCTCGGCGACCGCGCGCACGCGGCCCTTGAACTCCTCGACGTCGCCGACCTTCGACGGGTTGATGACGACCGCGGCCCGCTTGCGTCCCGTGCCCGTGATGACCGCGAGCTCGTGCGGCAGGCGGGTGCGGCTGCTGACGACCAGCACCCACAGCCCGATCGTCACGAACATGCCGAACGCGAGACCGCCCACGACGTCGCTGAAGTAGTGCACGCCGAGGAACACGCGGCTCGCGCCGACGCCGATCGCCAGCAGCGTGAACACCGTGATCAGGATGCGCCGGCGCCACCCGCGCCCGGTCAGGACGATCGCGACGAGGATCGCGACGGTGAAGAACATCGCCGCGCCGGCCGAGTGGCCGCTCGGGAACGAGTAGCCGCCGATCTCGTAGAGCGGCTCGTCGAACGACGGACGCGTGCGGGTGAACGCCAGCTTGAGCAGCGCGTTGCCACCGATCGCGGCGACACCGCTGAGCACGACCCACACCGCCACGGCACGTTCGCGCTGCCACAGCGCGTAGAGCGCGACCAGCACCAGCACGACGGCGGCCGAGAGGTTGCTGAAGATCACGGCGACCGCGTCGAGGAACGAGACGAGCCCGGGGTGGCCGGCCGTGACGTCGTAGGCGCGGTCGGCGACGTTCAGGTCGAGACGCATGACGGCCCGGGTGTCGGTCGCGACGGCGACGGCGAAGAAGGCGAAGACGACGGCGGGGACGGCGACGAGCCACGTGATGACGGACGGTCGGCCGGGCTCGGCGCGACGCAGGTCGAACGACATGGCTCCTCCTCAGGGGTCGGTCAACTCTAATGGACCCGGAGACGCTCTCGTGCCGGACGATAGGCTGGCGACGTGATCGACGCCCGCCTCCTGAGAGACGACCCTGACGCCGTGCGCGCTGCCCAGCAGCGCCGCGGTCTGCCCACCGACGTGGTCGACGAGCTCGTCGCCGCCGACGAGCAGCGCCGATCGTCCATCGTGGCCTTCGAGGCCCTGCGCGCCGAGCAGAAGAACCTCGGCAAGCTGATCCCGAAGGCGCAGGGCGACGAGAAGCAGCAGTTGCTCGCGCGCACCAAGGAGCTCAGCCAGCAGGTCAAGGCCGCCGAGGCGGCCCAGGCCGAGTCGGGCGAGACGTTCGACCGCCTCATCCGCACGCTGCCCAATCTCGCGTCGCCCGAGGCCCCGCAGGGTGGCGAGGACGACTTCGTCGTGCTCGAGACCATCGGCACGCCGCGCGACTTCGCGGCCGAGGGCTTCGAGCCGCGCGACCACCTCGAGCTGGGCCAGATGCTCGGCGCGATCGACGTCGAGCGGGGCGTCAAGGTCAGCGGCTCGCGCTTCTACTTCCTGACGGGCGTCGGCGCGCAGCTCGAGCTCGCCCTGACGCAGCTCGCGATGAGCAAGGCCGCCGAGTGGGGCTTCACGCCGATCATCCCGCCCGCGCTGGTCAAGCCCAGCGCGATGGAGGGCACCGGCTACCTGGGCCAGGGCGCGTCCGACGACGTCTACTACCTCGAGAAGGACGACCTCTACCTGGTTGGCACGTCGGAGGTCGCCCTGGCGGCGTACCACTCCGACGAGATCCTCGAGGCCGAGTCGCTGCCGCGCCGCTACGCCGCGTTCAGCCCCTGCTACCGCCGCGAGGCGGGCTCGTACGGCAAGGACACCCGCGGCATCTTCCGCGTCCACTGGTTCGACAAGGTCGAGATGTTCGTCTACACGACGCTCGAGGAGTCGTACGCCGAGCACCAGCGCATCCTGGGCTGGGAGAAGGCGTGGCTCGACGCCCTCGAGCTGCCGTACCGCGTCATCGACGTCGCCTCGGGCGACCTCGGCCTGTCGGCGATCCGCAAGTTCGACTGCGAGGCGTGGATCCCGACGCAGGGCAAGTACCGCGAGGTCTCGTCGGCGTCCAACACGACCGAGTTCCAGGCGCGCCGCCTCGACATCCGCGTGCGGGGCGAGGAATCGACGACGCCGGCCGCGACGCTCAACGGCACGTTGTGCGCCATGACGCGCACGATCATCGCGATCCTCGAGAACGGGCAGCAGCCCGACGGCTCGGTGCGTCTGCCGGCCGCGCTCCACCCCCTGCTGGGCGAGCGCCTGAGGCCGATCGCGTGAGCGAGCGCCAGCGAGCGAGCCATCAGGGCTGCGTCGTGAGCGGGCGTCGGTCATGACCTGGGTCCCCCAGCTCGTCGCCCTCGACGTCGACGGCACGATCGTCAACGGCGACAACGAGCTCAGCGACGTCGTGCGCGACGCCGTCGTCGCGATCCGCGACGCGGGCATCGAGACCGTCATCTCGACGGGGCGCGCGATCTCGGGCGTCATGGACACGGCTGCCAAGCTCGGCTTCACCGACGGGCTCGCGGTCGCGAGCAACGGCGCGGTCGTGTTCACGTACGACCCGGTCGAGGTCGTCCACTCGGTCACGTTCGACGCGGCCGACGCGGTGCGCCGCGTGCTGCAGGAGGTGCCCGACGCGATCGTCGCGGTCGAGCAGGTCGGCTCGGGCTTCCGGGTCAACCGGCCGTTCCCCGAGACCGAGTTCGCGGGGCAGTTCGTGATCGACGACGTCGAGAAGCTCATCGCCGAGCCCGTGACGCGTGTCGTCATCCGCTCGACCGACCACACGCCGGCCGAGTTCACCGCGATCGTCCACGACCTCGGCCTGACGGGCACCAACTACTTCATCGGCTACTCGGCGTGGCTCGACCTGGCGCCCGAGGGCGTCTCGAAGGCGTCGGGCCTCGACGTCGTGTGCGAGCGCCTGGGCCTGACGGCGGCGGACGTGCTCGCGGTGGGCGACGGCAACAACGACCTCGAGATGCTGCAGTGGGCCGGTCGCGGCGTCGCGATGGGCCAGAGCCCCGATGCGTTGAAGGCCGTGGCCGACGCCGTCACCGGCTCGATCGACGAGGACGGCCTCGCCCAGGAGCTGGCGAAGTACCTCTAGCCGCCCGCCCCCGGTTTCCCAGGAGAACCCCGGAAGCTTTCGGGGCCCACCCCGGAAACGGGAACCTCACCCAGGTTGCAACAGGGGCGAGGTGCCGGATCACTAGGTGAACCCCGGAATCGGACGTCGGCGAGCCGCAGCTTCCCGTGTTCACCTGGGAAACTGCGGGGGCGCGACGCCCCGGGGATCAGCCGGCCAGGAAGCTGAGGCGCACCTGGCGGTTCGGGTTGTCGACGTTGGTGTCGACGAGGCACACCGACTGCCACGTGCCGAGGGTCAGGCGTCCGCCCAGCACCGGCACCGTCATCGACGGGGCCACGAAGGCCGGGACGACGTGATCGCGTCCGTGCCCCGGCGTGCCGTGCTGGTGGACCCACCGGTCGTCGCGCGGCAGCAGGTCGTCGAGCGCCGTCAGCAGGTCGTCGTCGCTGCCGGCGCCGGTCTCGATGATCGCGACCCCCGCGGTGGCGTGCGGCACGAACACGTGCAGCAGGCCGTCGCCCCGATCGCGACAGAAGTCGGCGCACTCCCGGGTCAGGTCGCGCACGACGGCCGAGCCACCGGTGCGGACGTCGATCGTGATGCTGTCCATCAGGTCACGCGAAGCGGCTGGACTCGAGCTGGTCGAAGCAGTCGAGCACGGCCTCGACGGACGGGATCGCCCGCGTGGCGCCCGGGGCCGCGCTCGGGTTGAGCTTCTGCTCGCGGGCCCGGCGCAGGTGGCGCTTGACGGTGGACGTCGAGCAGTCGAGCCGCTCGGCGAGCTGGTGGCACGTGTCCTTCGGGAAGGCGTGCCGTGCGGCCATGACGGCCTCGTGGCTGACGGGTCCGCCGCCGACGCGCGCCGCGCCGTACGGGGTCGCGGACGACTGCTGGATCTCGATGCCGAGCTGGCGACGGATCGATGCCCGGTCGTCCTCGGTGGTGCAGGCCGCGAAGCCCGAGACGTCGACCTCGACGACCGCGCGGTACAGGCACGTGACCAGCAGGGGGCAGCCGGCGCACTGGCGGTGCGCGGACGCACGCTTCAGGGTCAGGCTCTCCCAGTCGGCGGCGCTGAGCTCGGTGCGGGACGGCGGCGTGTGCAGGCGCTCGTCCAGGTAGACCTCCGGCACCGAGGCGCACGGGGGGGTGACGACGTCGACCGTGGCGGTCATGGGGGCTCCCTCTTGCAGTCATTTCGCCGAACGTGATGGAGACCACCGGCGACACTCCTGCGCCGGACGCCTGTCACGTTCGGGGTAAATGCTAGAGGTACATGCCCCCTGAGGTGTTGTTTTCGCCCGAAGACTCCGAATCGTTACTTTTGCTGTCGTTTGGACCCGGCAGGGCCAGGCGCATGGTCTGCAGCTGTGACTGGGCCTGCACCTGCTGCGCGTAGAGCGCCGCCTGAATGCCGTGGAACAGCCCCTCGAGCCAGCCGACCAGCTGGGCCTGCGCGATGCGCAGCTCGCCCTCGCTGGGCGACTCGCCCTCGAACGGCAGGCTCAGGCGCTCGAGCTCGTCGACCAGCTCGGGGGCCAGGCCGTCCTTGAGCTCCTCGAGCGACTGCAGGTGGATCGTGCGCAGACGGCTGCGGCTGGCGTCGTCGAGCGGCGCGGCCTTCACCTCGTCGAGCAGCTGGCGGATCATCGCGCCGATGCGCATGACCTTCGCGGGCTGCTCGACGAGCTCGCCGAGGGGCGTGCCGGTGTCGTTGCCGGTGCCGGGCAGGGTGACGGACTGGCCGTCGGGGCCGATGACGTCGGGGTGCGGCTCGCTCATGCGCTCCACCCTAGTCAGCGGCGACGACGTCACAACGTGAGCAGCACCTTGCCGGTGTGGGTCGAGTCCTCGAGCTCCTGGTGCGCGGCGCGGACGTCCTCGAGCGGATACGTCGCGTGGACGATCGGACGGACCGTGCCGTCGGCGACCAGCGGCCACACCTGCGCGACCATCGCCGACACGATCGCCGACTTCTCCGACACCGGACGCGCCCGCAGCGACGTCGCCATGACGGCGGCCCGCTTGGTCAGCAGCGCGCCGAGGTTGAGCTCGGCCTTGACGCCGCCCTGCATGCCGATGACGACGAGCCGTCCGGCGGTGTTGAGGGCCGCGACGTTCGAGGCGAGGTACTTGCCGCCGATGATGTCGAGGATGACGTCGGCGCGCAGGTCGGCGGCCTTCATCTCCTCGACGAAGTCCTGCTCGCGGTAGTTGATGGTCAGGTCGGCGCCGAGCTCGCGGCAGAACGCCGCCTTCTCCTCCGAGCCGACCGTGACGACGACCGTGGCGCCGAACGCCTTGCCGAGCTGGATCGCCATCGTGCCGATGCCGCTGCCGCCACCGTGGACGAGCAGCGTCTCGCCGTGCTGCAGCTTGCCCATCATGAAGACGTTCGACCAGACGGTCGCGGCGACCTCCATGAGGCCCGCGGCCTCGGTCAGCGTCACGCCGTCGGGCGCGATCGCGACCTGCCCGGCAGGGACGGCGACGTACTCGGCGTAGCCGCCGCCGCTCAGGAGCGCGCACACGTGCTCTCCCGGCTGCAGGTCGGTGACGCCGTCGCCGACGGCCACGATGTCGCCCGAGCACTCGAGCCCCAGGACGTCCGTCGCGCCGGGCGGCGGATCGTAGTGTCCCTGCCGTTGCAGCAGGTCGGCCCGGTTGACGCCGGCCGCGGTGACGCGGATCAGCACCTCGCCGGGGGCCGGCTCGGGGGTGGGGCGGTCGACGACCTGGAGGGCATCGACGCCGCCAGGTGTGGGAGCAGTGACTGCGCGCATCTCATGAACGGTAACGGGCCGCTGTCAGGCCGGACCTGACAGGATGGTCGTCATGCGTGTCGCCGTCGTCCAGCTCGCTGCCGAGATCGACTCGCGGGGCAACCGCGAGGCGGTCGTCCGGCAGCTCTCGACGCTGGGCCCGGACGACGACCTCGACCTCGTGGTGCTGCCCGAGGCGACGATGCACGACTTCGGCTCGACCGACCACGACCTCGCGGCCGTCGCCGAGCCGCTCGACGGCCCGTTCGTCGCGATGCTGGCCACCGAGGCCGTCCGCCTGGGCGCCACGGTCGTCGCCGGCATGTTCGAGCGCGTCGACGGGGCGCTGCCGTTCAACACCCTCGTGGTCGTCGGCCCCGACGGCGCCCTGCGCACGTCGTACCGCAAGATCCACCTGTACGACTCGTTCGGCTACAAGGAGTCCGAGCGGCTCCTGCCGGGCGAGGTCGAGCCGGTGGTCGTCGACGTCGACGGACGCCGGGTGGGCCTCATGACCTGCTACGACCTGCGGTTCCCCGAGCTGGCGCGGGCCCTCGTCGACGCCGGCGCCGAGACGCTCGTCGTCCCGGCCGCGTGGGTCGCCGGCGACCACAAGCTCGACCACTGGCGCACGCTGCTGCGCGCGCGGGCCATCGAGAACACCGTGCACGTCGTCGCGGCGGCGCAGGGTGGCGAGCGCTACACGGGCCATTCCTTGGTCGTCGATCCGTGGGGCTCTATCGTGGTCGAGGCCGATTCGGACGACCAGATCATCCGGGCCGACGTGAAGGCCGACGAGGTCGCCCGCGCCCGGGACGTCAACCCGTCGCTCGCCAACCGGAGACTTGCCCGTCAAGGGAGGACGCCCAGCTCATGACCCAGACCGCCCACGGTGGACGCCGGCGCCTCGACGCGTCGGTGCCGCCGGAGTACGACGTCCCGACGCGCCAACCGCGCATCGAGTCGGCCCGTACGGTGCGGCTCATCATGGTCGGCGTCTTCGGCCTGTGGGTGGTGGGCGTCGCGGGTGCGCTGACGTCGGTCGTCGCGGTCGGCGCACCGTCGTGGCTGCAGCGTCCGTCGGCGGCACTGCTGATGGTCGTGTTCGCGGTGGGCCTGACGCACCGCGGCGGCGGGCACATGCGCATCTGGCTGCCCATCACGGCAGCACTCGGCGTGGCCGCGGTGGTGGTCGAGACCAACGTGCTGCTGGCGTCCGCCGCCGCGCTGACGGCGATCCTGTCGGCGGTCTGGGCGGTGCTGGTGACCCGCCCGGCCGACTCGCTCGTGGCGGTGCTGCGCGAGTTCGGCCTGACGATCGTCGTCGCGCTCAGCGGCACCGTCGCGGTCGCGGCGTGGAACGCGCCGGTGAACTACCAGCGCTTCAACCTGATGGTCATCGCGATCGCGCTGGGCCTGGCCATCACGCTGGTCTGGAACCTGGGCGCGGGCCTGCACGGGCTCGGCAAGCAGAACCTGGCGATCCTCGCGGGCGCGGCCGTGCTGCTGCTCCTGCTGCTGGCCTACAGCAGCTTCGTCCGCTCGCACGGCTCCGACATCCTGGTCGACACCTTCAGCGACCTGGTGGGGTGGATGCGCCGGACGTTCGAGGGCGTCCCCCGGCCGGTCGAGGTGTTCATCGGCTTCCCGGCGCTGATCGTGGGCGTCTCGCTGCGGTCGAAGCGGCGCGACGGCTGGTGGGTGCTGGTGTTCGCCGTCATCGGCACCGCGGTGCTCTCGACGTCGCTCGTGACGCCCGGCGCGTTCCCGACCTACATCGCCCTGTCGACGCTCTACTCGGCGGTGCTGGGCCTCGGTGTCGGCCTGCTCGCGCGGCACTACGCGATGCGTCAGGGCTCGGCCCGCGCGGCCCGCGCGATCGAGCAAGTCGTCCGCGTGGAGCCTCCCCGTTTCGCTCCGCTGAAGTAGAACCGGTGGCGTGCACCGGCCCCAACGGTGCGATAATCGGTCTCGGCGCAGCACCTCGCGGGGTGCCGCCGCCAGGAGGGGTGCCGGAGCGGCCGATCGGAAGCGCCTTGAAAGCGCTCGCTGGCAGCGATGTCAGCCGCGGGTTCGAATCCCGCCCCCTCTGCCGGTCGGGACGAGGCCCGGGCTCGCGTGGCCCGGGCCTCGCCCTCGTCACGGCCCTCGTGCAGCACGTGACGGTCGCTCGGGCGACAATGGTGGCGATGTCCCAGCCCACTCCCGGTCCGTCCGCCAGCCCCTCGACGACGACCTACCGTCTCGACCGCCGTTACGTCCTGACGTCCGTCGGCGTCCAGCTGATCGGCGCGGGCATCGCGGCGATGCTCGCCTTCCTGGTGTGGGAGTGGATCGGCCTGCTGGCGGTCGTCCTGCTGCTCAACGCCGTCCGGGTGCTGGTGCTGCCGCCGACGGTCGTGCGCGCCGACCCCGAGGGTGTCCGCCTGGGTGGCCCCGTGAGCGCACGACCCGTGCACGTGCGGTGGGCGGACGTCGAGGACGTCAGCATCGGCCGGGGCGAGCTCGTGTTCACGCGGGCGGACGGCGGCTCGGTCGTCTTCTCGCTGGTGCACCTGGGATCTCGGGCCAACACTTTCGCGCGGGACGTGTACGACCGGCTCAACGTCGCCAACGGCTACACCCGCTTCGACCCCGAGGCCTGACCGCGCCGAAGCACCCCCGAACGCATCGTCGTGCCTCGGGGGCGACGGTGCGTCCGGCGGTGCCGGGTGGTGATGGGTGCCTAGGCGGCTCGGTCTGGTTGGTCGGCGCGGAACCGATGGTTGCGCCGCGGCCGTCGCCGGGGATCGATCGACGCGGGTGGGACGTACTCGGGGTGTCCATCGTCGGCGAAGACGATGTCCCAGTCCTGCGCGTGGACGATGCGGTGGTGGTGCGGGCAGATCAGCACCATGTCGTGCAGGTCGGTGGTGCCGCCGGCGGCCCAGGTCTTGCGGGCATGGTGGCCCACGCACCAGGACGGCGGACGGGTGCAGCCGGGGAAGGTGCAGCCTCCGTCGCGACCCTCAGCAGCGCGCCGCTGGGCCCGGTTGAACAGGCGCTTCTCGCGTCCGCAGTCGAGCGGCAGGGGAGCGCCGTCGAACACCATCGGCAGGATGGCCTGCTCGCAGGCCATGCGTCGCACCTCGGAGGCGCTGACGCGGCAGCCGGTGGTGAGGGTGCCGGCCTTCAGGCCGTCGATGAGCGACCGGAGCTCGATCGACACGCTGACCGTCACGCCGACGCCCGCCGTCTGCGGCAGCTCGCCGCCGGGGATGTGCTCGATGAACGTGCAGAACGCCTCGGCCATCTGCTGGCCGTAGGTCGGGGGAGCGTCGTAGATGGCGGCCGCGACGTCGTCGTCGGTGTTCTTGACCTGCGGCGCGTTGAGCGCCTCGAGGGCGTTCTTGAGCATCTCGCCCTGAGCCTCGGGGATGACGAACTCGCCCTTGTAGGTGCCGTCCTTGCGGTCGGCCATCCAGAAGTACGACTTCTTGCGCGCCTCGGTCTCGCGGTCGCGCAGGGTCTTGTCTTCATGGGCGTCGACCTCGTCGTCGTCGGCGAACGTGTCGCTGATGCGGTCGGCCCGACGGCCGAGGTCTTTGAGCGACATCTTCTTGGCGTCGTCGAGCAGCTGCGTCTCGGCTCCCTCGCGCTGCGCCTCGGACGGGTTGCCCTGGAGGGAGCCGAGCTTGCCGGCGATGAGATCTGCCTGCGCCTCGGAGACCTCGCCGTTGGCGAGCGCCTTCTCGGTGGCCGATCCGGCCTGCACCTTCTTGGCCCGCTTGACCATCTTGGCCGCGGCGGCCTCGTCGCCGCCGAACAGGTTGGCCAGCGCCGCACCGGTGGACGTCGCCCCGACGGTCTTCGCGGCCTTGGACGCATCGGCGGCGCGGGTCGCGGCAAACAGGTGTGCCGTGACCCGCGCCTCGAGCCGCGCGAGCCTCTCGCACGCGGCCATCTGCTCGGCCGGCTGCATGGAGTCGTAGACGTCGAGCCGAAGCGCATCCAGCGCCTCGGCGATCGTGACCATCGTCGACTCGAACATGTATTCGACTCTACCCAAGAGTCGCACGTGAGTCAAGCGTCTCGGTGTCCGAATGTGTTGGCATTGCAGTCGATAAGAACGCTTGCAGGTGCCCCTCCCGACGCTACACACTCCCTCCGACATCGCGATCGGCCGAGTGCTCGTCCGTCCACAGGGCGTCGCCGCACAGCACGGAGACGCCCGAAGGAGCGGCCGATTCGTCGTGGGCCGCGGACGGTCGCTATCCTGTTCCGGTTGCACGTTTCGGCGTGCTGCGGGGAGGTGTCGCATAGTGGCCTAGTGCGCCCGCCTGCTAAGCGGGTTGAGGTTTAAACCTCTCGCGAGTTCAAATCTCGCCACCTCCGCCCCGCAGAGACACGAAGAAGCCCCCGACAGGTTCGCGCCTGTCGGGGGCTTCTCCGTCTCTCCGCCACACTGGCCCCATGCGCATGACGAGGCGGACGACCTGGGCAGCCCTGCCCGTCCTGGCGATGCTGACGCTCGCGGGGTGCTCCGAGCTGACGCCGACGCAGACGTTCGACCAGCGCAAGGGGACGACGAGGGTCGCCGAGCTCATCGACCAGCGCGGCGACGCCGTCCGGCCGGTGACGCTGAAGACGCCCACGAGCGACTTCTACCTGCACATGGACTGCATCGGTGACGACGACGCCGAGATCGTCGTCGCGATCAGCGGCGTGGGCGAGGGGGCGGTCCCGTGCTCGTCCGACAGTGGCGGCGGCCCGGGGCTCATCGGATTGAACAAGGTCGAGGGTGATCCGATCTCGACGTTCGACGTGAAGGTCAGCGTCCCGAAGGGCGCCCGGTGGTCGGCGGCCGTGGACGTCGAGCCGGCCGGGTGACCCGCTCTCAGGCCTGGTCGGTCGCGACGGGGTAGATCGATGCCAGCAGCCCGGGGCCCTCGTCGGTCGACAGGTCCCAGAGCCGGCTGAGCGGAATGACCACGACGAGCTCGACGACGGCGGCAGCCCCCAGCGTCACCACCGTCGCGAGGGCCACGTCGCCGAGGTCGGAGTCGCTGTCGACCACCGCGAACAGCACGATGATCGCCAGCGCGAGCGTGAACCGGACGACGACGCCCGCAACCACGACGGCCACGAGGCTCACGGCGAACAGCACGACGGTGAACAGGTCCCACCGGCCGCCGTCGTCCTCGACGTCGTCCGACCCCGCGTCCGCCTCCGCCGACGACCCCCGCGGCGCGATGCTCGCGGGGTGGTTGCTCCGGTGCCAGAGCATGACGGCGGTGCACGCCACGGCCGTGAGCAGGGCAGCCAGCACCGCGCCGTCGCGCGACCACGTCGCGACGATGAGGCCGGAGCAGAGGACCGCGGCCGTCACCGGCACGGAGAAGCTCAGCGTCTCGAGCGTGATCTTGCGCCGCGTCTGGCGACCGTCACGACCCGTCATGGGCCCATCGTCCCATCGAAAGCTGTCGCTCCGTCTCATTTCGCGTTCGACCTCCCGCCCTGCCCGGCGGAGGTACGCTGGGATCCGCTGCGGGGACTGGGCAGCGGCAACTGACCGGAGTGCGATGAGCGAGGCGACGAGCGGTCTGAAGAGCCTGGCCGCCATGGCCCGCATGCTGGCAGACCAGCACGAGTTGGACGACATCCTCGAGACGGCCGCCGAGCAGGCGCGCACGGCTCTCGGGGCCGCGACGGTGTCGATCAGCCGCCTGAACGACTCGGGCGAGGACGTCCGCACCCTCATCAACGTCGGCGACCTCGGCGACGGCGAGGAGCGGTGGCCCGCCGACGAGACGTATCCGGTGTCGGGCCTCAGCCGTCTGACGTCGGCGATCCGTGAGCGTCGCACCTTCGTCGACAGCATCGACGACGAGGGGCTGCCGGTCGAGGAGCGCTACCTGCTCGAGCGCTTCGGCAAGGGCTCGTCGTTGTCGACGGCGATCGTCGTCGACGGACGGTCGTGGGGCGAGTTCTACGCGACGCGGCACATCGGCGAGAAGGTCTTCGACGACGACGGCGTCGCCTACACCGACGTCCTCGTGGCGATCCTGGCCGCGGCCGTCTCGCGGGCCATCCGCGAGGCCGACCTGCAGAAGCTCGCCTACCGCGATCCGCTGACGAGCCTGCTCAACCGCCGGGCGCTCGACGAGCACGCGGCCAGGCTGTTCGACCTGGGCGACGAGGCGTCGCGCGAGATCGCGATCGTCGCGATGGACATCGACGGCCTCAAGCTCGTGAACGACACCGAGGGCCACCCGATGGGCGACCAGATGATCCGTGCGGTCGCGGCGGCGCTGACGTTCATGTTCGACCGGGTCGAGTCGAGCGTCGTGGCCCGGGTGGGCGGCGACGAGTTCACGATCCTGGTCTCGGGCGACGACGTCGGGGTGATCGAGAAGCTCGTCAACGCGCTGTGCCGCGACGTGGCCGAGAAGAGCAACCGCATCGGCCTGTCGGCCGGCATGGCGTCGGTGGTGCTGACTCCCGACTCCACCAGCACGCTGACCGACCTGTTCGCGGCGGCCGACAAGGCGCTCTACGTCGCCAAGCGGACGCAGTCGCCGATCGCCGTCCTGGCCGAGCCGCTCAGCGACTGACGGGCTGCCGCTGGCGCAGACGACGTCCGGCCACCACCAGCAGGCCGCCGATCGCGCCGCCGGCGGTGTTGGCGACGACGTCGTTGACGCTCGCGAACCGCTCGGGCCGCAGCACCTGCTGCAGGATCTCGATCGTCAGGCTCGTCGCGAACGCGACCCCGGCCGCGTGCAGCCACCCGCGGTGACGCCACCACAGCAGCAGCAGGACGCCGAGCGGCACGAACAGCGCGATGTTGGCGGTGAACTCGACGAGGTCGTAGCCCTGCCACGGGTCGAGGCCCAGCCGGTCGATCGTCCACGCGACCGGGGCGAGGTCGACGACGGCGACGTTGCGGTCGACGGGCGTCTTCCAGAGGCCGATCAGGGCGAGTGCGAACGCGTACGCCCCTGCTGCCAGCAGGAGCCATCGTGAGCGCATCCCTCGATCGTAGTGAGGGCGTGGTCGCCGGGCACGGGTCACACGTGTCGGGTGGGACACGTGGGACCTAGGTCTCGGTACCAGCGACTAGGCTCGGACAGGTGAGTCCCCTCGTGCAGCGCCTCCTCCTGGCCGTCTTCGTGGTCGTCGACGTGATCCTGGTCGTGGGCGCCGTGCGGCACGTCAACGGCACCCCGCCGGAGTCGGACGTGCCCCGGTCGTCGGCGTCCGCGACGGCGCCGACCCCGTCGGCCAGCGAGCCGACCGAAGCGGGGACGACCCAGCAGATCCCGTACGACTTCACGGCCGCCGAGGCCGTCGCGATGTCGGCGGCGAACGACGGCACGATCGTCTACGGCACCCGCGGACGGTGCACCGACCCGGCCGCCTCGGTGCAGATCTCGACCGACGGCGGCGCCGACTTCGCACCGTCCCAGACCGGTCTGACCTCGACGCTCGCGGTGCGTGCGACCGACGCCAGCTCGATCGCGGTGGTCGGCACGACGTCCGACTGCGACGTCCGCCAGGTCACCAGCTCCGACGGTGGACGCACGTGGACGACCGCCGACGACGTCGACCTCTGGTACCCGCGCCCCGACGACAGCGCGTCGGTCGTGACGCCCGACGGACGCTCGAAGCCCGCCGAGGGGTGCGTCGTCACGTCCGTCAGCCAGGTCACGGCCGAGTCGGGGCGCGTGTCGTGCGCCGACGGCTCGATCATCGGCTCGGGCGACGACGGCGAGACATGGGTGGCGCTGGGGCGCCTCGACAACGTCCGCGTCAGCACCTTCCTGACGCCGAGCGCGGGCTTCGCGCTGGCCCGCTACAACGGCTGCGCCGCCAACGCGTTCACGACGGCTGACGGGGGAGTGACGTGGACCCCGGGCGGGTGCATCTCGGGCGAGCCCGCCAAGGCCATCGCCGCGACGTCGAGCGCGCTCTTCGCGGTCGTCGACGACGGTGTCTACAACAGCACCAACAACGGCCTGGCCTGGATGCAGCCCTGATCAGTCCGGGCGCCGTGCCGTCGACTGGTGCACCGGGTGCACGAAGATCACGGTGCGGCCGTCCTCGACGCTGACGTAGTACGAGTCGGGGCGGATGGCCCTGACGTAGACGACCTGGATGTCGGGATCGTCGGCGAGGAACCGCGCGAGGACCTGACGAACTCTGTCCGGAATGTCGCTCAGCCCCTTCCGTCCGTTCCGCCGACCATGTTACTGACCGGTACGAGCTGCCATCATAGGCAAAACGCGGGTCAGCGCGAGAGGGCTTGCGTCACACCGGGTCGGTGGAACGCAGCGACCGGGTCATGCTCTGCAGGGCCGCGAACGCCGCCGCCTGCTCGGTGCGGCTCATGCCCGCGAGCATCCTGACCTCGACTGACCGCACCGCCGCGGTGGCCTTCGCGAGGCTCCGGCGTCCGCGCGGGGTGAGCCGCGTCGGCAGCACCTTGCCGACGGGGGCCTCGGCCGGCCGGGTCACGTAGCCGTCGCGCTCGAGGGTCTGCAGCAGGACGTTCATCGACTGCCGCGTCACGAAGGCGCCGCGCGCGAGCTCGGAGTTCGACAACCCCGGTCGCTGCGACAGCAGCTCGAGGCAGGAGTAGTGCGTCACGGTCATGCCGAGCGGGCGCAGCACCTCCTCCATCGAGGCGCGCAGCGCGCTCGACGCCTCCTTCAGCAGGTACCCGAGGGACGTCTCGAGGTCGATGCCGTCTTGACTCATGTCAGTATTCTGACATACGGTCGAGATGTCAGATAACTGACACGCATCGAAGGAGCAGCACCATGCCCGTCACCGGACCCGACTTCATCTCCCTGCAGGCCACCGACCTCGCCGCCTCGCAGGCGTTCTACGAGCAGTACCTCGGCCTGGTGCGCTCACCGGCCGGACCGCCGCACGCCGTGGTCTTCGAGACCACGCCGATCGCGTTCGCCCTGCGCGACGTCGTCGAGGGCACCGACATCGCCTCGGCGCCGCAGCCCGGCATCGGTGCCGCGATCTGGCTGCACGCCACGGACGTCCAGGCGATCCACGACTCACTGGCCGCCGACGGCCACACGATTGTGTCGGCGCCGATCGACGGACCCTTCGGCCGCACGTTCACCTTCGCCGACCCGGACGGCTACCGGATCACGCTCCACGACCGCGCCTGAGCGGCGCAGCGGGGATCAGCAGGCGCTAGGGATGACCGAGCTCTCGGAGCCCGGCTTGATCGACGGTGTGGCCAGCAGGCGCGTCGCCCAGCGCTGACCGTCACTGCCGCTGATCGTGGCCTTGACGGTCACGGTCTGGCCCGGGTCGAGCTGCACCGTGGTGAGGTCGACGCCGCGTCCGTCCTGCGTCAGGGGGTAGGCGGCGTCCTCGCCGTCGATCGTCAGGGCCGTGACCTTGCCGCCGTTGGGCGCGTAGACGTAGTAGTTGAGCAGCATCGAGCCAGGCTCGGCGCCGAAGCCCGGCCCGCGGATCGACTCGGGCAGCTGGGCCGAGTCGGCGGGAGCGGACGACGTCAGCGTCGTGGTGGTCTCGAACGACTGCGTGCCGCTCTCGGTGCACCGGGTGGCCTTGGCCGAGATGTCGTAGTCGAGGTAGTACTGCATCTTCGCGCCGGTGGCGTCGTTCAGGTAGATGCCGATGGCAGAGTTCGCGGCCTTGCCCGTCGGCAGCTTGCCGGCGACGGCGGAGTCGCCGAGCGCGTCGGTGATCGCGCTGTCCTTCGTCCACACCTGCACGCGACGCTCGTCGGTCGCCTTGGTGAGCGCCTTGAGCAGGGCCGTCGGGTCGCCCTGGCCGGCCAGCACCTTGTCGAAGATCTTCTGCGTGGCCGAGGCGAAGAAGGCGTCCTGCGCGTCGGGCTCGGGGTAGTTCACGTAGACGCCGTTGAGCAGCACGTCGACGGCGTTGGACGACGTGAGAGTCGAGCCGTCGTCCAGCGTGATGGGGCCGATGCCCTCGAGCACGTACGACAGGGTCACGGGGTCGACCGACAGCACGCCGTCGACGTCGATGTTCTTCTCGCGGGCGAGGATGGCCGTGCCGATCTCGGCAGCCCGCGGGAAGTCGGGGGTGAAGTTGATGTCGCGGAAGTCGCTGACCAGCTTGGTGTCGAAGAGGTCGGTCTCCTCCTGCGAGATGGGCGTCGCCTCGTACGGCAAGTTGCCCATCGATGCTCCCGAGCCCTGTTCGCCGAGCGAGATCTTGCCGTCGTTCACGTCGAGCACGGCGTAGGCACCGGGCAGCCCGCCGGTGGCCCGGATCTCGGCGTTGTTCTGGAAGATCAGCAGGTATCGGTGCTTGCCCGTCAGCATCTGCGGCACGACGGTCGACGCGGTGGTGGCGCGCTGCGCCACGGTGGCCGCGTGGGCCAGCTTGTCCTGCACGTCCTCGACCGGGCCCTGCAGTGAACCGTTGAGCGACGAGGCGTCGATCGCGTCCACCTTGGCCGAGGCGGCCTCGATGACGCGGGCCGACGTCGTGACGTTGGGGCCGATCGCGGCGATGGTCGCGACGTCGATCTTTCCGCCGGCAGGGTTGAACGTCTTGCCGTTGAACTGGTCGGCGATCTCGACCAGGGGCGGCAGTCCGTCGTCCGCCACGGTGCTCAGCGACGAGGTGACGGTGCGTGCGGCCGTGACGTTCCTGCCGGCGATCGGCAACTTCGCGGCGACGGAGAAGATCGCGCCCGAGAGGGTGGAGTCGGCGTCGCCGATGCTCTGCTGCAGCTGCTCGAGCGACGTCCGCGCGGCGGGCTGGTCGCCCGACTCGAGGGCAGTCTGCAGCTCGGACGCGCTGGTGGTGGCGACGTCGATGTCGTCACGTGCCGACGACAGCTCGGTGTAGGCGTAGACGGCGATTGCGACGCCGACGACCACCAGCAGGCCGAGCACGGCCAGGACGATCGTGAGCCGGCGCGGCTTCTTCTTCGCCGTCGGCGCGGTGCGTGAGCTGCTCACGATGGTGTCCCCCTGCTGCTTGGTGCCCTACACACGCAGAAGTGGGGCTGCCGATGGGCAGCCCCACTTCTGAGATGAACGCTGGAGCGCTCGATGACTACTTCTTGATCTTGACCTTCGTCTTGCCCTTGCTCGCCTTGAAGACCGAGTTCTTCGAGGGCTTGAAGGTGTACTTGATCGCCTTCGTGCCGGTCGACTTGGGCGCCTTGCCCTTGAACTTTGCGACGCCGTTGCGCACCTTGACGGTGTACTTCTTGCCGTTGAAGACGACGCGCAGCGTGCCGTTGGCCTTGGCGTTGCCGGCCTTGATCTTGATCGTGATCTTGAAGTTCGAGCCGGGCTCGACCGTCTTGACCGGCGGGGTGGAGGGGGCCGTCGGAACGGTGCCCGGGTAGTCGGCTGCCGAAGCGCCGCTCACGAAGGCTCCCGTGCCGAGAACCAGAGCGATCGATGCGACGAGCGCAATCAGAATCTTCTTCATGGTTGTCCTTGTCTTTGGCAAAGGTGCCAGGTGGGTGGTGCTACAGGTGGAATTCTTCGCTAAGCGTAGGGGACTTTTGGCCCTACTAGTGCCGCTCTCAGCACATTTCATGAACACGAAACATGAAGTGCCCCTCATCTTCGGCGATTTGTTCGTAACTTCGGCGATGTGGACTCGTTCCAACCACCGCAGATGTGACTCAAATCACGTCAGGCTTTCGCAGATGCGTCCTGCGATGCGGACGCGTCGGGGGCGTAGCCGTATCCGTACCCGTAGCCGTAACCGTCCCCGCCCTTGGCCGGAGTGCGGTTGAAGATCACGCCGACGGGCGCAGCGCCGACGGCCTCCAGGCGCTCGACGGCGAGCGTGACCTGGTCGGTCGTGGTCTTGCCGTGCCGGACGACCAGCAGTGCGCCGTCAGCCTGGGCGGCGAGCAGTGCGCCGTCGGTGACGGGCAGCAGCGGCGGTGCGTCGATCAGCACGATGTCGTAGGTCTCACGCAGCGAGGTGATGAGCGCGGCCATCGAGCTCGACTTGAGCAGCTCGGCGGGGTTCGGCGGCGTCGAGCCACTGGTGAGGACGTGAAGGTCTTCGTTGGCGGTGGTCTGGATCGCGTCCTCCAGCGAGAGCTTGCCGATCAGCACCGTGGTCAGGCCGACGGACGACTCGAGGCGCAGGTACTCGGCGACCTTCGGACGACGCAGATCGCCCTCGACCAGCACGACCTTCTCGCCGCCCTCCGCGAGCGCGAGAGCGAGGTTGGCGGCCGTTGTGGTCTTGCCCTCGCCCGGCAGCGAGCTGGTGACGACGAAGACCTTGTGGTGCGCGTCGGGGTCAATGAACTGCAGATTCGTCCGCAACACGCGGAAGGCCTCAGAGCGCGGCGCGTACGTATCGAGACTCGTGATGAGGGGGGTGTCGACGGCGTCAGAGTCGTAGCTGATGGCACCGATAATCGGCGCCGGCACGAGCCCTTCGAGCTGACGCGATGACTTGATGGTCGTGTCCAGCGTCTCCCGCAACACGGCCGCGCCAGCCCCGAGAAGCAGGCCCAGGATCAGGCCGAGCCCGAGGTTGCGCATTGGCTGAGGTGAGATTGGCGAGGACGATCTGGAAGCCGGATCGACGACCGTCGCCTTGATCGTTGCTTCGTCCTTCCCCGGCGGCGTCTCAAGCTCGGCGACGTAAGCAACAAAGACCTTCGCAACGCCATTTGCGAGCATTTGCGCGCGGGCCGGGTCGGGGTCGGTGACAGTGACGGTGAGAATGACAGTGTCAAGTTTTGAACTCGCAGAAATCTGCTCCGCAAGCGTGTTGGGCGATTCATCGAGATCCAAGTCGTCGACCACTCTGCGCGCGATCTCGCGTCCCGTCAGAAGATCCGCGTAGGACTTGACCCGCTGAAGGGAAAACTGACCGCCTTGGTTGGCTTGCGCGTCGTCAGTCGACCCCTGAGTTGAGACGAACATGCGGGCAGATGAGGCGTACTGAGGGGTCGCGCGGATTGTGAGCAGCGCCGAAATGGCTAACAGGACAAGGCCGCAGAGAACTACCAATAGCCAACGGGCCTTCAGCACTCGCACGTAGTCACGCAGGTCCACAATTTCTCCGTCCGAGATATGTATTCGTTCGATTATCGGTAGCCGAGCCTAGGTAGGGCGACCGGTCGCCCTTGAACAGCGCAGTTCCCGAAGCCTGGGGCTTTACGAGGCGCGTTTCCGGTTCCGCGCGCAAGTGTGCCGTGCGCGTCGAGAGGCCACGCTTGCTTGAAGTCGTGGGTCTTGATGAACGTATCGGACTGTGACCGGACCACTTTGGACGTCGACGCGCCAACGCATCTGCAACGCCCAATGGGAAGGCGACCAGCGCCGTTCCGGGGAAGCTCAGAAAGAGCCCGCCGAGAACGATCATCAAGCCGCTGACCGCAAACTCATCACTTCTGCGCCGGAACAAGACTACGCCCGCGGCTGCCGTGACAAGCGCGATCAACGCGCCTGCGATCCCACCCTGGCCGAGAAGCTGGATGAAGTTGTTGTGCGCGGCGTTTCGTCTACCCGATTCGGTGACGATGAAGTCCTCAGCGTTTACGCCCGCACCCCACGGAAGGCTGTCAATCCCGAGGCGAAACCAGGCAGTCGCGTACTCGCGCCGATCGCTTGCGGAGACGTCCGCAGCCGCGTCAGTCTGACTACTACCGGCGATCGACCCCGAGAAGGCCACTTGGATGCCATCGAACACCCTGTCGCGCTGGCCGCCTACATTCATCACAAACAAGATGACGAGCATTAGCGAGGCAGTGACTACAAGCTTTCGCCCGCCCTCGCGCTTCGAAGACCTTCGTTGGCCTTCGGGCGCCTTTCTCGCAAGAAGTACAGCCACTGAGATAAGCGCGAGAAGTATTCCAGCCCGCGAGTCCGTACTGAACAGTCCTATTGCGACAACTCCGAGTGCCATGAGCCGCAAGCGCGACCTGTGCCATTGGAATATGAGCGGAACAGAGGAAGCCAACAAAACTGCCAAGAAGTTTGGATCTGACAGCATCGCTGCCCCACGAAGGTCCCCGGTAGATGTCTGCGCTCTTCCCCATAGGTCGCGGCCGAGGGGGCCCAGCAGACTCTGGCGCTGGCACCACGCCAAAACGGCGCTGACTGCAGCAAAGGCGACGTAGTAGTCGGCAAGCTGCTGTCGACTTTCCGACCTTGTAATTTCTCGTGCTGCCAGCACCGCGACTCCGACGACCACGAGATGTGCGGTCACATCGAACGTAACTTGCGTGACGTCGCCGCGCCCGTTGAAGAGCCATGGAAGTGCGAAGTACAGAGGGAATAGCAACGCCAAGGAGCTGCACCGGGGCACCGACACTCGATTTCGCTGAAAAGCGATCAACAGAAGCGTCGGGATCGCGGCCAGTCTGATGACCGAGCCGAAGAGGGGAACAGGCACATCGACGAAGAGAACGGCACATATGAGCAAAGGAACCAGCTTGAGACGGAATGTTGTCTCGCCTCCTTTCGCGTCAATCATCGATGTCCCGAAGGGCGGAATCGGCGTCGTCGGCAAATGTCACGAACTTGGAGGGCCAAGCCTCAAAGTAAGATCTCAGCTTCCCGTAGCCTGTGTCGACCGCCACAACTTCTATCTCTAAGATTGAGGCGATGATGCTGGCATGCAGTCTGTCGGTCACTACCTTCTCGGCTCCTGCTATAAGGGAGACGGCGCGGCGAAGCTCAGCTCGCGCATGATGGTCATATACCGACCTTTTCGGCAAGGCGCGAATGAGAATTGCAGACGCCAACCTATGAGGAAATCGTGCGCGAATGAACTCATGCGTCCATCGCAGGATCTTGTTCGTCTTCGAACTCTCGGCGTCGACAAAATCGAGCACCTTCAAGTTCAATTCTTGGGCACGGCCGACTAAGCTCCCGTCGCCTTCCGAGTCCGAGCGCGCGATAACTCTGATTGGCGGAAGGTCCCGGTTCGGACGAGGGACGAGTCCCATCAAGTCTTCAGCGGTCAAAGCTTGTGCCGAATCGGGCGCAAGCGAAACTAGAGCAGTAGGAAACAACTCGCGTGCTTTTTCGGCGCTGCGAGTGTCTCGCAGCAGAAGCCGGACGTCGCCATGCCGTTCGATGCTAGCTGTGACAGCGAGCACCGTGGCGTGGCTAAGGGTTCCCATAGACTGGGGCATGAAGATCAACGACTGGCCTTGATACTGCTCGCAAGCGTCGAAGAATGCTCGGAGTTCGTCGGGCCACAGATCGCCGAAGTATCCCCCGCCGCGCACAAGCACAATGGGGGAGGGACGAGGTACGGCGAATTGGTCGAGGATATTCGTGAACCTTCTGGCACGGGACGTGTCGACGCCCAGCGCGCGCAGCACCTTCAGTTGGCCCAACCAGATAGCGCTGTCACCGCAATTATTGTGAAGCGGCACATTTGCGAGGTCGACGCGATGCGAAGGGGCTAGGACAGGTCTTAAAGTCTGCAGCAATACTTCAGCGTGACCAGCAGGGACTGATCGACTGGTCAGCGTGCTGGTGCGAGGCCTCAGCGAGATGCGACCACACGTTTCAACGAAGTTCGCCGGTCGAAATGGTGCCAGCCGTTTTACGCCTCGACGCGACGCAGTCATGCGAGCCCCGTGCCGCAGGGCGTCGGTTGGTCGCCATATCGGTCGTCCTGCCAGTTGCTCGAGAGCGTCCGCCTCTTTGGAGGCGCGGCGGTAGAGTGCTCTCAGTCCCTCTTTCCGACGGTGTAGACCAGGAACGGCCATGCCGGCGACGTAGACGAGCGAATTCCCACGGACCGTCACACGATTCGCCCACTCTTTGTCCTCGCATGCGGTCAGGGTTTCGTCGAAGGGTTCCGCTAGCGCGATGGACCGTCGAACGACGGAGGCATGGTTCGAGAAGCCAGCGAATGAGTACCACTCTTGGCGCTGATAGGCCGCGCCGACGGTCGTTGCTAGTTCCAGGGATAACAGCGGTTCGAAGAAGGTCTGCTCGGCGGTTCCGCCGCCCACTGACGTGACTCCGTTCAGCCCGGCTACGTGGGCATCGTCGAAGTAGGTGAGCGCCTGCTCTACCCAGTCCGACCGTGGCAGAGCGCAGTGCGCAGATAGAACGAGGACGATGGCAGATTTTGCCTCTTGTACCCCGATGTTGATCGCGCGACCGTAAGTGAATTCCGCGGGAAGGATGGAGATGACGCGCGCACCCATCGACTCCGCAATCTCCGCGGTCCTGTCGGAAGAACCGGAGTCGACAACAATGACTTCACCGGCCACGGTCTGGTCAAGGACCGACGTGATCGCTCGGCCAATGGTGCGTTCGCGGTCTTTCGCGCGAATGACGGCGGTAAATATTGGCTTCACGATGTCTTGCCTCCGGGGGATTTGTACATGACTGACCGGTTGGCCAGCAGAAGAGCAACGCCGTACATCCCGGCGTAGATAGCCACGCTGACTATCGCCGCACCCGCAATGCTGGCCCCGAGCTGCACGACGGCGAAGAGCAGAAGCAAGGCAGCCGGCGCAATGGGTCGTATCACTCCGCCCGCCATGAGGACGACCACGAGGCGGCGGAACGCGCGGCGCCCTGCCAGAATGCGGCGCCTCAGCGCTGCAACGGTAGCCGTCGGCCCGACTGCGGCCGCGATTCCGGCGGCCGCCGCACTGAGTACACGATCGACCGCCCACCACCAAACCAGTACGGCGGGGATCGTTGATCCCAGCAAACAGACAATTAGCATGCCCGTGAAAGATCGAGTGAACATCCTTACGCGCGCAACGTGTCTCGTCATCACGTCGGGAATACCGAACACAAGGACGGCTTCGCAGACTGCCAACGCTGCCACGACAGCAGCCAGGTCACCGCGCCCTGATGGTCCGAGCGTCCTTGCGTGGACGATGCTCGCGGCAAAGCCGCCAAGAGGACCAAGAAGGTCTGCTGCGCCGAGCATGAGGGCTGCGTGACCGTCTCTGCCCATCCCTCGGCTGGAAAGTCGTCGTGTAGCGGGATCAATCAAGACGGATCGCATTTCGGCGCCAGAACGCTGCCCGGCGCGTGCGGGCATCGTCTTGAAATTTTCGTAACCATGCCTGCCTCGCCACAACCGAGGACTCCAGGGGAGGTCTTGTCATGAGAACGGCCAGCTCGTGGGCGGTCCAAAATGACCTACCGGTGTCGCCGAATAGTTCTTGATGAGCGGGAATGGCACTCCACAATACATTGGCCCCTACAGCGACCGCCTCCTGTCCAACGATGGGAAAACCTTCAGAGAAGCTCGGAAGGATGACTAGTTCAGCGTTTCTCATCCTCGAACTAACATCCGGAATGTTGCCCAAGAACTGCACCTGCGACTCGACACCTAGAGATCTAGCTAGTCCGATAAGCTTCTCGCGGTATTTATCGTCTTCTACTGATCCGCAAAAGACCACTTCGCGCCGCGAGCCGGTCGTCATGGCCAGAGCCTCTATGACAACTTCAAGCCGTTTTTGCGGGTGGTAACCGCCTGGGACGAGGAGCTGGCATTGAGGATCCGGGGTAATGGGGGTGCGAGAGTTGGACTCGAGTTCGATCAGGTTGGGCATGAACTCAACGCGGCTCGAGGGGTCTCTTCTAACCCAATCAGCTTGCTCCGACCGGGACACGCACAGCACTGAGTCGGTCCGCTTTGAGAGCACCCGCTCGGAGACTTCGGTCAGGAAGAGACGTCGTGCTGACGAACCGGCCCAAGGCGTGCCGTGCGGCGTGTAGAGGACCTTCTCTATCGATCGTGGCGCGACTATACGACCGATGAGACCAGCCTGGCGTCCGTGGAGGTGAAGGAGGTGGGGGCGGACCGAAGTGATGGCACGACGGGCTTGTGAAGCTCCTCGGGCGGACTTTAGTGGGTGCTTGAGGATCACTTGTTTCACCTCGGCAGGAAGCTCGCTTAGGCGATCGCCTCGCTCCACCATCACCGAGATCTCGAACCCTCCGAGGCCGAGAAGCTCGATGGCCTGGGAGACCACCGCAGAGAACCCGCCACGTGTTGGTCTCGGGTGAATCATCATGATGCGGGTCATGCCCGGTACCAGAATCGACGAACGGGCCAGACTGCGCTCAATGCATTGCGCGCCAAGCCTGCGACCGACAACTCGCGTGTCCTCAGTGCGTGTTGAAGCAGCACTCGCAGAGTGCTTCGGGCCTGACGACGTCGCTTCGTCGTGTGTGCCGAAGCGCTGCTGAGTTGATAGTCGTAGATGAGGTCGGGGATGGTTCCCAACCGGCCGGACTCGGCCAGTCGTGTCCAGAGGTCGAAGTCCTCCGCGCCAGACACCGAGCGATACCCACCGACCGAAATGATGGAACCCCGGCGTGCCATCACAGCACCATGGATCAGCGGATTTCCACGCAACATCGCGCGCCGAAGTTCGGTCGGTGAACCCGGGGGAACGGAATGAGCCACCACATCGCCCTTGCTGCCGCGCAACTGTGCGGCACCGAAGACAGCAACGGCCTCGGGATCGGACTCAAGTTCAGCGACGAGTAACTCCGTGTGGCCGGGCAGCCACTGATCATCGGCGTCGCACCGGGCGATGAACTCTCCTGTTGCGAGCCTTAGACCGGTATTCAATGCGTCAACAATTCCCCGGCCTTCGTTAGCAACGACGCGGATCTGCCCTGGCATCGACCGCAGTAGGTCGTCAGAGCCGTCGGTTGATCCGTCGTCGACTACGACAAGTTCATCGTGCGTCCCTATGTCCGCAAGCACTGAATGGACCGCGTCCGCCACGGTTCTTGCTCCGTCGCGTACCGGCATAAGCACTGAGACTCGCACCTGTTCCGTGCTCACAAAGATCCCTCCGCCTGCGGTGAAGTGCCCTCACGGACCCAGGATCGGATGTGCTCGCGGAACGCTGCCTCGCTGAATTGTCGGACACCTTGGCGCATAGTGTCGCTCCTCGCATCCATTGCCTTAACTGCAGCAGTGCGGACCTCCTGGTCGCTCGCATCGTCGTTGACGACAGCGCCCCCGGAAGCCAGTCTCACGCTCTCGGCACCGCCGCCGACAGCGTTCGCGAGCACAGGAGTTCCGAGAGCCATCGCCTCTACTGGCATAATTCCGAAGTCTTCAACTGGCATAAAGACGAAAAGCGAAGCCCTCTGGTACAGGGCGAACAGAAGTGCGTCACTAACTCGACCAACAAACTTCACTGGGACTCGCACGCGTTCGGCTATTGTCGCCAATTGGTCTCGTTGGGGTCCGTCACCTGCGATCACGACCGGCATGCCTAGCAAACCACCAACCTTAATGGGAAGATCTAGACGCTTGTAATCGACTAGTCGTGAAGCGCCGAGAACGAACTGGCGCGGCAGATTGTCAAGAAGAACGGCCTCCTCTGGCGAGACGACATCTGCCCAGTTGGGCGTCGCTTGAATGCGATCGACTGCAACGGGTGGGTAGATGACGCGCGAGTCAACGGACCACGACGCGCGAATCCGGGAGCGGACGAACTGGCTGTTCGCGGCGTAGCTAACAGCATCGGATGTATGGCGGCGGTCCCGCTTCTTCAGCACGACTGAGGCTCCGCGGGCAAGCGGGTTTTGCCCCCGCTGGTCAAGAGAAGGGGCCCAGACATAGCGCGCTGGCGTATGAACATACGCATAAGCGTCGATACCAGTATTGGCTGCTCGAGATGCAAGATGGTGGCCGAAGGCATGACTGCTGGAGATGACTCGGTCGACGCCTGTCAGGTCAACACCTTGCCAAGCCGCGTGATGAAAGGGCAGCGATAAGGCCTTGGATCGGCGAAGCGGCGTCCGAGCCAGCCACGTTTCGTCGGTCTGCGATCCGAAGCGTTCGGGTGCGTCGTTCCAGAGACACATTGAAGTCGCACCTGGGACTGCTGCGAGGAGCTGTTCGAAGACATTCTCAGATCCGCCGTGGCGAGCCAACCATTCGTGATTGATGAGGGTAGTGAAAGTGCCTTGCCTCATCGGGTGAGCTCCGAGATCTTCTGGATGCTTAACAAGCGTGTGATTCTAGTAAGCGCCATTGGACCCGATAACCGCTCGGAGGGTTCGCCAGAGAATGATCAGATCGCCGGTGAGCGACCAGTTCTCGACGTAGTAGGTGTCGAGGCGAATGGCGTCCTCCCACGAGAGGTCTGACCGTCCGGAGACCTGCCACAGTCCGGTCATGCCGGGGCGGACGGTCAAGCGACGGAAGGCGTGGTCGTCGTACATCTCGACCTCGGCGGCGACCTGCGGCCGAGGGCCGACGACGCTCATGTCGCCGCGCAGCACGTTGAAGAGCTGGGGCAGCTCGTCGATGGAGTAGCGGCGCAGGAAGGCGCCGACGGTCGTGAGGCGTGGGTCGTTCTTCACCTTGAACAATGGCTGGTCGGAGGTGCCCTGTTCTGCGAGCAGAGCTGCGAGCTCGGCATCGGCCCCGACCCGCATGGAGCGGAACTTGAGCATGTCGAACTCGTCGCCGTTCAGTCCGATGCGGCGCTGCCGGTAGAAGATCGGACCCTTGCTGGTCATCTTTACCGCTGCGGCGGCACTCAGGAGAAGGGGTGAGAAGACTGTGATCGCGAAGAGGGCGAACAGGCGGTCGAATGCCGCCTTCGGCCAGGCGCCGGCCTCGGCGTACTGCGGCTGCTCCAGGTGCATCAGCGGCATGCCGGCGACGGCACGCACGTGAATGCGCGAGCCCGAGAAGTCCATGACGTTGGGCGACACCATGAGGTCGACGTCGAGGCCCTCGAGCTGCCACGTCAGGTCGCGCAGGGCGCGATGGCCGAGGTGCTCGGTGTCGCTGACGATGACGGTGTCGGCCTCGGTGATGTTGAGCGCGTCGAAGAGGTTGCGGTCGTTGCCGAGGACGGGGATGAACTGGTCGGGCACGTCGAGCCACTCGTTGTTCTTGGTGTGGGCGTCGGGCACCCAGACGCCCGTGACGCGCAGGCCGGCGTCGCGGTGGCGGTTGAACCACAGCGCCATCTCCTGGCCCGATCTCGGGCCTCCGACGACCAGCACGTTGGAGAGGTGGTTGCCCACCCGGCGCTGGTTTCGCAGCCAGACGCGCCAGACCTTGCGCCCGGCCAGAAGCCCGACGAGCCCGAGCGGGAAGGCGATGGCCAGGTAGCCGCGCGACATGTCCCACTTGAACATCAGCGACCAGATCGCGACCCAGCCGAACACCAGGAAGGTGGCTCGGGCGACCCGGCGGTACTCGTCGGCGCCGTCGCCGATGATCTTGGGTGCGCGGGTCTGGAACAGGTGAAGCATCACCCACCAGACCGCGACGATGGTGGCGCCGAAGGCGCTGTACGACAGGTTGAGCGGGCCATTGGTGCGGACGTCCGCGTTGAAGCCGAAGTGCCAGACCTGGGCGATCGCCGTCGTCGCGGCCAGCACGGCGAGGTCGGTGATGAACAGCCCGCGGCGGTAGGACGAGCGGTCGTCGCGTCTGATGCTGACGACTGTCTCGTCGACCGGGGGGAGGCCGCGGTCGGACCGGCGGCGTCGGACGTATGCCGAAGTCTGTCGTTGCACAGCGTCGTGCCACAGATCAGTCATCGGCCCTCCCAAGCCCAGGAAGCGCTCTCCCTGGGCTGAACTCTAATGTGAGAACGGACAGGCAGGACACCCTTTCGCCCGTCAGATAACCCAACATGCGGTAAGTCACAACTCGAAGCACGGATCGATGACGATCAGATGAATACGACGCCGGCATCGGCCACCCGGGTTCAGGCGGCAGCTCCCGACACCCCAGGCCCTAGGCTGGCGGGGTGAGCACCAAGATCGCTGTTGTCGGGCTCGGCTACGTCGGGCTGTCCATCGCTGTGCTGCTGTCGCAGAGCAACGAGGTCGTCGGCCTCGAGATCGACGAGGGCAAGCTGCGCCTGCTCGAGCAGCGCAGGAGCCCCATCCACGACGCCGAGATCGAGCAGTTCCTGGGCCGTGACGACCTTGACCTGACGTTCACGAACGACCCCGCGACGGCCTACGCCGACGCCGAGTTCGTCGTCATCGCGACGCCGACCGACTACGACGAGCAGACCAACTACTTCAACACCCGCACCGTCGAGAGCGTCATCGCCGACGTCGTGAAGCTGGCGCCCGACGCGACGATGGTCATCAAGTCGACGATCCCCGTCGGCTTCGTGCTCGACGCCCGCAAGCGGCTCGCCACCGAGAACGTGCTGTTCTCGCCGGAGTTCCTGCGCGAGGGCAAGGCGCTCTACGACAACCTGCACCCGTCGCGCATCGTCGTCGGCGAGCGGAGCGACCGAGCGCAGCGCTTCGCCGACCTGCTGATGGAGGGGGCGGCCGAGAAGGGCTGCCCCGTCCTGCTCACCGAGCCCACCGAGGCCGAGGCGATCAAGCTGTTCGCCAACACCTACCTGGCGATGCGCGTGGCCTACTTCAACGAGCTCGACTCGTTCGCCATCAGCCACGGGCTGTCGTCACGTCAGATCATCGACGGCGTCGGCCTCGACCCGCGCATCGGCACGCACTACAACAACCCGTCGTTCGGCTACGGCGGCTACTGCCTGCCGAAGGACACCAAGCAGCTGCTGGCCAACTACCAAGACGTGCCGCAGACGCTGATCAGCGCGATCGTCGACGCCAACAGCACCCGCAAGGACTTCATCGCCACCGACATCCTGAGCCGCAACCCGCGGGTCGTCGGCATCCACCGGCTGATCATGAAGTCGGGCTCCGACAACTTCAGGGCCAGCAGCGTGCAGGGCATCATGAAGCGACTCAAGGCCAAGGGCATCGAGGTCGTTCTCTACGAGCCCGAGCTGGCCGAGGACGAGTTCTTCCACTCCCGGGTCATCCGCGACCTGGACGAGTTCAAGAAGGTCTCGGACGTGATTGTCGCCAACCGCCGCGTCGACGAGCTCGAGGACGTCCGCGACCGCGTCTACACGCGCGACCTGTTCGGCTCTGACTGACAGTCCGTCACTGCCGGCCGGTCCGACCGGCTGAACAGTCGGCGGAGATCTTCCGAAAACCGATCTGTGACACGGATCGCCGTGTTAATTTCGCTGCGGTTCGACGAGCGAAGAACGGTAGATCTGTATGGCTGAGGTATCGCGCCGTGCTGTCCTGATGGGCGGCGTCGGTGTTCTGGGGGTCGCGGCAGTGGGGTTCGGCGACAGCGCGGTCATAGGCCGCGCCGCCGCCGCGGTGCCGTCGCGATCGACGTACGTGACCGCGATCGGCGAGGTCTTCGACGCCACCGCCGACGGTCGGACGTCGCGGATGCGCCTGACGTCCGCGCAGAACCTGAGCACGTCCGCCGGCAGCCGCCGGTCCGAGAGCTTCGTGCTGACGTTCGAGACCGTCGATGGCGCCCGACCTGGCGACGCGATCTATTCCCTGAGCGGGGGAGGCGTGCCCGTCCACGACCTGTTCGTGTCGGCCACGGGCTCCGAGTCGGCGATGCAGGCCGTCGTCAACCGGACGGTCTGACGTGCACGCCACCCAGGTCGAGATCAGCCGCCGCCCCGCGGCAGCGGCTGACGACCAGCTGATCGCCGACCTGTTCGCCGAGTCGCGGCCCGACCTCGACCTGCTGCCCCCCGACACCCGCGCGACGCTGCTCGACCTGCAGCTCCGCGCCCAGCGCGCTCACCACGCGGTTGCCCACCCCGACGCCCGTCACGAGATCCTCGTCGCAGAAGGACGGGACGTGGGCCGCATCGTCGTGGACGTCAGCGCGCCCGAGACACGCATCGTCGACCTGGTCGTCGCCCGGGAACACCGCCGACAGGGCATCGCCACGGCCGCGTTGACGGACGTGCTGGCCGAGGCCGGCGAACGCTCGCAGCCTGTCGGCCTCAGCGTCTGGCCCACCAACCACCCCGCACTCGACCTCTACACGGGACTGGGCTTCGAAGTCGTCGTCGACCGCGGCGACGGCACCCACATCGAGATGCGACGCGAAGCGTCCGAGCCGAAGGACCGCCCATGAGCACACCGTACGTCGGCGAGATCAAGATGTTCAGCGGCACCTTCGCGCCGGTCGGGTGGGAGTTCTGCCGAGGCCAGCTCCTGCCCATCAGCGAGTTCGAGACCCTGTTCGTGCTGGTCGGGACGACCTACGGCGGAGACGGGCAGAACACCTTCGCCGTGCCGGATCTGCGAGGCCGCATCCCGATCGGACGCAGCGCCCGTCGGCCACTCGGCGACGCCGGAGGCCAGGAGTCCGTGACCCTGGCGACGCCTCACCTGCCCTCGCACCGGCACGGCGTGGCCGCCAGCTCGGCGGGCGCGACGTCGAACGCCCCGGCCGACCGCGTGTGGGCGGCATCGGGTTCAACCCCCTACGCGTCCGACGGGCCCTCGACGCGCATGTCCGGAGCGGCCCTGACGGCGTCGGGCGGCGGCCAACCGCACGAGAACCGGCCACCCTTCCTGGCGATCAACTTCATCATCGCCACCCAGGGCATCTTCCCGAGCCAGAGCTGAGAGGCGAGCCCCATGAGTGAGTTCTACATCGGAGAGATCCGAGCGTTCAGCTTCGGTTTCGTGCCGAAGTACTGGGCCGAGTGCGCCGGTCAGCTGCTGCCGATCAACCAGAACGCGGCGCTGTTCTCGCTGCTCGGCACCTTCTACGGCGGCAACGGCTCGAGCAACTTCGCACTGCCCGACCTGCGAGACCGGGGTCCGATCCATCAGGGCGGCCCCTACTACATCGGCACCGTCGGCGGCGAGGAGACGCACACGCTGACGGTCGCCGAGATGCCCGCCCACCGGCACGGGGCGGCAGCCGGCGCGACGGCCAGCACGGCTGATCCGACGGGGGCCACGTGGGGGGCGGGCGAGGGGGCCGCCTATGGCAGTGGTCCCAACGCGGTGATGTCCCCCGGAGCCGTCGGGGCGACCGGCGGCGGCCAGGCGCACCAGAACATGCCCCCGTACCTGCCCGTCACGTACGCGATCGCCCTCACCGGCATCTTTCCGCCCAGGCCGTGAGGAGACAGAGATGACTGAGCCCTTCATCGGCGAGATCTGCCAGGTCGGCTTCAACTTCGCCCCCGACGGGTGGGCCCTGTGCAACGGCGCCCTGCTCCCGATCAGGCAGTACACGGCCCTCTACTCGATCATCGGCGTGCAGTTCGGCGGCGACGGGAAGACGACCTTCGCCCTGCCCGACCTGAACGGCGGCCGATTCACCGTCGGCACGGGCCAGGGCCCCGGCCTGGACTCGTACCAGCAAGGTGACACGGGCGGCGCCGCCACCGTCGCCCTCAGCAACAGCGAGATGCCCGCGCACACCCACACGCCGCAGGCGTCGAGCGCGCGAGGCGATCGGGAGAGCCCTGCCGGCGCCACGTGGGCGCAGCCGCACTACGGCCGGTCGTCCGAGGTCGCCTACACGACCGACGGCTCGTCGACCATGTCGCCGGCGGCCATCGGCGAACAGGGTGGCGGCCAGCCGCACAACAACATGCCGCCCTACCAAGCGGTCACCTTCATCATCGCGCTGCAGGGCATCTACCCGCAGCGCCCATGACCGCCGCACCGTTTCAGCTGATCCGACGCTAGGACCCACCGATGAGCACACCTCGCCGCCACGCCAGGCAGCTGCTGACCCACGCCGTCGTGGCGTGCCTGGTCGCGGGAGCCCTCGCGCTCGTGGGGGCAGCGCCGGCCAGTGCTGCCTCGACCCTGGTGGTCACCACCACCGCCGACAGTGGTGCCACCGCCGGAGCGTGCGGCAACCCGGCGATCGTGACGGCCCCGAGCCCGCTGACACTGCGTGAGGCGGTCTGCGTGGCGAACAACCAGAAGGACGCCGCGACGATCACCGTGCCGGCGGGCACCTACCGCCTCACCGGCGGCGAGCTGGCGATCGGACGCTTCGCCGGCCAGTCGGTCACCGTCGCCGGCGCCGGACCGGCCGCGACGATCATCGACGCCGGCGGCACGAGCCGCGTCCTCAACCTCGACCCCGACGTGGTGGGCGACGTCGCCGTCACGATCAGTGGCGTCACGATCACGGGTGGCAAGGACGACGAGCTCGGTGGTGCCGGCATCATCGGCGGGTCCGACACCCAGACCAGGCCCGACACCCTCACCGTCCGCAACAGCGTGATCACCGGCAACGTGGCGAACGCGCAGACACCCGCACGGACGAACCTGCCCGGCGGCGGGATCCAGTTCATCGGCGGCTCGCTGACCGTCATCGACTCGACGATCTCGAACAACTCATCGTCCAGCAGCCCCGGCGCCGGACTGGCCTACCGTGCGAGGAGCACCACCAGCACGGAGTCCCTCTCGATCACGGGCACGACCTTCTCGGGCAACACCACGACGAGCTCCAGCTCGCTCGGCACCGCCAACGGAGGCGCGCTCGACACCCGCGGCACCTCGTCCTCACGCGTCACCGTGACCGGCTCGCGCTTCGTGGGCAACACGGTCACCGCGACGACGGCGGACGGCGCCGGTGCGGCGATCCGCCACACGGGCGGCGCCCTGTCGGTGACGGGCTCGACGTTCACCGGCAACGCGGTCAGCGGTGGGGCGAGCCCGGGCGGCGGCGCCGTCGAGATCGCCGGCGGCACGGCGACGTTGCGGCACAACCGTTTCGCCGGCAACACCGCGGCGAGCGGATCGGCGATCCACGCCGCCGCGGGCGCTGGGGCCGTCGACGCCGAGCTCAACTGGTTCGGCTGCAACGCCGCCCCCGGTGGTGCGGGCTGCGACACCGTCGCGTCCGACGGCACCGCCGTCGACGTCAGCCCGCGCCTGCAGCTGAAGGCCACCGCGACCCCGTCGACCGTCACCGGGCCCGACGCGACGTCGACGGTCAGGGCCTCGCTGCTGACCGACTCCGACGGCGGTGCCGTCCGGGCGACCGACCTGACGGCCTTCGACGGCCTGCCCGTCACGTGGTCCGCGCCCCGCCCCGCCCCCGCGACGATCAACGGCGGCACGGGCGCCAGCACCGTGAACCTCAGCGGTGGCGAGGCCCAGGCGACCTACGACTCGAAGACGTCCGGTGGCCCCGGCTCGGTGACCGCGACGCTCGACAACGCGTCGGTGACGCCGGCCATCACGGTGCAGCGTCCGCTCGTGATCGACGCGCAGCCCACCGATCAGTCGGTCGACATCGGAGAGACGGCCACGTTCACGGTCAAGGCGTCGGGCTACCCGGCGCCGTCCGTCCAGTGGCAGCGCTCGACCGACGGCGGGACGACGTTCACCGACGTCGCCGACGCCACCTCGTCGACGTACTCGTTCACCGCGAAGGCGGCCGACAACGGCAACCGCTACCGCGCCGTCGTCTCGAACGGCGCCGACCCGTCGCTGACCTCGACCGCCGCGAAGCTGACCGTGGTCGGCCCCGCCCAGTTCACCAGCGCCGACACCGCGACGTTCGTCCGCGGCGCGGCCGGGTCGTTCACGATCACGACGACGGGCCTGCCCACCGTCTCGACGATCTCGCGGACGGGAGACCTGCCCGCCGGCCTGACGTTCACCGACAACGGCGACGGCACGGCGACCGTCGCCGGCGCCCCCACGGGCGCGACGGGACGCTTCCCGATCGACCTGGCCGCACAGAACGGCATCGACCCGTCCGGCACCCAGACCCTGACGATCGTCGTCGACGCGGCACCCCAGGTGACGACCGATCCGTCCGACCGGACGGTCGAGCCGGGGACGTCGGTGTCGTTCACCGCGGCGGCCTCGGGCAGCCCCACGCCCACCGTGCAGTGGCAGCGCTCGACCGACGGCGGAGCCAGCTTCGCGAACGTGGCCGGGGCGACCAGCACGACCTTCACCTTCGCAGCAGCGCGCGGCGACGACGGCAACCGGTACCGCGCGGTGTTCACCAACACGCGCGGCACGGCGACGAGCACGGCAGCGACCCTGCGCGTCGGCACGGCGCCGTCGTTCACGTCCTCCGACCGGACGACCTTCGCGGTCGGCTCGACGAACGACTTCGTCGTGAGGGCCTCGGGCGTTCCCGCGCCCTCGTTCTCGACGAGCGGGGCGCAGCGCCCCGCGTGGCTCACCCTCACCGACAACGGTGACGGCACCGCCGACCTGACCGGCACGCCACCGGTCGGCAGCGGCGGCACGTACACGCTCACGCTCGTGGCCTCCAACGGATTCACGCCGTCGGCGAGTCAGTCGTTCACCCTCACGGTGACCGAGCCGCCGACGTTCACGAGCAGCACCTCGGCGTCGTTCACCGTCGGCACCGCGGGCTCGTTCACGGTCGCCACGGCGGCCGGCTTCCCGACCTCCACCACCCTGACGGCGACGGGTTCGCTGCCCAGCGGTGTGACGTTCACCGACAACGGCGACGGCACCGCGACGATCGCGGGAACGCCGGCCGCGGGCACGTCCGGCACGTACTCGCTCGGGGTGACCGCCGAGAACGCGGCCGGCACCGCGCAGCAGGTGCTCGTCGTCACGGTCGGCAAGGCGCCGCAGGCCATCACAGTCACCTCGGTCGCGCCGACCGCTCCCGTCGTCGGCGACACGTACACGCCGCAGGCCGCGTCCGACTCCGACCTGGCCGTGACCGTCTCCATCGACCGGTCCACGACCCGCTCGGCGTGCTCGATCACCGACGGCGTGGTCACCTTCGACAACGCCGGCACGTGCGTCATCGCCTACGACCAGACCGGCGACGACACCTACGCCGCCGCGCCGAAGGTCACGGAGTCGATCGTGGTCACCAGGACGGCGACGACGCTCGGCCTCACCACCTCCGCCTCGCCGTCGGTGTTCGGCCAGTCCGTCACGGCGACCGCCACTGTCGCGTCGGCCACGGGCACCGTCTCCGGGACCGTCCAGTTCACGGTCGACGGCGACGCCCTCGGTGCTCCGGTGACGGTCGTCGACGGCGTGGCGACCAGCCCACAGCTGCTCGGCCCCGGCGGCGACAGTCTCGCCACGGGACCGCACGCGGTCGGCGCGACCTTCACGCCGACCGACGCCGTCCGGTTCGACGGCGCGAACGGCAGCACCACGCAGGTCGTCAACCAATCCGCGACCACCACGAAGGTGGACGTCGCCTCCACGTCGATCACCGCGACCGTCACCCCGGTGGCTCCCGGCAGAGGCACCCCGACCGGGTCGGTGGCATTCAGCGTCGGCAGTGAGGTCGTCGGCACCGCGCCCCTCGTCGACGGCGTCGCGACGCTCGACGAGACGGTGCCCGCGGGCCTGACTCGCGAGGTCGCGGCGGTGTACGGCGGCGACGCCTCGTTCACGGGCTCGTCGACCTCGGTGAACCGCAACGACCCGACGATCACGGCCACCGTCAGCAGCGCCCACCCCAGGACGTCATACGGCTGGTACCGCAGCGCCGTCACGGTCACGTTCACGTGCACCACGAACGGCGCCGCACTGACCGAGCCGTGCCCCGCACCGGTGCGGTTCAGCGGCCGGGGAGCGGGCCAGTCGGTGACGCGCACGATCTCGTCCGTCGACGGTGGCGTGGCGACGGCAGTGGTCAGCGGCATCAACATCGACAACCAGCGGCCCACCCTGAAGATCAGGGGGGTCAAGAAGGGTGGCGTCTACGGGCCCAGGGCCCCGAAGGCCCGGTGCGTCGCCAAGGACTCGTTGTCGGGCGTCGCCTCGTGCAAGGTCTCGACGCGCAAGCGCGGCACCACCGTAACCGTCACCGCGACGGCGACCGACCGGGCGGGCAACACCCGCTCGACGAGCGTCCGGTACCGCACCAGCATCATCACGCTCGAGGGCGCGAAGTTCCGCAACGGTGCGTACGACGTGCGCCGCGGCCGCACCTACACGCTCGTCGTGCACGCGGGCAGCCGTCCGAAGTACTACGAGGCCGAGGTCGTCCCGCGCACGCCGCGCCGGTTCGGCGGCGTCATGCGCAAGGCCGGCAAGGGTCGCTACGCCCTGGGCGTCACGATGACCGACCTGCGGGGGCGCACGTACTGGAACCTCGGCGTCAAGGTCGGCAAGAAGATGCACATCGTGAGGGTGCGCGCGAAGGGCTGAAAAGGCGTCACCTCTGCCTCGCAGCATCGTTGAGACTGTCATGGAAACGGTGCTGTGGGTGACGCTGGTGGTCGTGGGCGTCAATGTCCTCGTGGTTGCGGCGCTGGTCGCGCACTACGTGCGGGAGCGCCGCTCCGACGACGACAACCAGGCCGAGCGCATGGTCGACCTCGCCGAGCGGTTCGAGACGTTCAGCCAGCGCCGCGGCTCGATCGCCGCTTGAACCTGCTGTCAGCGGTGCTTCGGGCTGTGCGGGCAGGCGCTGCCGTACTTGACCTTGCAGCGGACCCTGCGGCGGAACCGTCTAAGCGAGTGCGCGATCGCCATGGGCGGGCACCTTCGAACGGGCTGCGGCGGCGGCCGGGCGGATGGCGACGTCGTGCAGCGGCTCGGCTGAGCCCCTGCGACGGTGCGAGCGCTCGTCGAGCACCACGATGACGGTGACGACCGCGCCACTGACCCCCCAGACAGCAGCGAGCACGACGAAGAGCTCACTCATGCGGCGAATCTACTGACCGCATGTGTCAGAGGAGTGAACGTGTCACATCGGTCGGGTCAACTGCGCAGGCCGATCAGGCGGCGCGGTTCTCGTCATCGTCGTCGACGGGCTTCGAGCCCGTCGAGCCGGCGTGGAAGCCGGGGTCGGACGAGCCGGCGCGCAGCGCGGCCAGCAGGACGACGAACGCGACGAGGGCCACGACCGCGAGGCTCACGACCAGGACTGTCACCACCTGAGGCTACCGGGGTGCCGGGTCAGGGCGGTCAGCCGGCGGTGCTGGCGGCGAGCTGTCGCGCGGGGGCGTGGGGGGCGGGTCGGACGTCCGCGTCGGCCGACCGGGCGGGCGGGGCCTGCTCCGTCGCGAGCCTACGGAACGCTCGCTCGTCGACGGCAAAGATCGCGACGACCACGACGGCGCTGACTCCCCAGATGACGGCGACCGTCATCAACAGCATGTGAAACACAAGAGACACGGTATCTCCTATCGGGTCCGCGCTGAATGGCCCGAAAGGACCATGTTGCAGGGAGGATGAGGGGATGCGCGTCCACCACCTCAGCTGCGGAACGTTCAGCCCACCGCTCACCGGCACGATCGTCTGCCACGTCCTGCTGTGCGAGACCGACGACGGTCTCGTGCTCGTCGACACGGGGCTCGGGCTCGGCGACTACGCCGACCCGCGGCGCATGGGCCCGGCGCGGCACCTGCTGAAGGTCGCGTCGACGCCGGCCGCCTCGGCCGTGCTGCAGCTGCAGGCGATGGGCTTCGACGCCACCGACGTCGGCCACATCGTGGTGACGCACCTCGACTTCGATCACATCGGCGGCCTGTCCGACTTCCCGGCCGCGACGGTCCACACGACCGCCGACGAGCACGCGGCCGCGGTCACGTCGCCCGATGCGCTCGACCGCCGTCGCTATCGTCCGGCGCAGTGGGCGCACGGGCCGGCCTGGCAGCTGCACAGTGGCCGCGGCGACGCCTGGATGGTGGGGCTGACGGGCCACGAGGTGCTGCCCGGCATCACGCTCGTCCCCATGCCGGGGCACTCACGCGGGCACGCGGCGGTGGCCGTCGACGCGGGGGAGCGGGGTCTGATCGTCCACGCCGGCGACGCGGTCTTCGACGCCGCCTCGTACGCGGACACGACGCCGTCCGGACAGCCCCTCCAGCCGATGCGAAAGCTGCGGGCGTTCGAGCAGGCGGTGGGCCGCGACCGGGCCGCGATCGCCCGCAACCACCAGACGCTGCGTCAGCTGAACGCGACCGACGGTGTGACCGTTGTCCCGGCTCACGACCCGCGGATCTTCGACGACGTCGCCAACGCCGACTGACTGCTGGGGTCGGGTGTCTGTTGTTGCCAAGATTGCGACGGCCGTCCCGTTCGTAAACATCGACTTCTACGGTGCGAAGGGTGAGGGCAGGACGGACGACACCGAAGCCATCGACGACGCGCTCGCCGCCGCAGAGTCGGGCACCACGGTCGTCTTCCCGTTCGGCACTTACATCAGTTCGAGTGGGTACGTCGTGCCGGACGGGCTCGCCATTCTCGGCTATGGCGCGGGTCGACAGCTCAACTTGCCAAGCGGTGGTTCGGGTTCGGTCGTCGCCTGCAAGACCGGCTCAATGCCGGCCGCGCTGTTCACCTTCGCGGCCGCCGGCGTCACCCTCGAGGACATCCAGATCGACGGGAAGGACCGGACCGTCACGGTGCTTAGGGGCGCCGGGTTCCAGCACCGCATCGACGGCTGCGAAATCCGCCGCGGCTCGCCCTACGGCGTCCACATCACCCACGACGTCAACAGGTACGAGAACAAGATTCGATACCGACATCTCCATAGACTCCATGGGCGTTGGCCTCCGGTATGAGGGGTCCTGCACCGAGCCGTCCCACGACGACACGATCGACAACCTGACAGTTCGCTGGATACTTCGTTGCGTCGAGCTCATCCGCTCATCCGCTCATCCGCTCATCCGCTCATCCGCGAACCAGTCCATCGGCTGCGACTTCTATTCCTACCCTGCCGTCACGACAGACTGCCTCGTCTCCGTCGACGACGGAACCCCAAACTGGAGGACTGATACTTCGACGGCGTCTTGGGCCCGCTGTGAAGCTCTACGCCTAGACGGGCGCGATCGAGCAGCCCCAGTTCATCGGGTGCATGTTCCCCAGTCTCGTCTCGGTCTTGACCGACAAGACGGTTCCGGCGATCGAGCTGAAGCACACGACCCACGGCGTCTCCAACACGGTCTTCATTGCCACCACCGTCGTAGGCATCTCGAGCACGAGGCGGTACTCGTTCGTCATCAAAGCCCTGGACGGCGAAGGCGATCCCCGCGGCCTGATCGTCACAGGAAACATCTGTTGGGACGTCGCGAAACTGGTCAACCCGCCCGCAGGCATCCAAGGCGGCAACGTCCTGGATGGGATTGCTGCTGGTATCGCCTACCGCCTGACGAGCCGCTGCGACTCGGTTTTCGCCCTTCAGGGGGCTGGCAAGGCGTCTCGCGGTTCTACATCGACGGCGATGCAGGCCTGAGTCTTGGCTCAGGTGCGGCGGCGCGCAACGTCAGCCTTCGTTGCGCAGCCGCCAAGGTGCTCAGCCTCGGAGCCGGCAACGCCTACCGGACGGGAGCAGTCGTTGCGGCCTCGCGCCCCGTTGCAGGAGCAGTGGGGTAGGGCGCGCAGTTCTACGACACGACACTCATGAAGCCGATCTGGTCTGACGGCGGTACTTGCCGCGATACCGCGGGCGACGCAGTGGGAGCTGGCTCTATCCGGTGGGCCGCCGCGAAGCAGGCCGTAGGTCGCCTAAGACCGACAGGCCGCTACGGATCAACGACCGATCGGTCATCCAGAGAGTCACCACATAGGCCATGGTGCCGACGCCGGCCGCGAGTACGCACCAGGCCCCATCGTTCACCTGTAGTAGTGCCACCGAGACAACACCTTGGGCCGTTGCCGCCGCGGCTACGCCTCGAAGGTTGACAATGTACTCCCGCAGAGAGATTGAGATAGCCCGCCGAACAGCGAGGAATCGCAGCGGCCATGTCAGGTACATACGGGCTGTCACGCAGGCGGCGGTGGCGACTAGGCCGTACTGCGCGCCGATCAGAGCGGCGCCTACAGTCGCCGCCGCTAGGACTACGGAGATAGTGAGCTCAAGCTTTGCCATCCCCGCAGCTAAGAGGACGGGCCGATCGAAGTAGAGCGCAGCCATGGCGACTCCTGCGCCACAGAGCACTTGGAAGACGGGCACACTTCGGTCCCACTGGGGACCAAAAGTCACTTCGATGGCCAGCGGGGCCACCACTGCTAGGCCGATGAAGACCGGTGTCGCTGCGGCGAAGCTGAGCTGAGTCACTCGGAGATAGGCGTTACGGCTGCGCACTAGGTTCTCCGATAGTTGAGCGAAGACCGGCAGCGCCACCGCGGAAACTGCCCCGGTGAAGACGTCGACCACGACGTTCAGGAGACGGAACGCGACGGTGTAGTAGCCCAAGGCGACTGATCCTAGGACTGCTCCGACAACGAGATTGTCACCTTGCGCGATGGCGACCGCTACGACGTCGGCGATCATCACCGGTCCGGCGAAGCGCATCAGTCGGCGAGCGTCGGCGCCGTTCCATCCCAAGCGCGGCCGCAGCCTGGCCGCAACCCACGCCAGCACCGTGGCGACGACCACCTGCGTGAATGCTTGGGTCACGAGCGCCCAGACCCCCCACCCGGCCAACGCGGCGGCCACTCCCGCGATACCGCTCAGCAGAGCCGAGATCACCGATCGCTGCGCCAGTCGTTTGAACTCCATCTGCCGCTGAAGCTCAGCGGTCGGGACCGCGCCGGCTGCCTGGACGATGAGTGTCCCGGCCAGCGCCGAGACGACAGGAACGAAGTCGTCTTGGCCGAACAACTCCCCGAGCGGCTTCGCTACCGAGGCAATCGCGGCGACAGTCAGGATGCTCGTTATGACTGCGATGACGGTGGCAGTAGCCAGCGTCCGATCCGTGACCGGCTTCGACACAATCAAGGCTTGGACGATGCCTTGGTTAGAGATGGTCTGGAGAACCATCACCACGATCTGTGCGGCGGCTACAAGTCCGAACTGTTCAGGCTCCAGTAGCCGGGCCAGAATCGCGAACGTCAGCAACGAGGCGAGACGCACGCCCCACTTGTCGGCTAGTGACCAGGCGGCACCCCGAACGGCGCGTCCGCGAAGCGCCGATGCGTCACTCACGGCCGCAGCAGAGCCTTGATCCGGCGCTTCAGAGACGCGGAGCGCGATTGGTGCGGCATGGTCTCGACGGCGCGGCGCAACGCCGCTTCGAGGGCGTAGTCGCGATTCTCCAACTGTTCGAGCTCGCGCAGATTCTCTTCGGCGAAGAGTCGTGAACCGTGGGTCAGGCGTAACCGGCCGACCGCTGCCGCGTCCACTTCGGTCGGGAGTGTCTTGCACCTTCGCAGCGCGTCGACGCTTCGCAGATTGATCATCGTGCGGATGCACTTCTCGCAGCGGCCACAGTTGAAGGCGTTGTTCTTGTTCTCCCAGCACACGCGAAGGTGATCCAACGACACCTGGTGCTTTGCGATCTCTCGCACCTTGTCCGGTCGAGTCACGTCGACGGCATCGTGCTCGAAGCGAACACGCGAGCTAGACCACCAGCGATCCAGGTCGGGGTGGCTACCCCACGGGTAGAGATCCTCCCGGTGATACGAGCTCGGGATGATGACCCGGCCGAGCGTTTCCGCAAGGGCAAGTCCAACCGCCGCCAAAGCGGCCCCGTGATAGTGAACACCCCAGTCGAGCACGTCGTCGCCAAGGTCACGCAGATTGGTCGTGACAGCGATGAGTTCTTTGCCCATCGCGCGCGCGGCTTCGTGCGCGCCCCGCAACGCCTCGAAGGCAAGCTGTTTGTTCGTCACCTCGATGTCGAAGCCGGTCACGAAGATCAGGTGGGTCACTTCGTCCGCGTGCGTAAGGGCGCTGTAAAAAGAATCGACGCCGCCGCTGAAGAAGCAGCCGACCCCGCTGGCTAGTTGTCCGCTCGGCAGTTCATCCGCGTAAACCACCGTCTGGGACAACAGGTCCGGGTGCCACCCGTGGAACGCTTGCTGCACCCGTCCAGCGTTTTCGAGAGCGACTTCGTCGATGCCTCCAGCGATCACGAGGTTGGCATGCCTAGCCATGGCGACCGGGAGCGTGGCCGCCTGCCACGGCGTGCCGTCGGTCTCCAATGAGTACGTCGACGACATCCGCGCCGTCCGAGCGCTTCCGTCGGGAAAGGTCACTGACACCGTAACTGATCGAGCGTCCACGCCTACGTTGGGCTGCGAGACAGAGAGTTCCGTGAGCACCGATTGAGCCTAACGCCCATTCGGACCTATGGATGACGTTCTCGGAGTACGTCACACGTCATCATCCGCGCCGAAAAACCCCGTCACTATTCGGCGACTGGCGCTATCACAGGAGCGTCAGTGCCGGCCGGCGGGGCGGGGCGTCGTCGAGGACGACGAGGGCTTCGCGTCGAGCGTCTGCTTCTTGTCCTTCAGGCCCCAGTCCTTACGAATGGTGCCCACGACGGTCTCGAACTCCTCGATGAGGCGCTTCTTCTCAGCTTCGTACGACATGGGATTCCCTCCGGTGACTACTGCTTACGGTAGGCCATCGGCGGGGCGGCGGCGCCACAGGACGAGATTACGAGCCACTCGAGGTGCCGTGACTCAGCGCGTGACGTCGACGGTCGCGAGGCCGAGGTCGTGCCAGGCGTCGAGCAGCCGGCGATCGCCCGCGGCGGCGACCATGTCGACGTCGGACACGGCGACCGCGCTGGCGCAGTGGACGGCGTCGTAGCCCCGGAGAGCCTGGAGGTCGGACAGGCGAGCAGCGTCAGCGACCAACGTCTCGTCGACCGGCACGACGGAGATCTGCGACCAGACGTCGTCGAGACGGGCGACGGCGGCCCGGTGGTCGGAACGGGTGATGCGTCCGGCGCGTCGAGCCGCGGCCAAGGCGGCTGCGCCCTCGACGTAGGCCAGCTGGCTCGTCACCACGTCGTCGGCGGTGTCCCACAGCGCCGCGCACGCGGGGCTGGACGGCTCGGCGATCAGCAGCGGGACCAGGACCGACGTGTCGAGGTAGGCGATCAACGACGCTGCTCGTCCAACAGGTCGGACACCGTCCCGGCCGTCTGCAGGGGTGCCTGTGCGACCCGCTTGCTTCGGTGGGGCTCGCGGACGTGCCCTGCGGCCCGCAGCTGCTCGAGCTTCGTGGGTTGATCGACCGGGACGATGCGGGCCACCGGCTTGCCGTGGGACGTGATGGTGACGGTGTGGCCGTCCCTCACCAGGGCGAGCTGCTCGCTGAGGGAGTTGCGAAGCTCTCGGATGCCGACGTCCATGCCTGCTCCTCTGTGTACACAACTGACCAGTCGAGTGTATCTACATCGCCCATGACGGGATTGACGATTTCCACACGGGACACCCGCCCTTCCGCCAAGATGTCGTGTCGGGGGTCGACAGGCTCAAGGGGCATGCAGTGGGACAGACCGGACGACAGATGCGTCAGCGCACCGTCGAGCGCATGAAGACGACGAACACCAAGCAGGGCAAGGCCCGTCCGGAGCCGTCGCGCGGGGCGAAGCTGCGCTACTGGTTCGACGCCACGATGGCCCGCGGCACGTCCGCCCTGGTGGCGTGGCTCGCCGTCGTGACGCTCGTGCTGATCGTCGTGTTCACGGTCATCGTGCAGGTCACCGGCATGGAGCCCGGATCGCCCAACGCCAAGGGCGGCTTCTTCGGGCAGATGCTCGCGACCCTGTTCCACGCGCTCGACCCCGGCACCGTCGCCGGCGACTCCGGCTCGTGGCGGTTCATCGCGACGATGCTGGTGCTGACCGTGGCCGGCCTGTTCATCGTCAGCGCCCTGATCGGCGTCATCGCCACCGGCATCGACGACAAGCTCGCCGAGCTGCGCCGCGGACGTTCACTGGTCATCGAGCGCGACCACACCGTGATCCTCGGCTGGTCCGACTCCGTGTTCGCGATCGTCCGCGAGCTGTCGATCGCCAACGAGAGCCGCAAGCGGCCGGCGATCGTGATCCTCGCCGAGCAGGACAAGGTCGACATGGAGGAGCAGATCCGCGAGAAGCTCGACGACCTGCGCGGCACCCGCGTCGTCTGCCGCACCGGCTCGGCCCTCGACCTCGGCGACCTCGCCCTGAGCAACCACTCGCTGGCCCGCTCGATCATCGTCCTGTCGCCCGGCGGAGACGAGCCCGACAGCGAGGTCATCAAGACCCTTCTCGCCCTGACCCACGACGGCGACGGGCCGCACATCGTCGCCGAGATCCAGGACCCGCAGAACCTCGAGGCCGCCCGTCTCGTCGGCGGCGACCGCACCGTCATCGTCGACAAGCGCGAGACCATCGCCCGCCTGATCGTCCAGACGTCCCGTCAGTCGGGCGCCGCCGCCGTCTACACCGAGCTGTTCGACTTCGACGGCGACGAGATCTACTTCCACTCCGACGCGTCGCTGGCGGGCAGCACCTTCGGCGAGGCGGTCGCCGCGTACGAGTCGGCGTCCGTCATCGGGCTCGTGTCGCCCGACGGCTACGTCGAGCTCAACCCCGCGATGGACACCGTCGTCGGCGGCAGCGAGCTGGTCGTCGTCGCCGAGGACGACTCGGTGCTCGCGAACGCCGCCCGCAGCACCACGGCCGTCGACGAGTCGCGCATCAACACCGCCCCCGTCGCGCCCGAGGCGCCGTCGAAGGTGCTGATGCTGGGCTGGAACGAGCGCGCCGCCACGGTCGTCCGCGAGCTCGACGAGTACGCGCAGGAGGGCTCGACGCTCGAGATCCTCACCGAGCTCGGCACCCCGGACGTCCCGACGCTGGCCAACCTGTCGGTCACCGTCACGCGCGGACGGACGTCCGACCGGGCGACCCTCGACCGCTTCGACGTCCGCCAGTATGACCAGATCATCGTGCTCTGCTACTCCGACGAGCTGCCCGTGCAGCGCGCCGACGCCCGCACCCTCGTGACGCTGCTGCACCTGCGCGAGATGGTCGGCGACCGCGCCAAGGGCGAGCGACCGTCGGTCGTCAGCGAGATGCTGGACGACCGCAACCGGGCCCTCGCCCAGGTCGCGCACGTCGACGACGTCATCGTCAGCGACGAGATCCTCAGCCTGATCCTGTCGCAGCTGTCGGAGAACGAGCGGCTCGAGGCGGTCTTCCAGGACCTGCTCGACGCCGACGGTGCCGAGATCTACCTGCGGCCCGCTCGTGACTACGTGCTCGAGGGCGAGCCGGTCACGTACGCGACGGTCGTCGCCTCGGCCGCTCGCCGCGGCGAGACCGCGCTCGGCTACCGCGTCTCGGCCGAGGCGGACGACGCCGACGCGAGCTTCGGCGTGTACGTCAACCCGGCCAAGTCGGCGCGGTTCGGCGTCCTGCCGGCCGACCGCGTGGTGGTGCTCGCGGAGGACTGACGCGACGTCGCGCATCCCCGACCGGGCGTGAGGCGCGCGCGGTAGATTGGGACGTGCGATGGGTGCCGGCCGCTGGGCCCCTCGGCGGCGCGTGATCTGGCCGTCTCCCCGGCCGCCACGACGGCACCGTCGCAGGCGTGTTTCAGGGAGGGAGTCCCAGATGCGCCGACGTCCCCGGAGTCGCGCGACTCCGGGGACGTCCTGCATCGGGGTGGCTCAGCCGTAGTGGCCCGCCTCGACGTCGTCGAGCAGCGTCGGGCCGGTGGGCGTCCAGCCGAGCGTCTCGCGGGTGATGACGCTCGACGCGGGGATGTCCATGCCGACGAGCCCGCCCAGCCAGCCGAAGTGCGCGGCGGCGTCGTCCGGCGAGACCGACCGTGCGGGCAGGCCGAGCCGGCGTCCCAGTGCCTCGGCGAGGTCGCGGATGGCCACGCCCTCCTCGGCGCTGCCGTGCAGCACCGACCCGGGGGCGGCCTTCTCGACCGCGAGTCGGAACAGGGTCGCGGCGTCGGAGCGGTGCACGGCCGGCCACCGGTTGCCGCCGTCGCCCACGTACCCCGCGAAGCCCCGGTCGCGGGCGACCTGGGCCAGCGTCGCGACGAAGGCCCCGTCACCCTCGCCGTGGACGGAGGGCGACAGTCGCACGACGGACGACCGCACGCCGCGGTCGGCGAGCGCCAGGGCGGCGGCGGTGTTGGCGACGCGGGGTGCGGTGTGCCCCTCGGGCAGGGCGACGTCCGCCTCGGTCGCCACGCGGCCGGGTGACAGGCCGGCGAGACCGGCCGCGATCACGAGCGTCGGATCGTCCCCGCCCACGGAGGAGCCGAGGGTCTCGATCGCGACGCGGTCCGCCTCGGCCGCCTCGGCGAACCCGCCCGAGAAGGCCAGGTCGTGCTTGAACGCGAGGTGGACGACTGCGTCGGCGTCGGCGGCGGCCGACCGCAGGACGTCGAGGTCGTCGAGCGAGCCGCGGACGACGGTCGCGCCGAGGGACGTGACGGTGGCGGCGGACGCGTCGCTGCGGGCCAGGCCGGTGACCTGGTGGCCGGCGGCGACGAGCTCGGGGAGGACGGCGGAGCCGATGAAGCCGGATGCTCCGGTGACGAAGATGCGCATGGGATTCCTTGGGTGGGCGAGGTGATGTCAGTGACTGACATGAACGGTAGCAGGTGATGTCAGAAACTGTCATCGCCTAGGATCGACGCATGAGCCGATGGGATCCGGATGCGAAGGGCCGCCTGGCCGAGGCCGCCCGCACCCTGTTCATCGAGCAGGGCTTCGACCGCACCACCGTCGCCGACATCGCCACGCGCGCCGGTCTCACCGAGCGCACCTTCTTCCGCCACTTCACCGACAAGCGCGAGGTGCTGTTCGCCGGCGACATGCTGAGCGGACGGATGTCCGACGTCGTCGCGTCCGCGCCGTCCGACCTCGCCCCCATCGAGGTCGTCACCCTGGCCGTCGAGGACGCCTGCGACGCGATCACGTCCAGCCCCGACTGGTCGCGCGACCGCGCGCGCATCGTCGCCGAGCACGCCGACCTGCGCGAGCGCGAGCTCGCCAAGATGGGAGTCCTGGCGGCGGCGCTCGCCGAGGGGCTGCGCGCCAGGGACGTCCCGGCGTCCACTGCGGTCGTCGCCGCCGAGCTCGGCGTGCTGGCCTTCCGGCTGGCGTACGAGCGCTGGGCCGTCGGGCCGCGGTCCGAACGGCTGGCGCCCATGGTGCGGGTCGTGCTGGCCGAGCTGGCGGACGTCGCCGGTCACCGCTGAGCGTCCCCGGCTGGAGCGCGGTCGAGCGTGAGGCCGCCCACGTTCGGTGGGATCGGGAACAGACGCGCCCGTAAGATGGTTGCAGCAAGCAATCGCCTTCCGCGTGCTTGCTCGCGCGCTCTCTTGTCGCCCTCCTGATCGTGAAAGTTCTTCTGTGTCCTCCTCTGCCGTCCGCCGCACCCACTACTGGGTGACGTTCGCCGTCCTCGCCGTCTCCGTCGCGTCCTACACGCTGATGCAGTCGCTGACGATCCCCGTCCTCTCCGAGCTCGAGACCGAGTTCAACACCGACCAGAACACGGTCACCTGGCTGCTCACCGGCTACCTGCTGTCGGCCTCGGTCTTCACCCCGATCATGGGTCGCCTCGGTGACGCGTACGGCAAGCAGCGCCTGCTCGTCATCTCCCTCGCGGCCCTCGCGATCGGATCGCTCGGCGCCGCGCTGGCCCCGTCGATCGGCCTGCTGATCGCCGCCCGCGTCGTCCAGGGCGTCGGTGGCGGCGTGCTGCCGCTGGCGTTCGGCATCATCCGCGACGAGTTCCCGAAGGAGAAGATCGGCGGCGCCGTCAGCGTCGTCTCGTCGCTGCTCGCGGTCGGCTTCGGCGCCGGCATCGTGCTCGCCGGCCCGATCGTCGACGCCCTCGGGTTCCGCTGGCTGTTCTGGCTGCCGTTCATCGTCACGGCCGTCGCCGCCGTCGTCGCCGCGGTCGTCGTGCCCGAGTCGCCCGTCCGCACCCCCGGACGCATCGCGATCCTGCCCGCCGTGCTGCTGTCGGCCTGGCTCGTCGCGCTGCTGCTGGCCCTCAGCCAGGCCCCCGAGTGGGGCTGGGGCGACGTCAAGACCGTCGTCCTGCTGGTCGCCGCCGTCGTCCTGCTCGCCGCGTGGATCCGCACCGAGCTCGTCGTCGACGTCCCCCTCATCGACATGAAGATGATGCGCCTGCCCGGCGTCTGGACGACCAACCTCGTCGCCCTGCTGCTCGGCGTCGGCATGTACGCGTCGTTCGGCTTCATCCCGCAGTTCAACCAGACGCCCAGCGCCAACGGCTACGGCTTCGGCTCGTCGATCACCGAGTCGGGCCTGATCCTGCTGCCGTCCGCGATCATGACGTTCCTGACGGGGCTCGTCGCGGCGCCCATCGCCCGCCGCATCGGCCCCAAGACCGTCGTCGTCGTCGGCTCGGTGCTCGGCGCCGTCGGCATGTTCATGATGGCCGTCTGGCACGCCGAGCCGTGGCAGGTCGCGGTGTCCAACGCCGTCACCGGCACCGGCATCGGCCTGGCGTTCGCGTGCCTCGCCGGCCTCATCGTCGCCGCCGTCACCCCCGAGCAGACCGGTGTGGCCAGCGGCATGAACGCCAACATCCGCACCATCGGCGGATCGATCGGCACGGCCGTCATGGCCAGCATCGTCACGGCGCACTTCCTGCCCAGCGGCTTCCCGAAGGAGATCGGCTACACCGCCGGCTTCGTCGTGCTGGGTGGCGCGCTGCTCGCCGCCGCGATCGCCGGGCTCATGATCCCGTCGATGTCGGAGCAGGCCATCGAGGACAAGCTCGAGCAGGAGCGCCTCGACCGCGAGCTCGCGGTCATGGGTGCCTGACACCTCCGTGAACCGTCCCGCAGGAGCCCGGTCGACCGTCGCAGTGCTGGCGGGCGGCACGGGCGCGTTCGGGCTCCTGCAGTCGCTGATCGTCCCGGTGCTCACCGAGGTGCAGGACCGCTTCGACACCGACCAGTCGACCGTCACGTGGGTGCTGACGGCGTACCTGCTCTCGGCCGCCGTCGCGACCCCGCTGATCGGCCGCATCGGCGACGCCGTCGGCAAGCAGCGGATGCTGGTCGTGACGCTGACTCTGCTCGCGATCGGCTCGGCCATGGCCGCCGTGGCGCCCAGCATCGAGTGGATGATCGTCGCCCGCGTGGTGCAGGGGCTCGGCGGTGGCGTGCTGCCGCTGTCGTTCGGCATCGTCCGCGACGAGGTCTCGCCCGAGCGGTCGGGCACGGCCGTCGGCCTGCTCGCCTCGCTGGTGTCAGCCGCCTTCGGCATCGGCATCGTGCTGGCCGGGCCCATCGTCGACGGGCTCGGCTACCCGTGGCTGTTCTGGCTGCCGGCCATCGCGACGGCCCTGGCCGCGGTGGGCGCCGTCCTGTTCGTCCCCCGATCGCCCGTCACCGCGAGCGGACGCATCAGCGTCCTGCCGGCCCTGCTGCTGTCGGGGTGGCTCGTCGCGCTGCTGCTCGCGGTCAGCGAGGGCAACGACCGCGGGTGGACGTCCACGACGATCCTCGGGCTGCTCGCCGCCGCGGCGCTGCTGCTCGCCGGATGGATCGCGTCCGAGCGACGGGCCGCCGTCCCCCTGATCGACCTCGACCTGATGCGCGAGCGGGGCGTCTGGACGGCGAACGTCGTCGCCTTCGTCGCCGGCTTCGGGACGTTCGCGTCGCTCGGCTTCCTGCCCCAGCTGCTGCAGACCCCCTTGTCGTCCGGCTACGGGTTCGGCGAGACGATCTCGCAGTCGGGCTGGGTGCTGCTGCCGTCGTCGGCGTCCGCGTTCGTGATGGGGTTCGTCGCACCGCGGCTGGTGCGGCGGCTCACCGCCCGCCGGGTCATCAGCATCGGCGCCGCGGCCAACGCCCTGGCCTTCGGCGGCATCGCGCTGTTCCACGACGAGCTGTGGCACATCAGCTCGCTCATGGTGCTGCAGGGCATCGGGATCGGCTGCATCGTGTCGAGCATGGCGGGCGTCGTGCTGGCGTCCGTGCCGGCGCACCAGACCGGGGTCGCCAGCGGCATGAACGCCAACATCCGGCTGATCGGCGGCTCGATCGGCACCGCCATGATGGGCGGCGTCATCACGGCCCGCACCGGGGCCGGCGGCTTCCCGCTCGAGGCGGGCTACCGCGACGGCTTCCTCGTGCTGTCGGTGGCGGCGATCGTCGCCGTCGGGCTCGCGCTGCTGATCCCGCGGGTGCCCGGACGTCATCACGGAAGCGGCACCGTACGTACTGAAGTGATGACGTCCGCGGTGGGCGCCTAGGACGTCATCACCGATGCGGTGACGCAGGTACCGATGTGATGACGTCCCCGATGGGGCGTAGGCGACGTCCTACGGCTTCTCGCCGGGCGCGCGCTCGACGGGGACCTCCGCCGAGTCTCGGCGGGCGCGGATCGCCAGCTGGGCGCGCTCGTCAGGGGGCTCGGCCATGTATGGAACTGCGAAGGGATCGGCCTCGGTGTGAGCGAAAAGCGAGGCCACTCGGTCCACTGTCCTGCCCTGGACTGCGGATGCAGCAGAGCTGACGCGCTGCCCCGCGCCCGCCGTGACCGTGGTGGGATCGCTGGGCGAGATGGGAACGATCGAGTCAGGGCTCAAGGCAACCCATCCGGGCACGCTGGTGTACGCGCTGGCACGAAGCTTGGTCAGCACCATCACGTACTCCGTCCCTACCTTGTCGAGCGCAGGTTGCCCCTCCATCCGTAGGGGAGCGGTTGACGTCGCGTCGAAAACTGACCCGTCCAGTCCGAGGGCGACGCGATCGGGGGCGTCGGGCGCGCCCTCGCGAGACCACACGACTCTGCGGACGTCAAAGGACACCTGGCGCGGGATGTACCCCTCGCCCGCCTTCTTCTCCTCGTCGCTCGTATCGAGGTCGCGGGTGGAGGTCAGCTTCGCCACGACGACGTGGTCGCCGTATGTGACCCAGTCGCGCAGGGTCTCGCTGGGGAGAAGATTGAGTCCTTCGGCGGTCAAGGGTGTGGCTGAACTCGTGGCCGCGGCAGGCGTCGGCGAGGCGTGGTCGTGCGCCCCGTGCCGGGCGGGCAAGGTGTACGAGAGTGCCCCGCAGAGCACTCCCGCGATAGCGGTCATGGCCGCAGCAGAAGATGTCCTCATGGTGTGCTCCGCATCTAGTAGGTCGCGTTGATGTTGTCGGAGTTGTTGTCACCCAGATACTTGTTGTCGTGGTCGTGCGCGGCGACCATGCACGCAAGTCGCGGGTCGGTCTGTCCGAGCGCCGGAAAGGCCTGGGCGCCGTGCGTGAGTCCCACAGCGTGGCCCGTCTCGTGGCAGGCGGCCATCCGATCGATCCCGGTACCTTCGCGGAATCGGATGTAGTGCTGGTCACAACGTTCGATGTCGGTGGCGTCGTTGCACCACGTCCGTCCGAGGGTGCTTGATGGGAGGCCGGTCGAGTCCTGTTGGTAGATGACGTCCGTCTCTCCGGAGCCGCTCGTGACTGGCGACGACACCTCCCCGGTGTTCAGGTGTGTCGCGTCATAGCTGCCCGTGAGAGCCGCTCGGACAGACGCTTTCGTACCGGCGTTGACCGAGCTCTGGAGGTAGACGGACAACTCTGCGTTGTCGGTCTGGCAGTAGTAGGGATCGGACAAGCTCGCGCCGTGGCAGTACCACGACGTGTTCGACGTGCGAAACATGTTGTCGGTGACTGCGGCAGTGGCCGATCCGAGCGGCAGGCAGAGAGCGAAGATGCTCACGAGGCCCGTCATCATTGCGGGAACCCTGTGTCGTGTTGCTTGCCCGGTCCGTCGATCATCGCTCATGAGCGATGATCCGCTCGGGAGGCGCATTCTCGTCAAGACGATTAGCGAATAATGGCCGTCGTTGAAGCGGAAGTTGTCATCGACGTGACAACAATTCGCGCCGGGTCAGCGGCCTGCGAGCTTGTCGAGCAGAGCGATGAACGGCTGGGCCGGGTGGGCGCGGTCGGGGCCGAGGTAGTGGTCGGCCCGCTCGCGGCGGACGCTCGCGAGAGGGTCCTTGCCGAGGGCCGCGTCGAGCGCGGCGTCGAGCTGCGTCAGGCCACGGTCGACGACGTACGCGGCCCGCGCGGTCGGGTGCGCCGCGCGGAACGCCTCGACGTCGTCGAACTGCGCGGCGTACATCACCAGCGGTTTCAGGCTCGCCATGAAGTCGACCACGATGCCCGAGATGTCGGAGACCATCGCGTGGACGGAGTTGAACGTCGCGATGAGCGGCTCGTCCATCGCGTCGACGCCGAACCGGTGCGGACGTCCGGTGGCGCGCGCGTCGGCGGCGAGCAGGTCGTTGACGCGGACGATCATCGCCTCGGCCTCGACGTGGTTCTGCCCCGCGAAGTGCCGGCGGAACACGACGGTGCACCCGCGGTCGAGCAGCGCCTGCACGATGCGGTCGGCCACCGCGAGCGACGAGACGTTGAGGGTGTCGTCGGCGTGCCGCCAGGTGGGCGCGTAGAGGACCGACGGGTGCTTCGGCATCCGCCCGGCCCCGACGTCGATGCCCTCGGTCTGCGGACGCCCGATCACCCGGATGCGCTCGGGCGGCACCACGAGGCCCGCATCGGCGAACCGGTCGATGGCCGCCTGACCCGCGACCGCGACGACGTCGTACGCCAGCACCCGCTCGGAGGCGCTCATCGGCTTGTCGCTGTCGCCGTGACCGAGGAACACGTGGGTCGCGTCGGACGCCTCGATGAACTCGGTGTTGCTCGCAGCGCCGTGCGGGTAGAGCGCCACCCGCACGCTGGACGGGATCGCGCCCTGGACGATCGGCGTCGTCGGGTACGTCGCCGCGAGCTGCTCGAACAGGGCAGGCGTGCGCGCCACCACGACCCACGGGATGCCGGTGCGCTCGATCCACGGCGACCACATGCCGATGTGGTGGCCCGCGACGCCGGCGTAGGGCATCGCGATGCGCGGCTCGAACGCGTCGACCGCGGCCTGCACCTCGGCGCAGCCACTGCGATAGCGACGGAAGATCGCGGTGATCAGCCCCAGCACCGCCAGCCCCAGGAACGCCGCCGCGACCTGGAACACGGGCTGGAACACGATCGCCACAAGCGTCAGGACGACCGACAGCCCGGCCGCGACCGCCCACACGCGGAAGCGGAACGGCGGCGCCGGCCGCACCCAGATCGGCTGGCCCGGCACGTGCGCCGCCAGCGGGGGACGGGCGACGGCACCGGAACGGGCGAGGGGAGCGGTCGCCAGCCCGAGGGCCAGGATCACGAGGGCGACGACGATCACGCCACGACTCTAGCCGTCCGACCGGTTGGGACCCTCCCACCACGGGTACCTGACGGACAGGGCCGCCAAGGGTCCTCCCGAGGAGCGTGCAGACATGTCAGAGCCCACCCGACGTCCCGTCGTCGTCGTCACCGGCGGCAGTGCCGGCATCGGCCGAGCGGCGGTGCGCGAGTTCGCGACGGCCGGCTACGACGTCGCGATCATCGCCCGCGGCCAGGCCGGCATCGACGGCGCGGTCGCCGACGTCGAGGAGCTCGGCGGGACGGCCCTCGGGCTGTCGGTCGACGTCTCCAAGATCGACGACGTCGAGGCGGCGACCGACCGCATCGAGGCCGAGCTCGGCGAGATCGACGTGTGGGTCAACAACGCCTTCGTCGGCTCGCTGGCGCCGTTCTGGGAGACGTCGCCCGACGAGTTCGAGCGGATGACCGACGTCACCTACTACGGCCAGGTCAACGGCACCCGCGCGGCGCTGCGCGTCATGCGCGCCCGCGACCGCGGCGCGATCGTCAACATCTCGTCGTCGCTGGCGCACCGCGCGATCCCGCTGCAGTCGGCGTACTGCGGGGCCAAGCACGCCGTGAAGGGCTTCACCGAGTCGGTGCGGGTCGAGCTGCGGGCGTCGGGCAGCAACGTCACGATCGGCCTCGTGACGCTGCCGGGCGTCAACACGACGCAGTTCAACTGGAACCTCAACCGCATGCCCGACCACCCGCAGCCCGTCGCGCCGATCCTCGAGCCCGAGACCGTGGCCAAGGCCATCGTGTCGGCCGCGCAGCACCCGCGACGCAACACGTGGGTCGGCATCGCGACGGCGTACACCGTGCTCGGCAACCGTCTCGCGCCGTCGTTCCTCGACTGGTACCTCGCGCGGACGGGCATCGACGGCCAGCAGACCGACGAAGACGCCCCGCGCTGGGGCTCCAACCTGTTCGAGCCGCGGGACGAGGACGTCGACCGCGGCGCTCGCGGACCGTTCTCCGACAAGTCGGGCACGTTCGACCCCGTGTCGCTGGTGTCGCGCAAGGCCGCCGCGCTCAAGTCGCGCATCGGCCTCTGACGGCCACGGCTACAGCCGGGTCACGAGCTCGAGCGACAGCTCGAAGAGGTCGCGGCGGGCGCTCGACGACGACCAGTTGCGGTGGTCCCAGGCCTCGCCGCTGACGTCGTCGCCGGCGTAGAGCAGCTGGACGAGGTCGACGCCGCGGAACTGCGCGATCGCCATGAGGGCGGACGCCTCCATCTCGACCACGAGGCAGCCCTCGTCGCGCCGGCGGCGGATCTTGTCGGGCGTCTCGCGGTAGATCGCGTCGGTCGTCCACGTGCGGCCCGTCAGGTGGGGGACGTCGCGCTCGTCGAGCAGCTCGACGGCCCTCGCGACGAGGGCGGCGTCGGCGTCGATCGTCCGGCCGGGCGGGACGTAGTGGAACGACGTGCCCTCGTCGCGGACCGCCGACGTCGGCACCACGACGTGGCCCAGCGCGAGGCCCGGCACGACGGCGCCCGCACCGCCGCACACCACGAAGCGTCCGACGCCGGCCGCGATGCACTCCTCGAGCATCCCGCCGGCCAGGGGCGCGCCGACGCCCGAGACGTACACCGCGACGTCGACTCCGTCGCGCGTGACGCGGTAGAGGTCGTGGGCGCCGTCCTCCCAGACGAACGAGCCGATCCACGTCGCACGGCCCGCGTCGACCTCGGCGTCGACGACCTCGTGGAAGAAGCACACGACGGCCCGGTCGGGGACGTCGGTGAACCCGCCCGTGTAGGGCGCCACGATCGCGGCGCGCTCGGGGTCGAACTCGGTGAGCGCGATGTCGTCCGTCATGACCCACATCATGCCCGGGAACATCTGGCCGTCCGAGATGGTTGAATCTTGTATGAAGAACGTCGGATTCCTGTCCTTCGGCCACTACCAGGCCGTGCCCGGTTCACAGACACGCACGGCGAGCGACGTGCTGCTGCAGTCGATCGACCTGGCCGTCGCGGCCGAGGAGATCGGCATCGACGGGGCGTACTTCCGGGTGCACCACTTCGCCCGGCAGCTCGCGTCGCCGTGGCCGCTGCTCGCGGCGGTCGGCGCGCGCACCAGCCGCATCGAGATCGGCACCGGCGTCATCGACATGCGCTACGAGAACCCCCTCGCGATGGCCGAGGAGGCCGCCGCGGCCGACCTCATCAGCGGCGGACGACTCGAGCTCGGCATCAGCCGGGGATCACCCGAGACCGCGCTGAAGGGCTACGAGTCGTTCGGCCACGTGCCGCCCGAGGGCATGTCGGACGCCGACATGGCGCGTGCGCACGCCGGCCTGTTCCGCGCCGCGATCGCCGGTGCCGGCGTCGCCGACTCCGACCCGCGGATGACCGGACGCTCGGTGCGCCTGCCCGTCATGCCGCAGGCTCCCGGCCTCTCCGACCGCATCTGGTGGGGTGCCGGCACCCGCGCGACCGGCGAGTGGGCCGCGAGCGAGGGCATGAACCTCATGAGCTCGACGCTGCTGACGGAAGACACCGGCGTCCCGTTCGACGAGCTGCAGCTCGAGCAGATCCAGCGCTACCGGGCCGCGTGGGAGAAGGCCGGGTGGGACCGCGAGCCGCGCGTCTCGGTGAGCCGCAGCGTCATCCCCCTGCTCGACGACCAGGACCGCGCATACTTCGGCGAGCGATCCGGCGACGACCAGCTCGGGCACCTCGACGGCGGCATCGCCCGCTTCGGCAAGTCGTACGTCGGCGAGCCCGACGTCCTGGCCGAGGAGCTCGCGAAGGACGTCGCAGTGCGCGAGGCCGACTCGCTGCTGCTGACCGTCCCGAACCAGCTCGGCGTCGCCTACAACGCCCGCCTGCTGCAGGCCCTGGCCGATCACGTCCTGCCCGCCATCGGGTGGTCCCCCCGCACCTGACCCAGCCACACGCCCGCCCCGGGCGACACCCCACTGCACGACGAAAGGACGACGACATGCCCCTGGTCATGGTCGACACCATCCGCGGCGAGTACGACGAGACGCAGCTGCGCACGCTGCTCGACGCGGTGCAGGACGCCGTCGTCGAGGCGTTCGACGTGCCCACGACGGACCGCTACCAGATCCTGACGCAGCACGAGCCGTTCGAGCTCGTCGCCCTCGACACGGGGCTCGGCATCGAGCGCAGCGACCGTCTGGTGATGATCCGGCTGTCGTCGAAGGCACGCACGCAGGAGGCCAAGGTCACCCTGTACGAGGCCCTCGCGCGCAACCTCGCCGACCGTCTCGACATCTCCGGCAACGACCTCGTCGTCACGATCAACGAGAACGGCGACGCGGACTGGTCGTTCGGGCACGGCACCGCCCAGTTCCTCACGGGCGACCTCACCTAGGCCACCTGGTCGCCAGGGAGGCCGCCTGCGGCCGGCCACTGAGCGGAGCGAGGCGACGTGACGCGAGCCTGATTGGTTGGTTCGCCTCGGGCTTCGCCCTCACGGTCGCTTCGCTCCCTGGCGAACGACCA
>NZ_JACYUM010000009.1:0-68847 GCF_014841755.1 Aeromicrobium sp. CFBP 8757
CGCCAGGGAGGCCGCTTGCGGCCGACCGTGAGCGAAGCGAGGCGACGTGACGCAGGCCTGATTGCTGTGGTGCGCCTCGGGCTTCGCCCTCACGGTCGCTGCGCTCCCTGGCGAACGAGGGGGTGGTACCCCAGCTTCGCTCCCTGGCGAACGGGGGGCGAGGTGTCAGCCGACGACGCCGTAGAGGCGGTCGCCGGCGTCGCCGAGGCCCGGGACGATGTAGCCCAGCTCGTTGAGCTTCTCGTCGAGCCCGGCCGTCACGAGCGTCACGGGGATGTCGAGGTCGGCCAGCTCGGCCTCGATGCGCTCGACGCCCTCGGGCGCCGCGAGCAGCGTCACGGCCGTGATGTGGTCGGCGCCGCGCTTGACCAGGAAGTGGATGGCCGCCGCCAGCGAGCCGCCCGTCGCGAGCATCGGGTCGAGCACGTAGCACTGGCGTCCGGTCAGGTCGTCGGGCAGACGCTCGGCGTACGTGACCGGGTCGAACGTCTCCTCGTTGCGCACCATGCCGAGGAAGCCGACCTCGGCCGTCGGCAGCAGGCGCTGCATGCCCTCGAGCATGCCGAGCCCGGCCCGCAGGATCGGCACGACCAGGGGCCGCGGGTCGCTGAGCCGGACGCCGCGCGCCATCGCGACGGGCGTCTTGACGTCGACGGCCTCGACCCGCACCTCGCGCGTCGCCTCGTACGCCAACAGGGTCACGAGCTCGTCCGCCAGACGCCGGAACGTCGGGGAGTCGGTGCTCTCGTCGCGCAGCAGCGTGAGCTTGTGCGAGATCAGCGGGTGGTCGGCGACGTGTACGTGCATGCCCCGAGCCTAGTGGTGCGGGGGCCGGGGCTGGCGGCGGCGAGGGGAGGTCTGTCACCATCGCAGGGAAGACGTTCCCCACCGGGGAGACCTTCCCTCACGAGAGGCACACCATGGCCGAGGACGATGTCGACTTCGCCGTCGCCGCCTACCACGACGAGGGGCAGTGGCAGGTCGTCGAGCTCAACCCGCGCCTGGGTGAGGACGTCGACGACCTCAGCGACGCCCTGGGCCGCTTCCCGTCCGACGTCGGGGTGCTGGGGCTGGTGTCGATGAACGACGACTTCTTCGTCATCGTGCGGCGCTCGGGCACCCAGGTCAGGGTCATGCTGTCGGACGTCACGGCGATCGACGACTGGCCGCTGGCGGGCGGCGTGGCCGACCTGCTCGACCTCCCGCCCCTCGCCGACTCCGACGACCCGCACGCGGTGGGCGACCTCGGGATCCTGAGCGACCTCGGCATGACGGCGTCCGACCTCGACGAGCTGTGCGACGACGACGACCTCTACCCCGACGACATCCTGCTCGACGTGGCCGGACGTCTGGGGTTCGGTGGCGAGCTCGAGGCCGTCCTCGGGTGAGTCGCGACCTCTGGATGGGCGAGGCGCTCGAGCTCGCCCGGCAGGCCGTCGTCGACGGTGACGTGCCCGTCGGCGCCCTCGTCGTCGACGCCTCGGGCGCCGTGATCGGGCGCGGGCGCAACACCCGCGAGCGCGACGGCGACCCGACGGGCCACGCCGAGGTCGTCGCGATCCGCGAGGCCGCGGCGGCGAGGGGCGAGTGGCGGCTCGAGGGCTGCACGCTCGTCGTGACGCTCGAGCCGTGCACGATGTGCGCGGGGGCGATCGTCGCGTCGCGCCTCGACCGGCTGGTCTTCGGGGCGTTCGACGACAAGGCCGGTGCGGTCGGGTCGCTGTGGGACGTCGTGCGCGACCGGCGGCTCAACCACCGGCCCGAGGTCGTCAGCGGCGTCCGGGCCGCGGAGTCGTCCGAGCTGCTGCGGGCCTTCTTCGCCACCCACCGCTGAGCACCACGGGCCCGTGGAATCGGGGCACCGGTGGAACAACCACGCGGCGTCGACGTTGCACTTGAGCATGAGAGCAATCGTGTACAGCCAGACCGGTGACCCGTCCGTCCTCGAGCTCGTCGAGCGGGAGCCGGGAGAGCCGGGTGACGGCGAGGTGCGCGTGCGGGTCGTCGTGTCGGGCGTCAACCCGACGGACTGGAAGTCGCGCGCGGCCGACCCGGGCCAGCCGACCCCGTTCGCCGAGGTCGTGCCCAACCAGGACGGCTCCGGCGTCGTCGACGCCGTCGGCGCGGGTGTCGAGGGCCTCGCGGTCGGCGACCGCGTGTGGGTGCAGCTCGCGGCGCACGGACGTCCGACGGGGACGGCCCAGGAGCTGACCGTCGTGCCGGCCGACCGCGTCGTCCGCCTGCCCGACGGCATCTCGCACGACGTCGGCGCCTCGCTGGGCGTCCCGGCCGTGACGGCGCACCGCGCGCTGACGGTCGCCGACGGCGGCCCGATCCGCCTGTCGCCCGGTGCGCTCGAGGGCCGGACGGTGCTGGTCGCCGGCGGCGCGGGAGCGGTCGGGCACGCCGCGATCCAGCTCGCCCGGTGGGCGGGCGCCACGGTCGTCACGACGATCAGCAGCGACGAGAAGGCCGCGCTCGCGACGGCGGCCGGCGCCCACCACGCGATCGACTACACCGCGGGCGACACCGCCGACAGGATCAGGGCCGTCGCGCCCGACGGCGTCGACATCGTCGTCGAGGTGTCGCCGGCGGTCAACGCCCGCCTGAACCAGGCCGTCATCAAGAACGGCGGCACCGTCGCGGTCTACGCCAACAACGGCGGCGACACCGTCGAGCTCGACGTCGTGCAGACGTTCGTGCTCAACATCCGCTACCAGTTCCTGCTGCTCTACACGCTCGACCCGGCGGCCCTGCGCAACGCCGCGGAGGACGTGACCGCGGCGCTGCAGGACGGCGCGCTGCCGGTCGGCGAGGACGCCGGCCTGCCGCTCGTCCGCTTCCCGCTCGAGCGGACCGCCGACGCGCACGCCGCGGTCGAGGACAGCGTCGTCGGCAAGGTGTTGATCGACGTGTCGGCGGAGTGAGGCTCTCGCTGCTCGACCGGTCGCGGACGCGGGACGGTCGCCCCGAGGCCGAGGGGCTGACGGGATCGGTCGAGCGCGCGGTCGAGGCCGAGCGCCTCGGCTACGACCGCTTCTGGGTCGCCGAGCACCACGCCGTCCCGGGCATCGCGAGCGGCTCGCCGCCGGTGCTGCTGGCGTCGATCGGCGCGCGGACGTCCCGCATCCGGCTCGGCTCGGGCGGCGTCATGCTGCCGAACCACCAGCCGCTCGTGGTCGCCGAGCAGTTCCTGATGCTCGAGGCGCTGCACCCCGGCCGCATCGACCTCGGCGTCGGGCGGTCGGTGGGCTTCACCGCGCCCGTCCGCGAGGCACTGCGGGCCGACCTCGACGCGACCGACACGTTCGAGGCGGACGTGACGGAGCTGCGACGTCTGCTCGACGGCGACGCCGCCGTGACGGCGCATCCCGTCGCGACGACGTCGGTGCCGATGTCGTTGCTGGCGACCGGGCGGGGCCTGTCGATCGCCGCGCGGCTCGGGCTCCCCGTCGTCGTCGGTGGTCCGGTCCTGCACACCGACGAGGGTGCCGAGGCGATCGCGGCGTACCGGCGCGACTTCCGGCCGAGCCCGATGGCCGCCGATCCGTACGTCACGATCTCGCTCGACGTGCACGTCGCGGACGACGACGCGACGGCCCGCGAGCTCGCGCTGCCCGAGGCGTGGGCCATGGCGCGGTCACGGCAGACCGGCGAGTTCCCGCCGCTCGAGCCCGTCGCGTCGATCCGCGCCCAGTCGTGGGGTGCGCAGCTGACCAAGCGTGTCGAGAGGTCGCTCGACCAGGCCGTCGCGGGCTCGCCGGCGACCGTCCGCGGCCTGCTCGACGACATCGTCGCGCGCACGGGGGCCGACGAGCTGATGGCGTCGACGTCGACGTTCGACCGCGCCGACCTGCTCGCGTCCGACGCGGCCCTGCGGGAGATCGTGACGTAGCGTCGGGCCGCATGAGCCTCACGATCGACGAGCTGGCGATGCCCGATGCGCTGGACGGCCCGGGCGGCCACGCGTTCGCGGAGTACGCCGCGCTGTGCAACGGCGTCGAGTCGCACACGCTGGGCACCGACCTGCTGGTGATGGAGCCGCAGGAGATGCTCTCGGAGTACGTCAGCACCCCCACCCGGGTGCGCCGGCACCTCGTGGCGCGCGACGGCGGCGCACTGGTCGGGCGCGCGATGATCACCACGCGTCCGCTGACGCCCGAGGCCGGGGCGCACCTGATGGTCGACGTGCTGCCGATCCACCGACGTCGTGGCGTCGGGACGGCGCTGCTCGCCGCAGCCGAGGCGGCCGCCACCGACGCCGGCGCGCCGGTGCTTAAGGTGGCCGTCGCGCACTCGGTGCGTGACGGGGGCGAGCGCGTCGAGCCGCCGACCGGCTTCGGCGACCTGCCGGCGGACGACCCGGGAGTCCGTTTCCTGCAGGCGCACGGCTACGCGCTGGAGCAGGTGAGCCGCATCAGCCTGCTCGCCGCGGACCGGCTGCGGGCTGGCGGGTCGTCCGAGGTGCCGGACCTCGACGACGACTACCGGTTGCTGACGTGGGCCGGGCCGACGCCGGACGAGTGGGTCGACCAGCTGGCGGCGCTGCGCACCCGCATGAGCACTGACGCCCCGTCGGCCGGGATGGTGGCGGTGGCCGACCCGTGGGACGGCGACCGGGTCCGCGAGCACGACGACCGCATCGCGTCGAGCGGCCGGACGATGCTGACGGCGGCCGCCCGGCACGCCTCGTCGGGCGTCCTGGCGGGTTTCACGGAGATCGTGGTGTCGGCGGGGGACGTGGTCGCGGTGCAGGAGGACACGCTGGTGCTGAGCGATCACCGCGGTCGTCGTCTGGGGATGCGGCTCAAGAGGGCCAATGCCGATCAGCTCGTGGCGGCGTTCCCCGCGGTCGAGGCCGTCGTCACCTGGAACGCCGAGGAGAACCGGCCGATGCTCGACGTCAACGAGCAGCTGGGATTCCGGGAGGTCGGCCGCGAGGCCGGCTGGCAGAAGCACCTGCTCCGAGACGTGGTGGCCCGGAATGGTTGACGTCCGCGGCTCGTTGAACCGGGCATGACCCACAACTCGTACGACTTCGCCGGCCGGACCGTCCTCGTCACCGGAGGTGGGACCGGCATCGGCCGAGCGATCGCGCTGGCCTTCCTCGACAACGGCGCCAACGTCGCGATCTCGGGCCGCCGCGAGGACAAGCTGCGCGAGACCCTCGAGGGCCGGCCGGACGACCGGACGCTCGCCGTGGTCTCCGACATCGGCGACCCCGACGACGCGAAGGCGCTCGTGGCGGCCGTGGTCGAGCACTTCGGCCGGCTCGACGTCGTGGTCAACAACGCTGCGGCGTTCGCGAGCGGCGAGTTCACCGAGACCGCCGGCGAGCACTGGGAGCAGATCCGCACCACGAACATCGACGGGTTCGTGCACCTCGCGCTGCACGCCCTGCCCGAGCTGGAGAAGACCGGCGGCAACCTCGTGGGCGTCTCGTCGGTGTCGGCGCTGCGCGGCGACTGGGGCCAGTCGCTCTACAACGCGAGCAAGGCGGCGGTCCGCAACTTCATCGAGTCGCTCGCGCTCGACTACGGCAGCCGCGGCGTGCGCCTGAACTCGGTGGCACCCGCGTTCACGATCACGCCGATCACCGAGGGGATGACGGAGGACGAGGCGCTCATCGCGAAGTTCACCAACCGCGTCGCCCTGGGACGTCCGGGCCGGCCGGACGACGTCGCGCCGGCGGTGCTGTTCCTCGCGAGCGACGACGCCGCCTACATCACGGGTGCCACGCTGGCGGTCGACGGCGGGACGAGCGCGTCGACGGGCCAGCCGCACGTCGAGTAGCGGGGAATACCGGACATGCTAATCTAGTTGAAGTTTAAACAAGCCACCGAGGGCGTGGCGGAGGAGTTCGACATGGGCGGCAACAGCATGCAGTTCGGCATCTTCAGCGTCGGCGACCTGACGGTCGACCCGACCGACGGAGCGATCCCGACCGAGAACGAGAAGCTCAAGGCGCTGGTCACGATCGCCAAGAAGGTCGAGGACATCGGCGGCGACGTCTTCGCGGTCGGCGAGCACCACGACTCCGGCTTCGTCCCCGGGGCCATCAGCACCCTGCACGCGTTCATCGCCGCGCAGACCGAGCGCATCATCCTGTCGACGTCGATCGCGCACATCACGACCAACGACCCCGTCAAGATGGCCGAGGACTACGCGACCCTGCAGCACCTGTCGGACGGTCGCGCCGACCTCGTCCTGGGCCGCGGCAACACCGGCCAGGTCTACCCGTGGTTCGGCAAGGACCCCTCGAAGGGCGTCGAGCTCACGATCGAGAACTACCAGCTGCTGCGCCGCCTCTGGGACGAGGACGTCGTCAACTGGGAGGGCAGGTTCCGCACGCCGCTGCAGGGCTTCACGTCGATCCCGCGACCGCTCGACGGCGTCTCGCCGTTCGTGTGGCACGGCTCGATCCGCACGCCCGAGGTCGCCGAGATCGCCGCGTACTACGGCGACGGCTACTTCGCGAACAACATCTTCTGGCCCAAGGAGCACTACATCCGGCTGATCAACTTCTACCGGCAGCGCTACGAGCACTACGGGCACGGCACGCCGGAGCAGGCGATCGTGGGCCTCGGCGGCCAGTTCTTCATGCGCAGGAACAGCCAGGACGCCGTCAACGAGTTCCGTCCCTACTTCGACAACGCCCCGGTCTACGGGCACGGGCCGTCGCTGGAGGACTTCCAGGCGCAGACGCCGCTCGTCGTCGGCAGCCCGCAGGAGGTCATCGAGAAGACGCTGGCGTTCGCCGACTACTTCGGCGACTACCAGCGCCAGATGTTCCTCGTCGACCACGCGGGCCTGCCGCTCAAGACCGTCCTCGAGCAGCTCGACCTGCTGGGCGAGATCCTGCCGACGCTGCGGGCCGAGTTCGACGCCCGGCGCCCCGCGGGCGTGCCCGACGCGCCGACCCACGCCAACCGGGTCGCCGCGCGCGACGCGGCGCTCGCGAAGGCCGACGCATGACCACCGTCGTCGCGATCACCGCGGGCCTCAGCGAGACGTCGAGCACGCGGCTGCTCGCCGACCGGCTCGTCGAGTCGCTGGGCCGGCAGGCGGCCGACGTGTCCGTCGAGGTCGTCACGCTGCGCGAGCTGGCGCACGACGTCGTCGACGCGACCCTGACGGGCTTCGCCTCGCCGCGGCTGCAGGACGTCCTCGACAAGGTGACCGCTGCCGACGGGCTGATCGTCGCGACGCCGATCTACAAGGCGTCGTACCCGGGGCTGTTCAAGTCGTTCTTCGACGTCATCGACACCGATGCCGTGATCGGCAAGCCCGTCCTGCTCGCGGCTACGGCCGGCACGGCCCGGCACTCGCTCGCGATCGACCACTCCCTGCGACCGCTGTTCGCCTATCTGCAGGCGCTCGTCGTGCCGACCGGCGTGTTCGCGTCGACGCACGACTGGGGCTCCGAGGGCGCGCCGGCGCTCGAGCAGCGCATCGAGCGGGCCACCGGCGAGCTGGCGAGCCTGCTCAAGGGCACCGGCACGGGACGGTCGAGGGACGACGAGTTCGACCTGTTCAGCGAGACGTTCCGCTCGATCGCCGAGGGCCCCAGGGCCTGACCCGGCCGCGCAATCTGTGACGCCTACGGCGTCATCCCCGGTCCGTGACGCCGTGAGCGTCACGGATCGCGGATGGTCGCGGCCCGCCTAGGGTGGATCCGTGCCCGACGACCTCGCCTCCCGGTTCCGTCTCGCCGCGCTCGGACCGCTGCGCGAACTGGGGCGGGGCTTCCGGCGGGTCGGCCTGCGGGCCGTCCTGGCCGACACCAACCGCACGGGCCGGCGCGTCGAGGTGCCGGGCGAGGCGGCGACCGAGGGCTTCGTGTGGGACGCCCGCGACGCCGCGACCGACCGCTGGTGGCCTCAGGGCATCACGACGTCCGCCGACGCCTACGGTCACGACGAGTCGTCCGGCACGGTCGACGGGCGCGGGGTGCTGCTGACGAGCTGGTACGCCCACGGCAGGTTCGCGCGGCGATTGCTGGGCTCGCGCATCACGGTCGTCGCGGACGTCGACGGGCCCGCGCCGACGTACCGCCACGTGCTGCTGGTCGAGCCCGTGCGGGTCGGGCCGGTGCACCTGCTGCGGCCCGTACGGGTGCACGCCGGCGGCATCGTCTGGTACGGCGACCACCTCTTCGTCGCCGGCAGCGGGGCGGGCGTCAGGGTGTTCCGGCTCGACGACCTCACGCACGTCCGCAACCGGGTGCGCTCGCGCGGCTACCGCTACGTCCTGCCACAGGCGTCGGCCTACGCCGCGGAGCAGGACGCCGATCACGCGCCGCTGACGTACTCGTTCCTGTCGCTCGACCGCGGGGCCGAGACCGACAGCCTCGTCGCCGGCGAGTACGGGACGAAGGACAGCCCGACCCACCGGCTCGTCCGCTACCCGCTCGACCGCGACACCCGGCTGCTGAGCTGCGACGAGCACGGTCGGTCGACGGCCGCCGAGCTGCACGACGGGCAGCCCCGCATGCAGGGCGCCACGCTGGTCGGCGACACGTGGGTCGTGACGGCGAGCGCCGGGGAGGGGCGCCCGGGCGACCTGTGGGTAGGGCGACCGGGGCACCTGCACCGGCACCGCGGCGTGCTGCCGACGGGCCCCGAGGACATCGCCCACTGGCCGCAGCGCCGTCAGGTGTGGTCGCTCACGGAGTGGCCCGGGCGTCGCTGGGTGTTCGGGGTCGACGTCGACCCGTGGGTCACACCCTGACGACCAGGTCGGCCTGACCGCGGCGGGCGATGACGCGCTGCGCGTTGGGCTCGTCGACCGTGTCGACCCAGGCCTGCGCCTCGGCCTTGGTCTTCCCGTGCTTGACGTGCCGGCCGACCAGGCGCGAACGGCGACGGTCGTCGTCGAGGTCGACGAACCACACCGCGTCCATGACGGACCGTGCCTCGAGCCACGGCTCGGTCTCGTCGAGCAGGTAGTTGCCCTCGGTCACGACGATCGTCGCGGCGGGCGGCACGGTGATGGCCCCGGCGATCGGCTGCTCGAGCTCGCGCTCGAACGTCGGCGCGAGCACGTCGTGGTCGCGGTCGTCGCGGATGCGTCGCAGCAGCGCGAGGTACCCGTGGCCGTCGAACGTCTCGATCGCCCCCTTGCGGTCGAGCAGGCCCCGCTCGACCAGCGCGACGTCCGCGAGGTGGAAGCCGTCCATCGGCACGTGGACGGCCTCGACCCCGGTCGCGCGGAGCTTCTTGACCACCGCGACGGCCAGCGACGACTTGCCGACGCCGGGTGCGCCGCAGAGGCCGAGGACGGCGCGGCGCCCTGGGGTGACGAGCCCGGCGGCGCGTCCGACGAGCTCGTCGATCGTGGAGGTCTGCACCTCGCCATTGTCGCGCAGGACGCGGGTTCGGCGCCTCGGCAGGCCTCGGGTAAGGTACTCGGCGGTGGCGTGTCCGAGCGGCCGAAGGTGCAACACTCGAAATGTTGTGTGGGTTCACGCCCACCGTGGGTTCAAATCCCACCGCCACCGCACGATGAGGGCCCCCGTTCCCGCCGATTCCTCGGCGAGGACGGGGGCCTTGCTCGTCGTTCGGGCCGTCCCCGTCGCGGCTATCGTCTGGTCGTGACCTTCACAGAACGCCTCGGTCGATGGCGACGTGTCCTGCCGGGCCGGCGAGACTGGATCTCGCTCGTGCTGGCGGTGTGCGCGCTGGCGGCCGCCGTCGCGGCGATCCTCGTCGGGATCTTCTCCGTCGTCCTGCTCGTCACGGGGTCCGGCGACTTCTGAGCGTCCGGTGTCGCCCTACCGGAACGCGGGGATGCCGGTGAGGGCCTGGCCGATCGAGAGGGCGTGCATCTCGGACGTCCCCTCGTAGGTCAGGACCGACTCGAGGTTGTTCATGTGCCGGATGACCGGGTACTCCAGGCTGATGCCGTTGGCGCCGAGGATCGTGCGGGCGGTGCGGCAGACGTCGAGGGCCTCGCGGACGTTGTTGAGCTTGCCGAGGCTGACCTCGACCGGCAGCAGGCCGTGGGCGTCCTTGGCGCGACCGAGGTGCAGCGCCAGCAGGGTGCCCTTGACGACCTCGAGCGTCATGTCGGCGAGCTTGGCCTGCGTCAGCTGGAAGCCGGCGATCGGCCGGCCGAACTGGGTGCGCTGCCCGGCGTACTCCAGGGCGCACTGCAGCGACGCGCGCGCGGCGCCCATCGAGCCCCACACGATGCCGTAGCGGGCCTCGTTGAGGCACGTCAGCGGCCCCTTGAGCCCCACGACCTCGGGCAGGACGGCATCGGCCGGCAGGCGGACGCCCTCGAGCACGAGCTCGCTGGTCACCGAGGCGCGTAGCGACATCTTGTGCTTGATCAGGGGAGCCGAGAAGCCGGGGGTGTCGGTCGGGACGACGAACCCGCGGACGCCCTCGTCGGTCTGTGCCCACACCACGGCGACGTCGGCGACCGAGCCGTTCGTGATCCACATCTTGCGGGCGTCGAGCACCCAGTCGTCGCCGTCGCGGCGGGCGCGGCTGCGCATCGAGACGGGGTCGGAGCCCGAGTCGGGCTCGGTCAGGCCGAAGCAGCCGATCGCACGACCGGCGGCCATCTCGGGCAGCCACTGGTTCTTCTGCTCCTCCGAGCCCCAGTGGTGGATCGCGAACATCGCGAGCGAGCCCTGCACCGACACCAGCGACCGCAGCCCCGAGTCGGTCGCCTCGAGCTCGAGGCACGCGAGCCCGTACTCGGTGGCCGTCATGCCGGGGCAGCCGTAGCCGTCGAGGTGCATGCCGAGCACGCCGAGCGTCCCGAGCTCGACCGCCAGCTCGCGGACGACGGGCAGCTCGCCGTCCTCGAACCACGTCGCGACGTGCGGCTCGACGCGGTCGTCGCAGAAGCGGCGGACGGCGTCGCGCACGTCGCGCTCCTGCTGCGTGAGGACCGCGTCGATGTTGGCGGGATCGGCCGGGCTGAACGTTCGCTTCGTGGGCGCGGTGCTCATGCGAGCTCCTTCGGTGTGCCGCTGCGGTGCGGGACGAGATCTGCTGCCAGGGGGCGCGAGAAAAGATAACCCTGCGCGGAGTCGCACGCGAGCCCACGCAGGGCGTCCAGCTGGTGCCGCTGCTCGACGCCCTCGGCCACGACGAGCAGTCCGCACGCGTGGGCGGCGTGCACGACCAGCGCGAGCAGCTCGCTCGCGCCCTGCTCGGTCGAGGCGACCAGGCTCCGGTCGATCTTGACGACGTCGGCCGGCAGGGAGCGCATCCGGGCGATCGAGGTGTACCCCGTCCCGAAGTCGTCGATGCCGACGCTGACGCCCATGCTGCGCAGCGCCGCCATGTGCAGGGTCGCGCGCGGCTCGTCGACGAGGACCGTCTCGGTGACCTCGACCGTGAGCCGGTGGGGCGCCAGGCCCGACGCGCGCAAGGCATCGGCGACGTCGTCGACGATCGTGCCGGAGGCCAGGTGGCGGCCCGACACGTTGACCGCGACGGTCAGGCCGCCGGCGCCGATGGGGTCGCCGCGCGTCCAGTCGACCAGCTGGCGGGTCGCCTCGTGCAGCACCCAGCGGCCCAGCTCGCACACGAGGTCGGACCGTTCGGCGACCGGGATGAAGGTGTCGGGCAGCAGCAGGCCGTGGCCCGGTCGGTCCCAGCGGACGAGGGCCTCGTAGCCGTCGACGACCTCGGTGCGCACCCCGACGACGGGTTGGTAGTGGATCTCGAGACCGCCCGTGGCGAGGGCCTCGACCAGCCCCGTCTCGACGTCGAGGCGGTCGGCCTCCTCCTGGCGCAGCGTCGCGTCGAAGAACTCGATGCGCTCGGACCCGCTCGACCGGGCCCGGCGGGCGGCGAGGCGCGCCTGGTGCAGGAGGTCGTCGGCGTCGGTGCTGCCGTCCAGGCTGACCGAGATGCCGACGGCGGCGGAGACGCCGACCTGCCGACCGCCGATCAGCAGGGGCGTGTCGACCGTCCGCACGATGTCGCGGGCCAGCCCGGCCAGGTCGGACGACGGCGTGAGCCGCTCGACGAGCACGACGAGCTCCTCCGGCCCGACGCGGGCGAGGACGTCGTCGGCCGCCAGCACCTGCTCGATCCGTCGGGCGACGGCGTGCAGGGTGTCGTCGCGGTGGTCGAAGCCCATGTCCTCGAGGATCCGCGCCACCCCGCCGAGGTGGACGTCGACGAGCGCCGACGGGGTGCCGTCGCGCACCCCCCGCTCGAGCGCGGCGGAGATCTGCTGCAGGACGAACGGCCGGTTGGCCACACCGGTGACGGGATCGGTCGTGGCGCGGTCGAACAGGTCGTCGCGCAGCGAGTCGCGCTGGTGCGCCGTCGCCCGGATCTCGTCGATGTCGCAGGCCATGCGGCCCATCGCGAGCAACGCCAGCACCGCCGAGGCCACCACCAGGGTCGTCGGGTCGACGGGCACGCCGACGAGCTCGCGACTGGCCAGCAGTGCGGCCGGGAGCAGCACGACGGTCGCGAGCACCCCCAGGCGTCCCAGCGTGAACGGCGTCGGCCCCCGGGGCGCCGGACGGGTCAGGGTGACCATGTCGGGGTGCAGGGCGGCCGCGCCCCACAGGACGTACGAGCCCAGCCAGAAGGCTTCGATGACGGCCGACGATCCGGCGTGGCTGCCCGCGGACGCCGCGAACATCGTGTCGGCCGCCACGGACGTGCCGGTGGCGGACACCAGGAGCAGGAACGCGGGGCTCCACGTGTGCTGCCCCGTCATGAGGCGCAGCACCAGGGCCAGCAGGACGATGTCGGCGGCGGGGTAGGCGATCGCGACCACGAGACCGAGCTGTGTCGTCGTGCGGTCCTCGATCAGCGGCCCCGCGATGAACGACCACGACAGCAGCCCGAAGCCCACCGTGATGATCGCGGTGTCGACGACCCCGGCGAGGTCGCGGGTGCGGCGCTGCGTGCGCATCAGCAGGACGATGCCGCCGGCGAGCAGGGGGTACGACGCGAGGTACGGGACGTCCGCGAGCGACGGGTACGGCGTGCTGCCGTCGGCCGCGAGCCCGCCGTAGACCACGTCACCGGTGACCCATGCGCCCTGTCCGGCCGCCAGCAGCAACCACGGCGTCGCCGTCGAGGGCCGGTTGCGGGCGGCGCCGAGCACGATCGCCGCGACGCACGACAGGCCGACCGCCAGGTACAGCAGGTCGGCCGGGGTGCCCGACGGCATCGCGAGGTAGACGACGGCGACGGTCGTCGACGCGGCCGCGTACACCCGCCACCCAGACCTCACGGCGTCTCCTCACCGGCCCCGCCGCGACGTCGCCGCGGCTGAATGGGCTCATTGTGTCGGACGGAACGGCTCACGGAGGCCGCGACGCGGCGTTCCGTAGGCTCGGCGCATGACCTCTGCACCCGACGTCCTGCACACCCCGCTGCGCGTGGGGGCGCTCGACCTGCCCAACCGCGTGCTCATGGCGCCGCTGACGCGCATGCGCGCCACCCCACCCGGCGACGTGCCGAACGACCTGATGGTCGAGTACTACGTGCAGCGCGCGGGTGCGGGTCTGATCGTCTCGGAGGGCACCCAGATCTCGCCCGAGGGCAAGGGCTACATGGACACGCCGGGCATCCACAGCGCCGAGCAGGTCGCCGGCTGGCGCCGGGTCACGGACGCCGTGCACGCCGCGGGCGGACGCATCGCCGCGCAGCTGTGGCACGTGGGCCGCGTGTCGCACGAGTCGTTCCACGGCGGCGAGCCGACGGTCTCGGCGAGCGCCCTGCCCTATCGCAACCGCACGACGGTGCGCGGCGAGGACGGCACCCCCCAGCGGGTGAGCTGCCCCACGCCCCGGGCCCTGCGCACCGACGAGCTGCCGCGCCTGGTCGACGACTACCGCGCCGCGACGCGCAACGCCCGCGAGGCCGGCTTCGACGCCGTCGAGATCCACGCCGCCCACGGCTACCTGCTGCACCAGTTCATGTCGGCCGAGTCGAACCACCGCGACGACGAGCACGGCGGATCGCTCGAGAACCGCGCGCGTCTGCTGCTCGAGGTCGTCGACGCCGTGATCGGGGAGTGGGACGCCGCGCACGTCGGCGTCCGCATCTCGCCGAAGGGCACCTTCAACGGCCTGGACGACGCGGAGGGCGGCGAGATGGGGCTGTACGTCGCGGCGCAGCTCGCGTCGCGCGACCTCGCGTTCCTGCACCTGTCGGAGCCCGACTGGGCCGGCGGCCCGTCGCTCGACGAGCCGTTCCGGCGCGAGCTGCGCGAGGCGTTCCCGGGCGTCATCGTCGGCGCGGGCGGCTACAGCGCCGAGAAGGGCGAGACGCTGATCGCGGCGGGCCTGGTCGACGCCGTCGCGTTCGGCCGTCCGTTCATCGCCAACCCCGACCTGCCGCTGCGCCTGGCCGAGGGCCTGCCGCTCAACGAGCCCGTCCCCGCGACGTTCTACGGCGGCGGGGCCGAGGGCTACACCGACTACCCCGCGCACAGCGCCTGACGGTGGACGGGACGCGGTGACGGGGAGGACGTGACGGTCCCGACCGCGTGACCTCCGGTGTCGTGGGTACGACCACGAGAACTCCCACCCCCGACATTGGAGCACCCGTTGATCCCGACCCTCGTCACGCTTCCCCTCCACCTGACCCAGCAGCTCGCCGGAGTGGTGCTGCGCACCGGCGTCGGCGTCGCCACCGGCCTGCTGCACCGCGTGCTGCCCGGCGGCAGCGGCGCGCACGACGAGCCGGTCAGGCGTCCGGACGAGCCGGCGCCGGCGCCCACGGACGTCGCACCGGTCGTCGACATCACGCCGCCGAAGCCCTCGGTCGTGGCCGACCCCGTGACCCAGCCGGCCGCGCCGGCGCCCGAGCCCACCCCGGGTGCCACGACGACGCTCGCCGATCCCGCCCCGGCCACCGCCAACCCGGCGACGCGCTCGACGGCCAAGCGGGCCACGGCACGTCAGGGTCCGGCGAAGAAGGCGACGCCCAAGAAGCCCGCGGCCGGCGCGACGAAGGCCCAGAAGGCCGTCGACCAGAAGACCCCGGCCCCGAAGGCCAGGCCGACCAAGCCGGCCTCGGTGCTCGACGAGCCCGCCGCACCCGTCGACGACGACCCCATCGTCTACAGCACCGGCCCCGAGTAGCCCCCGACTCCCAGGACTCGCGAGTGGTGCGGACCGGACATTCCGGGACGGCGTGTCTGTCCGGACCGCACCACTCGGGCTCCGGAATGCAGCACTCGCGTGGGTCGAAGACCCCGTGACGCACCGAAGTCCCCGGCCGGAGCGGTAACGGCGGGGACTTCTGCGTGCACCGGAGGCCGTGCTGCCCTCCGACTCGTGTTCCACCGTACGGGCGCCGCATGACGCGTGCGGCAACCTCGGGCCAACGTCCGGTGAACGATCGGCGGCCCCGCGTCACGCGCCGGGCAGGCTGACCTGCTGAACATCGGGATCGGTGGCGGTGCGACAGCGTCGCGGCGTGGACCCACGATCGTCCGGCGCGCCACATCGCCAGGCGCTAGCGTGGCGCTGTGTCCGTCCTGGAGATCGTCCTGGCAGCGCTGTGCGGCGCCCTCGCGGTGCTCGTGGTCGTGCTGCGGGCGATGCTGGGCCGGGCCCGCCGACGCGTCCGGTGGCTCGAGGACCAGTCGTCGCGGCCACGCCTGACCGTGCCGACGCCCACCGAGGCCGTGCGCGGCGTCGTCGGCACCGCGATCAAGCTGCGCGACCACGGCGTCAAGGGCGTCATCCGCAGCTCGATCGACGACCTGGCGCTGTGGGCGGACGTCGAGCGCCCCGACCTCGCGCGGCTCGCCGCCGCGGACGGCACCGTCACGATCATGTTCTCCGACATCGAGGGGTCGACCGAGCTCAACCACCGTCTGGGCGACAACGGGTGGGTGCAGCTGCTCGCGCGGCACGACCGTCTCCTCACCAAGGCGATCGATCGTCAGGGCGGCCACGTCATCAAGACGCAGGGCGACGGCTTCATGGTGGCCTTCGCCGAGGCGTCGCAGGCCGTGGCGGCGGCGTGCGACATCGAGCGGTCGCTGGCGGGCGTGCGCCGCGGCCGGCTGGCGGGCGTCCGGGTGCGCATCGGCGCCCACCGCGGGTCGGCGGTGCACCGTGACGGCGACCTCTTCGGCCGCAACGTGGCCTTCGCGGCCCGGGTCGCGGCGCAGGCCGACGGCGGCGAGGTGCTGGTGAGCGAGGCCGTCGTCGACGCGCTCGGCGACCACGAGGTCACGGTGCTCGAGGTGCGCGAGGCCGAGCTCAAGGGCGTCCCCGGCGTGCAGCGCCTGCACCTCGTCGACTGGGCCTGACGCCCGCCGCCCGGCATCACTGACCCCGGCGGACCTTGCCCGTCGCCGACCGCTGCAGCTCGTCGACCAGCTCGACGTCGCGCGGCACCTTGAACCGCGCGAGCCGGTCGCGGACGTACGCGCGGATCACGTCGGGGGACGGGCCGCCGTCCGGCTCCGGCACGACGACGGCCCGCAGACGCTGCCCGTGCTGCTCGTCGTCGACCCCGTGCACCATGACGTCGCGGATGCCGGGGTGTCCGTGCAGCAGGTCCTCGACCTCGCCCGGGAACACGTTCTCGCCGCCCGACACGATCATGTCGTCGTCGCGACCGTCGACGAAGAGACGACCGTGCCCGTCGAGGTGCCCGACGTCGCCGGTGCCGACGTGCCCGTCGACGACCTCGCGACTGCTGGTCGCCCCCGACGGCGCCGTCATCGGGCTGCGCACGACGACGCGTCCGACCGCGCCCGTCGGCACGTCGTGTGCGTCGTCGTCGACGACACGGACCGACACGCCTCGCAGGGGTCGGCCGACGGTTCCGGGTGCCGCGCGCAGGTCGTGCGGGTCGGCGAGCGTCGCCCAGCCGATCTCGGTCGAGCCGTACATGTTGAGCAGCACGTCGCCGAACACGTCCATGAAGCGTCCGGCCAGGACGGGGTTGAGCGGCGCCGCTCCGGACGGGACGGCGTGCAGCGAGCCCAGGTCGAGCCCCTCGCGGACGGCCGCCGGCACGTCGAGCATGCGGTGCAGCATGACGGGCACCGCGAACATGACGCGCACCCGATGACGCTCGACGGCCCGCAGGGCCTCCTCGGCGTCGAAGCGCCGCATCAGCACGACGGGGCAGCCGAGGGCGATCGCGATCACGAGGTACGCCAGCCCCAGGCCGTGGAACAGCGGCGGCAGCACCAGGACGGGGTCGCCGGTGCGCAGACCGATCGACCGCAGCATCGTGCTCAGCGGACCGACGTAGGCCGCGCCCTGCGATCGTCGCGGTGCGCCCTGGGGCGTGCCGGTGGTGCCGGACGTGAGGATCACGAGCCGCCCGGTGTGACGGCGGCTGGGCGGTGCGGGGTGCCCGAAGTCGCACGCCCCCCTGACCGAGCCCGAGCCGTGGCCGTCGCTGACCAGCGTCGGGACGTCGAGGCCCGACCGGGTGACGACGCGCTGCAGCTCGGCGTCGTGCACCAGCAGGTCGAGCCCCTCGCGACGGCCGACGTCGCCCAGCTGGTCGGCGCCGAAGTCGGTGTTCAGCAGCACCAGGTCGGCGTCGACCCACATCGCCGCGAAGGCCGCCTCGACGAATCCCGCGTGGTTGCGGCACAGCAGCCCGATCGTGCTGCCGCGACCGATGCCCCGGGCGTGCAGCACGCCCGCGAGCAGCCGGACGCGCTGGTAGAGCTCGCGCGCCGTGACGGTGCCGAGGTCGTCGACGACGGCCGGACGGTCGGGCCACCGGCTCGCGCTGTGCGCCAGCAGCACCGCGGGCGACGACTGGTGGCGCACCAGGCCCTTGGCCAGCCCCACGGCGGCGCGGGGACCCACGGGAGCGACGACGCGCGACGACAGGGCGGCGTCCAGCGCGCCGATGACCGTCCCGGCGAGGGGGATCACGGGCGTCGGCCCGGGACGTCAGGTGTGTCCTGCGTCACGTCGGCCATGTGTGGACGGTACCGCCACGGGCGCGACCCCGGCAACGGCCGCCGGGCTCAGAAGCCCGGGCGTCGCGGCACGTACGGCTCCTCGAGGGCGGCGAGCTCGGCGTCGTCGAGCACCAGGTCGACCGAGGCGATCGCGTCGTCGAGGTGCAGCGGCTTGGTCGCCCCGACGATGGGGGCCGTGACGACGTCCTGCTGGCGCACCCACGCGAGGGCCACCTGGGCGCGCGAGACCCCGCGGGCGTCCGCGATCGACGCGACCGCGCCGGCGATCGCCCGGTCCGACTCGTCGGTGTGGCCGTAGAACTTCTCCATGACGTGGTCGGAACCGCTGCGCGCGGTGCTCTGGTCGTCCCAGTCGCGGGTCAGCCGTCCGCGGGCCAGCGGGCTCCACGGGATGACGCCGATGCCCTCGTCGAGGCAGAACGGGTGCATCTCGCGCTCGTCCTCGCGCTGCACCAGGTTGTACTGGTCCTGCATCGAGACGAAGGGCGTCCAGCCGTTGAGGTCGGCGGCGTGCTGGGCCTGCGCGAGCTGCCACGCCCACATCGACGAGGCGCCGATGAAGCGTGCCTTGCCCGACTGCACGACGCGGTCGAGCGCCTCCATCGTCTCCTCGATCGGGACGTCGGGGTCCCAGCGGTGGATCTGGTACAGATCGACGTAGTCGGTGCCGAGGCGGCGCAGGCTGTCGTCGATCTGCTGCGCGATCGCGGACGCCGAGAGACCGCCCGTGGACGGGTCGCCGCCCATCGGGAAGAACACCTTCGTGGCGATCTCGACGTCCTCGCGGCGGGTGAAGTCGGCCAGCGCGCGTCCGACGATCTCCTCGCTCGAGCCGTCGGAGTACATGTTGGCGGTGTCGAACGTCGTGATGCCGGCCTCGAGGGCGCGGCGGATGAACGGCCGGCTCTCGTCCTCGGGCAGCGACCACGGGTGCGTGCCCCGCGCGGGGTCGCCGTAGCTCATGCAGCCCAGGATGATCTCGGACACCTGCAGGTCGCTGTCGCCCAGCGGTACGCGTCGCATGGGCCCATCATCGCGCGGACCGGGTCGTCCTGCCGGGAGCGAACGTGACGGTCTCCTCATATTTCACCTGACCCTCTGGTCCGTCCTGCACTAGACTCTGGAACCAGAGGGAGATCAGCAGTTCCAGCACACGGCTCGGCGCATCGATGGGAGACCCGCTTCGGCGGGGTTCGACGCACCTGGACCGTGAGTCCGTCGTCCCGACGGCCGCCGGTGGGGTCGACCTCGCTATCTGGTCAGAGGGGTCACAGATGCGACACACGCATGCGGCACGTCGAACACGCACGGTGATGATGGCGACGAGCCTGGTCATCGGCTTCATGGCTGTCGGAGGTCCGGCACAGGCCGGTCCGTCGCCGGTCACCATCAGGACGCTCGCGAGCCCCACCGTCTCGACGAGCGACACGGCGCGGGTCGCGCCCAGATTCGCGGCGCGCAAGGGCGTCCGGGTCACCAAGGCGACGGTCGACGTGCGACGCGGCTCGGCCTGGATGGCCCGGGGCGTCCGTCTCGCCCGCGTGCCGGCGGGCTCGTACAAGGTCACCACGAAGGTGACCTACCGCGAGGTCCGCAAGGGGCGGCCCGGCCCCGTCCGCACGGTTCGCCGGACGCAGACCCTTCGCGTGAAGGCGGTGCCGGCGACGGCCCCCCGCGTGGCGAGCCCCGCGGTGAGCCCCGCGTCTGCGCCGGCCCCCGAGCGCGCACCCGCGACGAGCCTGGCGACGACCAGCACGTCGTGCCAGGACGCCGCGCTCGTCAAGACCCACGGCTCGCCGTGGACGTGCACCTTCTCCGACGAGTTCGACGGCAGCACCCTCGACCGGGCGAAGTGGCTGCCCCAGCAGACCGCGTTCAGCCCGACGAACGGCTACCAGATCGGCGCCGACTGCTACGTCGACGACCCCGCCAACGTCTCGGTGTCGGGCGGCGCCCTGCACCTGACGGTGCGCAAGGAGGCCGCGCCCTTCACGTGCCAGGGTGCCGGGCCCACCGGCGACGCCCAGGTGCAGCACACCGCGGGATCCGTCAGCACCGTCGGCATGTTCGCGCAGGCGCGCGGGCGCGTCGAGTTCCGCGCCGCATTCCCCGCCACCAAGGTCGCCGGCCACCACGGTGCCCTGTGGCTCTACCCGGCCAACCCCGCCGCGGCCTTCCCCTACTCGGGCGAGATCGACGTGGCCGAGTTCTACTCGCAGTACCCGGACCGGGCCATCCCCTACGTCCACTACGGGCACTGGGACCCGAGCGTGACCAACAACTACTGCACGATCCCCGACCCCACCGTGCTCAACACCTACACGCTGGAGTGGACCCCGACGACGATCTCGATCGCGTACAACGGGGTGCCGTGTGTGACGCACCAGATCTCCGACGACGCCGCCAAGAAGGCGTTCGAGGGCGAGTTCATGCTGGTCATGACCCAGGGGCTGGGTGCGGGAGCCAACGCCGTCACCGCGGCGACGCCAGACGTCGGGACCACGACGGTCGACTTCGTGCGGGTCTGGAAGTAGTCCGCGGAATATCCGTCGCTGGGGCCTCCTTGACCTTGGTATGACTTCCACACCTTCTGCCACCCCGTCCGGAACCTTCCAGCTCGGCGGCGACCTGCCCGTCACGCGTCTGGGATACGGCGCGATGCAGATCACCGGCGAGGGCGTCTGGGGCGAGCCCCGCGACCGCGCCGAGGCCGTCGCCGTCCTGCGTCGGGCCGTCGAGCTCGGCGTGACGTTCTTCGACACCGCCGACTCGTACGGTCCCAACGTCTCGGAGGAGATCATCCGCGAGGCGCTGCACCCGTATGCCGACGACGTCGTGATCGCGACCAAGGCGGGTCTGACGCGCACCGGCCCGGGGGAGTGGATCCCCGTCGGCCGTCCGGCCTACCTCAAGCAGCAGGTCGAGCTGAGCCTGCGCAAGCTCGACGTCGAGCGCATCGACCTGATCCAGCTGCACCGCATCGACGCCGAGGTGCCGATCGCCGAGCAGGTCGGCGCGTTCAAGGAGCTGCAGGACGCCGGCAAGGTGCGGCACATCGGCCTGAGCGAGGTCAGCGTGGCCGAGCTGGAGCAGGCGCAGCAGACGGCCGAGATCGTGTCGGTCCAGAACCTGTTCAACCTGACCGACCGCTCGGCCGAGGAGCTGCTCGACCACGCGACGGCCGCGGGGATCGCCTTCATCCCGTGGTTCCCGCTCGCGACCGGTGGCCTGGTCAAGGACGGCGGACCGCTCGAGAAGCTCGCCGCCGAGCACGACGCGACCCCGTCCCAGCTCGCGCTCGCGTGGCTGCTCAAGCGCTCGCCGGTCATGCTGCCGATCCCCGGCACGTCGACCGTCTCGCACCTCGAGGACAACGTCGGCGCCGCCGCGATCGAGCTGACCGACGCGCAGTTCGCAGCACTCGACGCGATCGCCTGATCGGGTCGACCGCAGGTCGACGACGATGCACGGCGAGTACAAGGTCTCGGGCGGAAAGCTCGTGGTGGCCGACCTGGAGGTCGTCGACGGAGCCATCCGTGACGTCGTCCTGAGTGGTGACTTCTTCCTGGAGCCCGACGAGGCACTGGGTCACATGTCCGATGCGCTCGAGGGCCTGCCCGCGGACGCGAGTCTCGGCTCGCTGGTCGAGACGGTCGACCGCGCACGGGGCGACGCCGTCATGGTGGGCTTCGACCCGCCCGCCGTGGCCCACGCGGTGCTGCGGGCGCTGGGACGTTCGACGGCCTGGCACGACCACTCGTTCGAGCTGCTCGAGGCCGGACCCCAGCACCCCGCGATGCAGATGGCGATCGACGAGGTCGTCGCGCGCCAGGTCGGTGACGGCCTGCGGAGCCCGACGCTCCGTGTCTGGGAGTGGGCGTCGAACGCCGTCATCATCGGCTCGTTCCAGTCGTTGTCGAACGAGGTCGACGTCGAGGCGGCGACCCGCCACGAGGCGACGGTCGTGCGGCGGATCTCCGGTGGCGGCGCGATGTTCGTCGAGCCCGGCAACACCATCACGTACTCGCTGTACGTGCCGGCGACCTTGGTCGAAGGGCTGTCGTTCGCCGACTCGTACGCCTTCCTCGACGCGTGGGTCGTCCGGGCGCTGCGAGAGCTCGGAGTCGAGGCGACCTACGTCCCGCTCAACGACATCGCGTCGCCGCTCGGCAAGATCGGCGGGGCCGCTCAGAAGCGACTCGCGAGTGGTGTCGTGCTTCATCACGTGACGATGTCGTACGACATGGACGCAGCCGCGATGCTCGACATCCTGCGCATCGGCCGCGAGAAGCTCAGCGACAAGGGGCACGTCAGCGCCGCCAAGCGGGTCGACCCGATCCGCAGCCAGACCGGCATGAGCCGCGGAGCCGTCGTGTCGGCGATGCTCGGCCACTTCGAGGCCAGCTACGGCCTGACCACGGTGCAGATCGACGACCCGACGCTCGAACAGGCGAGCGCGCTCGCCGTGTCGAAGTACCAGGACCCGGGCTGGACGGCCCGGGTCCCCTGACCTCACCCGCCGGCAGATGGCTCAGTCGCGCAGCTGGGTCTCGAGGACCGAGTTGGGGTGGAAGGCGACCGGGTCGCCGCGGCGGGTCGGACGGATGAGGTCGAAGCCGCCCGTCGTCACGAGCGCCCACGTCAGCGGCGCCTCGGGGTGGCCGAGGTGCCTCCCGCCGATCGGCACGAACAGGTCGAGCGCCTCGTGGGCGCAGTCGAGGTGGACGGGCGGGAACGCGAACAGGCCCGCGTCGGCCTCGTCCGAGCCGCCGATGAAGGCGACCGGACGGGTCAGCGGGTCGCCGCAGATCCCGCACACGCGGCTCAGCGCGCACCGGATCGCACGACGCTTGACGACCGAGGAGTGGTCGAGCGCCCCGCCGTCGTCCTCGCACGCGAACGGCACGGGGAGCCCGCCGAGCGACGGACGCCCGGCGAGCCCCGCCGTCACACCGACGCCGCGCCCGACCACTTGCCGAGCTCCGAGCGGCGCGTCGGACGCTCGTCGTCGCGCAGGCGTCGCTTCTCGCGGGGTGCGACCGGCGCCGGGTTGTCGCTCGTGCGACGGTTCGGCAGCGACAGCTTCATGATGGTCCGCAGCGTCTGCCCGTACTGCTTGTAGAGCGGTCCGGTCGTGTACGGGATGTCGTAGCGCTTGCAGATGTCCTTGACCTTGACCGAGATCGCCGCGTAGCGGTTGCTGGGCAGGTCGGGGAACAGGTGGTGCTCGATCTGGTAGCCGAGCTGGCCGCTCATGAGGTGCAGGAACTTCCCGCCGTCGAAGTTGGCCGAGCCGAGCATCTGGCGCAGGTACCACTCGGCGCGCGTCTCGTCCTCGAGCTCCTCCTCCGTGAAGTGCACGGCACCGTCGGGGAAGTGGCCGCAGAAGATGATCATGTACGACCAGAAGTTGCGCATGATGTTGGCCGTGAAGTTGGCGGTCAGCGTCTGCAGGAAGAACGGCCCGGTCAGCGCGGGGAACATGACGTAGTCCTTCAACGCCTGCTTGCCGATCTTGTCGCCGATCTGCTTGAGCTGCTTCTTGAGCAGCTTCGGGTCCTTCTCGCCCTTGCGGATCGACTCGATGTCGAGGTCGTGCAGCGCGACGCCGTACTCGAAGAAGGCCGCGAGCATGAAGTTGTAGATCGGCTGCCCCAGGTTGTACGGCGTCCACTTCTGGTCGCGCGACATGCGCAGGATGCCGTAGCCGACGTCGTTGTCGTGGCCGAGCACGTTGGTGAACTGGTGGTGGATGTAGTTGTGCGAGTGCTTCCACTGCTCGGCGGGCTGCGTCGTGTCCCACTCCCAGTTGGACGAGTGGATCTCGGGGTCGTTCATCCAGTCCCACTGGCCATGCATCGTGTTGTGGCCGATCTCCATGTTCTCGAGGATCTTGGCCGAGCCGAGCATCAGCGTGCCGAGCAGCCACGCGGGCGGGAAGAAGCTCGCGAAGAGCGTGATGCGGCCGGCGGCGGCGAGCCGGCGCTGCAGCGTGATGACCCGCGTGACGTAGTCGCGGTCGGCCTGGCCCCGGGACGCCTCGACCTCGCGGCGGATCTCGTCGAGCTCGGCGCCGATCGCCTCGATCTCCTCGTCGGACAGGTGGGTGTACTCACGGACGTCTGAGAACGCCATGCTGGTTCTCCTTCGGTGGGTTGGATCGTGCGGGGGTGGCACGTGCGGGAGCACGCGCTGGATGACTAGAGCGACAGGGTGCAGTCGCCGGCGGCGACCGACACGCAGGTCTGGATGTACTCGCCGGGCTCGCCGTGCTCGTCGCCGTTGCGCAGGTCGCGGACGCGGCCGGACGCGAGCGGGACGTCGCACGTGTGGCAGATGCCCATGCGGCAGCCGAACAGCATGTTGACGCCGGCCTTCTCGCCGGCCTCGAGCAGGGTCGTGGCGCCGTCGACGTCGACGGTGGGACCGCCCACGCCGAACGTGACCTCGCCACCGGACGCGGTGCCGTCGGCCGTCGCGAGCGTGAACCGCTCGACGTGGATCTGGTCGGACAGCCCGTACGTCTCGTAGTGCTGCGTGAACGCGTCGAGCATGCCGGCCGGGCCGCAGGCCCAGGTGGTGCGCTCGGCCCAGTCGGGGCAGACGTCGTCGAGCTGGTCGGCCGTCAGCATGCCGTCGGCGTCGGTGAACCGCTCGTAGAACGTGAAGCTCTGGTACCGCAGCGCCAGCACCCGCAGCTCGTGGACGAACATCATGTCGTCCTCGTTGCGCGCCGAGTAGACCAGCACGGCGTCGGGGATCGAGTCGCGGCGGTCGAGCGTGCGCAGGATCGACATGACGGGCGTGATGCCGCTGCCGCCGACGAGGAACAGCATCTTGGCCGGCGGCGGGTCGGGCACCGTGAAGTCGCCCTGGGGCGCGGCGAGCCGCACGATCGTGCCGGGCTCGAGGCCGTTGACCAGGTGGTCGGACAGGAAGCCCTCGGGCATCGCCTTGACCGTGATGCTGACGGTCTTGCCCTCGACCAGCGGCACGGACGACAGCGAGTACGAGCGCCAGTGGTATCGGCCGTCGATCTCGACGCCGATGCCGATGTACTGGCCCGGCGCGTGGTCGAACGTCCAGCCCCAGCCCGGACGGATGACGAGGGTCGCGGCGTTCTCGGTCTCGGGGACGACCTTCTCGACCCGGCCGCGCAGCTCGCGCTGCGACCACAGGGGGTTGATCAGGGCGAGGTAGTCGTCGGGCAGCAGGGGCGTCGTCATGGCCTTGCCGAGCTGGCGCAGCCGACGGACCGCCGATGATCGCTCGATGAGTGGTGCGGTCATGGACGTCCCCTTCGGTGTACAAGTGTTCACTAAGGCCTGTAACTCAGAGTGACACTTTGCCTTCGGCTATGCAACAGGACCTGTGTCACGTTCGCAGCGATGATGGAATCATGCGCCCGCTCCATCCCCTCCGCGACCTGAACGAACAAACTCTTCGCCGTCGTACCAGCATCAAGTGGCGGCAGTACCCCGACGACGTCCTGCCCCTGTGGGTCGCCGAGATGGACGTCGTCCCCGACGCGTCGATCAGGGCCGCGCTGACCGCGGCGATCGAGAGCGGCGACACCGGCTACCCCCACGGAACGGGGTATGCCGAGGCCCTGGCCGACTTCGCCGCGCGGCGGTGGGGGTGGGACGGTCTCGACCCGTCGCGCACGGCGTACGCGGCCGACGTCATGACCGGGATCGCCGAGGTGCTGCGGCTCGTGTCGGAGCCCGGCGGGCCGGTCGTGGTGAGCCCGCCCGTGTACCCGCCGTTCCTCGACGTCGTCGAGCACGTGGGTCGCACCGTCGTGGAGGCGCCGCTCGGCGCCGACGGCCGTCTCGACCTCGCGGCCCTCGAGGACGCCTTCCGCGTCGCGGCGGGCCGCGCCGCCTACCTGCTGTGCAACCCGCACAACCCGACCGCCGTCACGCACACCGCGGACGAGCTGGGGGCCGTCGCGTCCCTGGCCCGCGAGCACGGCGTGCGGGTCGTGGCCGACGAGATCCACGGCCCGCTCGTGCCCGACGGCTTCGTCCCCTACCTGTCGGTCGCCGGGGCCGAGGACGCCTTCGTCGTCACGTCGGCGTCGAAGGCGTGGAACCTGGCGGGTCTCAAGGCTGCGGTGGTCGTCGCGGGTCCCGAGGCCTCCGCCGACCTGGCGCGGCTGCCGGAGATCGTCTCGCACGGCCCGAGCCACCTCGGCGTGCTCGCCCACACCGTGGCCCTGCGCGACGGTGTGCCCTGGCTCGACGCCGTCGTGGCCGACCTGGCCGACAACCGGCGGCTGCTGGGCGACCTGCTCGACGAGCACCTGCCCGACGTGCGCTGGGCGCGGGGGTCGGCGACGTACCTGGCCTGGCTCGACTGCCGGGCGCTGGGTCTCGGCGACGACCCCGCGGCGTTCTTCCTCGAGCACGCCCGGGTCGCGCTCAACTCCGGTCTGACGTTCGGATCCGGTGGTGCAGGGCACGTCAGACTGAACTTCGCGACATCGCCGCCCCTTCTCGACGACGCGATCCGTCGTATGGCCCATGCGCTCGAGGTTCGTTCGGACTAGACCGCCTGGCCCGGTCGGGTGGTTCTGCCCCGACCGCTCGCCCCGCCCCCCGCAGTGCTCATACGATCGCGTCGGGAGCGATGTCATGGAGTGGACGAGCACGAGGGCGGGGCGGGCGCTGCGAGCGCTGCCGCCGCTGACGACCGCGACGGCGGCGATGTACGGCAGCGGGGCGGTGCTCCTCGTGGCGGGAGCCGTGTGGTGGACGCCCGGCAAGAACCCCCGCGGGGTCATCGCCGCGCTGGCGCTCGTGGCCGTCCTGATGTTCGTGTGGACGCTCGCACGGGGCGCGCGGTTCACGGTCGACGAGGCCCTCGTCATGACGGTCGTCCAGCTCGCGACCGTCGGCTGCCTGACGTGGACGACCCACCTGATGCTGGGCGCCTTCGCGAACGGCACGATCCTGCCGATCGTGGGCGTCTACACGATCTGGTTCCTGCGGCCCGTGGTCGGACGCGTCGTGCTCTACGCCGGAGCGCTCTGGTGGCTCGTCGCCGTGCTGCACCACGACCGTCCGACGCTCGTGCCGTTCGCGGCGTCGATGCTCATCCAGACGGTCGTCGCGACCGAGGTGTTCGCGCGCGTCAAGGCACGGATGGACCGCCTCGCCCGCACCGACCCGCTGACGGGCACGCTCAACCGGCGGGGCATCACCGAGGTGCTGGCCCGCGAGCTGGCCCGGGCGACGCGTCGTCAGCGGCCCATCTCGGTCGTCGTGATCGACCTCGACGGGCTGCGCGAGGTCAACAACGCCCACGGGCACGGCGCGGGCGACGACCTGCTCGCCGCCGTCACGCGGCACTGGATCGGTGGCGTGCGCCAGCACGACTCGGTCGGTCGCACGGGCGGTGACGAGTTCCTGATCGTGCTGCCCGAGACGACGCTCGAGCAGGCCCGCGCGATCGTCGACCGGCTCGAGGCCGGCTCGCCGGGCGCCTGGTCGGCCGGGGTAGCGATGGCCAAGCCCGAGGACTCGGCCGAGTCGATGCTGGAGCGGGCCGACCACCGCCTCTACGACGCCAAGGCGTCGCGGCACGGCGTCTGAGGCGTCCGGCTCCCTGACGTGCCCCGTCGGTCGATCCGACCTAGCGTGAGGACATGAGCGACGGACCCGATGCCGACCACGTACGACCCCCCGACGTCAGCGACGCGACGGTCGAGGCGCTCGGCAAGCTGAGCGAGGCGCTCGAGACCGTCGAGGAGGCGAGAGGGCACCTGTACGCCTTCCACCGCCGGTGCGGCACCGCCGACCTGGCGCTGGGCGAGGCCGTCGACCTGCTGCGCGAGGCGGGGCACGCCGACGTCGCCGACGCCATCGAGACCGACCTGGTGGGCCGCAACATCCTCGAGGGGCGGTGGTCGTTCCAGGTCGTCGAGGAGTACGACGCGGGCTACTACGCGGCGTTCGCCGAGCACGAGCGCGCGGCGCGCGACCGGCTGGCGGCGGGCCGCCGGCACCTGTTCGAGGCGGAAATGAAGGAGGACCGCCGCACGCACGGCCGGCGGCACCACGAGGCGACGCCCGGCACTTCAGCAGATTCTCAGTGATCGGCCCGATTGAGGCCCCGCAGCCCGGGGTACCGCGTCAGCAGTCGACGAAAGGAGCCCCCCATGGGACTCGGTGACAAGATCAGCAACGCGGCCGAAGACGCCAAGGGCAAGATCAAGGAAGCCACCGGCAAGGCGACCAACGACGAGTCGCTCGAGGCCGAGGGCAAGGGCGACCAGACCAAGTCTGACGTCAAGAAGGCCGGCGAGAACATCAAGGACGCCTTCAAGAGCTGAAGTCGTTCCCGAGACGGGCGCACCGACCACACGCTGGTCGGGCGCCCGTCTCCTGCGTCCGGGGGCGTGCGAGGGACGTGTCAGTCGCCCGACGCGTCGAGCGCGTCGGCCTCCGCGAGGGTCGGCGCCGACCCCCCGAGCCGCGCGGGGACCCAGTCGGCTCCGGCCGGGTGGTCGCCGTAGGCGTCCTGCACCTCGTGCAGCAGCGTGGTCATGGCGGCGTGCAGCGCCTCGGTCAGCTGCTCGGGCGTCCCCGCCGGCGGCACGGGCTCGCCCAGCGCCACCATGACGGGCGTGCCGGTGCGGCCCCAGTGCTTCGCCGCGCCCTTCGGCGCGATGCGCTGCGAGCCCCAGACGATGCACGGGACGATCGGAACGTCGGCCTCGAGCGCCATCCGGGCCGCTCCCGTCTTCAGCCGCTTGATCTCGTAGCTGCGGCTGATCGTCGCCTCGGGGTAGATCCCGACGACCTCGCCGCCCCGCAGCTCCTCGACGGCTGCGAGGTAGGCGTCGTGACCGGCCGACCGGTCGACGGGGATCACGCGGCAGCCCCACATGAGCCAGCGGACGACGGGGTTGCGCCGCAGCTCGATCTTGCCCATGAAGCGGATCAGGCGGCGGTCGACGTCGCGGACGCTGATGCCCAGGTACGTGAAGTCGACGTAGCTCGTGTGGTTGATCGCCAGCACGGCGCCGCCCTCGGCCGGCAGGCGCTCGCGGCCGACGCGCACGGTGCGGTGCCCGCCGACGGCGTTGACGCCCCGGAACACCAGCACCAGCAGACCGTAGATCACAGCGCGTCCAGGATCTCCAGCGTCTGGGCCCACGCGCGCGAGGTGGGGTCGATGACGACGAAGTGGTCGCCCTCGACCTCGGTGAGGGTCGCGTCGGCACCCGCGGCCGTCGCCCGCTCGACGTAGCCGGTCGACTGGCTCAGCGGCACCGTGGTGTCGTCGGTGCCGTGGACGCAGCGCACGGGGACGTCCAGCGGCACGAGGGCCGCCGGGTCGGCCTCGGCGTAGCGGTCGTCGACCGTGCCGCCCATGAAGCGCTGCACCGCGCCGGATCCGAGGTCGGCGGCGATCGCCGCGGCGAGGTCGAGCACGCCGGCCTGCGAGACCGCCGCCGTCACGGGCACGGCGGGCGACGTCCAGCGCTCGTCGGTCAGCCGCGGGCGTCCGGCCGCCCAGACGGCCAGGTGGCCGCCGGCGGAGTGACCGAGCGTCACGACCTTCGCGGTGTCGACCCCGTCGACCTCGGCGAGCCGGTCGATCGCCGCGGCGACGTCGTCAAACGTCTCGGGCCAGCCGCCGCCGTTGCCGACCCGCCGGTACTCGACGTTGTAGGCCGTCCAGCCCTCCGCGGCCAGCGACGTCGCCAGGGGACGGCCGAGCGACAGGTCGTACTGGTCGCGCCAGAAGCCGCCGTGGATCACGACCACGACACCCTTCGACGACCCCGACGGCCGGGTGAGCTCGGCCCGCTGCGACGGGTCGTCGCCGTACCTGATGATCTCCACGCGGGTCTCCCGTCCACCGTCGTCGTCCGTGCCGCCCCGCCTCGAGCAGGCCGCGGCGAGGGCGCCGAGCGCCATGATCGCGAGTGCGCTGCGTCGGTCCACGGTGCCAGTCAAGGCGAGCGCGGGGTGCACCGCCACCCGAACCGGTCGGGACACGTCGTCGCGACCGATAGAATCAGGGCTCGGTCGAGCCCGTGGAAGGAGGACCCGTGGACGTCCATGATCTCGACCGGTACCTCCTGGTGGGCGCGGCCGTCCTGATCCTCGCGATCCTCGCGGTGCGGCTGTCGGTCAGCATCGGGCTCCCGTCGCTGCTGGTGTACCTCGGCCTGGGGCTCGTGCTGGGCAGCTCGGGCCTCGGCATCGAGTTCGCCGACGTCGAGCTCGCCCACGCGCTGGGCTTCGGCGGCCTCGTCCTGATCCTGGCCGAGGGCGGACTCACCACGAAGTGGGAGCACGTCCGGCCCAATCTCGGCTACGGCCTGCTGCTGGCGACGCTGGGGTCCGCGATCAGCGTCCTGGTCGTCGCCCTGGGGGCCCACCTGCTGCTGGGCATGGACTGGGAGCTCGCGGTGCTGATCGCGGCGGTGCTGACGCCGACCGACGCCGCCGCGGTGTTCTCGGTGCTGCGCACCGTGCCCCTGAAGTCGTCCGTCACGGGCTCGCTCGAGGCGGAGTCGGGGCTCAACGACGCCCCGATCGTCGTGCTCGTCGTCGCGATCAGCGCCGGCGAGGTGGCCGACAAGGGCATCGGCTACCTGATCGGGCTGATCGTGTTCGAGCTGGTCGTCGGTGCCGTCATCGGCATCGCGATCGGCTGGCTCGGCGGGTACCTGCTGCGCCGGGTCGCGCTCCCGGCATCGGGTCTCTACCCGCTGGTGGTCTTCGCCTTCGCGGTGCTGGCGTACGGCGCGGCGGCCGGCATCCACGCGAGCGGCTTCGCGGCGGTCTACGTCGCGGCCCTGATCCTCGGCAACGCCGAGCTGCCGCACCGCACCGCCACGCGCTCGTTCGTCGAGGGCATCGGCTGGCTGGCGCAGATCGGCCTGTTCGTCATGCTGGGCCTCCTGGCGAGCCCCGACGAGCTGCAGTGGTGGCACGTCTGGCACGGGCTCGTGGTGGGCGCCATCCTGACGTTCGTCGCACGTCCCCTGACCGTCATGGCGTGCGCCGTCTGGTTCGGCCGCAGCCCGCGCGAGCAGGTTTTCGTCGGCTGGGCCGGCCTGCGGGGCGCGGTGCCGATCGTCCTGGCGACGATCCCGCTGTCGGCGCAGGTGCCGGGATCGCGCGACCTGTTCAACGTCGTCTTCGTGGCCGTCGTGATCTACACGCTGCTGCAGGCCGCTCCGCTGGCCCAGCTCGCGGCCGCCTGCGGCGTGCTGACCGACGAGGCCCGCGACGTCGAGGTCGAGGCCGCACCGCTCGAGCGGGTCTCGGCCGACCTGCTGCAGATCCGGGTGCCGACGGGATCACGTCTGGCCGGCGTCGAGGTCGGCGAGCTGCGGCTGCCGGTGGGGGCGTCGATCTCGCTGATCGTCCGCGACGATCGCACGTTCGTGCCGCACCGCACCGACCGGATCGCCGTCAAGGACGACCTGCTGGTCGTGGCGGAGCGCTCGGTGCGCGAGGAGGCCGAGGCGCGGCTGCGGGCCGTGGGCCGCTACGGACGTCTGGCCGGCTGGGGCCGCGACTCCCGCTGACCCGCGGGGCGGGCGGCGGGGTCAGGCGAGCGGGACGACCGGCACGCAGACCGTCATGTCGGTCGCGCTGGTGGTCGACGTCGCGGCGCCGGTCTTGAGACCGCGGTAGCGGTCGCCGACCACGACGATGATGCCGTCCTCGACCGTGATGTCGGGGGCGGCGTACTCGACCTTGTCCTTGAACTGCGCGGCGACCAGGGCCACGCGGGGGTCGTCGGGCGTGTCGGTCAGGATCGCGACGCGTCGCGGTGCCGCGGCGCTGTCGCTGTTGCCGATCTGACCGCCGCGGAAGCCGTTGGCCTGCAGCTCGATCAGCGCGCGGTTGGCCAGGCCGGAGCGCGACGAGGCGTTGAAGACGTTGACCGTGATGACGTTGCTGTCGATCGGGTCGCCGGCCGTGATGACCTCGTTCCTGCAGGTCGGGGCAGCCTCGACGGCGTCGCCGGTGCTCGCGGTCAGCAGCCGGAAGCCGACGACTCCTCCGAGCAGGAACACGGCGGTGGCGACCGTCAGGGTCAGGACTCTCATACCGGTTCTCATACGTGCTTGCCGATCGTGTGGACGCGGGCGTGGAGCATGTTGCGCTGCTGCAGGGCCGCGCGCAGGGCGCGGTGCAGCCCGTCCTCGAGGAACAGCTCGCCCCGCCAGCTGACGACGTGCGCGAACAGGTCGCCGAAGTAGGTCGAGTCGTCGTCGAGCAGGTGCTCGAGGTCGAGCGTGGTCTTGGTGGTCGTGAGATCGTCCAGACGCACCTGGGAGGGGGAGATCTCGGCCCACGAGCTCTGTGTCAGCCCGTGCTCCGGATAGGGGCGCCCCTCGCTCACCCTCCTGAAGATCACCGGATCAGTGTAAGCAGTCGGACCGCCGCCCGGCGGTAACCTGACGCCATGACGACGAGTGAGGACGCCCAGGCCGCCGCGGACGAGGCGGCGCGGGCCGCGGCCGACGCGCTCGCGGCCGCGCAGGCGGCGCAGCAGCGGGCCGACGAGCTCGCGGCCGCCGCGGCCGATGCGAGGGCGTCCGCCGCCGCGAGCGCCCCGACGACGTCCGACACGGCGGCGGGGTCGCAGATCGCCGACCTCGTGCGGGCCGGTTACGCCTTCGACGGCGTCGCGATCGAGATGGGTGCCCTGCTCGACGGCACGCCGCCCGACCTGGTGCCCGTCCCGTCGGCGCCGGTGCGCATCCCGCTGGCGATGCTCAACCGCCACGGCCTCGTCGCGGGGGCGACCGGCACGGGCAAGACCAAGACGCTGCAGGTGCTGGCCGAGCAGATCTCGGCCAACGGCGTGCCGGTCTTCGCGGCCGACATCAAGGGAGACCTCTCCGGCATCGCGACGGCCGGGACGCCCGACGACGCGCTGCTGGCGCGGACGCGGAGCGTCGGCCAGGACTGGCAGCCCGTCGCCTCGCCGACCGAGTACTACGCGCTCGGTGGCGTCGGCACGGGGCTGCCGGTGCGGGCCACGATCGACGCGTTCGGGCCGACGCTGCTGGCCAAGGTGCTGGGGCTCAACGCGACGCAGGAGTCGTCGTTGGGCCTGGTCTTCCACTACGCCCGGTCGGCCTCGCTGCCGCTGGTCGACCTCGGCGACCTGCGCGACGTCCTGACGCACCTGACCGGCGACGCCGGCAAGGCCGAGCTCAAGGCGCTCGGCGGGCTGTCGTCCGCGACGGTCGGGGTCATCCTGCGCGAGCTGATCGGCTTCGCCGACGAGGGGGCCGACGACTTCTTCGGCCAGCCCGAGATCGTGGTGTCCGACTTCCTGCGCACGGCGCCCGACGGCCGCGGCATCGTGTCGCTGCTCGAGGTGCCCGGCGTCCAGGACAAGCCGGCGCTGTTCTCGACGTTCCTGATGTACCTGCTGCGCCGCCTGTTCGAGGAGCTGCCCGAGGTCGGCGACTCCGACAAGCCCAGGCTGGTGTTCTTCTTCGACGAGGCGCACCTGCTGTTCGCCGACGCGTCCGACGACTTCCTCGAGACGATCACGCAGACCGTGCGGCTCATCCGCTCCAAGGGCGTCGGCATCTTCTTCGTGACGCAGACGCCCAAGGACGTCCCGGGCGACGTGCTGGCCCAGCTGGGCTCGCGCGTTCAGCACCAGCTGAGGGCCCACACGCCCGACGCCGCCAAGGCGCTGCGGGCCACCGTCTCGACGTACCCGACCACGTCGTACGACCTCGAGGAGGTGCTGACGTCGCTCGGCATCGGTGAGGCGATCGTCACGGTCATGAGCGATCGCGGCGCCCCCACGCCGGTCGCGTGGACGCGACTGCGCGCGCCGCAGGGCTCGATGCAGCCCACGCCGTCCGACCAGGTCGCCGCCGCCGTGGCGGGCTCGCCGCTGCTCGCCCGGTACGGCGCGGCGGTCGACCCCCGCTCGGCCAGCGAGATCCTCGGCGAGCAGGGGGCGGCGCGCGCCGCGGAGGCCGATCGCGCGGCCGAGGACGCGCGCGTGCGCAAGGAGGCCGACCGGCTCGAGAAGCAGGCGCCCCGGCGGGCGCCGCGGTCGTCCTCGCGCTCGCGCTCACGCAGGATGTCGCCGGTCGACCGCGCGGTGGGCGAGGCCAGCCGCACGATCGCGCGCGAGCTCGTCAAGAACCTGTTCAGGCGCCGGAGGTGACAGGCAGTATCGTGTTCTGAATCGCACGACGGGGGTACTCGGGGAAGAATTCGGGGCGAACCCCGGTTGCCTTGAGGGGTAACACCTCAGCAGAATCGACACGGGACGAGTCACCTGGGCCTCGTCCGCACGTGTGAGACCAGGTGCCACAGGAGGCGCGATGGCGCAGACGACACAGCAGGCGCAGAGCGTCCAGCGATCCCGCACGGCCGCGCTGCTGCCCGTCGTCGGTCGTGCCGGCGTCGAGATCGCGCTGATCGCGGTGCTCTACGTCGGGTACGTCGTGTCGCGGACCTTCGCCGACACCGCGTTCGCCCCGGCCCGCGGCCGCGCCCTCGACATCCTGACGTTCGAGAAGTCGTGGCGCATCGACATCGAGTCGTGGCTCAACGACATCTTCTTCGCGCACGACTGGATCGGCGTGGCCAGCAGCTACTGGTACGCCACGACCCACTACTTCGTGACGCTCGGCGTGCTGGTGTGGCTCTACCGCCGCAGCCGCCCCCTGTACGTCACGGCGCGTCGCGCGCTGGTGCTCGCGTCGCTGATCGGTCTGTCGTTCTACCTGCTGATGCCGACGGCACCGCCGCGGCTGGTGCAGTACGGCTACCACGACATCCTGAGCCTGCACTCGAACATCGGGTGGTGGAGCCAGAACGGATCGGCGCCCAAGGGCATGGGCGACATCACCAACGACCTGGCCGCGTTCCCGTCGCTGCACGCGGGTTGGTCGCTGTGGGTCGCGATCGTGCTGATCATGGCCGGTGTGCCCAGGATCGTGCAGCTGATCGGGCTGGCCTACGCCTTCATGATGTCGGTCGTCATCATCGGCACCGGCAACCACTGGGTCGTCGACGCGGTCGTGGGCTGGATGGTCGTCCTGGTCGCCTTCGGTCTCGTCACGGCGTGGGAGCGCGGACGCGGGTCCGGCTCGCACGACGACGAGGCGTAGCCGTTCGTCACCACCTAGCCGAGCGCGCGCCAACCGACGGACATCGGACCGACCAGTTCGCTTGCTGGCGCCATCCTCATCAGCCATCGCGAGGATGGTGTGACCTCGAATGGCTTCCGCCCCCGGGCCTTCTTCTCCAGGTAGCGATCGTGCGGGTGCCGAGAACGTCATGCTGCATCGCCGCCGACCTCTCGGGACCGGCCGGCCGGCGATCGACCTCGACCGGATCAACACCTTCGGCCGCACGGTTTCGTGTCATGCACCAGAGCTGTCCAGCAACTGTGACTGGCTCTGCCCTGGTCTGATCCGGTTACTGAGGTACCCCGATGCACGCGAGGCGCACATCCTAGTGCGCATAGTTGCTTGCGAGTGCGCCGAAGCACTTCTCGTCCAGGGCCTATCGTCTCGAATCGACACCGAGAAAGTGCGGCAAAGCGTTGCCTGGGGTTCGCGATCGCCGTGGAACGCTTCACGACGCCTAGTTGGCGGAGGATAGGGGATTCGAACCCCTGAGAGCTTTCACTCAACCCGCTTTCCAAGCGAGCGCACTAGGCCACTATGCGAATCCTCCGTCACTAAGATTACCTGTAGCCTCCGCTCGAGATCATTCGGGTGCCTCCAGTGCCGCGCGGCAACTGTGGGTCGCATCCTCGCCGCGGGGTGGGTCTGCCGGCGGCGCCGGAATCGACCACGATGCAGCCCGCCCCTCGGCCAGACTCGTCGTTCAGGTCCCGTATACTTGAGGAAGCCCCTCGCGTGGCGATATGTCGCTCAACTCCCCCAGGGCCGGAAGGCAGCAAGGGTCGGCGGTCTCTGTCGGGTACGCGAGGGGTCCTATCTGTCTTCCTGGCGGCGCCAGATGTCCTCGACTCAGTGATCGTTTCCCGTCGGGGTGTACGCGCGGTGCGCGACCTGGTCGGGCCGCGGCTAGTGGCGCCTGCCGTTTTCGAGGACTCGCGTGACCTCGGAGGCGGCGTCCGCGAACGATGCTTCTGTCCTTGCCCACAAGCCAGCGGCGATCGTTGACCGCTCGCGGTCGGCAGTGGGAGACGTCCGGCAGCACGAGCAACGGTCCGACGATCGTCGACCGAGGGGGACTGCGTGCCGACAGAACCCGCACAGCTGGGCCGATGTGGGCATCGAGCCGGTCGTGCGCTGACGAGCTCGGCCCGCATCTCCAAGGGACGTCCGTGCCCTGGATGAACGCCCAGTCGGTGAAGTGCGAGGACCGATCCTCAGGAGCGCAATAGCAACCAGACGATCTCGACCTTCCTTGAAGACAGGAGGATCTCACCTCTCACAAGATCCGAGTGGACACCCACGTGCCCGTTGGCGAAGACCAGTAGGTCCGCAGGTCAGTGGCGCAGGGTGCGGTACGCCTTGGGGCGTCGCTCGCCGTGCCACACACGTGCCTTCACGATCATGCCCATCATCAGGAAGCCGAGCTTGAGCGTCTTGCTCAGATCACCGGTGACGGATGATTCGCCAACGCGGGGCAAGTAGTTGACGGGAATCTGGACCACTTTGACGCGCCGGATCACCGCCAGCAGGAGCATCTCCAGGCCGAAGGCTGACTCGGTGTTTCGGAACGTAGGCAGCAGCTCGTCGACGAGCTCACGAGACAGCACGCGGAACGTGCAACCCACATCGGACAGCGATGTGGTGTTGAACAGCACCTCGATCATTTTTGCGACGAACCAGTTGCCGACCTGCAGGAACCAGCCCATATTGGCGCCATCCCAGATGAAGGTGGAGACGGTACGAGACCCCACGACGAAGTCACACTCGTCCGAGTACGAGAGCAGCTTGCGGAGGTCTCGCGGATCGAATGTCCCGTCGGGCTCGCACACGCACACCAGGTCGGTACGGGCCTCTCGGAGGCCACGCTGGATCGCGGCTCCGTAGCCCTGCTGGGTCTCGACCACCTCCCGCGCGCCCGTCGTGGCTACTTCCTCGGACGTGCCTGCGGCAGCATTGTTGTTGACGACGATGATCTCATCGACGAGGCCGAGGCTCTCGAAACCGCGAATGCATTCGGCAATGCTGTCCTTCTCGTTGTACGTCGGGAGAATGACTGTTAAAGACCTACCGTGCCACATGGTGTACCAAACTTTCTTGCTGCGCGCCCGAGGGGGATCCCGGGCGGTAACGAATAGTCACGTACGTCAACAGGCCGCCGCCCAGGCACCCGAGCAGTATCCAAACGGGCCAGCCGAGCACCGGGGACCATGCTGCTTCGGAGAAGAACCATAGCGGGCCATCGGTGCCGACCGCGTACCTGCGTGCGTTCCAGTAGATCGCGTAGGCCTGTGAGAAACCGGCCGCTACGCCGACCAGGATGAAGAACCGATCGGACGCTGCTTGTCCGACGTTGGGCAACCGGTCGGCCAGTACGGCTCCACTGACGACGAACGCGAAGGTGGCGAACGGGAGGAACTGACGTCCCTGGACTCCTGCACCGACGGTGAAGAAGACGCTCGCGTAGATGAAGTAGGAGAGGATCCACGTAGCGATCAGCCCGGCGACGATGAGCCAGAAGTCCCTGCGACGTGCGGCGAGCGCTCCAACCACCAGCGTGCCTAGCCAGATCGAGATCCACATTCCGACAGCGAGGCCGGGAAGAGGCGTGTCCAGCCAGCCAAACTTGCCGATCGCTGATCTCATCAAGTCGTATGAGCCGTCGATGAACGGGGTCACCGCCGCTCGGTTGATCACGGGGCCGACGTCGGCGGGGTGGTCGTAGGTCAGCTCCCACCAGACCACTGCCACAGCGCTGACAAACAAGGCTGCCACGGTCACGACGAAGGACCGCTGCCGATCTAGGAGGAGTCGCTTGACGCGATCCCAGCCGGTGACCACGAGCAGCACGATGACGAAGGCGGCCAACGTCACGACGCCAAGTTGGCGGCTAAGGGCGAGAAACGCCCCAGCGGCCAGGAGTGTCCAGTGGGTCGATGGAGCGTGTACTGACGCGGGTCTCCGCATGGCAACTGCCACGACCGCAGCGACGGCCAGTGCAGCCGTCAGCTCGATCCCACTCAGTGAGACCACAGACATGGTAAAGAGAGCCATCGGCGTGAGGACCGCCACGACGCCGATGACAGCGCTGCGCCCCAACCACCGGATCAGGTGCCTGACTCCCACGAGGAGCAGGAATGAGCTGATCGCTGTGACAGCCAGACGCGCCAGAACGAAGCTGGACTGGGGTGATTCTGCCAGCGATGCCACCCAGCCGACCGGCACGTACAGAAACGGAGGATAGGCCCCAATGGGGGTCTTGATCACGACGGAGCCGTCGTGCTGTGGTGGATCGTCTGGCAGGCACGCCGCCGTGACAGTGGGTTTGAACGCGTAGCACGTGAAGTCCGAGATCCCCGCCAGTCGTCCAGGGATGTCGTAGAGGCGGGTTATCGAAGCATTGCGCTTGACGAGCAGAGACGGCTCGTCGGTCGCCGCGGGCGGGCCGGCTTCCCCCGCTGTGAGTGTCCTGCTCCCCAGCGCCTTGACGAGGTTGTCGGGCTCGTCTGGAGCCGCGCCGGGCGGGTTCGTGAAGACCCACGCCAGGGACAGCAGGAGATAGGGCAGGACCAGCAGGGCCGCCCATCGCCAGGAGCTTTGCCCGGCCCTGTCCACATCGTCCGGTGGGGTGACTGTGACTCGCCGGCCGGTCTCGGCGTGTTTCACCGCCGCGCGACGACGAGCATCTGCCCGGCAAGGGGTTTGACCGGCGACCGGAGGTACCAGGGCACTAGAAACGTGAGCCCTGCCCCCTTGGACTTCATCGTGAGGGGCAGGAAGCGTGCGGCGACGTGCTCGACGGTCCAACCGGAGGCGGTCAGGTAGTCCGAAAGTGACTGATCGGTGAAGATCGCCACATGGGTGTAGTCGTCAAAGTAGCCACCGGGGTTGAGCCTGAAGTTCGGCTGGAGCAGCATCAGACGTCCACCGGGACGCAGCACCCGGTGAGACTCTGCCAAGAGCGCGTCGCTCACGGGCCGCTCCAGGTGTTCGAGCAGGTTGGATGCGAAGACGACATCGAACGAGGCGTCCGCGAAGCGGGAGAGGTCGGTGCAGTCACCGACGACCGCGCGCACGTGCGGAGCAGCGGCCTTCTCGACGACGGCGTCGATATCCATGGCTGTGACTGCCCGGGCCTTCACAAGGTTTGCGAAGTCGCACCATCCAGCGCCGAGCTCGAGCACATCGGCGTCCTTGGCGATCCAGCGGCCCAGGTAGTCACAGATGTGCCGCCAGATGCCTTGCCTGTTCTTGTTCGGAGCAAGTCTGGTCTCGAAGTATCCGGGTCGGTACACGCCGGGATCCTGGCCGGGATCGGTCACAGGTCGTCTCCTTTTGAAAATTCGGCGCAGAGCTCAGGCTCCACAGGCCCTCACGCTAGCAGCGCGTAGCTGGCCTGAGGTCAACTGGCGCGCTGTTCGTCGCGTGCCGGCGGCAGGAAGACCCAGCGCTTGTAAGCCCAGAAACGGAAGATCGCACCGGTGATGATCGAGACGATGTTGGCCGCTTGGAGCGAAGCGACATCGACGCGACCAAATCCGTAACGAACGATCCCGATGAGGGCGAGACCGAGAAACAATGACAGTGCACTCAGCACTACGAACAAGACGAACTCGCGACGCAAACCGGTTCTGGCGCGGTGAGAGAAGGACCAGTGACGATGAAGAAAGTATGCGAGCGTCGATGTCACGGCAGTGGACACGACCTTGGAGACGAGAGCGCCTTGGTCGAGCCGTGAATACGTGACCTGGTAGACGAGCAGATCTACCCCGAAGTTGACTCCGCCCACGACCAAGAAGGCGGAGACCTCCTTCACGAGTGTCAGGAACCGCCCGAGCTCACCGTCTGGCCGGCCTGTGTTGCGCCCGCTCACGCGAGGACGGACCCAGTGGAGCTGCGCAGCCCAACCGGTGCCCACTCGCGGACGAGCAGAGCGATCGAGACTGGCCGACGGTGATCGTACCGCCAGACCGGCACGGGCGGTCCATCATCGGGTGTGTCAAGCATGCATGCAGGCTAGTGGTTTGTCGGTGTGTTCGATCACTCGACGGGCCCGGGCCGCAGGTCTTGTGCGCTCATGGCTGCGAGCGCCGCGCGGCGATCGGGTCCACGATGGAGGGGTGCTCGACCACCTCTCCGGCCCCCGTCGTCGTCTGGCGCTGACGGTCGTCGCCGCCCTGGTCGCTGCCGTGGTCGCCGTGTCCGTCGTGGTCGGGGTGCGGGTGACGGGTGAGGACGACGTCGCGGCGCAGGACGAGCCCGGGCCCGTGCTCGTCGTGCCGGGCTACGGCGGGCGTGTCGCCTCGCTCGACCCGCTCGTGGCCGAGCTGAGGTCGCAGGGTCGGGACGTCGTCGTGGTCGCACCGTCGGGCGGCGGGACCGGCGACCTGCGGGCGCAGGCCGTCCGCCTGGGCACGGCGGCGTCGCGGGCCATGGGTCGCACGGGCGCCGCCTCGGTCGACGTCGTCGGCTACTCGGCGGGCGGGGTCGTCGCGCGCCTGTGGGCGCGCGACGAGGGCGGCGCCGCCGTGGCGCGACGGGTCGTGTCGATCGGGTCGCCGCAGCACGGCACCGACGTCGCCGCGCTCGCCGCGGAGGTGGCCGGCAGCTGCCCGACGGCCTGCGAGCAGCTGGCCCCCGACAGCGACCTGCTCCGCGCGCTCAACGCCGGCGACGAGACGCCCGCGGGCCCCGCGTGGGTGACGCTGCGGTCGACGTCCGACCGTGTCGTGACGCCGACGGAGTCGTCACGGCTCGACGGCGGTCTGGACCTCGTCGTGCAGGAGTTCTGCCCGACCGCGACGGCGTCGCACGGCGACCTGCCGGGCGACCCGGTGGTGCTGGCCGCGCTGCGGACGACGTTGCTGCCCGCGCAGCCGCGCATCCCGCAGGACGTCAGGTGTTGACGTCCTTGGTCGTGAAGTTGGCCCAGGCGGCCCCGAGGAACACCACCAGGTACGCACCCTGCGAGGCCAGGCCGCGCAGCACGCCGTCCCACCGGATCGGGTCGCGGAACAGGTCGACGAAGGCCAGCCAGTAACGGGTCGGCAGGTAGGGCTGCAGCACGTCGGCGGCGTCCAGCCCGAGCAGGACGGTCGAGCCGATGAGGATCGCGACGGTGCCGAGCGCGGCCGAGACGCCCGACTCGGTCACGGTCGAGAAGAACAGCGCGATCGCCGCGACGCCCAGCATCATGACGGTGACGTAGCCGAGCGCGACGACCGTCCGCTGGATCATCTCGGTCTGGCTGAGGGTCGAGCCCGAGACGCTCGTGACGCTGCCGGAGGGGTCGGCCGAGCCGAGCAGCACGCGGCCCTCGACGTAGGCGGCGACGGCGACGACCAGGACCGCGAGCAGGACGAACGCGATCGTGCTGGCGAGCTTGGCGACCAGCAGCCGGGTGCGGCCGACGGGGCTGATCAGCAGGTAGCGCAGCGTGCCCGCCTGGGCCTCGCCGGCGATCGCGTCGCCGGCGATCACCGCGACGGCGACGGGCAGGAACAGGGGGAGCACGATGCCGAGGGCGGCGAGCGGGAACAGCGTCCCGTCGGTGAGGACGGCCGAGAGGAACGGCGGCCCGGTGCCGGGCCGCGGGCCGAGGTCGGTGACGGCGAGCAGGATCGCCACGACGAGCGGCAGCGCGTTGAGCATCGCGATCGTGACCCAGGTGCGGGGGCGGCGCAGCATGCTGGTGAGCTCGAGGCGGATCATGCGCGTGCCCCGGCGTGCTCGGTGCTCGCCCGCAGGACGACGTCCTCGAGGCTGACCCGCAGCGGGCCGATCTCGTCGACCCGCAGACCCGCCCCGACGAGCTCGGCGTTGATGCCGGCAGCGTCGTCGGACACCACGACCAGCCGGGGCCCGGAGACGTCCTCGACCCGCGCCCCCAGCACCTCGGCGGCCCACTCGGGGGTGGGGGTGTGCACCGCGACGCGGCCGGTGGGGGCGACGAGCGACGCGACGTCGTCCTGCAGCACCATCCGCCCGCGGTCGAGGACGCCGACCCGGGTGCACATCTGCTCGATCTCGGCCAGCAGGTGGCTCGACAGGAAGATCGTGGTGCCCTGGGCGTTCAGCGCGAGGAGCAGCTCGCGGATCTCGCGGATGCCCTGCGGGTCGAGGCCGTTGGTGGGCTCGTCGAGCACCAGCAGCGCGGGACGACGCAGCAGCGCCGATGCGAGACCAAGACGCTGGCGCATGCCGAGCGAGTACGTGCGGACGGGGCGCCGGTCGGACGGGTCGAGGCCGACCTGGTCGAGCGTCTCGACGATGCGCCGCGACCTCACCCGGCGCGACGTGGCCGACGCGGCCCGGTCGAACGCCGCCAGGTTGGCCCTCCCGGACAGGTGCCCGTAAGCCCCCGGCCCCTCGACGAGCGCGCCGACGTGGGGCAGGGCCGCGCTGCGGGACGCCGGCATGGGACGTCCGACCAGCTCGATCTCGCCGGACGTCGCCAGCACCAGGCCGAGCAGCATGCGCACCGTCGTGGTCTTGCCGGATCCGTTGGCCCCGAGGAAGCCGTAGACGTCGCCCTCGCGGACGTCGAGATCGAGGTCGTCGACCGCGGTGAGGGCGCCGTAGCGCTTGGTCAGACCACGGGTGCGGATCATCGGAACGTCACCTTCTGCGCGAGCTCGGTGGACGCCTGCGCGAGCGTCTCGGGGGTGACGGTGCCGGCCAGCAGGAACGTGCCGCGGGACCGTCGTCCGCCCTCGGTCAGCAGCACCGACAGCGGACCGACCTCGAGCGCCGTCCCGGCGTCGCCGCCGCGGGCCGAGGCGACCGTCGACAGCTGGTCGCGCACCTGCCCGGCCAGCCCGCGCCGCAACGGGATGACGATGAGCGCGGTGGGCCCCCGTCCGTAGACCCCGACCGCGCCGAGCTCGTCCTCGTCGCCCGTGCGCTCGAGACCGGCCACCTCGGCCGGCAGCTCGAACGGCGCGAAGGCGTTGGCGCCGGCGGCGACGTCGATGACGTCGCGACGGCGCACCGTGGCGGTGGCGGGCACCTCGAACGTCGTGACGTCGGCGGACGGACGGTCGAGGTCGACGTCGGTGAGCGCCGACGTGACGACCGGCAGCACGTCGCCCTTGCCGTAGACCTCGACCCGCAGGGGCAGCCCCGACTCCTCGTCGGCCCACACGTCGGCGCGGTCGATCGTCGAGGCGGGATCGGCGGGCGTCAGCCGCAGGCCCGCCGCGCTGCGGCCCGCCACGCGGCGCGACGGCAGACGGCTCAGCTCGTCGGTCGTGGCCCCGCCGAGCAGGCGTGCGGCCAGCCGGCTCGGCAGCACGTCGGACGTGTCGGGCAGGCGCACGGTGGCGTACGGCGTGATGGTCGCGGTGCCCGACTCGAAGACCCAGCGGGTCAGCGACGTGTCGTCGCGGACGAGGTCGGACTCACCGGTCTGCCGCGTGTCGTCGACCCGCCAGTGGGTCGCGTCGCGCCACCAGACCCGGAGGGTCTTGCTCTCGCCCAGCAGGTCGACGACCCCTCCGAACGAGTCGGTGTCGGGCACCTGCAGCGTGCCGCGCGTGCGCACCTCGCCCGACCACGGCACCGATGACGACGCCGCGATGCGCTCTCCCAGCGCGGCCGCGGTGACGTCCGAGCCGGAGGCCGGGAGCACGCGGACGACGATCGGGGCGGCGACCAGGGCGGCGGCCACCCCGACCACGAGCAGCCATCGACCGGTGGAGTTCATCGTCCCGCCACGCTACGTCGGCGGTCCCAGCCGCGCTCACCGAGCCGAACCGCCGAGGGGCGGTGCCCCGGCCACGCGTCCGCGAGCGGACACGTGGGTGGGACACCGCCCCTCGCGGTGGTGCGTGGCCGGGCCACCTGCCGGGGTTACGGCAGGGGCTCGAGCACCTCGTGGTCGTCGAGCGTCGCCGAGAGCGCTCCGAGGTGGTGGCGACCGTCGCCGAGGGCGTGGTCGATCGCCGTGAGACGGCTCGTGTAGTGGCCGACGCTGTACTCGGCGGTCATGCCGATGCCGCCGTGCAGCTGGATCGCCTCCTGGCCGATGTGCCGCCCGGCCTTGCTGACCTGCAGCTTGGCGCGGGAGGCCGCCTCGATCGTCGCGTCGGCGTCGCCGTCGAGCAGGACAAGCGTCGCCCAGGTGACCGTGCTGCGGGCGAGCTCGAGCGACACGTACATGTCGGCCGCCCGGAACGTCAGCGCCTGGAACGTCATGAGCGGGACGCCGAACTGCTTGCGCGACTTCAGGTACTCCGTCGTCGTCTCGAGCGCGAACGCCATCGCGCCCAGCGCCTCGTGACCGTACGCGATCTGCGCCGCGGCGACGGCCTGCGCGATGACGGCCGACTGGTCGGCGCCCGCCTCGCCCAGGGGCGTGGCCGGCGTCGCGTCGAACGCGACGTGCGCGGCACGTCCGCCGTCGAACGTCGAGTACGACGTGCGGGTCAGGCCCGCGGCGTCGGGCTGCACGAGGAACAGCGCCGTGGCGCCGTCGACGTCGGCGCTGACGACCAGCAGGTCGGCGCGGGCGCCGCCCAGCACGGGCTCCTTGACGCCCGACAGCGTCCACGCGTCACCGTCGTGGGAGGCCGTCACGGCGTAGGCGCGCTGGCCGTAGCGGCCCTGCGCCTCGGTGTGCGCGAAGGCCGGCACGAGCGTGCCCTCGGCCAGGGCGCCGATGATCTCGGCGCGCTGCTCCGCGGTGCCCGCGGCGGCGACCAGGCCACCGGCGAGGACGACCGCCTCGACGTACGGCTCGGGCGCGATGACGCGTCCGATCTCCTCGGCGACGACCGACACCTCGACGGGTCCGGCGCCGAAGCCGCCGTCCTCCTCGGCGAAGGGCAGCCCGAGGGCGCCCATCTCGGCCAGCCGCTGCCAGGTCTTCTCGTCCCAGCCGGGATCGGTCTTGGTCACCTCGCGGCGCGTCTCGGACGAGCCGTAGGCCTTGCCGAGGAGTCCTCGGACGGCGTCGCGCAGCGCGGTCTGCTCGGAGTCGAGTGTGAAGTCCATGTCAGCCCCTCAGTCCCAGGATCGTCCCGGCGATGATCTGTCGTTGCACCTCGTTGGAGCCGCCGTAGATCGACGCCTTCCGGTAGTTGAGGTAGTTGGTCGTGGCGACGCGCGCCAGGTCGGGCACGTCGGAGCCGTCACCGGCACCCGTGGCCAGCGCGTTGGGGCCCGCGAGGTCGACCCACAGCTCGGTGACGGCCTGCTGCAGCACCGTCCCCTGCAGCTTGAGCACCGACGAGGCGGGGTGCGGCTTGCCGTCGGCGGAGTTGGCGACGACGCGCAGCGCCGTCAGCTCGAGCGCCAGCAGGTCGTTCTCGAGGTCGACGATCTGCGCCGCGACCAGCGGGTCGTCGAGCAGCGACGTGCCACCGGGGCCGGCGGTCTTGGCGTACTCCTTGGCCTGGGCCAGCGTGCGCTTGGTCGAGCCCACGGGGGCGACGCCGACGCGCTCGTTGCCGAGCAGGAACTTGGCGTAGTCCCAGCCCTTGTTCTCCTCGCCGACGAGGTTCTCGACCGGCACGCGCACGTCGTCGAAGAACACCTCGTTGACCTCGTGGCCGCCGTCGATCAGCTCGATCGGGCGGACCGTCAGGCCCGGCGACGTCATGTCGATCAGCAGGAACGAGATGCCGGCCTGCTTCTTGACGTCGGGATCGGTGCGCACGAGCGTGAAGATCCAGTCGCCGTACTGGCCGAGGGTCGTCCACGTCTTCTGGCCGTTGACGACGTACTCGTCGCCCTCGCGCACCGCGGTCGTGCGCAGCGACGCGAGGTCGGAGCCGGCGTCGGGCTCGGAGAAGCCCTGCGACCACCAGATGTCGAGGTTGGCGGTCTTGGGCAGGAAGCGCTCCTTGATCTCCTGCGAGCCGAAGGCGGCGATGACGGGGCCGACCATCGAGGCGTTGAACGCCAGCGGCGGCATGACGCCGGCCAGCTGCATCTCCTCGTGCCAGATGTGGCGCTGGAGCGGGGTCCAGTCCTTGCCGCCCCACTCGACGGGCCAGTTCGGCACCGCGATGCCGGCGGCGTTCATGGCCTGCATCGAGCGGACGATCTGGTCCTTGGACAGCTCGCGGCGTGCGGCGACCGTGTCGCGGATGTCTTGCGGGATCTGGGTGGTGAAGAACGTGCGCATCTCGTCGCGGAATGCGATGTCCTCGTCGGACAGCTGAAGCTTCATGGGTCTCCTCGGCCTACTGGCAGGTAACACGCCATTCCTACCACTCGGGGTCGAAGCCCGCCTCAGGGACGCGGGCCGTGACCGGTCACGGCGCCGCCGCGCCCTGGCGGCTACTTGCGCTTGGTGCGGGCGCGGAGGGGGCCGACCAGGCGGGGCCCGGCCAGGCGCTGCTCCAGACGACGCGCCTCGCGCCGCAACGGCTGCGCGACGTACTCGCCGAGGATGACCCCCGCCGCGAGCGAGATGGCCACCGCGATCGCGGTGATCATGGCCAGGATGCCGGCGAGGTCGTCGGCCGCCAGAAGGCCCAGTCCGCGGTAGATCGAGACGCCCGGCAGCAGCGGGACGATCGCGGCCGTCACGATGACCAGGGGCGGCACGTTGACGCGTCCCGCGACGCCGTAGCTGACCAGTCCGACGAAGATCGCCGCGACGGCGGCCGGCCACGCGCGTCCGACGTCGCGCTCGGCGATCAGCAGGTAGATCGCGGCCGCGACCCCCGCGATCGCCGCGATGGGCAGCAGCACGCGGCGGGGGGCGTAGGCGGCGAAGGCGAACGCCGCCGCGGCGACGGCGGCGCCCGCCACCATCAGGGGCAGGCGCGACAGGCCGGACGCGCCGGGCTCGACCGTCAGCTCGACGCCGACGAGCCGTCCGAACGTGAGCCCGCCGCTGACCCCGACGATGACGCCGATCGTCGACATCATGACCTCGAGCACCCGGGCGTTGGCGGTGACGTAGAAGTTCGTCAGCGCGTCCTGGATCGCGCCGATCAGGCCGAGGCCCGCCAGCAGCATCACGATGCTCGCGGTGATGACGAGCGACGAGTCGGCCTCGACGTGCGAGGCCGCGACGCCGACGGCCAGCAGCGATGCGAACAGGCCGCCGGCGGCCTGCGCGTAGAAGTGGGGGAGCCGCAGCCGCGAGATGTAGCGCTGCAGCACCTCGATGCCCATCGCGGCGATCGCGGCGATGACCGTCACGACGAGGTCGCCGCCGATCAGCAGGGCGATGCCGGCCCCGACGACGCCGGACGCCAGCGTGACGGCCCACCGGGGGGCCCGGTGCCCCGTCGACGAGATCTGGGCCAGGCGGATGCGGGCCTCGTCGAGGTCGATCGTGTCGTCGAGCAGGTCGGCGACGAGGTGGTCGACGCGGGTCAGGTCGTCGAAGTCGGTCTCGCGGTGCGTCACGTGCCGCGTCAGCGACAGCGGCGCCTCGTCGAACGAGGCCTGGTGGCTCAGCGTCAGCGTCGTGAAGGTGACGTCGACCGTCACCTGGCGCATGCCCAGGTGATGGGCGACCGAGTCCATCGTGGCGGTCACGTCGGCGGCACCCGCGCCGTTGGACAGCAGCATCTCGCCCACACGGAGGGCGAGGTCGAGGGTCTGGTGCATCTGGCGCGTGCTCGTCACACGTCCATGATGGGGGGCGGGCGTCGTGCACCCAACCCGGTCCTGCCGTCCGCCGCGTAGGGTTCGGCTGACGGCCCGCGAGCGCAGGAGAAGCACATGACACGGTGGGAGCCCGACGAGCTCGGGGACGGCTACGAGCAGCACACCATCGCCCTCGGCGACGACCCGGACGGCGAGGGGGTCGTCGAGGCGACCCTGGTGCGACGCACCGCGCCCGACGACGTCCGCGGCGCCGTGATCTACGTGCACGGGTTCAGCGACTACTTCTTCCAGAAGGAGATGGCCGAGTTCTTCACCGAGCGCGGCCTGGCGTTCTACGCGCTCGACCTGCGCAAGTGCGGCCGCTCGCGCCGCGAGGGCCAGACGGGCCACTACGTGTCCGACCTCGCGCTGTACGACCGCGAGCTCGAGGCGTCGCTCGCGATCGTGCGCGACGAGACCGGCGGCAAGCCGGTCCTGCTGTCGGCGCACTCGACGGGCGGGCTGATCCTGCCGCTGTGGCTCGACCGGCTCAACCGCCGTCCGGGCGGCTCACGGGGCGCCGGCATCGCGGGCCTCGTGCTCAACAGCCCGTGGTTCGACCTGCAGGGCAAGCCGTGGATGCGCACGGGCGGCACGCAGGCGATCGCGCTGGTCGCCAAGCTCAGGCCCACGTCGATGATGAAGCTGCCCTTCACCGACGCCTACGGCACGAGCCTGCACGTCAGCGGGCACGGCGAGTGGGAGTTCAACACCGCGTTCAAGCCGCTCAACGGCTTCCCGGTGTCGTACGGCTGGCTGACCGCGGTGCGCCGCGGGCACGCGCAGCTGCACCGCGGGCTCGACATCGGCGTGCCCTCGCTCGTCCTGCGCTCGACGACGTCGTGGTTCGCGCGCGAGTGGTCCCCGCGGGTCGACGAGGCCGACGCGGTGCTCGACGTCAAGCAGATCGCGCGCTGGGCCGGCTGCCTGGGCGACGCCGTCACGGTCGTCCCGATCGACAAGGCGCGCCACGACGTCTTCATCTCCAAGGCCGAGCCCCGCGAGGCCGCGTACTCCGCCGTCGACACGTGGATGCGCGCGCACGACATCACGGCCTGAGGACGGGGCCCGCGACGTGACGGACCACGACGGCCGGGAGGCCGCGTCGCTCGGCGACGCCGCCGCGGCGGGCCTCGTCTTCGGCTCGTCGGCGGCGGTGCTGGTGGTCGAGCTCGTCGCGCTGCGCCTGCTCGCGCCCTACCTGGGCCTGACGCTCGAGACCAACACCCTGGTCATCGGCATCGCGCTGACGGCCATCGCGATCGGGTCGTGGATCGGTGGCCGGGCCGCCGACACGGTGCCGCCGCGGCGCACGCTCGGGCCCCTGCTGGCGATCTCGGGAGTCGTCGTCGCGGCGACGCCGTCGACCGTGCGGGCCGCCGGGGCGAGCGGCTCGGACGACCTCGTGCTGCTGGTCGCGGCGGCGGCGATCCTCGTGCCCGGCATGCTGCTCTCGGCCGTCACGCCCATGGTCACGAAGCTGCGCCTGACCGATCTCGACCGCACCGGCGCCGTGGTCGGGCGCCTGTCGGGGATCGGCACGGCCGGTGCGATCTTCGGCACCGTCGTCACGGGGTTCGTGCTGGTCTCGACGGTCCCCGTGACGGGGATCCTCGTGGGTCTCGGCGCGGCACTGGTCGTGTCGGCGGTCGCGGTCGAGGTGCTCGTGCGGGGCTGGAGGTTCGGCATCGGTCCGGCGGCGCTCGTGGTCGTCGGGGGCCTGGCGACCGCCGTCGTGCCCGATGAGTGCGACGTCGAGACGACCTACCACTGCGCCTCCGTCGTGGCCGATCCCGAGCGCGACGGGGGACGCACGCTCGTGCTCGACGGCCTGCGTCACTCGTACGTCGACGTCGACGACCCCACGCACCTCGAGTTCGAGTACGTGCGGACGATCGCGGCGGCCGTCGACACCGTGCACCCGGACGACCGGCCGGTCGACGCCTACCACCTGGGCGGGGGCGGCCTCACGATCCCGCGGTGGCTCGCGGCCACCCGTCCGGGGAGTCGCAGCGTCGTCTCCGAGATCGATCCCGGTGTCGTGCAGGTCGACCGTGACCGGCTCGGCCTCGAGACCGGCCCCGACCTGCAGGTGCGGGTCGAGGACGGGCGGCTGGGCCTCGGCCGGCTCGACGCCGCCAGCCGTGACCTCGTGGTCGGCGACGCCTTCGGCGGCATCAGCCCGCCGTGGCACCTGACGACGTCCGAGGCCATCGCCGAGGTGCGGCGCGTGTTGACCGACGACGGCACCTACGTCGCCAACGTCATCGACTACGGGCCGCTCGACTTCGCGCGGGCGGAGGCCCGGACGATCGCCGGGGTCTTCGAGCACGTCGCGGTGGCCGGCGACCCCGACGCCTTCCGGTTCGAGGGCGGCGGCAACCTCGTCATCGTGGCGTCCGACGTCCCGATTGACGCCGCCGGGCTGACGTCGCGCCTGTCCGAGCGCGACGTCCCGTGGCGCGTCGTGACCGGGACCGAGCTGCGCACGTGGATCGGCGACGCGCGGGCGCTGACCGACGACCGGGCCCCGACCGACCAGCTGCTGACGCCGTACGCCGTCGCGTCCTGACCGCCAGGACGCCGTCGCCGCCGCGATGTCGCGGGCGGTGGCTAGTCTCTACGTGTGGATGCCCCCCTCGCGCTGTACCGCCGCTACCGGCCCGAGACGTTCGCCGAGGTGATCGGCCAGGAGCACGTCACCGACCCCCTGCGCCACGCCCTGGCGGCCAACAAGGTCAATCACGCCTACCTGTTCTCCGGTCCGCGCGGCTGCGGCAAGACCACCAGCGCCCGCATCCTCGCCCGGGCGCTCAACTGCGAGAAGGCGCCGATCTCCGATCCGTGCGGGCAGTGCCAGAGCTGCCGCGACCTCGCGCGCGGCGGGCCCGGCAGCATCGACGTCATCGAGATCGACGCGGCGAGCCATGGTGGCGTCGACGACGCCCGCGACCTGCGCGAGCGGGCGTTCTTCGCCCCCGTCAGCAGCCGCTACAAGGTCTACATCATCGACGAGGCCCACATGGTCTCGCCGCAGGGCTTCAACGCGCTGCTCAAGCTCGTCGAGGAGCCGCCGCCGCACCTGAAGTTCATCTTCGCCACGACCGAGCCCGACAAGGTCATCGGCACGATCCGCTCGCGCACGCACCACTACCCGTTCCGGCTCGTCCCGCCGAAGGCGCTGGGCGACTACCTGCTGCAGCTGTGCGCCGCCGAGGGCGTCGCGCTGGCACCGACCGCGCTGCCGCTCGTCGTGCGTGCCGGCCAGGGATCGGTGCGCGACACGCTCAGCGTCCTCGACCAGCTGCTCGGCGGCGCCGGGCCCGACGGCGTCACCTACGACCTCGCGGTGCAGCTGCTGGGCTACACCCCCGACTCGCTGCTCGACGAGGCCATCGACGCCTTCGCGGCGAGCGACGGGTCGACGGTGTTCGGCGTCGTCGACAAGGTCATCGAGTCGGGCCAGGACCCGCGCCGCTTCGCCGAGGACCTCCTGCAGCGCCTGCGCGACCTCGTCATCGTCGCGGCGGTGCCCGACGCGCTCGACAAGGGCCTGCTCGACGTGCCGGGCGACCGTGCCGAGCGGCTCGTGACGCAGTCGAACGGCTTCGGCCCGTCCGAGCTGACCCGCGCCGCCGACATCGTCAACGCCGCGCTGATGGAGTTCCGCGGCGCGACGGCGCCGCGGCTGCTGCTCGAGCTGATGTGCGCGCGCATCCTGGTGCCGGGCGCCGACAACTCCACGCAGGGCTTCCAGGCCCGGCTCGACCGGATCGAGCGGCGGCTCGGGGTGGACGGCGGCGCGCCCGCACCGGCGGCCGTCGCGGCCCCCGCCCCCGCCCCGAGCCCGGCACCCGCGCCTGTCGCGGCACCGACCCCGGCGCCCGCCGCCGTCGAGGCCCCCGCCGAGCCGGCCGCGCCCGCCGAGCCCACCCCGGCGCCGGCGGCACCGGCCGACGAGCCCCCGGCCGTCGAGCCCGCCCCGGCGGCCGAGCGGGCCGAGCCCGCCCCGGTCGAGCCGACGCCCGTCGCCGAGCCGGCCGCGGAGCCGGCCCCGGCGCCGGGCCAGCTCACGATCTCCGACGTCCGGCGCCTGTGGCCCGAGATCCTCGACAAGATCCGCGACATGCGCCGCTTCGCGTGGATCATGCTGAGCCAGAACGCCCAGGTCATGGCGCTCGACGGCCAGGTCCTCACGATCGCGCTGGTCAACACCGGCGCCCGCGACTCCTTCCTCAGCAGCGGCTCGGACGACTACGTGCAGCGCGCGCTGCACGAGGTGCTGGGCGTGACGTGGCGCATCGAGGCGATCGTCGACCCCGGGGCACGACCCGGTGTCCCCGACGACCACGACGACGACCACGGCCGGCCGGCCGCCCCCGCGCCGACGGCGCCGACCCGCAGCGGCCCGCCCGTCGCGGTGCCCGACTCGGTGCGTGCGGCGATGAGCGAGCAGCACTCGCCGGCGACCCGCGAGGACCCCGACGCGTCCGCCGACCGCGACGACCCCGTCGTCCAGGTCGAGGAGCTCGACCCCGAGGCGCTGCTCAGTCGCGAGCTGGGCGCGAAGGTCATTGACGAGACGCGCACCGACTGAGATCGCGCGTCGCCGCCTCGACCTGCAGGCCGACCCGCTCGACGTGCTGCGCCGGTTCAGGGGGCGCGAGCGACTCGTCGCCCTGATGGGTGCGTGGCACCACGGCGAGGCGTTGATCGCCTTCGACCCCGTCGAGGTGCTGGAGGGCGACCCCTTCGACGGCATCGACGTCGACCCCGTGGCGGCCGGCGCGGGCTTCGGCGGCGGGTGGATCGGCGCGTGGGGGTACCGGCTCGGGCGGCGGCTCGAGCAGATCGGCGACACCGGCCCTCGTCCGCAGCCCCAGCCCGAGCACCGCCTGGCGTTCTACGACCACGTGCTGCGCCGGTGCGACGGCGCGTGGTGGCTCGAGTCGCTGACGTCCGACCCCGAGCGTGACGAGCGCATCGTGCGGGCGCTGGCCGGGCCCGACCCGTCGCCCCGGCCGCACGTCGTCGGCTCCTTCGAGATGACGCCGACGCCCGCGGGGCACCGGGCGGCGGTCGGCCGCGTGCTGGCCCACGTCGCGGCCGGCGACATCTTCCAGGCCAATCTCTGCGCCCGGCTCGAGGCGTCGTTCTCGGGCGACCCCCTCGACGTCTTCTGCGCCGGGGTCGAGCGGCTGCGACCCGCGTACGCGGCCTTCGTCGACGCCCCCGACGGCGCCCTCGCGAGCTTCTCGCCCGAGCTGTTCCTGCGCCGCACGGGCGACGAGGTGCTGACGTCCCCGATCAAGGGCACGGCGCCCCTCGGGTCGGATCCCGACGAGCTGGTGGCCTCGGCCAAGGACCGGGCCGAGAACATCATGATCGTCGACCTGATGCGCAACGACCTCGGCCGCGTCAGCGTGCCGGGCTCGGTGCGGGTGCCGTCGGCCGTCCGGGCCGAGCGCCACGCGGTGTGGCACCTGGTCTCCGACGTCGTCGCCCACCTCGAGCCGGGGGTCCGCGACTCCGACCTCCTGCGGGCCACGTTCCCGCCGGGCTCGGTGACGGGGGCGCCCAAGGTGCGGGCGATGCAGGTCATCGACGAGCTCGAGGCGACGGGCCGCGAGGCGTACACCGGTGCGATCGGGCACGTCAGCCCCGGGGCGGGGCTCGAGCTCAACGTCGTGATCCGGACGTTCGAGTTCCCGGCCTCGCGCGACCTCGTGTGGCTGGGCGTGGGCGGGGGCGTCGTCGCCGACTCGACGCCCGCGGCCGAGTACGCCGAGTGCCTCGTCAAGGCGCGGCCCTTGGTCGAGGCGATCGGGGGAGTGCTCGACCTCGTCGCCGACGACACCGCCGACGATGCCGACGATGCCGGGCCCGCGCCGGCCGCGGACGTCGAGGCGCCCCGCACGGTCGCGGCCGACGAGCGACTCGGCGTGTACGACACGCTGCTCGTGCTCGACGGGAGGGTCGTCGACCCCGACGCCCACCTGGCCCGCCTCGACGCCAGCGTGCGCGCGGTCTACGGGCGTCCGGTCCGTGGCGGGCTCGACGAGGCGGTCGCCCGCCGGGCCGCGGCCCTGCGGGGCCCGCACCGGCTGCGGATCGACGCGGTGCCACGGGCCGCGGCGGCGTCGATCGACGTCGACGTCACGATGACGTCCTGCCTGCTCGACCCCGCGGGTGACTCGTGGACGCTCGAGCCGCGCGTGGTGGCCGACGGGCTGGGGCAGCACAAGTGGGCCGACCGGCGGGCCCTCGAGCACGACGGTCCGCCCGACCACGACCTGCTGCTCGTCGCCGCCGACGGCTCGGTGCTCGAGACGTCGCGGGCGAGCCTGTTCGTCGTCCACGACGACGCCGTCCTGACGCCGCCCGTCGACGGCCGCATCCTGCCGGGCACGGCGCGCGAACGGGTGGTCGAGATCCTGCGGGAGGCGGGCGTGCCGGTGCTGCAGCGCCGGCTGACCCTCGCCGACGTGGCCTCGGCGACCGAGGTGTTCGTGACCAACGCGCTGCGCGGTGTCGTGCCCGTGACGTCGTGCGCCGACGTCGGTGCGTGGCCCGCGGGCCGCACGACGTCGTGGCTGCGCGCCGAGCTGCGGGCCCGCTGGGGCGGTGGCTCCGCGACCCGTCAGGCGCCGCGACGGGTCGCGGGCCCACCGCCCACGGGGGCGCGGGTGCTGTTCATCGACAACTACGACTCGTTCGTCTACAACCTCGTGCAGTACGTCGGCGAGCTCGGTGGCGCCGCCGAGGTCGTCCGCAACGACGCCGTGTCGGTCGACGAGCTGGTCGCGGCGCGCGAGCGGGGGGACTTCACCCACCTGGTCGTCTCGCCGGGGCCGGGTGCGCCGTCCGAGGCGGGCATCAGCGTCGAGGCGATCCGCCGGCTCGGGCCGTCGACGCCGACGCTGGGGGTGTGCCTGGGCCACCAGGCGATCGCGGAGGTCTACGGCGCGACGGTCGTGCGGGCGCCCGAGGTCGTCCACGGCAAGCCCTCGCTCGTGCACCACGACGGGCTCGGCGTCTACGCGGGCCTGCCGTCGCCGCTGGTGTGCGCGCGGTACCACTCGCTCGTCGTCGACCCCGCGACCCTGCCCGACGAGCTGCTCGCGACGGCGCACACGGCCTCGGGCGTCGTCATGGGGCTGCGGCACCGCACCCACCCCGTCGAGGGCGTGCAGATGCACCCCGAGTCGATCCTGACGCCCCGCGGCCACGACCTGCTCCAGACCTTCCTCTCGACCTGACCCCCTCTCGCCGAGTGGTGCGGGGTGGACGTTCTGGGACGGCGTGTCCGACCACGACGCACCGCTCGGCGCCGGGTTTCCAGCACTCGACGACGCGACCCCTAGACATAGCGAGTGAACACTCGCTATGTTGGGCTCCCGATGTGACGGAGGCCACATGTACGAGCTCGATCTCATCATCAGCGGCGGCACCTACTACGACGGCACGGGTGCGCCCGGCGTCGTGGCGGACGTCGGCGTGATGGACGGCCGCATCGTCGCCGTCAGCACCGACGGACGACTGCGGGCCGGCCCCGCCACCCGGGTCGTCGACGCGACGGGCCAGTGGGTCATGCCCGGCTTCGTCGACGCGCACACCCACTACGACGCCGAGGTGCAGGTCGCACCGGGCCTCAACGAGTCCGTCCGCCACGGCGTCACGACGGTGCTCGTCGGCAACTGCTCGCTCTCGACGGTCTACTCGTCCCCGCTCGACATCGCCGACCTGTTCAGCCGCGTCGAGGCGCTGCCGCGCACGCACGTCCTCGGCGCCCTCGAGGACGCCAAGACGTGGTCGACGCCGCAGGGCTGGGTCGACGCGCTCGAGCGCCTGCCGCTCGGCCCGCACGTCGCCTCGTTCCTCGGGCACTCCGACGTCCGGGCCAGCGTCATGGGCATGGGCCGGTCGACCGACCCGGCGCAGAAGGCCTCGCGCAGCGAGCAGGCCGAGATCGAGCGCCGCCTCGAGGACGCCCTCGACGCCGGCTTCCTCGGCATCTCGACCATGACCAACCCGTGGGACAAGCTCGACGGCGACCGCTACCGCTCGCGCTCGCTGCCGTCGACGTACTCGAGCTGGAAGGAGTTCCGCGGTCTCAGCCGCGTGCTCCGCCGGCGCGACCGCGTGCTGCAGGGCGTCCCGAACCTGAACAAGAAGTACGACATCGCGTTCTACCTGACGACCGCGATGGGCCGCGTCCGCAAGCCGCTCAAGGTGTCGCTGCTCGCGGCCGCCGACACCAAGGCCGAGCCGTGGGTGCAGCGCATCTTCGCCCCGCTCGCGATGATCGCCAACAAGCTGGGCGGCGGACGCTTCACGTGGCAGCACCTGCCGACGACGTTCCGCGTGTGGGCCGACGGCATCGACCTGGTCGTGTTCGAGGAGTTCGGGTCGGGACGCGAGGCGCTGCACCTGCGCGAGGAGATGGGGCGCAACGAGCTGCTGAGCGACGAGGCGTACCGCCGCTGGTTCCGGCGCGACTTCGACCGCCGCTTCTCGCCGCGCGTGTGGCATCGCGACTTCGACGACGCCGAGATCACCGAGTGCCCCGACGCCGAGCTGGTCGGCCTGATGATCGGGCAGGTCGCCCGCGACCGCGGCCTGCACCCCGTCGACTGCTACCTCGACCTCGTGGTCGAGCACGGCACGCGGCTGCGCTGGAAGACCAACATCGCCAACGCCCGTCCGAAGGTCCAGGACCAGCTGATCAACCGCTACGGCATCACGATCGGGTTCTCGGACGCCGGCGCCCACTTGCGCAACATGGCGTTCTACAACTTCGGCATCCGCCTGCTCAACCGCGTGAACCAGGCGCAGTCGACGCGGCGGCCGTTCATGTCGGTCGAGAAGGCGGTCTTCAAGCTGACCGGCGAGCTCGGCGACTTCTACGGGATCGACGCGGGACGCATCCGCGTCGGCGACCGGGCCGACGTCGTGGTCGTCGACCCGGCGGGGCTGAGCGACGAGGTCGACGGCTACCACGAGGCGCTGATGCCCGCGTTCGGCGACATGAGCCGGATGGTCAACCGCAACGACGACGCCGTGACGGCCACGATCGTCTCGGGCGAGGTGGTGTTCGAGCGCGGCGAGTTCGTCGAGGGGTACGGCACGACCCTCGGCACCGGACGCTTCCTGCGGGCGGGCGAGCCGCGGGGCACCGTCGCGCCCGTGCGTCGCGCCGAAGCGGTGGTGGCACAGTAGGGGCCGTGACCGCGCCCGCCCGACGAACGCAGAGCGAGCGCCGGGAGGGCACCATGACGGCCGTCGTCGACGCGGCGGTCGAGGCGCTCGGCGACGTCGGCTACGCCCGCACCACGACGGCCGAGATCGCGCGACGTGCGGGGGTCTCGCAGGGTGGCCTGTTCCGGCACTTCGGCTCGCGCCTCGACGTCATCCTGGCCGCGGCCGACCGCGTGCGGGCCCGTCAGCTGGTCGACTTCGGCGAGGGCCTCGAGTCGCTGGACGACATCGATCTCGCCGAGGTGGTGCGCCGTCTGCGCCGCGCGACGCGTGCCCCGATCAACGCTGCCTGGTACGAGCTGGTCGTCGCGGCCCGCGCCGACGACGAGCTGCGGACGGTGCTCGAGCCGCTGGCCGAGCGGTACCACGGCGAGATCCTGGCCCTGGGGCGCGCGCTGCCGATCGCCGGCCGCATGACCCCCCTCGAGCTCGACACGATCGTGCTCGGCATCGTCCACCTGCTCGACGGCGAGGCGCTGATGGCGTCGCTGCTGCCGCACCCCGAGCAGGAGGACGTCCGCGTCGACCAGCTCGTCCGCATCCTGCAGGGTCACCCCCTCTACTGAGCGACCGCCGCAGGCGAGTCGGGGCGCCGGTGCTGGGACCGACGGCATAGGTTGATCCCTGTGTATGACGGCGTGATCCAGGATCTGATCGATGAGCTCGGGCAGCTGCCCGGCATTGGTCCCAAGAGCGCGCAGCGGATCGCCTTCCACCTGCTCGACGCCGATCCCGAGGACGTCCGGCGCTTCGCCGCGACGCTCGTCGAGGTCAAGTCGAAGGTGCACTTCTGCTCGATCTGCGGCAACGTCACGGTCGACGCCGAGTGCCGCATCTGCGCCGACCCGCGCCGCGACCTGAGCGTCCTGTGCGTCGTCGAGGAGTCCAAGGACGTCATCGCGATCGAGCGCACCCGCGAGTTCCGCGGCCGCTACCACGTGCTGGGCGGGGCGATCTCGCCGATCGCGGGCGTCGGTCCCGACCAGCTGCGCATCAAGGAGCTGCTGCAGCGCCTGCAGGACGGCGCTGTCACCGAGGTCATCATCGCGACGGACCCGAACCTCGAGGGCGAGGCCACCGCGACGTACCTGATCCGCATGCTGTCGCCGTACGGCCTGCGCGTCAGCAAGCTCGCCAGCGGCCTGCCCGTCGGCGGCGACCTCGAGTACGCCGACGAGCTCACGCTGGGTCGCGCGTTCGAGGGTCGCACGACGATCGGTTGAGCGGGCGGCGCGTCCGGACGCTCTGGTAGCGTCCTGGCACCGGCGGCTGACAGGCAGTCGCCAATGGATCCGGGGGATCACATGACGACTCGTTCACGCATGGGCGGCCTCGCCCTGGCACTCACGCTGTCGCTGACCGGCACGCTCGCCGCCTGCGGTGGCAGCGACGACGACAGCGCGGCGTCCGACCCGACCTCGTCGGCCGCGCCGACGGCCGAGGCGGAGACGACGACGCCCGAGCCGACGGCCGACTCCGGTGGCGACGCCGCGGGCAAGCCCAGCCGCGACGACGTCATCGCGGGCTACACGAAGGTCATCACGGGCACGGCTGGCGCCAACCTGCCCGACGACATCGTCAAGCAGGTCGTGACGTGCTTCGTCGACGAGCTCTACGAGCCGGCGTCGGCGCAGACGCTGCAGGCCATCGCGGACGCCGATCCGTCCGGTGTCGACCCGGCCGACGCCCAGCTGTTCGGCGACGCCTCGACGACCTGCACCGCCAAGATCACCGGCTGACGCGGGCCGCGGCGAGGCGGCCGGCCGGGTGCGACGGGCGTCCGGCCGGCTGCATACCCGCGGTATCGTGAGCCGATGGAGCTCGAGCTTCGGCACCTCAAGGTCGTGTGCGCCCTCGCCGACGAGGGCAGCGTCACGAAGGCCGCCGCGAGCCTCGGCCTGGCCCAGCCCGCACTGAGCGCCCAGCTCGGCCGCATCGAGAAGTCGCTCGGCGGTCCGCTGTTCGAGCGCGACCACCGCGGCGTCCGGTCGACGGCCCTGGGCGATCTCGTGCTGGCGCGCGCCAGGGTCATGCTGCCGGCGATGTCGGGGCTCAAGGAGGAGGCCGCCCGCCTGGCCAGCCACGAGGGGCGCGACCCCGGCACGCCGACGCACCTGACCCTCGGGGCCTCCACGAGCGTCGTGCTGGGCCGGCTGATCCGCTCGCTGGCGCTCGAGCACCCCGACGTGCACGTGTCGACGCGCGCCTCGTGGTCGAGCGACGAGCTCGCCGAGGGCGTGGTCGACGGACGCGTCGACGTCGCGGTCGTCGGTGTCTGCGCCGACGCCCCGCCGCCGACCCGCCACGGCCTGACGTGGCGCACCGTGACGACCGACCCCGTGTTCGTGCTGCTCCCGGAGCACCACCGCCTCGCCGGCCGCGACGAGGTCGCGCTGGCCGACCTGGCCGACGAGGACTGGGCCGCGATCCCCGTCGACGGCTGCTTCACGGGCTGCTTCGCGGCCGCCTGCGCCCGGGCGGGCTTCACCCCGCGCACGCTCTACGAGGCCGACGCGGCCAGCTGCATCGACCTCGTCGCCTCGGGTCTGGCCGTCGCGCTGTGCCAGCCGACGCGCGAGGTCCCGGGTCTCGTGACGGTGCCGGTGGCCGACGCACCGCTGCGCTGGAACCACCTCGTCGGGTGGCACGCGGACGCCGCCGTGGCCCCGTTCGCCGACGAGATCGTCCGTCTGACGTCCGACGCCTTCGCCGAGATGATCGCCGAGAGCCCCGTGTACTCCTCGTGGTTGCGGGGCAGATCGGGCTTCGGCGTGCTGCCGGCGGCGGCGATCACGCCGACGGTATGACGCGATTGGTATGTCCCCGCACGCCGTCCCCGGCACTAGGTTTCTGGCATCCCCTCGGGGGGGATCAGGACGACGACAGAGGGGGACGACATGGAACGACGGGTGCGGATGATGACGGGGGCGGCAGCCCTCGTGGCCGGGGCGGCCGCGGTGTTCGGGCAGCAGGCGGTGGCGTCCGAGCCGGACGCCGGACAGCAGGTCGACCGGACGTCGATGGCCGGTGCGATGCAGCGCGACCTCGGCCTCAGCGCATCGCAGGTGGAGGCGCGGCTCACGGACGAGAAGCAGGCCGCGCAGGCCGAGGAGCAGGCGCGCCGACAGCTCGGGCAGGGCTTCGGCGGCGCCTGGTTCGATGCCGCGAGCGGCCGCCTCGTGGTCGGGGCGACGGGTGACGCGGCATCGACGATGCGGTCGTCGTCGTCCACCGAGGTGCGGCAGGTCGCCCGGTCCGAGCAGCAGCTGACCGCCTACCAGGCCAGGCTCGACGCGGCCAAGGCCAGCGCGCCCGACACCGTGCCGGGCTGGTACGTCGACGTCACGACCAACACCGTCGTCGTGCAGACGCGCGAGTCGGGCGTGCGCCGCGCCGAGGCGTTCGCGAGGAAGGCCGGCGTGCCGGCCGGTGCCGTGACGGTCCAGGTGACGTCGGAGGCGCCCCGTCCGCTCGACGTCGTGGGCGGCAACGCCTACTACATCGGCGGCTCGCGCTGCTCGATCGGCTTCGCCGTCACCGGAGGATTCGTGACGGCCGGCCACTGCGGCAGCCGCGGCGACACCACGAGCTCGCCGAGCGGCACGTTCGCCGGCTCGAGCTTCCCGGGCAACGACTACGCCTACGTGCAGACGCCGGGTCAGGCGCTGATCGGTGCGGTCAACAACTACGCCGGCGGCACGGTGCGCGTGCAGGGATCGTCCGACGCCCCGGTCGGCTCGTCGATCTGCCGCTCGGGGTCGACGACGGGGTGGCGCTGCGGCACGATCCAGGCGCGCAACGCCTCGGTGACGTACGTCGAGGGCACGATCACGGGACTCATCCGCACCAGCGCCTGTGCCGAGCCGGGTGACTCGGGCGGATCGGCCATCTCGGGCACGCAGGCCCAGGGCGTGACGTCGGGCGGTTCGGGCAACTGCAGCAGCGGTGGCACGACGTACTTCCAGCCCGTCAACGAGATCCTCAACGCCTACGGGGTGAGCCTGGTCACGAGCTGATCCGGACGGCTTCCGAGACGACGCTGCGCGACCGCTAGACTTGCGGTCGCGCAGCGTCGCGCGTCCGTACGTCTCCACAGGTAGGGATGAACCGTGGGCATTGTCGTCCAGAAGTACGGTGGCTCCTCGGTCGCCGACGCCACCAGCGTCAAGAGGGTCGCCCAGCGAGTCGTCGCGACCCGCAAGGCCGGTCACGACGTCGTCGTCGTGGTCTCGGCCATGGGCGACACGACCGACGACCTCATCGACCTCGCCAACCAGGTCTCGCCGCTGCCGCCCGCGCGCGAGCTCGACATGCTGCTGACCGCCGGCGAGCGCATCAGCATGGCGGTGCTGGCGATGGCGATCGGCAACCTCGGCCAGGAGGCGCGCTCCTTCACGGGCTCGCAGGCCGGCGTCATCACCGACTCCGAGCACGGTCGCGCCAAGATCATCGACGTCACGCCCGGGCGCATCGAGGACGCGCTGTCCGAGGGGGCCATCGCGATCGTCGCGGGCTTCCAGGGCGTCTCGCAGACCACGAAGGACATCACCACGCTCGGTCGCGGCGGCTCCGACACGACCGCCGTCGCGCTCGCGGCGGCCCTGGACGCCGACGTCTGCGAGATCTACACCGACGTCGACGGCATCTTCACCGCCGATCCGCGCATCGTGCCGTCCGCCCGTCAGATCCCGCGCATCTCGTACGAGGAGATGCTCGAGATGGCCGCCAACGGCGCGAAGATCCTGCACCTGCGGTGCGTCGAGTACGCCCGCCGCAACGACATGCCCATCCACGTCCGCTCGTCCTTCTCCGACAAGGTCGGCACCTGGGTCGTGCGCAGTGAAGACGTCACCTTGGAAGGCCAGCCCATGGAGCAAGCAATCATCAGCGGCGTCGCGCACGACCGCAGCGAGTCCAAGATCACCGTCGTCGGCGTGCCCGACAAGGTCGGTTTCGCCGCGGCGATCCTGCAGGCGCTGGCCGACGCGCAGATCAACATCGACATGGTCGTCCAGAACGTCTCGGCCGCCGCGACGAACCTGACCGACATCTCGTTCACCCTGCCGCGGGCCGACGGCCAGACCGCCATGACCGCGCTGGCGCGCCTCAAGGACGAGGTCGGCTACGAGCGCCTGCAGTATGACGACAGCGTCGGCAAGGTCTCGATCGTCGGCGCCGGCATGCGCTCCGAGCCCGGCATCACGGCGAAGTTCTTCCGCGCGCTCGCCGACGCCGGCATCAACATCGAGATGATCTCGACGTCCGAGATCCGCATCTCGGTGGTCGTCACCGAGAGCCAGGTCGACGCGGCCGTCAACGCCGCCCACACCGCCTTCGACCTCGGCACCGACGAGGTCGAGGCCGTGGTCTACGGAGGTACCGGACGATGAGTCGATCCACCACCCTCGCCGTGGTCGGCGCCACCGGCCAGGTCGGCGTCGCGATGCGCAGCATCCTCGCCGAGCGCGACTTCCCGGCCGACCGGGTGCGCTTCTTCGCGTCGCCGCGCTCGGCCGGCAGGACCCTGTCGTTCCGCGGCGAGGACGTCGTCATCGAGGACGCCGACACCGCCGATCTCTCGGGCATCGACATCGCCCTGTTCTCGGCGGGTGCCACGACGTCGCGCGCGCAGGTGCCCCGGTTCGCCGAGGCCGGCGCGATGGTCATCGACAACTCCTCGGCGTTCCGCAAGGACCCCGAGATCCCGCTGATCGTCAGCGAGGTCAACCCCGAGGACATCGCGCTCGCTCACCGTCGCATCATCGCCAACCCCAACTGCACCACGATGGCCGCGATGCCGGTGCTCAAGCCGCTGCACGACGAGGCCGGCCTCGTCCGGCTCGTGGTCAGCAGCTACCAGGCCGTGTCGGGCTCGGGCATCGCCGGCGTCCGCGAGCTGCACGGGCAGGCGCGGGCCGTCGTCGAGAAGGCCGACGAGCTGGCCTACGACGGCTCGGCCCTCGAGTTCCCGGCGCCGCAGGTCTACGTCGACTCGATCGCGTTCAACGTCCTGCCGATGGCCGGATCGGTCGTCGACGACGGCTCGTTCGAGACCGACGAGGAGCAGAAGCTGCGCAACGAGAGCCGCAAGATCCTGCACATCCCCGATCTGCGGGTGTCGGGCACGTGCGTGCGCGTGCCGGTGTTCACGGGACACTCGCTGTCGATCAACGCCGAGTTCTCGTCCGCGATCACGGCCGAGCGGGCCACCGAGATCCTCGGGACGGCCGACGGCGTCCGGCTCGTCGACGTGCCGACGCCCCTGCAGGCGGCCGGCACCGATCCGAGCCTGGTCGGGCGCATCCGCCAGGACCAGTCGGTCGACGGCGACCGCGGTCTGGTGCTGTTCGTCAGCGGCGACAACCTGCGCAAGGGCGCGGCGCTCAACACGATCCAGATCGCCGAGCTGCTGGTCTGACCGGCGGTCAGGCCGCCGTGGCGACGAGCGCCGCGACGGCGTAGATCGCGACGGCCGCGACCACGGCGACGACCGGGCCGGCCAGCCCGGTCGCGCCGACGGCGGCTCCCACGAGGCCCAGCGTCGTGGTGACGGTGCGCGCCCGCCTCACGCGCGCCGCCGTGGCGCGTCCGATCGTCAGGGCGTCAGCGACCCGCGCGGGCGAGCAGTCGTCGACGTCGATCGTGGGAGCATCGCCGAGCACACCTCCCGTCGTCACGGCGAGCGCGGCACCTGCGCGGGCCGACAGGCCGATCGTGGCGACGGCGCGGCCGGCGGAGACGAGGTCGCGCACGACCCCGCCGGCGTCGCCCGTGACGTGGACGGTCTCGATGCCGGCCAGCTCGGCCACGTGACGCGTGCGCTCGAAGGTGTCGCCGGAGACCAGCACGAGCTCGACGTCGAGGGCCCGGAGGCGCCCGACGTCGCGGGCGAGATCGGGCCGCACGTCGTCGGCGACCGTGATGCTGCCCAGCCGCCGCCCGTCGACCTCGACGCCGACCGTCGTCCAGATCGTCGGCTCGGCCTCGAACCCGATCCACTGCGGCGAGCCGACCCGCACGGGGTGGCGGTCGACCGAGCCCCGCACGCCCATGCCGTCGACGACCTCGACGCCGGTCAGCCGGCCGCGCGCCGAGAGCGTCGCGACCGCCCGCTCGACCCGGTGGTCGGACGCCTTCGAGAGCGCCCCGGCGAACCACCGCAGGTTGCGGTCGTGGTCGGGCTCGACGGGGTCGACCGAGACGACCGTGAGGTCGCCGGTCGTCACGGTGCCGTCCTTGGCCAGCACCAGGGTGTCGACCGAGCGCGCGGCCTCGACGGCGGAGAGGTCGGTGATGCGCACGCCGGCTCGCTCGGCCCTGGCCGTGCCCGTGCGGAACGCCACCGGCACCGCCAGCACCGCCGCGGCCGGGCCGGCCGTCACGAGGGCCGCCGCACCCACCGCGACGCCGTCCGTCGTGCCGTCGGCGGCACCCCAGCCGACCGCCGATCCGGCCGCCACGAGCAGGACGACCGGGACGAACCAGACCGGCAGCACCGGGGTCCGGGCCGGCAGCCCGCTGCGCGACCTGACCACGAGCGCCACGACCGCCAGGGCCGTCGTCGTCACGGCCGGCGCAGCAGCGACGGCCGTCCGTCCGTCGAGCAGCGCCGTCACGGCCCACGCGACCGCGGCGAGCACGGTCAGGGCGACCAGAACGTCGGGCCCGACCAGCCACCACGTCGGGGCACGGGACGCGCGAGCCATCAGGCGCTCTCCTCCTCGCGGAATCGCTCGAAGTCGCTCTGGTCGCCGGCCTGCCACAGCGGCACGCTGGCCTTGAGCAGCATCGTGATCTGCACGATGAACTCCGGGTCGTGCAGGTCGTCGCCGAACAGCTCGTTGATGCGCTTCCAGCGGTAGCGAACGGTCTGGGCGTGGACGCCGAGGTGGGCCGCGATGGCCGGCGCGCTGTCGCGGGTCTCGAGCCAGACCAGCAGGGTCTGCGAGAGGATCTCGCGCGAGTTGGGGGTCTCGGCGAGCAGGGGCTTGAGCATGTCCTGGCACATCCGCTGACGCAGCGCCGGCTCGGAGTGCAACCAGATCTGCGTGCGGTGGTCACGGCACCGGACGACCGGCTGGGCCGGGATGACACCCCGCCGCACGAGGTCGAGCGCGCGTCGTGCCCACCGGTAGGCCGACGGGATGAGGGGTGGGGCCACGGGCCAGCTCGCGGCGATGGGTGTCTCGGCGTCGGTGAACGTCGAGACGACGTCGGCCTTGCGGCACGCATCGACGATGACGACGACGCGTTCGCCGTGCCGCACCGCGAGGTGCTCCGACGCGAGCTCGGCGACGTCGACGCTGCGGTGCGCGTCGGGCTCGGACACGACGACGACGACCGATGCCGGCGGGGTCCAGACCGCGGGGTCGACGGCGTCGAGCTGGCTGGCTCGACGTCCCGTCAACAGCTGGTCGGCCAGTCGGGCGCGCGCCTGGCCCCGGTCGTTCTGCATGGCCAGACGGCCGGCGGTGAAGCCCGTCTCGGCCTGGTCGACGAGGTGGTCGATGTACCCGAACAGGCCGTCGGCGAGCCGGCCGCGCGTCTCGTCCGACATGGGCTGACCGGGGTTGGCGCGGCGCAGGGTGTCCCAGGTGACGGTCGCGGCCAGACGCAGGGCCGCGCGCATCGCGGCGAGGTCGCCGGAGTCGGACGCCTCGGCGCGGCCCATGGCCTGGAACATCTCGTCGACGCCGCGGTCACGGTGGGGCAGCCCGTCGAGGGTGTCGAGGAACCGGTGGGTCGCCTGCTCGACGGCGTGGGCGATGATGTCGCGCCGGCGCCCGTCCGGCTGGCCCGCGTAGGCCGGCACCTCGGTCTGGATGCGGTCGGCGACGTCGGCGGCGAAGGCGGCCACGAGGGGGCGCAGGGCCCTCGCGTGCTCCTCGACCGTGACCGGGCGACCGGGTGACGAGCCACCCGTCACGTCGCCGACAGATGACTCGTGCCACGCTCCCACGTCTCCCATGAGCCCCCCTCAAGGCCTGTGCTGCGTGAGCGCATCGTATCGGTCCTGACGTCGGGGGGAAGGGGGTGAAGAAGGGTGGATCGCTGACGGATGAGGTCGGGTGGAGGGAGACCCCACCCGCCAGCGAGCTGGGGCGACTACTCGGGCGGTTGCTCACCGGGCGCGTGGTCGGGGATGGGAGCCGGATCCGGCTTGGCCTTGATCTTGGGGTTGAACGGATAGAAGTCGAAGCACTGGAGGTCGGCACTGGTGGTGCCGGGGGCGGGCGGCCTGCTGCGGCCCTGGTCGTCGTACTCGGCGCAGGAGAGCGCGCCGACCTGCAGCACGACGGGATTGTCGGGGCCTGACACGGCCGAGGTGAGGAGGGGCGAGAGATCGTCACCCGTCTTCGTGGTGCAGTGGCGGAACGACGGTATGTCGAGCGTCCCGCGCAGGGTGCCACCCAGCAGGGCGCTCATCGCCTCGGCCGGGTCGTACTCGAGCTGCAGCACGCTGGCTGCCCCCTCAGATCCTTCAGGCGGCGTCCAGTCGGGCGGAGTGGTGCGTTCGAACCGTCCACTCGCGGCGCTGATGGCAGCGGTCGGGCCGGTCTCGCAGGTGCCGTCCAGCTGGGTGTCGACACCGTCGACGACGACCTTGCGGATGCGGACGTTGAGCGTGTCCTCGATCGACGTGGGGTGGACGATCTCGGTGAACCCCCCGCCCTCCAGGTCCTTCCTCTCGTCCAACGTGTTGAGCTGGATGGGGATCGGCAGGTCCTCGGCCGTCCGGCGCTGGCTGACCTGGAGCGTCACCTCGACGGGGATCGACCCGAACGCCACGGTGCGGACCACGATGGGGACGGTGTCTCCGTAGGTGTCGTCGGACACCGTGGGAGAGACGAAGAAGGCCCGGCTGTACGCCGGACTGAGCTGGTCGAACGTGAATCCCGGCGGCGGGTCGACGATCTGGATGTCGAACGTCGCGTTCACGGCCAGGACCGTCGTGGGGATGCTGATCCACTGCTTCGCAGCCGGCGAGCCGGCCAGCCCGTTCTGCGCCGTGTTCAGCCATCCGTAGTCGTTGGCCGTGTCGGGGCCGAGGCTGCAGTTGTTGCCCGAGTAGTCGATGCACTCGACGTACGGCAGGCCGGGATAGCGACCCTCGCGCTGGCCGTCCGCGACCGACGACGACGGCAGCGCGGTGAGCCCGGCGAGTGCCAGGCCCACCACGACGGCCAGGCGCACGGGACGGGAACGACGTGTCATGCAGGCACGCTCTCAGTGGCCGCCTGTCGCGTCAACGGCGTGCGGCGACTTTGCCGTCGATCGGGGCACAACTTGTCACGCGCATGACAAATCTCTGGACCGTCGACCGCCGAGACGGTGCCGCGGACCCGCCGTGATCCTCATGCGTAGCACCCTCGATGCCTGACTTGTCACGCACGTGACAAGTTTTCGTTCGTTTCGAGGATTTTTCGACGGCGTCCCTTGCCGGGGCCGGTCCGTGCGTGGGCGTAATGACGTCGTGACGCCCGTCACTCCAACGCACAGCACAGAAGTGGAGCACCAGATGAAGATCAAGCACGCAGCCATCGGTACCGCGGCCCTCGCCCTGGCCGGCGTCGCCGTCGCCGGCCCTGCCCTCGCGACCGGCAGCGCCTACACCGTGGCGGTCGGTGGCAGCTCGGCGGCCGGCACCCACGCCATCACCGCGGCGTCGTCCGGCACGCTGTCCTTCGCCGTGCCGACGCTGACGATGGGATGTTCCAGCGCGGCCGTCCCGGCGTCGCCGGTGTCGACCGTCGCGAGCGGGACCGGCATCACCGACATCGCGTCGATCAACAAGATCAACTTCTCCGGCTGCACGGGCCCGGGTGGATCGCTGACGGTCACGACGGTGGGCTCGTGGAAGCTGCACGGCACGGGCGCCGCGACCTTGGGCGCCACCGATGTCGTCGCCGGTCACGTCGACAACATCACGGCCACCGTGAGCAACGCGGTCTGCCGGTTCACCGTGACGGGCAAGGCCGACGGCTCCTTCGACGAGGCCGCCCAGAAGCTCACGGTCTCCGAGACCGGCTTCACCGGCAACCTCAAGGTGTCGAACGTGACCGGCTGCCTCGGCCAGGTCGTCAACGGTCAGAACGCCAACTTCAGCGGCGTCTTCAACGTCGCCTCCGCCGACGGCGCGATCAACGTCAGCTGACGCACCCCCGGCGTCCCGGGCGGGAGCGGACCTCCTTCCGCTCCCGCCCGGGCGTCGCCCGCACCGACCTCACTCGATCCAGGAGAACCACATGACCACCACCTCTGGCTGGCGCCGCCGCATCGCCGTCGTCGCCTCCGCGTCCGCCCTCGGGCTCGTCCCGATGGCCGCCGCGCACGCCGCCACGATCGTCACGCTCAAGCACGACGCCGTCGGCAGCAGCTACATCAAGAAGACCAAGTCGACGGTCGAGCTGAAGGCCACGACGTTGACGACCGATCTCGACATCGACACCGGCGACTTCACGGGTTCGCTGCCGCTGCCCGGCACGTCGACGGAGTTCAAGGCGGCAGGCTTCCTGCCGGTCAAGGCCAACGTCGACTTCATCCCGGCCGGTCCCGTGACGGGGCACATCGACCTGACCCAGACGCAGGCCAAGGTCAACGCGACGGCGACGTACTACGTCAAGCTGTCGAACATCAGGATCGTCGGGTTCCCGACGTTCACCGGCAGCAACTGCAAGACCGCGGCACCCGTGAGCATCCCGGTCGGCACTCCTGCCGACGAGGGCTTCGACATCATCGCGGGCGGCAACCTCACCGGCACCTACACGATCGGCAGCTTCGCGAACTGCGGCCTCAACACGGGCCTCATCAACGCGCTGGTGCCCGGCGGCGGCAACACCGTCAGCATCCAGGCCAGCAACGGCGTCGTCGTCGAGTAGGCATCACCCCCCCGGACCCGGCCGGCTCGCGACGCGAGCCGGCCG
>NZ_JACYUM010000010.1:0-55587 GCF_014841755.1 Aeromicrobium sp. CFBP 8757
CCGCCCGGGTCCCGTCACGAGAGGGCACCCCATGAGGCTCCAGAAGACACTCGCCGCGGTGGCGCTCGGCACGGCGTCGTTCGCCGCGGCCGGACCCGCGCTCGCGAGCGGCAGCGCCTACACGGTCGCCGTCGGTGGCAGCTCCGCCACGGCCGCCCACCCCTTCACCGCTGCGACGACGGGGGCAGTCGCGTGGAGCACGCCGACGCTGAGCTTCGGCTGCAGCGGCGCATCCGTGCCGGCCAGCCCGCCGTCGACCGTCTCGTCCGGTGCAGGTGTGACAGACGTGCTGACGGTGAACGAGGTGTCGTTCACCGGGTGCACGGTGCCGTTGGGTGCGCTGTCGGTGTCGGCGCCCACCCCGTGGCGGTTCCACGGGTCGAGCCCTTCGGCGCCCGGATCTGCCGACGTGGTGGCTGGTCACGTCGAGGGCTTCAGCGCCACGTGGTCCAACGCGGCCTGCAGGTTCACGGTGACCGGGACGGCGGACGCGTCGTTCGACGAGACGACCCAGCGCCTGGTGATCGACGAGTCCGGCCTCACCGGCGATCTGGTCGTCTCAGGCGTCGTCGGTTGTCTCAGCCAGTTCCAGAACGGTCAGCCGTTCGACGTCAAGGCTTACTTCGCGGTCTCGTCGCCGGACGGGGTCATCGACCTGAGCTGATGTGCACAGGTGCCTCGGATCCGGCCTCACCGCGACGCCGGGATGGGATGATGAGGGGGCGGGCCCGGGCAGCTGATCCTTCGTGCGTTGGAAACGGTGACCGCCCGGGTCCGCACCCCGGGACGTCGGGGCGTCAGTCCTTCAGCAGGTCGAGCGGCGCCATGTCGAGGCTCGCCGCGAGCTGCTCGACCGACGCGAGCGTCAGGTTGCGCTCGCCGCGCTCGACCGACCCGAGGAACGTGCGGTGGTAGCCCAGCCGCTCGGCCATCGCCTCCTGGCTCAGGCCCAGCGCCTGGCGCTGCTCGCGCAGTCGCCGGCCTACGATCTTCTGCAGCTCAGATGTCACCCTGCCACTGTGGGGCATGCGCTACTCATCGGTCTACACACCGATGAGTAGCGCGCGGACGCTCCTCAGCCCGCGTGGGTGAGCAGGCTCGTCAGGGCGCTGGCGACCCGGGCCGCGCTGTCGCGCGTGAGGTAGAGGTGCTGCCCGTCGCGCTCGGGCTCGCCGACCAGCACCCAGTCGTCGAGCTCGTCGCAGCGCCGCGACATCACGACGACGAGATCGGTCGTCGCCGCGTGGCTGGGGCCCGGTCCGAGGGTCGCCGGGACGTGCAGCGTGACGCTGTCGTGGTAGCGGTCGTCGGGCGGATCGTGCTCGGCGTGCACGACGACGCACCAGAGCGGGCAGGTGTCGCGCTGCCACGAGGGGCGCGAGGTCGAGTGTGCAGTCATGAGATCCCTTCGTCGCACGGTGTGCGACTTCTCATCCGACGGTAGAGACAGCCCCGGACACGACACGCGGGGTGGAGGAGGCGTTGTGGACGATGCCAGTATGGCGACTCATGAGTAGCAACGGTAGTCGCCGGGTGCGCGGCGGCAAGAACTTGTGAGGTGCATGACAAGAAACCGACGAGTTCGGCACAGATCGTCCCGAAGGTCTGGCGTCGTGACGCGTGACACACCTAGGTTCTGCGGAGGCACCCCCGTCGGGGGACGGGCGGTGCCGTGAACCACACCGTCGAAACGCGAGGGACACCATGGGTGGAAGTGTCGAGGTCACGGGCCTGACGAAGAGCTACGGCCGGCAGAACATCTGGCGCGACGTCTCGCTGACGTTCCCGCCCGGTGAGATCACCGCGCTGCTCGGTCCGTCCGGCACGGGCAAGTCGGTCTTCCTCAAGTCGATCATGGGCATCGTCGAGCCCGAGGCCGGGTCGATCCTGATTGACGGCGAGGACATGGTCGCGGCCAAGGAGTCGCAGCGCCTCGAGATGCGCAAGAAGTTCGGCGTGCTGTTCCAGGACGGCGCCCTGTTCGGGTCGATGAACGTGTACGACAACGTCGCCTTCCCGCTGCGCGAGCACACCCGCAAGGGCGAGGCCGAGATCCGCGAGATCGTCATGGAGAAGCTCGAGATGGTCGGCCTCGTCGGCCAGCACCACAAGGTGCCCGGCGAGATCTCCGGCGGCATGAAGAAGCGCGCCGGCCTGGCCCGCTCGCTCGTGACCGATCCCGAGATCATCCTGATCGACGAGCCCGACTCGGGCCTCGACCCCGTCCGCACGTCGAACCTCGCCCAGCTGCTGGTCGAGGTCAACACCGCGACCGACGCGACGATGCTCGTCGTGACGCACAACATCGAGCTGGCGCGCACGATGCCCGACAACCTGGGCATGCTCTACCGCCGCGAGCTCGTGATGTTCGGCCCGCGCGAGGAGTTCCTGCTGACCGACCACCCGGTCGTCTCGCAGTTCATGAGCGGCGACCCCGACGGCCCGATCGGCATGAGCGAGGAGACCGACCACCGCAGCAGCGACCTGTTCGACGAGCCCGTCGACTACTCGGCCGGCCCCAGCGGTACGGCCGTCATGTCGCGGCACGCCGGGGCGCGGGCCATCGAGGTGCTGCCGCGCCAGCTCGAGCCGCGCTCGGGCGCGGTCCGCGCCGGCCAGCAGCGGCACCGCGAGCGCGTCAGCTCCGGCGGCGCACGGCTGTACGTCGCCGACGACGAGGAGAAGGAGCGAGTCGCGGGCGTCCCCCTCCTGGGCATGGTCGGGCGCGGCCTGACGGTCGTCGGCGACGTGTTCGCGCTGGGCCTCGACACGGCCCGTGCCTCGGTGCGCCGGCCGTTCGCGACCCGCGAGGTGCTCGAGCAGTTCTGGTTCGTCGTCAGCGTCTCGTGGATCCCGGCGATCCTCGTCGCGATCCCGTTCGGCGCCGTCATCGCCCTGCAGCTCGGCACCCTGACGGTGCAGGTCGGTGCGCAGTCGTTCACGGGTGCGGCCAGCGTGCTGGCCGTCATCCAGCAGGCGGCTCCCATCGTCACGACGCTCGTCATCGCGGGGGCCGGGGGCGCTGCGATCTGCGCCGACCTCGGCTCGCGGCGCATCCGCGACGAGATCGACGCGATGCGCGTCATGGGCGTCTCGCCCGTGCAGCGGCTCGTCGTGCCGCGCGTGCTGGCCTGCATCGCCGCGGCGGTGCTGCTCAACGGGCTCGTCTCGGTCGTCGGCGTGCTCGGGGGCTACGTCTTCAACGTCATCGTGCAGGGCGGCACCCCCGGTGCGTACCTCGCCAGCTTCACGGCGCTCGCGCAGATCCAGGACCTCTACGTCGGCGAGCTCAAGGCCGTCGTCTTCGGCTTCATCGCCGGCGTGATCGCGTGCCACCGCGGCCTCAACACCGCGCCCGGGCCCAAGGGCGTCGGCGACTCGGTCAACCAGTCGGTCGTCGTGACGTTCCTGATGCTGTTCTTCGTCAACTTCGTGATCACCACGCTGTACCTGCAGCTGGTGCCGGGCAAGGGAGCCTGACATGACCGCACACGCGCCCCGCGAGCCCCGCTGGTTCGACCGGCCCGTCGACCGCCTGGCCGACATGGGCCAGGACATCCGCTTCCACGGCCGGGTGCTGGCCTGGATCCCCGCGACGCTGCGCCGCTACCCCAAGGACGTCCTGCGGCTGCTGTCGGAGGTCAGCTTCGGCTCCGGCGCCCTGGCCGTGATCGGCGGCACGATCGGCGTGATGCTCGGCATGACGCTGTTCGTCGGCAGCGTGGTCGGCATGCAGGGCTACGCGGCCCTCGACCAGATCGGCACGTCGACGCTCAACGGCTTCATCTCGGCCTACTTCAACACCCGCGAGATCGCGCCGCTCGTGGCGGCCCTGGCCCTGTCGGCGACCGTCGGCTCGGGCTTCACGGCCCAGCTCGGCGCGATGCGGATCAACGAAGAGGTCGACGCGCTGACGGTCATGGCCGTGCCGAGCGTGCCGTACCTCGTCACGACACGCGTCATCGCCGGCTTCATCGCGATCATCCCGCTGTACGTCGTCGGCCTGCTGACGTCGTACGCCGGCGCGCGCTTCGTGACGATCTACCTGTACGGCCAGTCGCCCGGCACGTACGACCACTACTTCAACCTGTTCCTGCCGCCGATCGACATCCTGCTGTCGTTCGTCAAGGTGCTGATCTTCTCGGTGCTGATCATCCTGATCCACTGCCGTCTGGGCTTCAAGGCCGCGGGCGGGCCCGCCGGCGTCGGCATCGCGGTCGGCACGGCCGTGCGACGCAGCATCGTGACCGTCGCGGTGCTCGACCTCCTGCTGTCGATGGCGCTGTGGGGCACCACGACCACGGTCAGGATCGCCGGATGAGCCGGCGACTCGTCGACGTGGGCCTCGGCCTGGGCTACGTCGCCCTGGCGCTGGCGCTCCTGGCCGTCGCGGTCCTCGCGTACGACCGCGCCTTCGTGTCGAGCACCGACGTCGACCTGCGCACCGGCCCCGTCGGCAACGCGCTGCAGAAGGGCTCGGACGTCAAGCTCAACGGCGTGCCGGTCGGCACGGTGGCCAAGGTGTCGTCCGACGCCGACGGAGCCGTCGTCGAGCTGGCCCTCGAGCCTGGCACGGCCGAGGAGCTGCCGCGCGACACCACGGCCCGGCTGCTGCCCAAGACGCTGTTCGGCGAGCGCTACGTCTCGCTCGTGACCCCCGCGTCGGCGACCGACACGGGGCTCTCGTCGGGCGACGTGATCCTGCAGGACACCAGCGACGAGTCCGTCGAGCTCGAGCAGGTCTTCGACGAGCTGCTGCCGGTGCTCACCGCGATCCAGCCCGAGAAGCTGTCGGCCACGCTCGGCGAGCTGTCGACGACGCTGCGGGGCCGCGGCGACCAGATCGGTGACACGCTAACGACGTTCGGCTCCTACCTCGACCAGCTCAACCCGCTGGTGCCGCAGATGACCGACGACCTCGACCGTCTCGGCCGGGTCGCCCGCGTCTACGACGCCGCGGCACCCGATCTGCTCGACGCCCTCGACACCCTGACCACGACCTCGCGCACGCTGGTCGCGCAGCAGACGACGCTCAAGGACGTCTACGCGACCGTGATCGGCTCGGCCGACTCGGCCGAGGGCTTCGTCAGCGACAACCGGCAGACGATCGAGGTCCTGGCCGACGAGAGCCGGGCCGCGCTCGAGGCCGTCGAGCCGTACGCCAAGCAGTTCCCGTGCCTGTTCAAGTCGGCCCGCGAGTACATCCCCGCGATGGACAAGGTGCTCGGCAAGGGCACCGACGAGCCCGGACTGCACGTGCGGCTCAACGTCGTCCCGAGCCGCGGCAGGTACCTCGCCGGCAAGGACGCCGTGACGTTCGCGTCGGGGCGGCAGGCACGCTGCCCCTACGTCACCGGCAAGGTCGGCACGACGCCGGCCAGGAGCACCGCCGCCGCGGCGGCAGCGGGCGAGCCCGAGACCATCGCTCCGCCGCGCACGACGATCCCCGAGCGCATCGGCGCCGGCGCCGGGCTCGGTCAGGCCAACTCGCCCGCCGAGAACCAGCTCGTCGCCGAGATCGTCGCCCCGTCGCAGGGCATCGCGCCCGACGACTATCCGTCGTGGAGCAGCCTGCTCCTCGGACCGTCGCTGCGCGGCACACAGGTGGTGCTGAGATGACCAAGCTCCTGATCAAGAGCATCACGTTCGTCGTCGTGACGGTGCTCGCCACCGTGGCGCTGGCCGCGACGATCCGCAACGACAGCGGAGGGGCGACCCGTGAGTTCCACGCGGTCTTCACCGACGCCACGAGCCTCAACCGCGGCGACGACGTGCGCATGTCGGGCGTCAAGCTCGGCACCGTCACGAAGGTCGAGGTCACCGACCGGCGTCGGGCCCTCGTCACCTTCCGGGTCTCGCGGTCGGCACCCCTGGTCGAGGGGACGGTCGCCGAGCTGCGCTTCCGCAACCTGATCGGCCAGCGGTACATCTCGCTCGATCCGCCGACCGGATCGGCACCGTCGTTGCGGGCCGGCCACACGTTCGACCTCGACCACACGCGGCCGGCGCTCGACCTCACGATGCTGTTCAACGGCTTCCAGCCGCTGCTGCAGCTGCTCGACCCCCAGGACGTCAACGCCCTGAGCGGGCAGATCGTGGCGGTGTTCCAGGGCGAGGACGCCACGGTCGACGGTCTGCTGTCGAGCACCGCGAGCCTCACGTCGACGCTGGCCCGCAAGGACGAGGTCATCGGCGAGCTCATCACGAGCCTCAGCTCGGTGCTGCAGGTCGTCAACGACCGCTCGGGCCAGCTCGACACCACGATCGTCACGCTGCAGCAGCTCGTCAGCGGTCTGGCCGACGACCGCAAGACGATCGGCAGCACGCTCGACGGCCTGGGCGACCTGACGACGTCTGTCGCCGGGCTGCTCGAGGACGGCCGCGCTCCGCTCAGGGGCTCCATCACGGCGCTCGACGGGCTCGCGGGCAACCTCGCGAAGGCCGAGCCGCAGCTCGACTCCTTCTTCGCGACGCTGCCGGTCAAGCTCGACCGCATCGGACGCACGGCGTCGTACGGCTCGTGGATCAACTTCTACGCCTGCTCGATCGAGGGCAAGATCCCCCGACCCGAGGGGTACTTCGGAGACCTGGGCGCCCAGCCCGTCGCGGAGAGGTGCCGCTGATGACCACGACGTTCCCCACCGCGTTCGCCGAGCGCAACAAGATCGCGATCGCGCTGATCGGCATGACGATCATGGCCGTCGTGTTCGCCCTGACCTTCAACGCGGCCTCGCTGCCGATCATCGGGGGCGGCAAGGTCTACACGGCCCAGTTCGCCGAGGCCGGCGGGCTCAAGGAGGGCAACGAGGTCCGCGTCGCGGGCGTCAAGGTCGGCAAGGTCGTCGACATCTCGCTCGACGGCGCCGTGGTCAGCGTGAAGTTCCGCGCGAAGATCGACGACCTCGGCGACCAGTCGACCGCCGCCGTCAAGGTCAAGACGATGCTGGGCCAGAAGTTCCTCGCGGTCGACCCGCTCGGCTCCAAGGACCTCGACGGGCCGATCCCGCTCGCGCGCACCACGACGCCGTACGACGTCAACGAGGCGTTCTCCGACCTGTCCGACACGATCGGGACGATCGACACCGACCAGCTCGAGGCCAGCTTCACGGCCCTCAGCGACGCCTTCCGCAACACCCCCGAGTCGGTGCGCACGATGGTGTCGGGGCTGACCGACCTGTCGCGGACGATTTCGAGCCGCGACGCCGAGCTGAATCAGCTGTTCGCCGCCACCAGCAAGGTCAGCGGCACGCTCAAGCAGCGCAACGCCGAGTTCGCCAAGATCATCACCGACGGCAGCTCCCTGCTCGACGAGCTCGAGCAGCGCCGCGACACGGTCTCGAAGATGCTCGACGGCACGGCACGCCTGGGCGTCCAGCTGCAGGGCCTGGTCAAGGACAACGAGAAGGCCCTGCGCCCGGCGCTGGCCAAGCTCGACGACGTCTCGCGCATCCTGCAGGACAACCAGGACAACCTCGACGCCGCGCTGAAGAAGCTGGGCCCCTACTACCGGGTGCTGTCGTCGGCGCTCGGCAACGGCACGTGGGTCGACTCCTACGTGTGCGGCCTGTTCGGCGACGACCGGCGACCGCTGCTCGAGAACGACGTCGCACGCAACTGCAAGCCGGCCAAGGGAGGCGGACGATGACCGCGACACGCAGGACGATCGGGGCGGCCGTGGTGCTGCTGGTGGTGGTCGCCGGGCTCCTGGCCTGGCGCTCGTCGCACGGCGGCGGCACGAAGGTCGACGCGCTGTTCGAGTCGACCGTCGGCCTCTACCCGGGTTCGGAGGTGCAGGTGCTGGGCGTCAAGGTCGGCACCGTCACCGACGTCGACCCCGAGGGGCCGGTCGTGCGGGTCTCGATGCAGCTCGAGCGCGGCCAGCACGTCGAGGCCGACACGGCCGCCGTGATCGTCGCGCCGACGCTCGTCAGCGACCGCTTCGTGCAGCTGACCAGGCCCGACACGGGCGGCACCCGGCTCAAGGACGGCGCCGTGATCCCGCGCGACCGCACCGCCACGCCCGTCGAGATCGACGACCTCTACACGAGCCTGACCGACGTCGCGACCCAGCTCGGCCCCGACGGCGCCAACCGCAAGGGGGCGTTGTCCGACCTGCTCGACGTCGCGGCCCGCAACCTCGCCGGCAACGGCACCGGCATCAACCGCACGATCGACGAGTTCGGCCGTGCCACCGGCACGCTCGCCTCGTCCAGCGACGACCTGTTCGCCACGATCGCGAACTTCAAGGAGTTCAACGACATGCTCGTCGCCAACGACCAGGGCGTCGCCGACGTCAACCGGCAGTTCGCGGCCGTCACCGACTACCTCGCCGACGACCGCGAGGACCTCGCCGACGCGATCACCAACCTGGGCGACGCGCTGGCGATCGTCGACGACTTCATCGGCGACAACCGGGCGAACATCAAGACCAGCGTCGACAACCTGCTCGGCCCGACCCAGGTGCTGGTCAAGCAGAAGGACTCGCTCGAGGAGTCCGTGCGGCTCGTGCCGCTCGTGCTGCAGAACTTCCTGCGCTCGTACAACGCGCAGAACAACACGCTCGACGGCCGGGCCAACCTCAACGAGACGTCGATCTGGTCCGACGGTGGCCAGACCCAGAAGTCGTCGGGCTCCGCACCGCCGCTGCTGCTGCCGACCCAGGGGGACGACCGATGAGTCGGCTCGCGGCCATCGGGGCCGGGGTCGCGGCCGCCCTGACGCTCGGCGGGTGCGGCGTGCTGTCCGGCGGGGTCTACGACACCCCGCTGCCCGGCGGGGCCGATGTCGGCTCGAACCCGCTGCACGTCACGGCCGACTTCGAGGACGTCCTCGACCTCGTGCCGCAGTCGAGCGTCAAGGTCGACAACGTCGCGGTCGGCCGCGTCCAGAAGATCACGCTCAACCCCGACGGCCGCAGCGCGCGCGTCGAGCTCGTCGTCAACCGCGACGCCGAGCTGCCGGCCGGCACGACGGCGCGTCTGCAGCAGACCTCGTTGCTGGGCGAGAAGTACGTCGGCCTCGTGCGCCCCGACACCGCCGTGGCCGGGCCCGCGATCGCCTCGGGCGACCGGCTCGGGCTGGCCGACACGTCGCAGGCCGCCCAGGTCGAGCAGGTGCTCGGATCGCTGTCGATGGTCCTCAACGGTGGCGGCATCGGCCAGTTCCAGGAGATCTCGCGCGAGCTGCAGAAGGTCTCGGCCGGCCGCACCGACGACGTCAAGAAGTCGTTGCGACAGATCGAGGCCTTCGTCTCGAGCCTCGACGACCGCAAGGAGTCGATCACGTCGGCCCTCGACGGGCTCGCGGCGCTGTCGACGACGCTCGACGCCGACCAGGCCAAGATCGCCTCGGCCCTCGAGGGCCTGAGCCCGGGCATGAAGGTGCTGGTCGACCAGCGCAAGCAGCTCGTGTCGATGCTGCGCTCGCTCGACCGGCTGTCGTCCGTCACGGTCGACACGCTCGACACCGCGCAGGACGACATCGTCGCCGACCTGCAGGCGCTCGAGCCGATCCTCCAGCAGCTCGCGAAGTCCGGCCAGGACCTGCCCGAGTCGCTGCAGATCCTGCTGACGTACCCGTTCCCCGACTCGGTGCTGGGGGCGATCAAGGGCGACTACCTCAACGTCTTCCTCGAGACCAACTTCCGCACGCTCCCGACCGGCTGCGACGCGATCGGCTGCTCGTGGCCGCAGGTCGAGGACCCCAACGCCTCGGCACCGGCGACGTCGGCCGACCGCCGCAGGCTGCCGCAGAAGGCGCCGTCGCCCTCGCTGCTGCCGCCGACCGACTCGGCCGTCCCCGGCATGCCGCGGCCCACCGTGTCGGTGCCGTCGAGCCCCGCGCCGAGCGCGCCGAGCCCGACGACGCCCGAGCCGTCGAGCCCCTCGCCGTCCCAGCCGACGGCGGCACCGTCCGCGTCGCCCACGCCGACCCGCGACGAGCCCACGGCGACCCCGACGCCGACCCCGACGCCGAAGGACGGTGGTGAGTGATGCTGACCGCAGGGATCAGGGCCAAGCTCCTGGTGTTCGTGGCCGTCGCGCTGCTCGCGACGAGCTACCTGGGTGCCCGCTACGTCGGGATCGACCTCACCCGGTCGAGCTACTCGGTGACGGTCGACCTGCCCGATGCCGCCGGGGCGTTCACGAACGGCGAGGTCACCTACCGGGGTGTCCCGGTCGGGCGCATCAGCTCGCTGACCGCGACGCCGCAGGGCGCCGAGGCGGTGCTGCGGCTCGACGGTGGCACCGACATCCCGGCCGACGTCAGCGTCAAGGTCGCCGACCGGTCGGCGATCGGCGAGCAGTACATCGACCTGCGCAGCGACTCGACGGGCGGGCCGACCCTGAAGGGTGGCGACCGCCTGACCGCCGGCGGCGACTCGTCCCCGCCCCCGGTCGAGGACGTGCTGCGCAGCGCCCGCGACTTCGCCGGCTCGGTCGACACCGACTCGCTGACGACCGTCATCGACGAGACCTACGACGCGACGCAGGGCGCCGGGCAGAACCTCTCGCGCCTGCTCGACACGTCGCAGACGTTCATCGAGGCGGCCGACACCAACTTCCTGGTGACGTCGCAGCTGATCCAGAACTCCGGCCGGGTGCTGGCGACGCAGGAGGCCGCCGCCGGCAGCATCCGCGGCTTCAGCCAGGACCTGCGGACGATCGCGTCGACCCTCGAGAGCTCCGACGGCGACCTGCGGGCGCTGATCGAGAGCACGCCCGCGGCGGCCCGCGAGATCGACAAGCTCTTCACGCAGGTCGGCACGCCGCTGGGCCTGCTGATGAGCAACCTCGTCTCGACGGCCCAGGTCTTCGGCACGAACGCCGACGGGGTCGAGGACGCCCTCATCACGATCCCGACCGCGTTCAGCATCGGCTGGGCCGTCAACGGGTCGCGCGGGCTCAACCTGGGTCTCGCGCAGGCGTACTTCGACCCGCTGCCGTGCACCAGCGGCTACGGCGACACGCAGGTGCGGCCGGGCCTCGACACCGGTGAGGGGCGCCCGTTCAACACGCGGGCGGGCTGCACCACGGCACCGTCGTCGGGCGGCGAGGTCCGCGGGCCGAGAAGCGTCCCGAAGAAGCCGGGCGCCACGGCGGCCGTGGGCGACAATGGCTCGCGCGGCACGACGGCGGCGGCACCGAGGGTCGGCGTCGCCGACTCGCTGAGCGATCTCATGGGGGGAGCACGATGACGAGCCAGGTGGACACGCCGGTCGACCAGACCGACGCAGACGACGTCGACGGCCACGAGCAGCACGCGTCCGGACCGGCGGCAGCCCGGACGGGGCGAGGCCGGGCGCGATGGGCGCTGGTGCTGGCGGCCGCCCTCGTCGCGGCGTCCGGCGTGTTCATGTGGTGGCACGCCGATCGCGATCCCGACCGTGCGGCCGCCCAGACGCGCGACACCGTGCTGATCGAGGCGCGGCAGGCGATCGAGACCATGAACACGCTCGACTACCGCTCGGTCGACGCCGGGGTGAAGGCGTGGTCGCAGGTCACGACCGGCACGTTGAAGGACCAGCTCACCGGCGTCAGCGCCGACGACCGCAAGCTGCTGGCCGACCAGAAGAAGATCTCGACCGGGCGCGTGGCCGACGCCGCGGTGATCGACGCCGACGCCGACACCGCGACCGTCATCGCCGCCGTCGAGGTGACGGTCGAGGACGCCGCGGCGCCCGACAGCGAGCCGACCGTCAAGCGCAACCGCTTCTCGGCCGAGCTGGTCAAGATCGGCGGGCGCTGGAAGCTCGAGTCGCTGCAGCAGGTGGCGGTGAGCCTGTCATGACGACCGTCCGACGCATCCTCCCGCTGGCCCTGGCCACGATCCTGCTGGCCGTCGGCCTGGTCGCCTGGTGGACGTGGTTCGACCTGCGGGGCGACGACGCGTCCGCCAACGCCGCCGTCATCGACGCCCGGCAGACCGCCCAGGTGCAGTCGAGCGTCTCGCAGGCGCTCGGCCGCATCCTGACGTACGACTACCAGGACCCCGCGACGACCGAGGCGGCTGCCGACGCGGTGCTGGCCGGCAAGGCCCGCACCGAGTACGACACGCTGTTCGCGTCGCTGCAGCAGCGGGCACCGGGGCAGCAGCTCACGCTGACCGCGCAGGTGCAGGCGATCGGCGTCAAGGAGCTGCGCGACGGCCGGGCGACGCTGCTGGTCTTCCTCGACCAGTCGAGCCGGCGCGCGGCCGACCAGGAGTCGAGCGTCTCGGCGGCGCAGCTCGCGGTGACGGCGCAGAAGAAGGGTGGCACCTGGAAGATCACGGGCCTCACGCCCCTGTGATCTTTCATGGAGACGCCGTGTCCGTGAAAACGCCCCGCGGAGGCGGCGCCGTCGCTACGGTGTGGGTCCATCCCTGAGTCAGGAGCTCCCATGTCCGCGTCCGCACCCCCGCCGTACGGCACCCCGAACCGTCCGTACGCGAGCTGGATCGCCCGCGTCGGTGCGCTGATCATCGACAGCCTGCCCACCGGCATCGTGTTCACGGTGCTCGCCGCCGCGTTCGGCGAGAGCCAGACGAGCGAGAACGGCTTCGCCTTCCAGCTCAGCGGGCTGCCGTTCCTGGTGTACGTCGTCTTCGCGATCGGCTGGTTCGTCTTCAACTGGGTCATCCGGCAGGGCTCGACGGGCCAGACGATCGGCAAGAAGATCGTCGGCATCACGGTGCTCGGCGAGTCGACCCACCAGCCGATCGGCGGCGGCCTGACCTTCGCCCGCCAGCTCGTGCACGTCCTCGACGGGCTGCCCTGCGGCCTGGGCTACCTGTGGCCGCTGTGGGACCGCGAGAACCGGACGTTCGCCGACATGATCATGAGCACCCGGGTGTTCAAGGCCTGACGCACCGTCGCGGTACCGTGACGGCGGCGCCGCAGGTCGGGGCGCCCCGACCCAGGAGGGGCACCGTGGCGCCAGAGAAGGCCGATGCCGGCAACCCGCGGCACGTCGCCGTCCCGTTCGCCGGGATCGTGCAGGCCGTCGTCGCCGAGGGCGACGTGGTCGAGGCGGGCCAGACGGTCGCGACGATCGAAACCATGAAGATGGAGGCGGCGATCACGGCGGCCACCGCCGGGACGGTGGTGCGCCTGGTCGTCGCCGACCCGCGGGCGGCCGAGGGCGGCGATCTCCTGCTCGTCCTCGGCTGAGGCGTTCTGCCGAAGTTCACAGGTTTCGGACACCTGCTCGACACGCACCCGTGCCACACTCAAGGGGCACCGCCTCGCCGTGGCCGATCCGGTCCTTCGAGGTACCAGCCTTGAGGGGGCGGCCGATGACGACCGAGCTGAGTTCCACCAGGACTGGGGCGTCCGACTACGTCAGCCAGTTCACCGACCTGATGCGGGCCGTCAAGGACGAGGGGCTCCTCGAGCGCCGGCACGGCTACTACTGGGCGCAGATCGGCGTGCACGTCGCTGCCTTCTTCGGCATCTGGGCCGCGTTCTTCGTCCTCGGCAACTCGTGGTGGCAGCTCGCGCTCGCCGCGGCGCTCGGCGTGATCGTGACGCAGTTCGGCTTCCTCGGCCACGACGCGGCGCACCGGCAGATGTTCGCCTCGGCGTCGTGGAACTCGTGGACGGCGCGCATCCTCGCCGGCGGCTTCGCGGGCCTGAGCTTCGCGTGGTGGCGCGCCAAGCACAATATGCACCACAAGGGCCCCAACCTCGAGGGCTACGACCCCGACATCGGTCCCGGCGCGATCGCGTTCACGCCCGGCATCGTCGCGCAGCGCACGACCGGCTTCGCGGGATGGTTCGTCAAGCGGCAGGGCTGGCTGTTCTTCCCGCTGCTGACGCTCGAGGGTCTCAACCTGCACGCCGAGAGCATCCGGGCGGCGCGCGACAAGACGTCCAACCAGCCGTGGCGCCGCACCGAGCTGTGGCTCGTCGTGACCCGGCTCGCGGTCTACGTCGCGATCCTGCTGACGTTCCTGCCGCTAGGCAAGGCCGTCGCGTTCTTCGCGGTGCAGATGGCGGTGTTCGGCTTCTGCCTCGGTGCGTCGTTCGCGCCGGCGCACAAGGGCATGCCGATCATCCCGCCCGAGATGAAGCTCGACTTCCTGCGCCGCCAGGTCATGGTGTCGCGCAACGTCCGCGGCAACCCGGTCGTCGACTGGGCCATGGGTGGGCTCAACTACCAGATCGAGCACCACCTGTTCCCGAGCATGCCGCGCTGCAACCTGCGCAAGGCGCAGCCGCTCGTGAAGGCGCACTGCGAGTCGATCGGCGTCGACTACATGGAGGTCGGGCTGTTCCGGTCGTACGCGATCGTCGTCGACTACCTGAACAACGTCGGCCTGCGGGCGCGCGATCCCTTCGACTGCCCCCTGGCCGCTCAGCTGCGTGGTTGAGGGCGGGCGTCCCGGGGCGTACCGCCGCTGGCTCGACAACGCGGTGCGGCGGGGCGTCGAGCCCGAGACGGTCGGCGACGTCGTCCGCCGGCACGGCATCCTGCCCGACGACGTCGGGCTGCTCGACAGGTTCGAGGAACTCGTCGACCCCGACGGCAAGTCGTTCCACCTGCTGCCCGACGACATCGGTGCCGACGACGCCCGCAGAGCCGTTCTGATGACGTACGTCGTCAACGCGGGTACCGGGTACGGCACGTCGGGCACCGATCTCGACTTCGACGAGACGCCCTACTCGGCCGCCGAGGTGGGGCGCATCGCCGAGCGGCAGCGCGCCAACGACTGGACGTACCGCTGGGGAGTGTCGGTGGTGCACTCCCGCGGTGGTCGGCTGGTGACGACGCCCAACGGGATGCTGATGGGTCTGGGCGGCGACCGTCTGCTCGACGTCCTCAGCCAGCGCGGCGGCACGACGTACGGCGACCTGTTACTGCTGAACATCGCGCGGGTCGACGCGCCGGCCGAGCTGCGCGCCCTGGTGTGGTCGGGGCGCTCACGCCACCAGGCCGCGGACGGCTCGACCCGGGCGGGACGCCTCGACCTCGACCGTCTGCTGCACCACGAGGAGCGGCACGCGCGGCAGTGGGCCGACAAGGGTCCGGCCGGCTTCGTCGCGTCCTACCTGTGGGAGCGGCTGGTGCGCCGAAACGACACCGAGGAGGACGCCGGACTGCGCGACGGCGGCTACCGCTGAGCGCTCAGCCGCGCCGTTTCGCGAAGGCGTCGCGGCCGTTGCGGCGCACCAGCGACGCCGCGGCGGCGAGCTTGGTGCGCGAGACGTCCGGCTGCAGGCCGGCGCCCATGCGGTGCAGCTGGTCCTCGTGCCAGCCGAGGTCGATCGCGCTGTTGACGGCCTTGACGTCCGTGACCCGGCTGAGCAGGCCGGTGGTGCTGAAGCCGATGCGGTGCGACGCGATGCGCGCGTCGGCGCCGGCGAGGATGACGTTGGCGGCGTCCGGGGTCGTGCAGGTCGGGCGGCCGAGGCCGATGACGTCGCAGTCGCCCGACGACAGCGCCGACTCCATCGCGGTGCGCGAGCGGAACCCGCCGGTGACGGCCAGCGGCACGTCGCCGGCGACCTCGCGGACGGCGCGGGCGTACTCGAGGAAGTAGGCCTCGCGCTCGACGGTGCTGGCGGCCGCGCCGAACATCGCTGTCGACTCGTAGCTGCCGCCGCTGACCTCGATGAGGTCGAGGCCCTCGGTCGACAGCGCCGCGACGACGTCCTTGGACTGCTCCTCGGTGAAGCCGCCGCGCTGGAAGTCGGCCGAGTTGAGCTTGATGCCGACCGCGAAGCCGGGGGAGACGCGCGAGCGGACACGGCGCACGACCTCGACCGCGAACCGCATGCGTCGTTCGGGGTCGCCGCCCCACTCGTCGGTGCGCTGGTTCGACAGCGGCGACAGGAACTGGGCGACGAGGTAGCCGTGGGCGGCGTGCACCTGCACGCCGTCGAAGCCGGCCTTCTCGGCGATCGCGGCCGTCGTCGCGAAGCGCTCGATGACGTCCTCGATCTCGGCGCCCGTCAGCTCGCGGGGCGTGCTGGCGCCGGGGATCTTGACGGCGATGGGGCTGGGGGCGACGGGGGTGCTGCGCAGGGCCATGGGGTTGGCCTGGCGGCCGGGGTGGTTGAGCTGCATCCAGAGCGGGACGCCGTGCGCGCGGGTCGCCGACGCCCAGCGCGTCAGCTGGGGGAGGTGGCGCTCGTCCTCGGCGACGACGTTGCCGGGCTCGCCGATCTGTCGACCGTCCACCATGACGTTGCCGGTGACGAGCAGGCCGTAGCCGCCCGTCGCCCACGTGGCGTAGAGACGCTCGAGCCGGTGGTCGGGTGCGCCGTGGCGATCGGCGAGCACCTCGCTCAGCGCCGACTTCATGAGCCGGTTCGGCAGCACCTGCCCGCACGGGAGAGTGAGTGGTGCGGACAGATCGCTGACAGTCATACTGTCAGTATCGTGGATGGGCAGGTGCTTGTCAGTCAGACGGGCCGCCCGGCGGGTCTCAGCCCCGCGCCAGCATGACGACCATCGCGACGATCACGACGACCAGCAGCGCGACCGCGGGCAGCTCCCACCGCCGCCGCGGAACCTCCGTCACCACGGCCGCCCGCATGCGCCGCGCGAGCTCGGCGGCGTCATTGGGGTCCATGGGGTCAGGGTAGTTGGGGGAGCTTGGTGGGGCCGGAGCCTCATTCCGCCCACTAAGACGCAGGGGCATAGCGCCCAGAAAATTGCAACAAGTACGTAGCGCGACGACGCCCAAGCTTGTCCCGTGCGGACTGATTAGACGCGCACGGACAACGCCGCAGTTCTGGACGTGCGACACTCACGTTTGAGAGAGGTTTTCAGTGAACCGTTTCAAAGAAGGATTAAGCATGGCGATGCCTACGTCGGTCTGGCACGAGTACGGATTTCGCGGGAACCCGTACTCAACCGATCCCATTGAGGTCAGCGCGGCGGGTCGTGAACTGCTGATTGGGAGAGAGCAGGAGCTGGCACTCATCGGGCGACACTTAACGGGCGGCGCGAGTGTGGTGGCGCTGGAAGGCGACTTTGGTGTCGGCAAGACGAGTCTGGCGGCAGTCGCCGCATTCGATGCGGCGCAGTGGAGTAAAGAGGGAGGTCCACTATTTCTCGCGATGGACACACGCTTGAGTCTTCGTCCCGAAGATACGCGCGAGAGTTTTGAGCGAAGAGTCGTGCGTGCTGTGGCTCACGTCTTAGTTGCCAATGCCGGCTCTTTGAAGAGCGGGGGGCGTCCGCTCGATGGCGTCGAAGGAGTGAAGCGGTGGCTCCAGGCGCCCGAAGCCGGTGGTTGGAACGCTAGTTTAGGCGCCAACGTCGGAGGGGTGGCCGGAGGCAATGCAGGGTTTGGCAAAGCCCGGACTCCTAACACTTCCACGGGTTTTGCCGAACTCGGCATAGCCGAGATTGTGGATGGTTGGCTTGCCCAACTCTTTCCCAATCGCGACTCTGGCGGCGTGCTCTGCTTTCTCGACAACCTCGAGGAACTCAACGACAGTGGCACGGCCTTGAACGTGATGGAGCCCCTCAGGGACCCATTGTTCAAGAGGCCTGGTCTCCGCTGGATCATCAGCGGCGCGCAGGGGATGGTCCGCGCTGCCTACGCGAGCCCGAAAATGGCAGGCGTCTTTTTGAATCCGATCGACGTTCGCCCGCTACCGCACAAGCTGGTCCCGCAAGTCATCTTCGCTCGGATGAAGGCGCTGCAGGACCAAGATGACGCGGTTGCCCCTGTATCGATGACGGCTTTCGCGAACCTCTACAGGTCCATCGGTCAAAACCTTCGCTACGCCCTTAACCTCTCCGAGAGATACGCGTTCGATTCGGATCCTGACGAATTGCGCGGGATTTCAGAGGCTGATAGAGATCTTCGATTTCACGAATCGGTGCTCCGAGAAGCGGACCTCGTGTACGCAGCCCAGGCTAGAGATCTCGGGGCCGCAGATTGGAAAGTGTTCGATCACTTGCTTCGGAGCAAGGCAGGGTCATGTAGCCCAAGTGAGTACAAGGACTTCGGATACGCACAGATGCCCCCATTATTGTCCCGGGTCCGAAAGCTGACGGAAGCGCATCTAGTCAGTTACCAGATCGATGAAGCCGATCAAAGACGGCGAACCATCAGCGTGACTGATCATGGCCGTTTGGCCTACTACCGGCACGTTAACGATGCATAGGCTCTGATCGACGCGCTTCCGCACTATCTGAGGTAGGTCGTGAATCGGACCAGCCCTAAGTCCCTGCCGCCTCCTTTCGCTTAGCTACCTGGCATTTCCGCAGTGCGGAATCCCCGCTGGCCCCGGTCATGTCCCCTCGCTCTCTCGGAAAATCGATGCGGCGTCGTTCACGAAAAGCAGTGGACTCACGGTGAGAGTCTGGCGACGCGGTCGGCCAACTTGAGCACACCGGGCGGCTCATGGCTCACAGATTATGGGCTTCTATCGAACTCCCGAACACCTGCCCAGGCGTCGGCATGTAGTCACGCGGGAGACGTTCTACGTGCGCGAGACGATACGCGAGGATCGCTCCGCAACTACAAGCTCGCGATCGGGCCATGGCCGCAACTGCGGGGATATGCACCCTGCGGGGCACGGTCTCTGGCGCTAGCTAATCCATGCACTCTCAAGACAATTATGTTGTCGCCTGTCACGATCGACGGATGCGTGCCGAGACCGTTCAAGAACAGCTCTTCTTCATGACGACGTACTTGGAGGGAGAGGACGCGTCTGGCGGCACCTGGACTGGGACGGGGTTCGTGGTTGGATTTGAAACTACTGAGGGCTTGGTTCCGTTTGTCGTGACGAACAAGCACGTTTTGGCGGGGGCAACAAAACTCACAGTCCGGTTCGTGGCTCGAGGGGCGGATGGTCAGCCCGAGCAACGAGCCACACAGATCCAGATGGTTCAGTTCGGACCACACTCGTGGGCGGGTCACCCTGATGCCGCTGTCGATGTGGCTGTGTTTCAGGCCGCACCTGTGCTCAATCAGATGGAGACCGATGGTCATCCTGCACTCGTAAAGTGGGCACCGGCGTCGATGCTGTTGACCTCGGCGCAGGCGGAAGAAACTGATGCGCTTGAAGCGGTGACATTCATTGGATACCCGAACGGGCTATTCGACACCACGAGTTACCTGCCGATCGCTCGACGTGGGCAGACCGCCACACCACTCTCGAACGATTATCGGGGTTACCCCGCCTTCTTGATAGACGCGTCCGTTTTTCCCGGCTCCAGCGGCAGTCCGGTACTGCTCGTCGATAGAGGTGGACACGTCGATCGTCAGGGCAACTTCAATCTCGGATCGAACCGCATTCACCTCCTCGGTGTGCTCGCGGCAGTGCACACGCGACAAGTCGATGGCCGTGTCGTCGACCTTCCGACCAAGCAGGTCGCAGTCTTTGATGACCCTATCGACCTAGGAATTGTGTACAAGGCAAGCGCGATCCAAGAGACCGTTGACATAGTCCTGGCAGCGATAGGAATCGCGCTGGCCGATCCTGCCCCGGATTTGGCTTAGCGCTTCTTGTGGGGCTGCCCGGAACTGGCCTGTCCGAAGCAAATTACGAGTCCGCAGGCCCTCGGGTCGGCCAATGAGCTCCGAGACAGGCCGGGTCGCAAGATCAATAGAGTGATGCATGCTCTCGCAGGCCGGGATGAAAGCCCGCCCCCACAAAGAGATCTTTCGAGTCCGAGCTTTGTCCCCGCGCTCGAAGGGGACTTGAAGACCTGAGTACTGATAAGTACCGAGGGGCACGGCGAATCCGTTCGACGTATGCGTCCTTTCACTGCGATCGGCATATCGGCATTAGCTCCTCCTCGGTGCGAAGGCGCTGCGCTCGCGGACTTCGGCGATGCGCATCCGCCGACGCCGACCAGAGGCGCACCATCTACCGGACAGAACGCGGGACGCGCCCGTGGGACGATCGTTGCCGTGGGTCTCTCCATAAAGGACATTCGGGTAGCAGACGTGAGTCGTTGAGATGGCCGTACCTTATCCGCCCGACGGGCGAAATGGTTACAGCCAGAACAAGGATCACCGTGTCGCGGTAGCGAGCCGCGTAATTCAAGCAGCACTTGACGAGCGACCGAATTGGACGACTCTGTCGGAACGAATTGCTTCCGATCTGCGCCTCAGTCTTAGAGTTCCAAATGAGCGATCCACCGTTCAGGACACGTTCCTCGCAGCTGAACTCGACCTTGAGTGGACGAATGTCATCGTCTACGAGAACGACTACTTCCGGCGCCCCGGTCGGGCAGACGACCCAATCGCTGTTTCACCGGACCGGTTGAGTGATGTCGCTGACGCCGTGTTGGCCCTCGGCTGGCCCAACCCTGGACGCAAGCAAAGTCGAACCGTCCACGAGTGCTTCGTCGAACTTGCTGGTCGCTACCGCCACTGTGACGTTTACTGGGCGATGCACAAATACCTCAAGGGCAATCGTCTACGAGTTCTTCGGGCTCATTGGATGCTGCAGGACGACGTCGAGGCCATCCTCGCTGATCCGACACTGACTGCCATCGAGCGGGCAGAGATCGAGACGGAACTCGAGAGGGAGCTCGTTGACGCCTATGTCAAGTGGCTCGCGCGTCCAGTCGAGCGCGAATTTCGATTTGCTAACGGCCGTCAGGCCGACCTTTACGACCGCCAGCGAAGCCTAATTATCGAGGCCAAAGCGAGCCATCGGGACGACGTCACCGTCGCACACGCGATGGGTCAAGCCATGTACTACCGATCGATCGACCCCCGAGGCTTGGACGCACAAATCGCCGTGCTTCTCCGCGGAGAGCCTGGCGAGGAGGCCTCTCGCCTGCTCAGAATCTACGATGTTGGGTTGATCTATCGGCAACAGGATGGCTTCGTCGAACTTCTCGCGTAGCCGTCGTGCGACTGAGGACCATTTCGGCGCTGCGCGACTCGATACCGTACCTACGCCTTAAGCGCAGCGCGGTTGAGTCCAACCGACTAAAGACGACGATTGAGTGCGTCAATTCACCGCGAATGACGCCCTTCCTCGCGATGGTTAGGCAACTGAAAGAGTGGTCGTAAACCACGATCTGGTCGTTGTGCACACCTGCGAAATCGCTACGGTTGAGTGTCGGTGGTGGCGTCTAGGTTGAATGTATGGCCACCGCTACTGCTGCTCCGATCGACGTCCTGGGTGACGTCATGCGGGAGCGTGCTCGGGCTGAGGCGCGTGAGGTCGTGGCGATGTTGCACTTCCGTGATGTGGAGTCTGACCGGATCGACAACTCGGGTGAGTCGCCGATGCGGCAGCTGGTCGAGCGCGGTGCGATCGCGCTGGCGATCGGCGAGGCGATGGGGTTCAGCGAGGGGCAGGTGCAGCACCGGTTGTCGTTCGCCGACACCGTGCGCGACCAGTCGCCGACGACGTGGGAGGCCTTCGTCGAGGGGAGGGTCGATCTGGCCCGGGTCCGCGAGATCGGGCACGCGATCGACCAGCTGAAGCGCACCGAATCAGTGCACCGGCTCGACGCCCGCGTCGTCCAGTTCGCCGAGACGCACACGGTCGCCGAGCTGCGCGACTGGCTGAAGCGGTTCGTGCGGCGAGTCGAGGCTGACCTCGCGATCGAGCGGGCCGAGGCCGAACGGGCCAACCGGCACGTGACCACCCGGCACGAGGACGACTCGATGGGATTCCTCGGTGCCCGCCTGGCGTCGCACGAGCTCGCCGCCATCGCCGACCGGCTCCGCCGCGAGGCGCGTCGACCCGCCGACCCCGGCGACGAGCGCACGGTCGCGCAGCGGGAGGCCGACCTGCTGGTGGCATGGCTGCTGGACGAAGAGGCCGCTGCCGGTGTGGTCGACGCGAACATCGGTGTCACCGTCGACGCCGACGTCCTGGCCGGCGCCAACCCCGGTTTCGCCGAGTCGACCGACGGCTCGTGGGCCGTCCCGGCCGAGTGGATCGCCGCCGTCATCGCATCCGGCTCCACGTTCTGGCACCGCATCCTGATCGACCATGTCACCGACGACGTCCTCGCGCACGAATACCTGGGGCGATTCGCCCCCGACGTCCTGGCCGTGGCGCTGCGATTCCTCCACGGAACCTGCCAAGGCCCGGGCTGCATGGTGCCGGCCGAACGGTGCGACATCGACCACCGGGTGCCCTGGCCACACGGACCCACCCGGGGTGACAACCTCGGTCCACTCTGCCGACGGCATCACGGATACAAGGGCCACGGCCTCCTGCGCTGGACCACCCAGCCCTAGTCAGGCGAAGCGCGCTGCCTCGGCGGAGTCGAAGTACTCGTCGAGACGGGTGATGCGGCCGTCGTCGTTCACGGCGATGACGACGCACGCGTGCAGGGCGACCTCCTCGCCCGTCGAGCGGTTGGTGCCGCGCAGGACGTGCTGCTGCACCGCGCCGCCCTCGAACGCCGTCACGCGACGCTCCGTGTACCGGCGGTCGGTCACGAAACGGTCCATCGCCTCGAGCACCTTGGCGTTGCGCTCGACGGTCTGGGTGCGGTCGTCCGTGTTGTGCCAGATGACGGCGTCATCGGCGTAGATGTCGAACAGGTCGGACGCGTCGCCGGCCTCCGCCGCGACGATGATGCGGTCGAGCAGCTGGACGTTCGGGTGCGAGTGGTCGATGGTCATGGGTCCTCCAAGGGGTTGAGCGGTTTGACGAGGGCTTCCTGGGCGACGTGGCAGATGCTCGTGCCGCGCGCGTCGAACACCGCGGCCTCGATCAGCGCGCGTCCCGCACCGGCCATCGGGGTGGTGTGCTCGAAGAGCATCCACTCGTCGGCGCGGGGCAGGCCGCGGAACCACATCGCGTGGTCGAGCGACACCGCGTTCCAGGTGTTCGCGAGCGAGCGCTCGTGCCCCGACGTGTGACCGTGCGGGGTGACGGCGGTCGACATCAGCATCAGGTCGCTGGCATAGGCGAGCGCCGCCCGGTGGACGACGGGATCGTCCGACAACGGCTCGACCGAGCGCATCCACACGCCGTTCGCGGGCGAGGCCGAGTGCGGGACGACGCCGGGCACGTCGGGCGCGAGCCGCACCTCGATCGCCGCGAAGTCCTCCCAGAACTCGCCGAGCCCGCCGTCGGCCGCCGCGACGTCGCGGATGTCGGGGCACTCGTCGGGTCCGGGCGTCGTGGGGGCCGGACGGCTGTGGGTGATGCCGTCGGCCGGGACGGCGCACGACACGATCGACCGGCACAGCAGCCGCTCGCCCTGCCACGCGCTGACCTCGCGGGTCGAGATCTGGCGGCCGTCGCGCAGCCGCTCGACGCGGAACGTCACGGGCACGCCGGGCGCACCGCCGCGCAGGAACGTCGTGTGCACCGAGTGCACGTCCTTGCCCTCGACGCTCGCGCCCGCCGCGATCAGCGACTGGCCGACCAGCTGGCCGCCGAACAGCTGCGGCAGGCGGACGCCGTCGGTGCGCCCGACCCACGTGTCGTCGTCGCGCCGCTCGAGCGCGAAGACGTCGGCGAGCCCGGCGGTGCCCTGCATCAGGCCCGCTTGGGGGGCAGCGGGAAGAAGCCGCTCGTGCGGGCGACGTAGGCGTCGTACGCCTCGCCCTTGCTGCGGCGCATGCCCTTCTCAAGCAGGGCCTTGCCGCTGTAGCTGACGAGCAGCTTGGTCATGACGATCGGCGACACGATCGTCAGCAGGCCCCACGGCGAGCCGAGCGCCAGCAGGAACAACCCGGTCCACACCGCGGCGTCGCCGAAGTAGTTGGGGTGGCGCGTCCACGCCCACAGGCCTCGGTCCATGACCTGCCCGGCGTTGGCCGGGTCGGCCTTGAACCGTGCGAGCTGCCAGTCGCCGACGGACTCGAAGGCGAAGCCGATCGCCCAGATCGCGATGCCGATCGCGCCGATGACGCCGAGCGACGCGCTCTCGTACATCGCGACCTGGACGGGCAGCGACACCAGGATGATCAGGAAGCCCTGCAGCCCATAGATCTTGCGCACGAGGAAGCCCACGAGCGAGCCGGTCTGGTGACGCATCAGCGCGGTGTAACGCTTGTCCTGCCCGTGACCGCGGTTGCGGTTGCCGATGTAGATGCCGAGCCGCAGGCCCCACACCGCCGTCAGCGCCAGGACGACGAGCCGCCGGGTGTCGTCGCCCTCGGAGCCGGACGAGACGAGGTACGAGACGACCGCTGCCAGGACGAACCCGGGCCCCCAGAAGATGTCGATGATCGACTGGTTCTCGATGCGGATGGCCACCGCCATGATGACGCCGATGAACACGACGACCGCGGCGGTCACCGCGAGGAGGTTGAGGGCGATGTCGCCCCAGGGCAGGTCGTTCATGGAGGTCCTTGGGTGTGGGGTGGGAGAAGAAGAGGAGAGGTGTCAGGCCAGCTCGGACGCGAAGTGCTGGAAGGCGTCCTGCGCGTGCGCGTACGTGTGGGGCGTGCCGGCGCGGCTGAGCGCGACGAGCTCGGCGAGCCCGGCACCGTCGAGCGCCGACGGCTCGGGCAGCGTGACCGTGCCGCCCTCGACGGCGTCCGCGACCCGGATGCCCGAGCCGGCCGCGACGACGACCTGCCCGTTGAGGGTCGAGGCGGGGTCGACCAGCGCGCCGACGACGGGCGCGACGCTCGCGGACGTCATGGTGTCGGCGAACCGCGGGTCCATGCCGTCCTCGGTCATCTGGGTCGTGGCGTAGGGCAGCAGGACGTTGGTGAGCACGCCGCGGCGGGCCCCCTCGGCGGCGGCCGTCCGGCCCAGCGCGATGACGGCGCCCTTGCTGGCGGCGTACGCCGAGACGGTGGGCTCGCCGTGCAGCCCGGCGGTCGACGCGACCATGACGATGCGCCCGTGGCCGGCGTCGCGCATGACGCGCATCGCGGCACCGGCGACCAGCGCCGTGCCGGTCACGTTGATCGCCATGACCTGCGCGAAGTTCTCGGCCGTCGTGCTGTGGAACATCTGGGGCGCGCTGACGGCGGCGCTCGTGACGCAGACGTCGAGCCGGCCCCAGGTGTCGAGGGCCGCCGCGACGAGGGCGTCGGCGGTCGCGGGATCGGCGACGTCGCCGTGGTCGGCCACGGCCCGTCCGCCGGCCGCGACGATCTCGTCGACGACCTGTTCGGCGGCGCTGCGCCCGTCGGGGCCCGGCACGCGGTTGCGGTTGTTGACGACGACGGCGGCACCCAGCGAGGCGAGGTGCAGCGCGAAGGCTCGCCCCAGTCCCTTGCCGCCGCCCGTGACGATCGCGACCTGCCCCTCGAGCATGGTCATGACGCGATCCGCTCGACCAGCACCGCGACCCCCAGGCCGGCGGCGCCGCTGACGGCCGCGACGCCGTAGCGTCCGCCGCGCCGCTCGAGCTCGTCGACGCAGCTGCCGACGAGGATCGCGCCGGTCGCGCCGAATGCGTGGCCCATCGCCATCGTGCCGCCGTTGGGGTTCATGCGGTCGGGGCCGGCGTCGAGGTCGCGGCGGAACCGCAGGCACAGGGCCGAGAAGGCCTCGGCGAACTCGAAGACGTCGATGTCGGCGGACGTCAGGCCCGCGCGGGCGATGACCTGCTCGACGGCCGACTGCCCGGCCGTCAGCATCACGACGGGGTTGACCGAGGTGGTGGCCGAGCCGACGATCCGCGCCCGGGGCGGCAGGCCCGCGCGCTCGGCCGCGGCGGCCGAGCCGATCAGCAGCAGCGCCGCGGCGTCGGCCATCGCGGGGGAGGTGCCGACGGTGTGCAGGTGGTCGATCGACGAGACGCCCTGGTACGCGCCCAGCGCGATGGCGTCCTGGCCGCCGGCACCCAGCTCGGCGAAGGCCGGCGGCAGCGCGGCCAGGCCCTCGAGCGTCGTGTCGGGGCGGACGAGCTCGTCGTGGTCGAGGGTGCCGACGGGGACGAGGGAGCGTCCGAAGGCGCCGTCGGCTCTGGCCTGCGCGGCCTTGAGCTGGGTCTCGAGCCCGTAGGCGTCGAGCTCGGCGCGGGTGAACCCGTCCATCGTCGCGTTGAGGTCGGCAGCGATGCCCATGTGCACCGAACCGATCTGCCGGACGACGTCGTGGTCGGTCCACAGCGGGCCGCGGTCGACGAACATCGGCACCCGCGAGACGCTCTCGACCCCGCCGGCCACCGCGAGCTGCAGGTCGTCGGCGCGGACGCGGGCGGCGGTCTGGCCGACCGCGTCGACGCCGGAGGCGCAGAACCGGTTGATCGTGACGCCGGGCGCGCTGTCGCCCCACCCGGCGAGCAGCGCCGCGGTGCGGGCGATGTTGGCGCCCTGCTCGTCGACCTGCGAGGCGCAGCCGAGGACGACGTCGTCGACCGTCTCGACGTCCAGACCGGTGCGCTCGACGAGGGCGTCCTGCAGGTGCACGACGAGGTCGAGCGCGGAGTGCGCGTGCAGCGATCCCTTGGGGCTCGCCTTGCCGCGCGGGGTGCGGACGTAGTCGAGCACGTAGGCGTCTGTCATGTCTTCCTCATCGGATTGGCTGATTCAACTGGTGGAGATACTCTGTTAGTTGTAGTACGTTTTGTGTGAGCAACGCAACCCTCACGACTGAATCCGACGACAGGAGAGCGGCATGGGCCAGGAGAACATCTGGGTGCTGGGCGGCTACCAGAGCGACTTCGCGCGCAACCTGACGCGCGAGGGCAAGGACTTCGCCGACCTGACCTCCGAGGTCGTCGACCACACCCTCGAGAACTCCTCGGTCGACGGCTCCGACATCGGCGTCGTGCACGTCGCCAACGCCTTCGGCCAGCTGTTCGCGGGCCAGGGTCAGCTCGGCGCGATGCCCGCGTCGGTCCGCGACGACCTGTGGGGCCTGCCGTCGTCCCGCCACGAGGCCGCCTGCGCGTCCGGCAGCATCGCGGTGCTCGCCGCGATGGCCGACCTGCGCGCCGGCAACTACGACAGCGCCCTCGTCGTCGGCATCGAGCTCGAGAAGACCGTCAGCGGCGACCAGGCCGCCGGGCACCTCGGTGCCGCCGCGTGGATCGGCCACGAGGGGCACGACGCGACGTTCATGTGGCCGCACATGTTCAGCGAGGTCGCCGAGGAGTACGACGAGCGCTTCGGCCTCGACGAGGTGCACCTGCGCGCGATCGCCCAGATCAACTTCGCCAACGGCCGCCGCAACCCCAACGCCCAGACGCGCGGGTGGGACGTCCCCGACCTCGTCGCCGGCGTGGGGCGCGACGACGCCGTCAACCCCGTCGTCGACGGACGCATGCGCCGCTTCGACTGCAGCCAGGTCACCGACGGCGGAGCCGGCGTCGTGCTGGTCAACGACACGTGGCTGCGCGCGCACCCCGGCGCCCAGGTCACGCCCGCCGCGCAGGTGCTCGGCTGGGGCCACCGCACGGTGGGCCTCGGTCTGCAGCAGAAGCTCGACCGCGACCGCGACAACCCGTACGTCCTGCCGCACCTGCGCCAGGCCGTGCTCGACGCCTTCGACCGCGCGCACGTCGGGCTCGACGACCTCGACGGCCTCGAGACCCACGACTGCTTCACGCCGAGCGAGTACGTCGCGATCGACCACATCGGGCTGACCGGCCCGGGCGAGTCGTGGAAGGCGATCGAGAACGGCGAGATCGAGATGGGCGGCACCCTGCCCATCAACCCCAGCGGCGGCCTGATCGGCGGCGGCCACCCCGTCGGCGCGAGCGGCGTCCGCATGCTGCTCGACGCGACCAAGCAGGTCAGCGGCACCGCCGGTGACTACCAGGTCGAGGGCGCCTCGACCTTCGGCACGCTTAACTTCGGCGGCAGCACCGCGACGACCGTCAGCCTCGTCGTCGGCGCCGCACCCGCCGCCTGACCACCCACCAGCACCGCAGCTAGGAGACCCCCATGGACGTTGAAGTCGTCGGACGACTGCTGTCGACGCTGCCCGCGGACGACGACCACCCGTACCGCACGGGCCCGTGGCAGCCGCAGACCACCGAGTGGAAGGCCGACGACCTGCAGGTCGTCGAGGGCGAGATCCCCAAGGACCTCGACGGCGTCTACCTGCGCAACACCGAGAACCCCGTGCACCCGTCGCTGAAGAACTACCACCCGTTCGACGGCGACGGCATGATCCACGTCGTCGGCTTCCGCGACGGCACGGCGTTCTACCGCAACCGCTTCATCCGCACCGACGGCTTCCTGGCCGAGCAGGAGGCGGGGCAGGCGCTGTGGGCCGGGCTCGCCGAGCGCCCGTCGAGCTCCAAGCGCGACCAGGGCTGGGGTGCCCGCACCCGCATGAAGGACGCGTCGAGCACCGACGTCATCGTGCACCGCGGCCAGGCGCTGTCGACGTTCTACCAGTGCGGCGACATGTACCGGATCGACCCGATGTCGGCCGAGACGCGCGGCAAGGAGGACTGGAACGGCCGGTTCCCGTTCGAGTGGGGCGTCTCGGCGCACCCCAAGGTCGACGACCGCACCGGCGAGATGCTGTTCTTCAACTACAGCAAGGAGGCGCCGTACATGCACTACGGCGTCGTCGACGAGAACAACGACCTGTCGCACTACATCGACGTCCCGCTGCCGGGCCCGCGCCTGCCGCACGACATGGCGTTCACCGAGAACTACGCGATCCTCAACGACTGCCCGCTGTTCTGGGACCCTGAGGGGCTCAAGCAGGACGCCCACATCCCGCGGTTCCACCCCGAGCTGCCGACGCGCTTCGCGGTCATCCCGCGCAAGGGGCAGACGTCCGACATCAAGTGGTTCGAGGCCGAGTCGACGTTCGTCCTGCACTTCGTCAACGCGTACGAGGAGGGCGACGAGATCGTGCTCGACGGCTTCTTCCAGGGCGACCCGGAGCCGGCCGACAACGGCATGGGCAACCACTGGGAGCGGGCGTTCCGCTTCCTCGCGCTCGACCGCATGCAGTCGCGCCTGCACCGCTGGCGGCTCAACCTCGTCACGGGGCAGGTCAAGGAGCAGCAGCTCAGCGACTCGATCACCGAGTTCGGCATGATGAACGGCTCGCACGCGGGGCAGAAGTACCGTTACGCGTACGCCGCGACCGGCAAGCCGTCGTGGTTCCTGTTCGACGGTCTCGTCAAGCACGACCTGCTCGACGGCACCGAGGAGAAGTACTCGTTCGGCGACGGCGTCTACGGCAGCGAGACCGCGATGGCGCCCCGGGTCGGCAGCACGTCCGAGGACGACGGCTACCTGATCACGCTGACGACCGACATGAACGACGACGCCTCGTACGCCGTCATCTTCGACGCGGCCCGCGTCGGCGACGGCCCGGTGTGCAAGCTCAAGCTGCCCGAGCGGATCTCGAGCGGCACGCACTCGACGTGGGCTCCCGGCGCCGACCTGCGCCGCTGGCAGACTGCCGACACGGCCGCGGACGCGGTCGGTCTGTAGCTGCGAGGAGTCGATCATGGCCGAGGCGGAGCCCACGACGTTGGAGCCCGGTGGCACGAATGCCGTCGGACGGATGCTGGGCCTGCTCGGTGACGAGTGGACCCTGCTGATCGTCCAGCAGGCGCTGCAGGGGGTCAGCCGCTACGGCCAGTTCAAGGCGGCCCTGCCGATCTCCAACTCGGTGCTGACGGCACGGCTGTCGATGCTCGAGCGGGAGGGCCTGCTCGAGCGCCACGTCTACCAGTCGAACCCGCTGCGGGCCGAGTACCTGACGACGGCGCGCAGCCGGTCGCTGTGGCCCGTCATGCTGGCGATCTGGGACTGGGAGCGCCACTGGGTCGCCGAGCACGTCGACGTCCTGCCGACGATGCACCACGTGACGTGCGAGCGCGCCTTCTCCCCGATCCTGTCGTGCGGCTCGTGCGGCAAGCCCGTCGCCGCCAAGGAGATCTCGGCGACGTGGGGCCCGAGCGGCACGTGGGAGCGGTCGGTGCCCGAGTCGGTCACGCGCCGGCGGTCCGAGGCCGACCCGACGCACGGCGGGGCCGGGCTGTTCCCCGAGACCATGACGATCTTCGGCAACCGGTGGGCGTCGGCCCTCATGGGTGCGGCGTTCCGCGGCGTCACGCGCTTCACCGACTTCGAGACGAGCCTGAAGGCGCCGCCGACGCTCGTGGCCGACCGGCTGCGCGCGTTCTGCGCGATCGGCGTGCTGGTGGCGACGCAGAACGAGAAGCGTCCCGACTGGGCCGAGTACCGCCTGACCGAGAAGGGGCGCGCGTTCTTCCCGGTCGTCGCGGCGACGCTGCAGTGGGCCGAGTTCTGGTTCCACGCGCCCGAGGGGCCCTCGCTCGTCCAGACGCACCGGACGTGCGGCGGCGACTTCGTCGCGACGTTCAGCTGCGACCAGTGCGGCGAGGCCCTCGCCGGACACGACATCACGATCGTCCCCGCCCTCGTGGGCGCGGCACCCAGAGGAGAGACATGAGCCAGGAGCGCACGATCGCGGACGTCATCCGCACCAGCGCCAAGCACCACCCCGACTCCGTGGCGATCACGGGCGAGGGGCGGGGCGTGACGTACGGCGAGCTGTCGACCCGCTCCGACCGGGTGGCGTCGGGGCTCGTGTCGATGGGTCTCGTCGCGGGCGACCGCGTGGCCTACCTGGCCCGCAACGCCACGGAGTACTGGGAGCTGTTCTTCGGCGCGGCCAAGGCCGGGGTCGCGATCGTCCCGCTCAACTTCCGCCTGTCACGCGACGAGATCACGTGGATCCTCGGCGACGCCGAGCCCGCCGCGATCCTGGTCGAGGACCACCTGACCGACCTGCTGCCCGAGACGTACGCGGGCCACCGGCTGGTGTTCTCGCAGTCCGGCGAGACGTCGTCATACGAGGCGTGGGTCGCCGAGCAGCCCGCCAGCGACCCGCAGCGCGACCTCGGCGGCGACGCGCTGTGCTCGCTGATGTACTCGTCGGGCACGACGGGCCGGCCGAAGGGCGTCACGACGACGGTCGAGGGCTTCCTGTGGGCCGTCGACGCGTTCAGCGCGCAGTTCGACATCACGCCCGACTCGGTGAGCCTCGTGCCGACGCCGTACTACCACATCGCCGCGGGCGGATGGTCGCTCATCGCGCTGGCCGCGGGCGGCACGATCGTGCAGTTCACCGAGGTCACGCCCGTCAACATGCTCTCGCTGCTGCTCGAGCACCGGGCGACGCACGTCATCATGGTGCCGACCGTGATCCAGCTGTTCATCACGAGCCCCGAGGCGTCCGCCGCCGACTACTCGAGCGTCCAGCACGTCGTCTACGGCGGGTCGCCGATCTCCGAGACCGTCATGGTGCGGGCCAAGCAGGTGTTCGGCGCCGAGCTGTCGCAGAGCTACGGACTGACCGAGACGGTCGGCGTCACGACGATCCTCGGACCGTCCGACCACGTGCCCGGCACCACGAAGCTGCGCTCGGCCGGCCGGGCCGTGCCCGGCGTCGAGGTCGCGGTGGTCGACTCCGAGACCGGTGAGCCGATCCCGACCGGCGAGATCGGCGAGATCGTGACCCGCGGCCCCGGCGTCACCCGCTCGTACTGGCGCCGTCCCGACGACACCGCCGCGGCGTTCTGGCCCGGCGGCTGGTTCCGGACGGGCGACGCCGGCTACGTCGACGAGGACGGCTACGTCTTCCTCAAGGACCGCATCAAGGACCTGCTGATGTCGGGCGGCGAGAACATCTACCCGGCCGAGGTCGAGAACGTCATCATGGCGCACCCCGACGTGCAGGAGGTCGCCGTGATCGGCGTGCCGTCCGAGCGCTGGGGCGAGACGCCGCTGGCGGTCGTCGCCGCGGCCGCCGGCCACGAGATCGACGCCGACGAGCTCATCTCCTTCACCCGCGAACGGCTCGCGCACTACAAGTGCCCGACCGGCGTCGAGATCGTCGACGCCCTGCCCCGGAACCCGTCCGGGAAGGTCCTCAAGCGTGAGCTGCGTGCTCCGTGGTGGGCCGGACACGAGAGGAACATCGGATGAAGCACGGCACCCTTCCCATCATGCGGCAGGTCATCATCGGCACCAGCGAGATGGAGACCGCGAGCAAGGAGCTGCGCTCGGCGTTCGGCCTGGCGCCGGGCTTCGCCGACCCGATCCTCGAGACGATCGGCATGGACGACGAGACGCTGCGCGTCGGCGGCGAGGCGCACCTCGAGCTCGTCGGCGCGCTGACGCCCGAGGCCTCGATCGCGACGTGGTGTGCCAAGGTCGGTGGCGGCGGTGGTTACGGCCTGTCGATCCAGGTCGGCGACCTCGGACCGTTCCTCGAGCGCGCCGAGGCGCTGGGCATCCGGACGATCGCCGACCAGGTCGTCTACGACCACCGCATCGTGCAGCTCAAGCCCGGCGACCTGGGCCTGCTGGTCGAGCTCGACGAGATCCCCGACGCGTCGGAGTGGTTCTGGGACGACATCGAGGGCGAGACGTCCGAGAACCCCCTCATCGACGACGTCCTCGCGGTCGAGATCAGCTCGCACGACCCGCAGGCGCAGGCCGAGAAGTGGGCGACGCTGTTCGACGTGTCGGTGCAGCACATCGACGTCCCGCAGATCGCGATCGGCGAGCGCACGGTCCGCTTCGTGCGCGGCGACGTCAAGATGATGACGGGCATCGACGTGCAGGTCGCCGAGGGTGCCGCGCCCGAGTCGCCCCAGGTCGTGGTGAGCGGAGTGACGTTCACCCTGCTCTGAGTGGGTCCGCGCCGGGCCGACGATCGTGAGAGGCTTGCACGGTGTCGGGGGGTGTGAGATGAGGGTGCAGTCGCAGGACGTGCTGGTGCGCAACAACGTCAGGATCGTCGGTCGGGACGGGGCCCCGGTCGTGGTGATGGTGCACGGCTTCGGTTGCGACCAGACCATGTACAGCCGGCTCGTCCCGCACCTCGACGACACGTTCCGGATCGTCCTGTTCGACCACGTCGGCTCGGGCGGCTCCGACCTCGACGCCTACGACCCGGCGGCGTACGGCACCCTCGACCGCTACGTCACCGACCTGCTCGAGGTGTGCGACGCGCTCGCGCTCGAGGACGTCACGGTGGTGGCCCACAGCATCGGCGCGATGATGGCGATCGCCGCGGCCGTCCGGCGCCCCGACCTCATGACGCGCATGGTGCTGCTGGCGCCGTCGCCGTCGTACCTCGACGACGACGCCACGGGCTACGTCGGCGGCCTGTCGTCGCTCGACGTCGACGACCTCCTCGCGTCGCTGGACGACAACCACATGGCGTGGGCCGCGGCGATGGCCCCGGTCGTGATGGGCGCCGACAACTCCGCCGAGCTGAACGACGAGATGGAGGACGACTTCTGTCGCGTCGACCCCCGCGTCATGCGGACGTTCGCCCGGGTGACGTTCCTGTCGGACGTCCGCGACCTGCTGCCGTCCGTCTCGGTGCCGAGCCTCATCGTCCAGTGCTCCGACGACGCCCTGGCACCGCTGTCCGTGGGCACCTACCTCGACGAGCACCTGCCGCAGAGCACGCTGCTGGTGCTGACCGCGTCGGGTCACGTGCCCCAGGCGAGCGCCCCGGACGAGACCGCGCGGGCCATCCTCGCGTACACCGCCGCCTGACATGACGCACCCGTCCGGTCCCGACTTCGAGGTGGTCTTCCGCACGGCCGGGGCGGGGCTCGTCGTCACCGCGGCCGACGACACGATCGTGGACGTCAACGACTGGTTCCCGCGGTGGAGCGGGTTGTCGCGCGAGGAGCTGCTGGGCACGCCGTTCATGCGGCTGCTGTCGGTCGCCGACCGGGTGCTGCTGTCGACGCGCACGGCGCTGCTCGTCGAGCTGACCGGTCACGTGCCGGAGTTCGCCGTGACGGTCCTGGGCGCCGACCGCGCCCGCCTGCCCGCGACGCTCGGTGCCTCGCGGGTCATGACCGACCCGCCGTTCACCCTGTTCGTCGTCGCGCCGCGCCGCGAGCAGTCGTTCGAGGAGGCGCAGCTCATCACCGCGGTGCGTCGGGCCGACGACTCGGACGCCCGTCGCAAGGCGGCGGAGGACGACCTCGAGCAGGTCGCGCGCCGCGACACCCTCACGGGTCTGCTGAACCGGTCGGGGGTCGTGGAGGCCGTGGCCGAGCGGGTCGTCGCCCTGCGGCCGGGCGAGACGGTGGGGGCGTCGTGGATCGGTCTCGACCACTTCCGCGTCGTCGTCGAGAGCCTGGGCAGCGCGGCCGGCGACGACGTCCTGATGACGATCTCGAGCCGTCTCGCCGCCCGCTTCGGCGACGACGCCCTGCTGGGCCGCGTGGGCGGGGACGAGTTCGTCGTCGTCCTGCCGGACGTCCCGTCCGACGTGGTCGCCGACGAGATCCTCGCCCTGGTGGCGGAGCCCGTCGTGGCCGACGACGTCGAGATCGTCGTCTCGGCCAGCATCGGGCTGGCGTCGAGGCAGCGACCGCAGCCGCTCGGACCGCGGGGCGCCCTGGACGTCGCGGAGGCCCTCCTGCACCACGCGGGCAACGGCATGTACGCGGCCAAGGCGGCGGGACGCAGCCGGTGGAAGCGGCTCGACGCCGACGACGACGAGTCGGCGCTCGACGAGATCCGGCTGCTCGGCGAGGTGCGCACGGCGATCGCGCAGTCGCAGCTGTTCCTCGACTACCAGCCGCAGCTCGACCTCCGCTCGGGTCGGCTGCACGGTCTCGAGGCGCTCGTCCGGTGGCAGCACCCCGAGCGGGGCCTGATCCCGCCCGCGGGATTCATCGACGCGGCCGAGAAGAGCGGGCTGATCAGCCAGATCGGGTTGTGGGCGTGCGCCACCGCGATCGCGAAGGCGGCCGATCTCGCGAGCGGCCCGCTCGGGCCCGTCCAGATGTCGGTGAACATCGCGGCGCGTCAGTTCGGCGAGGCGCGTTTCGCCGACAGCGTCGTCGCGCTGCTGCGCGCCGCCGACCTCGACCCCCGCCTGCTGACCCTCGAGCTCACCGAGACCGGGCTCGTCACGGACGGGCCCCAGATCGCCGAGACCTTCCGCCAGCTGCACGAGCACGGCGTGAAGCTGTCGATCGACGACTTCGGCACGGGACACGCGAGCTTCGCCTACCTGCGCGACTTCCCGGTCGACGAGATCAAGATCGACCAGTCCTACGTCGAGCGGATCGACTCCTCGGCCGAGTCGGCGGCGCTCGTCGTGGGGTGCGTCGACCTCGCGCACGCGCTCTCGGTGTCGGTCGTCGCCGAGGGAGTCGAGACGGTCGCGCAGCTCTCGCGGCTCACCGAGATCGGCTGCGACGTCGCGCAGGGCTACCTGTACTCGCGTCCTCTCGGCGACGAGGCGCTCGAGGCGTGGATCGCCGCCCGGCACGGCACCTGATCGCGCGGCGAGGCGGCAAGAACTTGTCACGCACATGACAAGTTTTCCGAATCCGACCACACGATGCGACCGATCAGTAGCGGTGTGACCTCTGTTCGTGACAGACTCTCGCGGTGACCTGCTCCCGCCACTTCCGCCCGCGCTTGCACGCATCGATGCGTCGAGGTGCAGCGTGAAGCGCCGCGTGCGCGTGGCACTGGTCCTCGCGATGGCGGTGGGTGCGCTCCCGCACTGCCAGGCCGAGCCGGACTCGCAGGCCGTCGACCGGCCGCCCGGTCACAGCGACAGCAGCCGCTCCTCGTCGACCGACCCGGGTGCCGCGCAGTAGACGATCACCGTCAGCGGGGCGCGTCGGCCAGGACGTCCGCCACGGTGCGAGGTTCGCGCCCGAGGATCGTCGCGAGCTGCGGGTCCGTCCCGGCGAAGAAGCCCTCGTGCGCGGCCAGGAAGATGCCGAGCGTGAACCGGGCGAGCAGCTCGGGTCGTCCGGCCTCGACCTGGGCCGCGACCCACTCCTCGGGGTCGACGACCTGAAGATCGACCGGGCGTCCGATCACCGTCGACGCGATGCCGACGACGTCGGCGAACGTGGGTGCCGCGCTCGCAGTGAGGGTCATCGGCCCGTCGACGGCCGAGCCGTCCGCGAGGACGACGGCGGCCGCCTCGGCAGCGTCCTCGCGGGCCGTCCACGACACCGGGCCGTCCGCAGGGACGACGACGGTGCCGGTCTCGCGCCACGGGCCCATCAGCATGTCGAGGCTGTGGGCGTAGAAGCCGTTGCGCAGTGCCGTCCAGGCGACGCCGGAGTCGGCGAGCAGCTGCTCGGTCGCGGCGTGGCCGCGGGCGGGAATGAAGGGGCTGTCGAGCGCGGCACCCTGGTGGCTCGTGTAGAGGATGCGCCCGACGCCGGCGGCGACGGCCGCCTCGATGGCGGTGGCGTGCAGGCCGACGGCGTCGGCCCCCGGGTCGTTCGAGGAGACGAGCAGCAGCTGGTCGGCGCCCTCGAAGGCGGCCGGGAGCGAGGCTGGGTCGGCGTAGTCGCACCGGCGCACCTCGACACTGCGGTCGGTGAACCGCTGGGCCTTGGCGGGGTCGCGCACGGCGACCGCGACCTCGCCCGTCGGCAGTCGGTCGAGCAGGCGATCGGTGGTGGTTCCGTTCAACGGTCCGGTGGCGCCGGTGATGACGATCATGGGTGGCCCTTTCGTGTTATCGTCGTTAACACGACGACGGTAACAATGATTATCTGCGATAACAACCTGGTGTTATCGTTGGTACGTGCCTGCGACGACCGATCGACCCACCGACACGAGGACGGCGGTCGTCGACGCCGCGGCCCGGCTGCTCGGCGAGCACGGCGCGTCCGCCGTCACGACACGTCGCGTGGCCGACGAGGCCGGCGTCCAGGCGCCGACGATCTACCGGATCTTCGGCGACAAGGACGGCCTCCTCGAGGCGGTCGCCGAGCACGTCATGGCGACGTACGTGTCGGCCAAGGCGCGGACGGTCGAGGCTGCGACGTCCGACGACGTCGACCCGGTCGACGACCTGCGCGCCGGGTGGGACACGCAGATCGACTTCGGGCTCGCGAACCCCATGCTCTTCCGGTTCATGAACGATCCGACCCGCGCGCTCACGTCCCCCGCGACGCTCGCGGGCCTGGACGTCCTGCGCGCGCGGGTGCACCGGATGGCCGTCACCGGACGTCTTCGCGTCGCGGAGGAGCGAGCGGTCGACCTCATCCGGGCAGCCGGGGTGGGGGCCGTCACGACGATTCTTGCCACGCCGCCGGAGCAGCGCGACCGAGGTCTCGCCGACGCGATGCTCGACGCCGTCCTGGGGCAGATGCTCACCGACGAGCCCGCCGCAGCGCAGGACGACTCGGTCTCGGTGGCCGTCGCGATGCGGGCTATGGCGCCGCAGCTCGAGGCGCTGAGCGAGGCGGAGCGGCGCCTGCTGGCGGAGTGGCTCGACCGCGTCGTCGACCAGCACTAGGGGAGTCCGACCTCTCGAACCGTCCACCCCTGAGGGGTGACGGCGGTCACAACGCGTGCTACGGTGAGGTTGTGGCGGACAGATGTCCGTACAGCGGACAGGAGCAATGTGTTAGACCAGAAGACTGCAGGCCCGCTCGCCGGGCTCGTCGTGGCCGACTTCTCGCGGATCCTCGCGGGCCCCTACGCGACGATGCTGCTCGCCGACATGGGCGCCGAGGTCATCAAGGTCGAAAGCCCCATCGGCGACGACACCCGCACGTGGGTGCCGCCCGTGCGCGACGAGGTGTCGACGTACTACCTGAGCATCAACCGCAACAAGAAGTCGATCGTCCTCGACCTGAAGGACCCCGACGACCTGGCCGCCGCGCAGCGCCTCGCCGCGCGCGCCGACATCGTCATCGAGAACTTCCGACCTGGCCTGATGGCGCGCTTCGGCCTCGACTACGAGAGCGTCTCCGAGGCCAACCCGGGCGTCGTCTACGCCTCGATCAGCGGCTTCGGCACCGGCGCCGGCAAGGACTACCCCGGCTACGACCTGATGGTGCAGGCCATCTCCGGGCTCATGAGCCTGACGGGCTCGCCCGACGGCCAGCCGTTCCGCGCGGGCATCTCGGTGTTCGACGTCATGACCGGCATGCACGCCAACATCGGCATCCTGTCGGCGCTCAACGTCCGCCACGCCACCGGCAAGGGCCAGCACGTCGAGGTCAACCTGCTGGCGTCCGCGCTGTCGGGTCTCGTCAACCAGACGGGTGCGTACGTCGCGGGCGGCACCGTGCCGACGCGCATGGGCAACGCCCACCCGAGCCTGTTCCCGTACGAGCCGCTGCCCGCGTCGGACGGCGAGATCATCATCATCGCCGGCAACGACGTGCAGTTCTCCCGCCTGTGCGCGGCCCTCGGCGTCCCCGAGCTGGTCGAGGACGAGCGCTTCGCGACCAACGCCAACCGCACGAAGAACCGCGAGGAGCTGCGGCCCCTGCTCGAGGGCGAGCTGGCCAAGCGCACCAAGGCCGAGTGGTTCGAGGTGCTGCTGGCCGCGGGCGTCGCGTCCGGCCCGATCAACACGATCGCCGAGGGCGTCCAGTTCGCGGACGGCCTGGGGCTCGCGCCCGTCGTCGAGGTCGGCGAGGGCGACGCGATGGTGCCGTCGATCCGCAACCCGATCACCTTCTCGTCCAGCGACCTGCGCTACGACCTGCCGCCGCCGACGCTCGGCGAGCACACCGACGAGATCCGCGCCTGGCTCGACGCAGAGGAGGAGGACGCATGAGCGACGACACCGAGGTCAGCTACCCGTCCTCGCTGGGCCGGTCGACCCGCACGACCATCACGCTGTTCGACGAGCAGATCCAGGACCTGATGGGCAACGTCGGCTTCGGCGAGCTCGCGTTCTGGCTGGCAGCCCGCCGGCGTCCGACGCCCGAGCAGGTCAGGCTGTTCGAGGCGTGCCTCGTGGCGCTGGCCGACCACGGCTTTACGCCGACGGCGATCGCGACGCGCATGACCTACCTCAGCGCTCCCGACTCGATCCAGGGCGCACTGGCGTCCGGCCTGCTCGGCGGTGGGTCGCGGTTCCTCGGCGTCACGGAGGACTGCGGCAGCTACCTCGCCAAGGCCGTCGACGAGTCCGGCCTCGACGACAGCGCCACCGACGACGACTGGGACGAGCTGGCCCGCCGGCTCGTCACCGAGGCGCGCGAGACCAAGCGGTTCATCCCCGGCCTCGGGCACCCCAACCACAAGGACGGCGACCCCCGCACCCCGCGCGTCTACGAGATCGCGGAGCAGACCGGCACCTACGGCCCGCACCTGGCGCTGTTCGCCGCGATCGGCCGCGTGCACCCCGAGATCATGGGGCGCACCCTGCCGCTCAACGGCGCGGGCGTGTGCGGCGCCGCGCTGGCCGACCTGGGCCTGCCGGTCGACCTGCTGCGCGGGTTCGCCCTGCTGGCGCGCACTGCCGGGCTCGTCGGCCAGATCGCCGAGGAGAAGCTGCACCCCATGGCGATGGACGCGTACCTGCACATCGACCGCCACTCCACGTACATCGACCCCGCGACCGATCCGCAGTAGGAGCACGCATGGCATACGCGACGGAAGACAACATCACCGATCTCGCGATCGAGCGCTGGGCGACGGCGAAGGACCCGCGCCTCGCCGAGCTCATGACGGGCCTGGTCGCGCACCTGCACGACTTCGCCCGCGAGGTGCGGCTGACCGAGGAGGAGTGGATCACCGCGATCGGCTGGCTCACCAAGACCGGTCAGATCAGCGACGAGAAGCGTGAGGAGTTCATCCTCGCGTCCGACGTGCTGGGGCTCAGCATGCTCGTGGTGCAGATGAACAACGGCTTCGTGCCCGAGGCGACGCCCGCGACCGTCCTCGGCCCGTTCCACATCGACGGCTCGCCCGCCGCGCCGTACGGGTGGGACATGTCGGACGGCATCGCCGGCACCCCGTTCTTCATCACCGGCACGGTGCGGTCGACGGACGGCACGCCGATCGGCGGGGCCGTGCTCGACGTCTGGCAGGCCGACGCCGACGGCAACTACGAGGCGCAGCTCGGCATGGACGAGGCGCGGCTGCGGGCCAAGTACGAGACCCGCGAGGACGGCACGTACTGCCTGCGCAGCATCGTCCCGCTCGGCTACGCGATCCCGATGGACGGCCCGGTCGGCGACCTGATCGCGCGCACCGAGATCAGCTACTTCCGTCCCGCCCACATCCACTTCCTGTTCGAGGAGGACGGCTACGAGCGGCTCGTCACGCACCTGTTCGCCGAGGGCACGCAGTACCTCGAGGACGACGTCGTGTTCGGCACCAAGGCCGAGCTGATCACCCCGTTCGTCCTGCACGACGGTGGTGTGGCGCCCGACGGCACGACGATCGACGGACCGTTCGTCACCGCCGAGTACGACTTCGTCCTGCAGCCCTCGGCCGCGGTCTGACCCATGGACCAGACCGACGTCGGGCTGCTGCTCCTGCGGGTCGTGCTCGCCGCGCTCATCGCGGGGCACGCGCTGCAGAAGAGCGTCGGCTGGTTCGGTGGGGGCGGCCGCAGCCAGACCGCGCCGGTCTTCGAGGCGTGGGGCTTCCGTCCCGGCACCGTGATGGTGACGGTCGCGGCGGTCTCCGAGCTCGTCGGCGCGGCCCTGATCGTCACGGGCCTCGCGTTCCCGCTGGGGTGCGCGATCGTGCTCGGGACGATGATCGTCGCCGCCTCGCCCACCGCCAAGAACGGGCTCTGGGCGCAGCAGGGCGGGTGCGAGGTGCCCGTCTTCTACGGGTTGCTCGCCGCCTGCCTGGCCGTCACGGGCCCGGGCGACGCCTCGCTCGACCACGCCCTCGACGTCCCTCTCGACCACTGGTGGGTGCCCGTGGCAGCCATCGTCCTCGGCGTCATCGCCGCCGTCCCACCCATCGTGCGCAGCCGCCGGCTGCTGTCACCGATCGCAAAGGATCCATCGTGAACCAGCCCGCACCGCACCAACCCATCGTCTTCCGTGGCGGCACCGTCCTGACCATGGACGACGCCGGCACCGTCCTGACCAACGCCGACGTGCTCGTCGTCGACGACTCGATCGTCGCGATCGGCGAGGGCATCGAGGTGCCCGAGAACGCCTTCGAGATCGACGCCACCGGCGGCATCGTGATGCCCGGCATGATCGACACGCACCGCCACATGTGGCAGACCGCGATGCGCGGCTACGGCGCCGACTGGACGCTGACGCAGTACTTCGTCTGGAACTACCTCGAGCACGGCAAGAACTTCCGCCCGCAGGACATCTACGCCGGCAACGTGCTGGGCGCGCTCGAGGCGCTCGACGCCGGCGTCACCACGACGGTCGACTGGTCGCACGGGCTGCAGACCATCGAGCACGCCGAGGCGGCCGTCGACGGCCTGCTCGAGACGGGCGGACGGTTCGTGCTCGGCTACGGCAACATCCACCAGGCGCCGTGGGAGTGGGCGACGTCGCCCGACCTGCGCTCGTTCGTCGAGCGTCGCATCCCGCGCGACGACATGCTGGGCTTCCAGCTGGCGTTCGACGTGACGGGCGACCCCGACTTCCCCGAGAAGGCGGCCTTCGAGGCGGCGCGCGAGCTGGGCGTCTCGGTCACGACCCACGCGGGCGTGTGGGGCGCGACGGACGACGGCTCGATCAAGCTGATGGCCGACAACGACTGCATGGCACCCGGGACGGTCTACGTCCACGCAGCCACGCTGTCGGAGGACTCGTACCACCGCATCGCGGCGTCGGGCGGCGTCGCGTCGGTGTCGGCCGAGAGCGAGTCGACCTGTGGGCAGGGCTACCCGTCCAGCTGGGCGTTGCGCCGCCACGGCATCCCGATCTCGCTGTCGATGGACACCAGCGTCTGGTGGAGCGCCGACATGTTCTCGGCCATGCGCTCGACGCTCGCGTCCGACCGTGCCCGTGAGCACCAGATCGCCCACGAGGCGGGCGACACCGTCACCAACATCGGCCTGCGCTGCGAGGAGGTCGTCCGCTGGGCGACCCGCGGCGGCGCCGACGCCCTGGGCCTCGGCTCGACGGTCGGCCAGCTCAAGCCCGGCATGAAGGCCGACATCGTCCTGATCAAGAACGACCACTCGCCCGTCATGCTGCCGATCCTCAACACGTACGGTCACGTCGCCTTCCAGGCCCAGCGCGCCGACGTCCAGACCGTCGTCGTCAACGGCAAGCTCGTCAAGCACGACCACAAGCTCATCGGCGACGCCCTGGCGAAGGCCCGCACGGCCGTCGAGCAGACCGTCGAGCACCTCGAGTCGACCCTCGGCCCCGACGAGTGGGAAGCCGGCAAGCACCCCGACATCCCCGAGTCCAAGGTCCTCGACAACCCGTACATGTACACGGACTACGTGGGGGAGTAGGGCTCGCGTCCTCGCGCCTGACCAATACTGCGACGTCCGACTGGCCCCTAGGGGCGGGTCGGACGTTGCCGTCTGGGCTGGTGCATTCCGCCCACTTTGACGCAGCCAAATCTCGTGACGAGCTACTCGCAGAAGATCTACTAAAGCGTGATGTCGTTCTGCTGAAGTAGAGACGCAAGGTTCGTTTCGAGGAGTTGGTCGACGCCCATCGCGTCCGTCCGCCAGACCTGGGCAAGCACGGCTACTGCTTCCTCAGTCTGAGCCGGCATCAGCCCGCGCTGGCTACTCTGAGCGAATGGGCCGTCGGTCTCAGTGAGGATCCTGTCGCGCGGGATCGCGGCTACCACCTGCCGGCCTTTGGCGCCCCGCAGCATCGCCGGACCAACGCTGAACCAGCATCCCAAATTAACTGCTCTCTGGAGTTCTGCCCGACTCCCCGAGAACCAATGCAGAACTGGTGTTCCGGCGCCCGGGTTCCCTTCCCAGAGGTCTAGGACCTTCGAAGTTGCGCGCCTGCTGTGAAGTGAAACGACTTTCCCGCCGTCGCGAGCGCATGCTGTGAGAATTCGGCTAAGCACATCGGTCTGAGCCCGCCGGCCCGTCTCGTCAGCATCAGTACCGTCGAGACCGACTTCGCCGATGAATCGTGCGTTGCTAACCAGTTCTTCGAATAGATCAACTTCGTGCTGACGTTGCTGCGCAAGCTGCGGATGCAAGCCCAGGGCGGTGTGAATTGCCGGGTGGTGCCTCTCGAGCGCCTGCGTGCCGTTCCAAGCCTTTGGCGTTGTCGTGACTGAGAGAACGAACCCGACACTTGCGTCGAGCTTTGCCGCTGTCGCGGCGGCGTCTGGGTAAAGGTCTAAGTGAGAGTGGAAGTCGATCGTCACGAAACACCGTAGGAGCTGTGGAGTTGGCTGAGCTCCGCGAGCCCACGGGACACTACGCCGAGTAGGTTGGGCTGTTCTGTAACGGGGAGTCCAGCGAGCGCCGGGTGCCCCCACCGTTGAACCGAACTGCCGCTCGCGGTTGCAACGGCTAGCCCGACCGCCCGGACATCTTTCCATTGCGCGTGATGCCCATCGCGGATGCCCAAGTTCTCATAGATATATCCCGTGGTGTCTGCAATCCCCGCGCGTAGGAACGCTCCGCGTCTTACTTGGCAGGGAATGCAGCGGCCGCAATGCTTGTATCCGTTCCTCAAGAACCGCCCGCAGCTGGTCGATTGGATGGCCATCGCTTCCATTGACGGCTCCGAGGCTACGGACAAAAGCATTTCACCCTTCGTTTCGAAACGGTGTGGGTTCTGAATCTCGATCGAGAGACCAATCTGAGCGAGAAGCCGGTTCAGGAGTGATAAGTATGTCGGGTGTGCCGTCCGAGTACTCAGGCTACCGAGACGGGACGGTGTTAGCGGCGGATTGACTGCGATGAACCCGTTCTCGCAGAGCCAGAAGGGTGTCTTGGTGCCGTCGATTTGGGGCGATCTTGCTGATGCGAACAGAACCCCGAGCGCAATGAACTCAAGGGATCTACTGCGCTGGGAGAGCTCGGTTGAACCCGGCGTGACGGCATTGTGTCCGAGTTGAATGTGGGTCTGATCCGGGGCCAATGCGGCGGCGAACGAGGACTGCTTCTCTTTGTCGCCTCGGACCGTGTGACTTACCAATATTGGGTCGGCGCCCATCTCCATCAGTCGATGTACACCTATGAGGCTGTCCAAGCCACCAGAAAGTAGCGCGACACTGTCAGCTGCGACACTCTTACCGCCTGGCAAATTCGCGTACTCGGCCTGGCTGAATGAGAACGTCCAGCGATCCGTGGTCAGGAACTGCAGGGCCGCGGAGAGAAGGCCGCTGGCGGCCGACCATATGTCAGCGTCCTCCACTCCCACGTGGAGATGAATTTCACGGGTCCAGCCATCTGAACTGTCGCTTCGAAGTGTCCCTTGGTCTGCGGTGATAGCCGCAAGGGCGATGGCTAGGAAGTCCCGTGCTTGGGGGTGAACGTCCAGACACGCCCGGCGAATGTGAGTCTCTATCGCGTGCCCTACGGTCCGTGGTGCCCCCTGATTGCCGAACAGCAGGATCTGAGCCCCATGAGTGCCAGCGGGGGGCGTGAACCCAGACGGTCCAGCTACGTATCTCATTTGGTCCAGTCCTTGAATACCTGAAAGGTCCGTTGAAGTGCGTCGCGCGTTCGCGATGCAATATCGGGTGATGTTGTCGGTAGACCTACGATCCGGCCTTCAGTGAAGGCGCCCGACACCGTAGCTTTGATGAAGTCCCTGATTTGCTGCAGGCGTGATGATTCGGCTTGGATGCTAGGAGCCTTGGCGGAGATCGCGTCGCCTATGTCGAGGATCACCCTTTGGTAAACCGAGACTGCAACGAACTCCTCGATCAGCACATCTCTTTGCTGCGCGGTCAGCTCAAGAATGTTGGCGCTTGGGTACTGATTCTGCAGTTCCGCGATAGCTTCGAATACCGCTGCCCTAGACGACTCCGCATCTTGGGTGCCGTCGACAGGAGCCACGATCTCCACCACGATGTCCAGCAGCGCTACGGCGCCGGAGGTTGCGGCCAGCAGCCTCTGACGCTCCGAAGTCTCAGACTGACTAGGATCAAGGGCGTTGAAAAGGCGCTCGCTCTGGCGCACGGTCCCGCCGAAGCGGGCCGTGAGGCCTTCAGCGCCGCCATAGCCGGTCCTGGTGTATTCGCGGAGTCCCCTACGCATGGAGACCGAGTCGCTCGTATTCGCGAATTCGCCGATGTTGCGGCGGGCCTCTGCGAATCTGCGTGGCGGAGCAAGGGGCGTGAGCAGCAGATCAGGGTTCGCGCTTTCCTCGGTGGGGTCGTCCGAAGTCTCCTCGTCTGGCTGCGGTGTCAAGTCCTCCACCCATGGTGGGAGAAGTGCCACCCCTGGTCCCGGACCTGCACTACTTTGTGACGTGCCCATCGGCGACCACCGCCTTGATGTTCTCTTTGACGGTGGTATCTACTTCGTCGGACGCTTCCCAGAACTCGAAGAGCGGTTTCGCCCACGCGAACGACTTGATGCTCGTGATCAAGGCGGCTTGAATCTGATTGAGTGGTCGCTCCCGAAGGAAGATTGCGAGACGATCAGCTTGAGTCGGCGAAATCTCGGCGATCAGCGTTGCGACCTTTAGGATGGGCGGTGCTCCCCAGGTTTGAATTGCTGAGGCTTTCTCCAAAACTCTGCCCATTATTATGCCGAGTTCGACGGCTGACACTGCCTCCAACTTCGTGCGGTGCGAGTCGGCAGTGGCGGGGTTCTCAAGAAGAGCGGCCAGCAAGTCGGCTGCTTTCTCGGAGAGCCTGGACTCGGAGGTGATTGACGGCAGTCGATCTCGACTCACGTACATCGCGCCGCGGAGATCCAGTCCAGCGAATCCAGGGTTGATTGTGAGCCACCTCTTGGTGAACTCGTTGTCCCAGGCCGGAGTCAGTTCGAGATCGGCGCCTTTCAGGGCACTCTCTTCCCACTCTGCAAATGGTGCGAATACTCCGTCGTCGCTCGAGTTGACTGCTGAAGCGAGTTCCGACAGAGCCTCGTCGCTTCCGAGACGCTCTAAGAGGAGGATCTTTGCAACAATCTCCTCGCTCACACCAACGCCGTGCGCCCTGGAGATCGACATTCGAATCTCGAGCGCGTTCAGGAATCGCTTGATGAGGCGTGGATTGCCGTTAATTCCGACTCCGGTTGTCATCAGCGGAGCCAGGCGCTGAGCGAGGTCCAGTCGGCCAAGGGTTTCTGGCTGGAGATTCTGTGCCAAGGATTCGACAAAGGATTTGTCGACGTGGGCTCCGGTCCAAGACGACTGAAGTTGCTTAGACACTGCCGCCCGAATTTCCTCATGCTGATCTTGGTCCACCTCGGGACTGTCGGCGAGGAATAGGAGCATCAGGTAAGCGCGCACCTCTTGCGTGCCAAGCGGGGGAACTCTGACCGGCACTTGGATCAGTTTGTCGAAATAGTTCGTGACCAGTCGGTCGTCGGGAATGTTGTCGAAATGTCGACGCACCGCGTGCTTGATCATCTGGTCGTCCGCTGCAACCACGAATGCGGTGTTCTCAATGAACATGAACAGACGAAAGGCCTCAAGAGTCGCGACGGCCGTCTCGGGTAGGCAGCGATCCAAGTCATCGATGAAGACAACCAATGTCGCATCCAGTAGCGCCAGAGTCTGCGCGAAGTCTTCGCGGAGATCATGAATCTCCTTCGGCGGCGAAGTCTCACCACGGGGTAGGACTTCATCTGCTTCGTCCCCGATGGCGTCAGCCAGCTTCTGAGAATCAGCCAGATTCTGCTCTGTCACACCATCGGATTTGAAACTTGCGATCAGCCCGCCTGCCGCGCCAATGGCGCCGGGCGCGCCAACGCCAGAGAATAGAGCCGCCGCCCCGAGGGCAGTAAGACCGGCGACGCGAAACCAGTTGACGCGCTTCAGTAGCTGCTTTGCCCTTGCGACCGCTGCTTCTTTGCCCGTTGCCTCAGCTAGCAGCTTGGTGGCGATCGCCTCAATGAGTGCCGCACGGGCGTCGTCATAACCCTGATAGAGCCACGGGTTGAACGTCAGGAAAATGTGACGGCGGCCGGGTTGGCCCGTCTCGGCCTCAGCGGTTAGAAGTCGACTGCTCAATGACTTCTCGGTGAGCTTGAGCATCGACGTCTTCCCAATCCCCCAAGACCCAGAGATTCCGATCGAAACGGGCCTGCCGTTGGCTCGGAGGATCACTTCTGCCACTGTGTCCGACACACCGGTGAAGTTGAGGAAGTCGACGTCTGTCTCGCTATCGGACCACATCTCGGATGCTCCCTGTGCTCGCTCGAATTGCCGAAGACGGCGGCCAACTTCGGCCGGTCCATCGTCGTGACGATTCATCCTGACGCAAACGGGCGTCGTTCGGTGGCGTTCGGCCAGACAACTCGTCGCGGCTATGGCTCTCGGCTTCGCTCCGTCGGAGTTGTGTCCGACGCCCGCATCGAGGTCGTGGGCCCAATCCCGCCGTCCACAGCGCGGAGGCGATCGCTGGATTCCGGCGTTCAAACGTTCTAATCCATAGGTGCAGCACGAATAGCGTCTAGAACAGAGAGTCCAAGCTCTTCCGCCCGACCTCTTGTGCATCAACTGAGACGATACGGTCGCCGCTGGGGAGCGGATAGATCTGCACGATCAGCGCGAGCTCAGGGTGCGTCGATGCCCGCGACTCGGTCTGAGCATGGCACTACGGATCGCTGTCGCGATCAGTCGGGACACCTGGGATAGCGGTCGCCGGAGATCCAGTCGGACAGAGTTTTATCCATCCAGGTCTTCCTCGAACAGAGCACCCGGGTCGTTTCCTGCGTGGGTAGCATTTCGATCCTCCGGTTGGCGGTGCCTTCGCCAATCACGAGAACAGCGGTCGAAGCACCTTGAAAGCCAAGTACTTGAACCGTACGCGCAGGGATCCCGGGACTTTCAACGCGTTCCGACGGGAGCCACGGCGCAGATATGAGCTGGAACAGGATGCCGACGCCGATGATGGCGCGCACGGCGTTCCTTTCCACATCTGACGGCCGCTCGTCTGGCTGCAGCGGGGCGGGCGACTTCTTCGACAGGCGCCCCCATAGCCGCACTCCGAGCGCGATCAGCATCAATACGAGCGCTGGGATCACGACGACGGCGACGGGAGCTGCCGCCAAAGCAAGGATGAAGATCGGAGCAGCTGCCGCCTGTATGGCTGATCGTTCGAGGCCCGTACGGGCGCGAAACCAGCTGTAGTAGTTACCAACTAAGAAGTAAAGGGCCCCTGCGATGAGTGAGGGGAGCGCCGATACTAGTGCGCCGATCACTAGGTTCGAGGTGCCAGAGATGCGCACGATAGCGAGCGCGGTCGTGTAGTCCAATCCAGCGACGTATAGGACCTTGAGGGCAAGGGCGATAGTCGCCAACCCACTCGCAGCCAGAGCTGTGTTCTCACGGAGCCAAACCGTGAGCGGGTTCGATGTCATTTGCCTCGTTTCGCCAGGTCGACCGGACACCAATCGTGGCGCATCTGGGACCGCATCACGGGACTGACGCGCTCGCGCGCATTGGATTGATGACAACGGGGAAACGGCGCCGCGAGTTTGCCGGCGGTCATCGAGTACACGGGTCAAGTTCGCGGGGTGGTCTGGGAGGCTCGCGGAGATAGCCGTGGAGCGGGCTGGACCCGACCTGGCGAACTCTATTTCGCCCAGACTGCTGTCGCGTCCATGCCGGACGAGCCGCCGCGCCGGCCAAGTGTTTGGATGCTGACCTTTGGATTGTGGACCGGGCTCCGCCACGGCGCAGTTGCTCGCAACAGCAGACGGGCGATGGGACACGATCTTCGCAATCGTCGGTCGTCTGTGGTGTTGGTCTAGTCGCATACCGGGCGCGAGATGATCGTCGCCACCGCAAGCACGGGAAGAGATGGAGCCAGAACCGCCGGCGCGTCCCCCTCGGGCCTGACCGTATCGCTGCCGATGTGGGTCGTGCTCTGTACGTCATTCCCCCGCGAACGAGGAGCGTCTCCGGTAGGCACGTTTTCGCACGACGATACCGATCCTCTGAGCGATGCTCGGGCCTATCGTTTCCCGGGTGACTGACGACGAAAATTGGTGCGAGATTCAGCTCTCGGAGGTGGCCGACTTAGTTCTCGACTACGAACTATGGAAAGACGACTCCTGGCATCGCGCCGTCGACTGGAAGACGGTCAACGCTCACTTGGCTCAAATTCTTCAATCCATCGCGACTGCTGGTGTGGCTGACGGTCTGGAAGATGAGATTGCTCGCGCACAGCAGGAGCTTTCGGAGGTGGATGCTCAAGGACTCGAGGCACTCCGCATCGAACCGATAACGGTCACGTCTGTGCAACTTACGAGTGGTGGCCACCGGTTGACGGCAATGCTTCACCAGCAGGTCGAGTCTGTCCCGGGCATGTTCCATCCGGACCACATCGGCACGAGTATTAGGCGCGACCAGGTTTTCCCAATCGAGGGGACGCGCTGGTGGTCTAGCGCTGACTGGGACTTCTCACCTTCACGTCACCGTTAGGCGCGGACAAGCCAGGTAGCACCTGTTCTGGCGGTCTTCCTTCGTCGTACGGAGGTGTGGCATTCCCCCGCGATCGACGCAATGCTCATCTTCAGCAGCGAACGGTAGGGCTATCGCGCTTCGGCGAGGGTCTTGATGTTGAGGAGTTGCTTGCGGGCCATGACGAGATCGCCAACGGCGATGAGTGGGCCGAGAGCGCGGCCGTTGCGGGCGGCGAGCTTCAGGAGGAGCCGGGTCGACTGGCCGGCGTCCACGAGGACGTACGACATGTAGGCGCCGACGAGCTTCGCGGTCAGCTGGACTCCGGGCTCGACCGACAGGACGGTTCCGATCGAGCGTCCGGCGGTGGCGGTGAACGGGTCCCCGACCTCGGGGTCGGGCAGGCCTCGCAGCTCGCGGGGTGAGCGGCGGCCGAGGTTGTCGATCCAGTCGTACGAGTAAGGCGCGAGCCGGAGCTGCACGATCCACGGCCACACCGCGTCAGGGGTGGCGTCGATGGTGACTCCGCGCCAGGCCTGCCACGCGGGCCGGGGGACGAAGTCGTCGCACGGGTAGTGGCGGCTCGTCTCGGCGTCCGTCACGCCCCAGCGGTCACCGATCATTCGTCGATCGTAGGTGCGTTCTGGTCCGGGATCGCGGCGACGGCGAATCGCGCGATGGCGAGGAGGTCTTCGGTCGAGCCGCCGTCGCGCGCGCAGCCCGACATGCCGCGCATGACGGCCAGCAGGAACGACGACAGCTCGTCGGGGCGGGTGGACGCCGGCAGGTCGCCGTCCGTGACGGCTCGCGCGATTCGTTCGGTGAGCTTGTCGTGCAGGGTCTCGCGCTGCGCGGTGAGGCGCGGCTCGGTCAGCAGCAGGCAGCCCAGCGGGGTGTCGCTGGCGGTGTGCGCGCGGGCGGTGTCGCCGAGCATCTTCGCGATCGCCTCGTGGATGGACGTGCGGGTCATCGCCGCGTCCACGGCCTCGCACGTCCGGCGGAAGTACAGGTCGGACGCCTCGGTGAAGAGGCTGTCCTTGTCGCCGAACGCCGCGTAGAGGCTCGGGGGGGTCACGCCCATCGCGCTGGTCAGCATCGCGATCGACGTCTCCTCATAGCCGGTCCGCCAGAACTGCTCGACGGCGGCGGCCAGCGCGGTGTCGCGGTCGAAGCTCCTGGGTCTGCCTGCCATGTGGCCAGCATAACGTAGTGACCGTTATGGAATGTGTTATGTTCGAGATTTAATCCATAGTGATCGCTACAGAAAGAGATTCCCATGCAGCTGAACAACGCCGTCGTGCTGGTGACCGGAGCCAACCGAGGCATCGGTGCGCAGTTCGTCGCCCAGCTCAAGGAGCGCGGAGCGGCCAAGATCTACGCCGCCTCGCGCGACGGTGCCATCGACGTCGAGGGTGTCGAGGCGATCAGGCTCGACGTCACCGACCCCGCGCAGGTCGAGGCCGCAGCGGCCGCAGCGGGCGACGTGCAGGTGCTGATCAACAACGCGGGCATCTCGACCGGCACGTCGGTCGTCTCCGGCGACCTGGCCGACATCCGCCGCGAGATGGACACCAACTTCTACGGCCCGCTGCTCATGACCCAGGCCTTCGCCCCGATCCTCAAGGCCAACGGCGGCGGCGCGATCGTCAACGTCGTCTCGGCGCTCTCGTGGTTCACGGTCCCGAGCGCCGGCGCGTACGCCGCGTCGAAGGCGGCCGCCTGGAGCCTCACCGACAGCACGCGCCTCGAGCTCGCCGACCAGGGCACGCAGGTCGTCGGCGTCCACATGGGTCTGGTCGACACCGACATGGCCGCCGCCAGCGACGCCCCCAAGATCTCGCCCGCGTCCCTCGCCGCCGCCGGGCTCGACGCGATCGAGTCGGGTGCCGACGAGGTGCTGGGCGACGACTGGGCCAAGCTCGTGAAGTCGGGCCTGACGCTCAGCCCGTCCGCGCGGTACGAGCAGCTGTTCTCGGCGCTGTCCGGCAGCTGACGGCTTCAGGGCACGGAGTAACCTCACCGATGGTCATCCAACTTATCGAGAGGTTCCTCCACTCATGAAGAACGTGTTCACCACCGGCGGTCACGACACCCTCTCGACAGTTCTCGTGAGCGTCGCCGTGGCGCTGTTCGTCCTCGGCGTCCTGGCCGGCGTGCACCTGTTCTTCACGGGCAAGTCGCGCGCCGCCGGTGCCGTGGCGTCGCTGGCGATCGCCGGAGCCGTGGTGGCGTTCATCTGCTCGACCGACGCCGTGCTCGTCGACCAGGACGCCCGCGTCGACGCCTTCGTCAAGGAGGCCCAGTCCTCCTACGGTCTGCCCCTGACCCACGCGGACGGCGAGCGGGCCTACCGCGCCTACCGTGCGGGCGACGACTCGTTCAAGGTCGACGTCCAGGGCAGCGAGTACGTCCTGGGTCTGGAGGAGAAGGGCGACAAGCTCGTGCTGCTGGTCCTCGGCTCCGAGGCGCGCACCAGCTGACGTCGACTGACGGCGCCAGAGCCTCTGGCCACCTCCGGGTGTGACCAGAGGCCCTCGTCCGGTCGAGTGGGCGGTCGAACAATCGCGGGAAGATCCCCCGCGAACCGGAGAAGCCGATGAGCCTGCACGAGGAAACGTCTCGTCCGACGGACCGCCCGAGCGGATCGGGGCTGCCGCCCGTCCGCGAGCTCAGGCACCGGGCCGAGGTGCCGATGCTGGTGCTGGCCGGGGTGTCGAGCGTCGTGGCCGTGGCGGTGTTCATCGTCCTGGTCGCGACCAATGCCGATCAGCCCGGCTGGTTGACGTCGGCCGTCGTGCTGATCGTGCTCGGCCCGTTGCTGGCCGGCCTGTTCTTCATCCGCTACATGTACTGGACGACCATCAGCAACGGCGTCGAGGTGACCCCGCGACAGCTGCCGCAGCTCTACGAGCTGTTCGCCGAGCTCGGCGGACGTCTGAGCATGACGCCCGACGGCGAGGGGCTGCTGAAGCTGCCGCGTCTGTACGTGACGAACGGCAACGGCGTGTTCAACGCGTACGCCACCAAGTGTCGGATCCGGCGGGGCTACGTCGTCATCTACTCCGACCTGCTCGACATCGCCTACCTCAACGGCGACTTCGAGACGATCCGGTTCGTCCTCGGTCACGAGCTCGGCCACATCCACTGCCGCCACGTGAGCGTCTGGCGCACGATCCTGCGTCCGATCTCGACGATCCTGCAGATCGGGCCCAGCGTCTCGCGCGCCCAGGAGTACTCCGCCGACCGGGTCGGGAGCCTGCTGGCGCCCGAGGGCGTGATGGGCATGATCGGCCTCTTCGCCGGCAAGCACATGAGTAAGCACGTCGACATCGACGCCTACTTCGACTCCGTCGCCGACCACGAGGACGGGTTCTGGCTCAAGCTCGCCAACTTCCGCGCTGACCACGCGGTCGGGTTCCGCCGCATGACCGCCCTGCGCCGGGTGCCCGACGAGGGCTGGGACGTCCACGGACGGATGCTCTGACGGCGGGTGCTGCGCCCGTCAGGTCACGTCGCCCGCATGCGGTTGTTGCGCTTCTCGTGGGTCAGCTCGGCCAGGCCGAGCTCCTCGAGCAGCGGCGGCAGGTACATGCCGAACCGCCCCCGGTAGCCCGTGCGCTGGCCGTACCACCCGCCGACCGGGTTGGCGTCCGACCTGCCCCAGGCCTCGACGGTGTTGGGAGCCGCGGGCTTGTTCTCGTCGGCCGCCCCGAGCGGGACCCAGTCCTCTTCAGTCTGCAGCCAGGCGTGGAGGTCGCCGATCGCGCGGGCGAGGTAGGTCAGCCGGGTCGAGCCCACCTGGCAGACGAGCAGGGCCGGCTCCGACTCCTCGTCGAGGTGCATCGTGTACGTCGACGACCCGGGCGGAGTGGTGAGACGCCACGGGTCTTTGCTCGTTCCGTCAGCCATGGGTGGCCCCTCCCTGAAAGGCCGGGGTCGGCTGCCCGGCGGGCCCTGGCGGTACCGACGCTGTCTGCTCAACGTGTTCTGCCAGTGACCCGTCGGCCTCCTGCCATGGTGCTCGCACCGCGGGGACCTCGGCCCGGCCACACGGCCCGGGAGGAGGGGACCTTGGTCGCCAGCTGACGGCGTCTCGTCATCGGTGGCTAAGTGTGTTAGCTTATGGCTAACAACATAAGCCAGCCCGACGACGCACACGGAGGACGACATGACCGAGTTCTTGGAGATCGACGGCGGCACCCTCGCCTACGACCTGACCGGCACCGCCGGCCCGCTGGTGGTGCTCGCCCACGGCATGGGCGACAGCCGCGAGGCCTACCGCTTCCTGGCGCCGATGCTGGTCGAGGCCGGCTACCGGGTCGCGGCGGTCGACCTGCGCGGCTGCGGCGAGTCGAGCGTCGGCTGGCAGGCGTACACGCGCACCGACATCGCCGGAGACCTCGTCGCCCTGGTGCGCCACCTCGGCGGGCCGGCGGTGCTGGGCGGACACTCCATCGCCGGCGGCGCCGTGACCATCGCGGCGGCGACGGCACCCGAGCTGGTCATCGCGGCCGTCGAGCTCGCGCCCTTCACCCGCAAGCAGTCGATCGGCCTCGGCGACCTGCGGTCGTCCGCCTTCCGTCGCGGCATGCTGCGGCTGGTGGGGACGACCGTGCTCGGCAGCACGAAGCAGTGGGCGAAGTACCTCGACGTCGCGTACCCCGGCACCAAGCCCGCCGACTGGGACACGCGCCTGCAGCAGGTCACCGCGATGCTCGAGCAGCCGGGACGCATGAAGGTGCTGCAGAAGATGGGCAATGCGTCGCCCGCCGACGCGGGCGAGCAACTGGCCAACGTCCGCTGCCCCGTGCTGGTCGTGCAGGGCAGCGCCGACCCCGACTGGGCCGCGCCGCTGGCCGAGGGCGAGGCGGTCGTCGCCGAGCTGCCCGACGGCCTGGGCCAACTCGACGTCATCGACGGCGCCGGGCACTACCCGCACGTCCAGTACCCTGCCGAGGTGGCCGCCTCGATGCTGACGTTCCTGGACGGCGTCCGTGCCTAGGGCGGGCCTCGACACCGACACCGTCGTCGCCGCCGGCGCCGACCTCGCCGACGAGATCGGGTTCGCCAACCTGACGATGGGACGGCTGGCCGAACGGGTCGGCGTCCGCACCCCGTCGCTCTACAAGCACGTCGCCAGCCAGGACGACCTGGTGCGTCGCATCGCTGCCGTGGGGCTGACCGGTGCCGGTGACGCGATCGGCTCGGCCATCCAGGGTCGCTCCGGACGTGACGCGCTCGGCGCCGCGGCCCGCGCCCTGCGGGAGTTCGTGCTCGCCCACCCCGGCCGGTACGCCGCGACGGTCGGCCTCGAACCCACCGGGCCGGACGACCCGCTCGCCGTCGCCGCCGCCACGAGCATGGGGCCCTTCACCGCGGTGCTGCGTGGCTACGACATCGCCCCCGACGACATGACCAGCGCCCTCCGCGCGCTCCGCAGCGCCTTCCACGGCTTCGCCACGATCGAGTCGGCCGGGGGCTTCCAGTGGTCGACTGACACCGACGAGAGCTTCGACTGGCTCGTCGACCTCATCGACACCGGCCTGCGCGGCAAGCCTGCGGGGTAGGTGGCCGTCATTCGCGTGCGAGTGAGGCGGCCATCGCCTCGGCCACGCCGAGGTCGCCGGGACGACCGTCCGCCCGCAGGCCCTGGACGACGCCGGTGCGGTCGGCGTCCGAGCGGTTCTGGCTCAGCTTCGCCTTGCCCTCGACGGCCGTCACCGTGATCTCGACGCCGACGATGCCGCGCAGCTGGCCCTCGACGTAGGAGTCCGGCGCGTCGCTGACGTGCCACGGCTCCGTCCGCCGACCCTCGTGGTGGTCGGTCAGCTCGGTCACGGCGGCGCGCAGCCACTCGGGGTCGTCGTGCACACGAGCCGTCCCGGTCAGGTGGACCGCGCTGTAGTTCCAGGTGGGGACGACCTTGCCGTGCTCGGCCTTGGCGGGGTACCAGCTCGGCGACACGTAGGCGTCCGGACCCGTCACGATCAGCAGCGCCGGTGTGTCGTCGTCGATCTCGCGCCAGTGCGGGTTCGCCCGCGCGAAGTGGGCGACGACGGTGTCGCCCGTCCAGACGAACGGCAGCAGCGTCGCAGCCGGAGCCGCTCCGGCGCGGCTGGTGACCAGCCAACCCACGCGGACGGCGGCGGCGAGCTCGCGCAGGGCGGTCTCGTCGTCTGCGCGGTTGAACGGTGGGGTGTACATGCGCCCGACTCTACGGAGCGACGGTCTCGAAGGTCTGTGCACAGCGTGGATCTCGCTACGGTTGAGTGTCGGTGGTGGCCTCTAGGTTGGATGTATGGCCACCTTCGCACCTGCTTCGATCGACGTCCTGGGTGACGTCGCGCGGGAGCAGGCGCGCGCCGAGGCGCGGTCGGTGGTCGCGATGCTGGAGTACCGGGACGCCGAGATGGCGCGGATCGAGCTGCTGGAGTCGCCGATGCGTCGGCTGGTCGAGCGCGGCGCGATCGCGTTGAGCATTGGTGAGGCGATGGGATTGTCGGAGGGGCAGGTGGTGCACCGGTTG
>NZ_JACYUM010000011.1:0-52585 GCF_014841755.1 Aeromicrobium sp. CFBP 8757
TTCGCCAGGGAGCGAAGCGACCGTGAGGGCGAAGCCCGAGGCGAACCACAGCGATCAGACCTACGTCACGTCGCCTCAGCGGTAGTAGCCGAAGTAGAAGACGCCGATCACCACGATCGCCATGCCGAGGAAGATGAGTCCTCGGCTTCCCTTGGTGTCGTCGGGTCGGTCGTACTGGGTCTTGTCCATGGAGTGCTCCTGAATCGTGGGGCGAACTCCCTCCATACCGAGGGTATGTCAGGACCTGACCCCGCGACGCCTCCTCGACGTGTGACCTACAGCGCCTTCAGGATGTCCTCGACCCGCTCCTTGGCGTCGCCGAACAGCATCTGCGAGTTGTCGCGGAAGAACAGCGGGTTCTGGACGCCGGCGTAGCCCGTGGCCATCGACCGCTTGAAGATCACGACGTCCGCCGCCTCCCACACCGTCAGCACCGGCATGCCGGCGATCGGCGAGGACGGGTCCTCGGTCGCGGCGGGGTTGACGGTGTCGTTGGCGCCGATGACCAGGACGACCGAGGTGTCCTTGAAGTCGTCGTTGATCTCGTCCATCTCGAGCACGATGTCGTACGGCACCTTGGCCTCGGCCAGCAGGACGTTCATGTGCCCCGGCAGCCTGCCGGCGACGGGGTGGATGCCGAAGCGCACCTCGACCCCCCGCTCGCGCAGCCTGCGCACCAGGTCGGCGACGGGGTACTGCGCCTGCGCGACGGCCATGCCGTAGCCGGGCGTGATGATGACGCTGGACGCGTTCTTCAGCAGCTCGGCGGTGTCCTCGGCGGTGATCTCGCGGTGCTCGCCGTAGTCCTTGTCGTCGGCGGGCCCGGCCTCGATGCCGAAGCCGCCGGCGATGACGGAGATGAACGAGCGGTTCATCGCCTGGCACATGATGTACGACAGGTACGCACCCGACGAGCCGACCAGCGCACCGGTGACGATCAAGGCGTCGTTGTCGAGCAGGAAGCCCGATGCCGCCGCGGCCCAGCCCGAGTAAGAGTTGAGCATCGACACCACGACGGGCATGTCGCCACCGCCGATCGACGCCACGAGGTGCCAGCCGAGCGCCAGGGCGACGATCGTGACGAGGACCAGCAGCCACAGCGCGGGGCTGATGACGAACCAGATCGTCAAGATGACGAACAGCGCGAGGGCGCCGAGGTTGATGTAGTTCTTGCCCGGCAGCATCAGCGGGGTGCTCTTGATGCGGGCCGACAGCTTGAGGAACGCGACGATCGAGCCCGTGAACGTCACGGCGCCGATGAACACGCCGACGAACACCTCGGCGTTGTGGATGTCCTCGAGCGACTGCAGCTCGAAGTAGCCGTGCTCGAGGTAGCCGTTCCAGCCCACCAGCACGGCGGCCAGGCCGACGAACGAGTGCAGCAGCGCGATGAGCTCGGGCATGCCGGTCATCTCGACCACCCGGGCGCGCCACAGGCCGATCGCGGCGCCGATGGCCACGGCGATCAGCAGCAGGACGACCGAGGTCGTGTCGGCGACGTCGGCGACCACGATGAACGTCGCGACGAGCGCGATCGCCATGCCCGAGATGCCGAACAGGACGCCCTGCGAGGCGGTCTCGTGCTTCGACAGGCCGGCGAGCGACAGGATGAACAGGAGCGAGGCGACGATGTACGCCGCGGTGGCGATGCTGAAGGAGTCCATGATCAGCCCTTACTTCGAGAACATGCTGAGCATGCGGCGGGTCACGGCGAATCCGCCGAAGACGTTGATGGACGCGAGCAAGATCGCGACGAACGCGAGGACGCGGATGACGGTGTCGTTCTCGGAGCCGTCGACCCCGATCTGCAGCATCGCGCCGACCACGATGATGCCGCTGATCGCGTTGGTGACGCTCATGAGCGGCGTGTGCAGCGCGTGGTGCACCTTGCCGATGACGTAGTAGCCGATCACGATCGCCAGCACCAGCACCGTGAAGTGCTCGGGCAGCGGCGGCGGCGCGTAGGCGTTGACCAGGAACAGCGCGAGGATGCCGAGACCCACCAGGCCGAGCTTGGCGCGCTGCGTCATGACCGCCTTGGGCGCCTTGGGCTCCGGCGCCGCGGCTGCCGGAGCAGCGGCCGGCGCGGCCGACACCTGCACGGGCGGCGGCGGCCACGTGGTCTCGCCGTCGCGGACGACCGTGATGGTGCGCTGCACGACGTCGTCGAAGTCGAGGACGAGCTGCCCGTCCTTGGCCGGCGTCAGCAGCTTCAGCAGGTTGACGAGGTTCGTGCCGTACAGCTGCGAGGCCTGCGTGGGAAGGCGTCCCGCGAGGTCGGTGTAGCCGATGATCGTGACGCCGTTGGCCGTCACGACCGCCTCGCCCGGCACCGAGCCGACGACGTTGCCGCCGTTGGCCGCGGCCATGTCGACGATGACGCTGCCGGCCTTCATCGAGGCGACGTCGGCCTCGGTGATCAGCACGGGCGCGGCGCGTCCCGGGATCAGCGCGGTCGTGATGATGATGTCGACGTCGGCGGCCTGCTCGGAGTAGATCTCGGCGGCACGCGCGTTGTAGGCGTCGGTCGTGGCCTTGGCGTAGCCGTCGGTCGACTGCTCGGTCTCGACCTCGACCTGCAGGTACTCGCCGCCCAGCGACTTGACCTGGTCGGCGACCTCGGCGCGGGGGTCGGTGGCCCGCACGATCGCGCCGAGGCTGTTCGCGGTGCCGATCGCCGCGAGGCCGGCCACGCCGACACCCGCCACGAGCACCTTGGCGGGCGGCACCTTGCCGGCCGCGGTGATCTGCCCGGTGAAGAAGCGGCCGAACACGTTCGCGGCCTCGACGACGGCGCGGTAGCCCGCGATGTTGGCCATCGAGCTCAGGACGTCCATCGACTGGGCCCGCGAGATGCGCGGGACGGCGTCCATCGCCAGGACCGTGATGGGACGCGCCGACAGCTGCTCGACGAGCTCGGGGTTGAGCGCGGGGCTGATGATGCTGACCAGCGTCGCGCCGTCGGCCAGCTGGCCGATCTCGCCCGCGGACGGCGCGTTGACCTTGAGCACGACGTCGCTGCCCCACGTCTCGGCCGTCCCGCGGATCGCGGCGCCGGCCTCGGCGTAGGCCTCGTCGGTGAACGACGCCTTCTCGCCCGCGCCCGACTCGACGACGACCTCGTATCCGAGTCCGATCAGCTTGCCGACGGTCTCGGGGGTGGCCGCTACGCGGGTCTCGCCCGCCACGGTCTCTGTGACAACTCCCACAACGCTCATCCGGCGAACGTTATCCGTTCGACATGATCCCGACCACTGGGTGAGACACGCGTCTCACTTGATGGGCCACGCCCGATCGCCGAGGGATGTTGTCGCCGGCTGTCAGGATCGACGGTGTGAACCGACTCCTGGCCACCGCCGCCCTCCTCCCCGTCCTCGCCCTCGGCGCGTGCTCGGACGTGCAGGAGGCCGCGTCCGACGCCGCCTCCGACGCCGGCAACCGGGCCGGCTGCGCCGTGGCCGCACGCGTCGTCGACGAGGGCCGCACGCTCGTCGGCGACATCGCGACCGACCTCGGCGCCGATCCCACGGCCGCGCGCGCGAAGCTCACGGCGACGCGCGAGGCGCTCGCCGCCGCGGAGCAGGGGCTCAGCGACGACGTCCGGACCCAGGTCGGTCAGGCCGTCGAGGCGCTCGACTCCCTGCGCGACGAGGCGCGCGCGGTCGCCGACGGCAGCAGCGTCGACGAGACGGTCGTCGCGCAGGCCCAGGCCGAGTACGACGCCGCAGCCCGCCAGGTCACCGGCGTCTGCTGAGACCGCCGCCGGTCAGTAGTACCAGGGGTAGGGGCTGAAGTCGGGCTCGCGCTTCTCGAGGAACTGGTCGCGCCCCTCCTGCGCCTCGTCGGTCATGTAGGCCAGGCGCGTCGTCTCGCCCATCAGCACCTGCTGGCCGACCAGGCCGTCGTCGATCGCGTTGAACGAGTACTTGAGCATGCGCTGGGCGGTCGGGCTCTTGGCGTTGATGAGCCGCCCCCACTCCAGCGCCACGGTCTCGAGCTCGGCGTGCGGGACGGCCTTGTTGACGGTGCCCATGCGGACGCCGTCCTCGGCCGAGTACTCCTGGGCGAGGAAGAAGATCTCGCGGGCGAACTTCTGGCCCACCTGGCGGGCGAGGTAGGCCGAGCCGAATCCGCCGTCGAACGAGCCCACGTCGGCGTCGGTCTGCTTGAAGCGGGCGTGCTCGGCGCTGGCGAGCGTCAGGTCGGAGACGACGTGCAGGCTGTGGCCGCCGCCGGCCGCCCAGCCGGGCACGACCGAGATGACGACCTTCGGCATGAACCGGATCAGGCGCTGCACCTCGAGGATGTGCAGACGACCCAGCCGCGCCTTGTCGATCGGGTTGGGCGGCGCGCCCTCGTCATCGTGCCCCGCCTCCTCGTACTGGTAGCCCGCCTTGCCGCGGATGCGCTGGTCGCCACCCGTGCAGAAGGAGTGCTTGCCGTTCTTGGGGCTCGGGCCGTTGCCGGTGAGCAGGACGCATCCCACGTCGGCCGACGTCCGCGCGTGCTCGAGCGTCGTGAGCAGCTCGTCGACCGTGTGCGGCCGGAACGCGTTGAGGATGTCGGGACGGTCGAAGGCGATGCGGACGGTCCCGTGGTCGACGGCCCGGTGGTACGTCAGGTCGGTGAGGCCCTCGAAGCCGGGGATCTCATGCCAGGCCGAGGGGTCGAAGGTGTCGGACACGTGTTCGAGGGCGCTCATGGCGGCGACGTTACCGGGCGCGCACCCCCCGCATGTCGCTATGGTCGGCGCATGACAGACGAGCACGTGGTCACCGTGTACGGCACGCCCGTGATGGTCTGCGCACCCGACGGGCTGCCGCTCGACACCGACGGGGCCGCGACCGAGCTCGTCGGCGAGGCGATCGGGCAGCGCGCCGAGATCGTCGTCGTCCCGACCGAGCGCCTGACCGACGACTTCTTCGACCTCGGCACCGGCACCGCCGACGTCTTCGCGCAGAAGTTCGGGACGTACCGCATGCGGCTCGCCGTCGTCGGCGACATCGCCCAGCGCGTCGCCGGCAGCGACCGCCTCGCGGAGTGGGTCGACGCGTCCAACCGGGGGCAGTCCCTGTGGTTCTGCCCGACGTTCGACGACTTCCAGGCCCGGCTCGACCGGCGGCGCCCCACTCCGCCGATGTGACGCGAGCAGCGCGCACGCCCTCTGGCGCAGTTCAGATACCGACGGTATCTTGACCGGCATGGCTCAGACATTCACCGGCAAGGTCGCACTCGTCACGGGTGCCGCACGTGGCATCGGAGCGGGCGTCGCCCGCGGGTTCGTGCGAGGAGGCGGACGCGTCGCGCTCGTGGGGCTCGAGCCCGAGCTGCTCGAGGCCCTCTCGGACGAGCTCGGTGACGCCGCCGCCTGGTGGGAGGCCGACGTCCGCGACGGCGCCGCCGTCAAGGCGGCCGTCGACGCCGCCGCCGACCACTTCGGACGCCTCGACGTCGTGCTCGCCAACGCCGGCATCGCGTCGTACGGCACGGTGCGCCAGATCGACGACGAGGCCTTCGCGCGCGTCGTCGACATCAACGTCAACGGCGTCTTCCGCACCCTCAAGCACACGACCCCGCACCTCGTGGCGTCCCGGGGCTACGCGCTGGTCGTCGCGTCGCAGGCGTCCTTCACGCCGTTGGCCGGCCTCGCGTCGTACAACGCGAGCAAGGCCGGCGCCGAGTCGCTCGCGATGGCCTACAAGCAAGAGGTCGCCCACCTCGGCATCGACGTCGGCGTGTGTCATCCGTCGTGGATCGACACCGACATCGTGCGCAACGCCGAGAAGGATCTGCCGACGTTCCGCGACATCCGCCAGAAGCTGCCGTGGCCCGCCAACGGCACGACGAGCGTCGAGGAGTGCGTCGACCTGATCCTGCAGGGCTTCGCGAAGCGCAAGGGACGGGTCTACGTCCCGAAGAACGTCGTGGTGTCGAACTGGACCAAGTCGTTCGTGAACTCTCCCGTCGCGTGGCCCGTGCTCAAGCGCATGGCGGGCAGGGCGGTCCCCGGCATGGAGCGCGAGGTCGAGGCGCTCGGCCGCTTCCACCACGCGCACGTGCCTGAGAGCAAGGCCGCGGAGTAACCCCGCCCCGGCCCCGCGCAGTTTCCCAGGTGAACCCCGGAAGCTTCCGGGGTCAACCTGGGAGTCCTGCGCCTGACCCCGGGAGCAACAGGGGTCAGGCTCCGGACAGCAGCGTTCACCCAGGAATCCGCGTGTCGACAGGACCGCCGGGGAGATTTCCAGGTCCACCTGGGAATCTGCGGACCGCTGCGTGCGGGACGGTCTAGACGACCTGCACCGATGCGGCGAGCGAGGCCATGTGGCCCAGGCGGGCCACCTCGGAGTCGAGGAACTCGGGTCCGCCGTGGCGGCCGACCACGACGACGAGCTGGTGGCCCTTGCGGTCGCGGGCGGGGGCGGCGGCCAGCACGGTCGACTCCCACGCGGGCACCGCGCGCAGCACCTTGGCCCGCCGCAGGCCCAGCCAGTCGTCGGCCTCGGGCACGAGCTTCGGCGCGGTCGGCGACTCGGCCATCACGTGCGTCACCCCGTCGACCCGGTCGAGCGCCACGGCCCAGTCGGTGCGGAACGTCTCGGGGACGACCTCGACCAGTCGGGCGATCGCCCGGGCCGGGTCCTCCGTGAACCGCTCGACGGCCTCGAGGTCCATGCTCAGGTTCGCTCCCGCGGCGTAGCGCGAGATCCACTCGACCGTGACGCCCTCGAGCTCGTGGCAGGCCGTGATCAGCGCATCGGGCATGACTTGCGGAGGCAGCTCGAGCAGGACGTCGTCGACGACCAGGCCACCGGTCCGCCGCTCGACGATCTCGATCGCCTCGATGTCGGCGCCCGCGGAACCGAGCGCCGTGGCGAGCGCACCCAGCGAGCCGGGCACGTCAGGCAGCTCGACACGCAGCAGGAAGGCCATATGACCATTCTCACCGGTCGGCATTTCGTTGCGGTTACGCGGGTAGCGTGGTGGCGTGAATCCTGCCGTCGTCCGCACCGTCTTCCGCACCGTCGCCATCGCCGAGGCCGTCTCGTGGGCCCTGCTGCTCGTCGCGATGTTCTTCAAGTGGGTCCTCGACGCCGAGCCGCTGGGGCTCCACGAGGGTGGCGTCCCCGTGGCCGGACCGATCCACGGTGGCGTGTTCGTGCTGTACGTCGCCATGGCCGTCGTGTCGAAGTTCGTCTTCCGCTGGGACCTCAAGACCCTCGTGCTGGCGCTCGCCGCCAGCATCCCGCCGTTCTTCACGGTCTGGTTCGAGACGTGGGCCGACCGCAGCGGCAGGCTGCGGGCACCAGCGGCCGCTTCTGCCTGACCGCCCCGCCGGGCGTCCCCGCCCCGCGCTGCTGCGGGGACGCCCGTCCATGCCCTGCGCCGTGGCCGGCGACCCGCTCGTCAGTGGTGGTGCGAGCTGATCCGCACGGTCTGCAACCGGCCGACGGGCTGAGGACCCTCAGCGCCTCCCCCGAACGCGTCGGTCGTGACGTACAGCGTGCTGTGCCGCTTCGACCCGACCCACTCCACCGCGCCGGGTGACGTCAGCGGGAGCGAGCGGCGGTGGGACGACCGCGGTGAGACCAGCGTGACCTGGCCCGCCCCGTTGGCGCCGCCGAACAGCTCGGCGACGGCGATCGTCCCGTCGGGACCGAGGGCGAGATCCACCGCACCGACGAATCCGCCGGCCACTGCTCGCACGTCACCCGTCGAGGGGTCGACCTTGACGACCGCGCCACGGGCGCCGAGGCTCGCGTCCTCGGGACCGCCGGGCAGGAGGCTGACGTACAACCATCCGTCGCGGCCCCGCTCGACATCGGTGGGGACGGACTCGAAGTAGTACGTGCGCCCCGCGGCGCAGGTCGGCAGGCCCTGCGCCTGCAGCGCGGTCGCCGACACCTGTGCCGTGACCGGCGGCAGCACGGCGACCGTCCTCACACGACTGTGCGAGCGGCCCGTGCGGACCGCGAGGATCGCGTTGGCCCCTGCGTCCGCGACGAAGACCTGTCCGCGGCTCGCGGACGTCGCGTACGGGTGGCTGTCGACGGCGCCGCGGTACACCGCCGGGTTGTCGGCCGGGAACTGGGCTGCACACGACTCGGGAAGGCCCCTGAACCCGTACGTCGTGTCCTGGTCGGGATTGGCCGACGCCTCGTACGCCCGCAGGTCGGCGATGACCCGCGGGGTTCCGTGACGACCCTGGGAGTAGAGCGTGGCCGACGGAGCCGTCGGATCCTGCCCCGTCGACGCCCAGTAGATCGTGCTGCCGGACGTCGAGACGGCGCCGAGCTCGTCGCCCGGCGACGTCGCGATCGTCGACGACTGTCCGCCGCGGGTGAACCTGACCAGCTCGCCGCGGAAGTTCTGCGAGACGAGGGCCCGACCGCGGCCGTCGACCGCGAGGCTCAACGGCGTCAGCAGCCCCTCGGCGATGGTGTGGGGTCTGCCGATCGACGACCCCGGGTCGTGCCCGTGCCCTCCTGCGAGGGCGGGGGACGCCGTGACGGTGGCGGTGGCGAGCAACGTCGCCGCGATGATGAACGTACGTGATGGCCGCTTCATGAGATTCCTTCCGAGCTGATGACTGGGCGGCCCCCCACTTCGTCGTCTCTACGGCGCAAGTTACGCCCGCCGTTGCGGCGCGTCCAGACCTCGCCGGGGTCCTGGTCCCGCCCCCGGCGCGGTTCGCCCCGAAGTCAGGACCGTCCTGGGACCGGAGCCACCTCGGCGCCGTAGCGCTCGACGCAGAACGCCGTGAGCCGCTCGGCGAGGCCCGCGAGCGTCGCGGCGGCGTGGTGCTCGGGCTCCCAGGCAGCGAACAGCTCGATGCGCAGGGGGCCGTCGCGACCCTCGATCTCGCTGCCGCGCAGGTCGAAGCGCGGGTCGTCCGTCACGATCGCGACCCCTCGACCGGCGGCTGCCAGCGCCTGCGCGACCTGCGGGTGGCTGCACTCGACGACGTCACGCGCCACGAGGTCGGCGCGGTCGAGCGCGTGGTCGAGGATCTGCCGGGGCTTGAGCCCCGACCCCAGCACGAGCAGCGTCTCGTCGATGAGGTCGTCCAGTCGGACGGTCGACCCCGTCCACGGGTGACCGTCGCGGACGTAGGCCCACACCGGCAGCACCGCGATGGGTGCGCCGGCCAACGAGGAGGGCGGTCGCTCCGTGACGATCGCGAGGTCGGCACCCCCGCGCAGGGCCGCATGGGCGTCCCGCGGCCCCGACTCCAGCACCGTCGGCATGGGGTCGTCGGGCTCGAACGTGGCGAGGAACGGCGCGATGACGTCGGTGAGCGTCGTGGTCGGCGACATGATCGTCACCCGTTCGAGGCGCCCGGCCGCGTACGACCGAGCGACCGCTCGTGCGCCGTCGGCCCGCCGCAGCACGTCGCGCGCGTAGGGCAGCAGCTCGCGCCCCGCGGCGCTCAGGCGGAGCCGACCCGCGCTGCGCACGAACAGGTCGACGCCGAGGTCGTGCTCGAGCTGGCGCAGCTGTCGCGAGATCGCCGGCTGCGTCACGTGGACGACGTCGGCGGCGGCGCTGACCGAACCCGAGTCGGCGACGGCGACGAAGTACCCGAGGGTGCGCAGTTCCATGCCTGCAGAGCATAGGCGCGATCGCACCTGAGTATTGGACGGCATGGGTCGCGAGGTCGAGAATGAACGCATGACTGCTCATCTCCAGCAACGCCGCGAGCTCGTGACCGCCGTCCCGGGACCCCGTTCGATCGAGCTGATGGCCCGCAAGGACGCCGCCGTCGCGCAGGGCATCGGCACCACCATGCCGGTCTTTGCGGTCGAGGCCGGCGGCGGCGTCGTCAAGGACGTCGACGGCAACACGTTCATCGACCTCGGCTCCGGCATCGCCGTCACGACCGTCGGCAACAGCGCGCCCCGCGTCGTCGAGGCGGTGCAGCGGCAGGTCGAGTCGTTCACCCACACGTGCTTCATGGTGACGCCCTACGAGGGCTACGTCGCCGTCGCCGAGGCGCTCAACCGGTTGACGCCCGGCGACCACGAGAAGCGCTCCGCGCTGTTCAACTCGGGCGCCGAGGCCGTCGAGAACGCCATCAAGATCGCCCGCGCGCACACCAAGCGCCAGGCCGTCGTGGTGTTCGACCACGCGTACCACGGGCGCACCAACCTGACGATGGCCATGACGGCCAAGTCGATGCCCTACAAGAGCGGGTTCGGCCCGTTCGCCCCCGAGGTCTACCGCGCGCCGATGTCGTACCCCTACCGCGACCACGCGGTCTCGGGCGCCGAGGCCGCGCGCGACGCCATCACGATCATCGAGAAGCAGGTCGGCGCCGCGAACCTCGCCGCCGTCGTGATCGAGCCGATCCAGGGCGAGGGCGGCTTCATCGTCCCGGCCGACGGCTTCCTGCCCGCGATCTCGCAGTGGTGCACCGACAACGGCGTCGTGTTCGTCGCCGACGAGGTGCAGACGGGCTTCGCCCGCACCGGCGCGATGTTCGCGTGCGACCACGAGGGTGTCGTGCCCGACCTGATCGTCACGGCCAAGGGCATCGCGGGCGGTCTGCCCCTCTCGGCGGTCACGGGTCGTGCCGACGTCATGGACGCCTCGCACGTCAGCGGCCTCGGCGGCACCTACGGCGGCAACCCCCTGGCGTGCGCCGCGGCCCTCGCGACGATCGAGACGATCGAGCAGGACGGCCTCGTGGCGCGCGCCGGCGAGATCGAGCGCCTCATGGTCCCGGCCCTGCAGAAGCTGCAGGCCGACGACGACCGCATCGGCGACGTCCGTGGACGCGGCGCGATGATCGCGGTCGAGCTCGTCCGCCCGGGCACCGACGAGCCCGACGCCGACCTCGCGAAGGCCGTCGCGACCAGCGCCCACCGGGCCGGCGTGATTGTCTTGACGTGCGGGACGTTCGGCAACGTCTTGCGCTTCCTGCCCCCGCTGTCCATCAGCGACGAGCTCCTCACCGAGGGGCTCCAGATCCTCACCCACGCCTTCGAGGAGACGAACGCATGACCGCTACCGACCTGTTCATCGACAACGAGTGGCGCGCCGGCGGCGACGGGACGTTCGACGTCGTCGACCCCGCCACCGGCCGGACCATCCGGCCCGTGTCCGACGGCAGCGAGGCCGATGCGGTCGCCGCGGTCGACGCTGCCGCCGCCGCGCTGACCACGTGGCGCCGGGTCGCACCCCGCGAGCGCGGCGAGATCCTGCGCCGCACGTTCGAGCTCATGATCCGCGACCGCGACGAGCTCGGTGAGCTGATCGCCGCCGAAAACGGCAAGTCGCTGACCGACGCCAAGGGCGAGGTCACGTACTCGGCCGAGTTCTTCCGCTGGTACGCCGAGGAGGGCGTGCGCATGGGCGGCGACTACGGCGTCGCCCCCGCGGGCGGCACCCGCACGCTGGTGACGCACCACCCCGTGGGCGTCGCAGCACTCGTCACGCCGTGGAACTTCCCGGCCGCGATGGCGACCCGCAAGATCGCCCCCGCGCTCGCCGCCGGATGCACCGTCGTGCTCAAGCCCGCCGCCGAGACGCCCCTGACGGCCTTCGCGATCGCCCGGCTCATGGTCGAGGCGGGTCTGCCCGAGGGCGTCGTCAACATCGTCCCGGCGAGCTCGGCGTCCAAGGTCGTGACGCGGTGGATGGAGGACCCGCGAGTCCGCAAGATCTCGTTCACCGGCTCGACGGGCATCGGATCGGTGCTGCTCAAGCAGGCCGCCGACCGCATCGTCAACTCCTCGATGGAGCTCGGCGGCAACGCACCCCTGATCGTCACCGACGACGCCGACCTGGACGCGGCGGTCGAGGGCACCATGATCGCGAAGTTCCGCGGTGGCGGCCAGGCGTGCACGGCGGCCAACCGCCTGTACGTCCACGCCGACGTCGTCGAGGAGTTCGCGGCCAAGCTCGGCGCGAAGGTCGCCTCGCTGAAGGTCGGGCCCGCGGCGGACGGTTCCGACATCGGTCCGCTCATCAACGCCAAGGCGGTCGACAAGACCTCGAAGCTGCTCGCCGGCGCCCTCGAGGCGGGCGCGCGCGTGACGCACGAGGCGTCCGTGCCGTCCGACCACGCGGACGGCTTCTGGTTCGCGCCGACCGTGCTGGTCGACGTGCCCGCCGACGCCGAGATCGTCCACGAGGAGATCTTCGGGCCCATCGCGCCGATCGTCTCCTGGACGACCGACGAGGAGGTCATCGGCTACGCCAACGACACCGAGATGGGCCTGGCGGCCTACGTCTTCACGGGCGACCTGCAGCGCGGCATCCGACTCGGCGAGGCGATCGAGGCCGGGATGGTCGGCGTCAACCGCGGGCTCGTGTCGGACCCCGCGGCGCCGTTCGGCGGCATGAAGCAGAGCGGCATCGGCCGTGAGGGCGCCCGCATGGGTCTGGAGGAGTTCCAGGAGACCCAGTACCTCAGCATCGCCTGGCCGGACTGAATCGCCGCTCGCTCGGCCCATGAGGTGACCATGGGCCGAGCGAGCGCAGCGAGCGAAGGCAGGCGCCCAGGCGAAGCCTGGCAGGCGCGAGGAACGAGCGGCTGGAGCGGCGAGGAACGAGCCGCGCGCCTCAGTCGGCGATGTAGAACATGCGCTTGTTGACGAACTCGTCCATGCCGAGCGGGCCGAGCTCGCGGCCGAAGCCGGAGCGCTTGACGCCGCCGAACGGGATGTCGGCGCCCTCGCCGGCCGTCGTGTTGACGTTGGCCATGCCGACCTCGAGGCGCTGTGCCAGCGACCGCGCCCGCTCGGGGTCGGCGCTGAACACCGAGCCGCCGAGCCCGTACGTCGTGTCGTTGGCGAGCTCGAGTGCCTCGTCGTCCGAGCCGACCTTGTAGACGACCGCGACGGGGCCGAACAGCTCCTCGGAGTACGCCCGCATGTCCTTCGTGATGCCCGTCAGCACGGCCGGCGAGTAGTGCGCGTCGGGTCCGTCGCTCAGCACGCCGCCGGCGTGCAGCGTCGCACCCTTGCTGACGGCGTCCTGCACCTGCTCGTGGAGCGTCTCGGCGGCCTTGCGCGACGACAGCGGCGAGAACGACTCGACCGCGAGGGCCTTCTCGGTGATCTTGGCGACGAAGTCGTCGAACAGGTCGTCCATCACGATCATGCGCTTGTTGGAGTTGCAGGCCTGGCCCGTGTTGTAGGTGCGGTAGTCCCACGCGTCGCCGACGACGGAGTCGAGGTCGTCGGTGTCGAGGACGACCATCGGGTCGGAGCCGCCCAGCTCGAGGACGCACTTCTTGAGGTTCTTGCCGGCCAGCGCGGCCACGACGGCACCGGCGCGCTCCGATCCCGTGAGGGAGACGCCCGCGACACGGGGGTCGGCGATGATCGTCTCGACCTGGTCGAACGTCGCGAACACGTTGACGTACGCGCCCTCGGGCAGCCCGGCGTCCTTCATGATCTGCTCGACGGCCAGCGCCGACCGCGGCACGCTCTCGGCGTGCTTGAGGATGATGGTGTTGCCCAGCATCAGGTTCGGGGCCGCGAAACGGGCGATCTGGTAGAACGGGAAGTTCCACGGCATGACGCCCAGCAGCGGCCCGACGGGCAGCCGCTGGATGACGGCACGGCCGCCCGAGATGCTCTTGATCTCCTGGTCGGCAGTCAGGCCCGGTCCCTCGTCGGCGAAGTAGTCGAAGATCGCCTGGCAGAACTCGGCCTCCTCGACCCCCTCCGAGACGGGCTTGCCCATCTCCTGCGTCGCGATCGCGGCGAGCTCGTCGGCCCGCTCGGCGAACAACGCCGCGACGCGCTTGACGACGACCGCGCGCTCCTCGATCGGCACGTCCTTCCACGTCGCGTAGGCCGCGTGGGACGCCGTCAGCGCCGCCTGGACCTGCTCGTCGGTCGCGTGGTCGAACGACTCGAGGACCTCACCGGTCGAGGGATCGGTCACCTGGTACGTGGGGCTGGTCATGGGGGTGCTCCTTCTCGTGGTCGTCGTGGTCCCGACGTTACAGGCGGACGTCCGATGTGCGACTGATCCGGACGTAGATCGAGGCGATGACGACGAATCCCGCGGTCATGACCAGGCAGATCGTCGAAACCGTGAGCGCCCCGAGCTCGGCGACGTCGAGGAAGCCGTAGGGGACGGCAGCGGTCGTGGTGGGCGTCAGGACGAACACCGGCTCGGCCAGCTCGGCCCGCACCAGCGTGTACACCAGCCAGGCGACGGGGAAGGCCAGCGACCACATCGCCGTCCACGCGAGCCGCGTGCGCGGCCGGAACGCCACGAAGCCGATGACCGACATCACCGGGACGACGTAGTGGAAGATCTTGTCGAACCACCACTCGGCACCGTCGAAGTCGCCGTTGCCGGCCAGGATCGTCGCGTAGACCAGGCCGGTCACGGTGATCGCGGTCAGGCTCGCCAGGCGCAGGACCCCGAAGGCCGTGCCGCCGCGGTCGGGCCGCAGCACCAGCAGCACGCACGTCACGAGCACCAGCAGGTTCGACTCGATAGTGAAGTAGCTGGCGAAGTTCGCGAACGACCGGTCCTGGTCGATCGTGATGACCGCCTGGCCCACGAGCGCGACGGCCGCGAGCACCGCGACGAGTCCGTGCCAGAGTCGGGTCACGACCCTGACGATAGTCTCCGTGGGTGAGCGAGCACATCCGCGGAGACCACCACGTCCGGCGCGTCGGGGCGTCACGCCTGCTCGTCGAGCCGCCCGTGCGGGTGCTGGGCGACCTGCTGCTGCGGTCCGACACGCGGGTCGGCTGCTTCACCGAGTTCGGCCAGCACGTCGAGGTGCAGGCCGCCGACATCGGCCGGTACAGCGAGATCGGCAACAACTCCACGATCGGCGCGACCGGCCACCCGCTGACGTGGATGGGCGTCTCGGCGTTCCAGTACAAGCACGCCACGTGGGGCTGGCACCCGTCGGCCGCCGAGTCGCAGGTCATCGACCCCGAGGCCGGCGGACGTCAGTCGTTCCGCAGCGTCGGCCCCGACCGGGCGTGGATCGGCAACGACGTGTGGCTGGGTGCCGGCGTCGTCGTCCTGCGGGGCGTCACGATCGGCGACGGGTGCATCGTGGCCGCCAACGCCGTCGTCACCAAGGACCTCCCGCCCTACACGATCTGCGGCGGCCTGCCGGCCAAGGTCATCAAGAAGCGCCTGCCCGACGACGTGCGCGACGAGCTCGTCGCGCTGCAGTGGTGGCGTCACTCCCCCAACCAGCTCGCCGGCATCCCGTTCGACGACCCGGCCGCGGCCGTGACGGCGCTGCGTCCGCGCCTCGAGCGGGGGCTCGAGCCGTACGATCCCGGGTTCGTCGAGATCCCGAAGCCGCAGGAGCCGCGCCGGCGGTTCTCGCTGCCGCGCCGCTGACCCGCTCCCCCACCTTGCGACGGCAGGCCGGTCGCGCTTGACTGGAGGATGCGATCCATCTGGAAGGGCGCGATCAGCTTCGGCCTGGTCAGCGTGCCGGTCAAGGTCTACAGCGCGACCGAGAACCACGACATCTCGCTGCACCAGGTGCACGCGGCCGACGGCGGACGCATCCGGTACCAGCGTCGGTGCGAGGTCTGCGATCACGTCGTCGACTACGGCGACATCGACAAGGCGTACGACGACGGCAACCGGACCGTCGTCCTGACCGACCAGGACCTCAAGTCGCTGCCGGCCGAGCGCAACCACGAGATCGAGGTCGTCGAGTTCGTGCCCGCCGAGCAGGTCGACCTGCTGCGGCTCGACAAGAGCTACTACCTCGAGCCCGAGAGCTCGACGCTCAAGCAGTACACGCTGCTGCGCCGTGCGCTCGAGGACTCCGACCGCACCGCGATCGTCCGCTTCGCCCTGCGTCAGAAGACCCGGCTCGCGGCCCTGCGCGTGCGCGGCGACGTGCTGCTGCTGCAGACCCTCCTGTGGGACGACGAGGTGCGATCGCCCACGTTCGACGTGCTGAAGGAGAGCCCGCGCATCAGCCAGAAGGAGCGCGACATGGCCGCTCAGCTGGTCGACTCGCTGGCGGGCGACTTCGACAGCGCGGCCTTCACCGACGAGTACCAGGAGCAGCTGCGCACGCTCGTCGAGGCCAAGCTCGAGCAGGGCGCCGCGCTCGACACCGACGCGACGTTCGGCGCGCCGGACGGCGATGACGACGATGCCGACGTCGTCGACCTGATGGAGGCGCTCAAGCGCAGCATCGACCGCAAGAAGGCCCCGGCCTCGACGGCCAAGAAGGCACCCGCCGCGAAGACCGCCCCCGCCAAGAAGGCGACGGCCGCGAAGAAGACGGCGGCCAGGAAGGCGCCCGCCAAGAAGGCCGCGACGAAGAAGAAGGCGTCGCGGCCGAAGGCTAGCTGACCGAGGCGCTGTCGTCGTCGGGCACCGAGAACGTCGCGTTCGGCGAGTTGCGGTGGTCGACGACCCACTCGGCGACGTAGCGCAGCTTGACGTTGTGCGACTGCGACTGACGACGCAGGAACTCGAACGCACGGTCTGCGTCGATGCTGAAGCGCTCCATCAGGATGCCCTGCGCCTGGCCGATCAGCTTGCGGGCGTCGATCGCGACCTGCAGGCCCTCCTCGTTGTGGGCGTTGGCGATCGCGATCGAGGCGTGGCGCACGAAGATCGTCGCGACGGCCAGGTCGTCGTCGTCGAACGCGCCGACGCGATCGGCGTACAGGTTGAGCGAGCCGTAGCGTCGCGACCGCGTCTCGAGGCGCAGGCTCAGCACGCTGCGCATGCCGAGGGCGGCGACCGCCGGGCCCCACTTCTCCCACCGAGGGTCGACCCTGATGTCGTCGGACATGTAGTGGTCGGCGCCCTCGATCGCGTCGAGGCACGGCCCCTCGTCGTGGACGATCTGCAGGTTGTGCGACTCGCCGACGCGGCGGGACGTCGCGGCCGCGGTCTCGATCTGGTTGCGCGCGTGCACCAGCATGATGCCGGCCTCGTCGCACTCGGTGGCGAGCTTGGCGTACTCCGCGATGCGCTCGAGGGTGCTCTCGGACGTCGGCGCGTCGTGCAGGTCGAGGGCCATCTGCGAGAAGAAGGTCGAGCTGTCCATCGAGGAACCCCTTCTGAGATCGAGGCGCCTCATCGGGACGACCACATCGTGTCGAGAGGGCGCCGGACGGTCGGAGCGTGCAGTTTGACCGGGCAGGCCAAGGGTACTTGCACCATCGAGTACCTTCCTCCCCAGCATATGGGGCTCGAGGGGCGGAGGGCATCAGCCTTCCCGGCTCTCCTCGCACGACTCTCCATGAAGGGACGGGCCACATGACCACAGACCTTCACCTCTCCGGCCCCACCGTCACGATGTTCGGGACCCGCGATGCACTCGACGCCGCCCTCAGCGACGAGCTTGGCCGACGCGGCTGCGCCACGCACGTCGTCACCACGCCGATGGGCTGGCTGAGCTCCGTCACGAACGCCGTGATCCGTCTCGACACCGTCAGCGGCGACCGGGCGATGGCCGACCTGACGTCCCAGCGGATGCCGGCGACCCACGTCGTGGCGGTGTGCGCGACGTCCGACGACGAGGGGCTCGTCGCGCGGCTCGACGAGCTGTGCCGCCAGTGCGGCGACCAGCACGACGTCTCGGTCATCTGGCACTCGCCGTTCGGCCTGCCGACCGAGGGGCTGGACGGCGCGATCCTGCGGGCGTCCGACCTCGCGACCACGATCGCCGACGAGATCGGCCTGCAGGAGGCCTGGACCTCGGCTCCCTCGTACTCCAGCAAGACGTTCGAGCCCGGTCGTCACCGCGGTCATCCCTGATCCTGCTGCTCGCGGGCACGGTCGTCGAACATTCCGACGGTCGCGCGGACGTCCCACACGGTGCTGACCGAGTCGTGCGTCTCGACCCGGATGGCCGGCGAGCCGTCGATGTCGGCGGCCGTGGCGACCACTCCGTCGTGGAGGGTGAACTCGTGCAGGAGATCGACCTGCGCTCGGGGGTCACTGAGGGTGAACACCAAGGTGATGCGTGTCAACGGGCGCTCTTTCCGGTTCGCTGAAGCAGACGGCTGCTGCTGAACCGGCCGGAAAACCGTACCAACGAACGCCCGCGGCGGCACCGCGAGTGCGGGCGCCAGGGGTGCCGTGCGCTACGCGGCGTCGATCATCGCGGCACGCGACCGCAGCTGCTCGAGCAGCTTGGTGAGGCGGCGCGACACCTGCATCTGGCTGACGCCGACGATGTCGGCGATCTCCTGCTGCGTGCGGTCCTCGACGAACCGCAAGCGCAGCAGCTCGCGCTCGTCGTCGCCGAGCTCCTGGCACAGGGGGCCGACCGTGACCCAGTCGTCGATGAAGGAGTACGCCGACTCCTCCCACTTCAGGGTCTCGCCGAGCGGCTGTCCGCCGTCGCGCATGGGCTGGTCGAGCGACGTCGGCGAGAAGCAGCCGCGCGCGGCCATCGCCTCGCGGACGTCCGACTCCGAGGCGTCGATGTCACGGGCGATGTCGGCGACCAGCGGCGTGCGCGAGTCGGTCTGCAGCCGACGCTCGGACGCGGCGGTGATGTCGGCCTGCATCTGCTGGATGCGACGGGGCGGGCGGACGCTCCAGCAGTGGTCGCGGAAGTGCTTCTTGATCTCGCCGAGGATCGTCACGGTCGCGAACGGGACGAACTCGCCGCGGTCGTGGTGGAAGCCGCGGATGGCCTTGACGAGCGCGAAGTTGGCGACCTGCACGAGGTCGTCGCGGTCGACGCCACGACCCGCGTAACGTCCCGCGAGGTGGCGCGCCAGACCCAGGTGGCGGCGGACGACCTCGTCCTCCAGACGCGCGCGCTCGGCGGGCTCGGCCGCGGCGGCGGCCTGCAGCAACGACGTGACGTCGTCGGTGTCGATCTCTGATGCGCGTGCGGGAGCAGAATTCACGATGACCCTCCTGGGTCTCGATCCGTTGCGGGCTTCTGCTCAACCAGCGGGATCACCATCGCACCTCGGAGCAACCTTGCGCAAGACTTGTTCAGCCAATTCGAGCTAGACAGCCTGGTTCGAATGAACTATTCGTCCACGAACTCACCGGAGCCGCAGGGGTTTCGGTGACCGGGGACCGGGTACATAAGTTTTTCCCGCAATCGCGACAGAATCGACCGATCGCGACCCCGAGCGGCCGGTGAGAGGAGACCAGATGGCGACGAGCACCGAGAACGTCGTCGTCTCGGGACGCCGACTGCGCCTGACGCACCCCGACAAGGTCGTGTACCCCGCGAGCGGCACGACCAAGGCCGACGTCATCGCCTACTACGTCGCGATCGCCCCCCACTTGCTGCCGCACGTCGCCGGCCGCATCCTCACCCGCAAGCGCTGGGTCGACGGCGTCGGCACGGCCGAGCAGCCGGGCGACGTGTTCTTCGAGAAGAACCTGCCCGACTCCGCGCCGTCGTGGATCCGCAGCGTCGTCGTCGACCACCGCGAGCACACGACCACCTACCCCGTCTTCGAGGACGACGCCGCGCTGGCGTGGGCCGGCCAGGTCGGTGCCCTCGAGCTGCACGTGCCGCAGTGGCGGCTCGACGACGACGGCCTCCCGCTCAGCCCCGACCGGCTCGTCCTCGACCTCGACCCCGGGCCCGGCACGGGGCTGCCCGAGTGCGTCGACGTCGCCCGGACCGCCCGTGGGCTGCTGAAGGACGTCGGGCTCGAGGCGATGCCCGTCACGAGCGGGAGCAAGGGCATCCACCTGTACGCGGCCCTCGACGGCACGCACGACTCCGACTACGTCAACGCGTTCGCGCACGAGGTCGCCAAGACCCTGGAGTCCCAGATGCCCGACCTCGTGGTCAGCTCGATGCGCCGCAGCGAGCGCCAGGACAGGGTGCTGGTCGACTGGAGCCAGAACAACGGCAACAAGACGACCGTCGCCCCCTACTCGCTGCGCGGCACGCTCGAGCCCCGGGTCGCGGTGCCGCGCACGTGGCGCGAGCTGGGCCCCGGCCTGCGCCACCTGACGCTCGACGAGGTGCTGGCCCGCATGAAGCGGCGCGCCGACCCGCTCGCCCATCTCGGGCACGAGACCGGACTCCGGGACGACCCCGACGCGCCATCATCCGGGACCACCGCGCGCCGCGGGCCGAGAAGTGAAAGTCTCGACCCAGCACCGTCGTCCTGACCGGCGCGACCACGAACCACCCAGACCACCACCAGCCGACACCAGAAATGACAAGGGAGCACGACATGACGAGGCCGTTCAAGAACAAGACCCTCCGCGACAAGCTGGAGGCGCAGCTCCACGACCTGGCCGCGCAGACCGACGAGCTGCGCAAGCAGGTCGCTGACCGCGCGCCCGCCGTGCGCGACCAGATCGCCGACCAGATCTCGGGGCAGACCGACGAGCTGCGCAAGCAGGTCGCCGACCGCGCGCCCGCCGTGCGCGACCAGATCGTGTCGCACCTGCCGGACAAGGGCCAGCTGCTCGACCTGCGGGACGACCTGTTCGACCGCCTGCCCGAGAACGTCCAGGACCGCCTGCCCGAGAAGGTCAAGCCGCAGCGCAAGCGCCTGCGTCGCGTCGCTGCCGTCGGCATCCTGACCGGTGCCGGTGCCGCCGCGTTCGCGATCCTCAAGCGCAAGGGCGACGCTCCCGCGCCGTACGTCGCGCCCGTCCCGCCGCCGGCGTCGACGACGCCGCGCCCCGCCCCGGGCGACGCGGTCGGCGAGCCCACCACGACGACGCAGGCACCGACCGACAAGCCCTGATGTCACGCGATTGAGAACCGCGGCGGGCGGGTAAAGGGGTTCACCACCCCATCTCCCGCCCGCCGAGGTTCCCATGACGATCGAGCTCGACCCCACCAGTGACCCGACCTGGACGCCCGCCGAGCTGGCGGCCGTCCGCGAGCTCCTCGAGGACTCCGTGACCCGGCTCGAGGCCGAGCTCGCCGAGTTCGGCGGCGGGACCGCCCTCGGCGTGTCCGGCCCGACCGGCGAGATCCTCCACGACGAGCTCGACGTCGCGTCGCAGCGCTCCGAGCTGCTGGCCGACGCCGTCCGCGCCGAGAACGCCGCCGCGATCCTCGTGCAGGTCCAGCACGTCATCGATCGTCTCGACAGCGGCCTCTACGGCGTGTGCGAGGCCTGCTCGGGCACGATCGCCCGCGCCCGCCTCGAGGCCTTCCCGCGGGCGACGCTGTGCGTGGGCTGCGTGGCCTGAGTCACCCTGCGGGTCTCGCGGGCGCTAAACTGCAGGCGGACCGGTTGAGCCACCAGGCGGTACGTTCTACGAGAGACGCCTAGTGACCCATGACCTGAGCGATGCCGTCGACCACACCCCCGCGTACTCGGCGCCCGACCTCACCAACTGCGAGCGCGAGCCCATCCACATCCCGGGCGCCATCCAGCCGCACGGCCTGCTGCTCGCGCTCGACGCCGAGCACCGTGTCGTCACGGCCTCGCGCAACTGCGCCCAGCTCCTCGGACGCCCAGCCCTCGACCTGATCGGCCTCGACGTCCGCGAGGCCATCGGCGACGAGCCCTCGGCATCCGTCGCGCAGGCCGTGGCGGCCGACGACATGAGCACCCCGATCCGCACCCGCATGCCGGCCGGCCCGGGAGACCTCGCCGACGTCGACGTCGACATCATCGTGCACCGGTCGGGCGGACGCGTCGTCGTCGAGCTCGAGCCCGTGTCGGTTCCCCTGCCGAGCCAGGCGGTCTCGTACCGCTCGGCCCGCGCGGCCGTCACCCGTCTGACGCAGTCGGCCACCACGGCCGAGCTGTGCGCGCAGCTCGCGTCGGAGATCCGCTCGCTGACCGGCTTCGACCGCGTCATGGTCTACCGCTTCGACGAGGAGTGGAACGGCGAGGTCGTCGCCGAGGACCGTCGCGACGACCTCAACCCGTTCCTCGGGCTGCACTACCCGTCGACCGACATCCCCGCCCAGGCCAGGCGGCTGTACACCGTGAACTGGACGCGCCTCATCGCCGACATCCACTACGCACCCGTCGCGCTCGAGCCCGTCATCGACCCCTCGACCGGGTCGCCGCTCGACCTGTCGCACTCGGTGCTGCGCAGCGTCTCGCCGATCCACATCGAGTACCTGTCCAACATGGGCGTGTCGGCGTCGATGTCGGTCTCGCTGGTCAAGGACGGCCTGCTGTGGGGCCTCGTCGCCTGCCACCACTACTCCGGACCGCACCGCGTCCCGTACGACGCGCGCTCGGCGGCCGAGTTCCTCGGCCAGACCGCGTCGCAGCTCATCGACGACCGTGAGCAGGCCGACAACCACACCGACGAGCTCAAGGCCAGCGTGACGCTCGCGCGCATCACCGCGGCCCTCGCGGCCGACTCGCGACCGGTCTACGACGCGCTCCTCGACGACCCCCGCCTGCTCGAGCTGGTCGACGCGCAGGGCGTGGCCCTGTTCGTCGACGGACGCATGATGACGCGGGGCGTCGTGCCGCCGGACGCCGACCTGCACTTCATCTCGCGCCAGCTCGACGTCCCCGGCGGACGACCCGTCGCGAGCCACCACCTGACGGCGCTCGACCCCGACCTGGCGCGCGTCTCCGACGTGGCCGCGGGAGCGCTGCGCATCGGCAACGGCCCCGACCGCTGGCTCATGTGGGTGCGCCCCGAGATCGAGCGGACCGTCGACTGGGGCGGCGACCCCACCAACAAGGCGCTCGCGCTGGCCGAGAACCCCAACGTCCGCCTCAGCCCGCGCAGGTCGTTCGCGAAGTGGCGCCAGGTCGTGCGCGGCCGCAGCCTGCCGTGGCAGGGCTGGCAGGTCGGCGTCGCGCAGAGCCTGCGCGAGCACCTGTCGGGCGAGCTGCTGCGCCGCAGCCACGAGCACACCGCGATCGCCGAGTCGCTGCAGCGCACCGTCGTGCTCGAGGAGGCCCCGACCGTCGAGGGCCACGACGTCCTGGCGCGCTACCGTCCCGCCAAGGGCAGCCAGCTGGGCGGCGACTGGTGGGACGCGTTCCACCTGCCCGACGGACGCTTCGTCGTGAGCGTCGGCGACGTCGCCGGTCACGGCGTCACGGCGGCGACCGCGATGGCGCAGGTGCGCACGGCGCTGCGGGCCTACATGTTCGACGGCCACTCGCCCGCCGCGTGCCTCGACCGGCTCGACGTCCTCGTCCAGTCGCTGCTGCCGGGCCAGACCGCGACCGCGGTCGTCGTCGTGCTCGACCCCGTCACGGGCGTCGTCGAGCTCGCCAACGCCGGCCACCCGCCGCCGCTCGTGCTGTCGGGCCACACGTGCCGTCCGCTCGAGCAGGCCGGGCGACCGCTGCTCGGCGTCGCGACCGGCGCGGCCCGCACCGACCGCATCATGCTCGGCGAGGGCGACATCCTGCTGGCGTACACCGACGGCCTGGTCGAGCGGCGCGGCGTCGAGATCGACGACTCGATCGCGCACCTGGCGTCGGCGGCCTCCGGGTCCGACCACTCCGACACCCTCGACACGTGGATCGAGGACCTGCTCACGGCCGTGCCGGGCACCCTCGACGACGACCTGACGGTCGTCGCGCTCCGGCGCTCCACCGCACGACCGGGAGGTCCCGCATGAGCCTGTCCATCGTCGACCGCGTCAGCGGCGACTTCCACGTCGTCGAGCTGTCGGGCGACATCGACGTCGAGACGGCCCGCACGCTGCGCGCCCACATCGTCGACCGGTTCGACGAGTCGCCCGTGCGGCTGGTCATCGACCTCTCCGACGTCGCGTTCATGGACTCGTCGGGTCTCGGTGCGCTCGTGAGCGGCTGGCAGCTGACCCGTGACGCCGGACGGTTCCGCATCGCCGGCGCCAATCCGATCGTCCGACGCGTCCTGTCGATCACGGGCCTGGAGGACGTCTTCGCGCTCTACCCGACCGTCGAGGACGCCACCGCGACGACCGACTGACGGTCGGGGGGCTCAGGCCCAGCGGGGCGGGTCGGCGGGCTCGGGCTCGGCGGGGTGGATCGCGACGACCCGCGCCGGGAAGCCGGAGCCGCCCAAGGGCTTGGGCCACGACGCGAGGATCAGCGCGCCCACCTCGGGCACCTCGTCGAGCCGTGCCATGAGCTCGATCTGCCACCGGTCGTTCTGCAGCCACAGCAGCTCGAGGCCGTAGTCGCCGGCGGACGTCGAGCGTCCAGCATCGGTGTCGGTCTGCTCGTGACCGAGCGCCGTCACACCCGCCGCGACCAGGTGCTCGACGACCTCGCGCGACCAGCCCGGCGCGTGGCTGACGCCGTCGGCGTCGCGGTTCTCCATCGCGGCGGCATCGGGCCAGCGCTTCCACCAGTCGGTGCGCAGCGCGACGAACGAGCCGGCGGGGACCGGGCCGTTGCGCTGCTCCCAGGCCGCGACGTCGTCGAGTGTCGGCACGGCGTCGGGGTCGCGCGCGACGCGGTGCGAGATGTCGAGCACGACGAGCGGCAGGATCATCTGCTCGACCGGGACCTCGTCGAGCGTCCGCGCTCCCTCGACGAAGTGCGACGGCGGGTCGACGTGCGTCCCCCACTGACCGACGATCGTGTGCCGGTGCACCGTGAAGCCGTCCTGCCCGACGTCGAAGACCTGGCTGCGCTCCTCGTCCGGGAAGGCCGGGAAGTGCGGCTGGCCCGGGTGGAAGGCGTGGGTCAGGTCGGTCCACACGTGCCGGTCGGCCAGGTGTCGGTGGATGGCCCACAGCGGGTGTCGGTCGGCGGACTCGGACGGCGTCGTCATGGTGGATCCCCTCGGCGGTTCGGCCTCCACACTCGCACGGCCCGAGGAGGCGCGCCCGTCGTGTCGGGCGCGTGACAGGGTGGACGCATGACTGCCGGAGTGGACGAACCCGACCGCCGCGGCCGCACGGGCCTGCACCTGACGGGCCTCGGGCTCGACCGCAACCCCGACGTCGTCGTCAAGGACGTCGAGCTCCTCGCCAGCGACTGGTACGTCGTGCGGGCGACGACGCTCGACATCCGGGGCTCCGACGGCACGTGGCGCACCGAGCGACGTGAGACGTACGACCGGGGCAACGGCGCGACGATCCTGCTGCACGACGTCGAGCGCCGGACGGTGCTGCTGACGCGCCAGTTCCGCTACCCCGTCTACGTCAACGGCCACCCCGACGGGATGCTGCTCGAGACGCCCGCGGGGCTGCTCGACGAGGACGATCCCGAGACCGCGATCCGCCGCGAGGCCGCCGAGGAGACCGGGGTCCGGGTCGGCGAGGTCGAGCACGTCTTCGACGTCTACATGAGCCCCGGCTCGGTGACCGAGAAGATCCACTTCTACGCCGCGCCGTACCGCCGTGACGACCTCGACGGCACCCACCACGGCGTCGAGGACGAGGGTGAGGACATCGAGCTCGTCGAGATCGGCGTCGACGAGGCCGTGGCGGGCATCGGCTCCGCCATCACCGACGCGAAGACGATCATGCTGCTGCAGTGGGCAGTGCTGGACGGTCCCTTCAGCCGGTGACCGGCGCCGGTCGGTGCGGGATCAGCATGACCAGGACGGCCGCCAGCACGGCCGCTCCGCCGCACAGGGCGAAGATCAGCTGGTACGCGTCGAGCGACGGCACCGCGAAGTCGCCCACGATGACGGTCGACCCGGCCAGGATGCTGCCGCCGATCGCGCTGGCCAGCGAGCTGCCCAGGCTCCGGAACAGCGTGTTGAGCCCGTTGGCCGCGCCCGTCTCGTCGGGCGGGGTGTGGGCGTTGATCAGCGACGGCATCGCGGCGTAGCCGATGCCGGTCCCCGCGCCGATGATCGTCGAGCCGACGACGACCTGCCACAGCGAGTCGTGCACGACGATGCGCGCCACGAAGCCGACCGCGACGACCAGGGCACCGAGCGCCAGGGTCTGCGGCGCCCCGCGCCGGGCGATCAGCGTGGCGGCGACGGGCGCGAGCAGCAGCATCATGAGACCGCCCGGCAGCATCGCGAGGCCCCCGACGAGCAGGCTGGAGCCGAATCCGTAGCCGCTCGACTCGGGCGCCTCGATGTACGACGCCGTGCCGATGAACGAGGCGAACAGCGCGAAGCCGAACAGGATCGAGGCCGCGTTCGTCAGCACGATCGGCGGGCGACGCAGGGCCTTGAGGTCGACGAGGGGGTCGGCCGTGCGCACCTGCTTCCAGCCGAACACCGCGATGAGGACGACGGCCGCGGCGAGCAGCGTCCAGATGCGCGCGTCGTCCCAGCCCCACGTCGAGCTCTGCGCGAGCGGCAGCAGGAGGCAGACCAGGCCTGCGGCGAGCAGGACCGAGCCGACGACGTCGACGCGTCCGCCGCTGCGGCCGGGGGCCTCGGGGACGATCAGCAGGATGCCCACGAACGCCACGACGCCCGCGAGACCGGTGATCCAGAACAGCACGTGGAAGTCGGCGTGCTCGGCGACGAAGCCGGCCAGCGGCAGGCCCAGCGATCCGCCGACGCCCAGCATCGCGCTGATCAGGGCGATGCTCGAGCCGACCCGTTCGCGCGGCATGACGGTCGCGAGCAGGCTGATGCCCAACGGGATCGCCGCGGCCGACGCGCCCTGGATCGCGCGGCCCGCGATCAGCAGGCCGATGTGGTCGGTGAACGACGTGACGAGCGATCCGACCACCAGCGCGCCGATCGCGACCAGCAGCATGCGGCGCTTGCCGAACATGTCGCCGAGGCGTCCGAGGATCGGCACCGACACGGCCGCCACGAGCAGCGTCGAGGTCAGCAGCCAGTTGACGTTGCTGGCGGAGGTGTCGAGATCGGCCGGCAGGATCGACAGCACCGGGATCAGCACCGACTGGGCCAGCGCCACGACGAGGGCGCCGAGCCCGACGACGAGCAGCTCGAGGGTCGCGCGGGCGGGCGAGGTGTGCCCGGCGACGGGCGGGGACGTGACGTCGTGATCGGTCATGATGGCTCTTCCGGGGGTCATGGTTGGGCGGTGCAACGATGACCCTAACCGCACGTGTCACCGAGTGCCAACCTCGCCTCCTGGTGACACACTTCGGTAGGATGCCGGCATGGGCCCCGAGATGACGCTGCGCGACCACGCCCGCGAGGCGATCCGCGACGAGGTCGCGAAGCACGCCTGGACACTGTTCGCGGCGCACGGCTACGAGGCCACGACGGTCGACCAGATCGCCGATGCCGCGGGCATGTCGCGCCGCACGTTCTTCCGCTACTTCGCGGGCAAGGACGAGCTCGTGCTCGAGCGGCTCGTCGAGTCGGGCAACGCGATCGCGACGGCGCTCGAGCAGCGTCCGGCCGACGAGGGCGCGTGGCCGGCGCTGCGAGCCGCGTTCTCGGCGTCCGTCGCGCTGCAGGAGGAGCACCACCGGAAGTCACGCCCCCTGCAGCTCATGCTCCGGGCCGAGCCGGCCCTGCGTGCCACGGCCGAGACGCGGCGCCGCCTGTGGGTCGAGCGCCTCGCCCCGCTCGTGGCCGTGCGTCTGCCGGGCGACGCCGGCGCCACCCGCGACGTGCGGGCCGCCGCGGTCGCGGCCAGCGCCGTCGCGTGCCTCGAGACGGCGCAGGTCGCGTGGGCCGAGGACGCCGGGACGTCGCTGGCGGCGCTGCTCGACGAGGCGATGGGCGCCGTCGCACCCCTCAGCTGAGGCGGGCCAGCTGCGAGGTGGGCGTGGGATCGGTGCGGCCCCGCAGGACGGGCGAGCCGTGCGGCGTCCAGCACGCCTGCTCGTCGGCCGACGACGCCGCGACGCTCGCCGTCGCCACCAGGATGCGGCCGTTGACGTCCTTGGCCAGCTCCGTGAGGCGCGCCGCGGCGTTGACCGCGTCGCCGATCACGGTGTACTCGAACCGCGAGCGGTGCCCCACGTTGCCCGCCACGGCCTGCCCCGTCGAGACGCCGATGCCGGCGCCGATCTCGGGGACCTCGTCGGCCAGCCGCTCGGCGATGCGCCGCGACGTCGCCAGCGCCGCCCCGGCGTGGTCGTCGAGGTCGGCGGGCGCCCCGAAGATCGCGAGGACCGCGTCGCCCATGAACTTGTTGACCAGGCCCCCGTGCCCGTCGACCTCCTCGACGATCACGGCGAAGAACCGGTTGAGCATCTCGACGACCTCGGCCGGCGACCGCGTCGCGGCGTACGTCGTCGAGCCGATCAGGTCGATCATCAGCACCGAGACGGTGCGCGTCTCGCCGCCCAGCTCGACGTTGCCGTCGGTCGCCGCCTTCGCGACGGCCCGACCGACGTGCCGGCCGAACAGGTCGCGGATCTGCTCGCGCTCGCGCAGCCCCACGACCATCTCGTTGAACCCCGACTGCAGCAGGCCCAGCTCGGTGCCGTCGTCGACCCGCACCTCGACGTCGAGATCGCCCTCCTTGACCCGTTCGAGGGCCTCCTGCACGTCGCTGATCGGCGACACCACGGCCCGCGCCGTCAGCACCGTGACGAGCAGGCCGAACAGCAGCACGACCGCTGCCAGGCCCAAGGCGGTCGACGCGAGCCGGACGACGCTCGTGTCGTCGCGCGAGATCGCCGCGATCGCCGCGACGACCAGGCCCAGCACGGGCGCCGCCGTGCCGAGGCCCCAGAACACCAGCATGCGACGCTGCACCCCGAAGCCCAGCTCGTCGACCGACGCGCGCCCCTGCAGGGCCCGCGCGGCGATCGGGCGCAGGGCGAACTCGGTGAACAGGTAGGCGATCGCGCACACCACGAGCCCTGCGATGCCGACCGCGAACACGACGCCGAGCACGGCCTCCGGCTGCAGGATGATCGCGAGGATCGTGAACGTCGCGACCCCGCCCATCCACAGCGCGAGCTGGATCAGGGTCATGCGCCAGGGCAGCCGCAGGGCCGTCCGGCGCTCGTCGACCGTCGGCTCCTGGTCCTCGATCGACCACCGCAGGGCCCGCAGGGCGCTGACCGTGACGGCGCTGGCTCCGATGACGACCGCGACGCCGACGTAGACGGGGACCGCGATCGCCATGGCCCTGAGGTAGCCGGCATTGGGTCCGCCGCCGGGCGTCACGAGGAAGGCGATCGCCACGACGATGACGGCACCGATGACGTTGGTGCCGACCAGCAGAGTCGTGAGCAGCACCTGGATGCGGATCCGCAGCCGTCCGCTCGGCTGGTCGGGCGAGCCCAGCAGCCAGTCGCTGCCCCGTCGGTGAGCTCGCGCCACGGTGACTCCGTCTCTCGTCGTGGAGGGCCCACGTTCCCCGCCGCAGCCAATATAGTGACGCCAGCCGCTACGGTGTGACCAACGACACCCGACCGTCCGACGTCACGGGCCCGCGGCTCGCACCGACCACCGCTCGCCCCACTCCCGAAAGAAGATGTCATGGCACCCAAGCAGAAGGCCGACCCCGAGGTCGTCACGGCCCTGACCGAGCACACGTCCTTCTCCAAGGGGCTCGTCAAGCAGCTCGCGACGGTCGGCAACGCCGTGAACATCCCGCAGGGCTGGTCGGTCATCATGGAGACGACGCCCGCCGACTCGGCGTACATCGTCCTGGCCGGCTCGGTCGAGATCCGCAAGGCGAACCAGACCATCGCCGAGCTCGGGCCCGGCGACGTCTTCGGCGAGATCGCCCTCGTCAACCACAGCCTGCGCAACGCGTCGGCGGTCGCGGCCACGCCGATCCGGGTGCTGCGCCTGGGCGAGGACGCCATCGCGACGCTCGTCGAGCACGACACCGACTTCGCCGACACGCTGCGCTCGAACGCCGAGAGCCGCATCCAGACCACCTGACCCACCGGCCGGCCCCGCCATTCGGGCGAAGCAATTTGTTGTCCGCGGAGCACAAATGGTGCGCGCGCGGCGCCCCGCCGACCACGGCTACTCTCTGGTGAAATGCGCTGCACGTGGGCGCGTTCACCGGACGAGAGGCATGCAGGCGATGGCAGACGTTGAGGCAGCACTGGACCAGGCAGGACTGACCAACCCCCACGTGCGCGAGTACGTGCAGTACTGGGCCGACCTGACGGGAGCCGAGCGGGTCGAGGTCGTCAGCGCGTCCGACGACGCCCGCCTGGCCGAGGAGGCACTCGCCGCGGGCGAGCTGCTCCCCGCGGGCGAGGGGCTCTACTACTCCCGCAGCTACCACAAGGACACGGCCCGCTCGGAGGAGCGGACGATCGTCGCGACGAGCAACCCGTCCGACGCCGGCGTCTACAACAACTGGCGCCCGTCGTCGGAGATGAAGCCGCTGCTCGAGGGCAAGATGCGGGGAGCGTCGGCCGGCAAGACGATGTACGTCGTCCCCTACCTGATGGCGCCCCCCGGCTCGCCGCTCGAGGCGTTCGCCGCCGGCGTCGAGCTGACCGACTCGCGCACCGTCGTGATGCACATGATCCGCATGGCGCGGGTCGGCATCGACTACATCAACGAGCTCGCCGATCCCAACAGCTTCGTGCGCGCCGTCCACGTGACGGGCGACCTCGAGAACCTGGGTCACGGCACGCCCGACGACGCCCGCTACTTCGTGACGGTCGCCGACGAGCGCACGATCCTGCACTTCGGCTCGTCGTACGGCGGCAACGCGCTGCTCGGCAAGATCGCCCACGGCCTGCGCCAGGCGGCGTACGACGGCTGGGCGTCGGGCAAGTTCCTGTCCGAGCAGTTCATGCTGCTGGGCATCACCGACAAGCAGACCGGCAAGAAGTACCACATCTGCGGCGGCTTCCCGAGCGCCTCGGGCAAGACCAACCTCGCGATGACGCTGGCGCCGGACGCCCTGGGCGACCGCTACTACGTCGACTTCTACGGCGACGACATCGCGTGGCTCTGGGTCGACGAGAACGACGGCAAGCTCTACGGCATGAACCCCGAGTTCGGCGTGTTCGGCGTCGCCAAGGACACCAACGAGGCGACCAACCCGGGCGCGCTGCACTCGATCGACGCGGGCTCCGGCGCGATCTTCACCAACATCGCCTACAACCCCGACACCCAGGAGGTCTGGTGGGAGGGCAAGACCAAGAACCCGCCGGAAGACGTCACGGGCTGGGAGGACTGGAAGGGCGACAAGATCTCCGAGCGCGCCGAGGGCGACGACTCGCCGTGGGCGCACCCCAACAGCCGCTTCACCACGACGCTGTCGAACGTCCCCAACGTGGCGCCCGACTTCAACTCGCCGGCCGGCGTGCCGATCGACGCGATCATCTTCGGCGGACGCACGCGTGACCGCGAGCCGCTGATCCGTGCGATCACCGACCTGGCCGAGGGCGTCTACGACGGCCTGACGCTGGGTGCCGAGGCCACGTTCGCGGCCGAGGGCGTCGACGGCCAGCTGCGCTACGACCCCATGTCGATGCGTCCGTTCATGTCGTACCCCGAGGGCGCCTATGCGGCGCACTGGCTGAAGATCATCGGCCAGGCCACCGAGGCGCCGCTGTTCGCGCACGTCAACTGGTTCCAGCGGGGCGAGGACGGGCACTTCCTGTGGCCCGGCTACCGCGACAACCTGCGTCCGCTGCTGTGGCTCATGCAGCTCAAGGCCGGCGAGGTCACGGGTCGCCAGACGCCGGTCGGCGTCATCCCGACCAAGGACGAGCTGAACCTCGAGGGCCTCGAGATCGTGCCCGAGGACCTCGACACGATCCTGACGATCGACAACGAGCGGTGGCAGCAGGAGATCGCCAACCGCGAGGTGCACCTGACGGCGTTCACCGACCTGCCCGAGGAGATCTGGGAGGCCCACCGCCGGGTCAAGGCCGATCTCGAGGCCGACGCCTGATCCGACTCCGCACCACGAGAGCCTGCACCGCCCCGAGAGGGATCGGTGCAGGCTCTCACCTTTACCCACCGCGACGGTCCGGACGGTGCTAGCCTCCAGGCATGAATCTGCGCGTCGATACTGACGTGGTACGCGGGGGCGGCAAGCAGGTGCAGACCATGGCCGACCGTCTCGGCTCCACGATGAGCTCTGCCGAGGCGTCCCTGCGCTCGGCGGCGGACGACGCCGGCCAGCCCGCGCTCGCGTCGGCCCTGCGCGACCTCCTCACGACGCTGCAGGGCGCGCACCCGCGGGTCGTCACGGGTCTGTCGACGTTCGCCGACGAGGTGCGGATCGCCGCTGACGCGATCGACCAGACCGACGTCGAGCTCGCCGGCGCTGCCCCGGAGTCGCCGTGAGCGAGTGGCCGGAGGTCCCGACCCCGGGTGGCGACCTCGCGACGATGCGCGCGGCCGAGCGCGACCTCGACCTGCGCGCCACCTCGGTCCGCGCCGACGGCATCGAGCTCGACCGCATCGCGCAGCAGGTCTCCGCCGACTGGGTCGGGCTCACCGCCGACAGCTTCGCGGTGCGCGTCGGGGCCGCGCGGGTGGCCATCGACTGCGTCTCCGACACCCACCGCGAGGCGGCACGACTGATCGGCAGCTACTGCGCCGAGTGGTCGACCGCCGAGCAGGCGTCCCGCCGCGCCCACCAGTCGATCGACGACGCGTTCGGCGCCTACGTGCGAGACGGCACGTCGCGGGCGCAGACCCTGGCGTCGGAGATCCGCTCGGCGATCGAGCGGCTCGACGACTCGGTCGACGACATACCGGTCATCGGCGGAGCGCTCAGCACCGTCACGGGCGCCGCCACGGACGGTCTCGGCTGGATGGCCGAGGAGCTCATCGAGCGGCTGCTCGACTGGAACCCCTCCACCCCGACCCCGGTCTACAAGCCGGTCCTCGACGACGACGTCGTGATCGACAGCGCGGCCAGCGTCGCCAGCGCGATCGGCAACGCCGCGGAGTGGGGCGTCGACCGGCTCCTCGACGGCATCGATGCCGTCGTCGACTTCGTCGGCGGCGCGATCCAGTGGGCCGTCGACGCCCTCAAGGCGGTCGGCGAGACACTGGCCGACGCCATCTCGGACGCCCTGCGCATCGCCGGCGACGCCGTCGATGCCCTGCTCGACCTCGGCCGCGACATCGCGACGTCCGTCGCGAGCCTCGTCACCGACGCGGCCCGCATCGTCTTCGACGCCGTCGCGACCGCATTCGACGCCACGGTCGACTTCCTGATCTCGGTGGGCAGGACGGTCGCGGAGATCATCGACTTCCTGGTGGACGTCGGGGTCACGGCGCTCGGGATCCTCCTGATCCTGGCGCGCCACAAGTACGGCGACCCGGCCGAGCGTCGCGTCGAGGACGACGTGGCGCTCGACAGTGCCGCGTTCCGCCGGTGGCGCAGGGATCCCGACTACCGGCAGTACGTGCTGGACCGGCGCGACCTGGCCGATCTGGCCTACGGCGTCGGGTCGAAGGACATCCCCGACGGCTGGGAGGTCGTCGACGAGTACCCCGGCACCGACGGGTTCTCCGCCACGGTCTTCCGCAATCCCGAGACCCACGAGGTCGTGATCTCGTACCGCGGCACCAACCCCGAGGAGATCGACGACATCCGCGAGGACGCCCTCAACGCCGCGAACCTGCCCAACTCGCAGGGCCGTCAGGCGATCGAGCTGGCCCGGCAGATCGCTGACGACCCGCGCCTCGCGGGGTACGACGTCAGCTACACGGGTCACTCCCTCGGCGGATCGCTGGCAAGCACCGCGAGCATCGCGACCGGCAACCCTGCCACGACGTTCAACGCGGCCGGCGTGGGCGCGGGCAACTACGACCAGGCCATCGATGCCGGCGGCGCCGGGTCGTCCGAGGAGCAGATCGTGAACTTCCACACCGACATCGACATCCTGACGACGGCCCAGGACCAGTTCGACGTGCAGCCCGCCTCGGGCGCACAGCTGACGGTCGGCAGCACGTCGACCTCCGCGGTCGACTCGCACGCGCTCGACTCGTTCGACTTCGACGAGGTGGGCGTCAAGTGACCACGGTCCCCTCCGTCCGGTTCGCGCTGCCGGGGCGCTGGGTCAAGGCCGAGCTCGACGACCCCGAGGCCGTCTCGACCCTGCGCGACCTGCTGCCCGACGACCATCCGGGCAGCGAGGCCTGGCTCGAGTCCCTGCGGGCGGCCGGCGCCTCGACGCTGCTGCTGCGCGTCCAGTCGAGGAGCGCCGCGGCGATCGCGTTCATCTGGCCCCCCCGCGAGTCGAGCGGCGACCCCTCGCTCGAGGGGCTCCGTGCCCGGCTGGGGGTCGAGGGCCAGTCGATCGCCCACGAGCGCGGCTACGCCACGGTGCGTGACCGGCGCACCGGCACGGGGGCGAGCCAGGACGTCGTGACCTATGGTGTGAGCCACCCCGACACCGGCCGGATCCTCGTCGTCCGGTGCGTCGCCTTCGACCACACCTTCGAGCCGATCGAGCTCGAGGACTTCGACCTCGCCGCCGGCGACCTGACCTGGGACGAGACATGACCTCCAGACCACGCCTCCTCGTCGCCTCCGCCGTCGCGAGCGCCCTCCTGCTGTCGGCCTGCGGGTCGTCGTCGGACGGGCCACGCGCCACGGGCGGCAGCGGCACGTGCGAGACCGCCGACGAGGCCGTGGTCGGCGACATCATGGACACGGCCCGCACGAACTTCCAGGACGGTGACAGCATCACCGACCACTTCGAGCTCGTGAAGGCGGCGACGGGCCCCATCCCCGAGTCGAAGCGCAAGTACGGGGCGGCCGAGCTCATGGTGCTGCTCGTCTCCGTCTACGTCCAGGACCCCGACGTCCCGTCGGACCTGCAGGGCATCCAGGGCCCCGTGTACGTCGCGCTCGACGCGGACGGCCAGCCCCTCGGCCCGCTGGGCACGTACTCCCAGCCGTTCTTCGACATCCAGCCGCCGTCCGACCCGGGATGGACCGCCTGGGCCGACGGCATCGACAAGTCCGACGTCGCCTACGACCTGGTCCGCTGCCTCGACCCCGACTGACGACCGCCGAACCCGGCGACGACGTCAGGGTGCTCCGCAGGGTCGAGATCGGTGACGTCCCCGATGTGGCCGGACGCCCCCGGACGCCACAGTCGTCCTCATGATCACCGTCGACAACCTCACCAAGACGTACGGCGGCTTCCGGGCCGTCGACGACGTCTCCTTCACTGCTCGACCCGGTCGGGTCACCGGCTTCCTGGGGCCCAACGGCGCCGGCAAGTCGACCTCGATGCGCGTCATGGTCGGCCTCACGCCGCCGACGTCCGGGCACGTCACGGTCTGCGGACGCCGCTTCGGCGACCTGCCCAACCCTGGGCGCGAGGTCGGCGTGCTGCTCGACGCCTCGGCCCAGCACGCCGGGCGGACCGGTCGGGAGATCCTGACGATCGCCCAGCGCACGATGGGCCTGCCGAAGGAGCGCGTCGCCGAGCTCATCGAGCAGGTCAGCCTGACACCGGCCGAGGCCGACCGCCGCGTGCGCCACTACTCGCTCGGCATGCGCCAGCGGCTCGGCATCGCGACCGCCCTGCTCGGCGAGCCCGAGGTCCTCATCCTCGACGAGCCGGCCAACGGCCTCGACCCGGCCGGCATCCGCTGGATGCGCGACCTGCTGCGCGGCTACGCCGACCTCGGCGCCACCGTGCTGCTGTCTTCGCACCTGTTGCACGAGATCGAGGTCGTCGCCGACGACCTGGTCGTGATCGGCAACGGCCGCATCGTCGCGCAGGGCACGAAGGCCGAGCTGTTGGCGTCGGCCGGGACGCTGGTGCGCACCCCGGACGTCGCCGCGCTCGCCACGGCCCTGACGGCGTCCGGCGTCACCTGCGCCCCCAGCGCCGCGGTCGGCGGGGCGGACGCCCTGCGGGTCGAGGCCGAGCCCGCTCTGGTCGGCTCGATCGCCCTCGAGGCGCGCGTCCCGCTGCTCGAGCTGCGTCCGGCCGAGGGCGCCGGGCTCGAGGAGATGTTCCTCGAGCTGACCGCCGACGACCAGCGCGAGACCACCGTCCGAGAAGGAGCCGCAGCATGAGCACGATCGCCACCCCCGTCCCGTCCCCCGCAGCAGCCGACCGGGAGCCCCGCCCCGTCCCCGCCCCCATCCCGTTCGGCCGGCTGGTGTCGGTCGAGCTCCGCAAGAGCGTCGACACCCGGGCCGGATTCTGGCTCCTGGCCTCGGTCGGCATCGTCGGCCTGCTCGCCACGGTCGCGGTGCTGCTGTGGTCCCCCGACTCCCAGCTGACGTACTCGACGTTCTCCGGGGCAGTCGGCTTCCCGATGACGGTGCTGCTGCCGATGATCGCGATCCTGCTGGTGACGGGCGAGTGGAGCCAGCGCAGCGGCCTGACGACGTTCACGCTCGTGCCGCACCGCGCCCGCGTCATTGGGGCCAAGGCCGCCGTCACGATCGGCATCGCCGTCGCCTCGACCGTGCTGGCCTTCGCGATCGGCGCGGTCGGGACGGTGATCGGCTCGGCGATCGCCGGCGTCGACCAGGTCTGGGACATGACGCCCGGCGACATCGCGAGCATCGGTCTGGCACAGACCCTCGGGATGCTGATCGGCTTCATGCTGGCCGCCGTCATCCGGAACTCGGCCGGCGCAATCGTGGCCTACTTCGTCTACTCCTTCGTGCTGTCGGGCCTCACCGAGCTGCTGGCCCAGTCGCAGGACTGGTTCGGCGACCTGAGGCCCTGGGTCGACGTCAACTACGCACAGGCGGCACTGTTCGACGGCAACCTGACCTCGGCGCAGTGGGCCCACCTCGCCGTGACGACCGCCGTGTGGCTGGTGCTCCCCCTCGCCGTCGGCATCCGGGTCCTGATGCGAGCCGAGGTGAAGTAGCGCCCCCCGCAGCGCGAGTGGTGCGTTCCGGGTCCCGAGTGCTGCGGTGTGGACAGACACGCCGTCCCAGAACGTCCGAAACGCACCACTCGCGGACGTCCGCGACAGCTGGTCAGTTAGGCTGCGGGCGAACCAGTCGTACCCATTCGTTTGGGTCAGGGAATCCGGTGAGAATCCGGAGCTGACGCGCAGCGGTGAGGGGGACGGAGGTGGCATCGGCCACTGGATCGCGAGATCCGGGAAGGCGTCACCGTCCGCATGAACCCGAGTCCGAAGACCTGCTGGTTCGCGGTCGACACGACGTCGGCCGGATCACCCACCAGGCTCCGCGCTCGAGCCTCAGATCAGAGGACACCCCTGTGCACCGTCGTACCCCCCTGCTCACCGTGGTCGCGCTGACCGCCTCCCTCCTCGCCGCCTGCGGGTCGGGCTCGATGACGGGAACCGCCTCCGAGGCGACCCTCGCCGGCACCGAGGGCCGGACCGACTACCCGCTGACGATCACGGACAACTGCGGCGTCGACGTCACGATCGAGAAGGCCCCCGAGAGAGCCGTGTCGGTCAACCAGGGCTCGACCGAGATCCTGCTGTCGCTGGGCCTGCAGGACCGCATGGTCGGCACCGCGACGTGGACCGACGCGGTCCGGCCGAACCTCGCCGCGGCCAACGCGGAGGTGCCGCGGCTCGGCGACGACGCCGTCTCGTACGAGCGTGTGCTGAAGGAGGAGCCCGACCTCGTCACCGCCTCGTTCGCCTACGCCCTCGACGGCGACGACCCCGACCGACGCGCGCAGTACGCGAGGCTCGGCGTCCCGACGTACCTCGCGCCGTCCCACTGCGACGGCCGCACCGATGCGAGCGGCGACGGCCCGCGCGACCACCCGCTCGAGATGGACGTGATCTACGAGGAGATCACGCAGCTCGCGGAGATCTTCGACGTCCCGTCGCGCGGCGAGGCCCTGGTCGCCGAGCTGAAGCAGCGCATGGCGGACGCCGCCGAGTCGGCGCCCGGCAGGGACGTCTCGATCGCCTACTGGTTCGCCAACACCGAGCTGCCCTACATGGCCGGCGCCAACGGCTCCCCCGGCGTCATGTCCCGCACGGTCGGCGTCGACAACGTCTTCGCCGACACCGACGTCGAGTGGCCGCAGATCAGCTGGGAGAGCGTGCTCGACCGCGACCCCGACGTCATCGCCCTGGGCGACCTGGCGCGCGACCAGGAGACCGGCGACAAGCTCGAGGACAAGATCCGGTTCCTCGAGACCAACCCCGTCACGAAGCAGCTCACCGCCGTCCGCGAGAAGCGCTACGTCGTGCTGAACGGCGCCGACATGAACCCGTCGATCCGGACGGTCGACGGCACCGAGAAGCTCGCGAAGGCGCTCGTCGACCTCGGGCTGACGGGTTGAGCGACGGGGCGGTGGCCGCCGTGGCGGCCACCGGCACCCGCTGGGCGCTGTGGGCCGCCGGCCTGGTCGCGCTGGTGCTGTCGATCGCCGTCGCGATCACGATCGGCCCCGCCGACCTGTCGGTGCACGACGTGTTCGCGGTCGTCGGCCAGCACCTGGGGCTCGGCGACGCCGGTGTGTCGCGCATCCGCGACGGCATCGTGTGGGAGCTGCGCCTGCCGCGCACTCTCCTGGCCGCGGTGTGTGGGGCGGGCCTGGCGATCTGCGGCGCGATCATGCAGTCGCTGCTGCGCAACCCGCTCGCCGACCCGTTCGTGCTGGGCATCTCGTCGGGAGCGTCGACGGGTGCGGTGATGGTGGTGATCCTCGGCGTCGGCGGCGGCATCATCACGCTGTCGACGGGCGCGTTCATCGGCGCGGTCGTCGCCTTCGCGATGGTGCTGCTGCTGGCCGCGGGCGCAGGCGGCACCCCCGACCGCGTCGTCCTGGCGGGCGTGGCGGCGACGCAGCTGTTCTCGGCGCTGACGTCGTTCATCGTGACGTCGTCGGCCGACGCCGAGCAGACCCGCGGCGTGCTGTTCTGGCTGCTCGGCTCGTTGAGCGGCGCGGGCTGGGTCGACGTCGTGACGTGCGGTGCAGTCTGCCTGGTCGGGCTGGTCGTGTGCATCACGCTCGCACCGGCGCTCGACGCGTTCGCGTTCGGCGAGGACGCCGCGTCGTCGCTCGGCATCTCGGTGCGCTGGGTGCGCCTCGTGCTCCTGGTCGTGACGGCGCTCATCACCGCGACGCTCGTGAGCGCCGCCGGCGCGATCGGCTTCGTCGGGCTGGTGCTGCCGCACGCCGCCCGCGCCGTCGTCGGGCCGGGGCACCGGCTGCTGCTGCCCGCGACCGCGCTGATCGGGGCGATCTTCCTGGTGTGGGTCGACACCGTCGCGCGGACGGTCTTCAGCCCGCAGGAGCTGCCTGTCGGCGTCGTCACGGCCCTGGTCGGCGTACCCGCGTTCGCGGTGATCCTCTACCGCCGGAGGGGTCCCGCATGAGCCTGTCGACGCGCGACGTCACGTGGTCGGTCGGCGGACGTCGCATCGTCGACGGCGTCACCCTCGACGTCTCGCCCGGCACCGTCGTGGGCCTGCTCGGCCCGAACGGCTCGGGCAAGTCGTCGCTGCTGCGCCTGCTGGCCGGCACGCGGGCGCCCAGCGACGGGCAGGTGCTGCTCGACGGCGTCGACCTCGCACGTCTGCGCCGCCGAGACGTCGCGCGTCGTGTCGCGGTGGTCGAGCAGCACGCGCAGACCGAGCTCGACCTCGTGGTCTCGGACGTCGTGAGGCTGGGGCGCATCCCGCACCGCAGCACGTGGTCGCCCGAGAGCGACACCGACCGCGCCGCCGTCGCCGAGGCCCTCGAGCGGGTCGAGCTGACGTCGATGGCCGGACGCTCGTGGCACACCCTGTCGGGCGGCGAGCGCCAGCGCGTCCACATCGCGCGGGCGCTTGCCCAGCAACCTCAGGAGCTGCTGCTCGACGAGCCGACCAACCACCTCGACGTCCACCACCAGCTCGACCTGCTGGGGCTCGTCCGCCGGTTGCGGATGACGTCGGTCGTGGCGCTGCACGACCTCAACCTCGCGGCGATGTTCTGCGACCGCCTCGTCGTCCTGAAGGACGGTGCGGTGGTCGCGGCCGGCACCCCGTCGGACGTCCTGACGCCGAGATTGATCGCGGACGTCTACCGCGTCCGGGCCGTCGTGACGTCCGAGGGACCCGGCGGCGTGCCGTCGGTGCGGTTCGAGCCGGGCGCTCCGTGACGTCTCGGTGACCCCGGGCCGTCCTAGGGTCTGGCCATGTCGCGTCGACGCAGGAACGCCCTGGCGGCGTCCTTCGCCGTCCCGGCACTGGCCGTGCTGGTGCTCACGCGCGCGGACGGCCCGTGGGCCGTCTTCGGCGCGGTCGCGGTCGGGGCGGTGTCGACCGCGCTCGCCGCGGTCGCGATCTCGCTCGCGCGGCGGCGGTCCGTCCCGCCGATCGCGATGGCCCTCTCGAGCGTCGTGGTGCCCGTCGTCCTGGGGGCCGTGGGGTTCTGGGTCAGGTACGGCTCGTCCGAGGAGGCCGGGCGCTGGATCGCCACCCTCTCGTTGATGGCGCTGGCGGCGTGCGGGCTGGCGCTGCTGTCGTCCCTGCTGATGCCGCGTCGGCCAGTCGTGACGAAGGTGCTGTGCGGGGTCGTCCTCGCGACGACCGTCCCCGCCGGTGCGCTCCTCGCCGTCGCCCAGACCGCTGACGGACGCCACGGCTCGTGGGTCGACGCGTTCCCTGGCGACGGGACCGCCCGATCGGCGACGCCCGAGGAGCGGGCGTACACCCCGACCATCGAGTACCACCTCGTCGCCCGGGCCTGGGACGCCTCCGGCGTCGACTGCGCCGATCTGCTCGACGTCCTCGGTCGGCACGCCGATGCGCCGACCGTGAGGCCCGAGGTCCCCCCGCTCGCGCCGGACGTCGCGTGCGCGGCCGAGACCACGGGCCGCTGGCGCGCGACCCAGGCCGTGCTGACCCGTGACGGGCGGCTCGTCGTCAGCGCCTGGTCGCCGACCGGCGAGCTGTTCGTCTGGTGACGCCGAACGGGTCAGCCGCCGAGCTGCTGCACCGACGCCGTCAGGGCACCGGCCTGCTCGGCGAGGGCCTCGTCGGTCGGGTCGGACCCGAGACGCTCGGCCAGGTCGCGGCGCGAGATGACCTCGAGGGCGCCGCGGTAGTCGTCGGTGGCCAGCTGGTCGGGGTCGATCGCCTCGACCCGGCCCTCGACGAGGCCGAGGACGGCGTCGTCGGACGGCTGCTGCAGGAGGGCGTGGACGTGGTCGATCGTGATGGTCTGGGGTTCGGTCATGGAGCCTTCATGCCCCGTCGACGAGGTTCGAATCACCCCCTGGTGATCGCGTCCGACGATTGAGCACGGGGCCTCGGGGTAGGAGACATGGTGTGGCGTTGAGCAACCAGCGCCGCTGCGAAGCCCACCCCGATCAACGCGGGGTGGGCTTCGTCGTGATTGTTCCGGAAGCCACCGACAGAAAAGGCCGCTCGCTGCTCGGTGTCCTCCATCGGATTGGTGCGTCCACGACCAGAAGAGTCGAAGACTGATGAAGCCGACGAGCAACGTGGCCCCCACAGCAGGGAGACTGGCCTCGTGAACGGCGAGTCGAATCCCTCAGGCGACCTGATCCACATCCGTGTGATGAACGAGTACGGCGGCGGACTGCCGCTGTGGCCTGACGACATCGACGACGACGTCGACGATCTCGACCTCAGCGACGATCTGCGCGCCGACCTGATGGCGTTCGCCGATCGGTGGGACGCGGCGATCGACCCGGAGGTCACCGACGATCGATGGGATGGCGTCCCGGTGATGCAGACCCTCGTGAGAGCGAAGTATTCGCTGGGCCGACTGCTGCACCCGGCGCGAGAGCGAGCGGCTGAGGCTGAGTACGAGGACATGCGTCGCACCGGCGAAGCTCTCGCGGTGCGCGTCCAGGACGAGCTCGGCCCGGCCTATCGCGTGACGTACGTGCACTGACCCTCGACGCGCTGCACGACGAAGGCCCCCGATCCCGGTGGGGATCGAGGGCCTTGCGTCACTGCCGTGCGCGCCCGAAGGGATTCGAACCCCTAACCTTCTGATCCGTAGTCAGATGCTCTATCCGTTGAGCTACGGGCGCAACCACCCCGGAGGGCCTTGGCAATCCTAGCCTGCCGTGGCTCTGGGTGAAAATCCGCCCCCAGTTGTACGTAACCGACCATGCGGGAGCCCGCGCTCACCTAGGCTGACGCGGCACGACTCGTCACTTCTCTCGGGAGCACCCCCATGGCATCACGCCGGCTGCGCATCGCGGCCACCTTCACGTCCACCGTCGCCATGGTCGGGGCCGGTCTCGCCGTCGCCTCCGTCCCGGCCCAGGCAGCGCCCAGCTTCGCGCCGTGCGCCCCCGCCTACCCCCTGACGAAGGTCGACAACGGCAGCACCGTCTCGAACCTGACCCCCGGCCAGTCCGTCACGGGCCTGACCTCGGTCGACAGCGGAGCGCCCGTCCAGTTCACCGGCACGTACGTCGGCACGATCGACAACGGCATCGCCGACGGCCTCGACATGCTGGTCTTCGACCTCAAGGGCCCGCGCCTGACCAACGCCGACGGCAGCGTCGCGGCCGGCAACTGGGCCGGCATCTCCGGCTCGCCGATCTACGACGACGCGACGGGCGACCTCGTGGGCAGCGTGTCGTACGGGTTCACGTCCGCGCTGTCACCGCGCGCCGGCGTCACCCCCGCGACGTACCTGTACGACCTGTCGGCGCCGGGCTACTCGGCCTCGGCCACCGCTCGCTCCACCGTCAAGGCGTCCCCCAAGGAGGCCGCGGCGATCCAGCGCGCCAGCGACCGTCCCGGTGCGCTCGGCGTGGGCCGGGTCCTCGAGCCCACCAAGCAGGTCAGCGGCGTCAACGCGACGGTCGCCAACAAGCTCGCCAAGAAGTCACGCCTGCTGCAGAAGTCGCCCGCCCTGGCCGGTGGCTTCCGCGCCGGCGGCGGCGGTGGCGGCAGCGACGTCGACTACCCGATCGTCCCCGGTGGCAGCATCGCGGTGACGGCCGGCACGGGCACCGTCACGACGGGCCTCGTCGGCACCGTCACCGCGGTGTGCGGCGACCAGGTCTACGCCTTCGGCCACCCGGGCAACTTCACCGGCGCATCGACCGCGACGTTCAACGGCGCCCAGACCGTGATGATCCAGGAGGACGGCGTCATGAGCCCGTCGTTCAAGATCGCCAACATCGGGCGCGTCAAGGGCGTCATCACGCAGGACCGCCTGCAGGGCGTCGTCGGCACGCTCGGCCAGGCCCCGACCCAGGTCGCCCAGGTCACCACGACGTCGACGGCCCCCCGCCTCGCCGCCCCCAAGACGTCGCGCACGACGGTCAGCGACCCGGCCGCCCTGCCCTACACCGTGGCCAGCCAGGTCGCGAGCGACGCCATCACGACGCTCAACCAGAACGCCGCCGGCGACGCCCTGATGTCGTGGACCATCAGGTACACGCGGGCCCGCTCGGCCGGTGTCAAGACGTTCAAGCGGACGCAGCGGTACGCGACGACCTCGAGCCTGGCCGAGACCGTCTCGTACGACGTCGCCAGCGACGTCGAGTCGCTCATCGACAACGGCTTCGAGAAGGTCACGGTCTCGGCCGTCGACGTCTCGTCGGCGTTCCAGCCCACCTCGAAGGCCGTCAAGCCCGCTCGCGCCCAGCAGTACACGCGGGGCAAGTGGCGCTGGGTCGGGCGCCACGGCGTCAAGGCCAAGCGCGGCTCGACGATCGTCCTGCGGGCACGTCTCAGCGCCGCCGACTCCGACTCGACGGCCCGCCCGTCGTTCACGCGCGGCGTGAAGTACCGCGTCTCCAAGAGCGCGCGCGGCACGGGCAAGATCGTCCTCACCGGGCACCAGACGTTCAGCTTCGACGACCTCGAGGAGCTCTTCTTCGCCGACGAGGACATGCTCAAGGAGCTGCTCGACGACGAGGCCGAGCCCCCGAAGAACCTCACCCAGCTGATCGAGGCGCTCGGCTCGGTGCCGCGTCAGGACGACCTGGTCGGCACGTTCTCCTACAAGAACGGCGGCGGCAAGCTCGAGTCCGAGCGCACCGTGCGGGCGACGAGCGTCGTCGACGGCTCGCTGAAGGTGCGGGTCACCTTCCGCCGCTAGACCGCACGCGCACCGACGAGAGGGAGGCACCGGACGGTGCCTCCCTCTCGCGCATCCGGGACCCGCCATACCCACCTGACATAGTCCTACTCATGTGACCAACTCCACCCGTGCATCCATATCCACCGCCCGCGGATGGCCCGTAACGTGACACGAATCGTCATCGCCCGTCGGTGACGATTTTCGTCACACATCAGCTGTCCCGGTCCCCGATGGGCCGGGAGGTGCGAGTCAATGCGCTTGGCCCGCGATGCGCGAGAAGGAAAAGTTCACATGTCTGCAGACACCACCGTCCAGTCCACCTACCGGTCGTCGTACGCCAAGCTCCAGAGCTGGGTCGACGAGGTAGCCGCCCTCACCCAGCCGTCCGACATCCACTGGTGCGAGGGAACCCCCGAAGAGTGGGTCAGCATCACCGACAGGCTCGTCGAGGCCGGCACGTTCAAGCGCCTCAACGCCGAGAAGAAGCCCAACTCCTTCTACTGCGCGTCCGACCCCAACGACGTCGCCCGCGTCGAGGACCGCACCTTCATCTGCTCGGTCGACGAGAAGGACGCCGGGCCCACCAACAACTGGATGGCTCCCGACGAGATGAAGGAGCTCATGCGGGGGCTCTACGACGGCTGCATGCAGGGCCGCACGATGTACGTCATCCCGTTCGTGATGGGTCACCTCGACTCCGACCACCCGATGTTCGGCGTCGAGATCACCGACTCGGCCTACGTCGTCGCGTCGATGACGGTCATGGCCCGCATCGGCCGCGAGGTGCTCGACAAGATCGAGGCGACCGAGGCCGACTACGTCCCCGCGCTGCACTCGTTCGGCGCGCCCCTGGTCGACGGCGCGACCGACGTCCCGTGGCCGTGCAACGACACGAAGTACATCGTGCAGTTCCCCGAGGAGCGGACGATCTGGTCGTACGGCTCGAGCTACGGCGGCAACGCCCTGCTGGGCAAGAAGTGCTACGCGCTGCGCATCGCCTCGGTCATGGGCCGCGACGAGGGCTGGATGGCCGAGCACATGCTGATCCTCAAGCTCACGAACCCCGAGGGCGTCGTCAAGTACGTCGCCGCGGGCTTCCCGAGCGCGTGCGGCAAGACCAACCTCGCGATGGTCGAGCCGACGATCCCGGGCTGGAAGGTCGAGACGATCGGCGACGACATCGCGTGGATCCGCGTCGGTGCCGACGGCCGCCTGTACGCCGTCAACCCCGAGTTCGGCCTGTTCGGCGTCGCGCCGGGCACCGGCTGGGACACCAACTCCAACGCGATGCGCACGATCGAGCAGGGCAACTCGGTGTTCACCAACGTCGCCCTCACCGACGACGGCGACGTGTGGTGGGAGGGCATGACCGACGAGGCGCCGGCCCACCTGACCGACTGGAAGGGGAACGACTGGACGCCGGAGAGCGACCAGCTCTCGAGCCACGCCAACAGCCGCTTCTGCACCCCGATCAAGCAGTGCCCGACGCTGGCCGACGAGTACGACGACCCCAACGGCGTCCCGCTCGACGCGATCCTGTTCGGCGGCCGCCGCAAGACGACGATCCCCCTCGTGACCGAGGCCCGCGACTGGACCCACGGCACGTTCATGGGTGCGACGCTGTCGTCCGAGACGACCGCCGCCGCCACCGGAGCCGTCGGTGTCGTCCGCCGCGACCCCATGGCGATGCTGCCGTTCATCGGCTACGACGCGGGTGACTACTTCGGCCACTGGATCAGCATGGCCAAGAACAACGACGAGTCGAAGTTCCCGAAGATCTTCTACGTCAACTGGTTCCGTCGCGACGAGGACGGCGGCTTCCTGTGGCCCGGCTTCGGCGAGAACAGCCGCATCCTGAAGTACGTCATCGATCGCGTCGAGGGCAAGGTCGAGGCCCACGAGACGCCGATCGGGCTCGTCCCGCCGACGTCGTCGATCGACACCGACGGCCTCGACGTCACCGACGAGCAGCTGGCCAAGGCGCTCGCTGTCGACACCGACGAGTGGGCGGCCGAGCTGCCGCAGATCAACGAGTGGTTCGAGAAGTTCGGCGACACCCTGCCGGCCGTCCTCTGGACCGAGCTCGACGGCCTGAAGGCCCGCCTGGGTCTCTGACCTTCGCTTCCCACCACGGCGCCCCGGACCTTCTGGTTCGGGGCGCTGTCGTTCGATGCGCGCGCGGCCATGACTCGTGCGGTCCTCTCCCCGGCCCACGGGCGGGTCTTCGGTGACGAGGTGGCCCGGCCGGGCGAGATCGCCCGGGTCGTCCTGGTGCCGAGTGACGCCGGCCCGGGCACCGACGACTGACCGACCGGGCGCGGTGCTCGCGCAGGCGGGTCTCAGGGGATCAGGACCAGCTTGCCCGTCACCCCCCGGCCCAGCTCCTCGTGGGCGACGGCGGCCTGCTCGAGCGGGTAGGTCGCGGCGACGTGCACCGTCAGGTGCCCGGCCTCGATCAGGTCGACGACGGTCTGCAGCGCCGACCGGCTCGGGACGATGCGGATGCGGTCGAGCACGATGCCGCGTTCGCGGGCAGCGACGACGTCCTCGTCGCGGACGTCGAGCAGCGACGCCACGACTCCCCCGTCTCGCACGACGGCGAGCGAGCGCGCGACGCTCTCGCCGCCGAACGGGTCGATCACCAGGTCGAGGCCCGAGAGCTCGTCGACGAAGTCGACCTCGCGATAGTCGATGACCCGGTCGGCACCGAGCCCGCGGACGAAGTCGACCTTGCCGGCGCTGGCCGTCGCGACGACCTCGGCCCCTAGCGCCTTCGCCATCTGCACCGCGACGTGACCGACTCCCCCGCCGGCCGCCTGCACCAGCACCCGCTGGCCCGGCCGCAGGTCGGCGACCTCGACGATCGATCGGTGGGCCGTCAGCGCGACGAGAGACAGCGCCGCGGCCTGCACGTCGTCGAGCGCGTCGGGGATGGCCAGCAGCTCCGCGGCCGGGACGACTACCTGCTCGGCGTACGTGTTGCCGGCCCCCGGAAGGCGCGGCATCCCGAAGACGCGGTCGCCGACCATGAAGTCGGTGACGCCCTCGCCGACGGCGTCGACGACCCCGGCGACGTCCCACCCCAGGCTGAACGGCGGCTCGCCGATCATGGGGTACCAGCCCTCGCGCACCGCGACGTCGAGCGGATTGACGCCGATCGCCGTGACCGCCACGCGCACCTCGCCGTCGTCCGGCTCGGGGACGGGCCGGTCGACCATCTCGAGGACGTCCGGTCCGCCGAACACGTTCTGGGTCATGATCCGCACAAGCACTCCTCGGCGACAAACTGTTGACAATTTGGGCCGAGCCTACGGGTTGCCTCGTGCACGCGGCGTGACCGCCGCCCCTCAGCCCACCTGGTGGGTGGCCGAGATGCCTCCGTCGACGTACAGCGTCGTGCCGTGCACCATCCGCGCGTCGTCCGACACGAGGAACACGACGCCGCGGGCGATGTCGTCGGGCGAGACGACCGTGCCGGCGGGCGTCCCGGCCGTCATGGCGTCGAGGACGTCGCTGCTGTGCTCGGTGCCGGGCGTCAGGGTCGCACCGGGCGCGAGAGCGTTGACGCGCACGCCGCGAGAGCCGAACTCGGCGGCCCACGAACGGGTCAGCTGCTCGTCCGCGGCCTTGGTGGCCGAGTACATCGCACCGAACGGCATGCCGGTCTGCGCCATCCACGAGCCGATCGTGACGATCGCACCCGTGCCGCGCTCGGCCATCGCCGGCGCGAGCGCGGCCACCAGCACGTGCGGGGCGCGGACGTTGACCGCCAGCATCGCGTCGAGGTCGGCATCGGCGAGGTCGACGGTCGGCGTCGCCGGGTAGATGCCGGCGTTGTTCACCAGGACGTCGACGCGTCCGCCGAGCACGTCGGTCGCCTCGGCCGCGAAGGCGCGCAGGTCGGCGTACGAGCCACCCAGGTCGACGGCCACGAAGTCGGCGCGGCCGCCTGCCTGGACGATGTCGTCGACGACCGCCTTCCCACGCGCGGCGTCGCGCCCGCTGACGAGCACGTGCGCGCCCTCGGCGGCGAGCAGCCGTGCGGTCGCGGCGCCGATGCCGCTGGTCGATCCGGTGACGAGGGCCGTGCGCGAGGTGAGCCGCGCCGGACGGGAGATGGTCTGGGTCGTGTCGTGTGAGGTCATGCGTCCTGTCTACGGACGTCCGCGGCGATCAACCAGACCGCGTCGAACCTGGGCATGACGTGACCAGGCTCGCCGGCGTCCGCGCTCGTACAGTGGATGGATGCCCGCCGACCGCAGCGCCCTCGGAGCGTTCCTGCGCAGCCGCCGCGACCGGCTGACCCCCGCGCAGGCCGGCATCACCGCGTTCCCTGGTGCCCGCCGCGTGCCGGGCCTGCGGCGCGAGGAGCTCGCGGTGCTGGCCGGCCTCAGCCCCGACTACTACAGCCGGGTCGAGCAGGGCCGCCAGCCCACCGTCTCGACCGAGGTGCTGGACGCGCTCGCGCGGGCCCTGCGTCTCGACGACACCGAGCGCGCGCACCTGCACACCCTCGCCGCCCCGCCGCGACGTCGCACGTCGCGGCCCACGGCCACGCAGCAGCAGGCCGATCCCGGCCTGCTGCGGCTCATGACGACGCTCGACCACGTCCCGGCGATGGTGCTCGGTCGCAGCGGCACGATCCTGGCGACCAACCACCTGCTCCGCTGCGTGCTGGGCCGAACCTTCGAGCCCGGCAGCTCGCTGATGCGCTACCTGTTCCTCGACCCCGACGCACGCGAGCGGATCGTCAACTGGGAGAGCTTCGCCCAGGCGTCGGTCGGCGCGCTGAGGCGCGAGATGGGGCTGCATCCCGACGACGCGCAGCTGCAACGTCTCGTCGCCGAGCTGCGCGAGGCCGACCCCGACGTCGCGCGGTGGTGGGACGACCAGGGCGTCCGCGACTACGCATCGGTGCCCAAGCAGATCGACCACCCGGTCGCCGGCCCGCTCTCGTTCGACATCGAGCTCGTCACGATGGCGAACCTGCCCGACCAGCACCTGATCGTCTACACCGTGCAGCCCGACTCCCCCACCGCCCGCGCCCTACCCTTGGTCGCCAGCTGGGACGCCGACGTGCAGGGTCGTGCCACCGCGCCCACGATGGAGTCATGACCAACGGACACACACCGCCCAAGGGCGTGCAGGAGGTCGGCCAGCGGGCCGTCCGCTGGATCGAGGACGGCAAGGCCGGTCAGGGCTTCACCGACACCGGCGACCACCGCGCCCACCAGCTCGCGAACGGCGAGGCGCTGTCGGACGAGGAGGTCAAGAAGATGAAGGCCTACTTCAAGCGGCACTCCGTCGACAAGGACGCCGAGGGGTTCACGCACGGCTCGGACGGCTTCCCGTCCCCCGGCCGCGTCGCCTGGGACGCGTGGGGCGGCGACGAGGGCGAGCGCTGGGTCGGCACGATCGACGTCTGAGGCAGCGACGCCCGCCGTGAGCGGTTCACGGCCCGGCCGCTTACCGTGGAGGGAGACGTACGTCCGACAGGTCCTGCCAGGGGGTGAGCCATGACCGCGAACCATCGCCCGACGACGGTGGCCGAGGCCGTGGTGCGTCACCCCGTCGTGCACCCGGCGTCCCTGACCGTCGCCGAGGCCCGTGTCGCCCTCGACGACCCGCACCGCCACCTGCTGCTGATCGTGTCGGGTCGTCGCCTGCTCGGCACCGTCGCCCGCGACGACCTGACGGACGCGGCCGACGACACGGCCCCTGCCCTGACACACGCTCGCCTGGTCGGACGGCTCGCCCTGCCGCACCAACCGCTGGGGCCCCTGCACGACTCGATGGCACGGGCGGGTGAGCGTCGCCGAGCCGTCGTCGACGAGCACGGCCTGCTGCTGGGGCTGCTGTGCCTCAAGTCCAGCGCGTCCGGCTTCTGCTCCGACGCGGGCATCGCCGCGCGTCGCGCGTCCGTGCAACGAGACGCGCACCCGACACGCTGACGCCTATCCGGTGTTGCGCAGGCCCGCGGAGATGCCGTTGATCGTCAGCAGCAGGGCCCGCTGCAGGTCGTCGTCGGGCTCGTCACCCTCGGCGACGTCGCGCACCGAGCGCAGCAGCGACACCTGCAGGGCGTGCAGCGGCGCGAGGTAGGAGTCGCGCAGCGCGAGCGTGCGGCGCAGGATCGGCGCCGACTCGAGCAGCGCCTGCTCGCCCGTCACCCGCAGCACCTGCTCGAGCGTCAGCTCGTGCTCGCGGCGGATGACGTCGAAGATCGCGCGCGAGTCGTCCGGCACGAGGGCCTGCACGTACTCGGCCGCGATGTCGAGATCGGTCTTGGTCAGCGTCATCTGGACGTTCGAGACGAACGTGCGGAAGAACGCCCACGAGCCGTACATCTCCTGCAGCGTCTCGCCGCGGCCGTCGTCGAAGGCCGCCTTGAGGCCCGAGCCGACGCCGAACCAGCCGGGCAGGATGATGCGCGACTGCGTCCACCCGAACACCCACGGGATGGCGCGGAGGTCGTCGAGACCTCCCTCGCCGCCGGGGCGCTTGGCGGGCCGTGAGCCGATGTTCATCTTGCCGAGCTCGTCGACCGGCGTGGCCGCGACGAAGAACGGCACGAGCGCGTCGTCGCGCACCAGGGCGCGGTAGGCGTCCTTGCCCTTGGCGGCGACGAGGTCCATCGTGGCGTTCCAGCCGCCCAGCAGGTCGGCGGGCAGCAGCGACGTGCGGTGCAGCACCGACGCCTCGAGCACCGCGGCGAGCGCTCCCTCGAGGTTCTGACGTCCGAGACCCGGCAGCGAGTACTTGTCGGAGATGACCTCGCCCTGCTCGGTGATCTTGATGGGCCCGTCGAGGCTGCCGTACGGCTGCGACATGATCGCCTCGGCCGTGGGACCGCCGCCGCGTCCGGTCGAGCCGCCGCGACCGTGGAACAGCCGCAGGACGACGCCGTGCTCGCGGGCGATGTCGCGCAGGCCGCGCTGGGCCCGGTGCACCTGCCACTGCGAAGCCGCGATGCCGGCGTCCTTGGACGAGTCGGAGTAGCCGAGCATGATCTCCTGCACGTCGCCGCGGGCCGCGACGATCCTGCGGTACGTGGGGTCGCTCAGCAGGGCCTCGAGCAGCGGGCCGGCGGCCTCGAGCTCGGCGACGGTCTCGAACAGCGGCGCGAAGCCGATGCGCGCCACGACGTCCGTGCCGGCCAGGTCGACCAGCCCGACCTCGCGGGCCAGGACCACGACGGCGAAGAGGTCGTCGACGTCGTGCGTCATCGAGACGATGTAGGTCTCGATGACCTCGGGACCGTACGTGTCGAGCGCCTCGCGGATCACCTCGAGCAGCCCGAGCGACGCCGACGCGGCCTCGCCGACGTCCGTCACCCCGGCGCCGGTCAGGGGACGCGGCGACGCCATCTCGCGGGCCAGCCGCTCGATGCGCTCAGGACGCTCGAGCGAGGCGTATTCGGTCTCGCCGATGCGCGCGTACAGCTCGGCGAGCGCCGCGTGGTGCTTGGCGCTGTGCTCGCGGACGTCCATCGTGGCCAGGCCCGCTCCGAAGGTGACGGCGGTGCGGATGAGCCGCAGGATCGCGCCGTCACCCGTCAGGTGGTCGCCCGCGGCGAGCATCGAGTCGCGCACCAGCGACAGGTCGTGCACGAGGTCGTCGAACGACAGGTAGTCGCGGCCCGGCTCGTGCGCCGTGCCGTCGACGAGCCGGTCGCGCGTGCGCAGCAGGCGTACGCGGACGAAGCTGAGCTTGAGCCGGTAGGGCTCGTCGGCGTTCAGTCGTCGGATCGACTCCCACGTGATGGGCAGCGCCTCCGCGTCGGCGGCGAGGCTGTCGCGCAGGGCGTCGGTCGCGTCGACGATGCGGGTCGAGGCCGTCATCTCGGTGAGCACCTCGTCGACGGCGTCGATCAGCTGCGAGATGCCGGACGTGTGCTGCAGGTGCAGGATCTCGAGCGTCACGGCGGGCGTCACGTTGGGGTTGCCGTCGCGGTCGCCGCCGGCCCACGTGCCGAAGCGCAGCGGGCGGGCCGTCGCGGGCAGCGTGACGTCGACGCGGGCGAGCTGGCGGTCGAGCTCGGCCAGCAGGTCGGGGACGACCTCGTCGGCGATCGAGCGCAGGTAGTAGACCGCGGTGCGCGCCTCGTCCTTGGGCTCGGGGCGGACGACGCGCAGCTCGTCGGTCTGCCAGAGCAGGTCGACCAGCTCGGCCAGACGTCGCTCGTCGGCCTGCTTCTGCGACGCGGGACGACGCGGGTCCTCCATCGTCCGGACGGTCTCGGCGACCTTGCGCAGCAGGCGCAGGACGCTGCGACGGCTGGCCTCGGTGGGGTGGGCCGTGAAGACGGGGCGGTACTCGACGCGCTGCAGCACCTGCTCGAGCAGCTCGCGCGAGAGGCTGCCGTCGTCGAGGGCGGCACCGATGCGGTCGATCGTGCCGGCTAGGGGGCCCTCGCCCTCGGCGGTCAGCTCCTGCCAGCGGTGCAGCTGCTCGGTGGTGTTGACGAGCTGGAAGTAGGCCGTGAACGCCCGGGCCAGGACGACCGCGGTGGCCGGGTCGATGCCGTCGAGCACCTCGCGCAGCTCGGCGTCGTCGGGCTGGCGGGCGAGGCCGCGCACCTTCTCGACGAGGTCGAGCAGCTCGGCGCCCTCGTGCCGGGTGAGCGCCTCGCCGAGCAGCGTCGTCAGCTGTCGGACGGACGCCCGCAGGGCCGTGTGCTCGGCGTCGGACGACAGCCCGCCCCCGAACGAGGCGGCGTCGGGCTGGCGACGGTCGGACGCGAGGATCTGCTCGGTCGTACGGGTCTGGGGGGTCACGCCCCTAGTCTGCCGAACTCGTGTGACGCCTATGTGTCCGGTCTCACTTCCGCGCCTGTTCCGTTCGCAGGGAGCGCAGCGACCGTGACCACACCCCCGTTCGCCAGGGAGCGCAGCGACCGTGACCACGCCCCCGTTCGCCAGGGAGCGCAGCGACCGTGAGGGCGAAGCCCGAGG
>NZ_JACYUM010000012.1:0-47437 GCF_014841755.1 Aeromicrobium sp. CFBP 8757
GTTGTGCCGACGACACCACACCTACAAGGGCCACGGCATCCTGCACTGGACCACAAGACTCGAAGCGTCAACCCCAGACTTGTCATGCGCGTGACAAGTTGTTGAGCCGACGGGCGCCTTCACCGTCCGATGTCTTGTGCGATCCGCTGACGGTCCACCATGCTGCGGGTAACTCTCGGCTGAAAGGCACTGGCATGGCTCAGCGTTCGCTCTTCCAGATGGTTTCACGGAGCATTCTCCCGCCAGCCGTAGCCGTGGTGCTCGTCGTGGGGAGTCTCCTTGCAGGCGCGGCCTCGGCCTCCGGCGAGGAGGCGGCTGCTGGCCACTACGGTTCGGTTGCCGACCTGGACGAGGTCTCAGCAAAGGCCAACGTTGACGTGCAGCTGCAGGCGGTCTGGTGTAGCGGAGGCTCGTGCAACTGGCGGACGGTGGACACCAAGAGCGACAACGTCTACGCCGGTGGGGGCAGTGGAAATCGCGCGGCTGTTCGGGAGAATTGCGCTGGTAGCACGACCGTCGGGTGGAGGCTGCGCGTCGACGTAGATCTGATCGGGGTAGCTGATCCTTCCGGGTGGACCAACAGCGCCGGAAAGGACCTCGCGTGCTACCCCTCCTCATAGGAACGGAAGCGGAATGAGCCACATGGCGCCAGGAACGAGCGACGCGAGGCGAGTCGTCGGCCTCGGCGCAGTCTGCGATCTCGTGGAGACCCTCGATGGCGGGCGGACGGTCCAGTTCAGCGTGGGCGAGTTCGTCGATCTGGCTGACGGTACGCAGGTCACGCTGCACGACGACCGCGGATTCTCATCCAGCTGGCGAGGATTGGGCCCAGACGATGTGATCGGTCGTGACGGTCTGCACGAGAGCGAGACGACCTTGATAGCCAACGTGCTGACAGTCGTGCTGCCCGATGGCGACAACGAAGAAGAGCACCCATGGAACTGGTTGACCCGGCTGGCCCGCGCCCGGGGGCTGGACGTCACAGAGTCCGAGCTGCGTGCGCTGCCGTACCGTGTCGTCCTCTCGCCAGCTGTCATGGCGCTGACTCGACAGGGCTGAGCGCAGTCAGCACGGCCACGGGGATCGTGAGCCACAACGACCCCAACGCGGCAGAGTGGTAGACGTCGCGCCCCGTCGAGGCGTGCGCAGCGAAGAGAATCGCCGTCGCGGCGACCATGTAGAGCGCCGCCGGCCCGTAGGTGCGGACGGGGTGCCGCACCGGGCTCCACATCCTGCGGTCGCGGAACCTACCCTGTCACCCCTGACGTCGGCCGGCCGCGAAGTAGACGAGCGGGCCGATCGGCTGGACGAACAGCGCAAGTGCCCAGACGGCCTTCGGCCCGCGCACCTGAGGGGACGGGCGACGAGCGAGGTCGCGCAGCGCTGCCGCCGTGAGCGCTGCCTCGACCGCCCCGACGACGCTGATCGCCCTTCGCTGGTTGACGGGCAGATCGGACCACTTCTTCTGTGCCATGGCCTGACGTTAGCTGAACTGCTCGCGCAGGCTCCGCTTCAGCAGCTTGCCGCTGGCGTTCAGGGGCAGGGCGTCCACGAACGCGACGGCCGTCGGGCACTTGTAGTGGGCCAGGCGCTCACGGGCCCACGAGATCAGCTCGGCCTCGGTCACCTCGGCGCCGGGCGCGGGGACGACGACGGCCAGCGGCGACTCGCCCCACTTGGCCGACGGGACGCCGACCACGGCGACCTGGGCGACGGCCGGGTGCTCGGTCAGCAGGCTCTCGACCTCGGCGGGGAAGATGTTCTCGCCGCCCGAGACGATCATGTCCTTGATCCGGTCGTGCAGGTAGAGGTAGCCGTCGGCGTCGATCGAGCCGCCGTCGCCGGAGCGCAGCCAGCCGTCCGGGGTGATCGTCGCGGTGGTCGCCTCCTCGTTGCGCCAGTAGCGCTTCATGACGTGGGCGCCGCCGATCCACACCTCGCCGCGCTCGCCGACCGGCTTGTCCTCGAGCGTCACGGGGTCGACGATGCGGATCGGGATGTTCGGCATCGGACGCCCGACCGACCGCAGCCGCTGCGCCGTCTCGGGCGTCGGACGGTGGTCGTCGGGCGACAGCATCGTGACGCCGCCGGTCGACTCCGTCAGCCCGTAGCTCTGCAGGAACTTGCAGCCCAGCAGGGCCGTCGCCTCGCGCAGGACGGGCTCGGGCATCGGTGACGAGCCGTAGACCATGTACCTGAGCGCCGACCAGTCCGCGGTCTGCGCCTCGGGGATCGCGATCAGGAACTGGATGACGGTCGGCACCGCGACGGCGTGCGTGACCTTCTCCTCCTGCAGGATCTGGCACAGGTCGGCCGGCGACGTCGGGTTGCGCAGCAGCAGCGCGCTGCCGTTGACGTTGCTGACCAGGGCCAGCCCGAGACCCGAGACGTGGAAGAACGGCACCGGCGCCAGCGCGATCGACGTCGTGTCGAGCTCGAGCACGTAGTGCATCGCCGCGATGGCCTTGCCGAGGTTCGGCCCCGTCAGCTCGATGCCCTTGGGGCGTCCGGTCGTGCCGGACGTGTAGAACATCAGCGCCGTCTCGTCGGGCCCGCGCGAGTAGCCCGGGTCGTCGTCCGAGACGCCCTCGAGCCAGGCGTCGTACGCGACGCTGTGCGGCCCGGCCTCGACCGTCACGACGGTGCGGACGCTCGGGACGGCGGCAGCGGCCTCGGCGAGGCGCTCCTCGCCGCGGCCCAGCACCACGACCGACGGCTCGCCGTTGCCGAGGATGTACTCGATCTCGGCCACCGCCAGGCGGAAGTTCAGTGCCGTCGGCACGGCGCCCATCTTCGAGGCGCCGTAGAGGACGGCGAGGAACGACGGCGCGTTCTCGCCGATGTAGGCCACCCGGTCGCCGGCCTGCACGCCGTCGCGCAGCAGCGCCTGCGCCACGCGGCTCGCGTGCCGGTCGAGCTCTGCGAACGACGTCACGCCGGACGGCTGGATGATCGCGGGCAGGTCGGGGGTCGCCGCGGCACGACGTCGCGGGACGTCCTCGAGCCGCTCGACCCGCGAGCCGTCCGCGTGCAGCGCGTACTCGGGATCGCGGTACTCCGGCGGGACGGGGGTCAGGACGTGGGAACCCAGCTGCGTGCTCATCGTGCCTCCATCTGGAACGGTGCGAACACCGGCGGTTCGAAGATCCCGGCCGGCGCCTCGACGACCGGACGGATCGCGCGCAGGGCGGGGCCGGCGGTGACGTACTGGCCGGCGGTGGTGCGGCTGCCGGGCTCGTCCGGCTCGACCATGTTGAGCGTCACGACCATCTCGGGCTTGCCGTAGAAGTGGATCGTCCACTCGTCGCGACCCGCGTACTCGGGCAGGTCGGGCTCCATCGTCCAGATGATCGCGAGGGTCAGGAACGGCTTGCCGCCGACCATCGCGTGCCAGCGCCACTCGGTGCTGCCGACCGTGCCGGCGGGGATGTGACCGGCGGCGACCTCGAGGTCGCGGCTCGCGGGGACGACCCGGTGGTCGGGCTTGACCTCGTCGTACGTGACGCCCATGCGCTCGCACATGAACGCGATCGTCTCGAGGTACAGCGATGCGTAGAGCGTGGGCAGCGGTCCCGACCCGTCGAGCTTGGCGGGGTCGGAGCCCATGCCCATGACGGTGAACGCGAAGTCGGGGTCGGGCATCTTGCGGGCGTCGAGCACCTCGTCGATCGTGATGGCGTCGAGCTCGTACGACGCGCCCGTCAGGCCCAGCGCCAGGCGCTCGCCGATGATGCCGGGGCTGACGCCGATGCCGAACAGCGTGCTGTCGCCCTCGGTGCACGCGTCGAGGAACATGCGCTCGCGCTCGCTGCCGTGCGCGCGGGGGAAGTGCTGGCCCGCCGTCGTGATGACGTTGATGCCGGCGCGCAGCAGCTTCAGCAGGTCGGCGTCGTGCTTCTCGTACGGCACCTGCAGGCGCGGCGCGTGCATCAGGACGTCCGGACGGGTGGCGATCAGCTCGTCGACGTCGCGGGTCGCGATGACGCCGGTGGTGTCGCGGCGGGCGATGTCGCCGGCGTCGCGGCCGACCTTCTTGTCGCCGTAGACGTACAGGCCCACGAGCTCGAGGTCGGGACGGTCGATGACGCCGCGCAGGATCGTCTTGCCGACCGCGCCGGTCGCCCACTGGGCCACGCGGATCGGGGCGCTCATGCCTTGGTCCGCAGCTCGGTCGCGAACAGCAGCTTGCCGAGGCCGCGCTCGTAGCGGACGGGGTCCATCGCCAGGCGTGCCCGCGACTCGACGGCCATGCGGTCGGTGTCGGTGGTCCACTCGCCGCGCGACATGGCCTTCAGGCCGGCCTTCGCGATGTCGCGAGGGTCCTCCTTGTCGCCGTCGACGTGCGCCGCCATGCGGGTGTCGACCGAGCCGACGATCAGCGACGTGACGGTGATGCCGTCGGGCTCGAGCTCGGCGCGGGCGATGCCGCCCAGGTAGAGCGTCGCGGCCTTGGCGGGGGAGTAGCCACCCATGAACGCGGTCGGCGCGATCGCCGCGACCGACAGGACGTTGACGATCGAGCCGCCGCCGTTGCCGGCGATGACCGGCGCGAACGCGCGGATCGCGGCCAGGGGGGCGAAGTAGTTGACCTCCATCTCGCGGCGGGCCGCGTCGGGGTCGGCGGCCTTCACGAGGCGGTCCTGCGCGTGCAGGCCGGCGTTGTTGACCAGCACCGTCGCGTCGCTGCAGTGGGCGGCGGCCGCGGCGACGTCGTCGGCGCTCGTGACCTCGAGCTGGACGATCTCGGCACCCGTGGCCCTCAGCTCGTCGGTGACGTCGGACGTGTCGCGCACGCCGGCGTAGACCTTGGCCGCGCCCTGGGCGAGGGCCTCCTGCACGAAGGCCAGACCGATGCCGCGATTGGCCCCGGTGACGACGAGGACGGCTCCCTCGACAGGTGCTCCGCGCAGCGTGCTCATGGATGTGGTCCTTCCGGTTGTGGGGCGCAAGCATGGTTGACGACTCGCTCCGTTTACTGTAGTAATCTGTATCACACTGTTAACTGAAGTGTCACGCACAGAGAGGTCCCCGGTGTCCCCACACACAAGCGTCCTGACCCTCGACGAGGTGTCGATCGAGTTCGGCGGCATCACCGCGCTCGACGGCGTCACGTTCGACGTCAGGGCCGGCCAGATCTGCGGCCTGATCGGTCCCAACGGCGCCGGGAAGACCACGCTGTTCAACTGCATCACCCGCATCTACCAGCCCAGCGGCGGCCGCATCACGTGGAAGGGCGACGACCTGCTGAAGGTGCGCCCGCACGCGCTGGCGTCCGCCGGCATCGCCCGGACGTTCCAGAACCTCGCGCTGTTCGGCGGCATGACGGTCTTCGAGAACACGATGGCCGGCGGCTCGTCCGTCAAGGGCGGCAAGCGTCAGATGCGCGACCGCGCCTGGGCGCTGATCGAGCGCCTCGAGCTCGTCGACGTCGCCGACCACCACGCCGCCGGCCTGCCGTTCGGCACGCTCAAGCGCGTCGAGCTGGCCCGCGCCCTCATGTCGGAGCCGCAGCTGCTGCTGCTCGACGAGCCCGCCGGCGGGCTGACGCACAGCGAGGTCAAGGAGCTCGGCGACCTGATCGTGTCGCTGCGCGACGAGTTCGGCTTCGCGGCCCTGCTCGTCGAGCACCACATGGGTCTCGTGCTGGGCATCTCCGACCACGTCGTCGCGCTCGACTTCGGCCACAAGATCTTCGAGGGCACGCCCGCCGAGGTCAAGGACAACCCCGCGGTCGTCGCGGCCTACCTGGGACGTGCCGCATGACCCTCCTGACCATCGAGGACCTGCACGCGGGCTACGGGCCCAGCGACGTCCTGCACGGGCTGTCGATGACGGTCGAGGCCGGCGAGGTCGTCGTCGTGCTCGGCGCCAACGGTGCCGGCAAGACCACGACGATGCGCGCCATCGCGGGCCTGATCGGCCGCCGCGGCACGATCGAGCTCGACGGCGTCCCGCTGGGCCGCCGCCCCGAGCAGGTCGTCGGCAGCGGCATCAGCCTCGTGCCCCAGGGCCGCGGGACGCTCGGCCAGCTCAGCGTGCTCGACAACCTGCTCGTCGGCGCCGCGCTGCGCACCGACAAGGACGGCGTCCAGGCCGACATCGACCGCTGGTGCGAGGTCTTCCCCGTCCTCGGACGGCGGCAGGGCCAGCTCGCCGGGTCGCTGTCGGGAGGCGAGCAGCAGATGCTGGCCGTCGCCCGTGCGCTCATGTCGCGTCCGCGCCTGCTGCTGTGCGACGAGCCGAGCCTCGGTCTCGCGCCGATCGTCGTGCAGGAGCTGTTCGCGACGCTGTCGGAGATCAACAAGACCGACGGCACCGCGCTGATGATCGTCGAGCAGAACGCCGAGCTCGCGATGGACCTGGCCAGCCGCGTCTACCTGCTGGACGTCGGCACGATCGCCGCGACCGGCACCCCCGCCGACTTCCGGGCCGACGACGCCGTGCGCGCCGCCTACCTGGGCTACTAGGAGACAAGAGATGGAACTCTTCCTCGAACGACTCATCTCGGGTCTCACGAACGGCTCGATCTACGCCCTGCTCGCGCTGGCGCTGGTCGTGGTGTTCCGTGGCACCGGGACGCTCAACTTCGCGCAGGGCGAGCTGGCGCTGTTCACGACGTTCGTCGCGTGGTGGCTCACGACCCAGTCGATCCCCGTGTGGATCGCGATCGTCGCGGCCCTCGTGCTCGGCTTCGTCATGGGGGCGCTGATCGAGCGGACGCTCATCAGGCCCGTGCAGAGACGCAACGACATGGCGGTGCTGATCGTCGCGCTGGGCCTCTTCACGGGGCTCAACTCGCTGGCCGGCCTGCTGTGGGGCTCGGAGACCAAGATCATGCCGAGCCCGTTCCCCAACGGCCTGGACGACTACGTGTCGATCGGCGGCGCCCGGCTCTACTTCGACGCCCTCGGCGTCTGGGGTGCGCTCATCGTCCTGATGTTCCTCATGACGCTGCTGTTCAAGAAGACCAAGATCGGCCTGCACATGCGGGCCGTGGCCGACAACCCCGAGTCGGCGACGCTCGCCGGCGTCCGCACGAGCCGCGTCCTCGCGATCGGCTGGGGCCTGTCGGGAGCGATCGGAGCGCTGGCCGGCGTCCTCGTGACGCCCCTGGCGCCGCAGCAGCTGGGCCTGACGACGATGTTCTCGATCTTCATCGCCGCCTCGGCCGCAGCCCTGTTCGGCGGGCTCGACAGCCTCGTCGGCGCGATCGTCGGCGGGCTCGTGATCGGCGTGCTCGAGGCGATGCTGACCGGCTACATCTCGGTCATCGGCGGCTCGCTGCAGCAGACGTCCGCGCTCATCATCATCGTCGCGATCCTCTTCGTGCGACCCAACGGCCTGTTCGGCACCCAGAAGCTGGTGAGGGTATGACGACCATCGACACCCCCAAGAAGACCGCCGCTCGGCGTCCCTCGGGGACGCCCAAGGCCCGGCGACGCATCGTCGTCGAGGGGTCCGCCAAGCACCGCGGCATCCAGGCGGTGTCGGCGCTGCTGGTCGTGCTGTTCCTGCTGTGGGCGGCCTCGCAGCCGCTGTTCCGCGTCGGCCAGTTCACCAACGTGTTCATCATCGCGATCGCGATCGTCGGGCTGAACCTCGTGACGGGCTACACCGGCCTGCTGTCGATCGGCCACTCGGCGTTCTTCGGCCTCGGCGCCTACACGACCGGCATCCTCATCACGAAGTACGAGTTCGCGCCGATGAGCACGATCCCCGTCGCGGTCGCGCTGAGCTTCGTGGTCGGCCTCGCGGTCGGTCTGCCGTCGCTTCGCATCAAGGGGCTCTACCTCGCCCTCGTGACGTTGGCCGTCGGCGTGTCGTTCCCCGAGATCGTGCGCCGCGCCGAGGACCTGACGGGCGGGGCGACCGGCCTGGTCATCCGCTCGCGGTTCCTCGCGCCCCCGGAGTGGACGGGCCTGGTGCGCGCCGAGCGGGGCATCTGGATGTTCTGGCTGTCGGCCGTGACGCTGATGCTCGTCATGCTGCTGGCGCGCTTCCTGGTCCGCAGCCGGTTCGGCCTGGCGATGATGGCCTCGCGCGACCACGAGATCGCGGCGGCCGCCAACGGCGTCAACGTCGCCCGCACCAAGATCCTCGCGTTCGGCATCTCCGGCGCCATCACGGGTCTGGCCGGCTCGCTGTTCGCGCAGTACATCGGCGCGCTGTCGCCCGACGGCTCGTTCACGCTGCTCAAGTCGATCGAGCTCGTCACGGGCCTCGTGCTCGGCGGCATCGCGACGCAGATCGGGCCCATCGTCGGCGCATTCGCGGTCGTGTTCCTGCCGTACTACACGGCGTCGTTCACGTCCGGTCCGCTCTCGGGCGTCGTCTTCGGCGCCCTGCTCATCGCGATCGTCTTCGTGATGCCGGAGGGGATCGTCGGACGCCTGACGCTGCTCAGCCGCAAGGTCGTCACGTTCCTGCCGGCCGACCACCCGTCACGCCGGAAGGGGGAGCGGCCACCCGAAGAACCCACCTGACCTCATCTCTCTCGGGACACCGCACCACCCACCAGCACCACCACCCCTTCACAGAAATTGGGAACACATGAAGCGACTCGCACAGATGGTCTCGGCCGTGGCCGTGTCCACGCTCGTCCTGACGGCCTGCGGCTCCAACTCGGGCGGCTCCGACGGCGGAGGAAGCGGAGGCGGTGACGCCTCCGAGGTCGTCTCGGCCGACGACTGCGCCGACCCGGACGCGGCGACCGAGGAGATCACCAAGACGCTCAAGGTCGGTTGGACCGCCGCGACGTCCGGCCCCCTGGCCGACGCCGTCGGCAACGTCATCGAGGGCATGGAGGCCCGCTTCGCGGTCGAGAACGAGGCCGGCGGCATCGACGGCGTGCAGCTCGAGGTCGTCGTCAAGGACGACGCCTTCAACCCCGAGCGCGCCAAGGCCAACGTCGGCGAGCTGATCCAGAAGGACAAGGTCCACGTCATCGACACGTTCGGCTCGGGCCAGCTCGACGCGATCGCCGACGACCAGAACGACGCCTGCGTGCCGCTGCTGTTCGCGCAGGCCAGCGTGCCGGCGTACCGCGACATCGAGAACTTCCCGTGGACGACGGAGTACCTGCCGTCGGCCGACGTCGAGATGGGCGTCGTCGTCGAGAGCCTGAAGAAGAAGTACCCGGACGGTGCCACCGTCGCGATGGCGGTCAACCAGACCGAGTCGGGCCAGGGCGTCGCCGACGGCTTCACCAAGGCCGTCGAGGGCACCAACCTCAAGATCGTCGCCGAGGAGCCGCTGACCGACCCGAAGACCGCGGCCTCGACGCTCAAGGCCAGCAACGCCGACATCCTCGTCGACGCCGGCGTCACGACCGACTGCCTCGCGCTGAGCCAGGCCATCGGCCGCGTCGGCTGGAAGCCCGACACCGTCATCCAGCCGTCCAACTGCGCCGACGGCGCGACGCTGTACGAGCCCGCCGGCGACGCCGCCGACGGCCAGCAGATCCTGCGCTGGCTCAAGGACCCGAACAACGTCGAGTTCAAGGACGACGCGGCGGTCAAGGAGTACATCGAGCAGGCCGGCGCCAACGGGGCCGACTCGCCGCTGAACAGCTACACGGTCAACGGCTGGGCGATCGCCGACCTCATGGTCGACAACTTCAAGCGCGCCGCCGCGTCCGACGACGGTCTGTCGCGCCTGTCGATCATGCAGGCCGCCCGCACGCAGGATTACCAGCCGCCGATGTTCATCGACGGCGTCAAGTTCACGATGACGCCGACGCAGGCGCTCGGCATCCTCGCGTTCAAGCCGTACACGTGGGACGCGGCGGGCAAGACGTTCGTCGCCGCCGGGGACGTCATCGACATCTCCGACGACTACGACAAGTAGGGAGTGACGATGACGCGAGGACTGCACCCCCAGGACAAGGTCGACGACTACACCGCCAAGGGATGGTGGGCCGACGAGACCGTCGACCAGCTGTTCCGGCAGCAGGTCGCCACCAGGGGAGGTGACCTCGCGGTCGTCGACCCGGCCAACCGGCCGGCGCTCCTCGGCACCGAGCCGCGTCGTCTGACGTGGGCCGAGCTCGACGGCGAGACGACGCACCTGGCGTCTCGCCTGCTCGAGCTCGGCCTGCGGCGCGGCGACGTGCTCGGGGTGCAGGTGCCCAACACCGTCGAGCTCGTCGAGGTCTACCTCGCCGCCTGGACGGTCGGCGTCATCGTCTCGCCCCTGCCGATGCAGTACCGGGAGGGTGAGATCGTCGGCATGGCCAACCAGGCCGAGTTCGCCGCCTTCCTCTCGGTGCCCCACTTCGGCGGCCGGTCCCCGGTCGCCGAGGTGGCGGCGGTCCGCGCCGAGCTGCCGAGCGTCCGGGCCGTCATCGCGTACGCCCCCGACGTCGAGGTGGTCGGCGGCCTGCCCGCGGACGTCCTGCACGTCGCGCCCCGCGCGGCGACCGACGACGAGGCCGAGGCCGTGCAGGTGCACGTCGCGCTCGACCCCAACGATCCCAACGACTGCCTGACGATCTGCTGGACGTCGGGCACCGAGAGCGAGCCCAAGGGCGTGCCACGCTGCCACTACGACTGGCTCGCGATCAGCTGGGCGACGGTCGACGCGCCGTCGGTCGTCCCCGAGGACGTGCTGCTCAACCCGTTCCCGATGGTCAACATGGCCGGCATCAACGGCATGTTCCTGCCGTGGCTGCGCGTCGGCTGCGTGCTGGTGCAGCACCACCCCTTCGACCTGCCGACGTTCCTCGGCCAGATCGCGACCGAACGCGTCACCTACACCGTCGCGCCGCCCGCGCTGCTGTGGATGCTGCTGCACGACGACGAGCTGCTGGCCTCGGTCGACCTCAGCAGCCTGACGCGCATCGGCTCGGGCTCGGTGCCGCTGCAGCCCGTCATGGTGCGGGGCTGGCAGGAGCGGTTCGGCATCGGCGTCATCAACTTCTTCGGCTCAAACGAGGGCATCGGCCTGCTGTCGAGCCCCGACGACTTCCCCGACCCGGACGACCGCGCGCAGTACTTCCCGCGGTACGGCGCCGAGGGCATCACGTGGTCGTCGCGCGTCGCGGAGTGGGTCGGCGTCAAGCTCGTCGACGTCACGACGGGCGCCGAGATCACCGAGCCCGGCGTCAGCGGCGAGCTGCGCATCAGCGGGCCGACGGTGTTCGCGGGCTACCTCAACGGCGACCGGCGTCCGACCCCGTTCGACGACGAGGGCTACCTCATGACCGGCGACCTGTTCGAGATCGCGGGCGACCGCGGCCAGTTCCTGCACTACCTCGACCGGGCCAAGGACCTCGTGATCCGCGGCGGCATGAACATCGCCCCGGCCGAGCTCGAGGGGCTCATCGCCGACCACCCGGACGTCGTCGACGTCGCCGTGATCGGCGACCCGGACGAGCTGCTGGGCGAGCGCGTCGCGGCCGTCGTGACGCTCACGCCGGGCGCCGAGCTGACGCTCGACGAGCTCGTGACGTTCCTCAAGGGCAAGCGCATCGCCTCGTACAAGCTGCCCGAGCGGCTCGACGTGCGCGGCGAGCTGCCCCGCAACCCCGTCGGCAAGATCCTCAAGCGCGAGCTGCGCGTCACCTCGACCCAAGGAGTCACCGCATGACCGACGACGAGAAGCTGGCCCTCGCCCGCGAGATGTTCGCCGCCTGGGACGAGCTCGACTGGGACCGGGTCGTCGACCTGTTCGCCGACGACGGCGTGCTGCACAGCGTCATGCAGGAGCCCGTCGTCGGACGCGACGCGATCGCCGGACGCATGGCGATCCTCGGCAGCAAGTGCGAGCGGCTGACCCTGCACGTCAAGGCCCTCGGCATCATCGACGGACGCGTGTTCGTCGAGCGCGTCGACGACTTCGACTTCGACGGCCACCACGGCGAGGTGCCGGTCGTCGGCGTCCTGCGCATGGCCGACGGCCGCGTGACCGAGTGGCTGGAGTACTACGACCGTCCCACCCTGCTCGCCGGGATGGGCATCTCCGACGACTTCGGCCACTGATGGGGGCGGGCACGTGGGCGTCCGACGTCGTCGCGGCGATGACGCGGGCGGGGGACGCCACGGCGTTCCGTGGTCACGGGGTCGTCCGCTCGCACCGCGAGTCGCGTGACCGGGCCGTTCGGCTCGCCCACGCGCTGCGCGAGCGCGGCGTCGGGCCCGGCGACCGGGTCGCGCTCGTGGTCGAGGACCGCGCCGACTCGGTCGAGGCCTACCTCGCGGTGGGCCTGACCGGCGCGACGGCCGTGCAGGTCAACGACCGGCTGCAGACGTCCGAGATCGCCGAGATCCTCGACCTGAGCGCGCCGCGACTCGTGATCCACACCGCGGGGCACGGCGACCGGCTCGCCGACCTGCTGGCCGGTGCCGGCGTGGGCGTGGTCGGCATCGGGTGGGACGGGTACGAGGACGTCGTCACGTCCGGCTCGACGGTCGACCCGGGCGTGCAGGTCGGGCCCGACGCGGCCGGGATCGTCGGCTTCACCAGCGGCACGACGGGGCTGCCCAAGGGGGTCGTGCACACGCACCGCAACCTCGAGCGGATTGTGCGGCACATGCCCGCGCACGACGGGCTGCGGTGGGGGAGCCGGTGCGCCTTCACCGGCACGCTCGCGTTCGCGGCCGGCATCTGGGGCGTCGTGCTGCCACACCTGTACGTCGGCGGCGAGCTGTCGTGGATGGCCGGCGTCGCGCCCGACGAGTGGGTCGACCGCATGGTCTCCGAGCGCACCAGCTTCACGTACGCGCCGACCCCGCTCATGACGGCGTTCGCCGCCTCGGTGCGGGCGCGCCCCGAGGTGCTCGACCACCTCGACGGCGTGCTGCACTCCGGCTCGTCCGCGCCGCGCGAGGCGGTCGCCGACCTCGTCGACGCGATCGGCCACCGCTACGTCGAGACGTACGGCATGACCGAGACCGGCGCGCCCGTCACGGCGACCGTCCCCGACGACTGGCGACCCGGCTCGACGGCGACCGACGCGTTCAGCTCGGCGGGGCGGCCGACCGCGATCTCGTCGATCGCGATCCTCGGGCCGGACGGGTCCGAGCTGCCCACCGGCGAGGTCGGCGAGATCGTCGTCGAGAGCGAGACGCTGTTCGCCGGGTACCTCGACGCGCCGGGGCTGACGGCCGAGGCGATGCCCGACGGACGGCTGCGCACCGGCGACCTCGGATCGGTCGACCAGGGCGGGCACCTCTACGTCCGGGGCCGGGCCAAGGACATGATCGTGACGGGCGGGATGAACGTGTACCCGGCCGAGGTCGAGCGGGTGCTCGCGCTGGCCGACGGGGTCGGCGAGGTCGCGGTGTTCGGCGTGGCCGACGCGCGCTGGGGCGAGACCGTCACCGCCGTGGTCGTCGCGCGCCCGGGCCGGTCGGTCGACGTCGACGCCGTGACGGCGTTCGCCCGCGAGCGGCTCGCGGGCTACAAGAAGCCCACGTCGATCCACGTCGTCGACGAGCTGCCGCGCAACGCGAGCCTCAAGGTCAAGAAGGACGTCCTGCGACACCGGTTCGAGCGCGTCGATGGCTGACGTGCTCCCGCCGCCGCTCGCCGGGCTGCGGCTGCCCGTCGTGGCGGCGCCGATGTTCCTCGTGTCGGGGCCCGACCTCGTGATCGCGGCGTCGACGGCCGGCATCGTCGGTTCGTTCCCCGCGCCCAACTGCCGCACGCTCGACGAGCTCGACACGTGGATGGGCACGATCGTCGACGGCGTCGCTGGCGCCCCGTGGGCCGTCAACCTCGTGACGCACCGCACCAACGAGCGTCTCGCCGACGACCTGCGGCTCGTCGCCGAGCACCGCCCGCCCGTCGTCATCACCGCGCTCGGCTCGCCCCGGCCCGTCATGGACGTCGTGCACGGCTACGGCGGGCTCGTCATCGCCGACGTCATCGACCTGGCGCTGGCGCGCAAGGCGATCGCGGCCGGCGTCGACGGGCTCGCGTGCGTGTCGGCGGGCGCCGGCGGGCACACGGGGCACCTGTCGCCGTTCGCGTTCGTGTCGGCGGTGCGCGAGGAGTTCGACGGCATCGTGACGATCGGCGGCGGCATCACCGACGGCTTCGGCGTCGCGGGCGCGATCGCCGCCGGGGCCGACCTCGTCTACATGGGCACGCGGTTCCTCGCGACCTCCGAGAGCATGGCGCAGGCCGAGTACAAGCAGATGGTCGTCGACCACGCCTCGGGCGACCTGGTCGTCAGCGCGGGCATCACGGGCACGCCGGCGTCGTGGCTTCGGCCGAGCCTCGCCGCGAACGGGCTCGACCCGGACGCGCTGGTGCACGAGGGCGGGCGCACGTACAACTCGTCCGACGCCCCGCAGAAGAAGTGGAAGGACCTGTGGGCCGCGGGCCAGGGCCTGCAGACCATCCACGAGGTGCAGCCCGTCGCCGACGTCGTCGCCGAGCTGGAGAAGGACATGAGGCGGGCCGCGGCCCGCCTCACCCCCTGGGTCAGTTGACCTGGCGGTCGTGGCCCTTCCAGAACTCCTCGCGCAGCTTGAACTTCTGCAGCTTGCCGGTCGCGGTGCGGGCGAGCTCGTCGCGGAAGTCGATGCGCTTGGGGCACTTGTAGCCCGCCAGGTGCTCGCGGCAGTGGGCGATCAGGCCCGCCTGGTCGACGGCGTCCTCGTCGGGGTCGAGCACGACGAGCGCCGTGATGAGCTCGCCCCACTTCTCGTCGGGGATGCCGATGACCGCGACCTCCTTGACCGACGGGTGCGACATGAGGGCGTCCTCGACCTCGATCGACGACACGTTCTCGCCGCCCGTGATGATGACGTCCTTCTTGCGGTCGGCGATCGTGACGTAGCCGTCCTCGATCGTGCCGCCGTCGCCGGTGTGGAACCAGTTGCCGGCCTGCGCGTCGGCCGTCGCCTCGGGGTTCTCCCAGTACGACGCGAGGTTGTGGTTCGACTGCGCCAGCACCTCGCCGGAGTCGTCGATGCGCATGCGCACGCCGACGGCCGGGGCGCCGGCACGTCCGAGGTTGACGGCCTGCTGGTGCGGGTCGAGGTCGTCCCACTCGGCGCGCATGCGGCTCATGGTCAGCAGCGGCGACGTCTCGGTGAGGCCGTAGATCTGGATGAACTCCCAGCCGAGCTCGTCGCGCACCCGCTCGATCGTGCGCGTCGGAGGCGGGGCACCGGCCACGATGATGCGGACGCGGTCGCGTCCGGGGATCTCGCCCTCCCACGTCTTCGCGGCGTCGAGCGCCGAGGCGACGACGGCCGGCGCGGCGCACATGTAGGTGACGCCGTGGCGCTCGATGCGGCGCAGGATCTCGGTGCCGTCGATCTGCCGGATCACGACGTGCGTCGCGCCCATGCCGGTGGCCGTGAACGGGTGGCCCCAGCCGTTGGCGTGGAACATCGGCAGCGTGTGCAGGTAGACGTCGCGGTCGGACACCGACGCCTGCCACCCGAACACCGTCGCGTTGAGCCACAGGTTGCGGTGCGTCAGCTGCACGCCCTTGGGTCGGGCGGTCGTGCCGGACGTGTAGTTGATCGTGGCGGTCGCGTTCTCGTCGCCGTCCCACGGCTGCGGCTCGGCCGACGAGGCCCAGATCTGGTCGTCGTCCTCGCCCAGGACGAAGGCGCGGACCCCGTCGATCTCGTCGACGAGGTGGCGCAGGTCGGGGTCGACCAGCATGACCTCGGATCCGGAGTGCTCGATGATGTAGCGGATCTCGGCGACCGCGAGCCGGAAGTTGACCGGCACCAGCACGCGTCCCCAGCCCGAGACGCCGTAGAACGAGGTCAGCAGCCGGGCCGAGTTGTGCGACACGATCGCGACGCGACCACCGACCGGCACGCCCATCTCGTCGAGCGTCGCGGCCTGCGAGCGGGCGCGGCGGCCGAGCTCGGCGTACGTGATCTCGCCCCACGAGTCGGCGGGCTGCTCGGGCTCGTCGATCACGGCGACGCGGTCGGGGTAGACCGTGGTCGCGCGATCGAGGAAGTCCATGACGGTCAGCGGGTAGTGCACGGTGGCCTCCTGTGGCGTGGGTCACCCCATTGTGCCCATGTCGCCTAGGCTCGGTCGCATGGGTCCGTCGGTGTCACGTGAGATCGCCAGTCCGCCCGAGGTGGCGTGGCGCCTGCTGACGCACGTCGACGACTGGCCACGGTGGGGGCCGACGGTCGCCGGTGGCACGGTGCCCGGTGGCGTCATCGGGCCCGGCGCCACGGGCACCGTCCGCACCGCCGTGGGGGTCAGCCTGCCGTTCACGATCACCGAGTTCGAGGACGGACGCTCGTGGGCGTGGTCGGTCGCCGGCGTCCCCGCGACGAAGCACCGCGTCACGCCGACGGACGGCGGGTGCGTCGTGTCGTTCGAGGTGCCGTGGTGGGCGCCGGGATACCTCGTGGTGTGCGCGCTGGCGCTGGTGCGGATCGAGCGGCTGGCCGCTGCGTCGTAGGGTGGGCCGCATGGCCATCATCGCGACGCTCGACCTCCGCTTCGACCCCACCCAGCTGGACGAGGCACGGACTGTGATCAACCGCGTGCTCACCGAGACGCGTGCCTTCGACGGCAACCTCGGCGTCGACGTCCTGGTGGACGCCAACGACCCCTCGCACTGGATCGCGTACGAGACGTGGGAGTCGCCCGAGGCCGACGCCGCCTACCGCGAGTTCCGGGCCGGACCGGGTGCCGTCACCGACATGCCGCCGCTGCTGGCCGCCGCCCCGGTGCTGACGTGGTTCGAGGTCGACGACTCGCTCTGAGCCGTCAGTCGTCCTCGGGGGTCGAGACCCGCACGGCCTCGCCCTCCGGGTCCTGGACGCCGCGGAACCGGCGGTAGCTGTAGACGATCGTCGCGAGAGCGATGACGCACGAGCCGATGAGCGTCGCGCCGGTGCCCCACCCGCCGACGAGCCACCACTTGTCGGCCACGGGCCACCAGCCGGGTGCGTCGGGCCGGATGCCCCAGAAGACGCCGATCGCGGCGAGCGCGAGCGCACCGGCGACGCTGCCGAGGATGCGCGGCCACGTCTGGACGCTCTGCGCGGCCGACTTCAGCGCCACGACCTCGATGGGACGCACGCGCCGCTCGGCCCACTCGTACTGCTGCGACAGGATCGCGAGGCCGGCGAAGACGCCCAGCAGGCCGGGGCCGGGGAGGATCAGGGCGGCGATGCCGGCGACCAGGAGGAGCCAGCCGAGGGCCTCGAAGGCGATGCGGCGTGCCGTGCTCGTCGTCGTCATGCGAAGACGCTACAGGGCAGCGCGAGCCTGCGCCGAGCGGAATGCGGGGCGTGATGGGATGGCCCCATGCGATTCGCGGCGGTGGCACTCCTGCTCGTCCTGGGGGCGTGCAGCGGCGGATCGTCGGAGCCTGCCGGCCAGGCGACCACACCTGCGCCGGCCGCGGGCGCGCCGACCAATCCGCCGCCGACCGGCACCCCCGTGCCGGAGGCGCTGTCGGACTTCCGCTGCGAGGCCGACGGCACCGGCACCTACACCGCGACGGGCGCGCTGGCCAACGACACCAAGGCGCCCGTGACGTTCCAGGTGACGGTCAACGTCGGCCTGCCGGCCGCGACACCGCAGGCCGCCGTGACGAAGCAGGTGCCGAAGGTCAAGGCGGGCGGGTCGACGACGTTCGAGATCGTCAAGATCCCCGTCGCCGCCGAGGGCGGCACGTGCCACGTGCAGGTCGTCACGACGAAGTAGCTGCCGGCGTCGAGGTCACGATCGCGAGCTGGACGGCCCCGAGCAGCTCGTTGCGGTCCCCGAACGTGCTGTCGCGGATCGTGAGGTCCTGCCAGTGGCCGACACGGAAGAATCTGGCCACGCCCGACCGGAGGCCTTCGAGGAAGCTGTCGCACGTCGTCTCGTCGAAGCCGTTGACGACGATCTGCGACGGCGACAGCAGGCACACCGTGGAGGCGAGGGCCTTGCCCAGGGCGAAGCCGGCGTCGTTGACGGCTCGGCGGGCACCGACGTCGCCGCGGTCGAGCAGGTGGACGAGCCCTGCAAGGTCATGCAGTCCCGGGTGGGCAGCGGTCAGGTCGTCGACGATGGAAGGGATCGCGACGACGGTCTCGAGGCAGCCGCGGTTGCCGCACCGGCACACCCGACCGTCGGGGCGCACCGAGAGGTGACCGAGCTCTCCAGCCGTACCGGAGAACCCGTGCACGAGTCGACCGTTCGAGATGACCCCGGCGCCGATGCCCGAGCCGACCTTGACGTAGACGAGGTCGTCACCGGCACCCGACGCGGCGAAACGCTGCTCGGCGAGCGCACCCAGGTTGGCGTCGTTCTCGATCGTCACCCCGACCCCGAGGCACGCCTCGAACGTCTCGACGATGTCGATGCCGTTCCATCGCTCCATCACGATCCCCTCGGTGACGGTGCGGGCGTCGGGTGCGATGGGTGCGGGGACGCCCACCGCCGCACCGACGAGGTCGCCGAGTCCGCGTCCACACCGCTCGAGCGCCACGGAGACGAGTGAGACGCACCGCATGATCGTGTCGTGCGGCGAGGTGTCGACCGGGAACGAGCTGGTCTCCTCGGCGATGACGGCCGCGTCGACCGTCGCGATCGCGACCGTGACGTGGCTGTGCCCCACGTCGATGCCGGCCACGAGGCCGGCGTCCTCCGACCATCGCAGGACGGCGGGCGCCCGTCCCCGACCGCCCGATTCGGGACGCTCGCGCGTCTCGAGCACCAGCCCCTCCGCCACGAGGTCGGAGACGACCAGGCCCACGGTCGCCCGCGACAGACCCGAGCGCTCGACCAGCTGGGCGCGGCTGCACGGAGAGATCTGCCCAAGTGCGGCCACGACCCGCCGGCGGCTCGCCGGGTGAGTGCCCGATGTGGCACGTCCCGCCATCGAGCCCCCCTCCCGATCGATGATTCGGCCTGAACCTGACAGAAGTCTCGCTGTGCGTTCACTTCTCACACTTCAGTTGACAGAGTGTCACGAGGTGACGACGATCACATGAACGACTCGCCGGTTCGGTGGGCCCTGAGGGGTGGAGAAGCGCATGGACAGTCAGATCACGAGACGACGCAGGGCGACGGGGGTGACGTTCGCGGCGGCCGTGAGCGTCGTCGTCGGACTGCTCGGAGCGGCTCCGGCGTCGGCCGTGGAGGCCGTCGGACCGACCGTCACCTACACCGGCGACGGGCCGACCGGCTACTCGGCCACGTTCCGCTACGACGCTCCCGACGACGTCACGTCGGTGCAGGTCTACGGCGAGTGGCTGTTCTCGAAGCCGTCGTCGATCGTCTCGCAGACGACGGCCGACCTGCGAACCGGCAAGGACTGGCAGCCGGGGGACGTGCTCGCCGGCTACAGCAACGCCTGGCGGACGATCGAGATGACCAAGGACACGGACGGCATCTGGACGTACACGACACCGCTGCCGTCCGGCACGTTCTCGTACTCGTTCACGCACGGGTGCACGACCCCGAACGCGTCGGGCTGCACCAAGTATCCGGATCCGGAGAACCTACCGCTGTCGGCCGACCTGCCGGGCGCCACGCAGCAGACGCTGAGCCAGGTGTACGTGCCGCAGAGCTCCAAGTTCCCGACGTACGACAACGACTACCAGGCACCGACCTCGCCCGCCCGCACCGGCATGTTGGTCAACAGCAGCTACGCCTCGCCCCTGCCGACGGACGCCGCGGCGACCCGGCGAGTCACGGTCTACCTGCCCGCCGGGTACGACAAGAACCGGGCCGCGGCCTACCCGACGCTCTACCTCAGCCACGGTGGCGGCGGCAACGAGACCGACTGGGCGACGCAGGGCGTGGCGCAGTACATCCTCGAGAACGCCGTGAAGGACGGTGAGGCCCAGCCGGCCGTCCTGGTCATGACGAACTTCAACGGCCTGTCGGGCAACCAGGCCTACGCGAACGACCTGAGGAACAATGTCATCCCCTTCGTCGAAGCCGGCTACAACGTCTCGAAGAAGTCCGACGATCGAGCCTTCGCCGGTCTGTCGGCGGGCGGTGCCCGAGGTCTGACCCTGCTGTACGACAACACGGACCTCTTCGGCTACTACGGCCTGTGGAGCTCCGCCGCGGCCTACACGGCGCCGACCGCCGAGCAGCTGCAGCGCATGAAGTCGGTCAAGGGCAGCATCCACAGCGGTGCGGGCAAGCAGGACTTCCTGATCGACATCAATGCCAGCTCGATCGCCCGTGCCAACGGCCTGCGCGCCCTCGGGGTCGACGTCACGTCGTTCGACGTCGACGGCATCCACTCGTGGGACGTGTGGCGTCAGCTGCTCGACAACTTCGTGCGGACCAGCGCGTTCAAGACGACCGACACCTCGATCGTCCCGGCCGCCGTCGCGACCCCCGGTCGGTTGACGTCGCTCGTGGCCAGCGTCTCCGCGGTGACGACGACAGGCGCGACGCCTACCGGCCGGGTCGCCTTCTACGCCGGCGGCACGGCTGAGAGCAACCGCCTCGGCAGTGCCGCTCTGGGTGTCGATGGTCGGGCGACGCTGAGCACGACGTTCGCGTCCGCCGGCAGCGTGCCGGTCGTCGCGGTCTACGAGGGCGACGACCTGTTCGAGGGCTCCACCGCGCCGCAGGTCACGCAGGTCGTCTCGGCGGGACTCGGGTCCGCGTCCGTGTCGTTCAAGATCTCGCCCAGCTCGGTCAAGGTCGGTCGCAACGCCAAGGCCACCGTGGTCGTGTCGGCGCGCGGCGGCGGCTCTCCGACCGGCACCTTCGCGATCAAGAAGGGGTCGAAGACCCTCAAGACCGTGACGCTGCGGGCCGGCGACAAGGGCAGGCGGACCGTGACGGTGCCGAAGCTGCCGAAGGGCAAGCACACGCTGGTCGTCGTGTACTCCGGCAACGACACGCTGAAGGGCAAGACGTCGACGAAGCGGGTGCTGCGCGTCAGGTAGCGCGGGACCGCGCCCACGCGTCGACGTCCGCCGGGACGTCGATGCGTGGGCGTTCGGCCGCCTCGGCTGCCAGCCCTGCCACCCACGGGTCGAGTGGCTCGTCGGTCGTGCCCAGGCGTTGCCGGTAGTCGTCCGCGAGGGCGGCGGCGACCTGTGCGGGGGTCAGGTCGGACCGCACGTCCCTCAGACCACCGATCGTCGACTCCTGCAGCTCGTAGCCCAGGGCCTCCGAGACCGCGACGATCACGTCGTGCACCCGGTCGGACGTCGCGACCTGCACGACGGTGCTGAACAGCGAGCCGGTCGGCGTGATGCGCTGGGCCGAGCCGACGACCTTGAACCGTCCGCCGACGTTGACGCTGAACTCACCGGGGCAGTACTCGCCCTCGACCTCGCCGACGCGCGCGTCGACGCCGAGCGACCTCAGCACCCGGGCGTGGTGGTCGGCGTTGAGGGCGAACGAGTCGCGGCCGTTGACGTGGTCGACCACGACGGCGCCCTCGTCGTACGCGACCATCCGGCCGCCGGGGGAGCGGACGGCGGTCGCGAAGCCCGCGGCGTGCGCGATCGCCGCAGCGCGCGCGATGCCCGGCGAGCGGGTGTCGCGGCGGGTGAACGCGACGGTCGGCCCGTGGGGGACGTACACGTGCACGAGCTCGCCCCACGGGGCGTCCGTCGTGCGCAGCAGCAGGGCCGGCACGGTCAGCTCGGCGACCGCCGGCCACGTCGCGTCGGCGGGGTGGCCGACGACCAGGTGTGCGGTCAGGACGCGGGGACGTCGGCGTCGGGACCGCGGGCGATGCGGCCGAGGATGTCGACCAGCACGGCCCGGTCGCCGGCGCTGACGCCGTCGAGGGCACGGGCCTCGGCCTCGTCGCGGGCGACCGCGAACGTCGCGTAGACGCGTCGGCCGGCATCGGTGATCTGCGGGATGCGGACGCGGCGGTCGGACGGATCGACCGTGCGGACGACGAGCTCCTGCTTCTCGAGGCGGTCGAGCACCGTGATCAGGGTCGTCTTGTCGACGCACACCACACGGCTCAGCTCGAGCTGCGTGCGCTGCTGGCCGTCGTCGAGGGCCGCCAGCACGAGCCAGTCACGGGCGTCGTTGAGACCCATCTCGACGGCTGCGCGGTCGAGGTAGATCGTGACCTGGTTGACGGCCGCGTGCAGCAGGATCGTGAGGTCGTTCGGGAAGCTCTCGCACGCCGTCATTGGCTTGGTCGTCGTCCGATCGGTCTGCACTGCTCCCATGCCCGGACGATATCCCCTCGCGACAACGTGGTCAACGTCGGATTAGTCACACTCAGATCATCTCGACTCGGACGATCTCGAATCGTACGGTGTGGACATGACCTCTCCTCTCTCCACGACGTCCACGGACGTCGACCCGCGGCGATGGCTGGCGCTCGTCGTCATCGCGGTCGCGCAGCTGATGGTGGTGCTGGACGCCAGCATCGTGAACATCGCCCTCCCGTCCGCCCAGGAGGCGCTCGGGATCTCCGACGCCAACCGCCAGTGGGTCGTGACGGCCTACGCCCTGGCGTTCGGCGGACTGCTCCTGCTCGGCGGTCGCGTCGCCGACTTCGTCGGCCGCAAGCGCGCCTTCATCATCGGCCTGGTGGGCTTCGGCATCGCCTCGGCGGTCGGCGGCCTCGCACAGAACCAGATCGAGCTGTTCGGCGCCCGCGCGCTGCAGGGTGCGTTCGCCGCGCTCATGGCTCCCGCTGCCCTGTCGCTCATCACCGTCACGTTCACCGAGCCGAAGGAGCGTGCCAAGGCGTTCGGCGTCTACGGCGGCATCTCCGGTGGTGGCGCCGCGCTCGGCCTGATCCTCGGCGGCGTGCTGACCGAGTACGCGTCGTGGCGCTGGACGCTGCTCGTCAACACCCCCATCGCGATCGCGACGGCCGTCGCCGCCTACCTGCTCGTGCGCGAGAGCCGCGCCGAGGGCAAGGCCCGCTACGACATCCCCGGCGTCGTCACGAGCACCCTGGGTCTCGGCGCCCTCGTCTATGGGTTCACCATGGCGTCCGAGGACGGCTGGTCCTCGGCCGGCACGATCTCGCTGCTCGTCGCGGCGGCAGTCCTGCTGGTCGCCTTCGTCGTCATCGAGATGAACACCGCCGAGCCGCTGCTGCCGCCACGCGTGTTCACCGAGCGCAACCGCGCCGCCGCGTTCCTCGTCTCGCTGCTGCTGGGCCTCGCGCTGTTCGGGATGTTCCTGTTCCTCGTCTACTACATGCAGGGCACGCTCCAGTACTCCGCCGTGAAGTCGGGGCTCGCGTTCCTGCCGTTCAGCGTCGGCGTCGTGATCGGCGCCGGCGTGGCGAGCGGCTTCCTGCCCCGCGTCGGACCGCGTCCGCTGATGGTCGGCGGCACGGTCATGGCCGCGATCGGCATGGCGCTGTTCACGCAGATCACGGTCGACGACAGCTACCTCACCGTCGTCCTGCCCGCGCAGATCGTCATGAGCATCGGCATGGGCCTGGCGTTCGTCGCCCTCTCGAGCACCGCGCTCGTGGGCGTCGAGGACCACGACGCCGGCGTCGCCAGCGCGCTGGTCAACACGACCCAGCAGGTGGGCGGATCGCTCGGCACGGCGCTGCTCAACACCATCGCGGCGTCGGCCACGGCCGGCTACATCACCGCCAACGGCGTGGCGCAGACGCCCGAGGGTCTCGTGCACGGCTACACCGTCGCGTTCACCTGGGGCCTCGGCGCACTGATCCTGGCCGCCGTACTCTCGCTGGTGCTCGTGACGAAGCAGCGTCCCGCCGCGACCGACGAGGGCGACGAGACGCCGTTCGAGCACGCCGAGGAGCTCGTCGTCATCTGACGACGCAGGGGTGCCCCGTCCTAGGGCTGGACCAGGATGCGGACGGGGCTCCCCTCGCGCTCGTGCAGGATGCGGATGCCCTCGGCGACGTCCTCGAGCGGGACGATGCCGCTGATCGAGCGGCTCAGGTCGAGGCGTCCGGTCGAGACCAGGCGGGCCAGCGTGCCGATGTCGGCGGGCTCGTAGCCCAGGTGGCCGAGCACCTGCTTGCGGCTCAGGTTGAACCACATGCTGGCGCCCAGGCCCCACTCCTCGCCGCTCATGCCGACGCCGACGAGACGTCCGCCGTTGCCGAGCGAGGCCATCGCCTGGTCGAAGGTGACCTTGAGGCCGACGGCGTCGAAGGCCACGTCGAGGCCCACCCCACCCGTGATCTCGAGGATCTTCGCCGCGAGGTCGGGGTCGCGCGAGTCGAGGGCCAGGTCGGCCCCCAGGTCGAGCGCCCGCTGGCGCACGGTCTCGTCGAGGTCGACCGCGACGATCGGGCTCGCGCCGACCAGGCGGGCCAGCTGGACGACGTGGGTGCCGACGCCGCCGGCTCCCCAGACGCCGACCGACTCGCCGACCCGCACCTGCCCGGTGTGCACGACCGCGCCGTACGGCGTCGACACGGCGTCGGCGAGGATCGCGGCCTGCTCCATCGAGACGTTGTCGGGGATGCGGGTCAGGCCCGGCGCCTGCGCGACGGTGTACTCGGCCCACGCCCCGTCGTACGCGAACGCCATGAGCTGCAGCGCCGTGCAGTGCCCGTAGTCGGCCCGCAGGCAGAAGTGGCACTGCCCGCACGGACGCCCGGCGGCCGGCACGACCCGGTCGCCGACCGACCAGCCGACGACGTCCGGCCCGAGCTCGGCGATCGTGCCCGAGGCCTCGTGGCCCTGCGTGATGACCTGGGGGCCCATCGCCGGGAACGTGCCGTCGAGCAGCGACAGGTCGGAGTGGCAGATGCCGCAGAACGCGACCTTGATCAGCACCTCGCCCGGTCCCGGGGTGGGGATCGGGACGTCGGTGACCTCGAACGTCAGCGTCGCGGTGTCGAGGCGCTGCGCGCGCATCGTGCCGGTGCTCACGAGGCCACCTTCTCGGCGCGCGCCGGCGTGACGGGCTTCAGCGTCCTGGCCAGGTCGGTGCGCATCGTGGTCAGCGAGTCGAGCACGTAGTTCTGGCGGACGCGCCACGGTCCGCTGTCGCCCTGCCGCGGGAACGCGTCGATCGAGCGCTGGACGTACCCGGCCGCGAGGTCGAGCAGGGGACGCTCGGTCAGCGGGCGGTCGGGGCTCGGCGCGACGGCGGGGTAGCCCTTCTCGTCCATCCAGCCCAGCACCTTGCACACCAGGCGGTGCGACAGGTCGGCGCGCAGCGTCCACGACGCGTTGGTGTAGCCGATGCAGACCGCGAAGTTCGGCACGCCGGTCATCATGGCGCCCTGCCACACGAACTGCTCCGACAGCGGGACGGTCACGCCGTCGACCTGCGGCTTGATGCCGCCGAAGGCCAGCAGCTTGAGGCCCGTCGCGGTGACGACGACGTCCGCCTCGAGCACGCGGCCCGACGTCAGGCGGATGCCCTCGGGGACGAACGAGTCGATCGTGTCGGTCACGATCTCGGCGTCGCCGCTCTTGAGGCTCTTGAACAGGTCGCCGCTCGGGACGGCGCACAGGCGCTGGTCCCACGGGTCGTACGACGGCGTGAAGTGGTCGGCGACCATCTGCTCGTCCTTGAGGATCTTGGTCGTCAGGCCCAGCAGGATCTTGCGCGCCTGCTGCGGACGGCGGCGGCAGAACTGGTAGAACGCCGTGCCGAACGCGATGTTCTTCGAGCGGATCAACGTGTGTGCGACGTCGGCGGGCAGGTGGTCGCGCAGCCAGTCGGCCTTCTTGTCGCGGCTCGGGACGGCGCTGATCCACGTGGGGCTGCGCTGCAGCATCGTGACGTGCGCGGCGCGGCCCGACTGCTCGCCGTCCTTCGTCATGGACGGGATGAGCGTCACGGCCGTCGCGCCGCTGCCGATCACGACGACGCGCTTGCCGGCGTAGTCGAGCTCCTCGGGCCAGTACTGCGGGTGCACGACCTCGCCGGCGAAGTCGTCGATGCCCGGGAACTCGGGGCGGTACGTGTCGTCGTAGTCGTAGTAGCCGGCGCACGAGTAGAGGAAGCCGCACGTCATGGTCGTCTCGACACCGTCGCGCGACAGCGTCAGCGTCCACCGCGAGTCGGTGGTCGAGAAGTCGGCCGACACGACCTTGGTGCCGTAGCGGATGTGCTCGTCGATGCCGAACTCGTCGGCGGTCTCGCGGATGTACTCGAGGATCGTCGGCCCGTCGGCGATCGACTTGGCGTCGCGCCACGGCTTGAACTGGTAGCCGAGCGTGAACATGTCGCTGTCGGAGCGCACGCCCGGGTAGCGGAAGAGGTCCCACGTGCCACCCATCGTGTCGCGCGACTCGAGGATCAGGTAGCTCTTCTCGGGGCACTCGGTCTGGAGCCGGTAGCCGGCCCCGATGCCGGACAGGCCGGCGCCGACGACGACGACGTCGACGTGCTGGGGCAGCGGCAGGGCGGTGGCGTCGGAAGAAGTCATGCGTCCAGTCTGCTCCTGCGACCCGCGCGAAACTTGACTTCGCACGACAACTGTTTGATCTTTGACGACATGCCCGTCATCCGTTCCGCCGGCATCCGGGGGTTCCGCGACGTGGTCGAGGAGCTCGGTGGCGACCCCGCCGACATCGCGCGACGAGCCGGTGTGCCCGTCGCCGCGCTCGACGCCGACGACGTGCTGGTCGAGGACGTCGCCCTCGCCCGGGTGCTCGAGATCGCCGCCGCCGAGCTGCACTGCCCCGACCTCGGTCTGCGGATCGCGGGACGGCAGGACGTCTCGCTGCTGGGCCCGCTGGCCCTCGCGATCCAGAACGCGCCATCGGTCGGCGACGCGCTGGAGGCGACCTCGCGCTACCTGTTCGTGCACGCGCCGGGCATGCGCATCTGGCTGCAGCCCGATCCCGACGGGGTCCGCGGCGTCGAGGCGCTGCGGTACGACGTCACGCCGGCGGGGATCGACCCGCCGCGGCAGGGCACCGACGTCAGCCTCGGCTCGCTGCACCGCGCGATCGTCTCGCTGGTGGGCGGCTCGTACGGGCTGCGCACGGTCGACCTGCCGCACCAGCCGCTCGCGCCGCGCGCCGTCTACGAGGAGTTCTTCGGCGTGCAGGTGCGGTTCGGGCGTCCGGCTGCCCTGCTGCGGCTGCCGTCGAGCCTCGGCGACCTGCCGCTCGCGGTGCGCGACGAGACCGTGCGGCAGATGGCCCTCGACTTCCTGGCCCGCCAGTCGCCCGCCGGCGACGTGCTGCTGACGTCGCGGACGCGCGGCGCCCTGCAGCAGCTGCTCGGCACGAGTGCCCCCGGCATCGACGCGGTGGCGCGGCTGCTCGACCTGCACCCGCGCACCCTGCAGCGCCGGCTCGCCGGCGAGGGGACGACGTTCGCGGCCGTCCTCGACGACGTGCGCCGCGACGCCGCGCGCCGCTACCTCGTCACGACCGACCTGCCGCTCAGCCAGGTCGCGGGCCTGCTGGGCTTCTCGGAGCAGGCGGTGCTGAGCCGGGCCTGCCGGCGGTGGTGGGGCCTCACGCCCCGGGACGTCCGTCGCGGCGGCTGACCCGTGTGACAAGGGTGACGTCGTGCGCCGCTCGGGCTGCGGGACGCGGCGGGTCCGTGTTGCATGGAGAGGGCGGACGCCACCGCGTCCCGCCTCCCCGACACCGAAGGACGACCTCCATGCGCGTCAACGCCTATGCCGCCCCCGCCGCCGGCGAGCCCCTCGCCCCCCTCGAGATCGAGCGCCGCGACGTCGGTGCCAACGACGTCCTGATCGAGATCGCGTTCGCCGGCATCTGCCACTCCGACATCCACACCGTGCAGGGTGACTGGGGCCCGCAGCAGTACCCGCTGGCCCCCGGCCACGAGATCGTCGGCACCGTCACCGAGATCGGCTCGGACGTCACCCGTCACGCCGTCGGCGACCACGTCGGCGTCGGCTGCATGGTCAACTCGTGCGGCGAGTGCGCCAGCTGCACGGGTGGCGACGAGCAGTTCTGCGTCAAGGGCATGATCGGCACGTACGGCGCGACCGACGTCGACGGCACCATCACGCAGGGCGGCTACTCGACCCACGTCGTCGTCGACGCCGACTACGTCCTCTCGGTGCCGGACGGCATCGACCTCGCCGCCGCCGCGCCGCTGCTGTGCGCCGGCATCACGACGTACTCGCCGCTGCGGCACTGGGGCGCCGGCCCCGGCAAGAAGGTCGCGGTCGTCGGCCTCGGCGGCCTCGGCCACATGGCCGTCAAGATCGCCCACGCGCTCGGCGCCGAGGTCACGGTGCTGTCGCAGTCGCTCAAGAAGCAGGAGGACGGTCTGCGTCTCGGTGCCGACAGCTACTTCGCGACGAGCGACCCCGACACGTTCGACCAGCTCGCGGCCCGCTTCGACCTGATCGTCAACACCGTCAGCGCCTCGGTCGACTTCAACGACTACCTGGGCCTGCTGGCCGTCGGCGGGACGCTCGTCAACGTCGGCGCCCCGCCGAAGCCCATCGAGATCAGCGCGATGTCGCTGATCCAGGGCCGCAAGTCGGTCGCGGGCTCCATGATCGGCGGCATCGCCGAGACGCAGGAGATGCTCGACTTCTGCGGCGAGCACGGCATCGGCTCCGAGATCGAGGTCATCGACGCCTCCGCGATCAACGAGGCGTACGAGCGCGTGCTCGCCTCGGACGTCCGCTACCGCTTCGTCATCGACGCGTCGACGTTCGGCGCCGCCTGACGGTCGGTCAGCGCCGCTCCTCGGCCAGCAGGGCGTAGACGTACTCGTCCTGCCAGCCGAGGTCGCGGTGCATCGAGTCGAGGACGTGGTGGGCCTCGCGGCGCATCCCGATGCGCTCCATGAGGCGCCACGACGGCTCGTTGTCGGCGAAGCACTCGGCGACGACGCGTCGCACCCCGACGTCGTCGAAGGCGTGCCGCACGAGCTCGCGCACCGCCTCGGTCGCGAGCCCGCGGCCGCCGGCGTCGGGGTGCATCGCCCAGCCGAGCAGGCCCACCGAGGCGCGGGCCTGCTCGACGGCCTCGCGCTGCGACCACGCGTCCTGCACGATCAGCATCAGGTCGCCGACGACGTCGCCGTCGTGCAGCACGACCAGCAGGGTGCGGCGGTCCTCGGGCTCGAGGAAGCGCTGTCGCACCTCGTCGCGGTCGAGCGAGCCGCCCAGCCAGCGCCGGACGTCCGGGCGGCTGCGGTACGACCAGATCGCGTCGAAGTCGTCCGGCTCGACGGGACGCAGCGCGAGCCGCTCGGTGGTCAGGGGCCAGGTCGCGGGCATGTCGCGAGCCTAGGACAGACTCGGGGCATGACAGTCGAGACGGTGGGACAGCTGGACGACGGCCGCGACGTGCAGGTCGTGACGATCGGCAGGGCGCCGGGCGTCGAGCTGCAGGTGCTCGACCTGGGCGCGACGGTGCACCGCCTCGACGTGACGGGCGGCGACGGCGTGCGCCGCAACGTCGTGCTGGGCCACCCGACGCCCCAGGAGCACCTCGACTCCACCTTCTACATCGGCGGCACGATCGGCCGCTACGCCAACCGCATCGCCGACGGCCGCTTCGAGCTCGACGGTGTCGGGCACGAGGTCGGCACGAACGACCGCGGCCACTCCCTGCACGGCGGTCCCGACGGCTTCGACCGCCGCACCTGGAGCGTCGAGCGTCACGACGACACGTCGGTCGAGCTCGCGCTGACGAGCCCCGACGGAGACCAGGGGTTCCCGGGCGAGGTGCGCGCGACCGTGACGTTCACGGTGGTCGACGACCGTGTCGACGTCGTCATGACCGCCACCACCTCGGCGCCGACCGTCGTCAACATGACGAGCCACGTCTACTTCAACCTCGCCGGCGAGGGCGCCGGCACCGCCGACGAGCACCTGCTGCGCGTCGCCGCCGAGCGGTACACACCGGTCGACGCCGCCGGCATCCCCGAGGGCGACCACGCGGCGGTCGAGGGCACGCCGTTCGACCTGCGCGAGCCCACCGTCGTCGGCGAGGCCGTGCGGTCGGCCCACCCGCAGGTCGTGGCGGCGTCGGGCATCGACCACAACTACGTGCTCGACGGATCGGGCTCGCGGGTCGTCGCGCAGCTCGACTGCCCGACGACCCGCACCCGGCTCGAGCTGACGTCCGACCAGCCGGGCCTGCAGGTCTACACCGGCAACTTCCTCGACGGGCAGCGCCGGTCGACGTCCGGGGTCCTGCTCCGCCAGGGCGACGGCATCGCGCTCGAGCCGCAGACGTTCCCCGACTCGCCGAACCACCCCGAGTGGCCCTCGGCGGAGCTCCGGCCCGGGCAGACCTACACGTCCCACCTGTCGTGGACGGTGTCGGCCACGGCCTAGCCGAGCGCCACGGCGATCTCGTTGGGGACGGCGTCGAGCTGCGTGGTCGCGGTGACCTCGCCGGTCGTCAGGTCGACGGCGTGCACCGAGCTCGTCGCCGGCTCGGTCACGTAGGCGACGTCACCATCGACGCTGATCGCCGGGTGGGCGTCCTGCCACTCGACGGGACCCTCCCACGGCTGGACCACCGGGAACTCGTCGACGATCTCGCCGGTCGTCGGCTCCAGCACGTGGACGTTGCCGTCGGTCGAGAGGATGTACGCGCGGTCGCCGGGCCCACGGGCGACGTCGCGGAACGTGTACTGGACCTCGTCGGGCAGGTCGACGACGTCTAGCGACTTCTCCTGCGTGTCGATCAGCGCGACCGAGTTGAGCAGGTAGCCCTCGGCGTCGGGGTCGGTCTTGTAGTCGCCGACGACGATCGGGCTGGTCTCGGAGACGTACGCGTTGCCCATGCGGCCGAACTCGTCCGGCGCGTCGAGCTTCTCGAACGCGCCGCCCGAGTAGAGCAGGGCCCCGTCCTCGCAGCCGAAGACGACGGCCTCGCCCTGCGTGGTGCCCTCGCCGTGGATGCCGGGGCACTGGTTGCTCGTGGCGGTCTCGGTCCAGTCGCCGTCCTCCTCCCGCATCGCGACGGCTCCGGACCGCGCGGTCTCGTCGCCCTTGGTGGTCAGCAGCGTGCCGTCCTCGAGCACGATCGACACGCCGTGGTGGGCGGCCGGTGCGGTGTGGGTGCCGACGGTCTTCGTGAGGTCGTCGGTCTCGAGGACCGTCGTCGTGCCGGTGCCGTCGTCGAACAGCACCGTCTTGTCGGCGTGCCGGACGACGTGGCCCGCGGTCGTGGCCGGCACCGTCGTGTCGGTCAGCTCGGGAGCCGCGGTGTCGAGCACCTGGAAGCCCTTCGACGTGGTGACGAAGACGTGGCGGCCGTCGCCGGCGGCGTTGAGGCGGGTGAACTCCTCGGTCGTGAACGTGTCGACGACGTCGAGCGTCGTCGGGTCGAGGACGGCGATGCCGCCGGGCGTCGAGACGGCGACGCGTCCGGTGGTGGCCGCCTCCCGCTTCTCGCCGGACGCCTCCTTGGTCGACTCCTCCGATCCTGTCGAGCAGCCCGTGACGAGCAGGGCGAGCCCCGCGACGGCGGTGAGGGTGGTGCGTCGGAACATGTGTGACCTCTTTCTGGGTGGTGGGTTCTGGTGGTTCAGCCGGTGAGTCCGGCGGAGATCCGATCGGTGTTGGCGCGCATCATCTGCAGGTACGTCGCGGCGCCGCCGCCCTTCTCGGTCAGTGACTCGGTGAAGAGCTCGACGACGTCGACGTCGATGCGCGCCTCGTCGGCCAGCACCTGCACGAGCCGGTCGGGCTGCGACGACTCGGCGAAGATCGTCGACACGCCGGCGGTCGAGATGGCCTCGCCGAGGTCGCGCAGGTCGGCGGCGCTGGGGGCGGCGAGCGTCGTCCCGCCGGGGATGACGGCGCCCACGACGCGGAAGTCGAAGCGTTCGGCGAGGTAGCCGAAGACGTGGTGGTTCGTCACGAGGGCGCGCCGGGCGGGCGGGATCGCGGCGAAGGCGGACGTCATGTCGGCGTCGAGCTCGGCGAGCTCGGTGCGGTAGGCGGTCGCGTCGCGCTCCAGACGATCGAGGTCGATGCCGTCGATGCCGGCGGCCTTCTCCTCGAGTGCGTCGACGACGTCGACCATCGCGGCGGGGTCGGTCCAGAAGTGCGGATCGGGAGTGCCCTCGTCGTCGCCGGACGCGTAGGGGACGACGTCGACCTCGTCACCCGCCACGAGCATCGGGGCACCGGCGTCGGCAGCCCGGTCGAGGTGCTGCTGCAGCCCCTCCTCGAGGCCGAGACCGTTCGAGACGACAAGGTCGGCGTCGCCCATCGCCGCGGCCTGCCGCGCCGAGATCTCGGACGAGTGCGGATCGGAGTTCGGCGGCATCAGCACCGTGACGTCGACCTGGTCGCCCAGCACCTGCTCGACGACGTCGCCGAGGATGTTCGTCGTGACCACGACCTGCGGACGGTCGGAGCCGCCGACCGCGGCGCACGCCGACAGGGCCAGGGCCGCCGCGATCGCGGCCGCCACGCGCCTCATCGGCCGGTCTCCGCGACGTGCACCGGACGCGTGGACGTCCTCAGCGAGCGGGCCACCCGTGCCCCGTCGGCGTAGTCGATCTCGTGGACGACGCCGTCGGCGGCGGCGTTGACGTAGGCGCGCTGGGCGTCGACCGACAGCGACACCCCGGGCTCGAGGGCCGGATCGACCAGCGTCGACGCGAGGACCGGGTCGCTCGTGGCGAGCTGCCCGCCCGACGTCGCGTCGTACACCTGCACGGTCCCGTCGTCGCCCACGGCGACGACGTGGGTGTCGGCGTCGTCCACGGCCGAGGCCGCGACGACCGGCGTGGCGGTCTCGATCCACTGCCACGACCGCTCGCGGGTGTCGAGCAGCCAGATGCCCGACCCGTCGCCGAGGCCCGCGACGGTCGGGCGTCCCTTGCGGGCGGCGAACGTCGTCGCGGGTGCGGCGGCGCCGGCCGGGTAGGCGATGCGCTCGAGCACGGGGTCGTCGCCGTCGAGCGTCGCGAGCACGGCACCGTCCTCGCAGCCGACGACGAGACCGACCCGGGTCGTGATGGTGCCGGACGCCCCGGTGCACGCGGTGCCGCCGATCGTCGTGCCCTGCGCGTCGACGACGCGCAGTCGGCCGTCCGGCTCGCTGACGACGGCGCCGTCGCCCAGCGGCGCGACCAGCCCGTCGTGCGCCCCGACCTCGAGCCGGAACGTCTCCTCCACCCGGCCGCGGGCCAGCGCCGCGTTGTCGAGCAGCACCGCCTCGCCGGACGCGGGGAAGAACAGGCCCGTGCCGCCGGCGGTCGACAGCATGCCGGTCGACACCGCGGCGGTGCCCGCGCCGTCGACCCGTCCGACGGCGCGCGGCTCGGCCCGGTAGTAGTGGAAGTGATCGGCGTGGTCCCACGTCCAGACGCCGCTGTCGACGACGTCGACCCCGGAGTCGTCGACCGAGAAGACGTAGCGCCCGTCGCTCGCCACCGTGGCCGCCGGGCGGACGGGCTCGAGGCCGGTGCGCTCGTCGGTCAGCAGGTCGAGCATCGACGCGGAGCCGTCGGCGTCGATCGCCACGAGGTGCAGCTGGGGCTCGGCGACCTCGGCCGCGCCCTCGACCGCCCCGTGACCGGCAGGGTCGGACGGCTCCCGGGGTTCGGAGGACGTCGAGCACGCGGCGAGCGTCGCGAGCGCGATCGCCGCCGCGGCGAGACGCGTCGGGTGGACGGGGGAGTGGCGTGTCATGAGGGCCTTCCTGGGCGGGCGAGGGTCTGCGCGGCGACGGACGAGAGGGCCGCGAGGGCGATCGCGGCGGCGGCGATCGACGCTCCCGCCGCGGTGTCGGCGTGCCACGAGCACAGGAGCCCGATCAGCACCGCGAGCCAGCCGAAGCCGACGGCGACGACCATGCGGGTGGGGATGCTGGTCGTCCACGGCGTGGCGGCGACGGACGGCGCGAGCAGCAGGCCGACGACCAGCAGCGAGCCCACGGCCTGGTAGGAGGAGACGACGGCCAGGGTCACCAGCGCCACGAGGGCGAGCTGGGCCAGCTGGGGCCGCAGCCCGAGGGTCGCGGCGACGCGACGGTCGAACGCCGCCGCGACGAACGAGCGGTGCAGCGTCGCCGTCACGACCACCGCGACCGCTGCCGCGACCAGCAGGGCCACGAGATCGTCCTCGTCGATCGCGAGGACGTCGCCGAACAGGATCGCCGTCGCGTCGGTGGCGTAGCTGCGGGAGTGCGACACGATGATGACGCCCAGCGAGAGCATCGCGACGAACAGCAGGCCGATGCTGGTGTCGTACGACAGCCGTCCGCGGCGCTGCAGCACGCCGACCAGGCCGCTCATCGCGACGGCGCTGACGGCGCCGCCGAGCATCACGGGTGCTCCGACGACGGTCGCGAGTGCGACGCCGGGGAGCATGCCGTGGCCGATCGCCTCGCCGAGGAACGCCATGCCGCGGACCACGACCCACGTCCCGACGACGCCGCAGATGACCGCGGCGAGCCCCCCGCCCACGAGGGCGCGCAGCACGAAGTCGGCGGTGAAGGGTTCTGTCAGCCAGGGCACGCCGAGGACCGTATACGGAAGTGAGAATCATTATCAAATCGGCTAGGGTGATCGGCATGACGAGCTCACCGGCCCTGCGCGCACGCGGTCTCCGCGTCTCGTTCGGCGCCCACACCGTGCTGCACGACGTCGACGTCGACCTGTCATGGGGCGCCGTGACCGCCATCGCGGGGCCCAACGGAGCCGGCAAGTCGACGCTCGTCGAGGTGCTCGCGGGCGTCCGCACGCCTCAGCGGGGGACGGTCGAGCGCGCCGACGACGTCGCCCTCGTCGTGCAGAGGCCGGAGGTGCCCGACTCCCTGCCCGTCACGGTGCGCGACGTCGTCGCGATGGGCACCTGGCGGACCCGCTCGGGACGCCGGGAGCGACGGTCGCGGGTCGAGTCGGCGCTGCACGAGGTCGACCTGGCCGACCTCGCGGCGCGGCCGTTCTCGACGCTCTCGGGCGGTCAGCGCCAGCGGGCGCTCCTGGCGCAGGGGATCGCCCGCGAGGCGCGCATCCTCCTGCTCGACGAGCCCGCCGCCGGGCTCGACGCAGCCAGCCGCGATCGCACCCGGCAGCTGCTCGCCGCCGCCGCACGCTCGGGGGCAGCGGTCGCGTGCGTCACGCACGACGACACCGCGATCGAGGCGGCCGACGTCGTCGTCAGGCTCGAAGGCGGCCGTCGGGTGCGGTGACGGCGTCCCACTCCGCGCGCAGCTCCGCGAGCGTCCGGATCTCGAGGCGGATCGCGTCGAGGTCGTGACGGCACGCCATCCGCTCGACCGCTGCGCGGTGGGCGGCGCGCTCGGTCGCGAGCTCGTCGGCGGCCTGACGCAGCGCGGCCAGCGCTCCCACGACGCCGGGGGAGCCCAGCCACTCGCGACCCGCCCACAGCACGTGACGCAGCGGGTCGGCCACGAGACCGGCCATCTCGTCGTCGGTGCGGCACAGCCGCGCGACGGCCTGCGCTGCGACGAGCCACGAGTCGTGGGCGTCGGCGCGCGTGCGCAACAGCTCCTCGTGGTCGAGGACGTGGACGCGGCCGGGACCCATCGGCCGGCGAGGCCACGCCGGCGCGAGACGGCCGGTGCGCACCAGGCGGTGGTGCTCACGCAGCGCCTCGGCGTCACCCGGACGGACGAGCGTGACGCGTCGCGGCGAGCAGCCGGACAGCTCGAGCGAGCCGAAGCCGGTCGTCTCGCCGACGTAGCCCAGCCACTGCCGGCGCGCGCCGAAGACGGGCGCGGCCGACCCCAGGGACTCGAGGTGCTGCGACCGTGTCAGATTGCTGATGGTCATGGAGCCTCCTCGCGCCGCAGGGGTAGGACGACTTTACGTCCGCTGCGGCCGTTCCGCTCCCCGCGGATCGGCGAGGACGTCGCGCCACGAGTGCTGCGGGTCGAAGCCGAGCAGGTCGCGCGCCTTGTCGATCGCGTAGAACGTCTCGTCGCGCCCCATCTCGCGGCGCACCTCGACGCCCTCGTAGAACTCGTCGATGACCTCCTGCGTCGTCGCGGCGACCGACATGTCGGCGTTCGCGACGTTGAAGACCTCGTAGCCCAGGCCGTCGGTCTCGAGGCAGCGCTGGACCATCTGGCCCAGGTCGCGGGTGTCGATGTACGCGAACACGTTGCGCCGGCGCTGCGACGGGTCCTCGAGGAACGGCGGGAACAGCTCGGCGTACTCGTGGGGCTCGATGACGTTGTTGATGCGCAGGCCGTAGACGTCGGAGCCGGTGCGGGCCTGGAACGAGCGGGCCGTCGTCTCGCTCGCGACCTTCGACATCGCGTACGAGTCCTCGGGGACGGTCGGGTGCTCCTCGTCGACCGGCACGTACAGCGGCTTGCGCTCGCCCTGCGCGAAGCAGATGCCGTAGGTCGTCTCGGACGACGCGAACACGATCTTGGGGATGCCGAGGCGGGTCGCGGCCTCGAGCACGTGGTAGGTGCTGAGGATGTTGGTGGCGTAGGTGGCGGCGTCGGTCTTGAGCCCGATGCGCGGGATCGCGGCGAAGTGCACGACGGCGTCGTACGACGGCACGGCGTCGAGCTCGAGCTCGTCGAGGTTCGCCAGTCCCGCGAGGGCCGAGTAGACGTCGCCCGCGTCGGTGAGGTCGACCGTGAGGTCGGAGACGCCCGCGTGGCCCAGCGGGGTCAGGTCGGCGTTGAGGACCTGGTGGCCCTGCTCGGCGAGGTGGGAGACGACGTGTCGGCCGGCCTTGCCGCTGCCGCCCGTGAAGAAGATGCGCATGACGTCATGAGTACCCCGTTCGCGTGGGGGGCAACGGACCGGGTCAGATGAGGTCGCGGCGGACGGCCCACACGACCGCCTCGATCGGCGTGCCGACGCCGAGGCGGTCGCACAACAGACGTGTGCGCCGCCTCAGCGTCCGCTCGGACAGGTTCAGCGTCCGGGCGATGGCCTCGCTCGTCATGCCCTCGCTGTGCAGGCGCAGCAGCTGACGGTCGTCGACGGTGAGGTGGGTGTCGGACGGCACGGGCTACCTGACGCGCAGGCTCACCGAGGCCCGATCGGGCCTCACGCCCGACGACCCGCGGTAGGCGATCGTGAGGGTGTGCCGCCCCCGCACCTGCGGCCTGAAGCTCGTCGACAGCCGCCCGTCGACGAGCTTGACGCCGGAGCGCACCCGCTTGCCGCGGTAGTAGACGTCGACGCGGCCGTACGGGGTGACGCCGCTCGCCCGCACCAGCACGCGGAGCGTCGTGCGTCCGCCGGACCGCACGGTGGTGCGGCTGAGCGAGCGACTGACTCGGCTCGTGGCCCGCTCGACGCGGCGAGTGGGCCCCGAGGTCGCCGATCCGGTGGCGCGTCCCGCGGCGTTGCCGGTCGCGACGACCTCCAGCCGGGTGCCCGCGTCGGCCGCGCCGACGCGGTAGGTGCCTCCGGTGGCGCCGTCGATCGGCACACCGTTGCGCGTCCACCGGAGCGTCGTCGCGACGCCGTCGACGTCCCACGACGGCGCCGACGCCGTCAGCACCCGACCCACGACGGCGCTGCCCGAGATCGACGGACCGGCCGTGGCCACGGGGGCCCGACCCTCGAGGTTCACGACGCCCTCGCGCGCCACGTTGCCCGCGACGTCCGTGGCGCGGTAGCGCACGGTGTGCGACGCATCGTCCACGGCGACCGGTGACGTGTACGGGCCCCACTCGCCGTCGTCGACGCGCTGCTCGACCGAGGCGACGCCCGACCCCGCGTCGGTCGCGGAGATCGACACGGTGCGTCCCGAGACCGCGTGGGTGACGGTCGGTGCCGTGCCGTCGACCCGCGCCGTCAGCCGTCCCGAGTCGAGCACGTCGTCGTCGAGTCGCACGCGGTACTCGACCGCGACGTCGCCGTCGGCGAGGTCGACCGGGGCGGTGTACGTCGTCCACGCCCCGGCGTCCGTCCGGTACTCGGTGACGGCTCCGTCGGGGGCCGTCGCTGTCAGCACCAGGCGGGTGCCTGCGCCGTACCAGTCGGCGGTGGAGGTGCCGGTCAGCTCGCCCGAGACCGTCCCTGTGGGAGTCGCCGGCTGCTCGCCGGGACCGAACGTCCAGCTGCCCGCGGGGGCCGTGAACGTCGCGAACGTGCCGCCCGGGAGGTTCGTCCTGCCCTCGTACGTGACCTGCTGGGCGTGCGCCGGGACGAAGGTGTCGTCGGCGCCCTCCGGGAGCGGGACGTGGACCGTGGCCGTCGTGTTGCCCGGCACCGACACCGCGAGCTCCATGCGGCCCTGGGCGTCGTGGTCGAACGACGTGCCGATCGTGCCCTTGACGGTCGGCACCGTGATCGACGCCTTCGCGAGGTCGCCCGGCTGGGGCAGGACGCGGAAGGTCTCGTACCCCGGGGTGAGCGGCTGGATGCCGAACAGCCCCGACGGCACGTTGAACGCCGGCGACGCCGCCCACGGGTGGGAGTACGTCAGGTTGCTCTTGAGGCTGGGGTCCCAGGCCTCGGCGGTCGAGCCGGCACCCAGCTCGATCATGTTCATCCAGCTGCGGGTGCCGGTCGCAGTCATCAGGTCGAGGGCGGTCTGGCCGTCCCCGCCGTCGTACAGCGCCTTGACGAGGAACGCCGCGCAGTAGACGCTGCAGGCCATCCCGCGGCTCTTGATGAACGACGCGACGTCGGCCGAGTCCTTCTCCTCGGGCACACCGAAGGCCAGCGCGAAGGCGCTCGCGTGGACGGAGTAGTGCCCCGACCGGGTCTGCGACGCGTCCATGCCGTCGTCGTAGCGTCCGCCCTCGGCGTCGTAGAGCTTGACGTTGATCGCGGTGCGCAGGCGGTCGGCGATCGCGGTGTACTCGGCGGCGTCGGAGTCCTTGCCGATCGCGGCCGCGATGGCCGCCATGTCGCGGTAGGCGCGGTAGGAGATCGCGTTGACGACGGTGTTGTACTGGCGGAACTGGAAGCCGTCACGCTCGCTGGTGGGCCAGTCGACGATGTCGCAGTCGGTCTGGCTGCTGCAGCTCACGCCCGTCGTCTTGCGGATCAGCCCGGTGGACGCCTCGAGCCACTTGGTCGGCAGCTTGGCCTGCAGGTTCTCGTAGTAGTCGGCGAGCTGTCCCGTGTCTCCGGTCTGCCGCCAGGCGTCGTGGACGGCCAGGACGACGTAGATCGGCCACTCGGTCGGCCACGTGCGGTTGCCCTTGAAGTAGTTCATCGAGTAGCGGCCGAGCGAGAGGTCGTCCATGACGTACAGCGTCGAGAGCTGCTGGAGGTAGGCGTCGGCCTCGTAGTTGGTGCGCTCGCGGGTCCACGAGTCGGTGTAGAAGTTGACGTTCAGTGACTCGATGCTGTTCTTGGACAGCTGGTAGACCTGCTCGAGGTTGTCGTTCGACGCCGAGAACGTCGACGCCTCGCGGTCGAACGGGTAGACCAGCGCGAGGGCCTGCAGGTTCTCGGCCGTCACGGGCTCGGGGGCGCCGACGATCTCGACGTACCGGAAGACCCGCATGCCCCACGTGTCGAGCGTCTGCCGGCCGTCCCGCAGCGTGACGACGTCCTGGTAGGTGTTGCCGGTGTTGAGCTGGTACTTGACGGTGTCGGTGCCCGACGGGACCTCGCCGAAGCGCAGGTCGACCTTCGAGCCGGCCTTCCCGGAGTCGACGCGGTAGCGGACGCCGCCGATCCAGGTGCGCCCGAAGTCGACGAAGTAGGTGCCGTTGCCCTTGTCGACGATCCTGACCGGGTCGTGCAGCTGCTGCTCGACCTTGTCGGTCGGGGTCGCCACGAGCGTGCCGATCGACGACTTGACGACCGCCGGCTTCCACGAGGAGTCGTCGAAGCCGGGGCGGTCGTAGCCCGTCGGGTACGCGCGCGCGTCGAGGTTCTCCTTGGGGGCCACGAAGTAGCTCGTGCCGATCGACCCGGCGGCCGGGTAGACGTCGTCGCCGGTGCGGGCCGTCCAGTCCTTGCCGGTGCCGAACGTGTCACGCGTGCCGTCGGCGTACTGCACCACGAGCTGGGCCTGGAACTTCTGGTCGTTGGTCGTGTAGGCCAGCGCGCCGAGCGTGTTGGTCGTGCCCCGCTCGAGCCGGTCGGTGACGTCGAAGCCGTCGTAGCGTGCCTCGGAGGCGACCGGCTGGGTCGGTCCGAGGCCCACGAACGTGCCGTTGACGTAGGCCTTGTAGACGTACTGCTTGGCGGTCTTGGGGTTCGAACCGGTGGCGTACAGCGTCGCCCATGCGATGTCCTCGTCCTTCAGCGCGATGTCGCTGCGCAGGAAGGCCCAGTTCGCGGTCAGGCCGTTGAGCAGGCAGACCTCGCCCTTGCCGACCGTGATCGTGCCGCCGCCCACGGTGCCGCACGCGAACGTGCGGTCGGCAGCGGTGAACGTCGGCTCGAGCAGCGTGCCGCCGAGCGGGTTGGCGTCGGTGACGGTGTAGTCGGAGAAGGTACCGGCCTCGGTGAGGCCGTTGCGGAAGCCGACGGCGCCGCGGCGGAACGTCGTGTCGGTCGTGGTGTCGACGAGGACGTCGTCGATCCAGGTCTTGATCGTGGTGCCGACGGCCTCGATGCGGACCGACACGGTCTTGCCCACGGCGAGCGTGCCCGCGGGCAGCGTGACGGTCTTCAGCGCTGCGTAGGTGCCGTTGACCTGACGGTGCGGCTTGAGCTGATTGTCGGCGGCGCGCAGCTGCCACATGTAGGAGTTGGAGCCGTCGGAGGCGCGGAAGCTGATGCCGGTCGCGACGTCGGAGACCTGCACCTTCGTGCGGATCGTGTAGTTCGACCACGAGCCGGGCACGAAGTCGTTCTTGCTGGCGCCGACGACGAGCCTGCCGTCCGTCACGGCCAGGGTCGGCAGCTCGGGGGCGGGCGCCGAGAAGTCGTTGGCGTAGAGGGTCTCGCCGTCGCCGTCCTTGACGACCAGGTTGTCGAAGGTGGCCTGCTCGGTGCTGCCGGTGCGGAAGCCGAAGCCGCCGGAGGGGAAGCTCGTGTGGTTGGGCGCGGTGCGCACCAGGACGTCGTCGATCCACGTCCTGATCGTCGTTCCCCGCACCTCGACCCGGAGGTGGTGGGTCTCGCCGGCCTTGATCGTCAGGCCCTTGTCGGCCAGCGGGGTGTCGTCGATCAGCGTCGTGCCCGTGTGGGTGCGCAGCGAGTTGGTGTCGGCGCGGACCTGCCAGAGGTAGAACGAGCTCGCCGACGTCGTGCGGAACGTCAGCGACGCGGCGTTCTGGACGACCGTGAAGTCGGTGTCGACCGTGTAGTCGGTCCAGTTCGTGAACGCCGTGGGCGCCCAGATCGGCGAGGAGTCGGTCCAGTCGCTGCCGGGGCCGGTGCCGAAGGTGGCGACGGAGGACCAGTCGGAGGCCGTCCCCTTCGCGTCCCACGTCCGCACGCTCCAGAAGTACCGGCCCGACGGTGCCAGCGGTGGTCCGTCGTAGGCGATGCCGGTCTGCGTGCTTGAGGTGACCGTGCCGGACTTCCACACGTCGCCGTCGTGGTCGGCGGAGCGGCCCCGGGTGCTCGAGACCTCGATCTCGTACGCGGTCTGGCGGCCTGCGTTCACGTGCCACCCGAGCTGCGGCGTGCCCTCGACGTCCACGGGAGCGGCGATGCCGTTGACCGACAGGCTGGTCGGGGCCGACGGGGCCGACGGGGCCGACGCGGCGGTGCCGGGCGAGGCGAGCACGACGAGCGCGAGCGCGCTGGCCGTGACGATCGCCAGGAGTCGACGGGTGGCGGGGGTACGTGGACGGGTCATCGGGGCCCTCTCGCGGTATGGCACAGGTCACATGGACGTGACCCCGAGAGAATAGTGAAACGATTCAATCAACGGAAGGCGGGGCGCCCGATGTGGCCGGAACCGGCCGTGTCGCTCAGGACGACTGGGACGAGCGGCGGACGACGAGCTCGGGCATCAAGGTGATGTGGCGGACCGTCGACGCCGCTGGATCGGCGATGACGTCGACCAGCATCGTCGCGGCGGTCGAGCCCATCTGGTGGGCGGGCTGGCGCACGGACGTGAGGGGGATCGCCGCCGACGAGGCGAAGTCGATGTCGTCGTAGCCGACGATCGCGATGTCGTCGGGGACGCGGACGCCGCGCAGCGTGAGGGCCTGCAGCACCCCGAGGGCCACGAGGTCGTTGGCCGCGAAGACCGCGTCGGGGCGTTGCGAGGGCGGCAGGTCGAGCAGTCGGTCGACGCCGGTCCGGCCGGCCTCGGCATTCATGGCATCGGTCTCGGTGTAGATGATCTCGCCGCTGCCGTGCTCCTCGGCCGCCGCGCGGGCCGCGGACAGGCGGTTGGCGACCTGGGCGAGGCCGGCGGGCCCGCCGATGAAGGCGATGCGCCGTCGTCCGGTCTCGAGGAGGTGCTCGGTGGCGATCCGGCCCCCCGTCGCGTCGTCGATCGAGACCGACGAGAACTCGGTGGCGCGCGTCATGCGATCGACCAGCACGACGCTCGTGCCCCGGTCGCGCAGGCGACGCAGGCGGTCGAGCACGTCGCCGGTCGGCGTGATGAGCACCCCGTCCATGCGCTGCTGCTCGAACAGGTCGAGGTAGTTCGCCTCGCGGTGCTCCTCCTGCGAGGAGTTGCCCATGATGAGCGGACGCTGCTGGCCCAGCAGGACGTCCTCGACGCCGCTGGCGACGTCGGTGAAGAAGGGGTTCGCGATGTCGAGCACGATCATGCCGATGGCCCGGTTGGTGCCGGCCCGCAGCTGGCGCGCCGCGTCGTTGCGGATGTAGCCCAGCTCGTCGATGGCGGCCTGGATGCGGGCCAGCGTCGCGGGGGACACCTTGGTCGGATGGTTCAGCGCATTGGACACGGTGGCGGGCGAGACACCGGCTCGCGCCGCGACGTCGCGCACCTGGGCCACTGGCATGACGAGCAGATTAACACGATCCAACATCGAGGGTTGACGAATCTGTGACCCTCGTCATACAGTCTCCCGGGTCGTATTAAAACGATTCAAATCGAGACTCGGAGAACGTATGAACGCGAACGGTGCCGTCGCCCTGCAGCTCGTGCAGGTGCGCAAGTCGTTCGGGCCGGTGATGGCCCTGAGGTCGGGGAGCCTGACGGTCTGCTCGGGCTCGATCCACGCCCTCGTGGGGGAGAACGGCGCCGGCAAGTCGACGCTCGTCAAGATCGTCGCCGGCCTGTACCAGCGCGACGGCGGTGACTTCCTCCTGCACGGCGAGAGCGTCGACTTCTCGTCGACCGCGGCCTCCAAGGACGCGGGCATCGCCGTGATCTACCAGGAGCCGACCCTCTTCCCCGACCTGTCGGTCACCGAGAACCTGTTCATGGGACGCCAGCCCATCGGCGCCGGACGCCGCATCGACCGCAAGGCGATGCACGAGGAGGCCACGGCGCTGTTCTCGCGTCTCGGGGTCAACCTCGACCCCCGCCGCCTCGCCGAGGGCCTGTCGATCGCCGACCAGCAGATCATCGAGATCGCCAAGGCCATCTCGCTGGACGCCAGCGTCCTGATCATGGACGAGCCGACGGCGGCCCTGAGCGGCGTCGAGGTCGACCGGCTGTTCGCGGTCGCGCGCAGCCTGCGCGACGAGGGTCGCGCCCTGGTGTTCATCTCGCACCGCTTCGAGGAGGTCTTCGACCTCTGCGACACGGTCACGGTCATGCGGGACGGCGAGTACGTCTCGACCGACGCGATCGCCGAGACCACGCCGGCCGCGATCGTCTCCAAGATGGTGGGTCGCGAGGTCGCCGAGCTGTTCCCCAAGACGCCCGCGACGATCGGCGAGCCGGTCCTGCAGGTCGCGGGCCTGGAGTCCGCCGGCGTCTTCCACGACGTGAGCTTCGAGGTGCGCTCCGGCGAGATCGTGGCCCTCGCGGGCCTCGTCGGAGCCGGCCGCAGCGAGATCGCCCGCGCGGTCTTCGGGGTCGACGGCTACGACGCGGGCACCGTGACACTGAACGGCACCGCCGTCCGGCCCAAGAGCCCGCGCGCCGCGATCCGGGCCGGCATGGGCTTCGTCCCCGAGGACCGACGCCAGCAGGGGCTCGTCACGGAGGCCTCGGTGGCGCACAACGTCGCCGCGGTCATCAGGACCAAGCTGTCGAGGCTCGGCCTGATCACCCGGTCGGCCGAGAACAGGGCGGCCGGCCCATGGTCGGGACGCCTCGAGGTCAAGACCAACGCCCTCGACATGCACGCCACGACGATGAGCGGCGGCAACCAGCAGAAGGTCGTCATCGCCAAGTGGCTCGCGACCAACCCCTCGCTGCTGATCATCGACGAGCCGACCCGCGGCATCGACGTCGGCACGAAGTCCGAGGTCCACCGCCTGATCTCCGAGCTCGCGGGCCAGGGCATGGCGATCCTGATGATCTCGTCGGAGCTGCCCGAGGTCCTGGGCATGGCCGACCGCGTCCTCGTCGTCTGCGAGGGCCGCATCACCGCCGACATCGACCGTGCGGACGCGACGCCCGAGAGCGTCATGACCGCCGCCACGAACACCATCGGAGCCGCTTCATGAGCACCACGACCCTCGTCGAGCCGAGCCGCCGCAGCGCGGCGCAGCGCGCGGTCTCGACGATCCTGACCTCGCGCGAGTCGGCGATCGCCCTGGTGCTGGTCGTCGTCGTCCTGGCCGCCACGAGCCAGCGCAGCAGCTTCCTGTTCAGCAGCGACAGCTGGCGCGACCTGCTCCTGGCGCCGTCGATCCTGCTGCTGCTCGCGGTCGGCCAGGCCGTCGTGATCATCACCCGCAGCGTCGACCTGTCGGTCGGCTCGACCCTGGCCCTCACGGCCTACCTGACCGGGCGGCTGTTCGTCGACAACCCGGGCATCCCGGTCGTCGTGGTGTTCCTGATCGGCATCGCCGCCGGCGCCCTGCTGGGTCTGGTCAACGGGCTGCTCGTCGCGCTCGGCAAGGTGCCCGCCCTGGTCATCACGCTCGGCACGATGTACATCTACCGCGGCATCGTGCTCGAGTGGGCCGGCAGCGACCGCATCAACGCCTCCGACATGCCCAGCGGCTTCCTGGCGCTCGGCACCAAGACGATCCTGACGATCCCGGTCCTGACGATCATCGCCGTCGTGGTCCTGGTGGCGGTCGGCTACTACCTGCGCACCGCGAGGGGTGGGCGCGAGCTGTACGCGATCGGGTCCGACCCGGACGCCGCCCACCTCTACGGACTGAACGTGCGCAAGCGGGTCATCGGGGCCTTCGTGCTGTGCGGTGCCCTGGCGGGCCTGGCCGGCGTCGTCTACGCGGCCCGCTACGGCACGATCAGCTCGAGCGCCGGCACGGGCATCGAGCTGCAGGCCGTGGGAGCGGCCGTCATCGGCGGCGTCGCGATCTTCGGTGGCAGCGGCACCGTCTGGGGCGCCGCGATCGGCGCCTGGCTCCTCATCACCATCAACCGCGCGCTCCCGATCCTCGGGGTGCAGGACTTCTGGCAGCGAGCCGTCGTCGGCGCGCTCATCATCGCCGCGATCGTCCTGGACCGGGTGCTCGCGATCCGACGATCACGCAAGCTCATCGAGGCGAGGGACGACTCATGACCACCACCGACACCCCCCGCGCCCAGGCGGACCGGACCTACCCGTCCTACGCCAAGGCCCTGTGGCAGCGCGTGCTGCTGACGCGCGAGTTCGCCGTCATCGCCCTGCTGCTGATCGTGTTCTTCTACTCGCGCAGCGAGATCCCGAACTTCGACGGTCCGCTGACGATCTACTACCTGCTGCTCGACGTCGCGCCGATCCTGCTCATCGCGCTGCCCATGACGCTGGTCATCATCACCGGCGAGATCGACCTGTCGGTCGCCAGCGTGGTCGGACTCAGCAGCGTCCTGGTCGGCGACCTGCACCAGGGCGGCATGTCGATCCCGATGGCAGCGCTGGTCGCGATCCTCGTGGGCGTCCTGTGCGGGGCCTTCAACGGCTTCCTCATCGCGTACGTCGGCCTGCCCTCGCTGGCGGTGACGATCGGCACGCTCGCGCTCTACCGCGGACTCGCCGTCGGGCTGCTCGGCACCACCGCGATCACCGACTTCCCCGAGAAGTGGACCGACCTGGCCAAGGACCGCATCGGCGACAGCAGCTACCCCGTGATCGTCATCCCGATCCTGGTGCTCGTCATCCTGTTCGTCCTGCTGCTGCACTTCACGCCGTTCGGCCGCGGTGTCTTCGACATCGGCCTGAACGACGAGGCGGCGCACTTCTCGGGCGTCAACGTCGCCCGCACCAAGTTCTGGCTGTTCGTCATGGCCGGTGCGGTCTCGGCGTTCGCCGGCATCTACTTCACCCTCCGGTTCGGCAGCTCCCGCGGCGACAACGCCACGGGCATGGAGCTGCAGGTCATCGCGGCCGTGCTGCTCGGCGGGGTGTCGATCTTCGGAGGCCGTGGCGCACTGCACGGCGTCCTCGCAGGCGTCCTGCTGATCGGTGTCCTCCAGAGCGCGCTGCGCCTGGACGACGTCTCGGCGAACGTCATCAACATCATCATCGGCATCCTCCTGATCGCCTCGGTGATGTCCACCAGCTTCCTGACCTTCGTAGCTCGGACGACGGCTGGGATGAAGAGAAGGGCCAGCGACGGCTCTCCTGAACGTCGGCAGCGGCAGGCGTCAGCACACCACGAAGGGAACAACTCATGAAGTTCAGCAACAAGAAGGCGACCGCCCTCGCGGCCCTCGCCGTCAGCGCTGCGCTCGTCCTGTCGGCCTGCGGTGGCGGTTCGGACAGCGACGGAGGCGGCTCGAGCGGCGGCAAGGGTGACGTGTCCGTCACCTTCCTGCCCAAGAACCTCGGCAACCCGTACTTCGACACCAGCGACAAGGGTGGCAAGGCCGCCGTCGAGGAGTTCGGCGGAAAGTTCTCCGAGGTCGGCCCGCAGGAGGCGACCCCGGACGGACAGGTGCCCTTCATCAACACCGCCGCCCAGCAGGGCATCGGCGCGCTCGTCGTGTCCGCGAACGACCCCAAGGCCATCGGTGACGCCCTCAACGAGGCGCGCGACGCCGGCACCAAGGTCGTCACGTTCGACTCCGACACCGACCCCGAGTACCGCGACCTGTTCATCAACCAGGCCAGCGCCGAGGGCATCGCCAAGGTGCAGGTCAAGATGATCGCCGAGCAGATCGGCGACGCGGGTGACATCGCGATCCTGTCGGCCGCGGCCAACGCGACGAACCAGAACGAGTGGATCGACCTCATGAAGAAGGAGATCGCGGCGAGCCACCCGAACATCAAGGTCGTCGACACGGTCTACGGCGACGACGACGACCAGACGTCGTTCGACAAGACGTCGGCGCTGCTGCAGAAGTACCCGAACCTCAAGGGCATCGTCTCGCCCACCACGGTCGGCATCGCCGCCGCGGCGCGCTACGTGTCCGACTCGGACTTCAAGGGCAAGGTCAAGGTCACGGGCCTCGGCACGCCCAACCAGATGCGTGAGTACGTCGAGAACGGGACCGTCGACGCGTTCGCGCTGTGGAACCCCGAGGACCTCGGCTACCTGGCCGCCTTCGCCGCCAAGGCGCTGGTCGACGGCGACATCACCGGCAAGGAGGGTGACACGTTCACCGCCGGCAAGCTCGGTGACTACACGGTCGGCGCCGACAGCACCGTCCTGCTGGGTGACCCGTTCGAGTTCACGAAGGACAACATCGGCGACTTCGACTTCTGAGTCGAGCCCGCCGGGCATCCCCCTGCGTCCGGTCGGCGGACTTCACTCCGCCGACCGGACG
>NZ_JACYUM010000013.1:0-41186 GCF_014841755.1 Aeromicrobium sp. CFBP 8757
GGGCGACGTGATGCGGGCGGCGGAGGCCGCCAACATGGCCAAGTACGCCGCCGGCGAGGCGGTGTGCAACGCGGTCGACCGGGCGATCCAGACGCACGGCGGCAACGGCCTGGCCACCGAGTACGGTCTCGTGCAGATGCTGGCGGGGTCACGCCTGTCGCGCATCGCCCCGGTGAGCCGCGAGATGGCGCTGAACTTCGTGGCCCAGTTCAGCCTCGGCCTGCCCAAGTCGTACTAGGAGCCACCATGACCGAGCTCGTCCACCTCGACGTCGCCGACGACGTCGCGACCATCACGCTCGACAGCGAGCGCAACCGCAACGCGCTGAGCCGTCAGCTGGTGTCCGAGCTGATGGCGCACCTCGCGGCGGCGGACGCCGACGAGTCGGCCCGCGCCGTCCTCGTCCGGTCGTCCGGCACGGTGTTCTGCTCGGGTGCCGACCTGTCCGAGGCCGCCGAGGGCGGCATGGTCGAGGGCGCGAGGGCGCTCATCACCCTGCAGCGCCGGATCGCGACGCTGGGCAAGCCCGTCGTGGTCGAGCTGGCCGGCGCGGTGCGCGCGGGCGGTCTCGGCGTCGTGGGGGCCGCCGACATCGTCGTCGCGGCCGAGTCGGTGACGTTCGCGCTCACCGAGGTGCGGCTCGCGCTGGCCCCCGCGGTGATCTCGCTCAGCCTGCTGCCCCGCCTGACGTCGCGCGCCGCCTCCGACCTGTTCCTCACGGCGCGGACGTTCGACGCCACCGAGGCCGTCCACCACGGCCTGGTCACCCGGGCGGTGCCCGACGCCGAGCTGCAGGCCGAGGTGGCGCGGTCGCTCGCCGACGTCGTGAAGGGCTACCCGCAGGGCCTGCGCGAGACCAAGACGCTGCTCAACCACGACCTCGTGGCCCGCATCGACGCGCTGGGCGACGACCTCGCGGCCCTCTCGGGCGAGCTGTTCGGCAGCGACGAGGCCCGCGCGGCCATGACGGCGTTCCTGCAGCGCAGGAGGTAGACGGGATCTCGCATTCGGCCACGCGGTGACGGCGTGCCCGGTTAGGGTCGGGGGCTCTCTTCCCCCCTTCTCTTCCCATGGAGATCTCGTGCGTCCACGCTTCCCCCGCCGCTCGGCGCTCGTCTCGGTGCTCGCCGGTGTCGCGCTGGTCTGCGGACCCCTGTCGTCCACGCCCGCACAGGCCGCCGACCTGTCCGTCACGGGTGTCGTCGTCGACACCGCCGGTCAGCCGGTGGCCGACGCCAGCATCGCGGTGTGGGTCAAGGACGAGGACGAGGGCGCGTTCGTGCCCGACTTCGTCGGTACCGAGACGGATGCTCGCGGTCGTTACGCCCTCGACCTCGAGCCGGGGACGTACCGGTTCGGCGTCTTCGCCGACGAGCGGTACGTGTCGGAGTACTACAACGACGCCACGCGGCTGAAGTACGCCACGTCGGTCGTGGTGTCCGACGCGCCGGTCCGGCTCGACACCGTGGAGCTCGAGCTGCTGCCGACGATCGAGGGGTCCGTCCGCACGCCGTCGGGTGCTCCCGTGCCGTACTCCTACGTCATGGCCATCACGGGCGATGCCACGACCGGGTGGGACAGCGAGCACGTCGCCGAGGTCGAGCCCGACGGCACCTACTCGATGCCGGTCGAGCCGGGGACGTACCGGATCGGGTTCTTCGACGAGGACGACGACTACCGCGCGGAGTACTGGGACGACGCCCCGTCGATCGCCGGCGCCAAGGACGTCGTCGTCGGCGCCCGGGGCGTCACCGGCATCGACGCCGTGCTCACGCCCATGCCCGTCACGCCGCCGACCTACCGGACGATCCAGAACTTCTCGAAGCCGCGCGCCGAGGGGTACGCGGCCGTCAACACCGTCATGACGTCGGTCGACGGCACGTGGTCGTACTACCCGGCGGTCTTCTCCCGCCAGTGGCTGCGCAACGGGACGCCGATCCCCGGCGCCACGGATGCCCGCTACCGGGTCACGGCCGCCGACCTCGGCGCCTCGCTCTCCGTGCAGGTCACGGCGTACGCGCCGTCGATGAACTCCGCATCGGTCACGAGCGACCCGGTCGGGCCCATCCGCTGGCACACCAAGATCGACGCGACGTCGCGTCCCGGGCGCAAGAAGGCCACCGTCACGGTCAAGGTCACCTCGCACGGACCCGTGCCGAACACCGGCACGGTGCAGCTGCGCCTGCGCGGCAAGATCGTCAGGACCGCCGCGGTCCGCAACGGCCGCGCCGTCTTCCGGTTCTCGAAGCTGCCGAAGACCAAGGTGCGCTACGACGCCTACTTCTTCGGTGACGAGAGCGTCTACGGCGCCCGCGACGCGGTGTGGGTCAGGTTCAAGAAGCCGTCCAGGAAGTAGGACGGCCCGTGGCCGGGTGGCCGCGCCGCCGCGGTGCTGGGCGCGGAGCCGGATCGTGGGTTAGCGTCAGGTCGTCTGCGCACGACCACGTCACCCTCACCCAGGAGCTCGAGCCATGAAGATCACTCCCCTCCGTCGGGCCGGGGCGCTCGTGGCGACCCTCGCCCTGGCGGCCGGCACCCTCGGCGCCACGAGCACGTCGGCGAGCGCGGGCACGACGGGAGTCCTGACCGGCACGGTTCTCGACACGAACGGTGCGCCGGTGGCGAGGACGTTCGTCACGATCAACAGCCAAATCGTGCCCACCGACGACAACGGCACGTTCGCGGTGACCGTCCCGGCGGGCACCTACACGGTGGGGGTGAACGATGACTGCAACGTGCTGAAGGACTTCTTCGTCCAGAACGTCATTGTGGCCGCCGACGTCCAGCAGAGCATCACCCCCCGGTTCACGGAATCAGAGCCAAACCCGGACCCGTCGCCCCAGGTGTGCCCTCGGGTGCTGCCGAGGATCATCGGGACGCCGCAGCTCGACGTCCCGCTGACCGCGACGTCTGGGGTCTACGCGCAGGCCGTCTCGTCGATTACCTACCAGTGGTTCGTCGGTGTGTCCCGCGTACCTGGCGCGACGGGCCCCACCTACGTCCCGACCATCGCCGACATCGGCAAGGCGGTCTACGTCGAGCTCAGGGTGTACTCGCCCGAGGCGGCGATGTACTACACCCCGGCCTTCCCCGACGGCGGTGCCGTTCGGGCCGGTGCCTTCTCGTTCAGCGCCACCCCGACGGTCAGCGGTCTGCCGATCATCGGCCGCACCCTGTCGGCGTCCCCCGGCGCGCTCACGCCCGGCGCCGCCGTGAGCTACCAGTGGTTCCGTGACGGCCGTGCGATCACCGGCAGGACCGCCCGCACGTACCGCGTCGCGAAGGCCGACTACAAGAAGCGGATCACGGCCACCGTCACCTACAGCCGTCCCGGCTACACCACGGTCGTGGGTCAGGCCGGTCCCTCGTACCGCGCCAAGCGGAAGGGCAAGGTCTCCGCGCGCACCAGCGTCCGCAAGCGCACCGTGACGATCAAGGTCGCGGTGTCGCCAAGGGCGTCGAAGCGGTCGAAGGGCAAGATCATCGTGCTCGAGAACGGGCGGACGCTGAAGCGGGCCTCGGTCAGGGCCGGCACGTCCTCGGTCAAGGTCACGGGCCTGAAGCGGGGCCGGCACCGGCTGACGATCGTCTTCGACGGCTCGAAGAACCTCGGCACGACCGCCAAGACGGTCCGCGTCCGGGGGTAGCGGACGGGCGCCCGGGTGATGGCCGCGTGCACGTCGGGCGGTGGCACCGTACGGTCGGAGCACACACGCCGACGAGGGGACGACATGCGGCACGTACTGAGAGTGCTCGCGCTGCTGCTGGTGGCGCTGGTCGTCGCGCCGCTGGCCGGGGCCGGCTCGGCGGGCGCGGCGACCGACGACCGGCCGGTCGTGCGGGTCGGCACCGAGGGCACCTACCCGCCGTTCTCGTTCCACGACTCCGACACCGACGACCTGACGGGCTACGACGTCGAGGTCATCAAGGCCGTCGCCGAGAAGGCCGGCTGGCGGCTGCAGTTCGTCGAGACGACGTTCGACGCGATCTTCGCGGCCCTCGACGCCGACCGCATCGACGTCGTCGCCAACCAGGTCACCGACAACCCCGAGCGGCAGGCCCGCTACGGGCTGTCGGACACGTACACGTACTCGCGCGGCGTCATCGTGGTCAAGAAGGGCACGACGGGCATCACGTCGCTCGCCGACCTCGAGGGCAAGACCACGGCGCAGTCGCTGACCACGAACTACGCCGAGCTGGCGCGCGAGGCCGGTGCGAAGGTCGAGGGCGTCGAGGGGTTCGCCCAGGCGGCCGCGCTGGTCGTGCAGGGCCGCGTCGACGCGCTGATCAACGACAACCTCGCGGCGCTCGACTACCTCAACACCACCGGGTCGGACGCGATCGAGATCTCCGGCGACGCCGGCGACGAGGTCAGCCAGCAGAAGCTCGCGTTCCGCAAGGACGACACGGCCCTGCTGCAGCAGGCGAACGAGGCGCTCGCGGCGCTCAAGGCCGACGGCACGTTGGCGAAGATCTCCGAGAAGTACTTCAAGATCGACGTCAGCACGGAGAACAGCGGCGAGGCCGACCTGTCGGGCGGGCGCGCGGTCCGCAGCGACGCCGACATCGTCAAGGACGCCGCCTGGCCGATGCTCCAGAAGCTGTTGATCGCGACGATCCCCATCACGGTCGTCAGCTTCGCGCTCGGCCTGGTGCTGGCGGTCGCGGCGGCGCTCGCGAACATCTCCGGCAGCCGGGTGCTGCGCGGCATCGCCCGCACCTACATCTCGATCATCCGCGGCACGCCGCTGCTGGTGCAGCTGTTCATCGTCTTCTACGGCCTGCCCGAGATCGGCATCGACCTGCCGCCGTGGCCGTCGGCGATCCTCGCCCTGAGTCTCAACGTCGGCGGGTACGCCGCCGAGATCGTCCGGTCGGCGATCCTCTCGGTGCCGAAGGGACAGTTCGAGGCGGCCGCGACGATCGGCATGGGCTACTGGCAGAGCCTGCGGCGCATCGTCTTCCCGCAGGCGGCCCGCACGGCCGTCCCGCCGTTGTCGAACACCCTGATCTCGCTGCTGAAGGACACGTCGCTGCTGTCGGTCGTCCTCGTGACGGAGCTGTTCCGGCAGGCGCAGATCGCGGCGTCGGCCGCTCAGGTGTTCTTCCCGCTGTACCTCCTGGCCGCCCTCTACTACTGGGTCGTCTGCGCCGCGCTCGCGGCCGGGCAGGGCAGGATCGAGACCCGACTGAACAGGTTCGTGGCACGATGACCGATCCCACCGCACCCCTCGTCGACGTCCGTGGCCTCGCCAAGGCCTTCGGCGACAACCACGTGCTGCGAGGCGTCGACTTCGCGGTCGACCGCGGCACCACGACGGTGCTGCTCGGCCCGTCGGGCTCGGGCAAGACGACGGTGCTGCGCTCCCTCAACGTGCTCGAGACGCCCGACGCCGGCGTCGTCCGCATCGGTGACGTCGAGGTCGACTTCGGCTCGCTGCCGCAGCGACGGAGGGACGTCCGCGAGCGGACGGCACGTCTGCGGGCGCAGAGCGGCATGGTCTTCCAGTCGCACAACCTGTTCCCGCACAAGACCGTTCTCGAGAACGTGATCGAGGGTCCGGTCCAGGTGCAGGGCCGGCCGAACGACGAGGCCGTCGCCGACGCGCGCGAGCTGCTCGAGCAGGTGGGCCTGGCCGAGAAGGCCGACCAGCACCCCTTCGAGCTGTCCGGTGGTCAGCAGCAGCGCGTGGGCATCGCGCGGGCCCTGGCCCTGCGGCCCAAGGTCGTCCTGTTCGACGAGCCGACGTCGGCGCTCGACCCCGAGCTGGTCGGCGAGGTGCTGGCCGTCATCAAGGACCTCGCGACGCAGGGGTGGACGACGGTCATCGTGACGCACGAGATCCGCTTCGCCGAGCAGGTCGCCGACCAGGTGCTGTTCCTCGACGAGGGCGTCATCGTCGAGCGCGGCTCCAGCGCGCAGGTCATCGGCGACCCGACGCAGGAGCGCACCCGGCAGTTCCTGCAGCGCATCCTCGACCCGGGTTGATCCCCGGACGTCAGAGGTACGGCGTGCTCCTGCCCGGGTAGGTGCAGGACGCCTTGGGGTTGCCGAGCACGATGCGGGCGACGGGCTCGCCCGACGCGACATCGGCGGGCGGAACCGACACGACGACCGGCAGGTTCGGGTCGAGGCTCTCCGACAGCCCGCGGGACGGCTCCCAGTAGCCCCCGCCACGCTGCAGCGTCTCGCGGGCCAGCACCCGCGCGCCCTGCGAGACCGTGACGGTGCCGCTGGCGGCGCGCGACGACTGCGACACGGCGAGCTTCATGTTGAAGCGCCAGCAGTTGTATCCCGCGATGCCGAAGACGGCGCTGCCGCCGCTCGAGATCGCGTACGACAGCGACCAGCGGGCCGTGGCGTCGCGCCCGTTGCCCGTCTGCTCCTTGTCGGAGCGGACGACGAGCGGGGCCGACGGATCGGGGTTGCTGGCCGCGGCGTCGTGGAACCGGTCCAGCAGGGGCCACTCGTACGCGTGCGCCGTGACCGTGCGCGTCGTCGTCCGGCGGCCGTTGCCGGCGGACTTGACGATCTCGACCCGGTACGTGCCGCCCTCGGACGGCGCGAACCGCTTCGAGAAGCGTCCCTTGCGGTCGAGCCGGGCGGTGCCGAGGGACCGGCGGACCTGGGCGCGGGTGTGGACGTTCGTGACGTAGATGCGGACCTTCCTGCCCGTCAGCCGCGACGAGCCGGCCTTCACCCGTCCCTTGACCAGCGTCGTGCGGTTGCCGCCCGTGGACGAGTCGAGGTCCATCTTGCGGTTGTCGACCGACGCCGCGATCGAGAACGACCGCGAGCGGGCGGCCTCGGCAGGACTGAGCAGAGCGCTCGACACCACGACGGCGATGAGCAGGACCAGGACTTTTCGCACGGCAGGCACTCTCCACGACAGGACTAAGGTCCTCGTAGACTACGGCGCTCGCCGGCGCGCGGCACGCTTTCGGGAGAGATCGCCCGTCAGCGCACCGCGGCGGACTTCGCCGGGTAGGTGCACGCGGCCTTGGGGTTGCCGAGCACCATCGTCGTGCCGGTGGCGGTCACGACGACCGGGTCGTTGGCGCGCATCCGCTTGGTCTCGGTCTTGGTGGGCTCGACGAACCGGTCGCCGCGGCTGAGGCTGCCGGCCTTGATGGTGCGGCCGCCCTGGCTCACGCGGTACGAGCCCGATCCGCCGGTGCGGTCCGAGACGCCGATCTTGAAGTTGATGCGGAAGCACGCGTAGCCCTGCGTGGCGAAGGTCGCCGACGACCCGGCGGGGATCTCGTAGGCCGTCGACCAGTACCCACCGCCGGCCGAGGCGGCCTTGTCGGGGCGGGTCACACCGGCACCGCCGGCGAAGAACCGGGCGAGATTGGTGAACCGGTACACGTAGACCTTGGTGACGTCCTGCCCGGTGCGCTTGCCCTTGCCGGCCCGCTTGACGACCTTGACGCGGTACAGGCCGCCGTCCTTCGGCTTCCACTTCTTGGCGAAGCGCCCGGACGACGACAGGCGGTCCGAGCCGATGTAGCGGTAGCTCTGGTTGCGGGCGCTGGTGTTGCTCGCGTAGAGGTAGACCTTCTGACCCTTGACCTTGCCGCCGCGCACCTTGCCCTTGATGACGGTGCTGCGGTTGCTGCCGTCGTGCGAGGTCAGGTCGAGCTTGTTGTCGCTGCTGCTGGCCGAGACGCGGTACGACGACGCGGCCTCGGCGGCGGTCATCGGTGCGGCGACCAGGGCCGCGGTGGCGATGGCGATCAGGATCTTGCGCATGTGTCCCCCATAGGTCGAAAGTCCTGTCTCGACGGTACGTCGCCCGTGCCGGGTCGGCCAGCCGACCTGTGATCGGGGCGACGTCCGCGGAGCGAGCATCCGCCTGCGCCGCGATTCCGCCACGCCATAGAATGGTGCGTTCTCCATCAGTGAAGGAGTGGGGTGAGCTCACACAACGCGGAACAGCGCGAGATCGAGGCCGAGCAGGCATATGTCGACACGGTCTACGAACGACTCGACGCATCCGCCAAGGTCGCCCAGTCCCTCGTGGTCGAGGGCATGGCCCGCGGCCACGTCGGCAACGAGGGCGGTCTCGTCGAGCGCGACGCCATGGTGTTCCAGGCGCAGCGCCGGCTGTCGGCCCTGAACGCGGCGCACGACGGGCTCGTGTTCGGTCGCCTCTCGATGATCGACGGCCAGTCGCGCTACATCGGACGCATCGGCGTGCGCGACGCCGATCGCGAGATCCTCCTGATCGACTGGCGCGCCCCCGCGGCCGCGACGTTCTACCAGGCGACGGCGCAGGAGCCCGCCGGAGTCGTCCGACGCCGTGTGCTGCGGTGCGCCAACGACACCGTGATCGGCGTCGAGGACGACCTGCTCGACGGCGACAACGCGCCCGACGACATGGTCGTCATCGGTGAGGGTGCGCTGCTGGCGAGCCTGACCCGGGCGCGCGACACGACGATGCACTCGGTCGTCGCGACGATCCAGAAGGAGCAGGACGAGGCGATCCGCGCCCCCAGCCGCGGCGCCACGACGATCGGCGGCGGTCCGGGCACCGGCAAGACCGTCGTCGCGCTGCACCGCGCGGCCTACCTGCTCTACACCGACCGCCGGCGGTTCGAGTCAGGCGGCGTGCTGGTCGTCGGGCCGTCCAACGTCTTCATGAACTACATCGAGCGGGTCCTGCCGAGCCTCGGCGAGACCAGCGTGACCCTGCGGTCGCTCGGCGAGGTCGTCGACGGCATCCGCGCGGGTCGGCACGACGAGTCGGTCGCGGCGGCGGCCAAGGGCTCGTCGCGCATGGTCGGGTTCCTGGCCAAGGCCGCGGCGGCGCCGATGCCGGGCACCCCGACGGAGTTCCGCTACTTCTTCAAGGACGACGTCCTGCGCCTCGACGCGGCACAGCTCGACAAGCTGCGTCGCCAGCTGCTGTCCAACGCCAAGCGCAACCGGGCCTACGCCCAGGCGCCCGCGGTGCTGGTCGAGGCGCTGTGGCGTCAGGTGCGGGGCGAGCGCGCCCTCGAGAAGGGCCGCGAGGACTTCGTCGAGATCGTCACGACCGACGACCGCTTCGTCGACTTCGTCGAGCAGTGGTGGCCGCCGGTCGAGCCCGTCGAGATCTGGCGGACCCTCCCCGACGTCATCGACCGCCTGTCGCAGGGCACGTTCAGCCGGGTCGAGGTCGCGGCGCTGAAGGCGTCGTGGGCCGCGGGCGAGCCGAGCATCCAGGACGTCCCCCTCGTCGACGAGCTGCGCTACGTCATCGGCGAGCTGCCCGAGGTCTCGGACGACGATGACGACGCCCCCAAGCAGCTCATGAGCTTCGAGCGGCGCGAGCGCGACGAGCGCGTCGACCGGTTCCGCTCGACGCAGAGCATCGAGGACGACGGGTTCGCCCACGTGCTGGTCGACGAGGCGCAGGATCTCTCGCCGATGCAGTGGCGCATGCTCGGACGCCGAGGCCGTCACGCCAGCTGGACGATCGTGGGCGACGAGGCCCAGTCGTCGTGGCCGCACCCGCGCGAGTCGGCGGCGGCCCGCAAGGCGGCGCTCGACGGCAAGCCCGAGCACGCGTTCCGGCTGTCGACCAACTACCGCAACTCCGCCGAGATCTACGAGCTCGCCGCCAAGGTCGCCGCGATCGGCGTCCCCGACCCCGACCTCGCCGACGCGGTGCGCCGCACGGGCGAGGAGCCCCAGCACCTCGTGGTCGACGGCCCCGCGCTGGTCGAGGCCGTGAGGCGCAGCGCCCGTGACGTCCTCGACCGGGTCGAGGGCACCGTCGCGGTCGTCGCACCGCGCAGCTCGCTCGAGGGGCTGCGCGCCGATCTCGCGACGCTCGTCGCCGAGCACCCCGACCGGCTCAAGGTGCTCGACGGGCTCGACACCAAGGGCCTCGAGTTCGACGGCGTCGTCGTCGTCGAGCCCGACGGCATCACCGACGAGTCGAGTGCGGGCTGGCGGACGCTGTACGTCGTGCTGACCCGCGCCACGCAGCTGCTCACGACGGTCGGCACGACGGAGCGCTGGAGGGAGCGCATCTCGTGAGGACGCTCGTCAAGATCGCCGGCGTCCTCGCCGTCGTGCTCGTGGTCGCCGCCCCCACGGCGTGGACCCTCTTCCTGCAGAGCGACCGGTACCTCGTGCTGGGGGCGCACGAGGCGACCGTCCGTCCGGCCACGGACGGGCACGCGACACTCGACTTCGGCGCCCTCCTGCCCCAGGTCAGGGTGCCGGTCGACGTCCCCGGCGACCTCGGCGTGTCGATCGACCTGGGCGACAGCCAGGGCGCGGGGCTCGAGGAGATGCTCGCGCGCGACGCCGTGATCGCCAGCCAGCCCGACGGCGAGATCCGCGCGGTGCGCGCCGCGATGGTCTCGATGGCGACGTCCGCGGCCCTGCGGGGGCTCGGCGTCGGCCTGCTGGCGGGGACCGTGACGGTCCTGGCCTGGGTCGCCGTCGGATCCCGCCGTCGCGACGAGCTCGGGTCGCGCCTGACGCGTCCGGCCCGCTCGCAGGTGCTGATCGCCTCGGCGACGGCGCTGGTCGTGGTGGGGTCGCTGGTGCTCGTCATCGTGCCGGGCGACGACGGCCAGCCGACGCGGCGGTGGGTGTCGCTGACCGAGGCCTTCCCCGAGCTGCCCGCCGACAACGCCGGGCTGAAGACGATCCAGCTCGCGGAGGGGTCGGCCACGAGCTCGAGCCGTGCGCTCGTCGAGGGCGCCCTCTACCTGTACCGCGACTCCGTCAGCTTCTACGAGGCGCTCGACGAGAGGGCGCAGCAGGCCGTGGTGCGCACGCCCGAGGAGGGGCAGACCACCGCGCTCGTCGTCACCGACCGCCACGACAACATCGGCATGGACCCCGTGGTCCGGACGATCGCCGACCAGGCGCGGGCGCGTCTGCTGATCGACCTCGGCGACGACACGGGTCAGGGCGCGTCGTGGGAGTCGTTCAGCATCAACTCGCTGGCCCGGGAGTTCGAGGGCTTCGACACCGTCGCGGTCGCCGGCAACCACGACACCGACTCCGTCGCCGAGCAGATGGCCGACAAGGGCTTCACGGTGCTCGACGGCGAGCCCGTCGAGGTCGGCGGTGTGCGCTTCCTCGGCGCCAGCGATCCCCGGGGCACGAAGCTCACGGGCTACACCGAGGACGCCAAGACCCGCAACGGTGGTCTGGCCGAGCAGGACACCGCCCTGCGCGACGCGGCGTGCGCGGCCGACGAGGCGGGCGAGCGCGTCGGCGTGCTGGCCGTCCACTCGTGGTCGTCGGGCAGCGAGGTCGCGGCCAGCGGGTGCGTCGACCTCGTCCTGACCGGCCACCTGCACTACCAGGTGGGCCCGAAGGCGATCGACGGCCCGGGCGCGACGACCACGACCCGGCTGACGACGGGCTCGACGGGCGGTGCGGTGCTGCCGATCGCGCTCGGCAGCAGCCTGCGGCGCCAGGCGCAGGTGTCGATCGTGACGTTCGACGCCGACGGCGTGCCCGTGGGGCTGCAGGTCGTGTCGTTCAACCCGTCCAAGACGATCGACGTCGGCGACTACACGACGCTCCCGCTGCCGTCCGCGGGTGCCGAGCAGGCCGCCCCCGATCCGGTCGAGGACCCCAGCGCCGACGAGACGGCCCAGCCCGAGCAGCTCCCCACCACCCCCTGACGGGTCGGTGCGGTCAGGTGCAGCGGGCGATGATCAGCTCGGCGTAGGCCGTCGCGCAGGCGACGACCTCGGCGATGCTGACGGCCTCGTCGACGGCGTGGGCGTCGGCGATGTCGCCCGGACCGTACTGGACGGTTGGGACCCCCGCGGCCGCGTACTGGCGCAGGTCGGAGCCGTACGGGGCGCCGACGAGCTCGGGCAGGGGCTGCCCCGCCGCGACGACGGCCGTCGCGACCTGGTCGCCGAACGGGTCGCCGGCGGGCAGGCGCCCGGCGGCGAAGTGGCCGCCCGGCCACGTGACGACGGGCGGGTTCTCGGCGAGCCACGCATCGGTCTGCGCGACGCGCTGCACGGCCTTCTCGAACACGGTCTTGGCGTCGGCGAACGTCTCGCCCGGCATGACGCCGTAGCGTCCCTCGGCCACGAGCTGGTCGGGCACCGTGCTGGCCCAGTCGCCCGCGCGCACGATGCCGACGCTGATGGGCCACGGCAGCATGCCGAACGGCTCGGGCGGGGCGGTGTTGCGGACGTCCTCGAGCTCGGCGAGCGCGCGGTGCACCAGCTCGAAGGCGCTGATCGCGCTGTGACCCGTCGCGCGCATCGATCCGTGGGTCGAGCGGCCCTGCACCTGCAGGCGGAACGTCAGGGAGCCGGCGTTGGCCGCCACGACCTGGCCGGCGGTCGGCTCCGCGATGATGCAGGCGTCACCGGTGTGGCCGCGGCGCAGGGTGCCGAACGTGCCGATGCCGCCGTCCTCCTCGCCGACGACCGTGTGCACCGCGAACGGCCTCGACAGCTCGAGACCGCTGACGGCCCGGGCCGCCGCGATGATCGCGATGACACCGCCCTTCATGTCGCACACGCCGCGGCCGAACCAGCGGTCGTCGACCTCGCGGACGTGCCACGGGTCGGAGTTCGTCCACGAGTCGGGCTCACCCGGCGGGACGACGTCGACGTGGCCGTTGAGGATCAGTGCCGGCGTGCCGGGGCCGGACGTGCCGACGACGCCCCACGCCTCCTCGCGCTCGACCTCCTCGCCGGGGTAGTCGGGATCGGCGCGCAGGGCGTCGAGGTCGAGCCGCCACTGGTCGACGTCGAGGCCCAGGCCCGTCAGGGTCGCGGCGCACCACCGCTGGGCGGCCACCTCGGCGTCCGAGCCGCCGGTGCTGGGGATGTTGACGAGCTGGGCCAGGTCGCGCCTGATCAGGTCGACGTCGATGTCCATGCGGCCAGTCTGGCACCGCCGCCGACGAGGGGGTTACCGCCCTGCGGGGAGAGGGTTGCGGCCCCTGCGCAAGGGCCGCAACCCTCTCGTCGAGGGGCGACAAGGGTCTCGTCAGCGGTGGGGGTGCGGTGCTGCGCTAGGCTCCTGTCATGTCGACCCAGCACCTCACGTGGTGGCGCCACCTGTAACGGTGGCCTGTCGACCCAACGCCCAGACCGCCTCGCGCCGGCTCTGGGCATCGTTGTCTCACGACGCTCCTCGTCCGGCCGGGGCATGAACCGAAGGACCTGACATGACCGCCCTCGACGAGACCCTCGCCCAGCCCGCGTTCGCGCTGATCCGGGTGCGCGAGTCCGACACCGTCACGCTGGTCGGCGGGCCCCGCACCGATCTCGACGTCCTGGCCGACATCCCCGTCGGGACCGGCGCCGAGCGCGCGTGGGACCACCTCGTGCTGGTGCCGTACGCGCAGGCCCGCGAGCGCGGCTTCGAGGCGCACCAGGACGGGACGCCGCTGTCGGCGATCGAGATCCGGCACAGCGCCGAGGTGCCGCTGACCGAGCTGCTCGAGCTGCTGCCCGACGTGCCCGTCGAGTTCACCGACCGTGGCGGCTTCGAGACGTCCGACGACGAGTACGCCGGCATCGTCCGCCACATCATCGACGACGAGATCGGCCAGGGCGAGGGCGCCAACCTCGTCATCGGGCGCCACTACCGGGCGCAGGTCGCCGACTGGGGGCACGACGCGGCCCTCACGGTGTTCCGCCGGCTGCTCGAGCGCGAGCGCGGCGCCTTCTGGACGTTCCTGATCTTCACGGGCGACCGCTACCTGATCGGGGCGAGCCCCGAGCGCCACGTCAGCCTCGAGGCGGGCCAGGTGCGGATGAACCCCATCAGCGGGACGTTCCGCATGCGCGGGCTCGAGACGCACGCCGACCGCAAGCGCGAGCTGCTGTCGTTCCTGCAGGACGAGAAGGAGATCTACGAGCTCTTCATGGTCGTCGACGAAGAGCTCAAGATGATGTGCGACATCTGCCACGAGGGCGGTCTCGTGCTCGGCCCGTACCTCAAGCCGATGACGCACCTCGTGCACACCGAGTACCTGCTGGCCGGCCGCACGCACCGCGACGTCCGCGAGGTGCTGCGCGACTCGATGTTCGCCGCGACCGTGACGGGCAGCCCGGTCGAGAACGCCTGCCGCCTGATCAAGCAGTACGAGCCGGAGGGCCGCGGCTACTACGCGTCGGTCGCGGCGCTGATCGGCCGCGACGAGCAGGGCGAGCAGCGCGCCGACGCGCCGATCCTGATCCGCACGGCCGACGTCGACCTCGACGGCAACCTCAAGGTCACGGCGGGTGCGACGCTCGTGCGCGACTCCGACGCGGCCTACGAGACGACCGAGACGTGGGCCAAGGCGGGTGGCATCCTCAGCGCCTTCGGCCTGGTCGAGTCGGCTCCCGAGCCGGTCGACGGCTTCGACGCGTTCACGCGCGAGGACGAGGTCATCATCGCGCTGGGGTCGCGCAACCAGCGGCTCAGCCAGTTCTGGCTGACCGACCAGTCGGGCGCCGCGCCGGTGCCGTCGCTGGTCGGCAAGCGGGTCGTGATCGTCGACGGCGAGGACGACTTCGTCAACATGCTGTCGCACGTGTTCGGCGTGCTGGGCATGACGACCGACATCGTGCGTCACGACGCGCCGTCCCTCCAGCAGGGTGGCGACCGGGCGCTCGACGGCTACGACCTGGTCGTCGTGGGGCCCGGGCCGGGTGACCCCCGCGACCTCGCCGACCCGAAGATGGCGACGCTGCACGGCGTCGTGCGCGGGCTCCTCGATGCGGAGCGGCCGTTCCTCGCGGTGTGCCTCGGCCACCAGACGCTGAGCCATCAGATCGGGCTCGACCTGGTGTTCAAGGACATCGTCTTCCAGGGCACGCAGAGCCGCCTGACGGTGCTCGAGCGGCCCGAGACCGTCGGCTTCTACAACACGTTCGTGGCACGCGTGCCCGCCGCGGGCCTGCCCGACGGCGTCACGGTCGAGACCGATCCGGCGACCGGCGACATCCACCTGGTGGCCGGCCCGCACTACCGCGGCGTGCAGTTCCACGCCGAGTCGATCCTGACCCAGAACGGGTTCGGCATCCTGCGCGACCTCGTCACCGACCTTGTCGGATGATCGACGACCTCATCGCGGCGTACCGCGGGACGCGCTACGCCGTGCTCGGTGCCGACGGCGGCACGGTGGCCGAGGCGCTGATCGGCCGGCACGTGCCCGCGGTCGACGCGGTGCTGGACGCGCACGGGGCCCGGTCGGGCGTCTTCATCACGGCCTGGAACCCCCGCAGCGAACCGACCCACGACGACGTCAACGCCGACGCCCACGCCCGCATGGCGATGGCGCTCGCGAGCGACGGTCTGGTCGCGCTGCCGCACGCCGGTTTCGGGGAGGACCCGGCGTGGCGGGCCGAGCACGGCTTCTTCGTGCTCGACCTGCCCGAGGAGCAGGCCGTCGCTCTGGCCGTCGCGCACGAGCAGAACGCGGTCGTCGTCGTGGAGCGGGGCGAGGCGGCCCGGCTCGTGCTGACCAGCGTGCTGGACGCCTGAGGGGTCAGCCCTTCAGCGCGTTGAGCGCCGAGGCGGCGTGGGCCGCCTTGGCGCCGGTCTTGTCGCTCTCGACGACGAACTTCGGCTCGTCGTCGGACGCCGTGAACTTCTGCTTCGCGAGCTGGAAGTCCTTGGTCTTCTTCTCGACGATCTTCCCGTGGGTGCGTCCCTGCGGCGTGTCCCAGCTGACCTTGTCTCCGACCTTCATGCGTCCATCGTGCGTCAGGTCGGGGTGAGCCGCATCAGCACGCACGGTGCGGCTACCGTGGCCCGGTGCGCGCGATCCCCGACACCTTCGACGCGTCCGTCGTGACGGAGATCGGGGCGCGCCTCGCGGGAGTCGAGTCCGATCACGGTGTACGGATCCCGTGGGCGATCGAGAGCGGGAGTCGCGCGTGGGGCTTCCCGTCGCCGGACAGCGACTACGACTGCCGGTTCTTCTACGTCCGTGACGAGGACGCGTACCTCACGCCGTGGGTGCCGAGGGGCGTCATCGAGACGCCCCTCGACGAGGTCTTCGACGTCAACGGGTGGGACGTGCGCAAGGCCGTCGAGCTGCTGGCGCGCGGCAACGCGGTCGCCGTGGAGTGGCTGCGGTCGCCTCACGTCTACCGCGGCGACGAGGGCTTCCGCGACGCGATGCTCGACCTGGCCGACGAGATCGTCGACCGCTCGGCCGTCGGACGTCACTACACCCACGTGTGCCGGGGCCAGTGGGAGCGGTACGGCGACGAGACCGAGATGCCGTTGAAGCGGCTCTTCTACGCGCTGCGCCCGGCCGCGTGCGTGCGGTGGCTCGAGGCGCACCCCGCCGCGGCGACCCCGCCCATGCAGCTGCAGGTTCTCCTGGAGCAAAGTGGCGCGACGGAGGCGGTGGTCCGCCTGGTCGACGAGCTGGTCGAGGTGAAGTCGCGGACGCGCGAGATGGGGGTCGGCGCGGCACCGGCCGAGCTGAAGGCGTACGTAGCGGACGCGCTGACGCGGGGGCTGGCGATATTCGGGGACGTCGCCCCGGCCCCGCTGGTCGACGTGCGCGCGCGTGCGGCCGACGCGTTCAGGGACCTCGTCCGCACGTACGGCCCGACGTCGTGACGACGCGATCGGGTTCGCGACGCGGTCACGCCAGGTGGTCGCGCAGACCGGCCATCGCCGAGTCGAGGAGGTCGAGCAGGTCGGACTCCTCGTGGGCGAGCCAGAACTCGTACGCCGACAGCGCCAGGGCCAGGCTGACGTGGCCGACCGTGACGGGCAGCAGGTCGCCGGGCGACAGGCCCGTGCGCTGCGCGACGTGGTCGGCGATGACGCCCCGCCACTGCGCGTAGCGCAGCACCGAGTGCGCCTGCAGGGCCGGCGTCGAGAGGATCAGGCCCATGCGGCGGCGGTGCTGGGGGGCGGCCTGCGGGCCGAAGTCGTTGAACCGCAGCATCGCCTGGTGCACGCTCTCGTGCAGGGGCAGCCCGGGCGGCGAGTCGGCGAGGATCTCGCGGAAGTGGTCGAGGCTGTCGGCGAAGCGGCCCCACGGGATGTCGTTCTTGGAGTCGAAGTACCGGAACAGCGTGCGACGGCCGATGCCGACCGACTCGGCGATCGCCTCGACCGTCGTCTCGGCGAATCCGCGCTCGTCGAACAGTCGGAACGCGGCCTCCTCGATCTCCTCGTGGGTCGTCGCGACCGGACGTCCTCGGGTCGGTCGCGGTCGCTGGTCCACCGGGGCAACCTACCAATCCGGCGTCCACGCCATCAGATGTCAACAGTTGGCAATTCTTTGGTAGAAACTCTCGACTTTTGGCCCTGAGTGTCATTACTGTGTGTCGCACACCACTACCGAGGAGCGAGCATGAGCATCGAGACCCCCGCGACCGAGGTCGCCGAGACCGTCCAGACCGACACCACCGTCACCGCCGAGTCGCTGATCGAAGAGGTCTCGATCGACGGCATGTGCGGCGTCTACTGAGTCGCCGACCGACATGACCGAGACGATCGAGATGCTCGACGAGGCCTGGGCGCTGTCGCCCGCCGTGGCGCTGCGCCCCGAGCCGTTCGGCGCGATGGCCTACCACTTCGGCAACCGCAAGCTGACGTTCCTCAAGCGGATGCAGCTGGTCGACGTCGTGCGTGGTCTCGCCGGGTGCCCCGACGTCCGGTCGACGCTGCAGGCGGCCGACGTGCCCGAGTCCCAGTGGCCCGGGTACGTCGCCGCCCTGCACGGCCTCGCGGCCACCGACATGATCCGCCCCCGCCCGGCTCCGGCCGGCGCCACCAGTGAAGGTGCCGTCGCATGACGATCCTGGAATCCCGTCCCGTCACCGCCCGCCCCGAGGGCGGCAGCCTGATCGAGCAGTTCGAGCTCGGCCTCGACGCCCCCATCTGCCTGACGTGGGAGCTGACCTACGCGTGCAACCTGGAGTGCGCGCACTGCCTCTCGTCGTCGGGCCGTCGCGACCCGCGCGAGCTCAGCACCGAGCAGTGCAAGGCCGTCATCGACGAGCTCCAGCGCATGCAGGTCTTCTACGTCAACATCGGTGGCGGCGAGCCGACGATCCGTCCCGACTTCTGGGAGCTGCTCGACTACGCCGTCTCGCACGACGTGGGCGTCAAGTTCTCGACCAACGGCGTGCGGCTCAACCCCGAGCGGGCGCGCTTCCTGGCCTCGACCGACTACGTCGACGTGCAGATCTCGCTGGACGGCGCGACGCCCGAGGTCAACGACTACGTCCGCGGCCCCGGCTCGTACGACACCGCCATCACCGCGTTGAAGAACCTGCAGGACGCGGGGTTCGAGGACGCCAAGATCTCGGTCGTCTGCACCCGTCAGAACATCGGCCAGCTCGACGAGTTCAAGGCCATCGCCGACCAGTACGGCGCGACGCTGCGCCTGACGCGCCTGCGTCCGTCGGGTCGCGGCGCCGACGTGTGGGACGAGCTGCACCCGCTGCCCGAGCAGCAGCGCGAGCTGTACGACTGGCTGGTCGCCAACGGCGAGAACGTGCTGACGGGCGACTCGTTCTTCCACCTGTCGGCGTTCGGCGTGGCCGACGGCGGGGGAGCCCTGCCGGGGCTCAACCTGTGCGGCGCGGGCCGTGTCGTGTGCCTGATCGACCCGATCGGCGACGTGTACGCGTGCCCCTTCGCGATCCACGACAACTTCCTGGCCGGCAACGTGCTGACCGACGGCGGCTTCGAGACCGTCTGGCAGCGGTCCGAGCTGTTCAACGAGCTGCGCTCGCCCCAGACGTCCGGGGCGTGCACGTCGTGCGCGTTCTTCGACGCGTGCCGCGGCGGCTGCATGGCCGCCAAGTTCTTCACCGGCCTGCCGCTGGACGGCCCCGACCCCGAGTGCGTCCGCGGCTTCGGCGAGGACGCCCTCGCCTCGGGCGACCGCGTGCTGCCCGAGCAGGGCAAGGACCACTCGAAGAAGAACCCCACCCGCAACCAGCCCGTGATGCTGACGCTGTCGCGCCGCGACGACGCCCTGGAGATCCAGCGCAGCGGCCCTCCCGTGTCGGCCTGCGCCGAGAACCCGCTCGCCGGCTTCACCCTCTAGCACCAGAAACGAGAACCTGATGTCGAAGAACCCCTGGGCCCAGAATCCCTGGTTCGAGTCCGTCGCCGTCGCCCAGCGTCGTGCGAAGAAGCGTCTGCCGTCGTCGGTGTACGGCGCGCTCGTGGCCGGTTCGGAGCGCGGTCAGTCGACCGCGGACAACGAGGCCGCGTTCATGGAGCTGGGCTTCGCCCCGCACGTGGCCGGGCACCAGCCCGAGCGGTCGATGGCCACGTCGGTCATGGGTCAGCCGATCTCGCTGCCCGTCATCATGTCGCCGACCGGCGTGCAGGCCGTTCACCCCGACGGTGAGGTCGCCGTCGCCAAGGCCGCGGCGTCGCGGGGGACCGTCATCGGCCTGAGCAACTTCGCCTCGCGCTCGGTCGAGGAGGTCGTCGCCGCCAACCCGCAGACGTTCTTCCAGATGTACTGGACGGGTGACCGGGACGTCATGATCCAGCGCATGCAGCGCGCCCACGCCGCCGGAGCCGTCGGCCTGATCGCGACGCTCGACTGGTCGTTCTCGATGGGCCGCGACTGGGGCAGCCCCGAGATCCCCGAGAAGGTCGACTTCAGGACTGCGCTGAAGTTCGCCCCCCAGGTCATCCGCAAGCCGCGCTGGCTCGCGTCGTTCGCCAGCGACCTGCCCGACCTGACGGCACCCAACCTCGCCGCACCCGGCCAGGCCAAGGGCCCGACGTTCTTCGGCGCCTACTACGAGTGGATGAGCACCCCGCCGCCCACGTGGGACGACGTGCAGTGGATGCGCGAGCAGTGGTACCAGCTCAGCGGCATGCCGTTCATGCTCAAGGGCGTGTGCCGGGTCGACGACGCCCGCCGTGCCGTCGACCTCGGCGTCGACGCGATCTCGGTGTCGAACCACGGCGGCAACAACCTCGACGGCACCCCGGCCCCCATCCGCACCCTGCCGGCGGTCGCCGACGCGGTCGGTGACCAGATCGAGGTGCTGCTCGACGGCGGCATCCGCCGCGGCAGCGACGTCGTCAAGGCCGTCGCGATGGGCGCCCGCGCCGTCATGATCGGCCGGGCCTACCTGTGGGGCCTCGCGGCCAACGGCGAGGCCGGCGTCGGCAACGTCCTGGACATCCTGCGCGGCGGCATCGACTCGTCGCTGCTCGGCATGGGCCTGTCCTCGATCGACCAGCTCGACCGCGACATGCTCGTCGTCCCCCAGGGCTTCGAGCGCCACCTGGGCGCTGCCGTCACCTCGGCCGTGCCCGACGACGTCGCGGCGACGGCAACGGCCTGAGATGACGAGGCTCGCCGACACCACGTGGACCGAGGTCCCGGCGCGTCCGCTGGTCCTGGTGCCGGTCGGCTCGATCGAGCAGCACGGTCCGCACCTGCCGCTCGACACCGACACCGTGATCGCCGAGGCGGTCGCGCGCGGTGCGGCGGACGCCGCGGGCGGTGACGTGCTCGTCGCGCCGGCACTGTCGTACGGGTCGAGCGGCGAGCACCAGGCCTTCGCCGGCACCTGCTCGATCGGCACCGAGGCGCTGCACCACGTGGTCGTCGAGCTCGTGCGGTCGCTGTCGACCTGGGCGGGGCCGGTCGTCTTCGTGAACGCGCACGGGGGCAACCTGATGGCGCTGACCACCGCCGTCGTGCAGCTGCGCGACGAGGGGCACGACGTCTCGTGGCTGCCGTGCGCCACCGAGGACGTCGACCTGCACGCCGGCCTCACCGAGACCTCTCTGATGCTGTGCCTGCGGCCCGCGTCGGTGCGGCTCGACCGTGCGGAGCCGGGCGACACCCGACCCCTGCGCGAGATCCTGCCGACCCTGATGCAGGGCGGGGTGGCCGCGGTCTCGGCGAACGGCGTCCTCGGCGACCCGACCGGTGCCGACGCCGAGCGCGGCGCAGACGTCCTCGCGACGATGGTGCGCCAGACGGTCGAGGCACTGTCGGACGGTGTCGTCGACGCCCGGGGCAGGATCGGGCTCGCCGAGCGGACGTCGTGAGCCCCGAGCCGCGCGGCGTCGAGCTCCCGGTGGGGTTCGTGGTCCGGCTGCACGACGACGTCGTCCCGGGTGCGGTGCTACGCCGCGGCACGCGGGTGCTGCGGATGTCGCCCGCGGCCCTCGCGATGATGTCGGGCGGCACGGTCACGGTGACCGATGCCGGCAGCGCCGCGCTGGCCGGACGGCTCCTCGACCTCGACCTGGCGGTCCCCGTCCTCGACGAGGTAGGGGATGACGTCGCCGCGTTGCTGGCGCAGGTGACCGTGGTGGTGCCGGTGCGCGACCGTCCGGCGGGCGTCGACCGCCTGCTGTCGTCGCTGCGGCCGGCGCTGCGCTGCGTCGTGGTCGACGACGGCTCGATCGACGCCCGGGCGCTGGCGGACGTCGCCGAGCGCCACGGCGCCGAGCTGTTGCGGCTCGACGTCAACCGCGGACCGTCCGCGGCACGCAACGCCGGCCTGCGGATCGTGTCGACCCCGCTCGTGGCCTTCGTCGACTCCGACGTGGAGGTGACGGCCGACGCCGTCGCGGGGCTCGTGGCCCACACGGCCGATCCCGCCCTGGCCGCGGTCTCGGCGCGCGTGCGCTCGCGCGGCGGGCAACGGTGGTTCGAGCGGTACGAGGACGCGCACGGATCGCTCGACCTCGGTCCCGTGCCGGCGACGGTCAGGCCGTGGTCGGCCGTCTCCTACGTGCCCACCGCATGCCTGCTGGCGCGCGTCGACGCGCTGGGGGCGGGTTTCGACGAGGCGATGACCAGCGGCGAGGACGTCGACCTGGTGTGGCGGCTGCTGGGGGAGGGGCGCCGGGTCCGGCACGCGGCCGACGTCGTGGTGTGGCACCACGGACGCACGACGCTGCCGAGCTGGCTGGGACGCAAGTGGTTCTACGGGACGAGCGCGGCGTCGTTGTCGCGTCGGCACGGCGAGCTCGTCACCCCTGCGGTGCTGACGCCGGGAGCGGCCGCCCTGATCGGCGCCGCGCTGGTGCAGCGCCGCTGGGCGTCCGCTATCGCGGCGGGCGTCGTCGCGCGCATGCTCGCGACGACGCCCGGGGGCGTCACGCCGACGGAGCGCGTCGCGATCGTCGCGGGGTCGGTGCGCACCACGTCCGCCCAGGGTGCGGCCCTGGCCCTGCGCCACTGGTGGCCCGTGGCGGCTGCGGCGTGCGTCGTCTCGCGTCGGGCCCGCCGGTTCGTCGCGGTCGCGGGGGCGGCGGACGCCGTCGTCGCCCGTGCCCGGGCCGACACCACGCTCGACGTGGGCCGGTTCGCGCTCGCCCGGCGTCTCGACGACGTCGCGTACGGCACGGGCGTGTGGAGCGGTGCGGCGCGCGACCGGTCCGTGCGCTGCCTGCTGCCGCAGTGGATCACCCCGCGGCGGGTGTCGCCGCGGCGCGCGGGGCCGTCATGAGCCACGACGTCGTCGTGGTGGGCGCGGGCGCGGCCGGTTGCGTGCTGGCCGAGCGGCTCTCGGCCGATCCGTCGGTGCGGGTGCTGCTGGTCGAGGACGGCGGGCGCGCGCGCGACCCGCTGCTCGCGGTGCCGCGCGCGTTCCCCGTGACGCTGCGGTCGGCGCGCCACACGCGCACGTATCCGACGGGGCCGTCGGCGGGAGTGCCCGCCGAGGCCTGGACCCGGGGCCGCGGGCTGGGCGGGTCGACGTCGATCAACGGCCTGATGTGGGTGCGCGGCGCCCCCGCCGACTTCGAGACGCTCGAGCGGGCGGGCGGTCCCGGGTGGGGGCCGGACGCCTTCCTGCGCGCGTACCGCGCCATCGAGGACCACGCCCTCGGTGCGTCGGCGACGCGGGGCGCGGGCGGGCCGGTGCACGTGTCGGTCCCGCTGGTGCCCGACACCGTGACGGACGCCGTGCTGGCGGGCGCCCGGGCGGTCGGGCTCCGCGAGGTCGACGACTTCAACGACTCGGACGACGAGCGCATCGGCCGGGCACCGGCCACGATCCTGCGCGGCCGCCGGGTCAGCGCGGCCACGGCCTTCCTGTCGGTGGCGCGGGGGCGTCCCAACCTGACGATCGTGACCGGCGCCCGCGTCGAGCGCGTCCTCCTGGAGGGCGACCGCGCGGTGGGGGTGTCGATCGTCCGCGGCACGCATCGCGAGGAGGTGAGGGCGCGTCGCGAGGTCGTCCTGGCCGCCGGGACGATCGAGAGCCCCCTGCTGCTCGAGCGGTCGGGCATCGGCGACCCGGCGGTGCTCGCCGACGCCGGCGTGCGCCTGCGGGTCGAGCGGCCCCGGGTGGGCGAGGGCGTCATCGAGCAGCGGGCCGTCAGCATGCAGGTCAGGTTCGCCGATCGTCGCGGGCTCACCGAGCGGCTCAACACCCGGCCGCGGTTGGCACGCGAGGCGCTCTCGTACCTCGCGACGCGGCGCGGACCCATCGCGTCCAGCGGCTACGACGTCGTCAGTGCCTTCCGGTCCGACCCGGGGAGCGAGCGCCCGGACGCCCAGGGCGTCTGGGTGCCGATGGCCCTCGACGAGACGTCAGACCGCATGCAGCTGGCGCCCTACTCGGGCCTGCTCTTCACGGGCTGGGCGATCCGCCCGACGACGCCCAGCTCGATCCACCTGGCGCCGGCGGGATCGGCGGGCCCCGCCATCGCTCCCCGCTACCTGCTCGACCCGGCCGAGCAGGCGACGACGGGCGGGATCCTGGCCCACGCCCGGGCCGTGGTGGCGGCGTCCGCCCTGGCCGACGTCGTGGAGCGCGAGGTCTTCCCGGGCCCGGACGTCTCGTCGCCGGCGCAGGTCGTCGAGCACGCCCGCGCCCACGGCGGCGGCATCTACCACGCGGTCGGATCGTGCGCGATGGGCCCGGACGACGACGCCGTCGTCGACGCCGACCTGCGGGTGCGGGGCGTCCGCGGCCTGCGGGTCGTCGACGCGTCGGTGCTGCCCCACCAGGTGTCGGGCAACTCCGCCGCCCCGGTCATGGCCCTGGCGTGGCTGGCGTCCGAGCGCGTGCGGGGGTCCTAGGACCGTCTCCGTCCAACTGTTGACAGTTGACAAAGATCGGCGTCACAATAGGACGAGCGCGGGAATGTCCAGACCGCGGTGGCCACGGCTTGAGGGCAGAATCGAACGACATGTCCCCCAGCCATCGGCCGTCCCCGGACGGTCCGTGAGGAGCAACTGTGAGTGATGAAGCCGGCGCGGCCCTGACGCGCGATGGCACGTTCTCCCGACGCACCGAGATCGTGATCCGCGACATGATCCTGGACGGCACGATCCCCCCGGGCGAGCGGCTGAACGAGGTCGCGCTCGCGTCCGCGCTCGGCATCAGCCGCGGCCCGCTGCGCGAGGCGATCCAGCGACTGGCCGGTGAGGGTCTGCTGACGGTGATCAGTCACCGAGGCGCCTTCGTCCGGACGTTCGAGGCCCGCGAGCTCGACGAGCTGTACGACATGCGGTGCGCGTTCGAGATGTACGCGGTGCGCCTGATCTGCCGGCGCGCGGACGACGAGCAGCTCGGCGACCTGGCCGCCTTCGTCACCGACACGGGGCTCGCGATGGACGACTCGAACGGCCGCTACCCCGCCGACCGCGACTTCCACCGTCGCCTGCTGGCGCTGGCCGGCAACACGACCCTCGAGCGCGCCGCCCTCGACACCCAGGCCCAGATATCGCTGGCCCGGTCGATGTCGGCCCAGGCGCCCAGCCGCGCCAAGGCCGCGCTCGACGAGCACCAGGCGATCGTCGACGCGCTGCGCAGCCGCGAGCCCGACGTCGCGGTGCGCCTGGTCCAGCAACACCTCGAGCACGCCCGGAGCGGCGCCCTTGCCGCCCTCGGCTTCACCGACGATCCTCGAAAGGGGAATGAGACCCCATGACCGAAACCCCCGGCCTCCGCGCGCTCATCGAGCAGGCCACCTCACCGATCCTGTTGCCGGGAGCGCCGAACGCGCTCACGGCCCGCGTCATCGAGCAGGCAGGATTCGGAGCCGTCTACGTCTCCGGGGCCGGGGTCACCAACACGTACCTGGGCATGCCCGACCTGGGGCTGATGTCGGTCACCGAGCTGGTCGGCCACGTCGCCGCGATGGCGGAGTCGGTCTCGATCCCGCTGGTGGTCGACGCCGACACGGGCTTCGGCAACGCGCTCAACGTGCAGCGGACGGTGCGCCAGCTCGAGCGGGCGGGCGCCTCGGCGATCCAGCTCGAGGACCAGGTCAGCCCGAAGAAGTGCGGGCACTTCGCCGGCAAGGACGTCGTCTCGATGCAGGAGATGGTCGGCAAGGTCAAGGCCGCGGTCGACGCGCGCCTCGACGACGACCTGCTGATCATCGCGCGCACCGACGCGCTGTCGACCGAGGGCCTCGACGCCGCCTGTGAGCGTGCCGCGGCCTACTCCGAGGCCGGCGCCGACATCCTGTTCATCGAGGCACCCACGACGACCGAGCAGATGGCGCACATCGTGCGCACCGTGCCCGGCATCCACATGGCCAACATGGTCGAGGGCGGGCTCACCCCGTTGACGTCCCGCGACGAGCTCGGCGAGCTCGGCTTCTCGATCGCCCTGTACGCCAACGCCGCCATGCGGGGAGCGGTCTCGGGCATGCGGCAGGTCATGGACCATCTGCGCGTGCACGGCGACACCCTCGCCGCGGCCGACCTGATGATCAGCTGGTCCGACCGGCAGGCGCTCGTGCGCAAGCCCGAGTTCGACGAGCTCGACCGCCGCTACGCCGCCGACCTGCCCGCGCAGGGGGTGACCGCATGACGATCCACGACCTGCGCCTCTCGGGGGGCCGCGTCTACCTGCACGGCACCGGGACCGCCGACGTCGACCTGCTGGTCACCGACGGCCTGGTCGCCGGCATCGTCTCGCGCGACTCCGATGCCGAGGCGCGTGAGACCGTCCAGCTCGACGGCAAGCTGGTGCTGCCCGGCGCGATCGACCCCCACGTGCACCTGGGCAAGGACATCCGCGTCCCGCGCGCCCCCGACGACGCCCGGCTCGAGACCGCGTCCGCCGCGGCCGGCGGCATCACGTCGATGCTGGTCTACCTGATGAGCGGCGAGCCGTACGAGACCGTCGTGCCGGGCGCCCAGGCCGTCATGGAGCAGGACTCCTACGTCGACTTCGGCTTCCACATCTGCGTCGGCACCGACGACCACGTGCACGACATCCCGGCCTACATCCGCGAGTTCGGCATCTCGAGCTTCAAGTTCTTCATGAACTTCAAGGGCGACGAGGGCAAGTACCTCGGGCTGCCGGGCAACGACGACGGATACATGTACGACGTGCTCGGCATGGCCGCCGACAACGGCGCCATGATCAACCCGCACCCCGAGAACATCGAGCTGGTCTGGAAGCTCAAGAACCGCCCGATCGACGAGTCGCGCGGACCGCTCAGCGCGTGGAACCAGTCGCGTCCCTCGTTCGTCGAGGCCGAGGCGGTGCAGCGCGTCGCCTACATGGCCCAGATCACGGGGGCCTCGGTGTACGCCGTGCACACCAGCAGCCAGCTCGCGCTCGAGGCGATGGAGCGTCAGCGTCGCTCGTACGAGAACCTCTTCGTCGAGACCTGCACGCAGTACCTGACCCTGACGACGGACGCGCAGTGCGGCACCTACGGCAAGGTCAACCCGCCGATCCGCGAGCGCGCCGACCTCGAGGCCCTCTGGACGGGCCTGGCCGAGGGGCGCGTCGACACGGTCGGATCCGACCACAACGCACGCCACCGCTCGTTCAAGGAGAAGGACGTGTGGACGGCATCGGCCGGTTTCCCCGGCACCGGCGGCGTCCTGCCGCTGACGCTCACCGAGGGTCTGCGGCGCGGGGTGCCGCTCGAGCGCCTGGTCGACGCGACGTCGACGCGCTCGGCCAAGCTGTTCGGGATATACCCCCAGAAGGGGACGATCCGCGTGGGCTCGGACGCCGACCTCGCGATCGTCGACCTCGACGGCAGCTACACGATCAATGCCGCCACGCAGCACTCCGGCGCCGACTACACGCCGTGGGAGGGCACCGAGGTGCCCCTCAGCGTGGTGCACACGATCGTCCGCGGGGTGTTCGCCGTGCGTGACGGTCAGCTGGCCGACCAGACGACCGGACGGTACCTGCGCCGCGAGCGCAGCGGTGCCGACGCCCTCGCCGCCGCAGAGAAGGATGCCGACGCATGACCGAGATCATCGACCCCCTGACGCGTGAGCGCTACGACGCGGCCGGCTTCGGTCGTCCCGTCGGGCTCGGCAAGCGCCCTGGACTGCTCATCATCGACGTGCAGTACCGCACGACCGGCACGGCTCCCGCGCCGTTCGACGAGGCCATCGGCGAGTTCACGACGAGCTGCGGCGAGGTCGCGTGGGACGCGGTGGGCAACATCGCCCAGCTGCTCGCGCTGTTCCGCGAGAAGGGCTGGCCGGTCCTCTACCCGTACGTCGCCCCCAAGAAGGCGTTCGACGCCGGAGCGCTGGGCGCGAAGGTGCCGGGGATCATGGACATCCCCGACAAGGGGTACGAGTTCCACCCCGACATCGCGCCGCTCGAGGGCGAGATCCTGCTGCCCAAGCGTCATCCCAGCGCGTTCTTCGGCACGCCGCTGCTGAGCTACCTGGTGCAGGCCGGCATCGACTCGCTCGTCGTGACGGGCTGCTCGACGTCGGGCTGCGTCCGCGGCAGCGCGGTCGACGCGTTCTCGTACAACTACAAGGTCGCGGTGCCGTCCGACGCGGTCTACGACCGCAGCCCGCTCGTGCACGAGGTCAACCTGTTCGACATGGGGCAGAAGTACGCCGACGTGTCGACGACCGCCGACCTGCTGGCCTCGCTGCGAGAGATCGGCGACCGGTGACGTCCGGGCCGGGCTACATCGTCGCCGAGGTCACGGTGCACGACGCCGAGACGTACGACCAGTACGTCGAGCGGAGCGGCCCCGTGCTGGAGAAGTACGGCGCCCGGCTGCTGGCGCACGCCTTCCCGGCAGCCGGCGAGCTGATCGTGAAGGAGGGCGGACGCACGTTCGAGCGCCTCGTGATCGTGCAGTTCGAGAGCCTCGACCGGGTCACGGAGTTCTACCACTCGCCCGACTACCAGGCCGTGATCGGCCTGCGCCACGACGCGGCCGAGTCGCACGTCTACCACCTGGCCGGCGTCGACTCCTGACGTCGCCGGACGCCCGGCCGCCCCTCCCGAGGGGCGGCCGTTTCGTCGTGCCCGGACGGTGCGAGAGACCGTTACACAACGTTTACTGAGAACTGTTGACAGTTTGCAGTTGACGCGACTAGCGTGACTCGCGTCATAGTCCGCCGACCGGAAGCAGATGCATGTACGCCAGCGCATGGGACCAGCTCCCCGAGGTCGAGGGTCTGCCCAACAACTTCCGCACCGCCGTCGCGGGGCGCGAGATGGGCGTCAACCAGATCCGCTGGGTGCACCCGACCGAGCTCCCGCCGCACACCCACGAGGACGCGGAGCAGGCCATCGTCATGCTCAGCGGCCGCATCGCGTTCACGATCGACGGCACCGAGCTGGAGCTGACCGCCGGCGACGTCTGCATCGTGCCGCGTGGCTCCGTGCACGGCGGCCACAGCATCGAGGGCGAGGCCGTGTTCGTCGAGGTGTTCGCGCCCCTGCGCATCGAGAACCTCGTCGGCTTCCTCGGCGGACCGTCCATGCCGAAGCAGGAGACCACCGCATGACCCTCCAGCAGATCACCTCGCGCGTCCACGTCGAGACCGCCCACCTGGGCAGCAACAACTCGATCGTCGTCGGCGACGACGGACTCGTCCTGGTCGACTCGCCGCACCGTCCCACCGACGCCATGCGGTGGAACGAGACCGTCTCGGCGTTCGGCGAGACCCGCTTCGTCGTCAACACCGACCACCACCCCGACCACACGATCGGCAACTTCTGGATGGGCGGCGAGGTCGTCTCGCACCGCGGCACCCGTGAGCGCCTGCTGACCGACGCCCCCACCGACGAGTACCTGCGCGACCTGTTCTCGCGCATCGACCCCGACGCCGTCGCGCTCGTGGACGACTACACGGTGCGCGTCCCGAACGTCGTGTTCAGCGACCGCCTCGACGTCCACGTCGGCGGGGCGAGCCTCGAGCTGACGTTCCGTCCCGGCCACACGGCCAACAGCCTCCTCGCCTGGTTCCCGCAGGACGCCGTGATCTTCACCGGCGACATCGTGTGCGAGGCCGGCCTGCCGTCGTTCCAGGACTCGCGCCTGTCGAACTGGTTCGACGCCATCGACGCGGTCGCCGAGTACGACTTCGAGTTCCTCGTCCCCGGTCACGGGGAGGTGGCCGACCGCGCGGTGGTCGACCACTACCGCCAGCTCGGCCGAGAGGTCGTGGCCGAGGTGGCCGCGGCGATCGCCGCCGGTCACGACCGCGACCAGGCGTGCGACGAGATCCGCTTCGAGGACAACATCCACGTCGACACGGACGACTACGTCGGCTACCCCGACTCGCTCGTCGAGATGTTCCAGCGGCGGTCGATCACCGTCATCTACGACGACCTGATGGAAGACCCCAGCCTCGCGAACCGATAGCAGACCATCCGAGACCCGAGCGAGCACGCAGCGTCACCGCCTCACCCCCACCCCCACCCCCTTTGGAGTACTGATGATCACCAAGAAGTTCTCGGCAGTCGCGGTCACCGCGGCCGCCCTGCTCATGCTGGGAGCCTGCGGCAGCAGCTCCTCGGACGGCGGATCCGGGTCGTCCGGCGACAGCAAGGCCGAGGTAGCGGCAGCGCAGAAGGCCGTGGACGAGGCCAAGGCCATCCCGAGCACCGACGACCTCGGTGACCCGATCGACGTCGCGTCGCTCAAGGGCAAGACCATCTACTCGATCCCGATCGACAGCAAGGCCGAGTTCTACTCGGTCGGCGAGAAGGCGATGAAGAAGGTCGCCGCCGAGGCGGGCGTCAACTTCGTGACCTTCCCGTCCGACGGCACGCAGACCTCGTTCCAGCAGGGCATCCAGCAGGCGATCAACGCCAAGGCCGGCGCCATCATGCTGAACGGTCCGCTCGCGGAGACCCTCGGACCCCAGATCGACGCCGCCAAGAAGGCCGGCATCCCGGTCATCCCCCTGCACCTCAGCGACAGCGAGGGCGACGGCACCCCGGGGCTCGAGTACGAGGCCTTCGCCCCGTTCAACCAGGCCGCCCGCCTGTTCACGCAGTACGCGATCGCCAACCTGAAGGGTGAGCCCGTCCACGCGCTCGTCATCCAGGTCTCCGAGACCGGCCCGTCCGAGGGCATGGTCAAGACGATCGAGGACACCCTCGAGAACGAGGCGCCGTCCGGCTCCAAGGCGACGGTCGTCAACGCCCCGGTCGCCCAGTGGTCGACCCAGGTCCAGGGCCTCGTGCAGTCGGCCCTCCTGAAGGACCCGAAGATCAACGCGGTCCTGCCGATCTACGACTCGATCGCGCTGTACGCCGCACCCGGCATCAAGCAGGCCGCGCCCAACCGCGACGTCAAGATCTACTCGTTCAACGGCACGCCGGCGATCCTGAAGATGGTCAAGGACGGCTCCGTGGCCGTCAACGTCGCCGAGAACCCCGACTGGGTCTCGTACGTCAACCTCGACGTCGCGTTCCGCGCCATGCTCGGCGTGCCGCCGATCAAGGGCGAGACCGGACCGCTGCGCCTGATCGACGCCTCCAACGTCGACGAGACCGGCAACCCGCCGGAGAGCGGCAAGGGCTTCGGCGACGAGTACCCGTCGGCGTTCCTCAAGCTCTGGGGCCTGGCGTAGTCCATGACGGTTCCCACGACGACCGTGGCGAGCAGCGGGGCGGCGACGCCCGCCCCGCTGCTCCGGGTCACCGGTCTCCACAAGTCCTTCAACGGCGTGCCCGCGCTGCGCGGCGTCGACCTCGACGTCCGCCCCGGTGAGGTGCACGGCCTGCTGGGTGCCAACGGCAGCGGCAAGTCGACCCTCATCAAGGTCCTCGCGGGCTTCCACGACGCCGACAGCGGCACGGTCAGCATCCACGGCCGCGACCTCAGCAGCCCCTTCGGTCCGCGTGGCCTCCGCGAGGAGGGTATGGGCTTCGTGCACCAGGACCTCGGCCTCGCGCCGGCCGGCACCGTGCTGGAGCACATGGCCCTCGACAACGTCGGCCACGCGAGTGGCTTCAGGCGGGTCGACTGGTCCGCCGAGCGCACCCGCGTCCGGGAGCTGCTCGACCGCTTCGAGGTCGAGGTCGACGTCGACGCGACGATCGACATGCTCACGCCGGTCCAGCGCGCGATGGTCGCGGTCGTCCGCGCCGTCGGGGGTCAGGAGCGCATCGCCGGGGGCGAGCGCCGTGGCCAGATCCTGGTGCTCGACGAGCCCACGGTCTTCCTGCCCCGCCACGAGGTCGGCATGCTGTTCGCCCTCCTCGACCGTCTTCGCGCAGCCGGCGACGCCGTGCTGCTCGTGAGCCACGACCTCGACGAGATCCTGCAGGTCACCGACCGCATCACGGTGTTCCGCAACGGCGAGACCGCCGGGACCCGCGACACCGCGGGCTCGACCCGCGACGACCTCGTGCAGCTGATCCTCGGCGCGCGCGACGAGCACGTCGCCAAGGGGGCGGCCGTCGTGCGCGACGACCGTCCGCCGCTGCTGTCCGCTCGCGGGCTGACCGGAGACCGTATCGTCGACCTCGACCTCGACCTGCACGCCGGCGAGGTCGTCGGCATCACCGGTCTGGCCGGATCGGGCTTCGAGGAGCTGCCCGGGCTGCTCTACGGCGTCAAGGCGCCCCGCGCCGGGGCCGTGGTGCAGGACGGCGCGACGATCACCGACCTGCGCCCCGCGGCGTCGATGGCGCGCGGCGTCATCCTGATCCCCGCCGACCGCAAGGGCCAGGGGGGCGTGCTGGGCCTGACGGTCATGGAGAACATGTCGCTGCCGTTCCTCACCCGCCGGGCCCGCGGCTTCCGCATCGACTGGAAGGCCATCCAGGTGCAGGCGCAGGAGGCGTGCGACCGGCTCAACGTCGTCCCGCCCCGGCCCGCCGCGCAGTTCGGCCACCTCAGCGGCGGCAACCAGCAGAAGGCGCTGCTCGGCAAGTGGCTCGACACCGCGCCGCGCGTCATGCTGCTCAGCGAGCCGACGCAGGGCGTCGACATCGGAGCCCGACGGGAGATCTTCAAGCTCATCCGCGCCGCCGTGGCCGAGGGCATGTCGGTCCTGTGCGCGACCTCCGACTACGAGCAGCTCGTCGAGATGGCCGACCGGGTCATCGTCCTCGACGAGGGCCGCATCCGCACCGAGATCCACGGGGACGACATCACCAAGGACGCACTCGCGTCCGCCGTCTATGCAGAGGAAGCGTCATGACCACCACTGATCCGGTGAAGACCACCGCCACCCCGAAGGCGTCGCGCAGGACGACGAAGCGGCCGGCCGAGCCGGAGCGCTTCGCGCTGCTCGGCGTGTGGGCCGTGCTGTTCCTCGTGTTCAGCCTCATCGTCCCCGAGACGTTCCCGACCACGGCGAACATCTCCAACATGCTCGGCTCCCAGGCCGTGCTGCTGGTGCTGGCGCTCGGACTCATCGTGCCCCTGCGGGCCGGCGACTACGACCTCTCGGTCGCGTCGACGCTGAACCTGTCGGCCGTCGTCGTGGCGGTGCTCAACGTCAACCAGGGCTGGAACATCTGGGCGGCGGTGATCGCCGCGATCCTCGTGAGCATGGTCGTGGGCGTCGTCAACGGGTTCATCATCACCCGCTTCGACATCGACCCGTTCATCGTGACGCTCGGCGTCGGCACGGTCGTGCAGGGCCTGATCTACCAGATCTCGAACTCGGTGACGATCACCGGCGTCGACCGCAAGCTGTCCGACACGATGCTGACCCAGCCGTTCCTCGCGATCCCCGTCGACTTCTACTACGCGATCGCCCTGTGCGTCCTGGTCTGGTACGTCTTCGACCACACCGCCTTCGGCCAGCGGCTGCTGTTCGCCGGTCAGAGCCGCGACGTGGCCCGCCTCAACGGCGTGAACGTCTCGGGCCTGCGCTGGGTGTCGATGATCATCTCGGCCGGTGTCGCGGGTGTGGCCGGCGTCATCTACGCCGGCACCACGGCCAGCGCCGACCCGACGTCCGGTGCCGCGTTCCTGCTGCCCGCGTTCGCGGCCTGCTTCCTCGGCTCGACGGTCCTCAAGATCGGTCGCTTCAACCCGTGGGGCACGCTGATCGCCGTGTACTTCCTGGTCACCGGCATCACCGGCCTGCAGCTCATGGGCGCGCAGCAGTACGTCCAGCAGCTCTTCTACGGTGGCGCGCTGGTCGTCGCCGTGATCATGTCCAAGCTCGTCAAGACGCGCGGCGAGCGTCGTCGTCAGGCCGAGGTCCGGCCGGACGTCCCGGCCTGAGCACTGTCCCGCCCCCTCCCCGAACCCCCTTCGAAAGGTCACCATCATGAAGACGAACGCAGCTGTCATCCACGCCGTCGGCGAGGAGTGGAAGGTCCAGGAGCTCGACCTCAATGAGCCCGGCGACAACGAGGTCCGCATCAAGGTCATGGCCAGCGGCCTGTGCCACTCCGACGACCACTTCGTCACCGGCGACCTGGCCGTCGACCTGCCGATGGTCGGCGGGCACGAGGGCGCCGGCATCGTCGAGGCCGTCGGCTCCAAGGTCACCAAGGTCCAGGTCGGCGACCACGTCGCGACCCTGTTCATCCCCGCCTGCGGCCAGTGCGAGTACTGCGCCCGCGGCATGCAGTACATCTGCAACAACGGCGCCGGCATGGAGACCGGCATGGGCATGGACGGCAACCCGCACTTCCACGACGCCGAGGGCCGGGCCGTCGGCGGCGTCACCCGCCTCGGCACCTTCTCCAACTACCTGGTGTGCCACGAGATGCAGACCGTGAAGCTGCCCGAGGACATCCCGTTCGAGCTGGCCTGCCTGGCCTCGTGCGGTGTCGCGACGGGCTTCGGTGCGGCCGTCAACGGCGGCGTCAAGCCCGGCGACGTCGTGCTCGTGCTCGGCCTCGGCGGTGTCGGCGCCAATGCGGTCCAGGGCGCCAAGCACGCCGGTGCCGACCACGTCATCGTGATCGAGCCGGTCGAGGCCAAGCACGACCAGGCCAAGGTCTTCGGTGCCACCGAGGCGTACGCGTCGATCCCCGACGCGCAGTCGCGGATCGACCACCTGACCAACGGCCAGGGCGTCGACGTCGCGATCATCACGGTCGGCCGCGTCGACGGCGACATCATCGGCGACGCGTTCCGCGCGGTCGGCAAGGCCGGCACCTGCGTCCTGGTGTCGGTCGGCCAGGCCGCCGAGGGCATCTCGATCAGCCCGCAGGACTTCACCAACTTCGCCAAGCACTTCCAGGGCGTCATGTACGGCAACTGCAACCCCACGGCCGACATCCCGAAGCTGCTGAAGATGTACAAGGACGGCACCCTCAAGCTCGACGAACTCGTGACGCGCCGCTACTCGCTCGACCAGATCAACGAGGCCGTCGCCGACATGCACGCGGGTCGCAACATCCGCGGCGTCGTCGTCCACGAGCACTGAGTCCGAGCCCACCCTCCCAGAAGGAGATCACCCATGACTGTCACAGAGACCCCCGTCGACGCCCACGCGCCGATCGAGCACACCCAGCTGCTGATCGGCGGCGAGTTCGTCGACGCGCTCGACGGCAAGGTGTTCGACACCGTCAACCCGTCCACCGGCGAGGTCATCACGCAGGTGTCGGAGGGCAGCGCGGCCGACGTCGACCGTGCCGTCGCCGCCGCCCGCGAGGCGTTCGAGCGCGGCCCGTGGTCGCGCATGAAGCCCAACGAGCGCGCCGCGTGCCTGTGGCGCCTCGGTGACCTGCTCCTCGAGGACGCCGCCGAGATCGGCCGCATCGAGACCCTCGACCAGGGCAAGCCGTACTCGTTCGCGACCGGTGGAGACGTGCCCTCCGCGGCAGGCCTGTTCCACTACATGTCGGGCTTCGCCACCAAGCTCGAGGGCTCGACCATCCCGATCTCGGCCCCCGGCAACTTCCACACGTACACGCGTCGCGAGGCGCTCGGCGTGGTCGGCCTGATCGTGCCGTGGAACTTCCCGCTGACGATCAGCGCGTGGAAGCTGGCCCCGGCGCTCGCGGCGGGCAACACCGTCGTGCTGAAGCCGGCCGAGGCGACGCCGCTGTCGGCGCTGCGTCTGGGCCGACTGGCCCTCGAGGCGGGCTTCCCGCCCGGCGTCTTCAACGTCGTCAACGGCTACGGCTCGACGGTGGGCCAGCGCCTGGCCGAGCACCCCGACGTCGACAAGGTCTCGTTCACGGGATCGACCGCGACGGGTCGCCGGATCCTCGACGCCGCGAAGGGCAACCTCAAGCGCGTCACGCTCGAGCTCGGCGGCAAGAGCGCCAACATCATCTTCCCGGACGCCGACATCGAGGCCGCGATCGCCGGCTCGTCGGCCGGCATCTTCTTCAACGCCGGACAGGCGTGCGCGGCTGCGTCGCGCCTGTACGTCCACGACGACGTCTACGACGAGGTCATCGCGGGCATGGCCGAGAAGGCCCGCCAGATCAAGGTCGGCGACGGCTTCGACCCGACCAGCGAGATCGGGCCCGTCGCCAGCCGCGAGCACTTCGAGCGCGTCAGCGGCTACCTCGACGTCGGCAGGGGCGAGGGCGAGGTCGTCACGGGCGGCGCGCGCATCGGCGACCGCGGCTACTTCATCGAGCCGACGATCTTCGCCGGCGCGACGCAGGACTCGCGCATCGTCAAGGAGGAGATCTTCGGTCCCGTCGTCGTGGCCAGCCGGTTCAGCGACACCGACCAGGTCGTCGCGATGGCCAACGACACCCGCTACGGCCTCGCGTCGGGCGTGTGGACGCAGAACGTCGCGACGGCGCACCAGATGGCGGCCCGCATCCAGGCCGGCACCGTGTGGGTCAACTCGTACGGCGTCTTCGACCCGTCGATGCCGTTCGGCGGGATGAAGGAGTCGGGCTGGGGTCGCGAGATGGGTCACGACGTCATGCACGACTACACCGACGTCAAGACGGTGTGCGTCAACATCGATGGCTGACACCTTCCGGCTGGACGGCGTCCTGCCGATCGACCGCAGCAACCTGACCCTGGCCGACAAGGTCGAGGCGCGGGTGCGGCAGCAGATCGTGCAGGGCGAACGTCCGACCGGCTCGCGGCTGAACGAGGTCGAGATCGCCGCTGATCTCGGCGTCAGCCGCGGCCCGGTGCGCGAGGCGCTCCAGCGTCTCGCGCACCTGGGCCTGGTCACCCTCGAGTCGCACCGGGGCGCCTTCGTGCGCCGCCTCGACCTCGACGAGGTGCACGAGCTGTTCGAGGTGCGCATCGCGCTGGAGTGCGAGGCGGCCGAGCTGGCCGCCGTGCGCATCGGCGACGACGGGCTGCGCGAGCTCGACCGGCTGCAGCAGGCCACCGTTTCGGAGGTCATCCAGGGGCAGCAGCCCAGCGTCTTCGACACCCTCGACGTGCACGACCTGATCGTGCGCCACGCCGGGAACGTCCGTCTCGCGCAGGCCGTCGCGCAGGTCAACGGCGAGCTGCGCCTCGCCCGGTCGCGGTCGGGTGCCACGGGGCACCGCGCCCAGGAGGCCGTCGGCGAGCACCGCGACCTCATCCGCTCCCTGACGTCCCGCGACGGCGAGGGAGCCCGCACGTCCATGAAGTCCCACCTGCAGGCGTCCCTGCAGAACACCCTGCAGATGCTGAGGGCCGCGGAGCAGGCGCCCTCCGAAGGAGCCCACCGTGCCTGACACGATCTTCACGCCCTGGAAGCTCGGCCGCGTCGAGCTGGCCAACCGCGTCGTCATGGCCCCCATGACCCGCAACCGGGCGGACGTGGCCGGGGTGCTCCCCGACAGCGCCGTCGACTACTACCGCCAGCGCGCGGGTGCCGGTCTGATCGTCAGCGAGGCGACCCAGCCGAGCGCCGCGGGGCAGGGATACCCCGGCACCCCGGGTCTGCACACCGACGAGCAGCAGGCCCAGTGGGCGCGCGTCGCCGACGCGGTGCACGAGGCGGGAGGGCGCCTGTTCGTCCAGCTGATGCACACCGGTCGCATCGGCCACCCCAGCCTGCTGCCCGAGGGGTGCGAGGTGCTGGCGCCGAGCGCCGTGCGCGCCGACCTCGAGGTCACGACGGCCGACGGCGAGACCGTGCCGTGCCCCGAGCCGCGGGCCATGACGACCGACGAGATCGCCACGATCGTCGCCGACTACGCCGCGGCCGCCGCTCGTGCCGTCGCCGCGGGCGCCGACGGCATCGAGATCCACGCCGCGAACGGCTACCTGCCCCACCAGTTCCTGTCGCCGGGCACCAACGAGCGCACCGACGAGTACGGCGGGACGCCCGAGGGCCGTGCGCGGTTCCTGGTCGAGGTCGCCCGGGCCTGCGCCGACGCCATCGGCGCCGACCGCGTGGGCCTGCGCATCTCGCCCGGCGGTCAGTTCAACGACATGCGCGACCGCGACAACGAGGACACCTACCTGACCCTGGTCGACGAGCTCGCCGCAGACGGCTTCGCCTACCTGCACACGCTGCGCGGGCGCACCTCGACCCTGCACGAGGAGCTGCGTCGACGCTGGCCGTCCACGTACGTCGTCAACACGGGCTACATGGGCTCCAGCGAGCTCGACGAGGTCGCCCCGATCGTCGAGGACGGTGTCGCCGACCTCGTCAGCGTCGGGCGGCTGTTCATCTCCAACCCCGATCTGGTCGAGCGGTGGCGCCTCGGCCTCGAGCGCTCGGCCTGGGACGAGGACACGTTCTACACCGGCGGGGACGCCGGCTACACCGACTACCCCAGCGCGTCCGCGCGCTGACGAAAGGAAGGCACGTCATGGTCGATCTCTCAGGCAAGGTGGCCGTCGTCACCGGAGGCGCGTCCGGCATCGGGGCGGCGACGGTCGAGGTGCTGCGCGGAGCGGGCGCGACCGTCGTCGCGTGGGACCTCAACGAGGCCCCCGGCGTCGTCGGGACCGACATCACCGACTCCGCCTCGGTGCAGCGCGCCGCCGACGCCGCGGTGGCCGAGCACGGGCAGGTCGACATCCTGGTCAACTGCGCCGGCATCATCACCGCCAACCTGCCGGCGCAGGACGTCGACCCCGACGACTTCCGCCGCACGTACGACGTCAACGTCGTCGGCACGTTCAACACCAGCAAGGCGCTCCACGCGACGCTCAAGGCGTCCGGCGCGGGCGCGATCGTCAACGTCGCCTCGCAGGCGGCGCTCGTGAGCCTGCCCGACCAGTCGGCGTACTCGGCGTCGAAGGGTGCCGTCGCGGCCCTGACCCGCTCGCTGGCGATCGACTGGGCCCCCGACAACATCCGCGTCAACGCGGTCTGCCCCGGCTTCACCCTCACCCCGATGGCCAAGCAGCAGATGACGCCCGAGCTCGACGCCGCGGTGTCGGCGCGCGTCCCGCTGGGCCGCATGTTCGAGCCCGAGGAGATCGGTCAGACCATCGCGTACCTGGCGTCGTCCTGGGCGTCGGCCGTCACCGGCGTCGTGATGGCCGTCGACGGCGGATGGACCGCGGGCCAGCCCGCGCTGCCGATGGGCGGCGCATGACCGGCCGGCTCGACGGCCGGCTCGCCTGGGTCTCGGGCGCCAGCTCGGGCATCGGCCGCGGTGCCGCCGAGCGGCTGGCGGCCGACGGCGCCACGGTGCTGCTGCTGGGGCGCGACCAGGACCGCCTCGCCGAGGCGGCCGCTGCGGCCGGCCCCCGCGCCGTCACGGCGGCCTTCGACGTCGCCTCGCAGGACGAGGTCGACGCCCACGTCCCGGGCCTGCTGGCCGAGCACGGCGCGCCCGACGTCGTCGTCCACGCCGCGGGCATCACGGTCGTGGGAGCCCTCGACGCCCTGACGCCGCAGGAGTGGCACCACCAGATGGACGTCAACCTGACGAGCCTGTTCCTGCTCAACCGCCACCTGTGGCCCGCCATGGTGCCGCGGGGCGGCTCGATCGTGACGCTCGGCTCGACGGCGTCGTTCGCCGGGTTCCCGCAGGACGCCGCCTACGTCGCGTCGAAGGGCGCGATCCTGGCGATGACCAAGGCCATGGCGCTCGACGGCGGCCCGCACGGCATCCGCGTCAACGCGGTGTGCCCGGGCTTCATCCTGACACCCAACCTGCAGGGCTACTTCGACGCCCAGGACGACCCCGCGGCCGCCGCGGCAGGTGCCGGGGCGGCGGCACCCCTGGGCCGCATGGGCAGCCCCGCCGACATCGCCGGGGCCATCGCGTTCCTGGCCTCCGACGACGCCTCGTTCGTCACCGGCACCTCGATCCTGGTCGACGGAGGCCTGATGGCCAAGGTCCCGACGGCCTGATCGCCGACCTCGCGGCGGGCACACCCGTCGCGCCTGACATCGTGTGAGCCGGCCTCGCGGCCGGCCGGAAGGAAGCATCATGAGCTCGACACCCACCCAGTCCACGACAGCACCCGACCGCACGGCGGGCGCCGACGAGTTCGACGTCGACGTCGTGGTCGTCGGAGCGGGCGGCGGCGGACTCGCGGCTGCCCTGGCGGCGTCCGACGCCGGCGCATCGGTCGTCGTGCTCGAGAAGCTCGACGCGCCGGGCGGCAACACGGCGCTGTCGACGGGCTCGATCCCGGCGGCCGGCTCGCGGTTCCAGCGCGAGGCGGGCGTCGACGACGACCCCGATCGCATGACCGCCGACCTGATCCGGCAGAGCGGCCCTCACGAGGCCGAGCACCTGACGCGCCGGCTGGCCGAGACGTCGGCGTCGTTGGTCGAGTGGCTCGTCGACGACCACGGGGTCGGCCTGGCGCTCATCACCGACTACAAGCACGTCGGCCACTCGGTCACGCGCCTGCACGCCCCGGTGTCGCGCCGCGGCATCGACCTGTCGAACGACCTGGTCGCGGCGTGCCGTCGCGCCGGCGTCGACGTCGTCACGGGCAACCCCGTCACCGAGCTGCTGGTCGAGGACGGGGTCGTGCGCGGCGTCGTCGTCGAGGGCGAGCGCACCGAGCGGTACGTCATCCGCGCGCGGTCGGTCGTGCTGGCCGCCAACGGCTTCGCGGCCAACCGCGAGCTGGTCCAGCGGTGGGCTCCCGAGCTGGCGGGCCTGGAGTACTTCGGTGCTCACGGCTCGACGGGCGAGGCGATCGAGTGGGGCGTCGACCTGGGCGGACGGCTGCGCAACCAGGCCGCGTTCCAGGGGTACGCCGCGGTCGCGTACCCGCACGGCTCGATCCTGTCGTGGACGACGGTCGAGAAGGGCGGCGTGCTGGTCGACGCCCGCGGGGTGCGGCTCGGCGACGAGATCGTCGGCTACTCGGGCTTCGCCACCGAGGTGCTGGGCGGAACGGCTCCGATCTGCGCCGTCTACGACGCCCGCATCCGCGACATCACGCTGCGCGAGGACGAGTTCGCCGACCTGGTCGAGATGGGTGGTGCCAAGGAGTGCGCGACCGTCGACGACCTCGCGCGGGTCGTCGGGGTGGACGTCGACGCCCTGCGCTCGACCCTCGAGGCGTATGCCGCGGCGGCCCGCGGCGAGTCGGCCGACGAGCACGGCCGCACCGACTTCGGCATGGCTCCCCTCGAGCCGCCCTACGTCGCGTCGCGCGTGTCGCCGGGGCTGTTCCACACCCAGGGCGGACTCGACGTCGACGGCGACGGTCGGGTGCTGCGCGACGACGGTGTCGTCCCCGGGCTGTTCGCGGTCGGCGGCGTGGCGGCCGGTGTCAGCGGCCAGCAGGGCGGACGCGGCTACTCCTCGGGCAACGGCCTGCTGACCGCGGTGGGTCTCGGCCGGCTCGCGGGCACGGCTGCGGCCGCGGCGGATCCCGCGTGACGGCGGTGCCGGCGGGCTGGGACGCCTGGCGGGAACGACTGGTCGAGCGCATCGACGCCGTCGACCCGGCGACCCTGCTGGCCGACGAGCGGCTGCGCAGCAAGGCCGCCCTGGTCGTGATGGACGACCTCGCGGCGATGGTGGTCGGCGCGACGCACCCCGAGGTGGTCGAGCTGGGCCGGGCGTTCACGTCGCCCAGCTCGCCCGGGGAGGCGACCACGGTCCTGGGTGGTCGAGGGCCGCGCGATCGCACGGCAGCCCTCAACGCCGCGGCCTGCGGCTGGGACGAGCTCGACGAGGGCTACCGGCCGGCGACGTGCCACGGCGGCCTCTACACCGTGCCGGCGGCCGCCGCCGAGGCCGAGGCCACCGGGCGCAGCGTC
>NZ_JACYUM010000014.1:0-16470 GCF_014841755.1 Aeromicrobium sp. CFBP 8757
CGTGGGCTTCGTCGTGGGTGCCTCAGTTGAAGAGGGCACCCGTCAGCGTGAAGAAGCCGTAGCCGTCGGCGCCGTAGAAGATCACGTACATCGCCAGCGCGCCGCCGGCGAGCGCGACGTCCTTGTTGAAGGAGATCATCTCCATCTGCTTGGCCTGGGCGTCGGTATCCTTCCAGAACGCGTGCATCGTGACCGCCATGATCAGCAGCAGGATCGCGATGCCGAGCGAACCGGCGTCACCGAAGACGCCGAACAGGATCGACAGACCGCCGACCAGCAGCGCGACGCCGCTGACCTGGGCGAGGACCTTGCCGTTGGGCAGGCCCTTGGACGAGGCGTAGCCGCCCATCGCGTCGGCCTGCGTGAGGTGGCCGAAGGCCGACCCGAGGAGCAGGAGGACGAAGAGGATGCGGCTGATGAGGAAGATGGCTTCCATGGGAGCTCCAGATGGTTGAGAGTTAAACCACATATACTGGCCGTCGCCTGGCACCACGTCAAGCCCGCGGCCCGGTGGGGCGATGTGCGAAAGTTGCCCCGTGAGACTCACGAACCCGCTCTGGTACCTCGCGGCGTTCCTGCTCGCGATCGCCAGCTCGATGGTCGGGACGGCCGTCGCCGCCAGCGCGTTCGACCCCGTGCGCGACGCCACCGTGACCCCCGTGACCGAGCGCGTCGACGCCAAGGGCTCGACCCTCGCGATCTACACCGATCTCGTCCAGCCCGAGCGCGACATCAGCTGCCGCGGCCGGTACGGCGACGGCGACCGCGGACGGGTCGTCATCCCGCCCGAGGGCATCGACATCACCGCCCAGGGCGACGGCACCACGTGGCACCTCGTCGCCCTGCTCGCCGAGGGGCGCGACGGCCTGCGCATCGTCTGCACGCCCGACGACAAGCGGGTCGACAACGCCGCCTACGGCTACGCGACCGTCACGGGCTTCAGCTCGGCGGCCAACAACGGCAAGGGCGTCGCCAGCATCGGCGCCGGGGCCGGAGCGGTCCTCGCGGCGTGGGTCTTCTGGTGCCGGCGACGGGCCAGGCGCGACGAGCGGCTCGACGCCCTCGCGTCCCGCAGGACCTGACCGGGATCAGCGCAGGGCGTCGGCCCGGCGCAACAGGCGCATCCACCCCTCGCGCAGGTCGCCCCACTCCTCCCAGCACGACTCGGCACGCCGCTCGGTGAGTCCGTCCTCGTCGACCAGGTGCTCGGCGTCGCGCTCCTCCGATCCGTACACGTAGCACTGGTAGGTGACCGCGCGCTGCGTGTCAGACGCGTGCTCGTCGGTCGGGTCGGCCTCGTACGCCGCGGCGCTGAGCTCGTAGCCGTAGGCCGCCGCCTCGAGGTCGTCCAGTCCTTGATCGCCGCCCCGCACCCCGACGAGCGCGGAGAACTGGTCGGCGACGTCCTCCTCGCGACCCGTGAACTCCATCTCGTACACGTCGAGCAGCGCGTGGCCCGCCTCGTGGTCGACCGTGTCGACGAGGATGCCGCGCTCGGTCGCCGCCGCGTCGTCGGCGTCCTCCAGCAGCTCGCGGGTCTCGACGACGTCCTCGAGGCACACCTGGATCTCGCGCTCCGCGGGGTCGTACAGCGCGCCGTCGGTGCACGAGCGGACGACCACCGGGACGTCGACGGGCAGCACGACGAAGTCGTTGAGCCCCTCGACGGCCTCCTCCACGACGCCGCCGTCCGCGACCTCGGCGGCCACCGACCGGAGGTCAGGGTCGTCCGGCTCCTCGTACGTCACGACGAACTCGCCGCCTCCCGGACCGGGACCGTCGCCGCCCGACCCGCCGAGCGCGACGCACCCTGAGAGCACGAGCGGGACCAGCACCACAGCACCTCGCCGCACCCAGGACATGGCAGGACGATACGCCAGGAACGGCGCGCAGGACCGGCACACGAGGGTCGTCGCGAGTAGCGTGGCCGCATGACCTGGAGCACGGACGACATCCCCGACCTCACCGGACAGCGCGCCGTCATCACCGGCGTGACGGGAGGGCTCGGCTTGCACACCGCGATCGGGCTGGCCCGCAAGGGCGCCGCGCTCGTCGTGACGGCCCGCGACACCGCCAAGGCCGACGTGGCCCTCGCCCGCATCGCCCGGGACGCCCCCGGATCGTCGGTCGACGTCGTCTCCCTCGACCTCGCCGACCTCGCGGACGCCCGACGCGCCGCGGCCGACGTCGTCCGCGACCACGACCGCATCGACATCCTGGTCAACAACGCCGGCATCATGATCCCGCCGAAGACCGAGACCAAGGACGGCTTCGAGCTCCAGATCGGCACCAACCACCTCGGCCACTTCGCGTGGACGACCGGTCTGTGGCCGTTGCTCGACCGCAGCGGCGCCCGGGTCGTGGCGGTCTCGTCGATGGCCCACACCGCCGTCGGCAGCATCGACCTCGACTCGCTGACGCCGCAGGGGTCGTCGCGTCCGTACAAGCGCTGGCAGTCGTACGGCGAGTCCAAGCTCGCGAACCTGATGTTCGCGCTCGAGCTCGACCGGCGGGCCAAGGCGGCGTCGAGCCGGGTCGTCAGCGTCGCCGCCCACCCCGGCTACGCCTCGACCAACCTGACCAAGACCGGCATGAACGTCCGGGGCCTCTCGCTGCCCGGCGTCGGCATCCACCAGATCAGCAAGATCATCGCGCAGCCCGCGTCGCACGGCGCGTGGCCGCTGCTGATGGCCGCGACCGACCCGACGCTCACGGGCGGCGAGTACGTCGGACCGGGTGCCCTCGGCGGCTGGCGCGGACGACCCAAGCTCGTCGGCATGACCAGGACGGCCCGCGACACCGAGCTCGCGGCCGACCTGTGGGCTGCGTCCGAGGCCGCGACGGGCGTCGAGTTCGCCGTCTGAGCGCCGGCTACAGCCGCACGCGCCCGTAGGCCTCCGGCTCCTCGTCCATGATCTTGCGCCGGGTGCGCACGCGGTACCGCCAGATCTGGGTGATGCCGAGCGCCCACAGCAGGTACTGGAACGACATCGCCCACCGGAAGGCCGCCGGCGTGTAGTCGGACCCGCCCCCCGGGGTGCGCCAGTCGAGGACCAGGCCGATCGCGACGACCAGCACGAGGCTCGCGATGAAGCCGCCCTGGTTGATGATGCCCGTCGCGCTGGCCATCCGGTCGGACGGATTGGACGTCCGGCCGATGTCGAAGCCGATCATCGAGGCCGGCCCCCCGACGCCGGCGACGACGACCAGCAGCGCGAGGAGCCACAGCGGCGCCGTCCCCGGCCACGCCAGCACCGCCGACCACACCGCGACGATCGAGCCGATGATGCCGAGGACGATCGTCGACCGGTGCCACGGGTGCCGGGGGATGATGAGCCCGAGCACCGGCCCCGCGACGACCATCACCGCGACCATCAACGTCAGCAGCAGACCGGCCGTGTGGTCGGACAGTCCCTCGCCCTGGACGAAGAACGGGTAGCCCCACAGCAGCGCGAGGGTCGTGGCGCTGAACTGCGTCGAGAAGTGCGTCCAGAAGCCGAGCCGGGTGCCGGGCTGCCTCCACGACGCCGCCAGGGTCGCCCGGATGTGCCCCATCGACATGGCCGGACCGGTGACCGATCGCGTGCCCGGCGCGTCGCGGACCACGACGACGAGCGCGAGGCTCAGCACGATGCCGATCGAGGCCGCGATCAGGTACGAGCGCGTCCAGCCCAGCTGGCCGAGCGCGATCGTCATGGGGACGGCCGCCAGCGCGCCACCCAGCTGACCGACCATGCCCGTGAGCTGGGAGATCAGCGGGATGCGGCGCGGGGCGAACCACGTGTTGACCAGACGCAGGACGCAGATGAAAGTCATGGCGTCACCCATGCCGACGAAGAACCGGGCGACCAGCGCCAGCACGTAGGTGTCGGCGAACGCGAAGCCCACCTGCGCCGCGGTCAGCGTCAGCGCCCCCGTCAGCAGCACGCGGCGCGGGCCGAACCGGTCGACGAGCAGCCCGACCGGGATCTGCATGGCGGCGTAGACCAGCAGCTGCAGCATCGTGAACGTCGCGAGCTGGGCGGCGGAGATGTCGAACCGCTCGGCGGCGGCCAGACCCGCGACCGCGAGCGACGACCGGTGGAAGACCGCCAGCAGGTAGACCATCAGGGCGACGATCCACACCGCGTACGCGCCGCGATGGCGGACGTCGACGGCTTGGCTCACTGACCGATCGTAGTCCCGCGCGTCGCGCGGCACGAGCGGGCGTGTGTCACGGTGGACCCCATGACGTCCAGCCGCCTGACCCTCGTCGACTGGCGCCGCAGGGTCGGTGAGACGTACAGCGAGGTCCGCAGCGAGAGCGATCGCGAGGCGGCCTGGCTGCGCTGGCGCGTGGCGCGCGACGAGCTGTTCCAGCACCACCCGCAGAGCCCCCTGCTCGCCGACGACCCCCTGCGCGAGAGCGGCCTGCCGTTCTGGCCGTACGACCCCGCGATGCGGTTCGAGGCGGACCTGGTTCCCGTCGATGAGGACGAGACCGAGCCCCGCCTCGTCGACGCCGGTGGCGACGGGACGATCGAGATGCACCTCACCGGACGGGTCGAGCTGCCCCTCGGGGGGACGCTCGACGTCTGGTGGCTGCACCAGTACGGCGGCGGGATCTTCGTGCCGCTGCGCGACGGGACGTCCGGCGACGGCTCGTACGGTGGCGGGCGCTACCTGCTCGACACCGCGAAGGGCTCGTGGCTGGGTGGCACCGACTCGTCGATCACGCTCGACCTCAACTTCGCCTACCACCCGTCGTGCCGCTACAACCCGCGCTGGCAGTGCCCGCTCGCCCCGCCCGGCAACACGATCACCCGGCGGATCGAGGCCGGCGAGCGCCTCTGACCCCGCGGGTCAGAACGTCAGGGCCACCGCGGGGTCGTGCAGGATGCCTGCGACGTCGGCCAGGAACCGCGATCCCTGCTCGCCGTCGACGACCCGGTGGTCGAAGCTCAGCGCCAGCGTCGTGACCCACCGCGGCACGACCCGGTCGTCCTCGTCGACCCACGGGCGGCGCTCGATCGAGCCGAGCGCCAGGATGCCGGCCTCGCCCGGGTTGAGGATCGGCGTGCCCGCATCGATGCCGAAGACGCCGATGTTGGTGAGGGTGAACGTGCCGCCCGCCATCTGCGCGGGCTGCGTGCGTCCGTCGCGGGCGGTCGACGCCAGGTCGCCGATCGCCGCGGCGAGCTCGACCAGCGGGAGCGAGTCGGCGCCGACGATGTTGGGCACGACCAGACCGCGCTGGGTCGCGGCGGCGATCCCGAGGTTGACCGACTTCTTGAGGACGATCTCCTGCGCGTCGTCGTCCCACCGCGAGTTGAGCTCGGGCGTGCGGCGCATCGCGAGGCAGATCGCCTTCGCCGCGATGAGCGTCGGCGAGACCTTGACGTCCCGGAACGCGCGGCTCGCCCTCAACGTCGCGACGAGCTCGACGGTGCGCGAGACGTCGACCGTCACCCACTCGGTGACGTGCGGCGCCGTGAACGCCGACCGCACCATCGCCTCGGCCGTCCACTTGCGGACGCCCTTGATCGGGGTGCGGGTCTCGTCGTCGGACGTCGTGACGGGTGCGGGCGCGGGCTCGGCGGCCTGCGGCGACCGGCGGTTGGCGGCGTGCGCCTCGACGTCCGCGCGGGTCACGATCGTGCCGGTGCCGGTGGCGATGACCTCCGACAGGTCGACCCCGAGGTCCTTCGCGAGCTTGCGGACGGGGGGCTTCGCGAGCGTCCGCGCCGGTGCCGGTGCCGGTGCCGCGACCTTCTCGGTGTCGACCGATGCGACGGACGGCGTCGGCACGGCCCGTCGACGGCGTACGAGCTGCTCGGCGCCCGGTCCGTAGCCCACCAGCATGGGCTGCCGCGCCGGCTCCGGTGACTCGTCGGCGGGCGAGGGTGACTCGTCGGCGGGCGGGAGCGACTCGTCGGCGGGCGGGAGCGACTCGTCGGCGATGGTGAGGAGGGGGCGGCCGACCTCGACGGTCTCGCCCTCGGCGACGTGCAGCGTCTGCACGAACCCCGCGTAGGGGCTCGGCAGCTCGACGACCGACTTGGCGGTCTCGATCTCGACGACGACGTCGTTGATCGCGACGACGTCGCCGGCCGCGACCCGCCACGTGACGATCTCGGCCTCGGTGAGGCCCTCGCCGACGTCGGGCAGCGAGAAGGTGTGGGCAGAAGCGGTCTTCATGGTCATCGCGGCCCCTCAGTACGCGCGGGCGCGGTCGACGGCATCGAGGATGCGGTCGAGGCCCGGCAGGAAGTCGTGCTCGGTCCGGCTCGGCGGGTACGGCATGTCGTAGCCCGTGACGCGCTGCACCGGGGACTCGAGGGAGTAGAAGCACTCCTCGCCGATGCGCGCCGCGACCTCGGCCCCGAGGCCCAGCGTGCGGGCGGCCTCGTGGACGACGACGGCGTGACCCGTGCGCCGCACCGACTCCACGACCGGCGCGAGGTCGAGCGGCGACAGGGTCCGCAGGTCGATGACCTCGAGGTCGAGCCCGTCGGCCTCGGCCGCGCGGGCCGAGTCGAGGCACGTCTTGACCATCGGGCCGTACGTGACCAGCGTCGCGTCACGCCCCGAACGCACGATCCTCGACGACCACAGGGGGGCGGCCGGCCCGGCGAGGTCGACCTCGCCGGCCTCCCAGTAGCGCCGCTTGGGCTCCATGAACACGACGGGGTCGTCGGACGCGATGGCCTGCTGGATCATCCAGTGCGCGTCGTTCGGGTCGGCGCACGACACGACCTTGAGACCCGCGGTCAGGGCGAACTGCGCCTCGGGGCTCTCCGAGTGGTGCTCGACCGCGCCGATGCCACCGCCGTAGGGGATGCGGATGACGATCGGCATCCGCACGCGTCCGCGGCTGCGGAAGTGCAGCTTGGCGACCTGGCTGACGATCTGGTCGTACGCGGGGTAGACGAAGCCGTCGAACTGGATCTCGACGACGGGCCGGAAGCCCCGGAACGTCAGGCCGATCGCGGTGCCGACGATCGCCGACTCGGCCAGCGGCGTGTCCATGACCCGCCCCTCGCCGAAGTCCTTCTGCAGGCCCTCGGTGACGCGGAAGACCCCGCCGAGGCGACCGATGTCCTCGCCCATCAGGACGACCTTCGGATCGTTCTCGAGGGCCAGCCGCAGCCCCGAGTTGAGCGCCTTGACCATGCTCATGCGCGTCATGACGCGACCACGCTCCCCTCGATCGCGTCGCGCCAGGCGACGTGCTCGGCCTGCTGCTGCCGGTTCTCGACCGTGCTCTCGACGAACACGTGGTCGAACAGCTCGGCCAGGTCGGGCTCGGGGATCTGCTGGCAGGCGGCGCGCAGGTGCACGCCCAGCGCGTCGGCGTCCGCGGCCAGGTCGGCGAAGAAGTCGTCGGACGTCCCCTCGGCCACGAGCAGCAGCCGCACCCGCTCGAGGGGGTCCTTGGCCTGCCACGCGTCGACCTCGGACGCGTCGCGGTAGCGGCTCGGGTCGTCGGACGTCGTGTGGGCGCCCATGCGGTACGTCACGGCCTCGATCAGCGTCGGCCCCTCGCCGTCGCGCGCCCGCTGCAGGGCGGCACGGGTCACGGCGAGGCACGCCAGGACGTCGTTGCCGTCGACGCGCACGCCCGGCAGGCCGAAGCCCGCGGCGCGCTGCACGATCGGCACCCGCGTCTGGCTCGCGACCGGCACCGAGATCGCGTACTGGTTGTTCTCGCAGAAGAAGACGACCGGCGACTGGTGCACCGCGGCCCAGTCGAGGGCCTCGCTGACGTCGCCCTGGCTCGTCGCGCCGTCGCCGAAGTAGGCGATCACGGCGCTGTCGCGATCCGGGTCGCCGCTGCCGACCAGGCCCTCGAGCGCCAGGCCCATCGCGTAGCCCGTGGCGTGCAGCGTCTGGGCGCCGATGATGATGTTGGGCAGCGCGATGCCGTGGTCGGCCGGGTCCCAGCCGCCGAGGTCGGACCCCCGGAAGATGCCCAGCAGCAGGCTCGGGTCGACGCCGCGGCACCACGCCACGCCGTGGTCGCGGTAGGTCGGGAAGGCGAAGTCGTGCGGTCGCAGGGCGCGCGCCGAGCCGACCTGCGCGGCCTCCTGGCCCAGCGCCGGCGGCCACAGGCCCAGCTCGCCGTGCCGCTGCAGCGCGTACGCCTCGGTGTCGACGCGGCGCGTCATCACCAGGTCGCGGTAGAGGGCCTCGATCTCGGACCGGTCGCCGTCGAAGGCGACGTGCGGATCGGTCACGCGCTGGCCGGTCGGCGTCAGCAGCTGGACGAGCGGGGCGTCAGGGGTCGGTGCGGTCGACGAGTTCATGCGTCTCCTCCATCAACCGGCGGACGGGGTCTCCGTGCCGGTGTCGAAGCTGCAGGTCTCCGTCGTCACAGGGTGGCGGACGGGTGGAGACCCACACGGGCGTGACTGGCGTCACATCTGCGACCACCGTAGCCCGAGACGCCCCGCCGATCCAGTCGGGGCCCCGAGCCGGGCGTCAGCTGCGCGCAGCCCTCCACGCGGCGGCCAGCGCGAGCAGCTCGGCGTTGACCGCGGGCGCCCCGACGCTGACCCGCACGCCCTCCCCGGCGAACGGCCGCACCGAGACCGGGTCGCAGGACGCCGCGAAGTCGAGCGCGTCGTCGCCCAGCGGCAGCCAGACGAAGTTGGCCTCGGTCTCGGGCACGTCCCAGCCCTGCTGACGCAGCGCGGCCACCATCGCGACGCGCTCCTGGACGATCGCCTCGACCCGCCGGTCGAGCTCGTCCTGCGACTCCAGCGAGGCGACCGCCGCGGCCTGCGACAGGTCGGTGACGGCGAACGGCGGCGTCGCCTTGCGGATCGAGACCGCGACCTCCGGGCGGGCGATCGCGTACCCGACCCGCAGGCCCGCGAGGCCGTACGCCTTCGAGAACGTCCGCAGCACCACGACGTTCGGGTGGTCGGCCAGCGCCGCGATCCCACTGGCCGCGCGCGGGTCGCGGACGAACTCGACGTACGCCTCGTCGACCACGACCAGGACGTCGTCGCGCACCGCGGCCAGGAACGCCGTCAGGGCCTCGGCCGTCACGACGGGGCCCGTCGGGTTGTTGGGCGTGCAGACCAGGACGACCTTGGTGCGCTCGGTGACCGCCGCCGCCATCGCGTCGAGGTCGTGGGTCGCGTCGGGCCGCAGCGGCACCCGGACGGTCGTGGCACCCGTGAGGTCGGCCGCGATCGGGTACGCCTCGAACGAGCGCCACGCGTAGACGATCTCGTCGCCCGGCTCGAGGTGCGCCGTCAGCAGCGCGAAGAGCACGGCGACCGAGCCCGTCCCGGCCGCGAAGTGGTCGGCCGAGAGCCCGAACCGGGCCGAGAGGGCCGCGTAGAGGTCGGTCATGCCGGCGTCGGGGTAGCGGTTCATCCGGGCGAGCTCGGCCGAGGCCCGCTCCATGACGCCGGGCAGGGGCGCGTACGGGTTCTCGTTGCTCGACAGCTTGTGGTCGTCGCTCGAGGCGGCCTTGCCGGGCCGGTAGACCGGGATGCCGTCGAGGGCGTGCCGGGCGCGGGGGATCGTCATGCCGCCGACACTATCCGCGGCAGCGACGCCTGACAGAATCAGCGCGTGCCACACCCCAGTCCGCGCCTCGGCTACGCCCTCATCGTCCTCGTCGCGGTCCTGTTCGGGCTCAACGGCGGCATCTCGCGGGTCGCGATGGGCGCGGGACTGAGCCCCGAGGCGTTCACGACGCTGCGCATCACGGGCGCGACCCTCGTGTTCGTCGCGTACGCGGCCTGCTTCCGGCGCTCCGCGCTCGTGCGTCCCCAGGGATCGGCGCTGCTGATGGTGATCGCGCTCGGCCTCGTCGGGGTGCTGGGGCTGCAGCTGACGTACAACGTCGCGATCGACCGCCTGCCCCTCGGCATCGCGCTCCTGATCGAGTACCTCGCACCCGTCCTCGTCGTCCTGTGGGTGCGGTTCGTGCGGCGCGAGGACGTCCGGCCCCGCATGTGGGCGGCCGTCGCCCTCGCCCTGGTCGGCCTCGCCGTCGTGAGCCGGGTCTGGAACGGGCTCGCCTTCGACGGCCTCGGCGTCGTCATGGCCCTGCTGGCCGCCGTCTGCTTCGCGACCTACTTCCTGCTCGGCGAGCACCAGGTGCAGCTCGACGAGCACGGTGTCGGCACCGACGACCCCCTGCGCGTCATCCTGTGGGCCTTCGTCGCCGCGACCGTCGGCATGAACCTCGTCCAGCCGATCTGGGCGACCCCCGACCTGCCCTCCACGACCAGCGGGCTGGGGCGGCTCGACGGCATCTCGGTGAACCCCTGGCTCGTCATCGCGGTCGTGGTCGTGTTCGGGACCGTGCTGCCGTTCTTCCTCGGCATGCTCGCGCTGCGCCACCTGCCCGCCACGATCGTGACGGTCGTGGCGATGCTCGAGCCCGTCATCGCGGTCGTGCTGGGGTGGGCGTGGTTCCGCGAGTCGCTGACGCCCGTCCAGGTCGTCGGGGCCGCCGCCGTGCTGGCCGGCATCGTGCTCGCCCAGACGTCCAGACGCGTCGAGCTGACGGTCCCCGCGCCGCAGTAGACGTCACGGTTCGATGACATCTACTCAATGTCACCATTCCGTGACATTGAGTAGATGTCCGTGTACCATGACATTCATGTCCTCGGTGCCCGTGCTGAATCCCATCTCCTTGGGGGCAGCAGTCAGAGAACGCCGGCTGAGCGCCGCTCGCACGCAGGCCGAGGTCGCCGCCGACGCAGGAGTCTCGCGCGCTTGGCTCATTCGATTCGAGGACGGTCACCCGCGGGCAGAGCTCTTCCGGGTCTTCGCGGTGCTGCGTGCTCTCGGCGTCAGCCTCCACCTCGATGACGACATCACGACCGACCAGGACCGCGAGGAGCTGGCCTTCCTCGACCAGCTCCTCGGGGCCGATGATGAGCGCTGACCTCGTAGCCTTTCTCGGGGCACGACGCGCCGGGACACTCACCCGAACGGACAAGGGACGACTCGTCTTCGCCTACGACGAGTCGTACCGCGCGCGCGCATCCGTCCCTCTGTCCCCCTCGATGCCGCTCGAGAAGGTCGAGCACGGTCCCAAGCCGGTCGAGGCGTACGTCGAGGGCCTGCTGCCCGAGAACGTCGAGACCAAGCGCGAGTGGGCTCGCACGATCGGCACATCGGCCTCCGCCTTCGATCTCCTCTCGCACATGGGGCTGGACTGCGCCGGCGCCGTGCAGTTCGTGCCGCCCGACCGAGTCGACGAGATCGCCCACGGCGGAAGCTACGAACCGCAGAGCGATCACCAGATAGCCGACCGGTTGCGTGAGCTCAGGCGCAACGACGCCTCGTGGACGATGCCTGACGATCACTGGAGCCTGCCGGGTCAACAAGGGAAGTTTGCGCTCGCGCGCCTCGAGAACGGCTGGTCTGCCGCGCATGGAGCGGCCGCGACCACCCACATCTTCAAGCCAGGTATCACCGCGTTGAAGCATCAGGCGATCGTCGAACACGTCACGATGCGTGCCGCCAGCATCCTGGGACTGGCCGTCGCGACCTCGACCATCGAGCACTTCGAGAGTCACCGAGCCATCGTCATCAAGCGCTTCGACCGTCTGATCGGCCATCAGCGGCCCGGTGTCACGCGACTTCACCAGGTCGACCTGTGCCAGGCGATGGCGCGGCTCCCCATCAACAAGTACGAGACCGATCGCGGACCAACCGTTCGCGAGATCGGCGAGCTTCTCCGTCGCGTCTCCACCACGTCGGAGTCGGATGTTCGACGCTTCTCCGACGCCGTGATGTTCAACTACCTCAGCGGATCCCCCGACGCCCACGCCAAGAACTACGCCCTCTTGTACGCCGGCGGATCTGTGCGCCTGGCGCCGTTGTACGACGTCGCCTCCGGTCTGCCGTACACGCGTGAGCAGTTCGACCTCGGCACCGTCGCCATGGCTGTCGGCGGCCGACGTCACCTGGGGACGGTCGACCGATCCGGATGGCGCAAGCACGCCCGCGAACTGGGTCTGGACGAGGACGAGCGCATCACCCGACTCGAGCAAATGCTCGAAGGCATCGTCCCGGCCTTCGCATCAGCCCTCGACGATCTCGAGGGCACGGAGGGCACGGCTGACATCCGGGGTCGACTCATCCCTGCCCTCGAGCGTCACGTGCACGTGACCTCCGCGATGGCAGCGCCGTCGTCACCACCGCACCCGTCGTCACCACCGCACCCGTCGCCATCGCCGCACCCGTCGCCATCGCCGCACCAGCGCACTGGCCCGCCAGGACCCCCGCCCGCGGAGGGCCTCATCTGGATCGCCCCGCACCAGCGCCGCGGGCGGCCGACACGAGGTCACTGGCGGGCGGCCCCACCAGCGCGCCGCACCTGACAGCGACGTCAGCCGTCGTGCCGGACCATGCGGCGGCCGCGGGTGCAACAATCGTCCGATGGAGCGTTTTCTCTCGACCTGGCTCGTCAGTGCCGTCGCGCTGTCGGTGGCCGCGTGGCTGCTCGGCACCCACATGGCGATCGGCGATCCCACCGACTCGACCACGTCGCGCGTCGTCGCGGTGCTGGTCGTCGCGCTGGTGTTCACGGTCGTCAACACCCTGGTCGGGCCCGTCGTCAAGCTCCTGTCGCTGCCGTTCATCATCCTGACGCTCGGCCTGGCGCTCCTCGTCATCAACGCCCTGCTCCTGCTGCTCACCGAGCAGATCACCGATGCCTTCGACGTCGTGTTCCACATCGACGGCTTCTGGTGGGCCGTGCTGGCCTCGATCGTGATCTCGATCAGCCAGAGCGTCGTCGGCGCCTTCGTCGGCACGCGCGACTGAGCATGACGTACCGCGTCGCCCTGGTGTGCCTCGGCAACATCTGCCGCTCGCCGATGGCCCACGTCGTGCTCGACGAGAGGCTGGCGCGCGCCGGCCTCGACGACCGGGTCGAGGTCGCGTCGTCCGGCACGGGCGGCTGGCACGAGGGCGAGTCGATGGACCGCCGGGCCGCCGCGGTCCTGCGCGACGCCGGCTACGACCCGTCCCGTCACCGCGCCCGGACGTTCTCGACGGACTGGTACGCCGAGCACGACCTGCTGCTCGCGATGGACCACAGCAACCTGGCCGACATGGTCGACCAGGCGCCGACCGTCGCCCAGCAGTCGCAGGTGCGCCTGTTCCGCGAGTTCGACCCGCTCGCCCGCGAGGGCGACGACGAGGTGCCCGATCCCTGGTACGGCGGCGCCGACGGCTTCCGCGACGTCCTGGCGATGATCGAGCGGACGACCGACGCCCTGGTCGAGCAGCTGCCCGACCTCGCCCGGGCCCGGCCGCACTAGGGGAAGCCCCCGTCGGCGTGGGGCCCGTCGGCCCGCAACCGGTAACGTCGGGGGCATGGCACGCATGGCAGGGACCGCCGCCCGGGCGGAGACGCTCCTCGGCATCGGAGTGGTCTCGACGACCCCGGTCGCAGGCGGCGACATCTGCACCGCGACCCGGCTGCGCCTGACCGACGGGCGCGGCGCGATCATCAAGACGCGCCCCCACGCCCCCGAGGGCTTCTTCCGGCGGGAGGCCGAGGGCCTGCACTGGCTCGCCGACGCGCAGGGCGCCCGCGTGCCGCAGGTGCTCGCGGTCGCCGACGACTGCCTGGTCCTCGACTGGATCGAGCCCGGCAAGCCCACGACCGACCTGGCCGAGAAGTTCGGCCGCAGCCTCGCCGCGACGCACCGAGCCGGTGCCGACACGTTCGGCGGACCGCGCGACGGCTTCGTCGGCCTCGCCCCGCTGCCCAACCGCACCCTGCCGTCGTGGCCCGAGTTCTTCGCGTCGCGTCGCGTCATGCCGTACGTCCGGGCCGCGGTCGACCGCGGGTCGCTGACGACCGACGAGGCCGCCACGATCGAGGCCGCGATGCGCCGCATCCACGACCTGGCCGGCCCCGACGAGGCCCCGTCACGCATCCACGGCGACCTCTGGTCGGGCAACGTCGTGTGGGGCGCCGACGGCGACGTCTGGATCATCGACCCCGCCGCGCACGGTGGGCATCGCGAGACCGATCTCGCGATGCTGTCGCTGTTCGGCGCTCCCCACCTGCAGCGCATCCTCGACGCCTACGACGAGGCGGCGCCGCTGGCCGACGGATGGCACGACCGGCTGCCGCTGCACCAGCTGCACCCGCTGCTGGTGCACTCGGTGCTGTTCGGCGGCACCTACGGTGCCCGCGCCGCGGCCGCCGCCAAGGACCTGCTCGCCGCCTGATTCGGGCATCTTTCAGCGGCGTCTCAGACACGACGGGCAGACTGGCACCCATGCGCATCCTTGTCGTCGACGATGACCGTGCTGTGCGCGACTCCCTGCGCCGGTCCCTCGAGTTCAACGGCTACACCGTCGAGCTCGCCTCCGACGGCGCCGAGGCCCTCGCACGCGTGCCCCAGATCAACCCCGACGCGATCATCATGGACGTCATGATGCCGCGGCTCGACGGTCTCGAGGCGACCCGCGCGCTCCGCAGCGCCGGCAACGACGTGCCGATCCTCGTGCTGACGGCCCGCGACGCCGTGTCCGACCGGGTCGACGGACTCGACGCCGGCGCCGACGACTACCTGACCAAGCCGTTCGCCCTCGAGGAGCTGCTGGCGCGGGTGCGCTCGCTGCTGCGGCGCTCGACGCGCGCCGCCGAGGTCGAGCCCGACGAGAAGCCCCTGACGTTCGCCGACCTGTCGCTCGACCCCGTCACGCGCGACGTCACCCGCGGCAACCGGACGCTGTCGCTGACGCGCACCGAGTTCGCCCTGCTCGAGCTGTTCCTCCAGCGTCCCAAGCGGGTGCTCGAGCGCTCGTTCATCCTCGAGGAGGTCTGGGGCTTCGACTTCCCGACGACGGCCAACTCGCTCGAGGTCTACGTCGGCTACGTCCGGCGCAAGCTCGAGGCCGAGGGCGAGCCCCGCCTGCTGCACACCGTGCGCGGCGTCGGCTACGTCCTGCGCGAGACCCCTCCGTGATCGAGAGCGGGCACCGCGCGCTGCAGAAGATCACGGGGCGCATGTCGCTCGCCCTGCGCGTCGCGGTGCTGACGACCGGCGCGGTCGCCATGACGCTGGGCATGGTCAGCGCCGTCGTGTTCGTGACGGTGCGGGCCGAGTTCACCAGCTCGCTCGACGACTCGATGATCCGCCGCGCCAACGCAGCCGTGAGCAGCGGCATCGACGAGCCCCTCCTGAGCGACCCCTCGACGAACGCGCTGGCCTACATCGGCATCCAGCCGTTCATCGTCCAGTCGGGCCAGCTGATCGGCAACTTCCAGAACACTCCGGACGAGTACGTGCAGCTGAAGGGGTACCGCGAGCTCGAGGTCTCGATCGGCGAGCGCAAGTACTCGGCGCGCACCGTCATGATCCGGGGCGTCCCGCACCGGGTCGTGGCCGTCCCCGCCAACAAGGGCCAGGCCCTCGTGCTGGTGCAGTCGATGGAGTCCAACCGCGACGCCCTCGAGCGGCTCAAGATCATCCTGCTGCTCGCCAGCACCGCCGGAGTCGTGCTGGCCGGCATCGCGGGGTGGGCCGTGGCCGCCAACGGGCTGCGGCCCGTCCGCCGTCTCACCGAGGCCACCGAGCACGTGGCCCGCACGACCGACCTGACCCCGATCGAGGTCACGGGCCGCGACGAGCTGGCCCGCCTGACGACGTCGTTCAACGCGATGCTGGTCGCGCTCGACGCGTCGCAGGAGCGTCAGCGCCAGCTCGTCGCCGACGCCGGGCACGAGCTGCGCACCCCGCTGACGAGCCTGCGCACCAACATCGAGCTGATCGGGCAGGCCGCCGACACCACCGAGCGCAGCCTCACCGACGAGCAGCGCCACGAGATCATGGACGACGTCCGGGCGCAGCTCGAGGAGCTGACGACCCTCGTGGGCGACCTGGTCGAGCTGGCCCGCGACGAGCCGATGTCACGCGATCCCGCACCCCTCGACCTCGCCGACGTCGTGACGCACGCGGTCGACCGCGTCCGCCTGCGCGCCCAGGACGCCCGCATCGACGTCGACCTCTCGCCGTGGATGGTGATCGGCGAGCCCCAGCTGCTCGAGCGCGCCGTGACCAACCTGCTCGACAACGCGGCCAAGTGGAGCCCGCCGGAGGGTGAGATCCGCGTGCGGCTGGCCGACGGCGTGCTGACGGTCGCCGACGAGGGCGAGGGCATCAACGCCGACGACCTGCCGCACATCTTCGACCGTTTCTACCGCTCCAGCGAGGCGCGCACGCTGCCCGGATCGGGTCTCGGCCTGTCGATCGTCAAGCGCGCGGCCGAGCGCCACGGCGGGACCGTCGAGGTCGCCTCGGAGCGCGGCGAGGGCACGACGTTCACCCTGCGCCTGCCCGAGGCGACGGCCTGACCCGCCCGGTCGCCAGCGAGGCCGCTCGCGGCCGAGCGTGAGCGGAGCGAGGCGGCGACCTGACGCAAGCCTGATCGGTCTGGTTCGCCTCGGGCTTCGCCCTCACGGTCGTCGCAGAGCTCCTCCCTGGCGAA
>NZ_JACYUM010000015.1:0-11615 GCF_014841755.1 Aeromicrobium sp. CFBP 8757
GCGCCCCCCCCCCGGCGTCGTGGGCGCGGGTGCCTAGTCGAACGACAGGCGCACGCGGGTCAGCGAGCGGTCTCCGTCCGTCGTCGACGAGGCGCCGAGCGCCCGCAGGGCCTTGGCCGACTCGATGCCCTTGCGCACGTCGGCCGGCGGATCGGCCTCGAGCAGCTTGTCGAGGATCGTGCCGATGTCGACGTAGAGGCCGCCGACGGCGTCGCCGTCGGGGATGACGCTCGTGAAGGCGTCCTGGTCGCCCAGCGACCCGTCGGGATCGGCGATCTCGTCGGCGGCACCCTGGTTGGTCGCGAGCACGGCGCCGTCGTCGGTCGGCGAGGCGACGAGCGGGATGCCGTTGTCGCCGGCCAGCTTCGCGATGCGCTGCACCAGGTCGAGGGCCGGGGCCTTCTCGGACGTCAGCGCGAGCGCCAGGTCGAGCGTGCTGAGGCCCTCGGGACCCGAGAGCGTCGGCAGCTTCTCGAGGTTCTTCGAGCCGATCGCGAGGGTCAGGTCGTCGCCGAACAGCGTCTCGATGTCCTCCGGCAGCTGCAGGCCGGTCTCGGTCTCGATGCTCTCGAGGAAGCTCTCGATGGTGAAGCCGGGGCTCGCGAACGGATCGGACGGATCGGAGCCGAACGGGTCGGCCGGGTCGGTCGGCTCGGTCGTCGGCGACGGGAACGTCGGGACGTCGGGCGTCGGGACGGTCGGGACCGTCGGGACGTCGGGCGTCGGGACGGTCGCCAGGACCGGGTCGGCCAGGGCGTCGGACGGGTCGGACGCGGTGCCGTCGAGGCCCGTGTCACCGGCGCCGCCGGAGAACTGCCGGTCGAACTCCTCGACGAACGAGTCGTACGCCTCGGAGACCTGGTCGCCGACACCGGCGACCGACAGGGCGGCGACGGTGTCGGCCGGCAGCGTGCCGAGCGGGGTCCCCTGGGTGGTGGCCTTGCTCTTCTCGTCGACCCCGCTCAGCACGCCGAGCTCGATCGCGTCACCGTCGGCGCGCAGCGCCGTGGCGACCGACCCCATGTCGACGACCCGGTCGAGCTCGCTGCCGAGCGCCTCCTTGGCCTGGGGGATCGACGACAGCGCCTCGAGGTCGATCCAGGCGGAGGCGATGCCCTGCTCGCCGAGCTCGTCGACGTCCTCGGAGAACTTCTCGCTGTCGGCCAGCGACGCCTTCTTCGTGGCGGCGACGGCCTTGTCGACGTCGGCCTGTTTCGGCGAGATCAGCGCGTAGCCGTCGAGGTAGGCCAGGCCGTAGTCCTCGCCGGCGCACTCGAACAGCTGCTTGATGCCGGCGCGCGACCTCGACTCGTCGGTGACCTGGACGGCGATGACGGCCGTCTTGTCCTCGACGTTGGCGCCGACGCCGATGCGGTCGCCGATCCACGGCTCGACGTCCTTCTCGTAGTCGACGTCGTCGCACGAGCTGGCGAGGATCTGCGGGAAGACGAGCTCGCGGATGTCGGCCTCGTCGCTCGTGATGCCGGCCTCGTCGGCGAGGTCGGGCACCTTGCGCAGCAGCTTGAACAGGTCGATCTTCTGGCTCGCGGACGGGTCGAGGTCGACCCGCGCGTAGATCTGGGTCGAGGCCGGCAGGACGTCGTCGGGCTGGGTGCCGCCTCCGCTGAGCCGGTCGTAGACCGCGTAGGCGCCGAGCCCGCCGCCCAGCACGAGCGCCGCCGCCACGCCGCCGACGATCGCCGTGCGTGCGCCACGACCGCGCTTGCCGCCACCGGTCGCGGCCGGGGCGTCGGGCGCCGGTGGGGGCGGCGGGGGCGGCGGTGCCGCAGCGGCGGACGGAGCCTGGACGACGCTCGGCTCGGACGGGGGCGGCGGCGGAGGAGGCGGGACGGGAGTCTGGTCGCTCATGCGGGATCCTTCTCAGCGGATTCTTGGGTCGCCTGAGCCTAGCCGAGGACGACGCCCTGTCTCACCGCCCGCTGACAGCCGTCAGCGATCGATCTTGGTGACGGTGAAGTCGGCGTCGAGCTCGACCGTCACGTCCTCGCCGCTCGGCAGCAGCACGTCGACCTCGTACACGTGGTCGGCGTCGTCGCTGCCGCTCGTCTCGGTGACGCGACCCTCACCGGTGGCCTTCAGGGCGGCGGCCTCGGCCTTCGTCCGGGTCTCGCCGAGCAGGCCGCGGTCGTCCTCGGGGGCGACGGCCGACGGCGCGCCGTCGGTGGGGGCGTCGCCGGACGGCGTGGCCGACGGGGCGTCGGTCGCGAAGTCCGCGGCCTTCGGCGGGCTGTTGGTCACGGCGAAGGAGTCGTCGAGCTCGACGTCGATGTCGGTGCCGTTCGGCAGCGTGACCTCGACCTGGTACTCGTACCGGTCGTCGCCGTCGCCGCGCTCGGCGTCCGTCACGGCGCCTCCGCCGACGTACGCGAGCGCCGCGGCCGAGGCCTTCTCGCGGTCTCCGGACGACAGGGCCTCGTCGTCGCTGCCCCCGCAGGCGCCGAGCGTGAGGGCGAGGGCCGAGATCGCGCCGACGGCGGCGAGGCGGGGGCGGAACGGGGTGGTGCGCATGGTGACTCCTGGGGATCGAGGTGGGTGAGCGGGAGGGGGAGTGTCGATGACCCCATCCCACCGCCTGCACGTGAGCACGCTGTGAGACCGCCGTGAGGGCGTTCTTATATTCGCCACGCAGCCTCGAAACAAACAAGCAGGCTTGACTGTTTGTACGTCGGCGGCGCATGCTGGTCGGGTGACGACCGATGCCGCCGTGCGCGCGACCCAGGGCGAGCGCACCCGCGCGATGCGCCTGCGCCTGATGGAGGCGACGGTCGACTCGCTCGTCGAGCTCGGCTGGTCGGGCACCACGACGACCGTCGTGAGCCGGCGCGCAGGAGTGAGTCGCGGTGCGCAGCTGCACCACTTCCCGAGCAAGCAGGCCCTCGTGGTCGCGGCGGTCGAGCACCTGACCGACCGCCGTCGCGACGACATGCGCCGGCACGCCGAGCGTCTGACCGGCGACGACCGCATCCGTGGCGTGCTCGACATCCTGGCCGACCAGTTCGTGTCGCCGGTGTTCTTCGCCGCGCTCGAGCTGTGGGTCGCGGCCCGCACCGACGCCGAGCTGCGCGAGTCGGTCGCGCCCCTCGAGCGCCGCATCGGGCGCGAGACCCACGCCTACGCGCTCGAGCTGCTCGGCATCGACGAGACCAAGGGCGACAACCGCCAGCTCGTCCAGGCGACGCTCGACCTGGTCCGTGGCCTGGGTCTGGCCGCCTCGCTGACCGACGACGCACGACGACGGGCGACCGTCCTCGATTCATGGGCTGCGGTCCTCGAGCATGAGCTGGAGATGTCATGAGCACCCTCGACGACGTCCTGTCCGACCTGACGGCCGAGAGCGTGCAGCTCGACCAGTGGGTCGCCGGGCTGGCCGAACCCGCCTGGTCGACCGTCACGACGCCCGAGGGGTGGACGGTCACCGACCAGATCGCCCACCTGCACTGGACCGACATGGCGTCGCTCACGGCCCTGCAGGAGCCCGAGGTGTTCGCCGACATGCTGCGGACCGCCGCCTCCGATCCCACGGGCTTCGTCGACGCGCAGTCGGCCGAGACCGCGCTGATCCCCCCGGGTGACCTGCTGATGGTGTGGCGCGAGGGGCGGGTCGAGCTCGACGCCGCCCTGCGCGACGTGCCGGACGGCGAGAAGGTGCCGTGGTTCGGGCCGCCCATGAGCCCCGCCTCGATGGCGACCGCGCGCATCATGGAGACGTGGGCGCACGGCCACGACATCGGCGAGGCGCTCGGCATCACGATTCCCACGACGTCGCGTGCACGGCACGTGTGCCACATCGGGGTGCGGGCCCGGGGCTACGCGTACCTCGTGCACGGCGAGACCGACCCCGGCGTCGACGTCCGGGTCGAGCTGACGGGCCCCGACGGTGACCTCTGGACGTGGGGCCCGACCGACGCCGACGAGCGGGTCACGGGCTCCGGGCACGACTTCGCGCTCCTCGCGACGCGCCGCCGGCACCTCGACGACGTCGACGTCGTCGCGCACGGCGAGCACGCGGCGCACTGGCTGTCGATCGTCCAGGCCTTCGCCGGCATGCCGGGCGCCGATCCCGTCCGACTCGCCGACCGGGGCTCCGACGCGTGAGCATCCGCATCGGCAACTGCTCGGGCTACTACGGCGACCGCCTGTCGGCGATGCGCGAGATGCTCGAGGGCGGTGACCTCGACTACCTGACGGGCGACTACCTCGCCGAGCTCACGATGCTGATCCTCGGTCGTGACCGCATGAAGGACCCGTCGCTCGGCTACGCCAAGACGTTCGTGCGGCAGATGGCCGACACGATGGGGCTGGCCAAGGAGCGGGGGGTCCGCATCGTCACGAACGCCGGCGGGCTCAACCCGGCGGGTCTCGCGGAGCGGCTGCGGGGCATCGCGGACGAGCAGGGCCTCGACGTCGCGATCGCGCACGTCGAGGGCGACGACCTGAGCGAGCGGTTCGGCGCGGACGCGCTGACGGCCAACGCCTACCTGGGCGCGTTCGGCATCGCCGCAGCCCTCGACGCGGGAGCCGACGTCGTCGTGACGGGGCGCGTCACCGACGCCTCGGTCGTCGTCGGGCCCGCCGTCGCGCACTTCGGGTGGGGGCGCGACGACCTCGACCGGCTGGCCGGGGCGGTCGTCGCGGGCCACGTCGTCGAGTGCGGGACGCAGGCCACCGGCGGCAACTTCTCCGGATTCGCCGATGTCGACATGTCGACTCCACTGGGCTTCCCGATCGCCGAGATCTCGGACGACGGCTCGGTCGTCATCACGAAGCACGCGGGCACGGGAGGCGCCGTCACGGTCGACACCGTCACCGCCCAGCTCGTGTACGAGGTGCAGTCGCCGCTCTACCTCGGGCCCGACGTCTCGACCCGTCTCGACACGGTGGTCCTGACCCAGCAGGGCCCCGACCGCGTCGCCGTCACGGGAGTCGTCGGCGAGGCACCGCCGTCCACCACGAAGGTCTGCCTCAACTCGGTCGGCGGCTTCCGCAACAGCGTCGAGTTCCTGCTGACGGGCCTCGACGTCGAGGCCAAGGCCGCGCTGCTCCAGCACCAGATGCAGGCCGCGATGACCGCGACGGGCGCACGGCCCGACGTCGTCGAGTGGCACCTCGACCGCACGGGTGTCGACGACCCGGCGACGCAGGCGCAGGCCACGTCGCTGCTGCGGCTGCACGTCCGCAGCGCCGCGCCCGAGCCGGTCGGGCGCGCCTTCAGCGACGCCGCGATCCAGCTCGCGCTGGGGTCGTACCCCGGGTTCAGCGTGTCGCGTCCCCCGGCGGCAGCGACCCCCTACGGCGTCTACAGCGCCGCGTACGTCGAGCAGTCGGACGTCCCCCACGTCGTGGTGCACCCCGACGGCCGCCGCGAATCCGTCCCCGCCCCGGACATCGCGAACGGTGCGGATCGGACGATCTGGGACGGCGCGTCTGACCGGACCGCACCGTTCGGGGACGGGAACGCACCACTCGACGGCGGGACGACGCCGACGACCCGCGCCCCGCTCGGACGTCTGGTGCACGCGCGGTCGGGCGACAAGGGCGGCGACGCCAACATCGGCGTCTGGATCCCGGCCGACCACCCCGCCCGCGACGACGCCTACGCCTGGCTCGTCGGCCTGCTCGACGCCGAGACGGTGCGCGAGCTGCTGCCCGAGGCGGCCGGGCTCGACGTCGACGTCCACCTCCTGCCGACGCTGTGCGCCGTCAATGTCGTCGTCCACGGCCTGCTCGGCGAGGGCGTCGCGTCGTCGACCCGCCTCGACCCGCAGGCCAAGGGCGTCGGCGAGTGGCTGCGCGCCCGCGTCGTCGACGTGCCGACGGCCCTGCTCCCCGACCACTCGACCGACACCGCCGCGGAGGCCGCCCGATGACCGTCTGGACCACCCCCGAGCGTCTCGCCCTGCGCGAGATGGTCACGTCCTTCACCGAGAAGGAGATCGCCCCGCACCTGCCCGCCTGGGAGGACGCGGGCATGCTGCCGCGCGAGCTGCACCGCAAGGCCGCGGACGTCGGTCTGCTCGGCATCGGCTTCGCCGAGGAGCTGGGCGGCAGCGGCGGCGACATCGTCGACGCGACGATCATGACCGAGGCGGTGATGGCCGGCGGTGGCTCCACCGGGCTGCTGGCGAGCCTGTTCACGCACGGCATCGCGATCCCGCACATCGTCGACAAGGGGAGCGCCGAGCTGGTCGACCGGTACGTGCGCCCGACGCTCGCGGGCGAGACGATCGGCTCGCTCGGCATCACCGAGCCCGGCGGCGGATCGGACGTCTCGGGGCTCACGACCCGCGCAGTCCGCGACGGCGACGAGTACGTCGTCAACGGCGCCAAGACGTTCATCACGTCCGGCGTGCGATCGGACTTCGTCACGACCGCGGTGCGCACGGGCGGGCCCGGCTTCGCCGGCGTCAGCCTGCTCGTGATCGACAAGGGGCTGCCGGGCTTCACGGTGTCCAAGCCGCTGCGCAAGATGGGCTGGCACTGCTCCGACACCGCCGAGCTGACGTTCGACGACGTGCGGGTGCCGGCCACCAACATCGTCGGCGACGTCGACGGTGGGTTCTCGCTGATCGTCGACCAGTTCGTGAACGAGCGGCTGAGCCTCGCGACGCAGGCCTACGCGACGGCGCAGCGCGCCCTCGACCTCGCGACCGACTACGCGAGGCAGCGCGAGACGTTCGGCAAGCCGCTCGTGACACGTCAGGTCATCCGCCACAAGCTCGTCGAGATGCACAGCCGCACCGCGGCCGCCCGGGCGCTGACGCGCGAAGCCGTCGAGCTGGCCGCCCTTGCATCGTCGGCCCCTAGCGACGGAGTCGCGGGAGGGAGCGCAGCGACCGAGGGGCCGCTGCTCGAGGCGGTCGTCGCCAAGAACGTCTCGGTCGCGGCCTGCGAGTGGGTCGTCTCCGAGGCCGTCCAGGTCTTCGGCGGCATGGGCTACATGCGCGAGTCCGAGGTCGAGCGCCACTACCGCGACGCCCGCATCCTCGGCATCGGTGGCGGCGCCACCGAGGTCATGACCGATCTGGCCGCCAAGCTGATGGGACTGTGATGAGGACTGCCGTCGACACGACCTCCGAGACGTACCGCGCCAACCGCGAGCGGATGCTCGAGCGCGTCGCCGACCTCGCCGCGCAGCACCGGCTGGCGGTCGACGCGGGTGGCGAGCGCAGCATCGAGCGGCACCGCCGCCGCGGCAAGCTGACGGCCCGCGAGCGCATCGAGCTGCTCGTCGACGCCGACGCGCCGTTCCTCGAGCTGTCGCCGCTGGCGGCCTGGGGCACCGACTTCACGGTCGGCGCGTCGGTCGTCACGGGCATCGGCGTCGTCGAGGGCGTCGAGGTGCTGATCGTGGCCAACGACCCCACGGTCAAGGGCGGCTCGAGCAATCCGAGCACCCTGCGCAAGAGCCAGCGGGCCGCGCAGATCGCGGACGAGTGCGGGCTGCCGACCGTCAACCTGGTCGAGTCGGGCGGTGCCGACCTGCCGACGCAGAAGGACATCTTCATCCCCGGCGGCGGCTCGTTCCGCAGCATCACCCGCGCCAGTGCCGACCGACGTCCGACCGTCGCGCTGGTCTTCGGCAACTCGACCGCCGGTGGGGCGTACGTGCCGGGCATGAGCGACTACGTCGTGATGGTCAAGGAGGGGGCGAAGGTGTTCCTCGGGGGCCCGCCGCTGGTCAAGATGGCCACGGGCGAGGAGTCCGACGACGAGTCGCTCGGCGGCGCCGAGATGCACGCCCGCACGTCGGGCCTGGCCGACTACCTGGCGGTCGACGAGCACGACGCGATCCGCATCGGGCGCTCGATCGTGAAGAACCTTAACTGGCGCAAGGCCGGCACGACGCCCGCACCGACGTTCGCCGAGCCCGCCCACGACCCCGAGGAGCTGCTCGGGATCGTCCCGACCGATCTCAAGATCCCGTTCGACCCCCGCGAGGTCATCGTCCGCGTCGTCGACGGCACCACGGACGGATCGAGCCCCTTCGACGAGTTCAAGCCCCTCTACGGGACGTCGCTCGTCACGGGCTACGCCCGCCTGCACGGGCACCCGATCGGCATCCTGGCCAATGCGCAGGGCGTGCTGTTCAGCGAGGAGGCGCAGAAGGCGGCGCAGTTCATCCAGCTCGCCAACCAGACCGACACGCCCCTGCTGTTCCTGCACAACACGACGGGCTACATGGTCGGCGCCGAGTACGAGCAGGGCGGCATCATCAAGCACGGCGCGCAGATGATCAACGCGGTCTCGAACTCGACCGTGCCGCACCTGTCGGTCGTCATGGGCGCCTCGTACGGAGCCGGCCACTACGGCATGAGCGGACGCGCGTACGACCCGCGCTTCATGTTCAGCTGGCCCAACGCCAAGTCGGCCGTCATGGGTCCGGCGCAGCTGGCCGGCGTCATCTCGATCGTCGCCCGCGGTGCCGCCGCGGCCAAGGGGCAGCCGTACGACGAGGACGGCGACGCGGCGATGCGCGCCATGATCGAGGAGCAGATCGAGAAGGAGTCGCTGGCGTACTTCACGTCCGGGATGCTCTACGACGACGGCGTCATCGACCCACGCGACACCCGCACGATCCTCGGCATCTGCCTCAGCGCCATCACGAACCGTCCCGTCCGGGGCGCCGAGGGATACGGAGTGTTCCGCCTATGAGCCGCACCAACGCACAAGAAGTGGGCACCTTCGGTCAGTCCACGCCCCTGAGATCGACATCAACTGCCCACATCTCGCGGGTGCTGGTGGCGAATCGGGGCGAGATCGCGCGGCGGGTGTTCCGCACGTGCCGCGACCTCGGCATCCGCACCGTCGCGGTGTTCTCGGACGCCGACGCGTCCGCACCGTTCGTCGAAGAGGCCGACGTCGCCGTCCGGCTGCCCGGCAGCGCACCGTCCGAGACCTACCTGCGGGGCGACCTCGTCATCGCGGCGGCGCTCGCGGCGGGCGCCGACGCCGTCCACCCCGGCTACGGCTTCCTGTCCGAGAACGCGCAGTTCGCGCGCGACGTCGAGGCGGCCGGCCTGGTCTGGATCGGCCCGACGCCGTCCGCGATCGAGGCGATGGGCGACAAGATCCGCGCCAAGGAGCTGATGCTCGACGCCGGCGTGCCGCAGCTCGGCCGGCTCGAGCCGCAGGCCGTCACGGCCGACGAGCTGCCCGTGCTGGTGAAGGCGTCGGCCGGTGGAGGTGGCCGCGGCATGCGCGTCGTCCGGCACCTCGACGACCTCGAGCGCACGATCGAGCAGGCGTCCGCCGAGGCCGCCTCCGCGTTCGGCGACCCGACGGTGTTCGTCGAGCGCTACCTCGAGGCGGCGCGGCACGTCGAGGTGCAGGTCATGGCCGACACCCACGGCACGGTATGGGTCGTGGGCGACCGCGACTGCTCGATCCAGCGGCGTCACCAGAAGGTCGTCGAGGAGGCCCCCGCCCCCGGGCTGTCCGACGCCGTCCGCGTGACCCTGCACGACGCGGCGCGCGCGGCGGCCCGGGCCGTCGACTACGTGGGCGCCGGCACGGTCGAGTTCATGGTCTCCGGCACCGGGTCGGACGAGGGCAGGGCGTTCTTCCTCGAGATGAACACCCGCCTGCAGGTCGAGCACCCCGTCACCGAGGAGGTCTTCGGGGTCGACCTCGTGGCCCTGCAGATCGCGGTGGCCGAGGGCGCGCCGCTGGTCGGCGACGTGCCGCCGCCGTCCGGGCACGCCGTCGAGGTGCGGCTCTACGCCGAGGACCCGGCCGACGACTGGCAGCCACAGACCGGCACCCTGCGGACGTTCGACGTCCCGTCCGGGCCGGGCGTGCGGGTCGACTCCGGCGTCGAGACCGGCTCGACGGTCGGCATCCACTACGACGCGATGATCGCCAAGATCGTCGCCCACGGGCCCGACCGCGCCACGGCCGTCCGACGACTCGGTGGCGTGCTGCGACGCTCGCGGGTGCACGGGCTCACCACGAACCTGGCGTTCCTGCAGGCGATCCTGGCCGACGAGTCGTTCGTGGCCGCCGATCTGCGCACCACGCTGCTCGACGACCGGCTCGACGCCTGGACGGCTCCGGCCGTCGACGAGCAGGCCCTGCACCGCTGCGTCTCGGCCGCCGCGCTCGCGCAGGCCACCGCCGCCGCGTCCGGGGCGGCGGTCCTGACGCGGGTGCCGCCGGCCTACCGCAACGTGCCGTCCGCGCCGCGGGTGCGCACCTACGCCGTGACCCCCGACCAGCACGTCGGGGTCGCGTACGAGAACCGCGGCGGCCGGCTCGCGCTCGTCACGGACGACCCGATCACGGTCGTCGAGGCCACGCCGACACGGGTCGTGCTCGAGGTCGACGGCGTCACCGAGACCTACGCCGTCACGATCGGCGTGGGCTCGGTCGACGTCGACGGGCCCCACGGCTCGCTCGACCTCGTGCCGGTGCCGCGGTTCGTCGACCCGTCCGACGTCGTCGCCGAGGGATCGCTCCTCGCCCCGATGCCGGCCGCCGTGGTCGAGGTGGCCGTGACCGACGGCCAGACGGTCTCCGCGGGCGACGTCGTCGTCGTCCTCGAGGCCATGAAGATGCAGCACACCATCACCGCGCCGACCGACGGCGTCGTGACCCAGCTGTCGGTGACGGCGGGCTCGCAGGTCGAGTCCGGTGCCGTCCTGGCCGTCATCGAAGGAGAGAACGCATGACCGTCGCATTCACCGAGTCCGAGGAGCGCCTCGCGCTGCGCAGGTCCGTCGCCGCCCTCGGCGACAAGTACGGCCGCAGCTACTTCGAGGAGGCCGCACGCGACGGCCGCAAGACCACCGAGCTGTGGGCCGAGGCGGGCCGCAACGGGTTCCTCGGGGTCTCGATCCCCGAGGAGTACGGCGGAGGGGGCGGCGACATCGGCGACCTCGCCGCGGTCTGCGAGGAGCTCGCGGCGGCCGGCAGCCCCCTGCTGCTGATGGTCGTCTCGCCGGCGATCGTCGGCACGATCATCGCCCAGTTCGGCAGCGACGAGCAGAAGAAGTCGCTGCTGCCGGGGCTCGCCGACGGCACGTCGACGTTCGCCTTCTCGATCACCGAGCCCGACGCCGGCTCCAACTCGCACAACATCATCACGACGGCGTACCGCGAGGCCGACGGCTGGCGGCTGACCGGCACGAAGACGTACATCTCGGGCGTCGACGAGGCCAGCCACGTGCTGGTCGTGGCGCGCTCCGAGGACGCTCGCACCGGCAAGCTCAAGCCGGCGCTGTTCCTCGTGCCCACCGACTCCGCGGGGTTCACGTACCAGGAGATCGACATGGGCATCGTGTCGCCGGAGAAGCAGTTCACGCTGTTCTTCGACGACGTCCTGGTGCCTGCCGAGGCGCTGATCGGCGGGGAGGGCGCCGGCATCGAGCAGCTGTTCGCGGGGCTCAACCCCGAGCGGATCATGGCGGCGTCGTTCGCGCTCGGCACGGCGCGGCTCGCCCTCGCCAAGGCGTCCGAGTACGCCAAGGAGCGCACGGTCTGGAAGGCCCCGATCGGCGCCCACCAGGCGATCGCGCACCCGCTCGCGCAGACGCACATCGAGATCGAGATGGCCCGGCTCATGACGCAGAAGGCCGCCGCGCTGTACGCGGCGGGCG
>NZ_JACYUM010000016.1:0-10262 GCF_014841755.1 Aeromicrobium sp. CFBP 8757
ACGCGCCCTAGGACTGACCACCCCCTCCATCAGCGCACGCGCCCTAGGACTGACAGGGATGTCCGGCGGTGCGTTCGCTGCGGGGCTGACCGCTCGCAGCACCACCGCCCAACGCATCGGCCTGAAGGTCTTCGGGCCGGGCCTCGGCCCAGACGCTAGCGTCCTGGCTACACCAGCGCTGGCCAGCCTGCGAGCCATCCGCACGGAGCAGCTCATCGCAACGACAGGCTTCGCCCGCGCACTCAAGGCGCCCGCCCTCGACACCGCGTGGCGGGACAACATCCTGGCCGCCACAACTGCTCGCTCCCTCGTAGGCACCATGAGCGTCGCCGCGCCACAGCGCCGCACCTTGAACAACATCCTCGGCATCAACGCGGCGACCGGCGCTGTCGTCGCCCGTTACGCCGCCGCCAACCCCGACCTCCGCCTTGCCCCGTTGAGCCGCATCTCGGCAAGAGCATTGCGAACCCTTCTGCTCGACCTGCCCGAGCAGCCGACAGCACTCGACCTGAACCGTGCCAGCGATTTCAGCCGCAGCGTCGCTGGGCTCACTGCAGCCGACCTCCTCCTCGGCAGCGGCATCCTCGACCCTGAGACCACCGACGACCTCGAAGAACAGGTCGTCGATCCGTGGATCACTGACGAACACCAAGAGCGCGCCGAGCTCTACGACACCCTCGACCAGTTCAACCCCGCCATCGCCGAGTTCCTGCACGCAGCCTGGGACCAGATCGACCGCGATGGGCCCGCAGCCGTCTCGTTGACAGCCCACGCCATCGTCGAAGCACTTGACCACACCTTGCGGCACGGCGCACCCGACCCCGCTGTCCTCGCCGCCGCGGAACGCGGCGACCTCGGCGAAGACGCCACCTTTCCCAAGGACGGCAAGCCCGCACCCACACGCCGAGGACGCATCGCCTACATCCTCAGCCTCCAACAGGGCTCCCACCTCCCCCTCATCCAGGACCACGTGTCAGCGTTGGCCAAGACCACCAACCAGCTCTTCAGAAAGGCGCAGGGCGCGAAGCACGCGTCGAACGTCGAGCTGAAGCTCGTCCAGACCTACCTCGTCTCCGCCGAGAGCATCCTGCGCCAACTGGTCGTGCATTCCTGACCAATCCCGCCACTCGCAGCGGATGCGAACTGCTCTACGGCGACCGCCTAGCTCGCGTCCGAGCTCGTATCCCACCCTCCAGCGGCCAAGAAGGCCGCGTTGGCCTCCTTGATGTCGTCCGTGACGCGATCGACATAGGTGTCGAAGAAGAAGGCCGGCGAGCTGTGACCAGCCCATGCCGCCGCCTGGACGTGCTGCTTGCCCTGACCTCCGTCGACCTCAGGGAGGATGGTGTACGTCGCGTTCGCGTGACGCAGCGCGTGGAATCGCCACGCCTGGCCCGTCGCCTCGGCCGCGGCCTTGCCGAGCTTCGACGCCTGATCCGCCCAGGCCGTGGTGGACCGATGACGGGGGAAGAGCCACCCGTACTCGGGGTCGGAAGGGTCGCGGTCACGCGCTGAAGCGATGAGTTCCTCGGCGATGTGGCGGTGGGACTCCCACATGGTGGCAACCCGAGGCTTGTCACCCTTGGGCGGCTTGACGGCGGGCCACGGCCGGTCACGGTCGAGTTGCCAGTCCACAAACACGTCGCCGGTGGCCGGGTCGATCGAGTCGTCCTTCAGCGCGAGGCACTCCGCGATGCGCAGGCCCGTGGAGAACGATGTGAGGACAAGCTTGTAGCCGTAGCCGGGGTACTGCTCTTCGTAGGCGATGGCGTACTCCTCCACCTCGTAGAAGTCGAGGACGACTCCGTCCATGAGACCCTCGCGTGAGTCGGGCTCCCGAGCCAGCTTGCGAGCGGCCTTGGCCACCTTGCGCCTACGCACGGCAGACCCGAAAGGTGCCTCAACGAGAAAGTAGCCGCGCTCCTCGGCCCAGCTGATGAAGGTGTTCAGGGTCCGTTCCAGAGAGTCGATGGTCGTCTTGGAAGCCGGACGCGTCCGTCGCGGACTCTCGGCTTTCGTCGAGTCGGCGGGCTTGAGCGCCTCGTCGAAGACTCTCGTCCACAGCGGCAGCTTCGCATCGGCGCAAGCGGACCCCTTGAAGACCGGTGCGATCCAGACGTTCCAGTTCGACTTGTACTGACGGATGCTGCTGTCCACGACGCCGGTCGCCGTCATCGTGTTGAGCATCTCCTGGAACGCCTCCACGAGCCGCGAGTCGACCTTCGGTTCGGCGCCGCGCCGGCGCGCAAGTTCCTTGCGCTTGCCGACGGCCCAGGCCTGAGCTTCGGACTCTGTACGGAACTTCTTCGGCAGCCGCTCGCCCTGACCGGGTACGCCTCCTGTCCAGTAGCGGACGGCGCCGCTCGCGTACACGCGCACCGGGTCGTCGTCGCGGAGGTGGGTGCGTCGGGTTCTAGTGGACATTCCAGCTCTCCTCATCTGCGAGGTCGGCCAGCTCTGCGTCGAGGTCGGTGTCCTCGACGTTGCCGGCGAAGAGAAGCTGATGGCTCGCGGGGGCCGCAACCCATGCCAGAAGGGTTGAGACGGTCCAGCGCGGCAGCCGGCCGATGTAGCGCGGCGCGGGGAAGGTCGGGTCGTTGTCGCGGACGTTGTCGAGCGTGCGAGGGCTGATCTCCAGCACTTCAGCGGCGCCGGCGGGACCGACGACCCGGTCGAAGGTCGGGGCGAAGATGTTCGGGTTCATGCCCTGGACCGGTCCGGCCTCGGCCTCGGGGTGCCAACCGTGCACACACGGCTCGACCGACTTGGTCTGGGAGATGGGGTCTGCGTTCATGACCAGGACTGGTGCCGAGTGGTCGTGAGAACGCATCCGCTGCACGCACTGGCCCGCACCAGCGCGCAGCGAAACGCACCGCTCGTGTACATCTTGTGTACCGACGATCGGGCGGTTTCCCTGCGATCGCAGCGAAAACGTCAAGTGTCTCGTAGACCACGCAGATCTACGAGGGCACCAACCAGGTGCAGCGCGTCGTGATGGCGCGGCAGCTACTGGCGGGGATCCAGTCGACGCTGTAGCGCCGGACGGGCATTGTCAGACAATCTGATATTGTCTGACAATGCCCGCGACCACTGACGCATCCGTCCGCCCGGATGCTGTGGTGGGAGAGCTGCGGTCCGCCGTCCTGACGGGGGGCCTGTCCCCCGACACGGCCGTGACCGAGGCCTACGTCGCGCAGACGTACGGCGTGGCCCGTCCCACGGCCCGCATCGCGATCGACAAGCTGGTCGCCGACGGTCTGCTCGGACGCAGGCCGCACCACGCTGCCCGGGTGCGCACCCTCGACCGCGACGACATCACCGACCTCTTCGTGAGCCGCGCGGCGATCGAAGCCGCGGCGGTCGAGCTTCTCGCGTCCGCGACGACCATCCCCGCGGATGCCAGCGAGGCTCACCGCCGACTGCTCGACCAGCCCGAGGACGCGCCCTACACGGCCCACGACCTGGCCTTCCATCGCGCGCTCGTGCACGGCACGACGTCCACGCGCCTCCCCCGGCTCCACGACCTGCTGATGGGCGAGATCGAGCTGGGCATCGCGCAGGTGGAGGCACACCGGCTGCGCTCCGGCGACGAGGTGGCGCGCGAGCACCAGGCCATCCTCGACGCGATCGCGACCGGCGACGTCGAGCGTGCCGGCCATCTGACGCGCGCCCACATCCGCGCCTCCAGCGACCGCCTCGTCGCCCACTACGACTCCCTGCACGCTCCTCCCACCGCACAGAAGGTGACCTGATGGTCCAGCGCCAGCTCCCCAACCCCCGCGAGATCTTCGACCTGCTGAAGTTCAAGAAGCCGGTCCTCAACCCGAAGCGTCGACGCCTCGAGAAGGCCCTGACGATCAACGACCTCCGGACGATCGCGAAGCGCCGCACGCCGAAGGCCGCCTTCGACTACACCGACGGCGCCGCCGAGGGCGAGCTGTCGCTCGCACGCGCCCGTCAGGCCTTCGAGGACGTCGAGTTCAGCCCCCGCGTGCTGCGCCCGGCCCAGAGCGTCGACACGTCCACCACGATCCTCGGCGGCCCGTCACGACTGCCGTTCGCGATCGCCCCGACCGGGTTCACGCGGCTGATGCAGACCGAGGGCGAGATCGCCGGCGCCGGTGCCGCGGGTGCCGCCGGCATCCCGTTCACCCTGTCGACCCTCGGCACGACGTCGATCGAGGCGGTCAAGGCCGCCAACCCGCACGGCCGCAACTGGTTCCAGCTCTACGTCATGCGCGACCGCGAGATCTCGTACGATCTGGCCCGCCGCGCCGCCGCCGCAGGCTTCGACACCCTGCAGTTCACGGTCGACACCCCCGTCGCGGGCGCGCGCCTGCGCGACAAGCGCAACGGCTTCTCGATCCCGCCGCAGATCTCGCTGCGCACGGTCGTCAACGCGGCCGTCCGGCCGTGGTGGTGGTTCGACTTCCTGACCACGCCCAAGCTCGAGTTCGCGTCGCTCAGCTCGACCGGCGGCACGGTCGGCGAGCTGCTCGACTCCGCGATGGACCCGACCATCTCGTACGCCGACCTCGACGTCATCCGCGAGATCTGGCCCGGCAAGATCGTCGTCAAGGGCGTGCAGAACCTCGAGGACGCCAAGCAGCTCGCGACCCAGGGCGTCGACGGCATCATCCTGTCGAACCACGGCGGACGCCAGCTCGACCGCGCGCCGATCCCGTTCCACCTGCTGCCGGAGGTCAAGCGCGAGGTCGGCTCGGCGCTCGAGATCGGCGTCGACACCGGCATCATGTCGGGCGCCGACATCGTGGCCGCCGCGGCGCTCGGCGCCGACTTCTCGATGATCGGCCGCGCCTACCTCTACGGCCTCATGGCTGGCGGACGCGCGGGCGTCGACCGCACGATCGCGATCCTCGAGGACGAGATCGTCCGCACCATGAAGCTGCTGGGCGCCTCGTCGATCGCCGAGCTGGAGCCGGCCCACGTCACCCAGCTCGAGCGGCTCGTCCCGCGGGCTCGCTAGCCGGGCTCAGCCGCCCGCGAGTGGTGCACACCGTGCCGCGAGTGGTGCGACGTGGTCAGACACGCCGTCCCAGAGTGTCCGGACCGCACCACTCGCGGATCGGCTCGCGGATCGGGCGGGTCAGCGGGGGCTGAAGCTCGCGAGCTCGTGCGTCGCGGCGATGAGGGCGCGCATCTCCTCGAGCGTGCCGCCGACGGCCCCCAGCGACCTGGCCTGGACGAGGACGTTGCCGAGCGCCGTCGCCTCGACCGGGCCCGCCAGGACGGGTCGGCCGCTGCGGTCGGCCGTCGCCTGGCACAGCAGACGGTTCTGCGAGCCGCCGCCGACGACGTGGACGACACGGATCGTCCGCCCCGACAGCCTCTCGGCCGCCTCGAGGGCGTCGGCGAAGGCCTGCGCGATGCTCTCGACGATGCTCCGCATCAGCATCGCGCGATCAGCAGGAGCGGCGGCACCGTGCTCGGCACACCACTCGCGCACCCGCGCGGGCATGTCGCCCGGTGCCATGAACCGCGGGTCCTGGACGTCGAACACCGTCACGGGCCCCGAGACGTCCGCGGCCACCCGCAGGATCTCGACGAGATCGACGGCGTCGCCGTCGCGCTCCCACTGCCGCAACGTCTCGCTGATGAGCCACGTGCCCATGACGTTGGTCAGGAAGCGAGTGCGCCCGTCGACGCCGCCCTCGTTGGTGAAGTTCGCGGCACGCGCCTCCTCGGTGACGACCGGGGCGTCGAGCTCGACGCCGACCAGCCCCCACGTGCCGCACGAGATGTAGGCCGCGTCGTCGGTCTGCATCGGGACCCCGACCACGGCCGACGCGGTATCGTGCGAGCCGACCGCTGTCACGGCCAGGTGCGGCGCTCCGATGCGCTCGCCGACGTGCGCCGACACGGTGCCGATGGTGTCGCCGGGTCCGACGAGGTCGGTCAGGATCGACGCCGGCAGACCTGCCTGCGCGACGAGGTCGAGGTCCCAGGCGCCGGTGCGCGGGTCGAGCAGTCCGGTCGTCGACGCGTTGGTGGTCTCGGTGACCATCCGGCCGGTCAGCCAGAAGCCGATCAGGTCGGGGACCAGCAGCAACCGGTCGGCGTCGCCGATCTCGTCGGCGGCCAGCTGGTAGATCGTGTTGAACGGCAGGAACTGCAACCCGTTGCGGGCGTACAGCTCGGCCGGCGACACGCGGGCGTGGATGCGCTCCACGCCCCGCGCCGTCCGCCCGTCCCGGTAGTGGAACGGCACGCCCAGCATGCGGTCACCCCGCAGGAGGGCGTAGTCGACCGCCCACGAGTCCACCGCCACGCTCCCGAGCCCGTCGGGTGACTGGCTCACGGCTGTCCACAGTCCGTCGAGAGCGTGGCGGTAGAGCTCGAGGGGGTCCCAGTGAAGACCGTCCTGGAGAAGGACGGGTTCATTGGCGAAGCGCGCGACCGCGCGCAGATCGAGTCGCCCCGGCCCCACGTCGCCCACCATGACGCGACCGCTGGAGGCGCCGAGGTCGATGGCGGCGACGGAGACCGAGGACATGGCCGGGCCCCTAGCGCAGGAACGCGGCGGCGACGCCGGCGTCGACGGGGATGTGCAGGCCCGTCGTCTGGGTCAGGTCGGGACCGACGAGCGCGTACACCGCGTTGGCGACGTGGTCGGGCAGGACCTCGCGCTTCAGCAGCGTGCGCTGCGCGTAGAACGCACCGAGGTCCTTCTCGTCGACGCCGTAGACCGCGGCGCGGTTGGCGCCCCAGCCGCTGGAGAAGATGCCCGAGCCCTGCACGACGCCGTCGGGGTTGATGCCGTTGACGCGGACGCCGTGCTCGCCGAGCTCGGCGGCCAGCAGGCGCACCTGGTGGGCCTGGTCGGCCTTGGTCGCGGAGTACGCGATGTTGTTGGGGCCGGCGAACACCGAGTTCTTGCTCGAGATGTAGACGATGTCTCCGCCCAGGCCCTGCTCGATGAGCGCCTTCGCGGCGGTGCGCGAGACCAGGAACGAGCCCTTGGCCATGACGTTGTGCTGCAGGTCCCAGTCGGCGACCGTCGTGTCGAGCAGCGACTTGCTGAGCGACAGGCCGGCGTTGTTGACGACGAGGTCGAGCCCGCCGAAGGCGAGCAGCGTCGCGTCGACGGCTGCCTGGACGGCGTCCTCGTCGCTGACGTCGGCCTGCACGCCGATCGCGACGTCGGTGCCACCGATCTCGGCGGCCGCGGCTTGGGCCTTCGCGAGGTCGAGGTCGGCGATCGCGACGACGGCCCCCTGGGCGGCGAGCTTCTTCGCGATGGCCTTGCCGATGCCGGAGGCGGCACCGGTCACGAGCGCGATGCGTGTCGCAAGGGGCTTCGGCGCGGGCATGCGCTGCAGCTTGGCCTCCTCGAGCGCCCAGTACTCGATGCGGAACTTCTCCGCCTCGTCGATCGGGGCGTACGTCGACAGGCCCTCGGCGCCGCGCATGACGTTGATGGCGTTGGTGTAGAACTCGCCGGCGACGCGGGCGGTCTGCTTGTCCTTGCCGAAGCTGAACATGCCGACGCCCGGCACCAGGACGATGAGCGGGTCGGCGCCGCGGATCGCGGGCGAGCCCTCGACGGCGTTGCGGTCGTAGTAGCCCTGGTAGTCCTCGCGGTACGCGACGTGCAGCTCGCGAAGTCGCGCGATCGAGTCCTCGACCGACGCGTCGGCCGGCAGGTCGAGCACGAGCGGCTTGACCTTGGTGCGCAGGAAGTGGTCGGGGCAGCTCGTGCCGAGCGCGGTCAGGCGCGGGTGCTCGGCGGCGGCGAGGAAGTCGAGGACGACGTCGCTGTCGGTGAAGTGACCGACCATGGGCTTGTCCTGCGACGCGATCGAGCGGATCGTCGGCACCAGTGCGGCGGCCTTCGCGCGACGCTCGTCCTCGGGCAGAGCGCCGAAGCCGTCGAGCGCCGGGCCGAACGGCTCGGGACGCGAGTTGGCCTCGATGTACGCGGCCGCGGTCTCGATGATCCACAGCGAGTTCTTCTCGGCCTCCTCGGACGTGTCGCCCCACGCCGTGATGCCGTGGCCGCCGAGGATGCAGCCGATCGCGTCGGGGTTCTCGGCCTTGATGGCGGCGATGTCGAGACCGAGCTGGAAGCCGGGACGGCGCCAGGGCACCCACACCACCTGACCACCGAAGATCGTCCGGGTCAGCTGCTCGCCGTCGGCGGCCGTCGCGATCGCGATGCCGGAGTCGGGGTGCAGGTGGTCGACGTGCTTCGCGTCGACCAGGCCATGCATCGCGGTGTCGATCGACGGGGCCGCACCGCCCTTGCCGTGCAGGCAGTAGTCGAACGCGGCGACCATCTCGTCCTCGCGGTCGAGACCGGGGTAGACGTCGACGAGCGCGCGCATGCGGTCGAGCCGCAGGACGGCCAGGCCGCTCTCGGTCAGGGTGCCGAGGTCGCCCCCGGAGCCCTTGACCCAGAGCAGCTCGACGTCCTCACCGGTGACGGGGTCGGTCTCGGTGCCCTTCGCGGAGGTGTTGCCCCCGGCGTAGTTGGTGTTGCGGGGATCGGCGCCGAGTCGGTTGGACCGGGCGATCAGGTCTGCTGCGGTGTTGTTCGTCATGGTGTCCCTTGGTGTGTGGGGGGTGTCAGTTCCAGCTGGCCTGGGTGCCGCCGACGCGCTCGGCGGCGATGGTGTCCTGGTAGCCGCTCTCGGCGTAGGCCCGCATGGGGTTGCCGGGCAGCCCGCGCTCCTCGCGCCATGCGGCGAGGTCGGCGCGGACGTCGGTGTAGAACGCGTCCGTGAAGATCTCGTGCGCGCCGAGGACGTCGCCCTCGGCCTGGGCCTTGGTCAGCGCCTCGGTGTCGACGAGCAGCGCGCGGGCCGTCATCTCCTGCACGTTGAGGACCGACCGGATCTGCCCGGGGATCTTGTCCTCGATGTTGTGGCACTGATCGAGCATGAACGCGACCTGGCTGTCGGGGCCGTACCCGCCGCCCCGGATGACCTCGAACATGATGCGGAACAGCTGGAACGGGTCGGCCGAGCCCACGATGAGGTCGTCGTCGGCGTAGAAGCGGCTGTTGAAGTCGAACGATCCGAGCTTCCCGAGGCGCAGCAGCTGCGCGACGATGAACTCGATGTTGGTGCCCGGCGCGTGGTGGCCGGTGTCGAGGCACACGAACGCCTTGTCGCCGAGGGCCTGCACCTGCACGTACGACGTGCCCCAGTCCGGGACGTCGGTGTGGTAGAACGCCGGCTCGAAGAACTTGTACTCCAGCACGAGGCGCTGGTCGTCGCCGATGCGGTCGTAGATCGTCGCGAGCGACTCGGCGAGGCGGTCCTGCCGGCCCCGGATGTCGCCCTGCCCGGCGTAGTTGGTGCCCTCGGCGAGCCAGATCTTCAGGTCGCGGGAGCCGGTCTGGTCCATGATGTCGATGCACGCCAGGTGGTGGTCGATGGCCTTCTGGCGGATCGCGGCATCGGTGTGCGTCAGGGCGCCGAGCTTGTAGTCGTCGTCCTGGAACGTGTTGGAGTTGATCGTCCCGAGGCCGATGCCGAGGCCCTCGGCATGGCGGCGCAGCGCGTCCCAGTCGTCGACCAGGTCCCACGGGATGTGCAGCGAGACGAGCGGCGCGAGGCCCGTGTGGCGGTTGACCTCGGCGGCGTCGGCGATCTTCTCCTCGACCGTGCGGGGGGTGCCGGCCGAGCCGAACACCTTGAAGCGGGTGCCGGAGTTGCCGTAGGCCCAGGACGGGACCTCGATGGCCTGTCCCTCGAGCTGCGCACTGATCGCGCTGAATGTCGTCATCGTCTGCTTCTCTCGTCTCGCGTCGCGGGGCGGCGCTTATTAAATCGATTCAATCACAGGCGGACCCGGGTCCGCCAGTAGCACTGGTCAGTCGGTGAGCGACCCGAGCTGGTCCTCCAGGTGGAAGACCTCCTGGAGCTCCACGAAGCCCGTGTCGGGCGAGGCGTCGCCGAGGTCGACGAAGAACTCCGCCATCTCGGCCTGCCAGCGGCCGTTGACCTCGGTGCGCGCCATCGCGGCCTGCGCGTCCTCGAGCGAGGGGGTCTCGACGTAGCCGATCAGCAGGCCGTCCGGACGCAGGAAGAGCGAGTAGTTGTGCCAGCCGGAGTCGGCCAGGGCACGGAGCATGTCGGGCCACACCGCGGCGTGGCGCCGGGTGTACTCGTCGATCCGGTCGGGCTTGACCTGGAGCTGGAAGCAGACGCGACGCACGGTCGGACCTTTCACGCGGGAGGGAGGAGGAGGAGGAGGGGGGACGTCCGGTCGGCGGAGTGAAGTCCGCCGACCGGACG
>NZ_JACYUM010000017.1:0-5354 GCF_014841755.1 Aeromicrobium sp. CFBP 8757
CACCGTGCCGGCGGCCGCCGCCGAGGCCGAGGCCACCGGGCGCAGCGTCGCCGACGTGCTCACGGCGGTCGTGGTGGGCTACGAGGTCGTGACGGCGTTCGCGCGCCTCTTCCCTGCGCCGAGGCCCCTGGTGCTGCACCCGCACGCGACGCTGTCGCCGATCGGTGCCGCCGCCGCGGTGGCTTGGCTGCGGACCGGCTCGGGCGAGGCCGTCATGGCTGCGGTCGACGTCGCGTCGACGCTGTCGATGTCGGGACCGTTCAGCCACGCGGTGTCGGGCGCGCAGGTGCGCAACGCTTGGGCCGGCGCCGGAGCGGTGCTCGGATTCCTCGCGGTCGACCTCTCGGCCGCGGGGCTCGGCGGCGAGCCGACCGGTGCCCTCGACGTGTTCGCCACGGGGTACGGCCACGCGGTCGACGAGGACGAGCTGGCCCGCCTCGGCGAGGACGCCCCGGACCGTCCCTGGGCGATCCTCGACGGCTACCACAAGGTCTACGCGGCCTGCCAGTACACGCACTCGGCGCTCGAGGCGTCGCTCGAGCTGGCGCACGGTGATCTGGCCGGCACCGACGCGCACGACATCGCCGAGGTCGTCGTCGAGACGCACCCGCTGGCGTACTCCCTGGACAACACCGCGCCGGTCACGACGCTGGCGGGCAAGTTCTCGCTGCCCCACGTCGTGAGCACCGTGCTCGCGACGGGCCGCACCGGTCCGGACGTCTTCGGCGAGGCGCTGCTGCACGACCGAACCGTCGCCCGCCTCCGCGGGCTCGTCCGGCTCGAGGCCTTCGAGCCGCTGCCGGAGGCCCCGCACGACCGCCCGGCCCGCGTGCGGGTGACCCGCACCGACGGCACGACGTCCGAGGTCGTCGTGATGAGTGCCGTGGGTGGTCCCGACCGTCCCCTCGAGGAGGACCAGGTGCTGGCGAAGATCTCCGACCTGACGGCGGCGACGCCGGCGTTCGCCCCCTTGGCCCGTGCGCTCGTCGCGGGCCGCGATCTCGACGAGCGGTCGTGGCACGCCGTCGTGACCGAGGCGTGGCAGCGATGACGGGGCCCGCGGACACGCCGGGGCTCACGACCGATCTCGTCCGCCGCGCCCGCGCGCTGCACGGACGGCTGCCCGATCACGTCATGGCGTCCGCGCGGCTGCACCTGCTCGACGCGCTCGGGGTCGGCGCACTGGGCGCGCGCAGCGGCCCTCTGCGTGGGCTCGACCGGATCGTCACGGAGGCGCACACCGGCGGACGGTCGACGGTGCTCGGCTCGTCGGCCACGGCGCCCGCGTCGGTGGCGGCCCTCGTCAACGGCTCGTACATGCACTCGCTCGAGTTCGACGACACGCACGTCGCCTCCGTCATGCACGGCAGTGCGACCCTGGCCGCCGCGGCGCTGGCCGTCGCCGAGGAGGTCGGGGCCACCGGCACCGCGATGCTGTCGGCGTACGCCCTGGGCTGGGAGGCGATCATCCGGATGGGTCTCGCGAGCCCCGGGACGCTGCAGGCCCGCGGCTTCCAGACCACGTCGGCGGCCGGGCCGTTCGCGGCCTCGCTGGTGTCGTCGCTGCTGCACGACGATGCCGAGCAGGTCGCGGTGGACGCCCTCGGCATCGCCGGCAGCATGCCCGGCGGCACCTTCGCCTTCCTCGCCGACGGCGACACGATCAAGGCCGGGCAGCCGGCATGGGCCGCGCACTCGGGCCTGTGGGCGGCCGAGCTGGCCCGGGCCGGCATGACGGGCCCCTCACGCGTCCTCGAGGGCGACCTGGGGTTCTTCAGCCTCTACGCCGGTGACGCCGACGCCCCGGCACGTCTGGCCGACGAGCTGACGACCCTGGGCGAGCGCTGGCACCTGCCCGACGCGGCCTTCAAGATGATCCCCTGCTGCCACTTCATCCACCCGTTCGTCGAGGCCCTGGGCCTCGTCATGGACGACGCGGTCGAGGCTGCCGACATCGCGTCGATCCACTGCCACGTGCCCCGTGGCGCCCTGCCGATCATCGCCGATCCGTGGTCCGGACGGCAGTCGCCGAAGACCCCGCACGACGCGCGCTGGAGCCTGCCCTACGTGCTGGCGGGCCGGGCCGTCGACGGGCGCGTCGGGCTCGATCTGTTCTCGGAGCCGATCGGCGGTGAGCGTCTCGACCTCTCCCGTCGCATCACGCACGAGGTGTGGGACGACTCCGGCTTCCCGGCGCGCTTCCCGGCGCGGCTCCGGGTCACCCTCACGGACGGTCGGTCGGTCGACGCTGCGGTCGACGACGTGCTGGGCGGCGCCGGCCGTCCGGTCCCGGCCGGTGACGTGCTGGACAAGGCGCGTGCCAACCTGGCCGCGGCCGGTCTCGCCGACGACCGGGTCGACCAGGTCGTGGCCGAGCTCATCGACGCGGCCGCGCCCGACCTGGCGCGACTGGGTCAGGCGCTCGGGGCCGCAGGCGGGTGATGGCGACGCCGGCGAGGCACAGCGCGCCGCCGACGAACGACAGCGCCGCCGGCACCTCGTCGAGCACGGCCCACGAGATCGCCGTCGCGACGGCCGGCACGAGGTACGTGGTCGACGCGGCCTGACCTGCCGAGATGCGGCGCAGTGCGTAGGACCACGTCGTGAACGCGACGGCGGTCGGGAACACCCCGAGGTAGACCAGCCACAGCACGTCCTCGCCGGAGGCGGCGCGCAGCTCGCCGACGAGTGCGGGCGCGAACGGCAGGCACGCGACGGCGCCGATGACGCAGCCGAGCCACACGCACATGACGGGGCTCACGAACGCCAGTGCCGGCTTCTGCACGAGCGCGCCGACCGCGTAGAACACGGCGGCCAGGACGCACAGCACGACGCCCGTGGTCGTGGCGGTCGCCGCGGCGGTGGGATCGCGCTCGGTGCTCGTCGCGATGAGGGCGACGCCGGCGAATGCCACGACCATCCCGACGACGAGGGGTCTCGGGAAGCCCTCCTTCAGCACGACGCCGGCGAGCAGCGCGATGAGCGCCGGCCCGATGTTGACGATCAGCGCCGTGGTGCCGGCGTCGAGGTCGCGCTCGGCCGCGTTGAGCGCGACGTTGTACGCCACCGACCAGGTCAGCGCGTAGACCGTCACGAGCAGCAGCCCCCGGCCGCGCGGGAGGGTGCTCACCCGCGGTCGGACGAACGCGGTCAGCGCGACCGCCCCGACCACCAGACGTCCGAGGGTCAGCGACCCCGGGGAATAGGTGTCGCCGACGGCCCGGATGCCCACGAACGCCGACGCCCACAGCAGCACCGTCACGAGCAGGGCGGGGACGGAGAGGTCGCGGTCGGTCTTCACGGGTCCACGCTAGTGCTCGCGACCTGCCGCCACTCGCGGGATTCGGACCTGACGATCGGCACCGCCGGGACGGACGACGAAGACCCCGACCGGGGGGAGGTCGGGGTCTTCGTCGGTTCGGGGTGACGACTACTGCGTCGTCGTGCCGCCGTCGGATCCGAGGGTGACCTCGGTCTCGGACTTCTGGCTGCCGCGGGTGTAGTCGACCGTGATCTTCTCGCCGGGGTTGTAGCCCCGGACGGCCGCCACCAGGGCCTCGGAGCTCGGCACGACCATGCCGTTGACCGAGGTGATGACGTCGCCCTCCTTCAGGCCGGCCTTGTCGCCGGCGCCGTCGGGCGTGATCTCCTTGACCTGCGCGCCGATGCCGGTGATGCCGTCGGTGCCGAGGAAGTTGTCGACCGTGACGCCGATCTGCGCGTGGGCGACGGTCTTGCCGTCGAGCAGCTGCTTGCCGACGTTCTTGGCCAGGTCGATCGGGATCGCGAAGCCCAGGCCGATCGAGCCGGCCTCGCCCGACGTCGTCCCGCCGGAGCGGATCGCCGAGTTGATCGCGATCACGCGGCCCTGCAGGTCGACCAGGGGGCCGCCGGAGTTGCCGGGGTTGATCGCGGCGTCGGTCTGCACGGCCGGGAACGTCGTCCGGTCGCCGCCGGAACCGTCGCTCGACGAGACCGGACGGTTCAGGGCCGAGACGATGCCCTGCGTCACGGTGCTCTCGAGACCGAACGGCGAGCCGATCGCGACGACCTCCTGGCCGACCTTGAGATCGGCCGACGTGCCGAGAGCCGCGGGCGTCAGGCCCGACTTGCCGTCCGCCTTGATGACGGCCAGGTCGGTCTTGGGGTCGGTGCCGACGATCTCGGCCTTGGCGTTCGTGCCGTCGTTGAAGGCGACCGTGATCGTGCCGTCGTCGCCGGCGACCGAGACGACGTGGTTGTTCGTCATGATCTCGCCGTCGCTGCTGATGATGATGCCGGTGCCGGAGCCCGACTCCTGACCACCCTTGACGTTGATCTGCACGACCGAGGGCAGCACCTTGTCGGCGACCTGCTCGACCGTGCCGGAAGGCGCCTTGGTCTGCGTGGCCTTGTTGCTGGTGTCGAGCGAGCTGACGGTCGTCCCGTCGCCGCTGCCGCTGCCGTCCTGCTGGTCGAACGCCCAGGCGCCGCCGTAGCCGGCGCCGCCCGCGAGCACCAGGAACGCGAGCCCGGCCGCGAGGCGTCGTCCGCCGCGACGCGGGGGAGGCGTCTGAGACGTGCCGCCGTCGTGTCCGCCGGCGCCGTAGCCGGCTCCGGCGCCCGCACCGGCCGCCGCGAAGGCGGGCGTGGCGAAGGACGTCGTGGGCTCGTTGTCGCGGAACGGGTCGCCGTGGTTCGACAGGGGCGCACCGGCCGGGACGCCCTGCTGCCCCGACTGGCCGGTGGGGGCCGCGTAGCGGTGCGTGTAGTCGTCCGCCGGGGCGGCGGGTGCGGCCTCGGCCTGACGCGTCTGCGGCTCCGGGGTCGGCGGCGGCGGGGGAGCGGTCTCGGACGTGGCGGGGGCCTGGGCGGGCACCTCGACCGTCGGCTCGGTGTCGCGGTGGGGCGCGGCCGGGGGCGGTGTCTGCCCGGCCGGGTCGTTGCTGGGAGCGGCGTCTGCGCCGTCACGATCCGTAGGGGGGGAGTACGGATTGGCGGCGAACGGATCGTGCGAGTCGGTCATGGTCATACATTCTCGCCCATGACTGAGATGCGCGTGAGAACGACGTGTGAGCCATCGAAGAAGCCCGCCCCGTGCCCACGCCCTCGTTAGCCAGGGAGGAGCTCTGCGACGACCGTGAGGGCTTGCGTCAGGTCGCCTCGCTTCGCTCACGCTCGGCCGCAAGCGGCCTCGCTGGCGACCGCATGCCCTCGTTCGCCAGGGAGCGAAGCGACCGTGAGGGCGGAGCCCGAGGCGAACCCGAGCGATCAGGCTCGCGTCAGGTCGCCTCGCTCCGCTCACGCTCGGCCGCATGCCCTCGTTCGCCAGGGAGGAGCTCTGCGACGACCGTGAGGGCGAAGCCCGAGGCGAA
>NZ_JACYUM010000018.1:0-2584 GCF_014841755.1 Aeromicrobium sp. CFBP 8757
GCTGTGGTTCGCCTCGGGCTTCGCCCTCACGGTCGCTTCGCTCCCTGGCGAACGGAGGTGAGGCGAACGGAGGAGGTCAGCGGTCCTTCGGGACGTCCTGCGGGCGCGAGCCCCACGACGTCGGCTTCGTGCCGACCCGGACGGTCACGGTGCCGCCCTCGTTGAGCACCCGCGACGGGATCCACGACCGGCGCCACGTGCGTCCGTCGACCGTGGCCGAGCGGACGTAGACCGTCCCGGCCGCGGCGCCCGGTGCCTTGACCGTGATGGTCGGTCCGCCCTTGCGGTGGACCCACGCGGTCGGGAACGTCGGGCTCGACAGCAGCATCTCGGCGCGGCTCGGCGTCTGCGGGTACATGCCGAGCGCACCCCAGACGTACCAGGCCGACATCGTCCCGAGGTCGTCGTTGCCGGGCAGTCCGCCGGGACCGGTGCCGTAGACGCGGTTCATGTAGTCGCGCACCGTCTTCTGCGTCTTCCAGGGCTGGCCCAGTGCGTTGTAGAGCCACGGGGCGTGGATGCCCGGCTCGTTGGTGGGGTCGTAGCCCGTCTGGAAGAACTCGTCGAGTCGCGCCGCTGCCTTCGCGTCGCCGCCCATCAGGCGTGACAGCCGGTGCACGTCGTGCTGGACCATCCACGTGTACGTCGCGGAGCTGCCCTGCGCGAAGCCGAGGTCGCTCGTGGGGTCGAACGGCTCGACCCACGAACCGTCCGCTTTGCGCGCCTGCTGGTATCCGGCTCCGGGGGTCGCGGCCGGGTTGAAGGTGTTGCGCCACCAGCCGGAGCGGTCGTCGAAGTACCGTGCCTGCTTTCTGTTGCCGAGGCGCTCGGCCCACTGGGCGAGGCCGTAGTCGGCGGCGCTGTCCTCGAGGGTCTCGGCCGCGCCGCCCCAGCAGTGGCAGTTGTCCTGGGGCGCGTAGTGCAGGCGCAGGTACTCCTTGAGGTTCGGACGCATGCCGGCGCACTGCCCGGGGCAGCCGTAGTCGGACAGGCCCGCGGCGTTCGGCTTGATCGCCTGCTTGACGAGGGAGTCGTACGCCGCCTTGACCTCGAAGTTGTCGACCCCGAGCGCGGTGATGCCGGCCAACGTGGGTGCGCTGGGGTCGCCGTTCATGACCCGCGTGGGTCCGTTCACGTGCACCCACCGGTCCCACACGCCGCCGTTCTGCCGCGACAGGTTCAGCAGCGACTGGGCGAAGTCGCCGGCGACCCGTGGCTCGAGCAGCGCGAGCAGCTGGGTGTGGGCGCGGTACTGGTCCCAGCCGGAGAAGTTGCCGTACTGGGCCTTCTGCCCGCGCTTGAGACGGTGGACCTTGCGGTCGGCGCCCAGGTACGTGCCGGCGACGTCGCTGGTGATGTTCGGCTGCAGGAACGAGTGGTAGAGCGCGGTGTAGAACGTCGTCAGCTTCGCCCGCGACCCGCCGGCCACCTCGATGCGGCGCAGCTGCCGGTCCCAGACCTTCGTGCCGGCTGCCGCGACCTTCTTGACCGTGGCGCGGGGTGCCACCTCGGCCTTCAGGTTGGCCTCGGCCGCCTTCTGGCTCGTGTAGGAGATGCCGATGCGCATCGTGACGGGACGCCCGCTCGTGAAGCCGACCCAACCACCCGATCCGCGTCCGGCCCGCGCGGCACCCTTCTCGTAACCCTCGCCGCCGCTGGCTGACCGGGTGCCCGGACGCACGCTGTCGTCCACCCACGTGCCGGTGCGGGTGAAGGCCCGGTCGAAGTGGGCCGTGAAGTAGAGGCGGTAGTAGCTGAACTTGTTGCTGCCGCCGCCGTTGCCGCGCCGTCCGCAGAACCCGCCCGTCAGCACCGACCCCGTCACGGTGCGAGCCTTCGCGTCGATGCGGGTCGTGGCGTCCTCGCTGCCGTTCAGCGAGTTGGACGTGCGGAACAGCAGGTTCGCCTGCTTGCCCTTCGGGAACGTGATGGTGCCGACGCCGGCGCGAGTCGTCGCGGCGAACGACGTCCGCGCCCCGTTGGCGAGGTCGAGGGAGTAGCGTCCCGGCTTCGCGACCTCGTCGTCGTGGGAGAAGTCGCTGGCGTACGTCGCGTCCGTGGTGTCGGCCGTCGGCGACGACGTCACCGCCCCGACGTGCGGGAAGATCGGGACGTCGCCCGCGGCGCCGGGGTGGCAGCCCGCCCCGTTGACGTGGGTGAGCGCGAAGCCGCGGGTGCGGGTCGTGTCGTACTGGTAGCCGTTGGCCGCGCCGGTGTCGGTCTGGTCGCCCTTGGTCGTCGTCGGCGACCACGACAGCATCCCGAACGGGCGGACCGCGCCGGGATAGGTGTTGCCGCCGTTGGAGCTGCCGATCAGAGGGTCGACGTACGACACCACGTCGCCGCGGGGTGCCGGCTTCGCGCCGGCGGTGGCCGGCGCGGCGAGACCGACAGGGACCAAGAGCCCCGCGGTCAGCGCGCCCGACAGGACGAGTCGTACGTTCATGGTTCCCCCGAGAGTGGTCGTGACCTGCGTGACAGTGTGCGCAGGTCCGGACGTCCAGGGGAAGACCTGACGGCGAACGGGAGTGTGCGGTCGCCAGGGAGGCCGCTTGCGGCCGACCGTGAGCGAAGCGAGGCGACG
>NZ_JACYUM010000019.1:0-1254 GCF_014841755.1 Aeromicrobium sp. CFBP 8757
TCGTAGACGCCCTGCTTGGCGTCCGTCGCGGGCTCGGGCTTCGGCTCGGCGTCGATCTGGGGTCCGTCGGACGTTCCGGGCTCTTCGGGGGTCTGGGTCATGCGGTGCGCGTACCCGATCGGGACCGGCCCACACGGGTGAAGCCGTCGCGGACGGGTACGTCGGCGCCATGACCGACTCCACGAACGACACCGCCACCGACACCGCCAAGCTCGTCGAGCTCACGAAGGACTCCCGCTTCGTCATGCTGACCACGACCGACTCCGAGGGGCACCTGGTCAGCCGGCCGATGTCGCGCCAGGACGTCGACCTCGACGCCGACCTGTGGTTCATCGCGACCCGCGACTCCCGCAAGGTCGCGCACATCCGCGCCAACCCCGTCGTCGGCGTGACGGTCACGAGTCAGAGCTCGTGGGTGTCGATCTCGGGGCGCGCCGAGATCGTCGACGACGTCGAGAAGCTCAAGGAGTACTGGAGCACATTCGCCGAGGCCTGGATCCCCGAGGGCCCGGAGGACCCCAACGCGATCCTGATCCACGTCGACGCCGAGACCGCCGAGTACTGGGACTCCCCAGGCGGCCGCGTCGCGAGCCTGATCAGCCTCGTCAAGTCGAAGGCGACCGGCCAGCCGTACGACGGCGGCGACCACGCCACCGTCACCGACCTCTAGGTCGTGACCGACGAGGACGTCGACCACCGCGCCCACCCCGAGCGGTACCGGGTGGGTCGCGGTGAGCAGGGCGTCTTCCAGGTCGAGCCGTACAAGAGCGAGCTGCTCCCGCTCTGGCGGTTCGCGACGCCGGACGACGCGCGCGAGAGCAGCGAGGCCATCCGAGCGGCGTTCGACGCCTACCTCGCCGACGGGGACGTGGTCGGCGCCGACATGGCCCGCAAGTACCTGCAGATGGGGTACACGCGGGCCCGGCGGTACGCGCGACACCGCGGCGGCCGCAAGTACGACGGGCCCGTCCCGGACGACAAGAAGGGGCAGAGCGGCGCCCACGGACGTGCCGAGCTGCCGGCCGACCCGGAGGACCCGGTCAAGGCCGAGTCGGCCCGCATCTTCAAGGCCGCGTGGGACGCCGCAGCCGCCGACGAGACGTACCAGCGGCTGAAGGCCGATCACCGCGAGACCTACGGCTGACCACCCCGGTCGCCAGGGAGGCCGCCTGCGAGCGCAGCGAGGCGACCTACGCAAGCCCTGACGCTGTGGTTCGCCTCGGGCTTCGCCCTCACGGTCGTCGCAGAGCTCCT
>NZ_JACYUM010000020.1:0-693 GCF_014841755.1 Aeromicrobium sp. CFBP 8757
CGTTCGCCAGGGAGCGAAGCGACCGTGAGGGCGAAGCCCGAGGCGAACCACAGCCATCAGGCTTGCGTCAGGCCGCCTCGCTCCGCTCACGGTCGGCCGCAAGCGGCCTCCCTGGCGACCGCATGCTTTCGTTCACCAGGGAGCGCAGCGACCGTGAGGGCGAAGCCCGAGGCGAACCAACCAATCACGCTCGCGTCACGTCGCCTCGCCTCGCCTCGCGAACCGCCTGTGGACGATCTCGTTGACCCTCCGAACCAGCGCGATCGACCATGCCGGATGCCGTTCACCTACGTCCTGCTCTGCGCTGACAACACCTACTACACCGGCAGCACCTGGGACCTCCTGACCAGACTTCGCCAGCACCGTTCAGGAGAGGGTGCTGCGTACACGAGCAGACGTCTGCCGGTGAGGCTCGTCTACTACGAGGAGTACGAGCGGATCAACGAGGCCTTCTACCGCGAGAAGAAGATCCATGGCTGGACGCATGGCAAGAAGCGCATGCTGGTCCGAGACGGCCCGGGGGTGAGGGTCGACGGCGACACGCACCTCTTCGGATCCGCGTGAGTGATGAGCCGCCGTCCGCCAGGGAGCGCAGCGACCGTGAGGGCGAAGCCTGAGGCGAACCAACCAATCAGGCTCGCGTCACGTCGCCTCGCTTCGCTCACGGTCGGCCGCAGGCGGCCTCCCTGGCGA
>NZ_JACYUM010000021.1:0-537 GCF_014841755.1 Aeromicrobium sp. CFBP 8757
CCGCAAGCGGCCTCCCTGGCGACCGCACGCTTTCGTTCGCCAGGGAGCGGAGCGGGGGTACCACCCCCTCGTTCGCCAGGGAGCGGAGCGACCGTGAGGGCGAAGCCCGAGGCGAACCACAGCGTCAGGGCTTGCGTATGTCGCCTCGCTTCGCTCACGGTCGGCCGCAGGCGGCCTCCCTGGCGACCGAGTGGTCGTTCGCCAGGGAGCGGAGCGACCGTGAGGGCGAAGCCCGAGGCGAACCCCAGCAATCAGGCTCGCGTCCCGTCGCCTCGCTTCGCTCACGGTCGGCCGCAAGCGGCCTCCCTGGCGACCGCATGCTTTCGTTCGCCAGGGAGCGAAGCTGGGGGTACCTCCCCCTCGTTCGCCAGGGAGCGTAGCGACCGTGAGGGCGAAGCCCGAGGCGAACCACAGCTAACAGGCTTGCGTCACGTCGCCTCGCTTCGCTCACGGTCGGCCGCAAGCGGCCTCCCTGGCGACCGAGTGGTCGTTCGCCAGGGAGCGAAGCGACCGTGAGGGCGAAGCCCGAGGCGAACC
>NZ_JACYUM010000022.1:0-492 GCF_014841755.1 Aeromicrobium sp. CFBP 8757
TTGAGCATTGGTGAGGCGATGGGATTGTCGGAGGGGCAGGTGGTGCACCGGTTGACGTTCGCCGACCGGGTGCGCGACCACTCGCCCACGACGTGGGAAGCGTTCCTGGACGGGCGTGTCGACCTGGTGCGGGTGCGCGAGGTCGGGCACACGATCGGCCAGCTCAAGCGCACCGAGTCCGTCCACCTGCTCGACCGGCGGGTGGTGCAGTACGCGCAGACCCACACGGTCGCCGAGCTGCGGGCGTGGTTGAAGCGGTTCGTGCGACGGGTCGAGGCCGATCTGGCGATCGAACGGGCCGAGGACGAACGCACCAAGCGCCACGTGACGATCCAGCACGGTGACGACTCGATGGGCTACCTGGGCGCCTACCTGGCCTCGCATGAGCTCGCCGCGATCGCCGACCGGATCCGCAAGAACGCCCGCCGGGGTGTCGACCCCGACGACGACCGCACCGTCGCGCAGCGTGAGGCCGACCTGCTGGTCGCGTGG
>NZ_JACYUM010000023.1:0-485 GCF_014841755.1 Aeromicrobium sp. CFBP 8757
CCCGACGACGACCGCACCGTCGCGCAGCGTGAGGCCGACCTGCTGGTCGCGTGGTGCACCGACTCCGAGGCCACCGAGGCCGCGGTCGATGCGAACATCGGCGTCACGATCGGTGCGGACGTCCTGGCCGGCGCGAACCCCGGCTTCGCCGAGTCCACCGACGGCACCTGGGGCGTCCCCGCCACCTGGATCGCCGACGTGGCCGAATCCGGCAGCGTGTTCTGGCACCGCATCATCACCGACCCGACCGGCGACGACGTCCTCGCCCACGAGTACCTCGGCAGATTCGCCCCCGACGTTCTCAACGTGGCGTTGAGATTCCTCTACGGCACCTGCCAAGGGCCGGGCTGCATGGTTCCAGCCGAACGATGCGACATCGACCATCGGATTCCGTTTCCCGAAGGCCCCACCCGGGGAGACAACCTCGGACCGTTGTGCCGACGACACCACACCTACAAGGGCCACGGCATCCTGCACTGGACCAC
>NZ_JACYUM010000024.1:0-313 GCF_014841755.1 Aeromicrobium sp. CFBP 8757
GTTCGCCTCGGGCTTCGCCCTCACGGTCGTCGCAGAGCTCCTCCCTGGCGAACGGGGGTGATCGGTCGCCAGGGAGGCCGCTTGCGGCCGACCGTGAGCGAAGCGAGGCGGCCTGACGCAAGCCTGACGCTGTGGTTCGCCTCGGGCTTCGCCCTCACGGTCGCTGCGCTCCCTGGCGAGCGGGGGTGGTCGGTCGCCAGGGAGGCCGCCTGCGGCCGACCGTGAGCGAAGCGAGGCGATCTACTCAAGCCTGACGCTGTGGTTCGCCTCGGGCTTCGCCCTCACGGGCCCCCACTCGCTGCGCTCGCGGGAG
>NZ_JACYUM010000025.1:0-294 GCF_014841755.1 Aeromicrobium sp. CFBP 8757
CCGACGAGGTCTCGGTGAGCGAGAAGGTGGCCGGCAGCGAGCCGGTGTTCTTGATCGTGAGGCTGCCGTTGACGACGTCGCCGGGCTTGATGTTGGTCAGGTTGAAGATCGCGGCGTTGGCCTTGGAGTTGCTCTGCGTCAGCGTGCCGGAGGTGACCGAGCTGATCGTGTTGGCGCTGGTGGAGGTGAACGTGGCACCCGATCCGACCGCGATGGCGCCGGCGGCGACGAGGGTGGCGAGGGGGAGGAGGATCTTCTTGGTCTTCATGGCGGTGGTCCTTCGGCTGGTGGACC